>NZ_JAMBOH010000005.1 GCF_023715505.1 Neobacillus cucumis | reverse complement strand
TTTCCTGTTAGACTAGTGAGCCTTTGGAAAAGGCTCACTAGTCTAACAGGTCAGCAAGCGAAGCGCGATAGGGGTTTTAAATAAAAAAGTCTCAATTTATTTTGTCCGTTTTCTTGACGTAGTACCACATGGGGACAACTAAGGCTTGTATTAAGTTCTTTTTGTCCTCATGAAAGGTCCATGAGGACAACTAAGGCTTGTATCAAGTTCTTTTTGTCCTCATAAACGGTTCATGCGGTCAACTTTGACGTAGTTCCTGACCAATCTGTCCTCATCATTCTTCAAGCACTTTGACAATTCTTTGTGAAATAAGAAGATTCTTTTTAAGCTCCCTAGGTAGATTAATCGACATCAATTCTTTTAATCTTTATGAAATTGCTTACCCCGTTTTCAACAGTCCTTAATCCTCGGTCTATAAAACTATAAGGATCAAAGGTTTCTATATGACCATCCAACTGTTGCTCAAGCATGTCACAAAGCATACTTGAGACTTTGCACAAGTGGTCAATAACGCCAATTAATTGTAGTTCAGAAACACCGACTGTTGTTGTTGTATTTGCATGTGTAACTTGGTACAGAACACGATTTATCCTGGCGTTGAGTTCTTTAGTGTCATCAATAGTAAACTTATCCTTTAAACTTGCCATAGATTAATGCCTCCTAAAGAGTTATTTACAGTTAAAGTTATTCATTAGAAGGTGAGTATAGAATGCTATGGTAGAATCCTTTACAAGGAATTAACAAACGTAATGAAAGGTAAGACAGTAAAACATCCATAAAAAAACATCTGGCTGAGTACCGGATAAAATAAGAGGGGAAATACTTGTATGAAGGGGACGTTAGTATAATGTAAAATCCCAAATAATGAAAAATCGGTTACTATGGAGTAGTAAGAAATAAAATACTGATTGCCAATGCAAGTTAAGGGTGTTTACACTTTTGAAACGATATGTAAGTTTTTTCACAAATGGGAGCAAAAAGAAGGTAAAGCAGAGGGTTACTATGAAGTGGATTTAACTTATTTTCTCTAATAAAGCAGCGGAGGAAAGTTCATCCTTTTTACTTGATTGAACTAATGAGGAGGCCAATGTATTTGCATAATCAATTAATTCCATATTGGGTGAACAGTAATAAGGAGCCTTCCAATTAAAATCACCTTCGTCTGTTGCTGGATAGATACTCACTTTCCAATGATAATAAATTTGGGGTTGTGGCAGCTGTACTCCTTCCACAGCAATCAGCCAATGGGTAAAAGGTTTGACAGAACAATAGGCATCGGACTTTTGTAAAGATTGGAGGTCATTTATACCGATTGGAATTAATGCCTTTTCATAAAAATCATGATAATTTGGAGTTTTCATCTATATTACCCTCCCTTATAGGTATATCTATATTATATGAAACCATACCCCCATATTTGTGTGATATTTGTTAAAACTTTTCAAAAAATTATAACTTTTTCACTAAATTATCACAATTACACCTTACTGTAAATAAATGTTTTGTAAAAGTGACCTGTATCACTACATTCTCAATCAGTTGTTAATATACTGAACTCACAAATACAATATAGAGGTGATGGAAATGAGCAGCTGCATGAGTGGTTTTGGCGGTCCGGTCCAGGGAGAGTTAAGCCAAGGTATTGCCCGTTTAAAAAGTGAACATCCTCCATTGAGAGAGAGAATGGATGGATTGTATAGTTTAACACAAAAAATTGATCAAGGAATTGAAGTAGAAGGAAATTTTCATGAATTAATCATAAAGGTCAAAGAGTTTAAGGGTGAATTGGATCCACTGTCTGAAAGAGAAGAGGGTGTTCTATTTCCCATGATGGGAGCTTATATAGGTACTACTTCTGGGCCAATAGCTGTAATGGAGTATGAACATGATCAGGCAAAATCTAATATTGGTGCCTTCCTTGATAAAGCAGAAGTTGGGGAATCGACAACTGATGAAAAGAAGAAACTAGCTGAATTAGTTCAAAATGCATACTTTATCTTAACTGATCACTTTAACAAGGAAGAAAATGTATTATTTCCAATGGCTGAAAGAATGCTTTCCGATGTGGAAAAGGCTGAATTATTACAGAAGATCAAAGAGATTTAAGAAAAGGATGGGCAGTGCCATCCTTTTCTATTTTTGGGGAATGGAACCCCATGACATCATCCTCGTTGATTCCATTCCCAAACCTTTTGATCACTTGGAAGCAGGAAGGCGATTAACCCCAATAATGGAAGGACGCCCAACCAAGTGATCATGGACTGCAATCCAACCCAGTCAGCAATCGATCCAAGTCCTACTGAGCCTATGGCTCCCATTCCAAACGCTAGACCCACAGTTAAACCGGACATCGTACCAATCTTGCCTGGAACTAACTCCTGGGCATACACAACCGTAACCGAAAAACTTGTCATTAGGATAAACCCTGTAAGAATAAGGAAGAAAAAGGCTAATGTTGGCGGTACATGCGGAATCAGAATCGAAAAAGGAACAGTCGCTAACATGGAAAAGGAAATGATGTTTTTCTTTCCGAAACGATCCGAAAGCGGACCGCCAAAAAAAGTCCCAATCGCACCTGCTACTAAGAATGCAAATAAAAATACTTGAGATTCCTTAATGGATAAAGCATACTCTTTGATAGCAAAGAAGGTATAGAAGTTTGTAATTCCGGAAGTATACCAAGTTCTTGCAAAGATTAACAACAAAATTAATGCCAATGTGATTTTAACTTCTCGTGACAAGCCCTGGCCTTTTTCTTTATTTAAATCCTTTTTCTTTACTCGCGGAGCATTTAGCAATCTTTGTTGATACCAGTTTGCGATATAAATGAGTAAGATCACCGCAATTGCAGCCACTATGGTAAACCAAGATGCGCCAATTTGCCCGAGGGGAACCAATACTAGTGCTGTAATCACCGGTGCCAATGCCTGACCAGTATTACCCCCAACTTGATAAATAGATTGTGCGAGCCCTCGTCTGCTTCCTGCAGCCATATAAGCGACCCGGGAACCTTCAGGATGGAACACGGCTGAGCCAAGTCCTATGAAAATGACGGACAGGACAATAAGTCCAAAATTCCCCGCAAATCCTAATCCAAGGATACCGAATAAAGTAAAAGATAGACCGATTGGCAGAGCAAAGGGCATGGGTTTTTTGTCTGTATAAAAACCGACGACTGGCTGCATAACTGACGAAACCATATTTAAAGAAAAGGCTATGATTCCTAACTGGGTAAAACTTAATCCCATTGACTTTTCTAATATGGGGAACATTGCCGGTACAACTGCTTGAATGGCATCATTCAATAGATGGCAGAGGCCGATAATAAACAAAATTTTGAACATGGTTGATTCCGAGGCTTTTGAATCCTTTGCAGATAAAGCAGCTGGTTGACTCATATAATCCCTTCTTTATTTGTATTGTTTTCCCTATCTTACTACTTATTTACTAAAATAAAAAACAATTATTTCTATTTTCGAAATTAAAAATTAATAATATTTAGAAAAGATGATACAGGGGAGAGTTTGACATAGGCTAAAAAATTTTTTATAATTAATTTTGAAATCAAGATAATTTATTGGATGAACTCTTACCCAATCTTATCAAAACTTAAAAGGATGAGTTTCTTATGGAAAACGAATCAGTTGAAAAGTCATTAAAATTATTTATAGTCCTCTCTAGAGCATATAAAGCGATTAATGAACATGTAAATAAAGCTATTCAGGCAAATGGTTTGAATCCAACCGAATTTGCGGTGTTAGAGCTTCTTTATCATAAAGGTGATCAGCCAATGCAGCAAATTGGCGGAAAAATACTTCTTGCTAGTGGCAGTATAACCTATGTAGTCGACAAACTCGAACAAAAAGAACTTCTAAGAAGAATTGCCTGTCCAAATGACCGTAGGGTAACATATGCTCAAATCACAGAGCAAGGAAAAGCATTTATTGAAGAGATTTTTCCCGAACATGCAAAACAAATTGATACACTTATGTCAAGACTTTCTGAATCTGAGAAAACAACTGCTATAGAGCTACTGAAAAAGGTAGGAATTCCGGCAGGAAAGTTTTAATACGGCCATTGGTCGTATTTTTTTATTGGAGGAATATTATTAATAGTGTCGAATGGAAAGAATTGAAACAACCGGAAAGGGGTTTATGAAATGAGCTTTGAAAGTTATACATATATAAGACCAAATTTAGACGAAGTTAGGGCCAAGTTTGATAAGGTATTGGAAGGCTTTAAACATGCAGATACAGTCGAGGCACAAAGCCGGTTTATGGAAGAAATTAATCAGTTGAGAAATGATTTAGGCACAATGTTTAATCTTTGTTATATCCGCCACTCTATTGACACAAATGATAAATTTTATAAAGAAGAACAAGATTATATGGACGAAATTCAGCCAGAAGTGGAGGGTTTAGTGACAAAGTACTACCGTGCATTGGTTGACTCGAAGTTTCGTCCCGAGTTAGAAAAAAAGTGGGGAACCCAACTTTTTGCCCTAGCTGAAGGACAATTAAAAACGTTTAAACCTGAAATTGTTTCATTACTACAAAAGGAAAACCGTTTGTCCACTGAATATACAAAATTGCTCGCCTCAGCTAAGATTCATTTTGAAGGTGAGGAAAGAACACTTGCCCAAATAGACCCATTCACTGAATCTAAGGATCGTGACATGCGAAAAAAAGCAAGTGAAGCGAAATTTGGATTTTTTGCGGAACATGAAGAACATCTAGACCGAATTTATGATGATTTGGTCAAAGTAAGGACAGAGATTTCCCAAAGATTAGGGTTTAAAAACTTTGTAGAGCTTGCTTATTATCGTATGATGAGAACCGATTATGATGCAAAAATGGTGGCAAACTTTCGGAATCAGGTGAAGGATTTTATTGTACCGATAGCTACTAAATTAAAGGAACGGCAACAAGCAAGAATAGGTGTCGACCAATTAAAATATTATGATGAGGGTTTTAATTTTCAATCAGGAAATGCTGTTCCAAAGGGTGATCCGAAATGGATTATTGAAAATGGACAAAAAATGTACGAAGACCTTTCTAAAGAAACAGGGGTTTTCTTTAGCTATATGCAGGAAAATAATTTAATGGACCTAGTTGCCAAGAAAGGAAAAGCGGGAGGTGGCTATTGTACATTTATTGAGAATTATAAGGCTCCTTTTATATTTTCAAATTTTAACGGAACATCCGGTGACATTGATGTCTTAACACATGAAGCAGGCCATGCATTCCAGGTATACTCAAGCCGTCATTTTGAGATACCAGAATACTACTGGCCAACCTATGAATCAGCTGAAATACATTCGATGAGTATGGAATTTTTTACATGGCCATGGATGGAATTATTTTTTAATGAAGATACCGACAAATATAAGTTTACGCATCTCAGCGGGGCCTTGTTATTCCTTCCTTACGGGGTTTCTGTAGATGAGTTCCAACACTGGGTCTATGAAAATCCTGCTGCCACTCCTGCGGAACGGAAACGTCAATGGCGGGAAATTGAGAAGAAGTATTTACCGCATAAAGATTATGATGGAAATGTCTATCTTGAAAACGGCGGCTTTTGGCAGCGACAAGGTCATATTTATAATTCACCATTTTATTATATTGACTATACGCTTGCACAAATTTGTGCCTTCCAATTCTGGAAGCGGTCAATAGAAAACAGGGAAGAGGCATGGGCAGATTATGTAAAGCTTTGTAATCTTGGCGGCAGTCTATCTTTCACAAAACTTGTTGAGGCAGCCAACCTAATCTCGCCGTTTGAAGATGGATGTGTTGAGTCCGTTGTTGGATTCATCGAGGAATGGTTAACTTCAGTAGAGGATCAAAAATTATAACTAAAAAGCGAAGCCGGGAGTGGCTTCGCTTTTTAGTATTAGTTAACTGAAACAGCTTCAGAAACAACCCTTAGTTGTCCATTATCTAGAATAGTTACTAATTTATTAGCATCAGGATCTTCTAAGATAAAGTCTGCAATTTTATCTTCAAGCTGTTCTTGGATGACCCTGCGGAGCGGACGTGCACCAAACGCTGGATGATATCCGAGTTCAGCTAATTTCTCTTTAGCCTCTTTCTTAATGCTTAATTCAATGTTCTGTTCCTTTAATGTTTCCTGTAATTCGTGGACCATTAAATCGACAATTGACAAGATATGTTCCTTATCAAGAGTATTAAACTCAATAATGCTGTCGAAACGGTTTAGGAATTCCGGCTTAAAGAAGCTGCCAAGGGAGTCTAGGATGCTTGCCTCTTCAATTGCATCGCTAGCTCCAAAACCTACGTGGATAGTTTTATGACCTACGCCTGCGTTACTTGTCATAATAATAACGGTATCTTTAAAGCTTACCACTCTACCTTGACTGTCGGTAAGACGGCCGTCTTCAAGAATTTGCAGGAACATATGCTGAACATCTGGATGTGCTTTTTCAATTTCATCTAACAAAATAATGCTATATGGATTCCTGCGGACTTTCTCCGTTAATTGTCCTGCCTCATCGTGGCCGACATAGCCTGGAGGAGAACCAATTAATTTAGAGACACTGTGTTTTTCCATATACTCGCTCATATCGAGACGAATCATCGAATCCTTGCTGCCAAATAATTCTTCGGCCAGCGTTTTTGTCAGCTCGGTTTTACCTACCCCAGTAGGACCTACGAATAGGAAGGAACCAATCGGACGTTGCTTTGATTTTAAGCCTGCACGGCTGCGTCTAATTGCTTTAGCTACTTTTTTCACAGCTTTATCTTGACCGATTACCTTTTTATTAAGGTTAGCTTCTAATTCACGCATCTTCAGCTGTTCGTCTTGCTGGAGTTTACCGACTGGAATTTTTGTTTTTTCTTCAATGATTTTTTGAATATCAGAAACTGTAACAACAGGTCTAGTTCCAGTTGAGTCGGCATTTACTGCTTTTTCAAGTTTTGTTTCCTCATCTCGGAGTAGAGCTGCTTTTTCATAATGTTCATTTTTAAGTGCTTCTTCTTTTTCAAGAGCAATCTCTTTTAATCGTTTTTCAACTTGTTCAGTGTTTTTGTAATCCGATGTTAGATTTAATTTAGAACCAGCTTCGTCAAGCAGATCAATGGCCTTATCAGGTAAGAAGCGGTCTTGAATATAGCGTTGTGACAAATGTACACAAGCGTGAAGAGCTTCTTCAGAATAAGTGACCTCGTGATAGTCTTCATATTTCTTTTGTAGACCTTTTAAAATTTCAATTGCTGCTTCTGGAGTCGGCTCAAGAACATGAACCGGCTGGAACCGGCGTTCTAGGGCAGAGTCCTTTTCAATTTGACGGTACTCTTTTAAAGTTGTAGCACCGACAACCTGTAACTCGCCTCTGGCAAGGGCTGGTTTTAAAATATTCCCTGCATCCATTGAACCTTCAGCGGATCCGGCGCCAACAAGTAAGTGAACCTCATCAATAAAGAGAATAATATTTTTTCGTTCCTGTAATTCGGAAATTAACTGTTTCATTCTTTCTTCAAATTGACCACGGATACCGGTATTTGCAACAAGTGAGGCAACATCTAATAAGTAAACCTCTTTATTGCGTAATTTGCCGGGAACATCTCCACGGGCTATTTTCAACGCTAGACCTTCAGCAATCGCCGTTTTTCCGACACCAGGCTCACCAATTAAGACTGGATTATTTTTATTTCTTCTATTTAAAATCTCAATTATACGTTTAATTTCTTGATCACGACCAATGACAGGGTCAATTAAACCTGCCTTTGCCATTGTACTAAGGTTTCGTCCAAACTGATCAATAAAACCGTTATGGGAATGATCCATCGTCTCTTCAGCGTGTGGGAATCCTTTTGCGATAAAAAAGTTATCAAATGGAAAGTTAGGAAATGAATTCATGTTTGAACCAAATCCTGCACCTAGAGATTGCTTTTCTTTTGCGTAGCATTCGTGGCAGAGTTTCATTTCCTTACGTTGTCCATTAATATTCAAACTTAATTGTACATTGGCCTGATTTTGCTGGCATTGTTGACAAAGCATAAGCAAATTACCTCCTATTTTTATCATTAATTTGACTTTGACTATCTTTGACCTTATGACCATAGTATACTCTGACCTTTTTTGACTTTCAAGTAGTTTGTTTAAAGAAATCATTTCCAAATACAAAAGCGGAAGCGCCTTGATCAGGGGCGATATAGGGAGATTTATCGACTGGCAAGTAAAGCGAAGCCAGCGATTAGTCTCCCTTAATGCGTACATAAAGCGGTAGCTTTCTGTAGCCAGGCATAAGTCGATACGGCGAGAAGGCTGCTCTTTAGCCTTCTTGACGTATTGACCTAAATGTGGAGGCGACTGTCCTGGGACGAAGGCATAAGACGCACCCTGCAAGAAGGCGCTTTTGCCTTCTTCAGGGGGGGCTTGACTCGAGTCCCAAGGAGCCGCAACTGGATAAGCTCATGACCCCGAGCCCCTAGGCGCTGGAGCTAGACGTGTCTAAACGTAAATCTATTTCGTAAATACGAAAAAGCTCGTCTTTGTTTGTCCCTTCTCACATATATTGATGATAAGGGGGAGATGAGGTGAAGAAGAGGTGGACTCATGCATTTCAAATTGCTGCAGTTTATGTGGGAACTGTAGTAGGGGCCGGATTTGCAACAGGAAAAGAAATTGTTGAGTTTTTCTCACGATTCGGTTTCTTCGGTTTAATCAGTATAATAATGAGCGGTTATCTCTTTATCATATTGGGTTCAAAACTTATGAGGATGGCCGCCTATATAGATGCAAAATCGTACCAAGAGTTTAATGCTTATTTATTCGGTAAATGGCCAAGCCGAATTATCAATGTCTTTATGCTATTTATGCTTCTTGGCGTTAGCGCTGTGATGCTTTCTGGTGCTGGGGCAGTGTTTAAAGAACAACTTGGTCTATCGAAAAACATTGGTGTTTTTTTGACCATCATTCTTTCGATTCTTGTGATGTTAGTGGGGACAAAAGGGCTTTTTGCTGTGAATACATTTGTAGTTCCATTAATGATTAGTTTTAGTGTAATCCTTATGATTTTCTCGGTACAGATGCCGAATTTTATGGATCAATTATTATTTATACCCCATGCTGAGGATGGCTGGAAAAGTGTAGTAGCTCCTTTTTCTTATGTTGCATTGAATCTAGGTTTAGCCCAGGCGGTTTTAGTACCCATTGCGACCGAGGTAAAAGATGATTGGACGATTAAATGGGGTGGAATTCTCGGAGGTGCTGCCTTAACATTAATATTAACAGCGAGTCATTTCACCTTAATCATGCTGCCCAATTTAGAGCAGTACAATATTCCAATGGCGATTGTTATGAAAAACCTTGCACCGTTTCTGTATTGGATTTTTGTTCTTGTCATTTATGGTGAAATTTTCACATCGGTGATTGGCAATGTCTTCGGGCTTGACCGTCAAATGAAGCAATATTTATCGATTCCTACCATTATGTCTGTAACAGC
Organism: Neobacillus cucumis; assembly: GCF_023715505.1. The sequence goes on along the minus strand of NZ_JAMBOH010000005.1, from coordinate 330,219 downwards.
TATTTTTTTGGTGTCCTATCTCGTAAGTCTTGTGAACTATGGTACGCTATTATCCTATTTATACCCCTTGTTCGGGTATATCTGCATGACCTTTTTTATATTGCTGTGGATGAAACCTCTTAATTCCGATTTAAAAAAATAAACAGCTGTCAACTGACAGCTGTTCTTACGTAAACGGCACAATCATAAAAATCATAATATCAAAAATGAGATGTGAAACAATAACAAGCGGCATGCTTCTTTTCCAATAATATAGTCCTCCCCAAGCAAACCCTGAGACAAAGGCAGCAAAAACTAACAAGAAAGAACCTGAATAAATATGAACAGATGCGTAAAGAACTGCACCGAGTAGAATGCTCCAAATTGGTTTGAAATATTTTAAAAGGCTTTTTTGTATAAATCCGCGCCAGAAAAGTTCTTCCCCTGGTGCGGCAACCAATATAAGGGCAATATAATGCCAAAAAGCGTGGGGGGCATACCAGCGGTACAAGTGATTAATGTTTTTTTCAAAAGGAAGGTCCAATAGTTGAATTCCCTTAAATCCAAACCAAAAAATAAAATATAACAAGAAACCTGATAAAGCTCCATAAAATATATATTTGGCAAATGAAGCCTCGTCATCCACTTCTCCTTGGAACATGGCATAAGCTATGAGAATAAGGATTGATCCAGAAAAAATATACCAAAATATTGTTTTATCATGGAATGAAAAATATATAAGTGCGTGTGCAATGATGAAACCAAGAATAAGTCGTAGATCTAGGAAGCATTTTCCCATCCTAAGTAGCTCCTTTTCTAAATCGATAAAATTTATTTTAACAAATATGTTTTTCAAAAGGAAATGATTTCTTTAAACATTTTGTTTATTTCTAGTGATAAGAACATACTCAAATGAAAAAAATAAGGAGGAAAGGAGTGAGCAAGTTGAGTAAATCTCAAAGTCAGCATGAAAGGGAATGGACAGTTCGTAAACAGGATCAGAATCCTCATGGTAAAGTCAAGTCTTTAAAGCAGATCTCTAAAGAAACTGACCAAGGAAAATAAACATAAAAAATCTCGCCTTTTGGCGAGATATCTCTAATTAAAAATAGAAATGGCAGTAAATTACTGCCATTTCTACCAATCTATCACTTAATAAGCGCTTTCTTTTACCACTTTATAGTTTTTATGATTTACAACTGTCCGCTGATCCAATTCAAGATCACGGTAATTATCCATAATTGTTAGGTCGACTATAACAGAGTTTTCATTTACCTTTTCAACTATACCTTGCAGGCCACCGCGAAATTCAATGATATTACCTACTTCTGCTTTTCTCATTAGTCTCTCTCCTTTATCCTCAAAAACTATTAATAAAGTGTTTATATAACAGTTTGCACTATCTTTTACAATTCGTAAAGGCTTTTATTTGACAATTATGTTAATTCTTTTGGAATATTAAAGTATATGAAGGGGATTTCAGAAAAAGAATAGCGAACGCTTACAAAATCCCAGTGGAGATTAGGACTTATTTCCATTAAAATATAAATGTAAAAGGTGGTGCGTTTTAATGAAAGAAGAATTGGTTACAGAAATATTAGATAAACTTATGACAGGGGAACTTTCTGAGTATTTTGTAAATAATGAAGATTTTATGGATTTTAGAAAGGTAATAGTGAAGAGAAAGGATTTTAAACATTTCCGTGGAATTGGTCAGAGGGGCGGGGATGTCCTTTATCAATACCTTAAAGAACCAAGAAGTTAATGATTTCTAAATAGAGACAATTTATTAAAAAAAGAGAGGAGAATGCCAGTGGAAGAATATTTCTTGTCATTAGATCAGGGAACAACAAGTTCACGGGCCATTTTATTTAATCAACGTGGAGAGATTGTACATATAGCTCAAAAGGAATTCACATAACTTTTTCCTAAACCTGGCTGGGTGGAACACAATCTAACGAAATATGGGGATCAATTTTGTCCGTTATAGCTGTGGTTTTATCAGAATCAGGAGTAAAGCCAGAACAAATCGCAGGAATTGGGATAACAAATCAGCGGGAAACTACCGTAGTTTGGGATAAAGAAACAGGTGAACCTGTCTATCATGCAATTGTTTGGCAGTCAAGGCAAACAATTGATATTTGTGAAGAATTAAAAGCAAAGGGATATAATGATTTATTCCGGCAAAAAACAGGTTTACTCATTGATGCCTACTTTTCCGGCACTAAGGTTAAATGGATTCTAGATCATGTTCAGGGGGCACGTGAGAAGGCTAAACAGGGAAAATTGTTATTTGGAACGATTGATACATGGCTCATCTGGAAGCTTTCTGGGGGAAGGGCACATGTAACCGATTATTCAAATGCATCACGTACATTGATGTTTAATATTTTTGAACTCAAGTGGGATGATGAATTATTAATGATTTTAGATATTCCTAAATCGATGCTCCCTGATGTAAGGCCCTCGTCTGAAATTTATGCCACTACCGTAGATAGTCACTTTTTTGGTAAAGAGGTGCCGATTGCAGGGGTGGCAGGAGACCAGCAGGCGGCCCTTTTTGGTCAGGCATGTTTCGAAAAGGGAATGGCGAAAAATACGTATGGCACAGGCTGTTTTATGTTAATGAATACAGGTGAAAAGGCGGTCCGCTCGGAACATGGCCTGTTAACCACCATTGCTTGGGGGATTAATGGGAAGGTGGAATATGCACTTGAAGGCAGTATATTTGTTGCTGGTTCAGCAATCCAATGGCTTCGTGACGGATTAAGAATGATTAAAGAAGCAAAAGAAAGCGAAAGATACGCTGAAACAGTCGCATCCACTGATGGGGTTTACGTTGTACCTGCATTGTAGGGCTTGGAACACCATATTGGGATAGTGATGTAAGAGGTGCGGTATTTGGGTTAACCCGTGGTACCTCGAAAGAACACTTTGTCCGGGCTACACTCGAGTCACTTGCCTATCAAACAAAGGACGTCTTATCCGCTATGGAGGCAGATTCCGGTATTGAATTAACAACACTTCGGGTCGATGGCGGGGCGGTCAGAAATAATTTTTTAATGATGTTCCAAAGTGATATTCTAAATGTACCTGTCGATAGACCAATCGTGAATGAGACCACCGCACTTGGTGCTGCCTACTTAGCCGGACTTGCAGTTGGTTTCTGGGGCAGTAAAGAAGAAATAGCGAAACAGTGGGCGATTGATAGAAAATTCACTCCACAAATGCCAAATGAAAACAGAAATACCTTATATAATGGCTGGAAAAAGGCGGTAAACGCAGCAATGACTTTTAAATAGAATATCAATAAGGACCACAAAAGCATCTTTTAGTAAGGGGGAATGTTTTGTGGTCTTTTCTTATTTTATTAATTATTCCCAAGAAATTTTAATAGGATAACAGCGGGAGTGAGGGATCATGAAATTTTCTGGATTGGATCGTAGGGAAATACAACATAAACTTGGAAGCCAACAGTACGATGTTTTAGTTATCGGAGGGGGAATAACAGGTGCGGGCATAGCATTGGATGCTGCCTCAAGAGGTATGAAGACAGCGCTTGTAGAGATGCAGGATTTTGCTGCCGGAACTTCGAGCAGATCAACGAAGTTAGTTCATGGTGGTTTGCGCTATTTAAAACAACTGGAGTTCAAAATGGTTGCCGAAGTAGGAAAGGAACGAGCGATTGTTTATGAAAATGGACCTCATGTGACAACACCAGAATGGATGCTTCTTCCAATTTATAAGGGCGGAACCTTTGGGAAGTTCACAACCTCGCTTGGCTTACGTATATATGATTTCTTAGCAAAGGTAAGAAAAACAGAGCGGCGGATTATGCTAACAACTGCAGAAACCATTTTAAAGGAACCGCTTATTAAAAAATCTGACTTAAAAGGCGGTGGTTATTATGTTGAATATCGCACGGATGACGCCCGCTTAACAATAGAGGTACTAAAAGCGGCATTTGAAAAGGGGACAATAGCTTGTAACTATACTAAAATAATTGAGCTTGTATATAAAAATAATAAAATTGCCGGGGTTATGGGAGAGGATCAAATAAGTGGTGAAATTTTCAACATTAATGCCAAAAAAGTGGTGAATGCTGCTGGTCCATGGGTGGATGGTTTACGGCTTTTGGACCAATCAAAAGATGGAAAATCACTGCAGCTCTCAAAAGGGGTTCATCTGGTTTTTGATCAATCTCGATTCCCTTTAAAACAGGCAGTATATTTTGACACACCTGACGGCCGGATGATGTTTGCAATTCCACGCGATGGTAAAACGTATGTGGGAACTACTGATACCTTTTATGATCGAGATATTGTTCACCCTAAAATAACAGTTAATGACCGCCGCTATATTATAAACGCGATTCATTACATGTTCCCTGATGTGCAAATTAACGATGAGGATATTGAGTCGAGCTGGGCTGGGGTCCGCCCGTTGATTCATGAGGAAGGGAAAAATCCCTCCGATATTTCAAGGAAAGATGAAATATGGAAGTCTGATTCGAGCTTAATCACTATTGCAGGAGGAAAACTAACAGGTTACCGAAAAATGGCCGAAACAGTTGTTGATTTATTAGTAGAACAATTCAACGCTGAAGAGGGAATAAAATATCCAGGCTGCCTGACTAAAGTTTTGCCGATTTCCGGTGGAGATGTTGGCGGATCAAAAAACTTTGAGCACTATGTAGGCGAAAATATGTCAAAAGGATTAAAAGCCGGACTTTCAATCGAAGAAGCAGAGCAATTAACAAGATTGTATGGATCGAACGTTGAAACTGTTTTTAATTTGTTGGAGAAAAATCTAGAGGATTATAAACTATATAGAATGCCTCGCACTTTATTTGCTTCGCTCATTTATGGAATAGAGGAGGAAATGGCTGTTACTCCCGTTGATTTTTTTTATCGGCGGACCGGGGCCATTTTATTTAATATTGATTCGGTAAAGAAGTGGAAAAAACAAGTGATCGATTATATGGAAAAGAGGTTTAATTGGACAGAGCAGGATAAAAACAGCTATTCATTAGCACTTGAAGAGGCTTTAAAAGCGGCAGAACTCCCTGTAGATGGTGATGATATTTAGAAATTAAGCGTCCATAGTATCAGCTGTCCTGCTTTAGACGCCTTTTCTTTTCATAGTATATTTTTGGGAATTAAGCGATAGTTTTTGACAGAATCCGAATGTTTTTGACATTTTTGTGAACATTTCAAAATCCTAACCATTAGTAGTTGTCTGATATTGTCGTAGATGTTATTCTAGCATGTATGTAATAACTGCTTAGCCAAAGAAAAAAACTGTATGATTGTTTTTATATTTGGAAAAATAAGCGAAATGAACTAATTATATTTACTAATCGTTTAGCTTCCTAGTTGACTAAACGACTAGAAATGTTTATTTTTAATTAGGCAAGTTTTATTCTTACTATTTATTAAAAGGAGTTTGATTAGCATGGCAGAAAAACAATTTAAAGTAGTTGCAGAAACAGGAATCCACGCGCGACCAGCGACTTTATTAGTACAAACAGCTAGCAGATTTGATTCTGAAATTAATTTAGAATATAAAGGTAAAACCGTTAACCTAAAATCTATTATGGGTGTTATGTCTTTAGGTGTAGGCCAAGGCGCAGAAATCAAAATTTCTGCTGAAGGCAACGATGCTAACGATGCATTACAAGCATTAGAAGATACAATGAAAAAAGAAGGATTGGCAGAATAATGGCTTTTTTAAAGGGTATTGCTGCATCAAACGGTATTGCCATCGCGAAGGCATACCGTCTTGTTGAACCGGATTTATCGTTTGAAAAAAAATCGGTTGAAGATGTTAAGCTTGAGGTTGAACGATTCCGAAAGGCAATGGAAGTATCAAAATCTGAACTGGAAGCAATTCGTGACAAAGCACAAGTAGACCTTGGCGCAGATAAAGCAGCGATTTTTGAAGCACACCTTCTTGTTCTAGGCGATCCAGAGTTAAATGCACCAATTGAAGATAAAATCCAATCAGACAAAGTAAATGCAGAATTTGCTTTGAAAGAAACGGCCGATATGTTCGTGATGATGTTCGAACAAATGGATAATGAATATATGAAAGAACGGGCAGCAGATATTCGTGATGTAACAAAGCGTGTATTAGCCCACTTGTTAGGCGTTCAGCTAGTTAACCCAAGTATGATTGCTGAAGAAACTATTATTGTTGCAGAGGATTTAACTCCTTCTGACACAGCTCAATTAAACCGTAATTTTGTTAAAGGATTTACGACGAATATTGGCGGACGCACATCACATTCAGCTATAATGGCTCGTTCCATGGAAATTCCCGCTGTAGTAGGAACAAAAACTGCGACAGAGGAAATTAATAATGGTGACCTTGTTATTGTTGATGGACTAAAAGGGGAAGTACATATTAATCCAACCCCTGAATTAGTAGAACAATATCGTAAAATCCATGGAGAATATGAAGCTCAAAAAGCCGAATGGGCAAAGCTTGTGAATGAACCAACAATCTCTGCAGATGGTCACCATGCTGAATTGGCTGCGAATATTGGTACACCTACCGATTTAAAAGGTGTTATTGAAAATGGCGGCGAAGGTGTTGGCTTATATCGCACAGAATTTCTTTATATGGGTCGTGACCAGCTTCCCACTGAAGAAGAACAGTTCGAGTCCTATAAAGCTGTACTAGAAGGAATGGCTGGTAAGCCAGTAGTTGTTCGTACATTGGATATCGGTGGGGATAAAGAATTACCATATTTAGACCTGCCAAAAGAGATGAACCCATTCTTAGGTTTCCGGGCAATTCGTTTATGCTTGGAAGAACAAGATCTTTTCCGTACACAGCTTCGCGCACTATTACGTGCCAGCAGTTATGGTAATTTAAAGATTATGTTCCCTATGATTGCAACGTTAGATGAGTTCCGTTCTGCAAAAGCTATCCTTGAAGAAGAAAAAGCAAAGCTTCTTTCAGAAGGTCAAACTGTAGCTGAAAAAATTGAACTTGGGATCATGGTAGAAATTCCATCTACTGCCATCCTAGCAGACCAATTCGCTAAAGAAGTAGATTTCTTCAGCATTGGAACAAATGATTTAATTCAGTATACTATGGCAGCTGACCGTATGAATCAGCGTGTATCCTACCTTTATCAGCCATACAGCCCATCCATCCTAAGATTAGTAAAAATGGTTATTGATGCAGCGCACGCTGAAGGAAAATGGACAGGCATGTGCGGTGAAATGGCTGGTGATGAAACTGCTATTCCAGTCCTTCTTGGTTTAGGCCTTGATGAATTTTCGATGAGTGCAACTTCTATCCTGAAGGCTCGTTCACTCATTCGGAACTTGAAAAAATCCGATATGGAAAGACTGGCACAAGAAGTATTAAACATGCAAACAACAGACCAAGTTATTAAAGCCGTTAATAATGCGACAAAGTAAATATCTTTACGAAAAGACCAACTAGTGTTTTAGTTGGTCTTTTGTGCGCTTGGCAGCGCATCGCTCTAATGGGTGAAAGTCCCTAACATGCCGTTGTGGCGGAAATGTATAGCTGACAGGTAGTGCGAGTATCGTGAGATTTCGTGCGGAGGACTTGAAGGAAAAGCTCGGAAAAGGTGGCTGTAACCATGTTGGCTGGTAAGATGGGTTAACCTTGCAAAGGATGGGGATGTCCAATACCACTCTATATCTTATTAGTTATGAGGACTGGCTTCGAGTGAAAAGGCGATGAACGTGACCCAAGGAGATCTCATCATCTCCACCGTAGGTGGTAACTCTTTTTTCAAAGCTGTGATGGACAAGAAATAGACTATGGAAGGTGAGAAGTCAGAGCAGGGGATAGTAGTGAATAAACTTGTCAGAAACGCCACAAAGACAAGCGACTTATCACGTAGTTGATAAGACAGACATTGACCTAAAAGGCAGTGGAACTGATGCGAAGCCCGTCTGTCCATGGAAGAAAAGCTATACGAACTTATTTACTCGTTATGTACTAAACAGAAGTCAATGAGGCAGAAAGCCGAAGAATTGAGACCGAAAGAAAGTAGGTTGTTTAGGGCGTAGTACTAATGTAGGTATCAGTAATTGAACTAACTTCCCCACAGCTTTATCAGATGGTGAGTGGTAGTATCCTTTTTTGAATACATATCCTAAAAAGACAAACGATTTATCAAGGTTGTCTACGATTTTCGTCTTTTCTGGCCGGGAATTTTTATAAATTTTAAAATTATTAAAATTTTTATGGATAAAATAGGTTATAATGTGTGGTTATTAAGAACTTGATTCTTCTATTTTTAACCAGCCAATATAGGTATAATGAAATAGAAGAATATATAAGTAAATGGGCCTAAAAATACATATGATAATCATAAGTGTTTATGGAGGTGAATGTTGGATGGAACAAAAACCGCTACATTATGATGGAAGCTTACCACTAGGACAGGCAGCTACTGAGGCATTTGTTAATGAACCATTTCAAATGACTGATGAAATGAGGCTTAATATTGGCCGCAATCCTTACTCGCTTGAAACAACCGAATAAAGTAAGGATTAAAAAGGAATTTACCGAAATTGGCAAATTCCTTTTTTGATTATTATTTGCTATTTTGATTCATACTAAAATGACTTGAAAATCAACATGAAAGGTGAATGAAAATGGCAAAAGTTTTGTATATAACAGCACACCCGCATGACGAAACACAGTCCTATAGTATGGCAGTAGGGAAAGCATTTATCGATGAATATAGACAGGTCAACCAGAATGATGAAATAGTCCATATAGATCTTTATAAAGAAAATATTCCGCATATTGATGCTGATGTCTTCAGCGGCTGGGGTAAGCTTCGTTCCGGGCAAGGTTTTGAGACTCTATCCGTTGATGAAAAAGCAAAGGTTGGGAGGTTGAATGAACTTAGTGATCAGTTTGTATCAGCCGACAAATATGTATTTGTTACCCCACTTTGGAATTTCTCTTTTCCACCTATTATGAAAGCTTACCTCGATTCTGTTGCGGTTGCAGGAAAAACATTCAAATATACTGAAGAGGGACCTGTCGGACTATTACCAGATAAAAAGGCGTTACACATCCAGGCACGTGGCGGTTTCTATTCAGAAGGTCCAGCAGCACAATTGGAAATGGGTCATCGCTACATTGGCGTTATGATGGGTTTCTTTGGTGTACCAAGTCTTGAAGGGTTATTTGTCGAGGGGCACAACGCCATGCCGGAAAAGGCTCAGGAAATAAAAGAGAATGCGATTGCGAGAGCCAAGGATTTAGCACATACATTTTAATCTAATTCTTGAAATGAGACAGAAAAACTGTCTCATTTTTTAATTGTTTTTCCAAGAATTCCCTCTTATTATTTTGTATAATAAAAAGTAGATCAGCCAAAAGGGAGGATTGGATTGACTATGGATTTACGATTATTGATAGTGAATGGTAAAAGGAATTCAAACGCTTGATTTTTCGAAAATTAACCTTTCTTAACGTTTATTACCACTCTATTATGGCCAAGGTAAGAGTATAAGGGAGTGTTATCGATGAACAAAAATTTTCGAATAATAGGTACCTTAATCATCGGAATCGTTTGTATTGGATATTTAAGTGGATGCGGCTTACTTTATTCAAATGAATTAATTGTCAACCGCTATGCAGATGCGTTATTGACAAAAAATAATGAGCTGCAATTCCGTTTCAGAATCAACAATGAAATATTAGATGGCCAAAAATTATATAAGGTAAAGGTAACCATCCATGATGATAAACTTGCTCGAGCTATTGGTAAAAGGGAGATTATTTATGGTGAGGAGCAAGTTCGTAACGGTGATTATATAGAATCAAAAGGGAATCCTGAGAAATATATTTTTATGGACCCGCTTCCGTTAAAAGAGGACCTGCATATACTGGATCTTCGAAATATGATAGAGAGAGATCAAGCTGTTTCGATTGAAGTATTTAATGATAAAGAAGTATTAGGCCGTGCTTATTTAACAAATTTCTCTTCCGAGTTATAAACATGTTTAATAATTATTATATAGGACAATCTTAGTATGTGCATAAATTTGGAGATGGAGCACTAAGGCCGGACGTTCAACGTTCCGGTCTTATTTATGTATAAAATGCATGACCTACAGAAAAATGCTAAAATGGAGAGAATTAGTAAGGGAGGATGAGTATTTTGTTAGTACCAGAAAATACCGTAATAGGTTTTATTGGAACAGGTGTAATGGGGAAAAGTATGGCAGGACATTTATTAAAAGCTGGATATCCATTAGTAGTATATTCTAGAACAAAGGAAAAGGCTAATGAATTATTAGAAAAAGGTGCTGAGTGGGCAGAAACCCCTAAAGCAGTGGCCAAAAAGGCCAATGTTATTTTTACTATCGTTGGTTATCCCACGGATGTAGAGGAGGTTTACTTGGGAGAGAACGGGCTAATTCCAAACGGTACGGCAGGTAGTTATTATATTGACATGACTACTTCATCACCATCTCTAGCTGGCACTATTTATGAAGCAGCTAAAACAAAAGGGATTCAGGTCATTGATGCCCCTGTTTCTGGAGGAGATGTGGGTGCAAGGGAGGCAACACTGTCGATCATGGTCGGTGGCGAGGAAGAGGCTTTTGAAGCGGTCAAACCTTTATTGGATCTTATTGGAAATAATATAGTTTACCAGGGGAAGGCCGGGGCTGGCCAGCATACAAAAATGTCTAACCAAATTGCGATCGCATCAAACATGATAGGTGTTTGTGAAGCCATCATTTATGCAGAGAAGGCAGGATTAAATCCTGAGAATGTCTTAAAAAGCATATCCACTGGAGCTGCAGGAAGCTGGTCTCTTAGCAACCTTGCTCCAAGAATGTTAACAGGGAATTTTGAACCTGGATTTTACATAAAACATTTCATTAAAGATATGAAAATTGCTTTAGCGGAGGCTGAGAGGATGGATCTGCCAGTGCCTGGCTTGTCGCTAGCTATGTCATTGTATGAGCAATTAGCGGAAATGGGAGAGGAAAACAGCGGTACCCATGCTCTTTATAAATATTGGAAGTCCTAACATTGTCAATTGGCCAAAATTTGGTTCGAATAAATGACCCCCGTCTTCAAGAAACTAATTCTTGATAGGAGGGATTATGATGGCAAAACGGACAAAAAAGAATGACCCACAGCAAAAAAATAAAAAGGGCTTTGACTCTGCGGTATTAAATGAAGAATTTGCCCATGAAATGGGTTCTGCTGATACCAATAAAATTCACAAAGATAAAGCGAGAAAAGAAAAAGCTCCTAAGAACAACGGTAAGTATAAAGGCTAAAAATACACAAAATAAACCCTCACAGTATAGTCCTGTGAGGGTTTTCTTTATACCCACTGTCTAAAGAAAGATTCCATTTTGTTGAGGCCTAGTTCTAAATTTGCCATCGAGCAGGCGAAGGATAATCGGAAGTAACCTTCGCCAAATTCCGAGAATGCACTGCCTGGAACGACTGCAACCTTGGTCTCATGAACAAGCTTCAGGGCAAAGTCAAAGCTATTTAAAGGAATTGCGTCCGGTATTTTTACAAAGTAATAAAAAGCACCGTCTGGCTTTACTACATCAAGTCCCATGCCTGTTAAGCGCATATAAACATACTCTCTTCTCTTGTTATATTCCTCTTTCATGACCTCGGCATCATTAATGCCAGCCGTCAATGCCTCATACGCTGCTTTTTGGGCAATGGAATTGGCACATGACACATTATACTGGTGAACCTTTAAAATATGTTTGGTGAGGTATTCAGGAGCGAATAAAAAACCAATTCTCCAGCCTGTCATCGAGTGTGATTTTGATAATCCGTTAATGACTATCGTTTTATCCTTTATGAAGCTGGCTATTGAAGTATGTTTATGCTCAAAGGTAAGTTCACTATAAATTTCATCTGCCAGGATAAAGATGTCCTTATCTTTTATAAACTCTGCTATTTCTTTTAATTCATTGCTAGATAAACTCACGCCTGTGGGATTAGAAGGATAAGGCAGGACAATACAGCGTGTTTTGTCCGTAATATAAGGTTTCATCATTTCTAATGTAAACCGGAACTGATTGTTCCGTATATCGACATGCACAGGGACCGACCCCATCATCCGTATGATCGGCTCATAGCCTGGATAAATAGGTCCGGGTAATATAACCTCTGATCCTTCTGCAAGAATCGTACGGAAAGCAATATCGATGGCTTCGCTTGCTCCCATCGTGACTATGACCTCTGATTCAGGTTGATAGTGTAAATCATACTTTTTTTGTACAAATTGAGTTGCCGCTTTTCTTAATTCCAGTGTCCCAGCGTTATGTGTATAAGAGGTAAAATTATCTTCAATTGCCTGAATTCCCGCTGCTTTTACATGGTTAGGAGTAGGAAAATCGGGCTGCCCGATTGTAAAGGAAATTAGGTCATCCAAATCTGCAACGAGATTAAAGAATTTTCTAATTCCGGAGATTTCAATGTTCTTAACTCTATGATTGATTAAGTGTTCCATTATGTACTTCCTTCCGCCAAACGATTATTATCATGATTATAGACTATTTAAGGAGGAAGTTCTACAATTGAGTATTTAATATGTTCTCAACAAAAAAACGGCATGAATTGTATTTCCATACCGTTTCTGATGTATATTAGATAAATTTTTAGATCAATATCCGTATTCCCAATCGATCTCATCCTCGTGCCAAAAAACAGGAGACACTGAACCAAAATCTACTGCTTTGTTATTTATTTGGCAGTTGTAATTTTTACAAACACATTGTTCTTTGATGTTTTCGAAAAAGGAATGTTCCACATCTTCAATAAACGTAATATTCCGTTCCTGAAAAAGGATAGCCGTACCCTTCATTGTAAAGCACCTCTTTATTAGTTTATCCTGCTTAATTCTTTTCCCGACAATATTGTAATTCTGATTCACTTAGAAGTCTATGTGTTGCAAGAGCTGTTCACAAAATTCTCAAGAAGATGTAGCAAAAATAAGAACTTGTTCACACTAAAAAAGCACAAGCGCCATAAACAGGGGCTTCTGTTAGACCATATAGCACCTGTAATAGTTATGAAGGTCAAAAAAGCCAGGAACCTTCCTGGCTTTAATTGATTAGTAGCGTTCGCCTAACTTTTTGAAAATAGGTTTTTGGTAGGTTTGTTGTTTATTTCGAGGGTAAGAAGGCTGATTCTCCAGTTCAGTAATTCCTGTATAGGATTGCAATAAGGCTTTTGCAGCGTTAAGGGAGATATGCGTCTTCGGATTTCTAACACTACCATCTAGTTTTCCGAGATGGGGAAGTTCCTGAAAATCTGATTTTGTGGGAGGAATATGAAATGTATATTTTCCACATTCAACTAGTACATCAGATTGCTGCTGGCTGTTTCGTGGATGATCAGAAAAATGGAGGCCAACTTTTCTAGCTTTTCCTTCAACAATCAACTTTTTTAATGATTCCTGTTTTAATTTGTATAAAAATTTGGGGTTAACAGCTGTTTTTGCATGGCGATTCACGGTAAAGACAGCTTGGGAGAGGTTTTCAATAGTTAGATTTAATTTGGTTCGAGGATAACTCTGATCGTAATTCAACATATGAACTCCTTTCATTCTTTTACAACTATATTATACCTATTTTTTAGGAAAATAGAAATAAGTTGAAGATATTTTCCGGCTTTTCGTTCAATTCACTTTAAGGAAAATGGAATTGGCGGATTTTTAAGTAAACGAAGACGATTTAAGTGTAAAGATCGTCAGCTCAGGTTTAGCCATAAAACGAAACGGTAGTCGGGTTGTTCCTATTCCTCTATTAACATATAGGTTTAAGGAATATTTACCTTCAATTTTATAAAGGCCCTCTGGATACCTTTGTGCAAATGGAGGCATAATTAGTGCCCCAAGTATTGGCAGTTTAACTTGTCCACCATGACTGTGTCCACTAAGCTGCCAATGAATTGGATATTGTGCAGCAGTTTCCGCAAGGTCTGGTGCGTGGGATAACAATAAGTTGAAGTGATTGTTAGGTACATTTTTTAAGGCTAATGGCAAGTCAGGGTTACCCAGCATAGCATCATCGATTCCTATCAGATAAAAGCGGCTCCCATCTTTTAATTTGATCTTAACAGACTGGTTCAAAAGGACCTTAAAGTTGGTAGATTCCATGATATTCCGGTATATTTCTGAGCCATAGCCGCCGTGATCATGGTTGCCAAAAATACAATACTTCCCCAGTGGGGCGTGTAAGTTGTTTAAAATGGGGACCAAATCATTTAATTTGGTGTATTTGTTTGGTTCGTCCATTAAATCCCCAGTAAATAAAATAATGTCTGGTTTTAATTGATTAATTTTGGATACTAATTTTTTAAATTGCGATAAATCGTATTGAAAGCCAAGATGAGTATCACTAAATTGAATAATCCTTAATCCTTCAAGACCTTTTGGAATTAATCGATGTTTGATTTCCAATTCATTTAATTCTAACAGGGACGGCTCAATACGATTGGCATAATAATAGCCCCCTGAACTTATTCCGAGAACCGTCAGGAAAGAACCCATTATCTTTTTTAAAAACGTCCTTCTCGTTTTCTTTCTAACCATAATTTCAACCATCCTGCCTTTTATACTAGCCTCAATAGTTATCTTTATTACAATAAAAAGGTTATTTGTATGTGTTTATTCAAAAAAAGTGAAAAAATGCTAAAAAAGCAGTCAAAAAAGACTGCTTACTACTTATAACTAACCGCACGTGATTGCAAAGCTTTCCATGATCTAATAAATTGTTCTTTATTAACCCGTACTTGTTTTCGTCCTGACAAAGGGTCATTCAAAAATACATAATTTGGATCATATCCTACTAAGACCACTGCATGCAAATCAAGCGGTGTCTTGATGAATTGCTTTCCATGATACCAGCTTTCCCAACGATCTGGAAGGCGGTAATCTCCGGTTGTCCAAACCACCACTGGATAGCCTGACGAAACATGCGCTAATACCAGGTCAAAAGGCAGATTTGTTAAATTTACCGCTCTCCCCGGAAGTTTTTGATTGATTAAGGCAACCATAGGTTTATCAAATAC
Organism: Neobacillus cucumis; assembly: GCF_023715505.1. The sequence continues at coordinate 315,168 of NZ_JAMBOH010000005.1, read as the reverse complement.
CGCATAGCCTGCCTGTCTACCTGTCATGTCACCGACAAATCCATCGGCAGGGTTACCCCAGCGTATAATATTTCCACTTGCCGACTTAATAAGTGGGTCTGGATCCTTCTGAATTCTTCGGTACAAATCCATTTTATCTGTTTTAACTCCAGCATAATTTAAGACCATTGCCAAACTGGTCACTTCACAGCCATATCTTAATTCTGGATTTTGTTTAATTAACACGACATTTAGTAATGTAGACTGCTTTCTTGGAGTGGTACTAACGGAATGATCAGCTTTTTGCTGACCTTCAACATTGGTTACCTGCTCCTTTATATCATTTATGGAGTAAGATTTACTATCTATCTTATCACGTGATGTTTCCAAGTTACTATTACTAGTCATGTTGGAAGAACTTGCCTTCTCTAAAACTTGCTGCTTTGAAATCGTATTCGAGTGGCTGCAGCCAAACATTGTTAGTAAAGCTGCTAATAAACATAGGCTTTTCACAAAACTACCTCCTTTATGGAAGCCTTGAATATAGGTTATGATTGTATCAACGATGCTATAATGGTATCCTGTTGGAAAAGAACGAGAAGCAGAAATGAAGCGTATCGTATAATGAGAAAAATTATATGGAGGAAATCGGATGGATGCATTGGAAATATTATCGGATCTTGAAAATGTCTTTCCTTATTTTCAACCGATATTTAATGCGGATGAGCAAAGCGTTATAGCTTACGAAGTATTGGGACGATATCAAGCAAATGGAAATGTCATCAGCCTGGGAGCATTTTTTCATGATGATCAAATTCCGGATGAATATAAATATGAAGTGGACCTAATAGTCGTTAAAAAGGCACTCGAAAAGGTGTTGAATCTTGACGAGGATGTCCTAATCTTTCTAAACCGAAATGCAGAGTTATTAATGTACAGACATGGGGAACCGTTTTTACAAGAACTTTTAGAGTTTGAAAAAAAGGGATTGAGTTTAAAACGGATAATTTTGGAGATTTCCGACCGAAATTATCAAGGGGATTTAGATCAATTCGATCATCTCCTCCATTATTATCGAACGTATGGTCTGAAGATTGCGATGGCAAGTATTGGCGACGAAAGTCACTACTTTGAGCGGATTGGACAGCTTGAGCCTGATATTTTAAAAATAAATCTTCAAGCTTTAAAATCAACAGCTATCGGTGTGAATTTTACTGATGTCTTGTTCTCCCTATCACTCTTGGCAAGGAAAATAGGGGCCACTCTTCTTTTTGAGAATATTGAAATGAGTTATCAGCTTCAGTTTGCATGGAAAAATGGCGGACATTATTATCAAGGTTTTTACTTACATCCTCCCACAGAGGATTTTATTAATCGTGATCTCCTCAAATATCGATTAAAGGAGAAATTTCATGATTTCATTGCTTATGAGAAGCGAAAATTAGAAGCTGTCTATACCACGGCGGAGTATTTTCAAACAATGGTTCAGGATATTGTGAACAAAAATAAAAAGGCGAGTTATGAAGCGTTATTTCAAGCGTTAATTAAGGAAATGGATGATATAGCTTTTCGGATGTATGTATGTGATGAGGATGGATTTCAAAAATCAGCTAATATTTTTAAAGGGGAAAATGGCTGGACGACCCAATCTGTATACTTAAATAAAAATTGGAGCTGGAGGCCGTATTTTTTGGAAAATATTATCAAGATGCGGCATGAGCAAAAAGGAAGATTATCCGATTTGTATGGTGATATTGAGACAGGCGAAACGATTCGTACATTTTCTTTCCCAATGAATGAACACGATTATCTATTTATTGATATTTCCTATCGATATTTATTTGAACATGACCAATTATTGTAAGTTCCCTAGATGGTATAGATTGTTTTATGGAGTGGGATTTTAAATATAACACCCATTTAGAAGGAGTCTTGTTTATGAATCTTTTTGTCGATATCTTAGCCATTGTGATTATTGGAGTGCTTGCATTTTCCCTCCTTTATTCATTTTCAGTTGCCAGACAGCATAAGGCAGTCTCTGGGAACTTAGGTCATGATCAGCAGATCTCTAAACCGGTTCAAAAAAATATTTATACAAGAAATCCAATTTTCATAGCCTATGGAATCTTTTTTGCTTTACTATTGTTTATCATCCTTTTTTTTGCCATCACATTTTATTGATAGGTCTCCTGTTAAAAGAGGCCTTTTTTTCATGTTTTGTTAAAAAAATCACGATTTCTACATTTTTACTTGGACAAATGGAGCCTATTATCTTATTCTGTTAATATTGGCATAAAAATTTGACTGTCAAATTTTGAAATCAATCGAGAAGGATAGAAAGATGCCAAATGCAAAACATAACTGTAGACAGTTTGTTTGTGTTAAAAGGAGGATAATTGTATGTCACAGCTACAAGGTATATTAACAAGGTTAAAAAACCTTCAGGAACAATCCACAACTGGTGAACCTGCACAACGTTATTTTGAAGTAAATGGTGAAAGAAAATGTCAAGTTACCTTTCATCCAAAAACAGAAACATTTGAATTGGAAATATATAACGAGAAGGAAAAGCCAAAAAGATACCAATTTGATAACATTGATATGATTACAATTGAAATCTTTGATTTAATTCAGTAGGAGCCTATCACGGTTCCTTTTTTCTATGGAAAACGGTTTTAAAATTAACGCGGACTCCTGGAAACTGTGATAAAATAAGTCTGTAGAAAAACATTTATTGAGGAGTATTCTACTTATGATTAGTCTTCCTAGCGGGGAATTTTTAGAATTAACAATTAAACAATTAATGGTACCTTCCGAGCGAGTTGCTCATGTGCAAATTGGAAATAACCTCGAGCATGCCTTACTGGTATTAACGAAGAGTGGATATACTGCCATACCCGTCCTAGATCCACATTACAAGCTGCATGGGCTCATTAGTACCCCTATTATCATGGATTCCATTTTAGGGCTTGAACGAATAGAATTTGAGCAGCTTGAAAATAAGCGGGTAGAAGAGGTAATGAAAAGCTCGATTCCTCGAGTGGGAATTTCTGAATCTATTAGTCAGTGTTTAGATTTATTAGTCAATCATCCATTTCTTTGTGTTGAAAATGAAGATGGTTTTTTTGAAGGAATTCTACCAAGAAGTACCGTATTAAATCAATTAAATAAAGTGGTCAAGAGGTTCAAGAAATAACCAATAGTTTTCTGCTCCCATTTGGGGGCTCTATTTTTTTAGGATGAGAGGTGTGCAATGAGTATTGATATTGAAGCGTTTGGAACTCAGAAAAAAAAGCAGACTAAAAAGTCACTAGTACTTGCTTCGGTAATGCTCGCCATGTTTATGGGGGCAATTGAAGCAACAATTGTTTCGACAGCAATGCCGGCAATTGTTGCGGATTTGGGTGGTTTTACCCTTTATAGCTGGGTCTTCTCCGCATACCTTTTAATGAACTCAGTTACGGTCCTCATTTATGGAAAACTATCTGATTTATTTGGTCGAAAACCTATTCTATCCATAGGAATAATAATTTTTTTAATTGGATCTATTCTTTGTGGGCTTGCTGGTTCCATGAAAACCCTGATTATTTTTCGGTTGATTCAGGGTTTTGGTGCTGGGGCTGTTACGCCAATAGCGACAACGATTGTAGGGGACATTTATACTACTGAGGAACGGGCCAAAATTCAGGGTTATCTCTCTAGCGTATGGGGGATCTCAGCCATTACGGGGCCCGCTGTCGGCGGCTTACTTGTTCAATATGTCAGCTGGCATTATGTATTTTGGATTAATATTCCTCTTGGACTCCTATCATTGGTTGGACTCTGGTTATTCTTGCATGAAGATGTTGTAAAGAAAAGGCACGAGATAGATTATTTAGGTGCGTTTCTTTTAACAATCACTATCTCATCACTTATGTTTATTCTTATTGAAGGCGGGAGCCGCTGGTCATGGGGGTCATGGCAATTGATGGGGCTGATGAGCATAACTGCCTTAGCGTTAATAGCTTTTGTATTTCAAGAAGGTAGAGCAACTGAACCGGTTATGCCGTTTTCTATCTGGAAGGAACGATCGATTTTTGTTGCAAATATGACATCCCTGACATCAGGTATTATTTTAATTGGGATATCAAGTTTTTTACCAACCTTTGTTCAAGGTGTGATGGAACAAACACCGATTGTGGCTGGGTTTACCTTAACAACTATGTCAATCGGCTGGCCGATTGCCTCCACCCTCTCTGGGAAGATGTTAATTAGCATGGGTTATCGAAAGACTTCCATTATTGGGGGCGCCTTTTTAGTAGTGGGCAGTGTAGTCTTTGTAACTATGTCGTCTTCGGCAGGACCCGTTTGGGCTGCTGCCGGCTCTTTCCTTGTAGGTGCCGGAATGGGCTTTACTTCCACCGCCTTTATTGTTTCCATTCAAAGTACCGTAGAATGGCAGCAAAGAGGAATTGCAACTGCGGCCAATATGTTTATGCGGAATTTAGGAAATACCATTGGTGCAGCATTACTAGGTGGTATCCTGAATAACCGTATGGCTCATTTCTTTACTGAGAATAACAAGTCTTTAACCGTTGATGATGCCAATAAGCTTTTAAAGGTAGCTGAACGAAATCAATTGACTGTCTCTGTGAAAAGGATTTTGCAGGAAGGGCTGACCTTCTCCTTACACTCTGTTTATTATGTTGTATTGACATTTGCCGTAATCAGTATGCTGCTAATATTATTTATTCCTAAAAAGAAAATGGAATCATAGTCTTTCACATTCACAAATTAAGTAATTCAACAAAAATAGTAAAGAGGTTTTGACTTTGTCCTCCATATCAGAATTTCAGTTATTATCAGTTTTAGCACAGGAAATGAATATGAGAAAGGCTTCAGAGCGGCTGTTTGTCTCACAGCCTGCTCTTTCACAACGTTTACAAACCATTGAAAAGGAATGGGGAACCAAGCTTTTTATTCGTTCACAAAAGGGGTTATCCCTAACGCCTGCTGGTGAGCATGTAATTGACTTTGTCAACGAAATTTTAACAAAACAGGAGAAGGTCCGTGAAACGATCGATTCTCTTCATGAAGGTGTTTCCGGTACATTAAAAATTGCCGTTGCATCAATCGTAGGCCAGAATTGGCTTCCAGAGGTTTTAAAGAAATTCATTGATAAATATCCACAAGTGAAAATCTCCTTAGTAACAGGCTGGAGCAGTGACATTTTAAAATGTTTGTATGATGATCAGGTACATATTGGGATTATCCGGGGGACTCCGGATTGGAAAGGGGTAAAGGTACACCTTTTTAATGACCCGCTCTATCTTGTCGACCGGGAAATTACCAAACCGGAGCAAGTTTTAAAGACTGATCGTCCATTTATCCAATTTAAAAGCGATTCTAACTATTATCAAGAAATCCAAGATTGGTGGATGCGAAATTATAAAACGTCTCCAAAAAGAACTGTAGTAGTGGATCAAATCGAAACATGCAAACAGATGGCCTTCAATGGCATTGGTTATGCCATATTGCCATCTATTACACTTAGGAAAGCAGACCGGGATATTTTTAAAATACCTTTAGTTGATGAAAATAATTTACCGCTTAAACGAGATACCTGGTTATTAGGATATGAGTCTGCATTTCAACTAAAACAAGTTCACGCGTTTATGGAACTGATTAAAGAATATATCGCCGAATCTTCTGAAGAATAAGGTTGTTTTTTCTTGTTTTCAGTTCTTTTGTTTGTTAAAGTATTTTTTAGTACATGATTAGGGGGCAAGTGAGAAAAATGGATGCACATGAAATTATTGCTTTTATTGCTAATAGTAAAAAATCTACACCAGTTAAGGTATATTTAAAGGGTGACTTAGAAGGTATTGATTTTGGAAACGACGCAAAAGCGTTTATTAATGGAAATACAGGCGTTGTTTTTGGTGAATGGGCTGAAATTAATACAGCATTAGAAGCTAACAAAGGTAAAATTGAGGATTTCGTGGTGGAAAATGACCGACGAAATTCAGCCATCCCATTGTTAGACACAAAGCACATTAATGCGAGAATCGAGCCAGGTGTCACTATTCGTGATCAGGTAGAAATTGGCGATAATGCTGTTATTATGATGGGAGCGGTCATCAATATTGGTGCAGTTATCGGCGAAAAAACAATGATTGATATGGGGGTAGTCCTTGGCGGAAGAGCAACTGTCGGTAAGAACTGTCATATTGGAGCAGGAACGGTATTAGCTGGAGTAATTGAGCCGCCTTCCGCACAACCTGTTATCATTGAAGATGATGTTCTAATTGGTGCTAATGCAGTCGTGCTAGAGGGTGTAAAAGTTGGGAAGGGCTCTGTTGTTGCTGCAGGAGCAGTTGTAACGAAGGATGTTCCGCCCTATACAGTTGTTGCAGGTACACCCGCAAAGAAAATTAAAGATATTGATGAAAAAACAAAATCAAAAACAGAAATCATGCAAGAGCTTCGTCAATTATAGTCGGATCAGCATATGAATGGTTTTTGATTGTGAAAGCGTGGACCTTAATCCACGCTTCTTTTATAGGGATAGAAAGGGTGATATCTACATGAAATCGTTAATCGAAATACGCAGGGATCTACATCAAATTCCGGAACTTGGTTTTCAAGAATTTAAAACTCAAAACTATCTATTATCAATTATAGATTCATTCCCACAAGAACGAATTTCTATAAAAAAGTGGAAAACGGGATTACTAATAAAGGTTCATGGACTAAATCCTTCAAAAACAATTGGATATAGAACAGACATTGATGGTCTGCCTATTACCGAAGAAACGGGATTAGCCTTTTCCTCTTCACACGAAGCAAGGATGCATGCCTGCGGCCATGATTTCCATATGACAATTGCTTTAGGAGTTCTGTCTTACTTCATCCAAAACCCTATTAATGATAATCTTCTGTTTGTGTTTCAACCGGCCGAAGAAGGCCCAGGGGGAGCAGAACCAATGCTAAAATCGGAAGAAATGCAAGAATGGATGCCCGATTTAATATTTGCTCTTCATATTGCTCCAGAATATCCTGTTGGAACCATTGCTCTAAAAGAAGGTTTACTATTTGCTAATACATCTGAATTGTTTATAGATCTAAAGGGAAAAGGCGGGCACGCTGCCTACCCGCATCAAACCAATGACATGGTAATCGCTGCTTGTTCTCTTGTTAACCAGCTGCAAACGGTTATTTCTAGAAATGTTGATCCATTAGATAGTGCCGTGATAACGATTGGAAAAATAACAGGTGGAACTGTACAAAATATAATTGCCGAGAAGGCAAGACTTGAGGGAACCATCCGAACATTATCACCTGAAGCTATGAAAAAAGTGAAGCATCGAATCGAAGCGCTTGTTAAAGGGATTGAAACAGGGTATGAGTGTGAGACTGTAATAGATTATGGAGCCATGTATCATCAAGTCTACAATACTGAATCTGTTACAAGGGAATTTATTGATTATATAAGAAATAAAACAGATGTAACAGTGGTAGAATGTCGGGAGGCTATGACGGGTGAGGATTTTGGATATATGCTTAAAGAAATACCTGGATTAATGTTTTGGCTGGGCGTAGATTCACCGTTTGGACTTCATCATGCTAAACTTAATCCAAATGAAAATGCTATTGATGTCGCTGTAAGGGTTTTAACTAGCTATATTTCTTTTAAAGGCAATTAATCGGGGCTGACTGTAAAGTCATATTCCTTTGTTTTGAATGGTTAATTATATTAAAATTAATCAGGAATTATGATACATATTGTCGTTTATTCTTGTGAAAATAGGAAAAACTGACTAAAGGGAATTTTAGATTATAATTAATAGTAAGTATATATTTTACTTAATTATAATTTAATATTGGTCCAATGCAGGCATGTCCGAAAATGAGTATTATAAAGGTTAGAAACAATCAATTGCTATTCGAAAACTCATTTAAATAATCTTTTTTGGAGGGATTCTAATGCCAGAACGTATGGTAGGTAAACAAGCACCACGCTTTGAAATGGAGGCTGTATTACCAAACAAAGAATTTGGAAAAGTCAGCCTTGAAGAAAACATGAAAAACGATAAATGGACAGTATTGTTCTTCTATCCGATGGACTTTACTTTTGTTTGTCCAACTGAAATCACTGCAATGTCTGACCGGTTTGAAGAGTTTGACGATCTAGATGCAGTTGTGGTAGGTGCCTCTACTGACACGATTCATACACATCTTGCATGGATTAACACAGACCGTAAAAATAATGGTCTTGGCCAATTAAATTATTCATTAGCTGCTGATACTAATCATGTGGTTGCACGTGATTATGGTGTGTTAATTGAAGAAGAAGGTGTTGCCCTTCGTGGTCTATTCATCATCGATCCAGAAGGTGAATTAAAATATTCAGTTGTGAACCACAACAACATCGGCCGCGATGTAGATGAAACATTACGTGTCCTTCAAGCATTACAAACAGGTGGTCTTTGTCCTGCCAACTGGAAGCCTGGACAAGCTACATTAAATGTTTAATTAATTAAGGGTAGACCTAACCTGATGCGTTAGGTCTTTTTTAAACAGAGGGGGTTAGTCATGAAGTTACGAGATGAAATGCCGGAATTAACTGGGGCAACAGAATGGTTAAACAGCCAGGTTACGAAAGACCAGCTAGTCGGTGAGAAACCAACGTTAATTCATTTCTGGTCTATTAGCTGCCATTTATGTAAGGAGGCAATGCCTCAGGTAAATCAATTCCGAGAAGATTATAAAGATAAATTAAATGTAGTCGCTGTTCATATGCCTCGTTCAGAAGACGATTTGAATCTTGAGGAAATTAAAAAAGTGGCTGCTGAGCATGGAATTACCCAGTCGATTATTGTTGATAGTGAACATAAACTAACAGAGGCGTTTGAGAATCAATACGTTCCAGCGTACTATGTTTTTGACCGTGAAGGCAAGCTTCGTCATTTCCAAGCAGGCGGAAGCGGAATGAAAATGCTCGAAAAGCGTGTTAATCGGGTACTGGATGAAATGGAAAAAACAGAATAAATTTTATGAGAAGAGCTGTTCACATCAAGAACAGTTCTTTTTTTGGGCTCTGTTAAACGATATTGCTGTTTTTTAATATGCTGTTGATTGTAGCGGAAGGCGCTCGACTCCTCGAAAATGCTAACGCATTTCCTTCGTGCGTGGATGGATTCGAGGATGTAAAATCAATGTCCTGCGGAAGTACGTTGCCGGTGAGACCCCACATGCGCTAATGCGCCGACGAGGCTTACCTGCACGTCCGCGGAAAGCGAGCGGCTGGAGCGGAAATCACAACAGCCAAATTTAACAGAGCCTTTTATTTAAAATAATCATGAAACCTTCTCTTTAAATAAACGTCGGTATTTTTAAATAGCTATAAGAGGGGGCAGGCAAATGAGATTGTCTAAAACGGCATTTTCCTTTTTTCTAATGGTTATGTTATTCGGAATGGCTGGCTGCAGTTCGACTAGTAAAAATGAAAGTGCTAAAATGAGTTCGGATAAAGGAGTAATGGACTCGGCGCAGTCAGCAAAAAGTGAAAAGTCATTGACCTCAACTGAGCTTCCTAAAACGGAAAAATCTATAAATACAGCAAATGCTAAGGCTAACAACCAGATGGTCATATATCAGGCAGAACTTGAGCTGCGTGTAAAAAATTATGAGTATACTGTGCAAAACTTAGAAGAAAAAGCTAAAAAATACGGAGGGTATATAGCAGAATCCAGTGTAACCAAAGATGGGACTGAACAAGTAAGCGGCAGTATGAAATTGAGAATCCCACAAGCTCATTTTCAGGAATTTTTAAATGATGCCGAGGGGCAGGCGGCCGAGATTCTGAAACGGAATATTAACGGGCAAGATGTGACTGAGGAATATGTCGATCTTGAATCGCGGTTGCAGTCGAAAAGAGCCGTTGAAGAGCGCCTCCTTAGCTTTATGAAAAATGCAGCTAAAACAGAGGATTTACTAAAGATTTCTGCCGATTTAGCTTCTGTTCAAGAGGAAATAGAGGTTATTGACGGAAGAATGAAGTATTTAGAAAATCAGACGTCCTTATCGACAGTTAGCATCAACCTATATGAAACAAAAGTGGTAGTCCCTAAACTTGAAAAGAATCAATTAAATACATGGAAAAAAATAAAAAAACAATTTATGAACAGTACTAATCTAATGTTGGCTGCACTTTCGGGGATAGTTGTCTTTATTTTAGGAAACCTGCCAATCTTGATTATTTTCGTCCTATTAGGCTTTCTTGTATATCTATATTATAATAAAAAAAAGAGCTAGAACAAACGGGAGTAAGGGTATTAACGTGTTTTATAGAGTTTACTGACTGAACGAACAGGGGAGTTTTGCTACATGAAAAAAAGTTTTGCAGTAATTGGACTTGGTCGGTTTGGCGGGAGCATATGCCAAACATTAAGTGAAGAAGGATTGGAAGTACTTGGTATTGATATCAATGAAGAACGAGTAAATCAATATAGCATGATTGCATCACATGCAGTGGTCGGTGATACAACAGATGAAAATGTCCTGAAAAGTTTGGGTATTCGTAATTTCGACCATGTGATCGTCGCCATTGGTGATGACATACAGGCAAGTATCTTAACCACTCTTATTTTAAAAGAACTAGGGGTAGCTCGGATTACCGCTAAAGCACAAAATGATTATCATGGAAAAGTACTGCGGAAAATTGGTGCGGATCAAGTCGTTCATCCTGAAAGAGATATGGGAAAGCGGATAGCGAACAATATGGCATCTAATAGTGTGCTTGATTATCTTGAACTGTCTGCAGAACATAGTATTGTCGAGATTGCAGCAAATAGTAAGCTCTCGGGAAATACTATTATGGATTTAGATATTCGTAAGAAATACGGTTTAAATATTGTGGCGATAAAAAGAGGTGAAGAAATTATTGTTTCCCCACAAGCAAAAGAAACCATACAAAGTAATGATGTATTAATAGTCATTGGGAATGATCTTGATATCGATCGGTTTGAGAAAAAAGTCTTAGAATAAAGAAAAGCTTCGGCGCCCCTAGGCGTAGACAATAAGAAAAAGCGGAAGGGCCATGGCTCTTCCGCTTTTTCTTATACTTCCATTATGATTGGTAAAATCATCGGTCTGCGTTTTGTTTTTTCGTAAAGGAATGGTGCGAGTGTATCTGTTATTTCATTTTTAATTTCAGACCATTGGCTTGTCTTTCGTTCCATTACTTTATTTAAGTGTTTAGTGATCAGGTTCTGAGCATCATTTATTAAATCTCCGGATTCCCTCATGTAAACAAATCCCCGGGAAATGAGGTCCGGACCCGATGATATTTTAAATTCTTTCATATTAATACTCACTACAACAACCACTAAGCCTTCTTCAGAAAGAATACGGCGGTCTCTTAAAACAATATTTCCGATGTCTCCTACACCGCTGCCGTCGATATAGACGGAACCGGATGGGATTTTTCCAGCAACCTGTGCAGTGCTATCAGATAGCGCAAGTACTTCACCATTATCCATAATGAAGCAATTCTCTTCCTCAACCCCGCAATCAACAGCGAGTTTGGCATGCATTTTTTGCATCCGATATTCACCGTGAATTGGCATAAAGAACTTAGGTTTAATTAAACGGAGCATTAATTTTTGCTCTTCTTGTCCACCGTGTCCGGAAGTATGAATATTGCTTAACTTACCATGGATCACTTCTGCCCCAGCACGGAACAACATATTAATAGTCCTGCTTACGCTAATAGTATTGCCTGGAATAGGCGAGGATGAAAAGACCACAGTATCGCCAGGAATAATTTGAATTTGTCTGTGGGTACCATTGGCAATCCTCGATAGGGCAGCCATTGGTTCACCTTGACTGCCTGTACAAAGAATTGTCACTTTATCTGCAGGTAGTCTGTTTATTTGATTTGCTTCAATAAATGTCTCTTTAGGGGCAATTATATAGCCCAACTCTATCCCAATATTAATGGCCGCTTCCATGCTCCGGCCAAACACAGCAACCTTTCTCCCGTTCACAACTGCAGCTTCTACTACTTGTTGTAGTCTGTGTATGTTCGATGCGAAGGTTGCAAAGATAATCCGGCCATCTACTTTTCTGAAAATATCATCGATACTTTCACCCACACGGCGTTCAGACATTGTAAAATCAGGGATTTCACTATTGGTACTATCCGATAATAAGCATAGAACCCCTTCTTTGCCTATTTCAGCCATTTTGGTTAAATTAGCTGGTTCACCTACCGGGGTAAAATCAAATTTAAAATCACCTGTATGGACGATTTGTCCTGGAGGGGTTTTTACGACAATACCATAGGAATCAGGAATGCTGTGGGTGGTACGGAAAAACGTTACGGATGTTTTGCGGAACTTTATGATATCATCTTCTTTAATTTCAATCAGCTTAGCATTTCGTAATAATCCGTGCTCTTCTAATTTATTTTTAATTAACCCAAGGGCAAGTTTGCCGCCATATATCGGAATATTTATTTCACGAAGCAAATAGGGGATCCCGCCAATGTGGTCTTCGTGTCCGTGGGTTACAAATAATCCTTTAATTTTTTCTTCATTTTTTACCAGATAGGTGTAATCTGGGATAACGTAATCGATCCCTAATAATTCATCCTCAGGGAATTTTATACCCGCATCGATTAATATAATCTCATCTTGGAACTGAACTGCATACGTATTTTTGCCTATTTCACCTAAACCACCCAAGGCAAATACAGCAGTTTGATCATTTTTTACAAATTTCATAAATTATCCAATCTCCAATACTTTAAAGTCTTCATTTTGTTGTTCGTATTCTAAATAAGCACCTGTAACTTCTTGTACATGTTCAACATTAAAACCGCGATCGGCGATTTTTTTCCGGACATCTCTTACGGATTCACCTTCAACAAAAATTGTTTTAGTGTTCTCTCTAACTGGAACTTCTGTAATTCTCTCTTGATAATAAACTTTAAATATCATGACAAATTCGCTCCTTACTGAATCATAACTTTTTCTATTATATAAAATATTTTCATCTTTTTCATTTATTTTCTTTGGAGACTCCGTGGACCATATATGAAAAGTATGTAAATGTAAATCATATTACTATAATGTACAATAATGAAGGAGCCCTTCGCAAGGTTGAAGGGCCCTCTAAAAAATTAGGCAATGGATTTTTTTCTAAGTAAATCGTTCCACTGTTTTAAAAGCTTTTTCCTTAGCTTCTTTAACATAGTGGATCATCTCCTTACCTTTATTTTATACGAACCTTGTCCAAAGTAAAGCGAGCAATGGCAGATAATTGAACTTTTTTTACTGTAGATAATTTTTTACTATTATTATATGAGGAAAATAGGTAATCTTTCATGGTATAAGATGGAATAAAAATAAACAAAAAACACCGGCCTCGGGAAAAGGCCAGTGTCTTATCTTTCAATTACCGTTGCTCCTTCGACCGGTTTGAAAGGATCCTTTTTATCGATATAGTCATAAAACATGATACCATTTAAGTGATCAATTTCGTGCTGAAAACAGATTGCTGGCAGTCCTTTCAGACGAAGTTTGACCTCTTCTCCTTCAAGTGTCACTCCTTTTACAGTAATCCTTGCATACCTTGGTACATATCCAGGAATGGCCTCATCAACAGATAAGCAGCCCTCACCGGTTTGAAGGTAGGCTTTTTCGACCGAATGACTGACGATTTTTGGGTTAAATAAGGCATAGCTGTATAGAGTTCCTTTTTCGTCAATAAGATGAACGGCAATCATTCTTTTTGACACATTTATTTGCGGAGCAGCTAATCCAATCCCAGGACGCAGGCCATATTTTGCGGCAATTTCGCTGTTTTGGCTGTTTATTACATATTCTAAAAGACTGGCTAAAATTTGTTTATCTTCTTCGGATGGCGGTAAGGATACCTCTGCCGCTACTTTTCGAAGGGTAGGATGCCCGTCTCGAATGATATTCTCCATTGTTAGCATGAACATTCACTCCTAAAGTTCCATAAAGTTAGTCACCAGCATAAGTCTATCAAACAAAAGCCAAAATGTTAATAAATGTTTACTTTTTGATATCTATCTGTCTTATGACAGTTAGATATTGTCAAATAAACTTTATACAGATATAGTAGGAATTGCAAAGTAAGGAGGTTTGAAATTGTTATTCAATAGAAAAGGCAGCATCCTAATATTTGTTACCGTTATTATTTTTATTTTATCAGGATGTACAGAAAAAAAGACCCCCGTCGATGAAATGTATACTATCTTAGAAGATGTTGTAAATAAGGAAAAGGGATTTGAAGAACAGCAAGAACCATTAGTTACATTAGAAAAACAGGAAAAGGAACTATATGATCAAATTATTCAAAAAGGAATGAAAGAATATGATCAGATTGTTAAACTTTCAGATGAAGCTCTTGACTTAGCCGAGAAACGAAAAGAACTTTTTGAGAAAGAAACAACTAGCCTTAAAGAATCAGAACAGGAATTTGCTAAAGTTGCTGACATTAAAGATCAATTAGATGATCCCGAACTGAAGGAAACTGCTAATGACCTTTATGATATTATGATGAAAAGATATGAAGCACATAGAGAATTGTATAAACAATACTCTGAGTCTCTTCAATATGATAAAGAATTATATCAGATGTTTAAAAATAAAAATCTGCCCCTAGAAGATCTAGAGGCTCAAATTAATAAGCTAAATGATTCTTATAAAAAGGTATATGCGGCCAATGAACTGTTTAATAAATATACCGAACAATATAATGAAAAAAAACTTTCATTATATAAGAAGGCAGGAATAAAGACAAAGTAAAGGAAATTATCCCAAAATCGGCTGACCTACAGTCGATTTTTTCTATATTATAACAAGTGTCGAAAATGTGAAATTGTATATAACAGTTTGGCTTATCGGGTAATACAGTTTTATTTCAGGATAGTTTTAAAAAAAACGTTATTTAATGAAAAATAATAAAACTTAGTATTTGACGACATAAAGTAAAAGTTGTACACTCATAAGTGTGATAAAAGTTGTACTAATGATGTTACATAAAATAGTGATACAGAATAAAATATTTTAGAAACTGAATTTTTCGTTTTATCTTATCTATTCTGTGAGACACTAGTTCATAGTATGTATCCATCCATATTCAGGCCTCAAAACTTATGTAATATCAAACTAGATGAACCAATGACCAGTTGCTTTCAAATAATGTTTCATCGCAATTTTGGGGTAATCTAAAATAGTGGATTTTATTTTTTAAAAAATAGGCCTTAAATAGAAAGGAAGAGATGACACAATGGCTTCTAAACTAAAGAACGCCCAGCTTGATGCCAAGAAAGCACTCGAAGCTGTAGAAGAACAATTTCAAACGCTTCAAATCCTTAATGAACAAGGTGAGGTTGTCAACGAAGCAGCAATGCCTAGCTTGACTGATGAACAGCTCCAAGAATTAATGCGCCGAATGGTTTACACACGAATTCTTGACCAGCGCTCAATTTCTTTAAACCGTCAAGGAAGATTAGGTTTCTATGCACCAACAGCAGGGCAAGAAGCATCCCAGCTTGCTTCTCAATTCGCGCTTGAAACTGAAGATTTTATCTTGCCTGGTTACCGTGATGTACCGCAAATTGTTTGGCACGGATTACCATTATCACAAGCGTTTTTATGGTCTAGAGGACATTTTCAAGGTATGAATATCCCTGAAGGTGTTAACGTTCTTCACCCACAAATCATCATTGGTGCTCAGTATGTTCAAACTGCTGGGGTTGCACTTGGTTTCAAGAAACGTGGAACTAAGGCTGTTGCCATTACTTATACAGGTGACGGTGGAACATCTCAAGGCGATTTCTATGAAGGTATCAACTTTGCAGGTGCATACAAAGCACCAGCTATCTTTGTTATCCAAAATAACCAGTTTGCCATTTCAACACCACGTGAAAAGCAAACTGCAGCTAAAACATTAGCACAAAAGGCTGTTGCAGCTGGTATCCCTGGAATCGTCGTAGACGGTATGGATCCGTTAGCGGTTTATGCTGCAACTCGCGAAGCTCGTGAGCGTGCAATTAATGGCGAGGGTCCTACTCTTATTGAAACATTAACGTACCGTTATGGTCCACATACCATGGCTGGGGATGACCCAACTCGTTACCGTACAGCAGATCTTGATAATGAGTGGGAAAAGAAAGATCCACTTGTACGTTTCCGTAAGTTCCTTGAAAACAAAGGACTATGGAGTGAAGAAAAAGAAACTGAAGTAATTGAACAAGCAAAAGAAGAGATTAAAGAAGCGCTTAAACAAGCTGATGCTGCACCAAAACAAAAGGTGACAGATTTAATGTCTATTATGTATGAAGAAATGCCGCAAACCTTAAAAGAACAATATGAATTATATAAAGAAAAGGAGTCGAAGTAAGCCATGGCTCAAATGACAATGATTCAAGCAATTACAGATGCATTACGTACGGAATTACGTAATGACCCGAATGTGTTAGTATTCGGTGAAGACGTAGGCGTAAACGGTGGTGTATTCCGTGCAACTGAAGGGCTGCACCAGGAATTTGGCGAAGACCGTGTATTTGACACGCCCCTAGCTGAATCAGGAATCGGTGGTTTAGCAGTAGGTCTAAGCTTACAAGGTTTCCGTCCAGTTCCAGAAATCCAATTTTTCGGCTTTGTATTTGAAGTAATGGACTCCATTGCAGGTCAATTAGCTCGTCAACGCTATCGTTCAGGAGGAAGATATAGTGCTCCTGTAACCATTCGCTCACCATTTGGCGGAGGCGTACATACGCCTGATATGCACGCGGACAGCTTAGAAGGACTTATGGCTCAAACTCCTGGCGTCAAAGTTGTTATTCCATCAACGCCTTATGATGCAAAAGGTCTGCTTATTTCAGCCATTCGTGACAATGACCCAGTTATTTTTCTTGAGCATATGAAATTATACCGTTCATTCCGTCAAGAAGTTCCTGAAGAGGAATACACCATTCCATTAGGAAAAGCTGAAGTGAAACGCGAAGGTACTGATGTATCCATTATCACTTACGGTGCAATGGTCCATGAGTCATTAAAAGCTGCGGAAGAACTAGAAAAAGAAGGGTATTCTGCAGAAGTTATTGATTTACGTACAGTAAGCCCAATTGATATTGAAACAATTATTACCTCTGTTGAAAAAACTGGCCGTGCAATTGTTGTCCAAGAAGCACAAAAACAAGCTGGTGTGGCAGCACATGTGGTTGCTGAAATTAACGATCGTGCTATTTTAAGCTTGGAAGCTCCTGTATTACGTGTTGCTGCACCAGATACAGTATTCCCATTCCCACAAGCTGAATCAGTGTGGCTTCCTAACTACAAAGATGTTATTGAGACTGCTAAAAAAGTATTAACTTTCTAATCATCACTTCTGTCGAGTGTTGAGATAAAACGCGATTATTGGGAAAAGTCATCTTTTCCCAATGTTCTTCTTTTTTATATTGTTAAAAAATACATGGAAAATAGGAGATGAATCTCTGTGTCATTTCAATTTAAAATGCCTGATATCGGTGAAGGTATTCACGAAGGTGAAATCGTCAAATGGTTTGTAAAGCCAGGTGATAAAGTCCAAGAAGATGATGTCCTATGTGAAATTCAAAATGATAAAGCCGTAGTAGAAATTCCATCCCCAGTAGAGGGTACAGTTCAAGAAGTGCTTGTTGGAGAAGGAACTGTCGCAACAGTTGGGCAAGTTCTAGTTACTTTCGATGCGCCTGGATACGAAAACCTACAATTTAAAGGCGATGAGCATGCTGAGGAAGCTCCTAAGCAAGCTGAGGCTCCTGCTGCAGCACCAGCACAAGAGAATGCAGCACCAGCAGCTCAGGCTCCTCAAGCTGAGGCTGATCCTAATCGTCGTGTTATTGCTATGCCTTCTGTCCGTAAATATGCTCGTGAAAAAGGTGTAGAAATTCGTTTAGTTACAGGTTCTGGAGAAAACGGACGTGTTCTTAAGACTGATATTGATGCGTTCTTAAGCGGCGGTGCAGCTGTACCTGCTGCAGAAGTAACAGCACCTGCTGCAGAAGAAGCTAAGACAGAAGCACCAAAAGCTGCTGCTCCAATTCCACAAGGTGAATATCCTGAAACGCGTGAAAAAATGAGCGGTATCCGTAAAGCAATTGCAAAAGCAATGGTTAACTCTAAGCATACTGCTCCACACGTTACATTAATGGATGAGATCGATGTAGCTAAGCTTGTGGCACACCGCAAAAAGTTCAAAGAAGTTGCAGCTGCAAAAGGTATCAAGCTTACATTCTTACCATATATCGTAAAAGCATTAACAAGTGCATTAAGAGAGTTCCCAGTACTAAATACATCTCTTGACGATGCGACAAGTGAAATTATTCATAAGCATTATTACAACATTGGTATCGCTGCTGATACAGAAAAAGGTCTTTTAGTTCCGGTTGTAAAAGATGCTGACCGTAAATCTGTATTTGCTATTTCGAATGAAATTAATGAATTAGCTGGTAAAGCTCGTGATGGTAAACTTGCTCCAAATGAAATGAAGGGTGCTTCTTGCACAATTTCGAACATTGGATCTGCAGGCGGACAATGGTTTACTCCAGTAATTAACCATCCGGAAGTAGCTATCTTGGGTGTAGGCCGTATTGCTGAAAAGCCAATCGTTCGTAATGGTGAAATTGTGGCTGCACCAGTATTAGCTTTATCTTTAAGTTTTGACCACCGTATGATCGATGGTGCGACTGCGCAAAATGCAATGAATCATATTAAACGTTTATTAAACGATCCAGAACTATTGTTAATGGAGGCGTAAGAAAATGGTAGTTGGAGATTTCCCAATTGAAACAGATACTATAGTCATCGGTGCGGGTCCTGGAGGATATGTTGCGGCTATTCGCGCTGCACAACTGGGTCAAAAAGTAACGATTGTAGAAAAGGAATATGTTGGCGGTGTATGTTTAAACGTAGGTTGTATTCCATCTAAAGCATTAATTGCTGCAGGACATCGTTATGAAACAGCGGTACATTCAGAATCATTCGGTATTACTGCTGAAAACGTAAAAGTTGATTTTTCTAAGGTTCAAGAATTCAAATCAGGAATCGTTAAAAAATTAACTGGCGGTGTTGAAGGACTTTTAAAAGGAAATAAAGTTAACATTGCGCGTGGGGAAGCATATTTTGTTGATGCCAATACTTTACGTGTAATGGATGAAAATTCCGCTCAGACTTATACATTTAAAAATGCGATTATTGCAACTGGTTCTCGTCCAATTGAATTGCCAGCTTTTAAATATTCTAAACGCGTTCTAAATTCAACAGGTGCCCTTAATTTAAATGAAATCCCTGAGAAAATCGTTGTTATTGGCGGCGGTGTTATTGGGATTGAACTTGGCGGTGCATATGCAAACTTTGGCAGCCAAGTGACCATTCTAGAAGGTGCTGACGAGATTTTAGGTCTTGGTGTATTTGATAAGCAGATGGCTTCACTAGTTAAGCGCACCATGCAAAAACGAGGCGCAGAATTCTATACAAATGCATTTGCTAAGGGTGTAGAAGAAACTGAAAATGGTGTAGTAGTAAAATTTGAAGTAAAAGGTGAAGCGAAGCAAATTGAAGCTGACTATGTATTCGTCATGGTTGGACGCCGTCCAAACACGGATGAAATGGGCTTAGAGCAGGTTGGCATTAATTTAAGCGAACGTGGATTAATTGAAATTGACAAGCAATGCCGTACAAATATCAGCAATATTTATGCAATTGGTGATGTTGTTGCCGGTCCTCAATTAGCACATAAAGCTTCTTATGAAGCGAAAATTGCTGCAGAAGCAATTGCTGGTCATCCGTCAGAAATTGATTACTTAGGTATTCCTGCCGTAGTATTCTCTGATCCAGAATTAGCTTCAGTTGGCTATACAGAGGCACAAGCTAAAGAAGAAGGCATTAAGGTAAAAGCGGCGAAATTCCCATTTGCTGCAAATGGCCGTGCGTTATCTCTTGATAGCAGCGAAGGATTTATGAAATTAATCACTCGCGCAGAAGATGGAGTAGTTATTGGTGCTCAAATAGCTGGGGCGAGTGCTTCAGATATGATTGCTGAATTAGGTTTAGCAATTGAAACTGGTATGACAGCAGAAGATTTAGCACTTACGATCCATGCTCACCCAACTCTTGGAGAAATTACCATGGAAGCTGCTGAAGTGGTTCTTGGAACTCCAATTCACATTATGAAGTAATTAAAAGGTCCTTTCCAGTAAGATGGAAAGGACTTTTTTCATTAGTAGCGAAATTATTTAGAAAAGGGAGGAGGAATTAAAAGAATTCTGTAAATAATATCTAACTGCTAATAATTAAACATATATTTAAAACACTAGCCAATGTCTTTGTTCTTAACTAAAAGATCAATGTCTTTTGCGTGGTGATAAAAATGAAGGTCTATCTCGTGATTATATTACAATTTATTATTTGGAGCGGTTATACACTCATTGAATGGCTTTCAAAGCACGATCAACTCATTTATAAGGTAATGATGTTTTTTGTGTTTTTTTACCTGGCATTAATGCTAGGAAACTATGTGACCAAATCAGTGAGAAAAACACTGTTTATTACAGCCCTAAGCCTGGTGATCTATACATCTATCCATTATACTCTGGCTCTTTTTGTACACTAAAAAGACCCCGCCCGAGAGTTGGAGTCTTTTTCAGTCTTATTTTCTTGGATAATAGTACATGACTCTGTCATTAAAGAGGTGAAGTTCTCCTTGTAGTTTTTTGGCAAGGAATTTGCAGAATTCATTCGCCTTTCCTTTATCTCCATGTGTCGATTGTTCCGGTAATGTTACTTGTATGTATTGCTGCACTCTTTCTGTGCCATCTTCCTCTTTTACAGTTTCCTTATCAACACCAATTAAAATAGCATTGTAGCGTTCGTGGTCAGAATGCAAATAAAATGCCATTCCCTTACTTGCTTCTGTTTCTTTGATATCATATGGAAATGCTGATTCCCCATACTGCCAGTTTAATTGGGCACCTGTTTTTGCTGTAATATTTTTATAATAATGAAATAATTCTTTTACTTCTTCGATTGTGATTGTTTGTTTAACAGATGAGGGCACGAGTTTAATAAATGCATTTATAGCCATCACCATTCCCCCTTTTCTCCAAGCTTTTGCAATTCTATTCTAGCACTGATTAAAAAGCTCTGACAACATTAAACATTAAATAAATAAGCAACTATTCTATATATTTTATTAGAACTAGTTAATACCTAAATTAGGTTCCTTTTTAATTAAAAATTTATTAATGTGACATACAATTTAGGCTTGAAAAGTTTAATGTGATATATTATTATTGAATTAAGGATATTAGAAAGCGTTTCAAATTTATAATCATTCAAATGAAAAGGGGATTGAACAAATGGGTACTATTGTATGCCAATCATGTAATTCTACTATTGATCATTTTGAAGATGAAAAAGTAACCGTGCTCTATTCTAAATGCAATTGTTGCGATGATCACAAACATGACGAAGAAGTATAATATGCTAAAATAAAAAGGATTCCACTTGGGAATCCTATTTTTTTTGACTATTTATTGGATAGCTTTATATTCTTTTATGACACGAATTGTTTTAATTTCATCATCTTCAGGACCTTGAACTGGTAATCCGGCTTCAAGGTTTTTACGTATATAGTGAAGATTTTCCTTAGTGATAATTTCACCTGGAATGAAAATTGGAATACCAGGGGGATATACCATTACAAACTCTGCGATAATTCTTCCTTCTGATTCTTCAAAAGGAACAACCTCTGTCTCTGAATAAAATGCATCTCTTGGTGTAAGTGCAAGGACCGGAATTTCTGGAAGGAGAACTTCGATAGGTTCAATTTGCCCAACGCGATGCTCACATTCGATTGAAAGATTATTTAAAGCATTAACTAAAATGTCAGCTTCTGTCTCTGTATCTCCTAGTGAGACAATACAAAGGATGTTATAAAGGTCTGATAGTTCAACCTCAATATTATATTTTTCTCTTAACCACTTTTCTACTTCATAACCCGTTAAGCCTAAATCTTTAACTGAAATAATGAGTTTGGTCGGATCATAATCAAAAGTAGCTTTAGATCCTAGTATCTCTTTACCAACACAATGGATGTGGTCGATTTCATTAATTCTCTTCCGCATGGATTGAGATAACTTAATGGTTCGATCAATTAACTGTTTGCCCTTTGTTGCCAATTGTTTACGTGCTACATCTAGTGAAGCAAGCAGTAAGTAGGAAGTTGATGTAGTCGTAAGCATACTTAAAATCGTTTGCACATGCTGTGCCGAAACAAGTCCTTCTCGTACATTAAGAATAGAGCTCTGGGTCATGGAGCCACCTAATTTATGAACACTTGTGGCTGCCATATCTGCCCCTGCCTGCATAGCTGATAGTGGAAGCTGATCATGGAAATGTATATGGACACCATGTGCTTCATCGACCAAAACGGGAACATGATAGGAATGAGCAATTTCAACAATTTTCTTCAGGTCTGCAGAAATACCAAAGTAGGTTGGGTTAATCACTAAAATGGCTTTCGCATCTGGGTGCTGTTTTAAGGCTTTTTCAACTGAATCCGTTGTAATACCGTGTGAGATACCTAATTCTTTATCAATCTCCGGGTGAATAAAAACTGGAATCGCTCCTGAAAAAACAATCGCCGACATGATGGATTTATGAACATTTCTAGGAACAATAATTTTATCATCAGGTCCGCATACCGCCATGATCATGGCAATAATAGCGCCGCTAGTTCCCTGTACGGAAAAAAAAGTTCGATCGGCTCCAAAAGCTTCCGCAGCTAAATCTTGAGCTTGTTTAATGATTCCTTTTGGCTGATGTAAATCATCAAGAGGACCGATATTAATTAAGTCTATGGACAAGGCATTATCACCAATAAATTGGCGGAATTCTGTATCCATTCCAGCACCTTTCTTATGGCCGGGAATGTGGAATTGAATTGGGTTTCTTTTAGCATGTGCTACTAAACCGCTAAATAACGGTGTTTGTTCTTGTGACAATGGTAAATACACCTCTTTATAAAAAATGCTCAGATTATTCGTCTATATTCGACATAAAACAAAGGAAATTATAGCATTATTTCTTTGTATTTTAAAGGATTTAAATTTAACTTTATCGATTTTAACTTTAGTTAGTTTCTCATAAAGAAAGGAAAATTAACCTTTTAACACGAATTAACAATTTATTAACTAGAAGGAGGGTTTAAATTGAATTGGGATACACGAATTACTGATTTGTTAAACATTGAGTTTCCAATTGTCCAAGGGGGGTTAGCTTATTTAGCTTATTCTGATTTAGCGGCTGCAGTATCAAATGCAGGGGGGCTTGGGCAAATTACTGCTATGTCTCTGCCTAATCCTGAATTGTTAAGGGAAGAGATTAGAAAAGTAAAACAATTAACCAATAACCCATTTGGTGTTAATTTTGCCATTGGGCAGCACGGAAGGTCATTTGCAGATTTCCTACAGGTTGCAATTGAAGAGGAAGTACCTGTTGTATCTATGACTGGTGGAAATCCTGCGCCAATTTTTGAACAACTTAAGGGGACAAACATCAAAACTCTCGTGCTCGTAGCAGCAAGAAGACAAGCTATAAAAGCAGAAGAGTTAGGCGCCGATGCAGTGATGGTGGTCGGCCAGGAAGGCGGCGGACATCTTGGCAGAGATGATATCGGTACACTTGTTTTAATTCCTCAAGTAGTGGACGCTGTGTCTATCCCTGTTATTGCTTCAGGTGGAATTGGGGATGGAAGGGGACTAATGGCAGCCCTTAGTTTAGGTGCTGAGGGAATTGAGATGGGAACACGGTTTATCGCGACCAAGGACTGTGTTCACGCGCATGAAGCTTATAAACGCAGCTTAGTTGAGGGAACGGAAAGTGATACTGTGGTCATCAAAAGAACACTGGGAGCACCAGGAAGAGCCATTGCCAATAGCTGGACAGAAAAAATTCTTGAAATCGAGCGGAAAAATGGGGATTATGAGCACTTGAAAGATTATATTAGTGGAAATGCCAATAAACGGTACATATATGATGGTGAAACCACTGAAGGATTTGCTTGGGCAGGTCAGGTTATGGGGATGATTAAGGATGTGCCTACGGTTGCTGAGCTCTTTAATCGGATGAAGAATGAGGCGGAACAAATTCGTGCAAAATGGGGAAAATAGAGGTATTATACACATTAGCATAGAGAAGCAGGTGAGTGTATGGAATATCAATATCCCATCGATTATAATTGGTCAACCGAAGAAATCGTTGATGTGGTAAAATTTTTTGAAGCAATTGAGAGTGCATATGAAAAAGGGATTGAACGAGATGAGGTTATGAAAGCTTATCGTCGGTTCAAAGAAATTGTTCCAAGTAAAGCAGAGGAAAAAACGATTTGTGGTGAATTTGAAGAAATAAGCGGTTATTCTTCATACCGAACCATTAAAAAAGCAAAAGAGGCCTCCTCTGGAGATAAAATCATTATGAAATAAAGAAGAAAACTCCCATCATGTCAACGGGAGTTTTCTTTTTTATTTGATATTCTGAGCAATTTTATAAAGAGGTGCAACTTTAGTAAACACATCATCCATTCGAGTTATAAATCCCTCCGCACCTAATTCAATTACTTCATTTCTTTCTAACGTATAACCACATAATAGAACAGCTTTTTTAAAGGTATAACAGTCAATCATCATAAAAAGAAAAATGCTTAGAAAGAATTTTATTTCTAACCAAGCGTTTTTGTGTGTTAAAATGACAACTCCGTTTTTATTTGTATATCACGTCGATTGTTGCTTCACCTTTCCTCTTATAGTCAATTCGTTCAATCAACTTCTTGAATCCTTCATTCTTTTCACGGATCGAAAGATTGCCTTTAAATAATTCCTTCTAATGAATTTCAGATCAACGCTTCGCTCGTTCTTTCTTCTTTACTTCGTCGATGAATTCATTAGATTGGGATAACCGTTCAACTTCTTTTTCCGCCGCTTTGATTTTTTGTTCTTCGGCTTTTTTCCTTTTTTCGAATTCCTTTCGGTCAATCATTTCATCGATAAATAATTCCTTTATTCGTTCAAGCCATTGACTTGCTTTTTCAAACGCTTCCATTTGAAGTGCAATCAACGCCTTACCGCCCCCATTTTTATGTTTTGGAGCGTTTTGGGTCTATTTGTACAACCTTTTCGAAGAGTCTTCCATATCAGCCCGTATCGCTTTCAGACTGACATCTTGGCAACAACCTTGATCGTTATTGCAACGGTTAATTCCATCAGGAAGTACTAACGGTGGTTGTTCGAAGTAACACGCCAAGCGAAGAAGCTATAAAAAATTTCAATACGTGGTTAAATAAAAAGGCAAACGAAAAAGCGTCCGAACCCGTTTGTGCATAGCGGGGGAAGACGCTTTTTTCTATTTATATGCTAATTTATACAAAGGAATAAGTGTTTCGAACGTACTTCTTACAACGTCCAAAAATTCGCTCCCGTCTGTTAAAATTGGGTCATTAGCTGCAAAATGTCGTCCAATAAGAAATTCCGCTTTCTTGACGTCCCGAAAACGTTCCAGTGTCTCTTTCAAGTTAATATCCTTCATTGATGTTGCGCCTTTTTTCATATGGTCTTGGGAAACAACAAAGTCGTTTGGAATGTTCGTTTTGATCGTTTTCAAGTTCTTCAAGAATGTCTTTGCGATTTCCTCCTTGTTCGGTAATTCATAAATGAACGCCAACCAAATGAAAACATGGTCGTCAAATAATCCAACTTGAAAGTGCGGGTGTTGTTTATATCCACGTTTGTTCCCCGCTATTGCCAACCAAGTATCCTTCGGGGCATTTACAGTTCGACGGGCATGTTTTGCTATATGTAAAAACATTTCCTGTCCAAGATTAACGGAAAGTTCGTCCGTTAATAATTGACCGATTTCACGGAACTTCGGTCGAATCCTTTCTTCAATGGCTTCCATTCTTGCGTCAAGACCTTCTATATTAAAGGTGTCGAAGTCTGTTTTCGAAAATCCTTGAAATTGCATTTTTAGTACTCCTTCGTAAAGTTTAATCTTTTTATAATGGGGGTAAAAGATAGAAACAGCGGGCTTTTAATTAATCGTACTTGGGAACAATCCATGTATCCTTAGGAGGGTTTATCGTCCGTCTAGCATTTTTGGCAACATGGACGAACATTTCATCTTCTGTCAGGGAAGATAATAAAGGTGCAAAGTATTCCCCCAATTGTTCAAGTTTCGGTCAAACAGTACTTTTTAAAGCTTCCATTCGTGCTTTTAATCCATCTATAAAAAAACATTATAATCCTCATTTGTAAATTGCCAAAATCCATTTAGTTACCTCCATAACTGTTTGTCAATTATTGTAGCATAAGAGAAAAACTTGAAGAAGTTTGGTGCTCAACTAGGTTAGTGCACATATTTGTTGCAACATATCAAGGTGGCTCATATTATACAGTAAAACAAAAAATCAGAAAAATTAGTAAAAACAAGGAAAGGGGGCGCTGCTAGGTGAAGCAATTAATGAATACATCCCTAAAAAAAGCGACTGAAAAAGAAAGAACTGCCGTCTTAAGATTAGAAATGGATTATGAATTGGCTACATTATTTGAGGCCATTGAAGACAAAAATGAGAAGAAAATGAAAGAGTGCAAGCAAAAATTAGAAAAAATCCGCTTGGAATTATTACGGTTAAAGGCTTTTTGATCGATTTATAATCTAAGGAGTACAAAGTTGGAATGAACCATGGAGAAATAATTTATCGCTTGATTTGAACGAACTCCAAATGAGAATAAGGGGAGTTCGTTTATTATTGTGCGGTTGTGTGATTTATTGAACGATATTGTGGTAAAAAGTTGCTGTGTCAGGTTAATTTGATTAAGCTATAAGTACATCAAATTAATAATCGAGCTTCATACTACATACATTGAATCATAGAAAGAATGGAGGAAGAATATGAATTGGGAAACAATTGACACCCATGCAAAGCAGTGGGTTAAAGAAGCAGGGGAGAAAATACGTTTATCCTTTAAGACGAAGTTAAATATTGAAACGAAATCCAATCCTAATGATTTAGTGACAAATATTGATAAAGAAGTTGAGCAATTTTTTATACAACATATTAAAGAGGTTTATCCGGAGCATAAAATTATGGGGGAAGAGGGTTTCGGGGATGAACTTCACAACCTTGAAGGAGTCGTTTGGTTAATCGATCCGATTGACGGGACGATGAATTTTATTCACCAGCAAAGGAATTTTGCCATATCGATCGGGATTTATGAGAATGGCATAGGTAAAATAGGACTCATTTATGATGTTGTCCATGATGAACTATACCACGCAATACGTGGAAAAGGTGCCTACATAAATGGAAAACCAATACCCAAGCTAAAAGAGACTACAATTAAAGAATCCATTCTTGCCCTCAATGCTACATGGGTTGTTGAAAATAAAAGAATTGACAATAATCTGTTGATACCATTAGTGAAAGAAGCCAGGGGGACGCGGTCCTATGGATCGGCAGCACTTGAACTGGTATTTTTAGCAACTGGTAGGGTAGATGCTTATTTCTCGATGCGTCTTGCACCATGGGATGTAGCAGCCGGGGCAGTTATTTTAGAAGAACTTGGCGGAATAGTTACAAATTTACGAGGGGAAAAACTTGATTTTCTTTCTAAAAATTCATTATTTGCTGCCAAACCAGGGCTTCACCAGACAATTTTAAATGATTATTTAAAAGGCGGCGAGTGGTAGCACTACATTTATAAAAATAAAAGCCTGGGGCAGCCCAGGCTTCTATAGATGATACTAAAATGTATTAATGAACTATGAGAATTTTTCAGCTCCAGTGCCCAGCGACTAGTGGACTTTGCCCATCTCCCTACGATAAGTCAACATCGAATCGCTTCGCTCTTCGTTTGTCCTGCTGCAGCCCCTGTTCAAGGCGCTTCCGCATTTCTGTTTCCTTTATCTCAGTCGATGTGCTCTAGTCCTGTCGTGCGCTAAACAGGCACCTCCGATTTTCTTATAGTTCTCCGTTTTCCCGCATTTTTCTTTTTGTTTTAAAACCCATTCCCATAATAACAATTACAGCCACAATACTGCCAAGGCCCCCAATTATGCTTTGTTCACTAATTGCAATTCCGATTCCCACAATACTTGCTGCTGCAAGTATTGCATAAATGAGTAAAGGCCATTTTACATTGCTCATCTGTACATACCCCTTTTTCTTAACAAAAACATTAGAATTGGTTGTTATTTTTATTTTACATAAAATCATTTCAGTTTTCCACTAAATTTGTGGTATAATGTTTTAGTTGTATATGAAAAACTATAATTAAAAACAATTTCTTGAATAAAGGTAGGAGTGGAATTTTTTGAATATAAGAAATGATATACGTAATATAGCGATTATTGCCCACGTTGACCATGGTAAAACAACGTTGGTAGACCAACTGCTAAAACAATCGGGAACATTTCGTTCCAATGAGCATGTGGAAGAACGTGCAATGGATTCTAATGATTTAGAAAGAGAACGCGGGATCACGATTCTTGCAAAAAATACAGCGATCCAATATAAAGATACCCGAATCAACATCTTGGATACACCAGGACATGCTGACTTCGGCGGCGAAGTAGAACGGATCATGAAGATGGTTGATGGAGTACTGCTTGTTGTTGATGCCTATGAAGGCTGTATGCCGCAAACACGTTTTGTTTTAAAGAAGGCTTTGGAACAAAACCTAACCCCAATTGTTGTTGTCAATAAAATTGACCGTGATTTTGCCCGTCCATTAGAAGTAATTGATGAAGTACTAGATTTGTTTATTGAGCTTGGTGCGAATGAAGACCAGCTTGAGTTCCCAGTTGTTTATGCCTCTGCGATCAATGGTACGGCAAGTACTGATCCGGAGAAACAAGACGAAAACATGAAGTCATTATATGATGCGATTGTGGAACATATCCCGGCACCAGTCGATAATAGTGATGAGCCGCTACAGTTCCAAGTAGCATTGCTTGATTATAATGATTATGTAGGCCGTATTGGAATCGGACGTGTATTCCGTGGAACAATGAAAGTTGGACAGCAGGTTGCACTTATGAAGGTGGATGGTTCTGTTAAGCAATTCCGTGTTACCAAAATCTTCGGCTTCTTTGGATTAAAACGTCAAGAAGTGGAAGAGGCAAAAGCGGGTGACCTAATTGCAGTTTCTGGTATGGAGGACATTAATGTTGGTGAAACCGTTTGTCCGGTTGAACACCAAGAGGCATTACCAATCTTAAGAATTGATGAACCTACTTTACAAATGACCTTTGTTGTAAACAACAGTCCATTTGCAGGTAGAGAAGGTAAGTACTTGACTTCAAGAAAAATTGAAGAAAGACTTCGTGCTCAATTGCAGACAGATGTAAGCTTACGGGTAGAGAATACAGATTCACCAGATGCGTGGATTGTTTCTGGCCGTGGTGAGCTCCATTTATCTATTTTAATCGAAAATATGCGTCGTGAAGGCTACGAGCTTCAAGTTTCTAAACCAGAAGTAATTGTAAAAGAAATTGATGGAGTGCGTTGTGAGCCTGTAGAACGTGTTCAAATTGATGTTCCTGAAGAACATACTGGTGCCGTAATGGAATCAATTGGAGCACGCAAAGGCGAAATGATTGATATGGTTAATAATGGATCCGGTCAAGTACGTTTAATCTTTAATGTTCCGGCACGTGGTTTAATTGGTTATACAACGGAATTTTTAACAATGACTCGTGGGTATGGAATTATTAATCATACATTTGACAGCTATCAGCCAATGCTTCAAGGACAGGTGGGCGGAAGACGTCAAGGGGTCCTTGTTTCTATGGAATCTGGAAAAGCTTCTACTTATGGAATTATGCAGGTTGAAGATCGTGGAACTATCTTCGTTGAACCTGGTACAGAAATATATGAAGGGATGATCGTTGGGGAGCATACTCGTGAAAACGACATAACCGTTAACATCACGAAGGTAAAACAAGCAACCAATGTTCGTTCAGCAAACAAAGATCAAACGTCTGTCATTAAAAAGCCTAGAATCATGACGTTAGAAGAATCACTTGAGTATTTAAATGACGACGAATATTGTGAAGTTACACCTGAATCCATTCGTTTAAGAAAGAAAATACTTGATAAAAATGAACGTGAAAGAAATGCTAAAAAGAAAAAATATGCTGAATTGAGTTAAGTATTGAGAGGTGCAAACCCGTGGAAGAATTAAGATCTTTCTCCCCAAGTTTAAGATTCTTTATTGAACTTACGAACGATATAAAAACTGGTGTCCTCTTACAATATATTTTTATTGTAGTTTTATCCATTATTGTATATCGCCTAGGTTTTGCAAAAAAGCTGCCCCTTGGAAAAAATATTGTAATTTATTTCAGTCTTTGTGTTGGCTGCGTATTAATGTTGTTTTTCTCATATGCATTACCAATTGCAGAAGGGTTAGGTGTCGCGGCGTTACTACTAATTATATATAAGATCCGCCTCCACCAAACTAAAAAACAGGCAAATAGCGGGGTCACAGGGGGAGAGTAAAATGCAATCTTTACAGGATGCACTTTATAATTGGCTAACCATTAAAGTGGTTTGTGATGTCCGACCTGATGACAAAGCAGCGGTTGAGACACGGGACTTCTTTGAAGAGATACTCACTGCACAGCATTCTGTCTCGAATATCGAAACGACAAAAGATGATTTGATGTATTATATTTCATATCAACAGGGGGAAGAAACAAAAACGAGACGTTATCCCCGCGAATTAATTGAAATCATGATCAATCAAATTAATCAGGAACCTGAAAAGTATAAGGACTATCCAATTGATTAAAAGAAAACGGAAGTCCTATGTACTGCAGCTGCACATTCAAACGCAAAAAACGCTTGTATACGATGAGTATACAAGCGTTTTTGCATTTGATTCACTTTTCCTTATTACCATTCATCCTTATCCGATTTTGGACGGAATAAGTGGAAATTACCTGAATCAATTCGCGCATTGGTTTTTTCGGCAATTCTAGTACTGCAGTCATGACACATATATGTATGAATGGGACGATTTCGAAGTCGCTTTGCAATTAATGATTCATCGTCTATTGGTTCAATCTTATCGCAAATCACACATTTTACTTTCATTCAAGCACCTCTTTAATTCTTCTTTCGAATAACAGAATGTTTGTAATATAGTATACCATGATAGAACTACAACTGGTAAATCAATTGGTTAGAGTTGATGAAAAATAGGGATAGTAGTAATATGAGATTATCTGTTTTTTAAAGGAATGAATAAAGGGGTTGTGTAAAATGGCAAATCAAGTAGAACCAAAACTTATCAAGCCATTATTTGATGAGCTGCAAAAAGAACGATTCGTAACTTTGGCAACTGTTGATTATGAGACAGGAGGTCCAAATGTTAGTGCAATTTCCTGGGTGTTGGCTAAAAACGATGGGATTATCTATTTTGCTGTTGATAATCGTTCCAGAATATTAGAAAATATCAATAACAATCATAACGTTGTGATTAATTTAATTGCAAATGAATCTACATACTCGATTCAAGGGGAAGCACGCGTTAAAGAAGAACGATTACCTGGAGTTCCACTAAAACTGGCTTTGGTAGAAGTAACGATTAATGAAGTGAGAGACGTTATGTTTTACGGTTCTAAAATCGTTACAGAAGTCCAATATGATAAAACATATGATAAGAAAGCGGCTGAGAGGCTCGATAATCAAGTTATGGATGCAATGAAAAAAGCTTAGTGGAAACTAAGCTTTTTTTCTTTTATTTTTAAGAGAAGAAAGTATAAAAGTTTTTGACTTTGAGAATTGTCTAGATCCAGCGCCTAGCCCCTCGATGGTCTACAGCTTATCCAGTTGCGGCTCCTTGGGACGCAAGTCTAGCCCTCCTCTAAAGAAGGCAAAAAGCGCCTTCTTGCAGGGTACGTCTTAGTCTAGAGTCCCGGGACAGTCACCTCCACCTTTGGGACAATCCGTCCAAAAGGTTAAAAATCAACCTTTCGGCCGGATCGTCTTATGCTTGGCTACAGAATGCTATTGCTTTCTGTACGCATTAAGTGCGATTAGTGTCTGGCCTTGCTTGCGCTTTTCTTATTTCCTTACTTATGGTGATTGGATTGGTCTTCCTGCTCTTTGTTTAGTTTCTTTTCTTCATTGCCCTTGAGTTTTTGATCTGGTTTTTCGGTAGCATTTTTAGGGCTTGGAGTAATTAAATCGCCCGGTACTTCCGGTATCAACCGTCCTGCGACATCTGCGAGTTCCTCCATAATTCCTTGTATAGGCCTGCCTTTTTTAATATCCGCCTGTATTTCCCGTAAACGCTGATTGGTGTCTGCATCTGCGATAACAATAGCTTTGGCTCCATATGGATCTTTTCTTAAACTTTCTGCAACAGAATACTTAATGGAACCAACCTGTGATCGATCAATTTTGGCATTGACATCAATACCGACAATCGCATAGTTTCCCAAAACTACTGCAGTTGCATCTGACACATTTGGAATACTAGTAGCGAGCTCAACAAGACGCTTGGAAATTTCCTGCCCAGATTTCTGGTCTACATTGTCAATATAACTGTTTTTCACGTTTACTAGCTGGTTGCCGTTTTTTGCATTCTCGTTATGATTAGCGGTATTACAGCCTGTTAAAAGTAAACTAATGGCCGATGTTAAAAGAATCATTTTCATTATAATCCACCTCCAAGATAATAAAATAATGGTTAAATGGGCTTGAACAGTAGACTCTCATACAAGTTTTTTGTCTTAATAACATTTATTGTGCGGAACGTCTTCTATCTTTATTCCAATAAACATATATTTTACCAAAGTCCAATCTAGCAAAGGATTGTTGAAACTAATTTAACAAGCCATACACCAGTGAACCAGGAGGCGTTGCTTTGAGTAAAATATACGTGTTAGATACAAATGTCTTGCTCCAAGACCCGTATTCCATTTATTCGTTTGAAGATAATGAGGTCGTAATTCCGGCAGTGGTCCTTGAAGAAGTGGACTCAAAGAAAAGATATATGGATGAAGTTGGCAGGAATGCAAGGCAGGTATCGCGTTTAATCGATGGACTAAGGGCAGCAGGGAAACTTCATGAAAAAATTCCTCTTGAAAACGGGGGAACCATTAGGATTGAATTAAACCACCGATCATTTCATGAACTTCAAGACATATTCGTAGAAAAAACAAATGATAATCGCATTCTGGCGGTGGCAAAGAATTTATACTTAGAGGAACAAGCGAAGGAAGATGGCAAGCCCGTAATAATTGTTAGTAAAGATGCATTAGTACGTGTAAAAGCAGATGCGATTGGACTTACAGCAGAGGATTTTTTGAATGACCGAGTAGTCGAAGTGGAACATATATATACAGGTTTTTTTGAATTGCTACTACCGATTGAATTGCTAGGCCGTTTTTACGAAAAAGGAGAATTATCACTATCAGAGGTAGCAAACCACCCATTCTATCCGAATCAATTCCTAATCATGAAGGATGTACTCGGCAGTTCTGCTTCCGCCATTGGTATGGTCGATAAAACGAGTAAGAAGGTAAAGAAATTAACGTTAAATCAAGAGCATGTATGGGGGATACACTCCAGAAATGTACAGCAGACGATGGCAATCGAATTATTGCTGCGCAAGGATATCCCGCTTGTTACATTAACGGGTAAAGCTGGAACAGGAAAAACATTACTTGCACTAGCTTCAGGACTAATGCAAACAGAAGATTTTAGAGAATATAAAAAGCTTTTGGTGGCAAGACCGATCGTTCCCGTGGGAAAAGATCTCGGTTTCTTGCCTGGAGAAAAACAAGAAAAACTTAGACCTTGGATGCAGCCAATTTATGATAATTTAGAATATTTGTTTAATACAAAAAAGCCGGGTGAACTAGATGCGATTCTAGCCGGGATGGGCTCGATTGAAGTGGAGGCATTAACATATATCCGCGGTCGAAGTCTGCCAAAGCAGTTTATCATTATTGACGAAGCCCAAAACTTAACCAAACATGAAGTGAAGACGATTTTAACAAGAGTAGGAGAGGGCAGTAAGATTGTGTTGATGGGGGACCCGGAACAGATTGATCATCCATATTTAGATGCCTATAACAATGGCTTAACTTATGTAGTGGAGAAGTTTAAGGATCAGGAAATTTCCGGACATGTAAAGCTGTTAAAAGGGGAACGATCAGGTCTAGCCCGATTGGCCGCCGATTTATTATAAGACCAAAAGCTATAGCACTTGGATCAGGCGCTATAGCAGGGAGGTGTCTAAAACGGGTGCCAACAGGCATCCGTTTAGGCAGGGTGTAGAATTTCTCTCTTATTTAATGGTAAAGCCAGTTATACTTTTAATAGGATTATCCTGATTAGAGCCGTCACCAAAATAAATATGGACAGGTCCATCAGAAGTTAAAGGTTTACCATTATTTGAATAACCTAAAATAAAGTCATATGCAGTTTCTAATGGGAACTCTATTTTCTCCGTTGCGGTTTGGACAACTAAACTTTTGGCATCAGGAGCCGGCTCCGAATTTAACAAAAATGGTTTAAATGGAATTCCGAAAGTACCAGTCAATACCTTTTCTTTTTCAAATTTCTTTTCGGTTTTTAATGTTGGAGGATAAATTGCTCCCTCCATTATTTCACGATCCCAGTGTTTAGAAACTGCTTTTGTATAGGCCTCATCGGAATCGGTTGTCTCCTTTACTTGTGAAAAGTAAGTATTTAAATCAACCCGTCGGTCGTCAAAAATCCAAACACCGGGATCAAGCGTAATTGTAAATTTTACATTCCCTGTTATCGTTAAGATATTCCCCATCATCCATCCCCCTCAAATCTTGTCTGCATGTATATATATATTAGTCATTTGTGGTTTCCACTAACACTCAAATATACAAGAGTACTTTATAATAAATTAATCCGTTATTTTAGTAGTCAAATAAATGGATTCTGCTTTCTTAGTATATCTTTTTTTGACCAGGTTGTCATAAAAGATAACTCCTTTTGTGAATATCCTTCATTGTTCTTGCAATTTTGTAGTCTAAACGGTAAAATTTATAGATAAGTTGAATTATCGCTCTGAAATGGGGGGATCAATGTTGGCGTCTGAAATGATCGTGAATCACCATGAAAAAGCCTATGCCTTGCTCCAGGCTGACGCTGAAAAGATATTAAAGCTTATCAAAGTGCAAATGGACAATCTCACGATGCCTCAATGCCCTCTTTATGAAGAGGTATTGGATACACAAATGTTTGGCCTTTCAAGAGAAATAGACTTTGCTGTGCGATTAGGCTTAATAGATGCTAAGGATGGAAAAACAATCTTAGATCAATTAGAGAGAGAATTGTCGGCTCTACACGATGCATCCTTAAAAAAATAATGCATAAATAAGAACTCAAACAATACGGTGTAATGTTTGAGTTTTTTATTAATTTTGAATATTCTTTATTAAAAACATGCAACAAAGGAGAATTTCCTCAAGTAATGACACGCATTTTCTATTATAATAGTATGGTATACTATCAATTTTTGAAAATGAGGACGTTTTAAATGCTGAGAAAAATATTAAAATCATATGACTATTCGTTGATTACTGCCATCATCCTTCTGTGCGCGTTCGGACTTGTGATGATTTACAGTGCAAGCATGGCCTACGCGGTTCAAAGGTACCAAGTAAGTCCTGATTTTTTCTATCAAAGGCAAAAGATATTTTTGTTAGTATTTGCTGTAATATTTCTAATTACCGCGCTTGTTCCTTATAAAATAATGAATTATACGAAATGGTTTCTGGCTCCAATGGTCATTGCGTCAATTGTAGCTTTGCTTGGTCTTTTTGTTTTTGGACAAGTAAAGAACAATGCCCAAAGCTGGTATCAAATAGGCTCCTTTCTCTTTCAGCCATCTGAATTTGTAAAACTGGGTGTAATTATTTATTTGGCGTCTGTGTATGCAAAAAAACAACCGTATATTAATCAGTTCAATAAAGGTGTACTTCCACCTCTAGTATATCTTTTTATCGTCTGTGTGCTTATTGCGGTCCAGCCAGACTTTGGAACAGCAGTCATTATTGCAGCGATTGCTGGAACAATTATAATCGCTTCTGGTATGAATTTTAAAACCATCTGGAAATTAGTTTTAATGGTTCTCATAGTACTCCTGCCGCTTGTTCTTGTCTCCTGGGGAAAAATATTTTCACCTGAACAAATGAGCCGCTTTGAAGTAATGGGTAATCCGTTTGATGAAAAATATGTGAAAGATGCCGGTTTCCATCTGGCGAACTCGTATATTGCGATTGGTTCGGGCGGAGTAAACGGACTGGGACTAGGAAAAAGTATTCAAAAGTTAGGGTATCTGCCAGAGTCCCACACAGACTTTATTATGGCTATCATCGCTGAGGAATTAGGAATTTGGGGTGTGGGTTTTGTTATTCTCCTTCTCTCCTATATTGTTTTACGGGGAATTCATATCGGGATGAAATGTAAAGACCCGTTTGGCAGTTTATTAGCGTTTGGTATATCTAGCATGATCGGTATTCAGTCTTTTATTAACTTGGCAGGGGTATCTGGTATTATTCCACTGACCGGTGTACCGCTTCCTTTTATAAGTTATGGGGGGTCATCGCTGTTAATGCTTGCAGGAGCAACTGGCATACTTGTTAATGTTTCGATGTTTGTGAAATATGAAAGTAAATATAAAAATAAAAATAAACAAGGGCAAGCAGACAAAAGGTTAAAGTCTGATGATGGCAAGGTTTATTATCTTTAACGAAAATGCAGGGGAATTATGTCCCTTGCGTTTTTAAAAATACATAGAATACGAGGTGCTTTACGTGACAAGACAGATTAATAAAGTATTGGTGGCTAATCGCGGGGAGATTGCGATAAGGGTTTTTCGGGCTTGTACTGAACTGAATATTCGGACTGTTGCAATTTATTCGAAAGAGGATTCAGGCTCCTACCATCGATATAAAGCAGATGAAGCTTATTTAGTAGGAGAAGGAAAAAAACCAATTGACGCTTATTTAGACATTGATGGAATTATTGACATTGCTAAAAAAAATGGTGTAAATGCGATTCACCCAGGTTATGGTTTCCTATCAGAAAACATTCATTTTGCCAAACGCTGTGAAGAAGAGGGAATTATTTTTATCGGACCATCGTCCAATCACCTGGATATGTTTGGGGACAAAGTAAAAGCAAGAAGCCAGGCAGAACTTGCCAATATTCCCGTCATTCCAGGCAGTGATGGCCCTGTCAATGAGGCAAGTGAAGTGGAAGAATTTGCAGCTATCCATGGCTTCCCAATCATTATTAAAGCCTCATTAGGCGGTGGGGGACGCGGGATGAGAATTGTTAAAAGTAAAGAGGAAGTCCGCGAAGCCTTTGAACGAGCTAAATCCGAAGCGAAAGCCGCTTTTGGAAACGATGAGGTCTATCTTGAAAAACTAATTGAAAATCCCAAACATATTGAGGTTCAGATCATTGGGGATCAGCATGGAAACATGGTTCATCTTTTTGACCGCGATTGTTCCGTTCAAAGACGGCATCAAAAAGTGGTTGAGGTGGCTCCAAGTGTTTCCATTTCTGAGGATCTTCGGAACTCGATCTGCCAGGCAGCAGTAAAATTAATGGGCAAGGTCCAATATCTAAATGCAGGTACCGTTGAATTTCTTGTTTCCGGAAATGATTTTTATTTCATTGAAGTGAATCCGCGTGTACAGGTGGAACATACTGTAACAGAATTAGTAACTGGAATTGATATCGTTCAAACACAAATATTAGTATCGGAAGGACATGAACTGCACGGTCCGATTATTGGAATTCCTGCTCAAGAAAAAATTAAGTTAAATGGTTTTGCCATTCAGTCCAGGGTTACAACAGAGGATCCACTGAACAATTTTATGCCTGATACTGGAAAAATAATGGCTTATCGTTCAGGTGGGGGATTTGGCGTACGTCTTGATGCTGGTAATGGTTATCAGGGAGCCGTTATCACACCCTATTACGATTCCTTGCTTGTAAAACTATCAACGTGGGCATTAACTTTTGAACAAGCAGCAGCAAAGATGGTACGGAATTTACAGGAGTTTAGGATTAGAGGAATAAAGACCAATATTCCATTCCTTGAAAATGTCGTCAAACATGAGAAGTTTAGAAATGGTGAATATGATACATCGTTTATTGATACAACACCAGAATTATTTATCTTTCCTATAAGTAAGGACAGAGGAACAAAACTTTTAAGTTATATCGGAAATGTTACAGTGAATGGATTTCCTGGAATTGAGAAAAAGAAAAGACCTGTTTTCTCAAAGCCTAGAATTCCAACATTAAAATATGATGTTCCATATCAGAATGGGACCAAACAAATTCTGGATCAATATGGGCCTGATGGTCTTGTTGAATGGATTAAAAATCAAAAGCAAGTTTTACTAACAGATACTACCTATCGGGATGCCCATCAGTCATTATTAGCGACTAGAATGCGGACCAAAGATATTGCACATATTGCAGAAGAAACAGCCAAATTATTACCGGATTTATTTTCGTTCGAGATGTGGGGAGGGGCAACCTTTGATGTTGCCTATAGGTTCCTAAAGGAAGATCCATGGGACCGCTTATTAACTCTTCGTGAAAAGATTCCAAACGTCCTTTTTCAAATGCTGTTTCGCGGCGCTAATGCTGTTGGATATAAGAATTATCCGGATAATTTAATCCGTGAATTTATCAATCAGTCAGCCTCAGCAGGAATCGATGTCTTCCGGATTTTTGACAGTCTAAACTGGGTAAAGGG
Source organism: Neobacillus cucumis (assembly GCF_023715505.1). Next base: position 276,299 of record NZ_JAMBOH010000005.1, on the reverse strand, counting down.
AATGGAAGTTGCCATTGATGCAGTCCGCCAGTCAGGGAAAATTGCTGAGGCAGCCATCTGTTATACAGGGGATATCTTAGACTCAACAAGAGTAAAGTATAATCTCGACTATTACCGAACATTAGCAAAAGAGTTGGAGAAGCAAGGTGCTCATATTCTGGCAATAAAAGATATGGCCGGACTGTTAAAGCCTGAAGCAGCTTATCGGTTAATATCCGAATTAAAAGCGACTGTCGATATCCCTATTCATCTCCACACACATGATACAAGTGGAAATGGAATTTTCACCTATGCACGTGCCATTGATGGCGGGGTTGATATTGTTGATACAGCATTAAGTACAATGGCAGGATTAACATCGCAGCCAAGTGCTAATTCCTTATTCTATGCACTTGAAGGAAATACGAGAAAGCCAAAGGTAAATATTGATGCGCTAGAGAAGCTTTCCTATTACTGGGAAGATGTACGCAAAGTTTATCATGATTTTGAAAGTGGAATGATTTCCCCTCATTCAGAAGTATATAAGCATGAAATGCCAGGCGGTCAATATAGCAATCTTCAACAGCAAGCTAAAGCAGTAGGGCTTGGAGAACAATGGGATGAAGTAAAAGAAATGTACTCCCGTGTCAACCAAATGTTTGGGGACATTGTTAAGGTAACTCCTTCCTCAAAGGTTGTAGGGGATATGGCCCTATTTATGGTGCAAAATGACTTAACGGAGGAGGATGTTTTATTAAAGGGGAATAGTCTCGATTTCCCTGACTCTGTTGTTGAATTATTTGAAGGTTATTTAGGGCAGCCATACGGAGGATTCCCTGAAGAACTTCAAAAAGTCATTTTAAAAGGAAAGAAGCCTTTAGAAGTTCGACCTGGTGAACTTCTTGATGAGGTGAATTTCGACATACTTAAAGAAGAGCTGTTTGAAGAACTTGGCAGACAAGTAACCGATTTTGAAATTTTATCTTATGCACTCTATCCAAAGGTGTTTTTAGAATATATCAAGGCAAATGAACGATTTGGGAATATTTCGATGCTCGATACACCAACATTCCTTTATGGAATGAGATTGGGTGAAGAAATTGAGGTAGAAATTGAAAAAGGTAAAACACTGATTGTTAAGTTAATCTCGATTGGTCAGCCCCAGGCCGACGGCACAAGGGTGGTTTATTTTGAGCTAAATGGACAGCCGCGCGAGGTGTCTATCAAGGATGAGAGTATTAAAGCAACGGTCACATCTAGATTGAAGGCAGATATGAAAAATGAAGAGCACCTTTCAGCCACTATGCCGGGAACAGTTATTAAGGTTTTGGTAGAAAAAGGAGAGAAAGTAGTAAGAGGAGATCATTTACTGATCACAGAAGCGATGAAAATGGAAACAACGGTTCAAGCACCCTTTTCGGGTATAGTAAAAGACCTGTACGTTAAAAGTGGGGATGCCATCCTAACAGGAGACCTTTTAGTAGAACTGACAAAAGCTTAAATGAGAGTAATAAAAAAGTTGCCGGGAGTTACCGGCAACTTTTTTATTGATGATTCCGACGTGATCTTGAATACAAGAGAAGGAAATAACTTAATACACCGAATAAACAAGTGATAAAAAAGGCATGCAGGAGTGCGATATAAAGGTTTAACATGCTAAAGATGATAAACGCTCCTGCAATTACTTGTAAGGACACAAGGATGAAAGCAATCATCCAGCCCCAATATAGAACTTTCTGCTCTTTATAATGACGTACGGCAAGGTAAAAAATATATGAAATCCAGATAAAAATGATCCCTGCTGCGGCACGATGCCCCATTTGCACCCATTGGTATATGTCTGATGGCAAGGAAAGGTTTTCATTAGAGCATAAAGGCCAATCGAGGCATACAAGACTTGCTTTCATATGGCGGACCAATGCTCCTGTATAGATGACAAGATAACTGTAAATAGAGACACCTACAATATGAAACCCCATTCGTTTATCGATGTATAGCTTTTCTGCATCGAACTTTTTATCGATTTCAAATATAAGCAAGGTTAGTAAGAACACGGATGCAAAGGAAACGAGTGATATTCCGAAATGCAAGGCAAGGACAAATCCTGATTGTCCCCATAGTACGGCGGCAGCCCCAATTAATCCTTGTAAAAGCAAAAAGATAAATGACAGTAATGAAAGAAATTTAGTTTCTCTAATATGACCAATTGCTTTCCATGACCAAACCGAAAGAACGAGAACCATTATTCCCCCAGCTCCTGAGACAAGCCGATGAGCAAGCTCAATCATTAGTTCAGGAGTTATTTCCGAGGGAACAAATTTCCCCTCGCATAAAGGCCAGGATCTTCCACACCCCATCCCAGACCCGGTCTTTGTAACCAAGGCACCGCCAAGTAAAATAAATATCATTACGATTGTGGTTGCAACCGCCAGCCACTTCAAAGAACGTCGCAAAAAATTCACCTCTTAAATAGTTCAATAATTTGTCATTGGTTAAACCTGACAGTATAATAAATGAAAAAGTAGCTAGATTGAAAAGTCCCTATTAATCATAACGAAAATAGTATAAAAAGAACAGATTTTTAGCTGACAATAATTAAATAAAAAGTGGTAGATGAATAATAACTATATTTCACTATTATTATAGTGAAAATAGTCAAAAGGGTTGAATCTTAATTTTAAGGTAGTAAAATTAAATAAAGAGGAATGCTAAAAGTACAAATAAAAGAATAAAAATTAATAAATAAGAACAATCTTATTCTTTTTTTCTTAACAGTTATTTTATGGAAGAGATCAAATGTATGGAAGTGTATGAATCACATAGTACGTTTTAAGTTTTGTCACAATTTAGTCTAAAATTATTCAAAAAAAGTTCACAAAAATATCAAAAAGTGTGATTTAATATACAGAGAAAGTGTTTTAGAAACTGATGCTTTTAAAAGGTTAACTAAATTTTTCATAATAGAATCTAATAAAATAAAAGAGCTTACCCTTTTATTTTTAGTCGGCACTTCACTTTTAAATAATAAGGAAGTATTTAAGTTCCTTAATTGGTGAATATTTGTTAGTAGGATTAGGAGGAAATGATATGTCCAACTCTAAGGGTTATGGAGATTCGGCCATTGAAAATGGTGTGGCAAGTCTGCAAGGAACAATCGAAAAAACGACCGTCTGGAAGGACTTTATGGCCCTTATTAAAATAGGAATTGTTAATTCCAATTTAATTACCACCTTTACTGGTCTATGGCTGGCGCTTCATTTTTCTGGACAAAGTTTTTTTTATAACTTAGATATTGTATTTTTTACAGTAGCTGGTTCTTCACTGATTATTGCTGGCTCTTGTGCCATTAATAACTATGTTGACCGTGATATTGACCCCTTAATGGAGAGAACCAAAACAAGGCCAACCGTTACAGGGAAGGTAATGCCTATAAAAGTATTAGCCCTTGGTATTTTGCTTATTGGACTGGGTACACTGTGTTTATTCTTTACTACGATAACTGCCACAGTAATTGGACTGCTTGGGGTTTTTAGTTATGTTTTCCTTTATACACTATGGTCAAAGCGCCAGTTTGTATCAAATACAATTATTGGAAGCATCTCAGGAGCCGTACCCCCTTTAATTGGGTGGGCAGCTGTTGATGGAAATCTTGATATAATGGCTTGGGCATTATTTGTTTTAATGTTTGTCTGGCAGCCTCCTCACTTTTATGCTCTTGCAATGAGAAGAGTGGAAGAGTATAGAGCCGCAGGCGTACCAATGCTGCCAGTGGTTAAGGGTTTCAAGACAACAAAGATTCATATTTTGGTTTGGGTGGCGGCACTTCTGCCAATCCCGTTTTTTCTTACTAAGTTAGGAATCCCATTTCTGATTCTTGCTACCGTGTTAAATATCGGTTGGCTGGTATTGGGGATTTATGGATATAAGGTCAAAGATGACATTAAGTGGGCAAAACTAATGTTTGTCTATTCTTTGCAATATTTAACAATTATTTTTGTGGCGATGGTTATAGTGACATTAATTTAGTTTTGCCTTGGTTTAAACCGGGAAAAAGGAAGTACTTCTTTCTTTTTCCTAATTAGTTGATTGATGACGGTTACATATACTAAAGTCTTTAAAGCTGCTGTTGATCACTAACGAAGGGGAGAACCATCCTACATACTTCTTTGACCAAACAATATTTTAGAATTCATTAGTGAAAGAGGGGTTTGATTAAGCTATGAAGAGGCTTGCAAAGTGGCGTCTAATTTCGTTATTTGCGATGTTAGCGCTTGTACTTTCCGGATGTGGGAAACCATATTTATCAGCGTTAAATCCAGCCGGGGAAGTTGCAGACACACAATATGATTTAATGAAGTTAAGTACTTACGTCATGGTGGGAGTAATCCTAGTAGTAGTGGTAATCTTTGTTTTGGTATTTGTCCGCTTTAGAAGAAAAGATGAAGGAATCCCAAAACAAGTTGAAGGAAGTCATCGTTTAGAAATTATCTGGACTGCGATTCCGATATTATTACTACTCATTTTGGCTGTTCCAACTGTTGCGTCAACATTTAAGCTTGCTGATGTGAGTCCGATGGACAAAAAGAATACAAAAGCACTTATTGTAAATGTACGATCACATTTATATTGGTGGGATTTTGAATATCCTGGTCAAAAAATTGTAACAAGTCAGGAATTAGTGGTTCCTACAAATGAAAAAGTTTATTTTAATTTAAAATCTATGGATGTTAAACACTCATTCTGGATTCCAGCTGTTGGTGGTAAAATCGATACCAACACAGATAATGCCAATAAGTTTTGGCTGGAATTCGATGATAAGCGTGCGAACGAAGCTGGTAATCTTTTTTATGGGAAATGTGCTGAGCTTTGTGGACCATCACATGCTCTGATGGACTTTAAAGTTAAAGCAATGAGCCGTGATAAATTTGATGCTTGGGTTTCGGCCATGCAAAATGTAAAAGAACCGCAAAAAGCAACAACAGCTTCTGCTGCAAAAGGACAAGAAATATTTAATCAAAGCTGTATCGGCTGCCATGCAGTTACACCTGCTAATAAAATGCCAGACACTGCTCGTGTGGCACCAAACTTAACAAACTTTGGTGACAGATCTCGTGTAGCAGGTATCTTAGATCATAATAAAGAAGAACTAAAAAATTGGATTAAAAATCCTGAAACCTATAAACCAGGTAATATGATGACTGGTAAATATGGAAACTTGACTGATGACCAAATTGATGCGGTAGCAGATTATTTAATGGGCTTAAAGGTTCAGGAATAATAGGGGAATTGGTTGAAAGGGAGGTAAAATTGTGAGTACCATTGCTCAAAAAAAGGGATTCGGCGCAACATTATGGGACTATTTAACAACGGTCGACCATAAAAAAATTGCCATCCTATACTTTATTGCAGGCGGATTTTTCTTCTTAGTTGGAGGACTAGAGGCGGTTTTTATCCGTATCCAGCTTGCTGTACCTAATAATGATTTTGTTAGTGCAGGTGCATATAATGAAATCCTTACTATGCACGGAACAACAATGATTTTCTTAGCGGCGATGCCGTTGCTGATTGGTTTTATGAATGCTGTAATGCCATTGCAAATAGGGGCTCGTGACGTAGCATTTCCATTTGTTAATGCGCTAGGTTTTTGGTTGTTCTTCTTCGGAGGAATATTTCTAAATTTATCTTGGTTCCTGGGCGGTGCTCCTGATGCAGGCTGGACCTCATATGCATCACTTGCACTTCATTCTAAAGGTCATGGTGTTGACTTTTATGTACTAGGATTACAGATCTCGGGTATCGGTACATTAATCGGTGGTATCAATTTCCTTGTTACCATTATTAACATGCGTGCTCCTGGTATGACCTATATGAGGATGCCATTATTTACTTGGACAACGTTTGTTGCATCTGCATTAATTTTATTTGCATTCCCTCCATTAACAGTTGGTTTGACTTTAATGATGTTTGACCGCCTGTTTGGAGCTAATTTCTTTGATGTTACAATGGGTGGAAATACAGTTATTTGGGAACATCTCTTCTGGATCTTCGGACACCCCGAAGTGTATATCTTAATACTTCCTGCATTTGGTATTTTTTCAGAGATCTTTCCGATTTTCTCAAGAAAACGTCTTTTCGGTTATTCATCCATGGTATTTGCGACAGTGCTTATTGGTTTCTTAGGCTTTATGGTATGGGCACACCACATGTTCACAACTGGTTTAGGACCTGTTGCCAATGCTATTTTTGCTGTGGCAACAATGGCCATTGGGGTTCCAACGGGTATCAAGATTTTTAACTGGTTGTTTACGATGTGGGGGGGAAGTATCAAATTTACTACTCCAATGTACTGGGCTTTTGCTTTTATCCCTACCTTTCTAATGGGGGGGGTTACAGGTGTAATGCTCGCTGCTGCTTCCGCAGACTACCAGTATCATGATACTTACTTTGTTGTTGCTCACTTCCACTATGTTATTGTTGGTGGTGTAGTGTTCGGTATTTTCGCTGGCATACATCTTTGGTGGCCAAAGATGTTTGGAACGATGTTAAATGAAACGTTAGGAAAAATTACATTCTGGTTCTTTTTCATTGGCTTCCATTTAACTTTCTTTATCCAGCATTTCTTAGGTTTATGGGGCATGCCGCGACGTGTCTTTACTTACCTTCCTGGCCAAGGTTTTGAAACTGCAAATATGATCAGCTCTGTTGGAGCCGGATTTATGTCGATTGCAGTAATCATCATGCTCCTTAATGTTGTATTGACTTCTGTGAAAAATGTTAAAGTGGGTAATGATCCATGGGGTGATGGTAGAACACTTGAATGGGCAATTCCATCACCACCGCCATTTTATAACTTTAAACAGCTGCCATTAGTTCGTGGTTTAGATGCTTATTGGATTGAAAAAATGGAAGGGAAAAAAGGTATGACACCGGCTGAGCCGCTTGGTGATATTCATATGCCTAACTCTTCATTTATCCCATTTGTGATTGCATTAGGATTGTTCATTGCAGCATTTGGTGCGATGTATCATGTTGATAAAGTATCTTGGGCATTGCCAGTCATGATTATTGGGCTACTAATAACTTTTGGATCAATGTTTACGCGTTCTGTTAAAGATGATCATGGTTTCCATATCCATAAAGAGGAATTACAGGAAGAAAAGGGGGTTAAGGCATAATGCACGCTGAAGAAAAAATGACTTATGAAACATGGCCTGCAGAGCCGGAAAGATCTACCCTTGAGGCAAAAAATAAATTTGTTGGTTTTTGGTTATTCTTAGGGGGAGAGACCGTTTTATTCGCCTCTCTCTTTGCCACTTACCTTGCATTAAAAGATAAAGTCCCAAATACAAGTCAGCCCTTAGCAAAAGATTTATTTGAATTACCACTAACATTTCTTGCGACAATGCTGTTACTAACAAGCTCAATCACAAGCGTATATGCTATGTATCATATGAAGAACTTTGCCTTCAAGAAAATGATGCTTTGGCTTGGTGTTACAGTTTTACTAGGTCTTGGCTTTCTTGGTAGTGAGGTTTATGAATTCACACATTATGTCCATGAGGGACATAAATTTACAAGCAGTGCGTTTGGTTCAGCCTTCTATGCACTTGTTGGCTTCCACGGTGGTCACGTTGCCTTTGGGTTATGCTGGATTCTTTCTCTGATGATTCGTAACTCCAAGCGTGGTCTTAACTTGTACAATGCGCCAAAATTCTATGTTGCCAGCCTTTATTGGCATTTTATTGACGTAGTTTGGGTATTTATCTTTACTGTAGTATATTTGATGGGGATGGTGGGATAAAATGACAAATCAGCCATTAAGCTCAGGCAACCCAAGAGTAGATTTAGAATATCGCCGTAAAAAAAGCGCTGAAGAAATGCGTTATCAAGTGATCTCGTTTGCCTTAATGATTTTCTTAACATTGGTGGCCTTTGCTGCAGTTGCAATGAAAGGATTTACGGCTTGGTTTACTGTACCGTTTATCATTTTATTAGCAGCAGTTCAGGTTATCTTTCAGTTATTTTATTTCATGCATATGAGCCATAAAGGGCACGAGGCACCTACTTTGTTTCTGTTCTCAGGTTTATTTGTTGGCTTAACTGCAATATTAGCATTTAGCACCATTATCTGGTGGTAATAAATGAAAGAAAAATCGGCTTCTAGCCGATTTTTCTTTTTAGCAAATACTCAACCTTTGCTTGATCTAAATTCTAAAGTTATAATACTAATAAGACTCTTTAATAATATTGAGGTGAGTTTAAGGTGCTTTCTCTAGATATCTTTGGTTTTGAAGCCCTTTGGAGCCCGTACTTTTTAATTATATTACTTGCACTTACTGGTGCTTTCTTTCTGATAACTACAATATTAAGAACCAAATTCCAATATAGTGAACCATTAACTGCTAAACAAGCATGTCTTTTTTTAACAGCTATGGTCTTATTATATGCCATTAAGGGATCACCGTTGGATTTAATGGGACATCTTGTGTTCTATATACATGGAATTACGATGGTTCTGTTAGTTTTCCTTGTTCCCCAATTGTTTATTTTATCCATCCCTAATTGGCTGTGGAGAACGATTTTGAATTTAATAGTTATTAAATCATTATTCAAGATATTTTCAAAACCAGTTGTCGCCGTACTTTTATTTAATGCTTTCTTTTCCTTCTATCATATACCAATCGTTTTTGACCATGTCATGCAAAATAGATATCTTCATGCGGGATACTCCATTGTCTTATTTGTGTTAGCGATAGGGATGTGGTGGTCATTGATTTGTCCTTTACCTGAGTATAAAAATTTAACTGGAATTAAAAAAGTAGCTTATATTTTTGTAAACAGTATACTAATAACTCCTGCATGTGCACTAATTATTTTTTCAGATAGCTCAATGTATGCAACATATCATGATCCTAAGGTATGGTCACAAGTAATGAGTTTATGTGTTGGTTCTGGGTTTGATAATTTGAATTTAACTGGTCCGGAGTTTTTTAGTTCTATGTCTGCAGTCGAAGATCAACGGCTTGGCGGGATAGTAATGAAAATAATCCAAGAGATTATTTTCGCTGTTGTTTTAGGCCAGGTATTCTTTGAATGGTACCGTAATGATCAGGAAGACTCTGAACGTGAAATGAAAAAACATAATTTAAATCCTACTCTTGTTGAATAAACTCCCTTCAAATGGGAGCTTTTTTTATGAAATTACTAGTATTATTTGAAAAGAAAAGAGAACTAAACTAAAATGAAGTTAGAATATTTGAGAGTGAGGATACATAATGAATTTACCTATTTTACCTACGATTAGTACATCTTTTATAGTGTTAAGTGCGATTACAGTTGCGATAGGCTGGTGGCAAATTAAACAAAGAAAAATTGAAGCTCACAAAAAAACAATGTTTGTTGCTGCTATTTTTGCTCTTATCTTTTTTATTATATACGCATCAAGGACAATTTTCATCGGGAACACCTCATTTGGCGGACCAGCAAATATAAAAATTTATTATACGATTTTTTTAGTTTTTCATATTACATTAGCAACCGTAGGAGCAGTCTTTGGGATTATCTCATTAGTTACAGGATATAAGAATAATCTTTCCATCCATCGTAAGTTAGGGCCTGTAACTAGTTTTATATGGTTTTTTACAGCCATAACAGGGGTTGCTGTTTATCTTTTGTTATATGTTTTTTATAAGGGTGGAGAGACGACGTCGATGATTAAAGCCATTCTTGGTTTATAAATATTTTCCAAGATTACTACACTGAATATTGACCGAATAGATAAAGGTGCTTATTTTAGCACCTTTTTATCACATCATTTTTAGTTATCTGAATACTTATAAAATGGTACGAATCTAAATAAAATTTTGGGAGGAAGATTTATGGATATTAAGATCCTTAAGGAAGATGAATATTTAGAATCATTAAGGCTGTCTGAATATGCTTTCCAATACAATGTTCCCGAGGAAAAGATTCCTGCTAGACTTGAAATGTTAAAATCTCATAAGTTATTAGGGATAAGAGAAAATAGTGCACTTGCTGCAAAATTACATATCATTCCTTTTGCTGTTTATATGAATGGGGAAGTTTGGGATATGGGAGGAATCGCTGGAGTAGCCACCTACCCTGAATATAGACGGAGTGGTCATGTTAAATCACTAATAATGGAAGCATTAGCGCAAATGAAACATGATGGACAAATCGTTTCTTTATTGGCACCATTTGATTTTGCCTTTTATCGCAAATTTGGCTGGGAGATTTTAAGTGAGGTGAAGAAAGTTACGATCGAAAAAGTGAATCTTCAACTTCTTAGCCCACAATCGGGTTATATAAAGAGGAATTCTAAGGAAACTCATCATAAGGATATTGAGGAAATCTATCGAAAGTATGGAAAAAAGTATTCTGGGATGCTCGTTCGTGACACAAAGTGGTGGAAGGAACATGTGTATGATGACCAATCACAAGCCGCGGTCTACTATAATACCTCAAAGGAAGCAAGGGGCTATGTAGTATTTAATGTAAAAGATAGAAAAATGGATATCCAGGAAATAGCGGCATTAGATCAGGAAGCAAGAGTGGGTCTATGGAATTTTATTTGTCAGCATGACTCAATGGTTGATTATGTTACAGTAAACTTGCCGGTCCATGATCCTTTTCCATATTATCTTAATCAACCAAAATTAAAAACTGAAGTAATGCCCTATTTCATGTGTAGAATTGTTAATGCGAAAAAGTGTTTAGAAAGGTTTCGGTTTGATAGTACAGCAAACCCTATTTTTATTCATCTGGAGGACCCTTTTGCTGCATGGAATAATGGAAGTTACCTAATAGGGAATGGTGAAGTGAAGGAGTATAAGGCGAAAGAGGGAAGTCAGTGCTTAAATCCGCCAAAGAGGGGGATTCGTTTGACCATTAATGACTTATCTGTGATTCTTTTTGGCTATAAAAGGCCAGAAGAACTGTATGATTTGGGTCTAATAAAGGGATCAAAGCAAGAAGTCGATCAATTCGAAACCATGATTCCGCAGCTAAAATCCGCGTTTTATGACTTTTTCTAATACTAGAACATAAGAAGGGTGCATGAATCATTTCATGCGCCCTTCTTTTATTAGATAATTATAAATACTGACTTTGAAAATTGTCCAGCTCCAGCGCCCAGCGACTAGTGTACTTCGCCCATCTCCCTACGATAAGTCAACATCGAATCGACTGGAGCTCCGTGTTTCCTTTATCTCAGTCGATGGGCTCCAGTCCTGTCGTGCGCTAAACGGGCCTTCAGCTTTTAAATTGCAAACTGACTGATTTCTTCTGCTAAATTTCCAAGGATTTTTTTGCACTGAGTTACAAGGGAAGCAGGGAAATTTTCACCCTCACCATATTCTACTCCATGAGGATAATAATGCTTTCCTAAAAGTGGTGTCAGTAATTGAATGGTAGCCTTAAACACGTCAACATCACCCTCCACCGCAAAACCTTGAACACGAAGATAAAATACCCCTTCTTTTAGCTCGAATTTTCGGTCATATGTAACCCGGTCATAATCCCATTGTCCGGCCCGTACTAAACCGTATTCATGCATAACGTCATCTAAACGGTTTAGGTCCGCTTTTAATTTCTCAATTCCAGTATTCTCGAATTTCATCTTAAATCCCTCCTAAAAACAGTTGCCAAGCCCTTTGTTCCTAAATTGGTATTGAGTAAAATAATAATTCATTCTAATAATAGTTGAAATTGTGGCAACTTGCAATGAATAGATTTAAGCGAATAAAACCGCTTGCATTGGTAAAGCCTAAAACCTTGAATAGAGGAATAAAAATAATTTGGAGGGAATTATAATGGAGAAAATTCGTGACATTATGACAGATGAGGTAGAATGTTGTACTTTATTAGATAATATCTTTGAAGTTGCTGTGAAGATGAAGGAACTCAATGTTGGGGCAATTCCTATTGTTGATAAGGAAAAACTAGTGGGCATGATTACAGACCGTGATATTGTAATTAGAGGGGTAGCCGAAAAACATCCTGGGTCTACAAAAGTAGAAGATATCATGAGTAAAGAAATGGTAACTGTAAGTCCAGAAACCTCCAGCAGGGAAGCAGCAAAATTAATGGCTGATCATCAAATTCGCCGCTTGCCTGTAGTAGAAAATGAGAAATTAGTAGGTATTGTATCCCTCGGAGATTTCGCCATTCGCGAGCTAACAGATGACCAGGCAAAAGAAGCCCTAAGTGAGATTTCAGAACAGAATCTCAATCGTGCTCAGCATTAAAATTATTATACAAATATTAATATTAACATGAAAACAGGTACAAAATGTGCCTGTTTTATTTTTTAAAAATATTAAGAAAACTGACATTTTTGCTTATGACTCTTACTAATCAGGATATAAATGATATAATTATTTTATCAATACATATAATGATAGAAATTGTTATAGAGAGGGTGAGTGCGACTGCGTACTCTAGGCAGAATCTTAATACTCTCAGTTGTTTTCCTAACAATTGGTTTTTACTCTAGTATAAATGAAAAGAATGATGATAGTAAGGTACTTATTAAGGAAGACCAAACATTAGAGATGAAACAATCTACTCCACAGGATGCTAATCAAACAAACGGCAGTCAAACACCATTGGAGAAACCAAAGGAAGGTTTAGCTCTGTTAATGGGACAAGATGTTTCCAATCTTGAAAAAGAGTATGGAACACCGTTAAGAATTGACGAATCACTGTATGGCTTTCAATGGTATATCTATAATCAGAGCACTAACCGCTACTTGCAAGTAGGGGTTGAAAATAAGCGGGTTGTAACTATTTTTGCGCTTGGGGAAAGTTTAAATGTAGCACCATTTGAAATTGGTCAGCCTGTCGAAGAAATATTTAATACGCAATTTTTTGATACGAATATAAATCTTGAAGTAAATGGTAGTACTTATCGATTTGAATTGAATGATACGGATTTAAATCTTCGTCCAATAGTTCGAATGGGAAATATTTATGTCCAGTTATATATTGATAAGTTTACAGGCAATCTTTCAAGTGTTCGTTTTCTTGACGCAGAAACGTTAGTAAAACAGCGTCCATACGAACTGGTTTACCGCGGACAGCTCATCAAACCACCAGCTCTAAGTGAAGATGCGATGAATTTAGTGGAACAAAGTACAGAGCAACAAATTTTTGATATTACCAATGCTTTAAGAATTAGACACAAAGTAAAACCATTAGAGTGGGATGAAAAAACTGCTGAAGTTGCGTTTGAGCATAGCAGGGACATGGCTCAAAACAACGACTTTTCGCATACTTCTAAAAAATTTGGTGATTTGGCCAATCGTTTAAAAACTGCTAGAGTTGCCTATCAAACTGCTGGTGAAAATATCGCAGCAAACTATACGGATGGACCTGCAGTAGTGGAGGGCTGGCTTAATAGTAAAGGGCACCGTGATTCATTATTAAGTAAAGAATACTCTCATCTTGGGGTGGGTGTTTATGAAAAGTACTATACACAAAACTTTATCCGTAAAAACTGATGATAAATAAGGAAAAGGTGACCTAGTGTCACCTTTTTTCAATTATCCATGTATTAAATAAAAAACGGTTACCTTCCCAACTGCCATATAAGCGAACCGTTTCCCCCACCGTAAAAGTGTCTTTTTCTACCTCGGGGGTTAGGGGAATCGTTTTTATTGCAGTAATAACCCTGGTGGAGGTCTGAAGCTTAATGCTTTGAACAACAATGTAACGGTGGTAATAGAATCGCTGTTTTTCTTCGGTGATACCTTTTATTTCACCTATTACGACAGCCTCTTGACGTACATTGCCAGTTTCTAGCCACTTTCTATCATTTTCTATCCTTTCTTTCCTTGTTAGCCAAAAAAAGTAAAGACATATAACCGGAATCAAAATGGCGGTAACCATCTCGATTTAACGCCTCCCCTACACTTTCTTAATCATAAAAAAAGTACCAGTGGCATAGGCTATTTTTTTTCCATCGCTGCGGAAAGCCTCACCTGATATGACCATTGTTTTGGTGCCTTTATGAATAACTTCGGCTTTGCAGCGAAGTGCGTCACCAATTCCCGGAGCAATATAATGAATGTTTAATTGATTTGTTACAGCACCATATCCTTCTGGCACCAAGCGATTGGCTAATACACCCATAGCTGTATCAAGGACCGTTGCTGTAATTCCCCCATGAACCATGTTAAGGTTGTTATGTATAACAGGACTGATAGGAATCTTAATCTCACAGGTATCTTCGCAAAAGCTTGTTTCCATATGCAAGATACCATCAATAAAGGTGCGTTGATCTCGTTTTACTTTATTTTGGACACCTTCGAGAAGCTGCTTCATAACACTCAGGTCTTCTTCAGATCCATTTTCAATACAGAATTCTAATAAATGGCGTAATTCTTCCTTCATACTTTTCCCTCTTTCATTTCTTTATCTCTTGCCATCTTACCACTATGAAGGTCATTAATAAATTAATTAACAGTTTTCATTTCACATTTCGTCATCTTATACATAATGTATTATTGGCGATTAATATGGGCAGAGGTGAGAATAAAATGTCGCAAAAGAAATTGCATCCTTCCGTGCTCCAATTTAAAGAATTTGTAAAGAACAATCCGAAAATTATTAAGGAAGTTCGGAGTGGAAAGGCGACCTGGCAGGAATTATATGAGGATTGGTATTTGTTGGGAGAAGAGGATAAACGCTGGGAATCGATAGGCGCTGAAAAGGAAACAAAATCTAAAACCGAGCAAGAGTCTAAGAGTGATTGGGTGTCAAGTATTATGGGAATGGTTAAAAAAATGGACCCAAATCAAATGCAAAGCCATATAAATAACTTAAGTCAAGCATTAGGGGCTATCCAAGGCGTTATATCTCAATTCCAAGGTGGAAATGTTAATTCTGTTTCTGGCCCATCAAAGCCGCAAGAAGGGCCAAAACATCCATTTGTTTTTCGAAAAGACTAAAAATTGAAAGGGACTAATAAACGATGCGAAGAGATGTACTAGATTATTTAGAACGTCAAAAGGATTTAAAGCAATTTATTCGAGAACAGCCTCAGTGGTATCGTAAGCTTACAAGAAACCCCTATGATTTACAAGCACTTGAAATTGCTTCGTTACACCATTATAAGAAGACGATTCCTCATCAAGTAGAGAAATTTTCAAATAGCGTTCAAATGGCCTCAATGATGTATCATATGTTTCAGGCTATGAAAACGCAAAATTAAGGAAAAGACCACAGTGTTCATTTGTGGCCTTTTTTCATGCTCTCGCTTTTATTACTAGGAGTTCTTAAACTTGGATGTTGGTTTTCGCTCCAGACCGTACGAAGCATCAAAACAATTGATGGTAAATATCCCTAGGCTGCAGGAATTTTCGCTTTCTTCTAGTAAATATGTTAAAATAACCTTGGAGGTGGGCGAATAGTGCTTGCTACTTTAGAAAGAATTGAGCTATTAGAAAATGCTGAAGACTTAGCTAAAATGGTCTTAAAGTCTGATATTGCAGAAAAATATCAAATTTGTTTATATAAAATGCAAACGAATAAAGAAACTCAGCGGAAAATAAATCGATTTGCCAGTCTGAAGGAACTTTATGAGGAAGTTCAGCGGTTCGGCAAATACCATCCAGATTATAAAAGAGTGATGATGCAAATCCGGGAAGCGAAACGTGAAATGGATTTGGACCCGCTTGTTGCAGATTTCAAACTGGCAGAAAATGATTTGCAAACTTTATTGGATGAGATTAGTAAATTCATTGGTGGAGCAGTTTCGGAACATATCAAGGTTCCTTCTGGTAATCCCTTCTTTGAAACAGGTCATAGCTGTGGCACCGGTGGAAGCTGCGGGTGCAGTTAAAAATAAAAAATCAGCTTTTAAATAAGCTGATTTTTTATTTTCCCTTAAGTCGCATGAATAGTGCTAAAGTTTGAATTGAAATAGAACGTTTTGATGTGCTAGACTTATTTAAAATGATGGTTTTGCTGAAGGGGAATATACAATGTTTGTTCAAAGACAAGGATTAGTTGTTTGGCTGTACTCTTTAAAACAGGCAAAAATGTTAAGGCGTTTTGGAAATGTTCATTATGTGTCGAAAAAATTAAAATATGTTGTATTGTATTGTAATCAGGATGAAGTAGAAGGGATTATGGAGAAATTAAATTCCTTTTCATTTGTGAAGAAAGTGGAACCTTCGTATAAACCATTCTTGAGAATGGAATACGAGAACTCTGCCCCCGATAAAGCCAAGGAATATGATTATAAAATGGGAATATAAAAGGTGAGGGAAGTATCCCTCACCTTTTCTTATTATCTAGCTTAGCCATGATCAAGGCGCTTTTCGTAAAAGATAAGAAAGTATAAATATCGACTTCGAGAATTGTCCAGCTCCAGGCGCCATCGGCTCGAGGTCACAAGCCAATCCGTCCAAAGGTTAAAGAACAACCTTTCGGACGGCTCGTCTTGTACTTGTCGCCGATAGGCGGGCGCCTTCCGCTTTTCTTATTGTAATGGCAGGATATAGTGGTTTAATCTTAAGATTCCGATCAGGTGCTGGTAAAATAGTTCTTTCTCATTAAAGCTGATCGATGGTTTGACTGAGAGTGTGATGATTTGTTTTCCAAGTGATTCCGCTGTTTGGGCAAAGAGATCATATCTTTTATTTGGCAGTATGTTTGGATTTGGAATCCCTTCACGACAAATATATAGCGCTTGGAATTTTCCTGTTTCAGTTGGTTTTAATATGACAACTAATGAGGTCATTTCTTTCCCGTCGATCTTTGTGTGTAATGCCATCATGTGCTGCAGACGGTGTTGATTTGATTTTGCAAGTTCAAGCAGCTCATAAATATCTGAATACCCTTCTCCTAGTTCAATAAAGCGCTGTATCAATTGACATTCTCCTTTAAGCTTCTTTCCTCCCTACTTTATCACTTAATTACATCTAAATAAATA
Organism: Neobacillus cucumis; assembly: GCF_023715505.1. The sequence goes on along the minus strand of NZ_JAMBOH010000005.1, from coordinate 259,363 downwards.
AGAAAAGCGCAAGCGCCTTGGTAAGTCCCGACAAGCTTAAGACGAGCCGGCCGAAAGGTTGCTTTTTAACCTTTTGGACGGATTGGCTTATGACCTCGAGGGGCTAGGCGCTGGAGCTGGACAATTCTCAAAGGTGAAATTTTTATGCTTTCTTACATAAAAAAAACCCTGCAGAAAATCCGCAGGGTCCTTCTATATCCTAAAGCTAAGGATAGAAGGCAAAGGGAGAGGAGAAACCGGAGGAAGAACTTATGGGGAAACGTAAGTCTTCTCCGCGGTTGGCAACAACATCCTCGAATTGATGTTGTTAATTACATTATCCCCACAACATAAAAGCTTATACGTCTTTTTAATAAATTTTCCTATTTGATCAACAAAATGGATGATCAGGAGAAAAGATATTCATTACTGATTGTCTTTTTTACAAATTATGATAGGATGTATAAAGAAAAATGATTTCAAAAATGTGGTGATATGTCCATGAGAGTGGTTTCAGGTATATGTAAGGGAAGACCGCTTAAAGCTGTCCCCGGAAATACAACACGTCCGACCACTGATAAAGTTAAGGAAGCCTTGTTTAATATGATTGGGCCTTATTTTGATGGCGGGATGGGTCTTGATCTATTTGCAGGCAGTGGCGGATTAGGTATTGAAGGACTTAGCCGAGGTTTAGAAAAGGTTATCTTTATAGACCGAGAGTCAAAGGCTATTCATGTTATCCAAGAGAATATAAAGGCCTGCAAATTTGAAGATAAATCAGAAGTTTATCGTAATGATGCAGATCGAGCGTTAAAGGCCCTTATAAAAAGAGGCATTTCTTTTGATTACATATTTTTAGATCCGCCTTATAAAAAACAGCAGCTTGTTAGTCTGATGGAAAAAATGGACCATCAGAATTTGGTGAAAACAGAGGGAATCATTGTATGTGAACATAGTTTTGATGTGGAATTACCTCAAAAGGTAGGGCGGTTTAACCAGATAAAACATGAAAAGTATGGGATTATTACTGTGACAATTTATACAAACGGGCAGTAATGAGTGAGGAGGAGTCCAGTTGGCTAGAATTGCGGTTTGTCCAGGAAGCTTTGACCCGATTACATATGGTCATTTAGATATCATAAAGAGAGGTGCAAAGGTATTTGATGTCGTCTATGTCAGTGTGTTGAATAACTCCGCTAAAAGTCCATTATTCTCCATAGAAGAGCGGATGAATCTGATTAGAACTGTAACAAAGGACCTTCCAAATGTAAGGGTTGATGTTCATTCAGGCTTGCTAGTTGACTACGCTAAGTCCGTAAATGCCAATGCGATTATTAGGGGATTGCGAGCCGTTTCAGACTTTGAGTATGAAATGCAAATTACCTCGATGAACCGAGTATTAAATGAAGATATCGAAACCTTTTTTATTATGACCAACAGCCAATACTCTTTTTTAAGTTCAAGTATTGTAAAAGAAGTAGCAAAGTATAATGGAGATATTTCTTCATTAGTTCCTCCAGTCGTAGAGAAAGAACTAAACAAAAAATTTGGGAGATAAGCTAAAAACAAAAATTTGCTTTTTCCTAGTGATAGTCTTTATATACAACTAAAGAGCTGGGCTTAGCCTAGCTCTTTTTTAGCCGTGATAATAAAATCAGGATATAAATAAAGAGTGAAAGAATCGTAATTAGCGGCCCAACCTCGACCATTTTATGATAAAAATCATTTGCCCATGTTCCATCTCCAAAATAGCCAACCGGTAAAGCATTCGAGGGTTGTTCATTACGATTAAAGCGGACATAGAGTGGTTTCCATAATAGTAAGGCAAAAAGTGCTGCGAAAATCCCTTGGAGAATTCTTGCTATAAAAAAGGGCTTGAATCTAATATCTGTTTGGGCAAGAATACTAGCAACTTGTGCTTGTATACTAAAACCGCTAAAAGCTAAGACGAAACTAGCAACAATTGCTTTTTGCAAGAGTGTAGCATCTTGTACCTGACTTATTAATTGGCTTCCCATTGTAATTTCAAATAATCCCGAAATAAATGGAACGCTTAACATATCCGGTAAAGACAGGGAGGAAAGCCCCAATTCAATCGTTTTTGCCAGTATCGCTGTAATATGTAGTTGATATAATAATTTGTTAATCACAGAGAACAAAATAATAAAGCCGCCAATCATTAATAAAGTTTGAATCGATGAATTTACAGCATCACCTAAAAGTTTTCCGATTGGCCGGTTATCTTTTATTCTTGTTTGATGGAGAACAGATAAGGCATTTCTAATTTTGAACTTTTTTCGGTCAACGAGAGACTCTTCAGGTGTCTCTTTTCCATAAAAACGCATGATAATGCCTACGCATATATTTCCTAAGTAGTGTGCCGCAGCTAAAAGTAATCCAATCTTGGGGTTATTAAAGAAGCCAACTGCTACTGCACTGAATATAAATAATGGATTTGAAGAATTAGTAAAGGATACAAGTCTTTCTGCTTCTATTTGCGATAAATGTCCTTCTTGACGTAACCGGGCGGAGAATTTTGCCCCAGCTGGCTGCCCGGAAGCCATCCCCATTGCCCATACAAACCCGCCTACTCCAGGAACTTTAAATAGTGGTCTCATGAGGGGTTCTAATAAGACTCCAATAAACTTAACAACTCCAAAGCCAATCAACATTTCAGAAATAATAAAAAACGGTAAAAGGGAAGGAAAGACAATTTCCCACCACATATTAAGACCGCGAATGGATGCTTCAAATGACTCCCTTGGAAAGGAGATAAGTGATGCAGCTAAAATCGAAACGGAAACGGATAGAAAGACCGTTTTTAATTTTGACAGAACCAATAAAGATACCTCCTTCCAAACGATTACTCTAATCGTGCAAATCAATTATATCAATGCTAAAATATAGATTAATCTTATGGAAATTTGTTGACCCTTGTCCCCATATACATCAAATATACTCATAGAAAAGCAATTTAGACCATAAGATTGAACGAGTTTCGTTTAAGCTTTTACACTTGAAAGCATTATTAATGGGAGGTCAATTGTTATGGAGCACCCAAAAATTGGATTGGCACTTGGTTCAGGCGGTGCACGCGGGTTTGCTCATTTAGGTGTGATAATGGCATTGAAAGAAGCCGGAATTCCGATCCATTTAATTGCGGGAAGCAGCATGGGGGCACTTGTGGCGAGTTTTTATGGTGCAGGACTTGACTTGGAACGGTTGTATAAATTGTCGACGGCTTTTAAAAGAAAGTATTTCTTAGACTTTACAGTTCCTAAAATGGGTTTTATCTCTGGTAAAAAAATTAAAGAATTTATTAAGGTTTTTACCCATGGAAAAAACATTGAGGAACTTTCACTCCCGGTTGGTATAGTGGCTACTGATTTATTAACAGGCGAAAAAGTTATCTTTCAAAAAGGACCTGTTGCAGAAGCAGTTAGGGCTAGCATCTCTATCCCAGGCATTTTTGTTCCGGAGAAATATAATGGGAGAATACTAGTGGATGGCGGTGTGGCCGATCGTGTTCCAATTTCGGTGGCAAAAGACATGGGAGCAGATATTGTTATAGCTGTTGATGTGTCGAGGGTAAAACGAAACGCTGAAATAACAACGATATACGATGTCATCATGCAAAGTATTGACATTATGCAGACAGAGATCATCAACTCCAGAGAAACATCTGCAGATATCATGATTCGCCCCCCTGTTGAAATGTATAGCTCGCGTGCTTTCACGAATACAGAAGAAATCATTACTATTGGTAAGGAAGAAACAAACAAACATATCAAACAGATACAAAGCGTCATCGAAAAGTGGAAGGGGTAACACGAGTAATGCGTAGAAAAATATTTGTAGGATCATTTTTTTTATTGGTCTGTATACTAATTGGCGGGATGTATTATCCGCTGCCATATTATGTATCAAAACCAGGGATGGCCAAAGAGTTGGAACCAATCATCACGGTTGATGACGGCTATAAAGAAGAAGGAAGCTTTATGCTGACAACGGTTAGAATGGGAAGGGCCAATATTTATTCATACCTTGAAGCAAAAATACGAAAATATGAAGAGATTTATCCATTGGATTTGATTTTGTCAGATAAAGAAACAGAAGATGAGTACAATGCTAGGCAGCTTCAGATGATGGCGGGTTCAAAATTAAATGCTATCAATGTTGCCTATCGAAAAGCGGGACTTCCAGTTAACTATAAATATAAAGGAATCTATGTCGTTCAAGTTGTTCCAGGAATGCCTGCTGAAGGAAAACTCCAGGCTGGAGACCGCATCTTTAAAGTGGATGGACACAGCTTCCCATCCTCGGGAAAGTTTATTGAATATGTTAGTAAAAAACAAGCAGGAGATAAGATCTCTCTAACGTTTTTAAGAAATAAAAAAAACAACACTGTAACAGTTAGTCTGGAGCGATTTAAAGAGGCCCCGACCAAAATCGGAATCGGGATTTCACTTGTGGATGACAAATCGATTATCGTGAAACCTAAAGTAAAAGTAAAGACAGACGAAATAGGCGGCCCCTCTGCAGGTCTTATGTTTTCTTTAGAAATATATAATCAGTTAACGAGTGAGGATTTAACAAAGGGATACCAAATTGCCGGAACAGGGACCATTGATGAAAAAGGAATCGTAGGGCCAATTGGTGGAATCGAACAAAAGATCGTGGCTGCTGATAAGGCAGGCGCTGAAATATTTTTAGCTCCTAACGAAAATGATTCAAAGACTTCCAATTACCGTGATGCTTTAAAAACTGCCCGGGATATAAAAACAAAAATGAAAATTGTACCGGTTGATACATTCGAAGAAGCAGTAAACTATCTTGAGAAATTACCGGATAAAGAAAAAGGATGATGAGACCATTATCCTTTTTCAATCAATAACGGCGGCTGATTAAATTCTTTATTCATTAAATCTTTTACTAAATGAGGGGCGACACCTAAGGAATAAACACGTGCAGCTTTTAAATCAAGCTGAATCTCTTTCTCCTTATAAGAGGAAAGTTTAGAAACTAGGGGCAAGGAGAAGTCTTTTTTTCGCTTGTTTAAATATTCTTTCCCTCTAGGTGTCATCCCAAGAAGTCTTAAATAAGAGGCTTTATCAGAAGGACCTGCCATTTGTCCTTTTTTAGTATTGGTTAAAATATGTACACATAATCGTTGAAGTCTCGTCCATGTATACCGTTTGGTTTTGATTTTTTCCATAAATTCATGAAAACTGCCTGCAATTAGGGCAGCAGCTAATATTCTGTTTTCAAGCCCCTCTTCAACCTCGTAAATCTCCCTTAATTCTGCCGAAGTGCACTGAAGCAAACGAAATTGCAGGTAATTCCAGTAATTTTCCCATTGATGAAAGACCTGGTACTTATTTAGATATTCTGATAACAATTGTTCCGTTGGTGCAGGAACATACTGACCAATAGAATTCTGCTCGCCATCCTTCAAAAAGATCGCCTTTCGGATGCTTGTTGCACTTGCGATGGTTTCAGAGGCAAAATGCTCATCATGATAATTAGCGTTTTTCCGGACTACTGTAATAGGTTTAAGGGAGCTCTTTTGCTTTTTTATTGCTCTTATATATTCGATTCCTAAAATATTATTTGGCTTTGCTAAATCTAGATATGAGTTGGAATCTGTCAATTGATGATAGGCCAGCGATACTGCTTTTGGATAACTTACACCTGTATCAATAAATCGATGGATATTTTCTTCCAATTCCTGTTTTTGTTTATCAATAAAATCAATAGTCTCCAAGAAAGAAGAAAGATCCCCGCTCTCACTCCCAAAACAAACGGCATCACATCCAGCTGCATCTAAAATGGATACCGCACCATTAGCAAAGATTTCTGCTTTTTGTACCGCAAACCTATAAGGGAGTTCAAAGACAATATCCACTCCGTTAAGTAATGCCATCTTTGTTCGGTACCATTTTGAAACAAGCGCGGGTTCACCTCTTTGCAAAAAATTACCACTCATAACCGCAATCACAATTTCGGCGTTTGCCGCTTCTTTTGAGGCACTTAAATGAAAGGCATGTCCATTATGAAAAGGATTATACTCTACAATTAAACCAACAGTGTTCATATTATTCTCCTTAAAGTAATTGATCCGACTCCTAATTAGGAGTTTTTATTTTTTTAACATTATAGCAAAATTTTAAGGCAGCCAATCAAAAATTATGATAAGATGTTGTAGATGTTTGTAAAGTACACATCTGGATACACTAGTAGTGGAAATCTTTTTACCGTCAATTAATTTTTTTAGAAAAAATCACCTTACTAGGTGTAAAGAAAAAACATTGACAAAAATATTATCGAAGGCTATAATTACCTTTGTTGCCTTGGGGTGATTCAATTGAAATGGACATTAAATCAATTACAAAAATATCGAAACAAGGATTTTACCATTGATGAGATAATTCGTGTGGACGAGATCAAACAAACTGATCCTACCATTCGCGAAGTTTCTCCGATGCATATTACAGGTCGCGGAGATATCGATTCAACAAAAGTGACATTTCATATAAAAATTGAAGGTCATTTAATTCTTCCTTGTTCTCGTACTTTAGTGGATGTAATACTTCCAATTAATGTCGACACAACTGAAACTTTCCTCTTACAAGGATCAGTCTATGAAACTGAAGAGGAGACATATCAAGTAAAAGGTGACGTAATTGACCTTATGCCAATCATACGGGAAATTCTTTTACTTGAGGTTCCAATGCAAGTGTTTTGTGATGATGTCAAGTCTGATGAAGCAGCTCCGCAATCTGGTAAGGACTGGGAAGTTATTTCTGAGGAAGAACAATCAAAAAAGATTGATCCGCGACTAGCAGGACTTGCAAAGTTTTTTGACGAAAACAAATCTTCTTCCGAATCATAATCGGCAAAATCTAAGAAGCAAAGTGAAGAACCAGCATTCCTGGCCTTCATTACTTTCTTAATACTCTTTAAGGAGGTGGGAAGAATGGCTGTACCTTTTAGAAGAACTTCTAAAACTGCAAAAAGAAAACGTCGTACTCATTTTAAACTAAACGTACCTGGTATGGTAAGTTGCCCAAACTGTGGTGAAATGAAACTTGCACACCGCGTATGTAAAGCTTGCGGAACATACAAAGGAAAAGACGTTGTTAACGACTAATTTCCGTTAGGATAAAAAGCACAAGGAGCTATATGCCCTTGTGCTTTTGTCGTTTATCATCATATCTATACATACATCCATTATTGAAAAGCATAAACCAAATGCACAGGGGGCTGTTGTTTTTGTCATACTCTATTGTAATATCCGAGAAGGGTTATATGATTTTTACGATTACAAGAAGTGAAAAAAGAAATGCAATTAATTACGAAGTAATGCAAGGACTGGCCGAGGCGATAAAAAGAACGGCAGAGCCGGATATAAAGGCACTTATGATAACGGGAATGGGAAATCATGCCTTTTCTTCAGGGGGAGATTTATCTGTTTTTCACGCACTCCACACAAAAGAGGAAGCGCATGTTATGCTCACTAAAATGGCCCATATCTTATATGAGCTTCTCACATTACCGATACCTACAATAGCTCTTTTAAACGGAATCGCCATTGGCGGTGGTTGCGAACTTGCGGCAGCCTGTGATTTTCGTTTAGCGCGGAAAGGTATAAAAGCAGGGTTCGTTCAAGGGAAACAAGCCATCACAACAGGCTGGGGAGGGGGTTCTATCTTAGCAGAAAAAATGTCTGCCCATAGTGCCATGAAGCTTTTGATGGAAGCAGAGCTGCAAACAGCGGAACAATTGAAAGAGGCTGGATTTATTGACAGCCTCTTTGATGGCTCCTCGCTTCAAGCAGGAGAGGGATTTATTGAAAAAATGCTAGGTAATGATTTAAGTGTTCTACAATCCTATAAAAGAGTATGGATTCGTAAATGGGAAGAGACCAAACTTCGAGAAAGAATAGAGGAAGAAGTCCGAAATTGTGCCATACTCTGGGAAAGTGACGCCCATCTTCAATATGTAAAGAAGTTTATCAGTGAAAAACAGTGAATAAAGATTAAAAGACAACTTCTGATTAAGTCTATCTTTTCTAGTAGATGCATATGTATTATAAAAACACTAGGAGGGATGAACAAATGTCACCTACTCGCCAAGATGCATGGTCCCAAGATGAGGATTTGTTACTTGCTGAAGTGGTTTTAAGGCATATCCGCGAAGGCGGAACACAACTGCAGGCATTTGAGGAAGTTGGCAAACAATTATCACGCACTTCTGCAGCATGTGGGTTCCGTTGGAATTCATATGTAAGAAAGCAATATAAATCAGGTATAGAACTGGCCAAGAAACAGCGCAAAGAATTAAAGAAACAAGATGCCTCTATTGAGGAAATCAATCAACATGATCCGGTGTCTGTAGAACATGTACAGTCTTCTTCTAACCATGAGCAAGGAAGTAAGGTCACATTCTCGACGGTCATCCACTTTTTAGAGGGACTTCAAAGGCAGGCTGAAGCCTCTTCAGGTTTTGAAGAAGAAAGGAAAAAATCGACTGAAAAAATCAAAGAGTTAGAAAAAAAGACTTACTATTTAGCTGCCGAAAATGAAAGATTGTCAAAAAATCTCAAAGCCATTGAGGAGGATTATCGTTCTTTAATTGAGATCATGGAAAGAGCGCGGAAAATGGTTGTCCTGCAGGATGAGGATCGCCAGCAAAAAGTAAAGTTCCAGATGGACAAAAACGGCAACCTTGAAAGAGTGGAAAAATAAAAAAAGCGGACTTTATCGTCCGCTTTTTAATATTTTATTACGTTATTTATTTCTGTTGATTCTGCGCTTCTACACCCTCGGGATACCAAACGAGAGGATTTTCTCCGCGGTCACGTTCCATTTCATACTCTACATTGGCAAACCCTAATTTTTCAAAAAAACCGCTAGATTGTACTCTTGGATTGGTCTTAATAGGTACACCGAAGCTTTTAGCAAAATCAACTAGTGCTTTACCAAATCCTTTACCTTGATAGTCAGGTAAAACTTCAAGCTTCCACAACTCTAGATAATTTTGTGGTGGAAAGAAATAACGGTCAAATTTAGCATCAATCTGGTATAAACTCATTCTTGCTACTAGTTTGTCCCCGAAATAGACTCCGTAAAAAGGTGATTCACTATTATTATCTATCATATTGGCTTCCAAATCTTCAAGCATTGATAATTCCTGAAGACCATATTCTTTAAACTTTTTAAACTCTTCAAGTGTTTTAAAATTTATTTTTAGTTTCTCCACTTTGTACACCATAGTTTGCCTCCTAAATGTTGATTTCTTGTTCCTGTATATATTTATATGCTCTTGAATAACATGAAGAGAAATAATATTTGCATTATTCAAAATCAATTACTATCATTATATAACAAATAGCCAAAAAATTCTCCACATAAGTTTCGAAAGCGGTTACAAAGTTTGCAGGAAATTTCTTTAATGATGTAGAAAAACATAAAGAAGGCATTAAAAGGGGTATGAAAGGGGAAGAAACGTGCAAAAAATTCTAATTGCTAATCGAGGAGAAATTGCCCTTAGGATTATTAATACCTGTCAAATGATGGGGATTGAAACCATTGCCATTTATTCCGAGGCAGATAAGGAAATGCCTTTTGTAAAAGCAGCAACTAAGGCGGTATGTGTGGGGGAACCGCATGTCAGCAAATCTTATTTGCGAATTGACAAGATATTGGAAATCGCAAAGGACGAAAAGGTGGATGCGATTCACCCTGGATATGGATTTTTATCGGAAAATGCTGCTTTTGCTGAGCAGACCAGAAATGCCGGAATCATCTTTATCGGACCCGAGCCTAAAACAATTGAATTGATGGGGGATAAAATTGCTTCACGCCAAACAATGGAGAAGGCAGGCGTCCCAGTTGTACCGGGAAGCAGCAATGGATTAAAGACCATTGAGGAGGGATGCAGGTTAGCGGAAACCATTGGTTACCCAATTATGCTTAAGGCAAGTGGGGGCGGGGGTGGAATAGGCATGATTCTTTGTGAGAATGAGCAAGCGCTCGTTAAGTCATATGAATCCACAAAGAAGAGGGCGTTGACTTACTTTGGTTCTGATGAAGTATTTATCGAAAAATATATTCCAGATAGCAGACATATTGAAGTTCAAGTTTTTGGAGACCACTTCGGCAATATTGTCCACTTGTATGAAAGGGATTGTTCAATACAAAGAAGACACCAAAAGGTTGTTGAAGAATCACCGTCACCATTTTTATCTGATAAGACACGGCAGAAAATGTTTGAAACAGCGATTAAAGCGGCACATGCTGTCCAGTATACAAACGCGGGAACGATTGAATTTATTGTTGATCAACAAGAGAACTTTTATTTTCTTGAAATGAACACACGCCTGCAGGTAGAGCACCCGGTAACCGAAATGATTACAGGGCTTGATTTAGTAAAGTGGCAAATACTCGTTGCCCGCGGAGAAAAGCTGCCTTTACAGCAGTCTGAAATTAGTTCAAAAGGTAATGCTATTGAATTTCGACTGTATGCGGAAGATCCTGTCCGCTTTTTACCTTCACCAGGAAAAATTACCACTCTTAAATGGAATATGGAAGAAGGGGCCAGGATTGATTACGGCTATGTTGAAGGCGGGACTGTAACTCCTTTTTATGACCCGTTGATTGCCAAATGCATTTTTTACGGTTCATCACGACAAACGGTGATAACATCAGCCAAACGCTTCTTTAAAGATGTAAACATCGAGGGCATAAAAACAAATGTGCCACTATTTTTAAATATTTTAGAAACTGACTCATTCCAAACGGGAGACTATTCAACCAATTTTTTAAATAAAAATGATCTGAAATAAGGGGAGAATTCATATGAAAGAAATTACAGCATCAATGGCAGGTACTATCCTAAATGTTTTTGTTTCAGCTGGGGCCCAAGTAAATCCAGATCAGGAAGTAGTCATGTTAGAATCAATGAAAATGGAAATCCCTATCGAGAGCGGAACAGAGGGAGTTGTCCGGGAAGTAAGAGTGAAAATTGGGGATTTTGTAAATGAAGGAGATGTATTGCTGGTCCTAGAATAGCATTTTTAGAAAAAGGGGGATTACAATGGCAACCATAAATACGTTAGTTGAACAATTAAACGACAATCGTAGAAAAATCGAAGCCGGCGGCCAGCCTAAGTATCATGAGAAGGCTAAGGAGCAAAATAAGCTATTTGTGCGTGAGCGATTATCGTTATTATTTGATGCTGGTAAGTATGAAGAGGACGGAAAATTTGCTAATTTTAAAGCCGGTGACCTTCCTGCTGATGGTGTTGTAACAGCTATTGGTAAAATTAATGGCCAAACAGTGTGTGTGATGGCGAATGACTCAACGGTAAAAGCAGGTTCTTGGGGAGCGCGCACAGTTGAGAAAATAATTCGAATTCAAGAAACAGCGGAAAAATTGAAAGTGCCTTTATTTTATTTAGTTGATTCAGCCGGGGCCAGAATTACAGACCAAGTAGAGATGTTTCCAAATCGACGCGGCGCAGGAAAAATATTTTATAATCAAGTAAAGCTATCTGGTATGATTCCACAGGTATGTATTTTATTTGGACCTTCTGCAGCTGGAGGAGCTTACATCCCGGCATTTTGTGACATTGTCATTATGGTCGACCAAAATGCATCAATGTATTTAGGCTCTCCAAGAATGGCAGAAAAGGTCATCGGCGAAAAAGTAACGCTAGAGGAAATGGGCGGGGCCCGGATGCATTGTACCATCTCGGGTTGTGGGGATGTGCTGGCCTACAGTGAGGAAGAAGCAATTGAATCAGCCAAAAAATATATCAGCTTTTTTCCCTCAAGCTTCAAAGAAGTGCCTAAACAGACTGCTGGTGTCCAAGCAAAAGAAGGCCGGGACCTAGAAGCGATTATTCCGGAAAACCAAAATGCTCCATTTGACATGGTAGAATGTATAGAACGATTAGTTGACAATGGGAGTTATTATGAAATCAAGAAGCTTTTCGCACCTGAGATTATTACCGGCTTAGCTCGAATCGATGGGAGAGCGGTTGGAATTATCGCTAATCAGCCAAAGGTTAAAGGCGGCGTGTTATTTGTTGATTCAGCAGATAAAGCTGCAAAATTCATTCAGCTTTGTGATGCTTTCCATATCCCTTTATTATTTTTAGCAGATGTCCCGGGCTTTATGATTGGCACAAAAGTGGAACGGGCGGGGATTATCCGTCATGGCGCCAAATTAATTGCCGCAATGAGTTCGGCCACTGTACCAAAGATTTCCGTTATTGTTAGAAAGGCTTATGGTGCAGGACTTTATGCAATGGCAGGTCCCGCATTTGAACCTGACTGCTGTATTGCCCTGCCGACTGCCCAAATCGCGGTTATGGGTCCAGAAGCAGCAGTGAATGCCGTCTACTCTAATAAAATCAATGAAATCGCCGATCCAAAAGAAAAAATCGCTTTTGTACAAGAAAAGCATAAAGAGTATAAGGAGCATATCGACATATATAAGTTAGCTTCAGAATTAATAGTGGATGAAATCGTAGCTCCTTCCGAACTAAGAGATATTCTAATACAACGATTTGCTTACTACGAAACTAAAGAGGTTACCTTTAGTGTCAGAAAGCATCCGGTCTATCCAGTATAATGATTGAACCTTTTCGACTTATGCTCGAAAAGGTTTTTTATATCTACTAACAAATGGCATCATCTGATAGAATATTAGCAGGCATATTAAGATACTATTTTTTAAAAAAAAGCTCTGTAAAACGATATTGTTGTTTTTTATACTCTGTTGATTGGAGCGGAAGGTGCTCGACTCCTGCGGGAGTACGGGGCCGAGGAGGCTCCCGGGCACGCCCGCGGAAAGCGGGTTTCTTTCGCTGCAATCAACAGCCGAATTTACAGAGTATTAAAAAAGAGGGGTACACTTCCATGAGGGTTGGTATTATTGGTGCGGGATCGATTGGGTTGTTATTTGCTGCTTACCTTAGCCGTGTTTTTGACGTAACTGTTTATACAAGGTCAAAGGAACAAGCAGCTGAAATTAATCAACATAATGTCTTATTGCAGAGCGGGAGAGAAGAGACTATTGCGAAGGTTAAAGCGTTACCAATTGTGGACTGGCAGGGATCAGAGGCTTTAACTATTATCGCTGTAAAGCAATACCAGCTATTTTCAATTATAGAGAGGATATCTCAGTTACCATCCAAGCCAGAAAACATACTATTTTTACAAAATGGGATGGGACATTTAAAACTGTTAGACGATATTAAGGCGAACAATTTGTTTGTCGGTTCTGTAGAGCATGGAGCACTTAAAGAGAATCCATACACGGTGAGACACAATGGTATAGGGACCACTAACGTTGCGGTCTATAAAGGTGACCCAGGTTTCCTAAAAATGTTTGCCTCAGCCGTTTCCAATGTGTTTCCAATCACCTATCAAGAAGAGTATTTTGCCATGTTGGAAAAAAAGTTAATTGCAAACGCTATGATCAATCCTTTAACAGCGATACTTCAAGTGAATAATGGGGCACTAATTGATAATCCATTTTTTTATAAAATCTTAGAAAATCTCTTTAGTGAAATTACTTCCATTTTAAACCTTGAGCACCCGGAAAAATACTGGGAGCATGTGATACAGATTTGTAAAAAAACACGGGATAATCGTTCGTCCATGTTAAAAGATATTGAGGCTAAACGGCTGACAGAGGTAGATGCCATTTTAGGTTATTTACTAGAAGAAGCCAACAAACAAGGAAAGAAATTTCCTCAACTAGAAACACTTTATTATCTTATTAAAGGAATAGAGAGCCAAGGAGTGGTCATATAATGAGCACTATTTTTTCGTCTGTTCTAACTGTTTTCTTTGCGATTCCGGTAATAGGGACAATTCTTGTTTTTACTGTAATAAAGATAACCTTAAAAACCACCAAAAAAGCGCTCCATATGGCTCTTGATTATACAACTATTTTTTATATTATTTCTGTTCATTTTTTAATTGTCACTCTTTGGGATAAATCGTTTTTTTGGTTAATAATACTAGTAATGATCGTGATTGCAATGGTGTTTATTTTCGTTCACTGGAAGGTTAAGGAGGAAATTATTGTTAAACGTATATGGAAAGGGTTTTGGCGTTTTAATTTTATCTTATTCTTTTTCACCTATTTTGTCCTTACCTTTTATGGTATAGTGTCTCGAGCCATCATCTTTAGTTTTTCATCCTAATTTAGAGCAAAAGTTTTCTTTATATGGGGTGGATAATGGTATACTCTTCTAAGAATGAATCACGGTAACAGAAAGGAAGTACACGAATGGAGATTTTGAATCTCTCTTTGCCGGCAACTAATCGGTTTGCATCGAATTATCTGGAACAATCTGTTGAGGTACAGCCTTTTTTTCATTATCGGTATAATGACTCTCAAGAAGATATGAAAAGAATAGCTGAGTTAAACAATAGAGCGTTTCCCCGCATCGAGGTTGCTCGGCATATTGAAAGCTTTATGGAGAGTTTTCCTACTTCAGAAGCTGTAAAGAGATCAATTGATAAACTTAAACTAGCTGATAGTCTTGTCGTAATTGGCGGTCAACAAGCAGGGATCCTTACAGGACCACTTTATTCCATACATAAGGTCATTTCTATTATAAAGCTCGCAGAACAAAAAGAAAGGCAACTTGGTGTTCCGGTTATCCCTGTTTTTTGGATTGCGGGAGAAGATCATGATTTTCAAGAAGTCAATCATGTTTTTGTCCAGAATGAGCAGAGTGTAGATAAATGGGTATATCCTGAAAAGGTGCATCAAAAGAAGATGGTATCTGATATTGTATTGGATAAAGGTATTTGTCACTCTTGGGTTCAGAACTTAATAAAGAATTTTGGTGAAACCGAATATACCAACGGACTGTTAGCGTTAGCTGAGGAGCAAATAGCAAAGTCGACCACCTTTGTTGATTTTTTTGCTAACCTTATTATGGAACTATTTAAGGATTATGGGCTTCTCATCGTTGACTCTGGTAACAAAGAATTCCGTCAGTTACAAAAGGAATTTTTCAAACAGCAGATTAAACATCACGACAGGATTACCTATTCTTTATTAGAGCAGCAAAAGCAAATAGAAAAGAAGGGTTTTCCAAAGATAATTGATGCATCAGAGAATGCGGCCAATCTCTTCTATTATGATCAGCGATTAAATGAGAGACTATTATTGGAGTTTGAACGTGAAAACGATTGCTTTGTGGGTAAAAGTGGAGCGATTTCTTTTTCAAAAGAGGAATTAATTTCAATAGCCAATGAAAATCCAGCTGTTTTAAGCAATAATGTGGTAACTCGTCCCTTAATGCAAGAATGGCTTTTCCCAACGATAGCCTTTATTGCAGGACCGGGGGAAATTGCTTATTGGGCGGAGCTAAAACTTGTCTTTGAGCAGTTTGATATAAAAATGCCGCCAATTGTACCACGATTAAATATAACCTTCTTAGATCGTTCGGTTGAAACTGATCTTTCTGAATTGAACTTAGATTTAGCTGAAGTGTTAAGTAAGGGTACAAAGCAAGATAGAGGAAGATTTTTAGAAGCTATAAAAGACCAGGAACTTGAACAGTTATTCACAAATACCATTAGTCTTCTCCAGGAACAGTACAATTTAATTAAAGTAAAAACAGAGCAGCTAGATCGCGGGCTTTTACCAATGCTTAAGAAAAATGAAAATTATCTATTAAAAGAAATTGGTTTCATGAAATCGAAACTTGAAGAAACCGTTAAGTTACAACACGATATCGTTTTAAAAAAATATGCACGTGTTGACCTTGCCTTACGTCCAGAGGGTTCCCCGCAAGAGCGAATTTGGAATATCTTTTATTATTTAAACCAATATGGTCAAAACTTTATAGATGATATTATGACTGGAAGCTATGAATTTGATGGCAGGCATAAAGTAATAAAACTATAGATAAAACTCCACCTTTAGCCGTGGAGTTTTTCTTTTTTTTTCTAAAAAATCACTGCTAAAAAAGGATTTTTTAGAAAGTGGGGCGAATAGTTAAAAAATAGGTGGAGGAAAGTGGGGGAATGTGGTACATTTTTTATAGAAAGTGGGGGTATCGGGTATGTTCATGGGTGAGTACCATCACAGCATTGATAGTAAAGGCCGTTTAATTGTGCCCTCCAAATTCCGTGAAGAACTTGGCGACATGTTTATTATCACGAGAGGATTGGATCAATGTTTGTTTGGTTACCCAGTATCTGAGTGGGGCCTGATAGAAGAAAAATTAAAAGGTCTGCCGCTGACTAAAAAAGATGCCCGTGCTTTTACTAGGTTCTTCTTTTCCGGAGCAACAGAAAGCGAACTGGATAAACAAGGAAGAATTAATATCCCAACACCACTATTGCAGTATGCTAAATTAGAGAAAGAATGTGTTATTTTAGGTGTTTCCAATCGAATTGAAATTTGGAGCAAGCAGATTTGGGAGGATTATTTTTCACAATCTGAGGAATCTTTTGCTGAAATAGCAGAAAATATGATTGGCTTTGATATATAATGGGAAAAGTTATATTAATATATTTCTCGTTAATATCGTTCGATTGGAAAAGGAAGGTACGTAAATGTTTGAACATACAACTGTGTTATTAAATGAAGCTGTTGACGGATTGGACATTAAGTCAGATGGCATCTATGTTGACTGTACATTGGGAGGGGCAGGTCATAGCGCTCTTATTCTTTCAAGACTTGGTGCGGGTGGAAAACTTTATGCATTTGACCAGGATGAAACCGCCATTGCTAATGCGAAAGTGAAATTAGCCGAATATGGTGAGCAATTAGTCATTATCAAAAGTAATTTTTTATATTTGAAGGAAGAGCTTGAAAAACTCGGAGTCTATAAGGTAGATGGAATTTTATATGATTTGGGAGTATCATCGCCGCAGCTGGATACACCTGAGCGTGGGTTTAGTTACCATCATGATGCCCCGTTAGACATGAGAATGGATAACGATGCTGATATATCCGCATTCGACGTCATTAATCACTGGGCATATGAAGATCTCGTCCGAATCTTTTTTCGTTATGGTGAAGAGAAATTTTCAAAGCAAATTGCTCGAAAAATTGAGAGCGCGAGAGCAGTTAAGCCGATTGAGACCACCGGGGAACTGGTCGAGTTAATTAAGGAAGCCATCCCAGCACCGGCAAGAAGAAAGGGTGGACACCCTGCTAAGCGAGTATTTCAAGCAGTCAGAATCGCTGTTAACGATGAACTGGCCGTATTTGAACAGTCTCTAAACCAAGCCATAGACATACTCAATCCTGAGGGCAGAATAAGTGTGATTACCTTCCATTCCCTGGAGGATCGAATTTGTAAGGCAGCCTTTAAAAAGGCAAGTGAGACACCCCCATTACCAAAGGGTTTACCCATCATTCCAGATGCGTATAAACCCATTTTAAAGCTAGTTTCGCGTAAACCCATTCTTCCATCTGAAGCAGAACTGGAGCAAAACAACCGGGCGCGGTCTGCAAAGCTTCGGATTGCCGAAAAATTATAAAAGTTCTAGAGTGCACGTTTTTGTGTGCACTCTTGGCTTTACATTAATCAAATAAGAGGAACTACTATTAAATTATAGAATCTGGAGGGGAAGTATTTGAGTAATCTTGCCAGGAAAGTATTAGAGCAGCAACAAACCGAGCAAAAGGTTCAAATTAAGCGTGAAGTAAAAATTAAAAAGTCCTGGCTGACTCCGGGGGAAAAAATAATTGGAGTGGTGTTTGCCGGAATGGTTTGCTTTGGATCAATCCATCTTATTTCAAATCAATCAAAGCTATATGAAGCGAACAAAGACCTCCAAATTGTTCAGGATAAAATAAACGAACAGGAAAAGGTTAATGAGGATCTTAAGGTGCAAGTTAGTGAGCTAAGCTCTTATGACCGTATATTTGCAAAGGCTAAAAAATTGGGTTTAATAAAAGATGAAAATAACGTCAAGGTCGTGCAGAAGAAATGAATAAGAAACAGCCATATATGAATGTGGGAGCAGCGATATTGTTTGGGATATTCGGCCTGCTCTTTTTTGTATTGATTTGCAGGTATTTTTCGATTGAAATTTCTGGGGAAGTAAATGGGCAGCCCCTTGCCGCCAAGGCCCAGCAAAAATACAATCGCGAGGGAACCTTACAGGCTAACAGAGGAATTATTTACGATCGAAATGGTGTAGCAGTGGCTGAGGATACAGCCGCCTACACCCTTATTGCAATCTTAGATAAGAAGATGACAACGAATCCTAAAAAACCTCAACATGTACAGGACCTAAACAAAACGGCTAGTGAATTATCTAAATATATCAAATTAGATGAATCAGAGATTTATACAATCTTATCAAATGGGAAAAAGAACAAACGATTCCAAGTGGAGTTTGGTAAGGAAGGAAGAAATATTGATTTTGATACAAAGAAAAAAATCGAAAGTTTAAAACTTCCTGGAATTACCTTTTCTCGTGATTCTAAACGCTTCTATCCAAATGGAATTTTCGCTTCACATGTAGTTGGCTATGTGGACCGAACTGAGCAAAAGGACGGAACCTACAAATCTGTCGGGAAAATGGGAATCGAAAAAACCTTAAATGATCAACTAACAGGGAAAAATGGCAGTATTAGCTATGAAAGTGATTTATGGGGGTATATCCTGCCAGATGGTAAAGAAAAAATATCTGCAGCACAAAATGGTAATGATGTTTATTTAACACTTGATCAAAAGATTCAAACCTTTCTAGAAGATGCGATGGACCAAGTGGTAAAGGATTATAAACCGAAAAAAATTATTGCCATTGTTGCTGATCCTAAAACTGGGGATATTTTGGCAATGGGCCAGCGTCCTTCGTTCCAGCCGGAAACAAAAGAAGGAATTACTGATAGCTGGCATAATGAAGCGATTGAAACATCCTATGAGCCAGGGTCCACCATGAAAATCTTTACTCTGGCAGCGGCTGTTCAGGAAGGTGTATTTAATCCAAATGAAAAGTATCAATCTGGCTCTTATAAAGTAACAGAAAAAAGTCAAACTATTCACGATCACAATTATTCGGGCTGGGGATCCATTACCTACCTAGAAGGAGTTCAACGCTCGTCCAATGTAGCGTTTGCTAAAATAGCCAAAGAAAAGTTAGGCTTTGAGAAATTTAGGGAGTATTTGACCAAATTTGGTTTTGATAAACCTACAGGTATTGAACTTCCTAATGAGACATCAGGGAAAATTCAATATCACTACCCAATTGAAAAAATCACCACTGCATATGGACAAGGTACTGCGATTACCGCCATTCAACAGATTCAAGCAGCAACCGCCATTGCTAATGATGGGAAAATGTTACAGCCTCATGTTGTGAAGAAAATTGTTGATCACGATACAGGAAAGACGGTTGAAAAAACCTCACCGAAAGTCGTTTCAACACCGATATCGGCTGATACCGCTAAGGAAGTTCGAGATATTTTAGAGACTGTTGTCACATCGCCTAATGGCACGGGGGCACGTTACAAAATTGACGGTTATAGTGTTGCCGGTAAAACAGGTACAGCTAATATCCCAGGGCCTAATGGTAAATATTTATCCGGTGCGAACAATTATGTCTTTTCCTTCTTAGGGATGGCACCAAAAAATGACCCGAAACTAATCGTTTATGTAGCTGTACAACAGCCTAGACTTCAAGGAGCTGAAGCTGGTCAAGGTGCGATTCCGGTATCTGCAATTTTTAATCCGGTTATGAAAAATAGTCTCAATTATTTAAATATCCAACCCTCTAAGTTAGAAGTGGCTGAAACTAATAAACTCCCTAAATTGGTGGGAGAGTCTGTGGAGGATACAGTTAAAAGTTTAAAAGAAGATGGATTTGAACCTGTCGTAATAGGTGACGGTAAAAAGATAACTGGACAACTGCCTAAGGCTGGCACCACCATATTAGAAGGGGAAAAGGTAATCATTAAAACTTCTGGTAAAATGACGGCACCTGATATGGCTGGATGGTCGCTCCGTGATGTCATGAAAGTGGCTAATTTGGCCAATTTAAAATTGAATTCTAAGGGCCAGGGTTTTGTTGCCTATCAAAATATTAAGCCGGATGAACCATTAAAAGGTGGGGGTTACCTCAATATTGATTTAAAAACTCCGGAAGAACAAACGACCAATAACGAGAATCAAAGTGACAATGAAAAATCTGATGGTGAGCCAACTGTACAAGACTAATCAAAACCCGCTTGTTTTGCGGGTTTTTAATTTACCTAAATGGTTGTCCCGTTCTATTTAAAAAAGTACAAGCATATAAATGAACGATAATCAAAGTGAATGTGGAATAAAGGAGGATCATTCATTATATGCGTGTTTCTAATGTTACTGTTCGAAAACGGCTAATGATTGCACTATTCGTTGGATTCCTTACCTTCTTAATTATTGATGTTCGTCTTGGATACGTCCAGTTTGTTCTTGGAGATAAGCTGACCGATAAAGCGAAAGGTTCGTGGAGCCGGAACATCCCTTTTGAGCCGGAGCGGGGCAAAATTGTCGATCGCAATGGGGTAGCGTTAGCAACCAATATTAGTGCACCAACTGTCTACGTTATCCCACGGCAGATTAAAGACCCGGCAACCACAGCAGAGAAGCTCGCTTCGGTATTAAATATGTCTAAAGAAACCGCCTACCGAGAAATTACTAAAAGAGCTTCGTCAGTCCGGTTAAAAGAAGGCCGGAAAATTTCCCATGAAAAAGCGAAAGAAATTAGGGCTCTAGGTCTCGAAGGAGTCTATGTAGGTGAAGATTCCAAACGGTATTATCCAAATGGAAGTTATCTGTCGCATGTACTTGGGTTTACTGGGGTAGATAATCAAGGTTTAATGGGCCTTGAACAGTACTATGATAAAGAATTAAGTGGTGAAAGAGGGGCTGTGAAATTCTATGCCAATGCCAAAGGGGAAAGAATGAATGACATGGCAGATGATTATGAGCAGCCCACTAAAGGGCTTGATCTAAAATTAACGATTGATTCAAAAATCCAAACAATTGTTGAACGAGAGCTGGATATTGCGCAGGCAAAATATAATCCAGATGGTATCGTAGCTATCGCGATGAATCCGAATAACGGCGAAATATTGGCCATGTCAAGCAGGCCTACATTTGACCCTGCCAATTTCCGAAATGTTTCTCAAGAGGTATATAATCGAAACCTGCCAGTCTGGTCGACCTATGAACCAGGTTCGACTTTTAAAATTATTACCCTTGCTGCTGCCTTGAATGAAGGAAAGGTTAACTTGGAGAAGGAGCATTTTCATGATTCAGGTTCAGTTCAAGTGGCCGGTGCAAGATTAAAGTGTTGGAAAAGGGGCGGCCATGGGGACCAAACCTTCCTCGAGGTTGTAGAAAACTCCTGTAACCCGGGGTTTGTAGAGTTAGGGGAACGGTTAGGAAAGGATAAGCTGTTTAAGTATATTAAGGATTTTGGATTTGGTCAAAAGACAGGTATTGATTTGCAAGGCGAAGGAACAGGAATATTATTTAATTTGAACCGAGTAGGTCCGGTTGAACAAGCGACAACTGCTTTTGGACAGGGGGTATCTGTGACACCAATCCAACAGATTACAGCTGTATCTGCGGCTATCAATGGCGGGATCCTCTACAAGCCATATATCGCAAAAGAGCTCGTTGATCCGATTACAAAAGAAGTGGTGATGAGAAATACGCCTGTAGAAAAAAGACGGGTTATTACGGAAGAAACATCAAAAGAAATACGAAATGCTTTAGAAAGCGTTGTGGCTAAGGGTTCAGGGGGCAGGGCCTTCATAGAAGGATATCGCGTCGGAGGTAAGACAGGAACGGCCCAAAAGGCCCAGAATGGAAGATACCTTGAAAATAACTTCATCGTTTCCTTTATGGGGTTTGCGCCTGCAGATGACCCGCAAATTGTTATCTATGTAGCCGTTGATAATCCTAAAGGGGTTACCGCCTTTGGGGGTACAGTCAGTGCCCCAATTGTTGGTGCCATAATGAAGGACAGTTTAAGTGCAATGGGAGTACAACCGCGTAAAGACCAAATAGAAAAAGAAATCAAATGGCCGGATGTGCCGTTAGTTAAATTACCGGATTTTGTAGGCATGTCAAAAAGTGAACTTCAGGAACAGCTTATTAATCTATCGATTGATGGAAGTGGAGAAGGGGATGTTGTGGTAAGACAATCTCCGGAACCAGGGACGAAGGTAAAAGAAGGCTCAAAAGTAAGACTTTACTTTGGTAAGGGTGACTAATTAAATCAATAGCGTTTATACAGGAGGCGGCCGGAATGTTTTCCGCCGCCTAAAAAATTTATTACGGATTTATTACTAAATGGTAAAATAAAATGTTTTAATGTAAAATAAGATGGAACTTTCGTAAGAAATTACTTTAGGGATAAACTGGGAATTAGTAATGTTCGGTATTGAGAGGATATGAGATAAAATGAAGTTACAAATGCTGCTTGAGAGTCTGCATGCAATTGTTCCCTATAAAGGGGAAAATCCAGAAATTACATCGATTGAGAACGATAATAGGAAGGTGCAAAAAGGGAGCTTATTTATTTGTATTAAAGGTTACACCGTGGATGGACATGATTTCGCAGAATCTGCTGTTAAAAATGGAGCAGTAGCCATTCTTGCTGAAAGACCTTTAGATTTAGAAGTTCCGGTTGTCCTTGTTAACAATACCACGAGGGCGATGGCCGTACTTGCTGATGCTTTTTATGGGCAGCCAACCAAAAGCCTTCACTTAATCGGGATAACAGGCACAAACGGAAAAACCACCACGAGTCACTTAATTGAAAAAATATTTGCCGATGCTGGGGAGAAGACGGGGCTAATTGGCACAATGTACACAAAAATCGCTGATAAAACAATTGAAACAAAAAATACCACCCCAGAAAGTCTGACACTTCAAAAAACGTTTAAACAAATGGTTGATGCTGGTGTTAATACAGCAGTTATGGAGGTTTCATCCCATGCCCTTGATTTAGGGAGGGTGCATGGCTGTGATTATAATGTGGCCGTTTTTACTAACCTTACACAAGACCATCTTGACTATCATCAGACAATGGAGGAATATAAACGGGCAAAAAGCTTATTATTTGCGCAGCTTGGCAATACCTTTGACTTAAATAAGCCGAAATTCGCTGTCTTAAATGCGGATGATCCGGCTGCAGAAATGTATAGCCGATCAACAGCTGCTCATGTTGTTACATACGGAATTGAGCAAGAGGCAGATATTAAGGCCAAAAATATTCAGATGACTCCAAAAGGGACAGTCTTTGATCTTGAAATGAAGGGTGTTTCATATCCAATTCGCATGCAGTTAATTGGCAAATTTAGTGTCTACAATGTTTTAGCCAGCATTACAACGGCCTTAGTATCTGGACTTGAAATAGAGCAAATTATTCAATCCATTGAAAGTGTTGAAGGGGTTGCGGGAAGATTTGAACTAGTAAATGCAGGGCAAGACTTTACAGTGATTGTGGATTATGCGCACACTCCGGATAGTTTAGAAAATGTTTTAAAAACGATCCAGCATTTTGCCGAGAAAAGGGTTTTTGTTATTGTAGGCTGCGGCGGGGATCGGGACCGTACAAAACGGCCAATAATGGCGCAGATTGCCTGCAAGTTTGCAACGGATCCAATTTTGACATCGGATAATCCTAGAAGCGAGGACCCTGTAGGCATTTTGAAAGATATGGAAGAAGGGGTGCAAGGGGAGAACTATCAAGTCATTCCTGATCGGAGAAAGGCCATATTTACAGCTGTGAGCCAAGCGTCACCTGGAGATGTCATTCTAATCGCCGGCAAAGGGCATGAAACCTATCAAATCATTGGCAAGGAAGTTCTTGATTTTGATGACAGACTTGTGGCAAGGGAAGCAATTAAGGGGAGATAGCTATGTTATTAGCTTTAAAAGACTTGGAAAGTTTGTTTACCGATAAACGAGGAATCCAAGATGAAATTCTGTTCAGCACAGTTTCCGACCGAGCTGCTGTGGAACAGCCTAAGGGATTATTTGTGCCTGTGAACAAGGAGTCAGGGAAGCTCTTAGAGGCGATTTCTAACGGGGCTGTTGCTGCCATTTGGGATAGAGATGAAACACTTCCGCACTACATTCCAACCCAGTTTCCTGTTTTTTTAACAAACGACCTTGCGGAAGCCATGATAGATATCATTAAATTTTATATTGAAAAATTAGATGGAGAAACGAACAAGCATATGGAAAGAACGAATTTTAAAATTTCAAACAAAACACTTCTTAATAAAAATAAACAATCATATGATATTGCTGGGCTATTAGTAAACCTAACATCACAGAATAATCATGAAAGGAGGGGATAAAATGGAGGAGCAAGTTATTTTTTTTACAATAATAATGGGCTTTTTGGTCTCAGTTTTACTTTCTCCAATTTTTATTCCCTTCTTGCGAAGATTGAAATTTGGACAAAGCATCCGAGAGGAAGGTCCTAAATCGCACCAAAAAAAATCAGGTACCCCAACAATGGGGGGAGTGATGATTTTATTTTCCATCATCATAACCACACTGGTCATGATTGCAAAGTACGCAGACCATACACCAGTAACAGCTTTTTTACTTTTATTTGTCACATTTGGATTTGGACTGCTGGGGTTTTTGGATGATTTTATCAAGGTTGTCTTAAAACGTAACTTAGGACTTACATCAAGACAAAAACTATTAGGGCAAATTATCATTTCTGTCATCTTTTATCTAATCTATAAGCATACTGGTCAGTCTACCGAAATCAAGTTTCCGTTTGGTGATTTTTCCATTGATTTAGGCTGGGGTTATGTATTATTGATCATTTTCTGGCTTGTCGGCTTCTCAAATGCTGTCAATCTAACAGATGGCCTTGATGGTTTGGTGTCAGGCACCGCGGCGATTGCTTTTGGGGCGTTTGCTGTGCTCGCTTGGAATCAAAATCAATTTGAAATTGCCGTGTTTTCTGTAGCCGTTGTGGGAGCAGTTTTAGGTTTCTTGGTATTTAATGCCCATCCTGCTAAAGTATTTATGGGCGATACAGGATCATTGGCGTTAGGCGGGGCGATTGCCGCGATTGCGATCTTAACAAAACTAGAGATCCTGCTTATCATTATTGGCGGTGTATTTGTAATTGAAACCTTATCAGTAATTCTTCAGGTAGCTTCCTTTAAGACTACTGGTAAACGGATTTTCCGAATGAGCCCCTTGCATCATCATTATGAACTAGTGGGATGGTCGGAATGGCGGGTTGTTGTAACGTTTTGGAGTGTTGGATTAATATTTGCGATACTAGGTATCTATATTGAGGTGTGGTTGTAAGTGAAACAGATCGAAAATTATCGTTATAAAAAAATTCTTGTACTTGGTTTAGCTAAAAGTGGTGTGACGGCAGCCTCTTTGTTACATAAGCTTGGAGCGTTTGTTACTGTGAATGATAAAAAGCCATTATCAGAAAATCCCGAGGCTCAGGGATTACTAGAGCAAGGGATAAAAGTAATATGTGGTGAGCACCCAATCGAACTCTTGGATGAGGGTTTCGAACTGATTGTGAAAAACCCTGGTATTCCTTACCATAATCCAATGATAGAAGGGGCAATTGAAAAGGGAATTCCTGTTATAACAGAGGTGGAGCTTGCCTATGAAATTTCTGAAGCACCCTTTATTGGCATTACAGGAACTAATGGAAAAACCACAACGACTACTCTTGTCTATGAAATGATGAAGGAAGGAAACAAGGAGCCCTTAATAGCTGGTAATATCGGTACAGTAGCTTCTGGTGTTGCCCAGAAGGCAGCAAAGGATAATACCATTGTCATTGAACTATCTTCGTTTCAATTAATGGGTATTAACACCTTTACTCCGAAAATTGCTATTATCACAAACCTTTATGATGCCCATTTGGATTATCACGGCACCAGAAAGGAATACATTCAAGCCAAAGCTAATATTACGAAAAATCAGACCGAGCTTGACTATTTAGTAATCAATGCTGACCAAGAAGAAACAATGGAAATTGCCCGGAATTCAAACGCTGCTATTATCCCTTTCTCCACTAAAAAGGAACTGGCAGTGGGTGCTTATATGAAAGACGGCTGGTTGTTCTTTAATCGTGAACCGGTAATGGAAATAAGCGAAATAGTGCTGCCTGGGGTACATAACCTCGAAAACATCTTATCTGCCATGACGGCCGCCAAACTATCAGGAGTAGAAAACAGCGCTATCCAAAAGGTCCTCAAAACCTTTACAGGTGTCAGGCACCGTTTGCAGTATGTGGCTGATGTTAAAGGTAGAAAGGTTTATAATGATTCGAAGGCTACGAATATCTTAGCAACGGTTAAGGCTCTGTCGGCCTTTACGGCCCCAACGATTTTGCTTGCGGGCGGTCTTGACCGCGGTAATGAGTTTGATGAGCTGATTCCATACTTAAAAAATGTTAAGGTGTTAATCACATTTGGCCAAACCGCTCCTAAACTTGAGCGGATCGGGAAGCTTGCCGGAATAAAAACGATCAGCCGTGTCGATAATGTTGAAAAGGCAGTGCCGGAAGCATATCGATACTCCATACCTGGCGACGTCATCCTTTTATCACCTGCTTGCGCAAGCTGGGATCAATATAAAAGTTTTGAAGTCAGGGGAGACATTTTTATCGAAGCGGTGCATAAGCTTAAGTAAGGGCTTGTCCAAAGAAAAGCGGAAGCGCCCGTTTAGCGGCGCTATGTCCTGGAGCGCTTCGACTGAGATAAAGGAAACAGAAAAGCGGCGCGCCTTGAACAGGGGCGACAGGCATAAGACGAGCCGGTGAGAAGGCTGCTTTTTAGCCTTCCTGACGGATGGGCTTATGGCCCCGAGCCCCTAGGCGCTGCAGCTAGACAAACGAAGAGCGATAGCGATTCGTTGTGGACTTATCGTAGGAAGAAGAGCGAAGGACGCTAGCCGCTGGGCGCTGAAGCTAGAGACTCATCTAAGTTCAGCTTACAGCTTATCAATACAAGCGGAGCCCTAAAACACGTGGTTCGAGGTGGATAGTGGTGCCGACAAAAAGAACAACTCCCGACTTTATCTTAATGATTGTAACGTTCACACTACTAGCAATAGGGCTCATAATGGTATACAGTGCTAGTGCAATTTGGGCCGAATATAAATTCCAAGATTCCTTTTTCTTTGCAAAAAGGCAAACCCTATTTGCCGGGGTGGGAATCGTTGCTATGTTTTTTATTATGAACGTAAATTACTGGACTTGGCGGACATATGCCAAAACAATCCTCATTGTTTGCTTTGTGTTATTAGTACTCGTGTTAATTCCAGGAATAGGGAATGTTCGAAATGGTTCAAGAAGCTGGATTGGGGTAGGAGCCTTCTCCATACAGCCATCCGAATTTATGAAATTAGCCATGATCGCCTTCTTAGCTAAATATTTGTCTGAACGGCAAAAAGTTATTACATCCTTTAAAAAGGGTCTTATCCCTTCTCTTGGTCTTGCCTTTATTGCCTTTGCCATGATTATGCTGCAACCTGACTTAGGGACCGGAACGGTTATGATGGGTACTTGTGTTGTAATGATTTTTATTGCAGGCGCTAGGATCAGCCATTTTGCTTTTTTAGGACTTCTAGGTGTAGCAGGGTTTGTCGGATTAATTGCCTCTGCACCATACCGGATTAAGCGGATTACTTCTTTCCTTGACCCATGGTCGGACCCATTGGGGAGTGGATTTCAAATTATTCAATCCCTTTATGCCATCGGTCCAGGCGGATTATTTGGCTTAGGACTCGGTGAGAGCCGGCAGAAGTTTTTTTACCTGCCTGAACCTCAGACCGACTTTATTTTTGCGATTCTATCAGAAGAGCTAGGCTTTATTGGCGGCTCGTTCATATTGCTTTTATTTGCCCTATTGTTATGGCGGGGAATCCGAATTGCACTTGGTGCACCTGATTTATATGGAAGTTTCCTCGCAGTTGGAATTATTGCGATGGTGGCCATTCAAGTAATGATTAATATTGGTGTTGTCACTGGGCTCATGCCGGTTACAGGTATAACACTGCCATTCTTGAGTTATGGGGGATCATCGCTAACGTTAATGCTTATGGCAATTGGTGTTCTCCTTAATATAAGCCGATATTCAAGATTTTAAATTGATACCCTGTTCACTTGGCAGGGTTCTTTTTATGTTTAATGAATGAGGCTGGTCTTTGAAACTAGTCCAGCTCCAGCGCCCGGCGACTAGTGTATGTTGCTATACGGGTTCTTACGCTTTTCTTTATTACAATTAAATAAAATTCTTTTTTCAAACGTATTTTTTATTGTTTTTATAGTAGAATGTGTTTAGCAACTTTTTAGAGGTGAGAAAATGAAAGTAGTAGTAAGTGGCGGAGGGACCGGCGGACATATATATCCCGCTCTCGCACTCATTAGAGAAATTCAAAAAGAAAGCAAAGAAGCGGAATTCTTATATATCGGAACAACAAATGGTTTAGAAAGCAAGCTTGTCCCAAGGGAAAACATTGCTTTTAAATCTATTCATATTACCGGTTTTAAAAGAAAGCTATCCTTTGAAAATGTAAAGACTATTATTAGATTTCTAAAAGGTGTTCAGGATAGTAGGAAAATCCTAAAAGAGTTTCAACCTGATATTGTTATTGGAACAGGTGGTTATGTATGTGGACCTGTTGTTTATGCTGCAAAAGGAGTTGGAATTCCAACGATTATTCACGAACAAAATAGTGTCCCCGGTTTAACTAATAAATTCTTAAGCAGATATGTGAATAAAATCGCAATTTGTTTTGAAGAAGCAAAAGAATATTTTCCAAGTGAGAAAGTTGTTTTTACGGGGAATCCTCGAGCTTCAGAGGTTCTTGGTAAGGATGGGATTAAAGGAAGACTTTCAGCAGGCCTTAGTGCCACAAAACCAGCCGTGCTAATCTTTGGAGGAAGCCGAGGGGCAAGGCCGATTAATGAAGCAGTTGTAAAGGCACTCGCCGAATTAGCTGAAAAACCATACCAGGTGCTCTATATAACGGGTGATGTACATTATGAGGCTGTCCAAAAGGAAGTAGAGCTAGTAGGTAATCCAAAAAATGTGGTGATTAAGCCATTTATTCATAACATGCCAGAAGTACTGGCAGGGATTGATCTGGTCGTATCAAGAGCAGGAGCCACTACACTTGCCGAATTAACCTCGTTAGGAATTCCAAGTATCTTGGTTCCCAGTCCGTACGTGACGAATAACCATCAAGAAAAAAATGCAAGGTCTTTAAGTGACCATGGTGCCGCCCAATTGCTATTAGAAAAGGATCTAAATAATAAAAGTCTAGTCAGCCACATCGATCAAATCCTATTAAATAGCGAGCATTTAAAGGATATGAAGGCAAAGGCAAAAAAAATGGGCGTTCCAGATTCGGCAATGCGGCTGTATGCCGTAATGAAGCAACTTGTCAAAACAAATCGAAAGTAGCCCAAATTATTTTCATGCATAAACTGAAAAAAACGCATCTAGGAAAGTTAGGTGGTATTGATGGACGCAATTGTATCAGAATTGCAAAACCTTAATATTGGAAAAGTGAAACAAAGCGAACTTTTGTTAAATCATACAACAATTAAAATTGGCGGTCCTGCAGACCTTTTTATAGAACCTTCATCAGTCGATAATTTAAAAAAGGTTATGGAGGTAATTGAAAAGAACGCTATGAACTGGCGGGCAATTGGCAGAGGATCCAATTTGTTAGTCTCAGATAAGGGGATTGAAGGGGTGGTCATTAAGCTTGGTTCGGGCTTAGACCACCTCGAAATTAGCGAAACTGAAATCACTGTCGGCGGTGGTTATTCCCTTGTTAGTCTAGCTACTTCCATCAGTAAAAAAGGGCTTTCGGGCTTAGAATTCGCCAGCGGTATTCCTGGTTCGGTCGGCGGGGCTGTATACATGAATGCTGGTGCACATGGATCAGATATTAGCAAAATTTTAACAAAAGCTCATATTCTATTTGAGGACGGATCGATGGAATGGCTGACGAATCAAGAAATGGAGTTTTCTTATCGAACATCCATTCTTCAAAAGAAACGCCCAGGGATTGTCATAGAAGCAGTTTTTAAGCTTTCTCAAGGTGATCGGACAGCGATAGTAGCCCAAATGCAAAAAAACAAGGATTATCGGAAAGAAACACAACCATGGAATTTCCCTTGTGCAGGTAGTATATTCCGGAACCCTCTGCCGAATTATGCAGGAAAATTAATCGAGGATGCAGGTTTAAAGGGTTACAGCATTGGCGGGGCGAAAATTTCAGAAATGCACGGGAATTTTATTGTTAACGCCGGTAATGCTACAGCTGCGGATGTTCTATCCTTAATACAGTATGTAAAGGACACCATTTTTAATCTTTATCAAGTTAAGATGGAGACAGAGGTGGAGATAATCGGGCGATAACCTTACTTTCCCTGTAAGAAATTCCTTACGAATGACAATTATTGTGTTATAATTACAGTTAATATAATACGTAGATTCTAGCAAGAAAATCAGTGACGGCATGAATTTTCGTGCCGTTGTTTCTCTTTATATGTAACATAGACAAGCTTTGGGGCAACTGCTTATAGTTTTTAAGTTTCATACATATTTTGTCAACTATAATTTAAGCGCGCATTGAGCGCTCACGCTTTTCTTTTGGAGGAGAGTTATGGATGGAAAATGATAAAATCGTTGCTCTTGAAGATCGTATTCCAAAACTTAAGGAGCAAAGACGAAAAAAGGCAAATAGACGCCTTGTTCTCCTGCTAATTTTGTTTTTTACAATGATAGTTGTTGTGGCCTATTCTCAATCTCCATTAAGTCATGTAAAACATATTCATGTAACTGGGAATGAAGTATATGAAGATTCTCAAATAATTAAGGCGAGTGGTATTACCGAGGACACGAATATTTGGAAGATAAAAAAGAGTAATATTGCTTCAAAACTAGATCATTTATCAGAAATTAACGAGGTAAATGTTCAAATACAGTGGCCTAATTCGATTCAAATCCAAGTAAAAGAACATAAGAGAGTAGCATACTTAAAAAGAGGGAAAAGCTACCTGCCAATTATGGAAAACGGTAAGATTTTAAAGGATAGAAAAACGGAAATAATCCCAGTTAATTCTCCGATTCTTTTCGAATTTAAGGAAGGTTCAGTTCTTAACCTAATGGTTAAAGAATTAGAAAAACTTCCGATTGAAATTACAAACTCCATTTCTGAAATACATTATTCTCCGAAAAAAACTGATCATTATCATATTTCCTTATTTATGAATGATGGCTTTGAAGTTAGTGCAACACTTAGAAGTTTTTCAGAAAAGATGGTTCATTATCCTTCAATCATTAGCCAGTTAGATCCTAATAAAAAGGGATTAATCGACTTAGAAGTAGGTTCGTATTTTAAGGCTTTTGAACCAGTGGTGGAGGAAAAAGACGGTGAATAAGATAAAGGTGAGGGGGAAGCATTTCATCCTGTCCCTTGTCTGCTTAGTTCTGGGGTTTATGGTTGCATTCTCATTTCACCTTACACAAATTAAGCACCAAAATGAAAAAAGGAATCTTTCAGGTACACAATACGAAAAAACCTTAGGATTAAGAAACCAATTAATTGCTCAAGAGGAAACAAATCGTAAGTTGCAAAAGGAATTAAATCAAACGCAGGAAAAAGTCCTAAAAAATGAAAAAAGTCTTTCGAAAGAGACCCAAGTTTTCCTTAATCTGGCGCAGGATGCCGAAAAATATCGAATGTTCCTCGGAAAAGTTAAGGTAAAGGGGAAGGGTGTAAAGGTGACCCTGTCTGATGGAGCCTATGACCCGAAAGAAGACAATGTGAACAATTACCTTGTTCATGAACAGCATGTTTTTAAAGTAGTGAACGAACTGTATATCTCAGGTGCAGCAGCTATAGCCATAAACGGTCAAAGGCTTACGAGCCACTCCTATATTGTGTGTAACGGGCCTGTTATTACTGTGGATGGGGTGCCATATCCTGCCCCATTTGTCATTACGGCGATAGGTAATCCAGAGGTCCTGTCTTCATCGCTAAACCTTACAGGAGGCGTTAAGGACCAATTGGTCAATGATAATGTCGTTTTTACACTGGAAACGGAAGATGAATTGGTTCTAGATCCAATTTTGGGTAGCTAATTAATGTCCACAATGAAAAGAA
This sequence comes from Neobacillus cucumis, assembly GCF_023715505.1. The sequence continues at coordinate 227,199 of NZ_JAMBOH010000005.1, read as the reverse complement.
TGGAGAAGGTCAGGTGAAAAAAGTGGACAAGCCAAAATTAAATTTAAGTCTTACCTTAATAGCAACTTTAGTTGGATTTATGATAGCCATTCAATTTCAAACCGTGAAAAAACCAGTAGAACGTGATACACGAGATATTTGGCAGCTTCGTGAGGCTTTGCTAAAAGAAAAAGAATTTCAAACTAATTTATTAAGTGAGATACGTTCTAACGAAGAAAAACTATCAGCCTATGAATCTAAACGAGTACAAAGTAAGGAACAAGCGTTAAAGGATACATTACAAGAGTTGAAAATTGAAGCAGGATTGACCAACATAACCGGTCCTGGGATAACCCTTTTGATTGAGCCGGTGATTGAGGATGTTCAACTGGGAACTTCAGTTAATGATTCTGTTTCACCGGAACTATTAAAAAGGTTAATAAATGAATTGAATATGTATGAGGCTAAATACGTGGCAATAGATGGTCAAAGGATCATTAATACCACGGTTATCAGGGATATAAATGGAGAAACAAAAATTGATGGACATACCTTAAGAGGGCTGCCAATTGAGATTAAAGTAGGCGTGGATGATATGAATATTGCAGAAAAATTATCAAATCGGATGAAGGTTTCAAAAGCCAGGGATGAATTTTTCACTGAAAGCTTAAGACTATCCGTTTCGACATCAAATCCCGACATTACGATACCTGCCTATGATAACTCCATACGGGTTAAGTATATGGACCCGATTAAAGAGGGAGGAGGTTCCTGATGTGGCTTCCGTTTATAGGACTGATAATTGGGATCATCCTTGGATTACTAACTGAAATTCGAATTCCTGAGGAGTATTCCAATTATTTGTCGATTGCTATTCTGGCAGCTTTTGACACACTTTTCGGAGGGATTAGGGCATACTTGCAAAATATTTATGATGAAAAGGTGTTTGTATCAGGATTCTTTTTTAATATTGTCCTTGCAGCAAGTTTAGCTTTTCTCGGTGTTCATCTTGGTGTAGACTTGTATTTAGCAGCGGTTTTTGCGTTTGGTGTCAGATTGTTTCAAAATATTGCCGTCATACGTAGAATATTATTGACAAAATGGTCAACAAACAAAGAAAAAATAGAAAAAAGTTGAAATTTTTAAAGGGAAATATGTAGTTGTGACGAATAATTTTATAAGATATGACTATGAAACTAGTACTGAACAAAAAAAGAAATTGTTGTTCTATCCAAGGAGATTAAAAGGAGGTGCCATAGAATGAACAGCAATGAAATATATGTTAGTCTTGACATCGGTACATCCAGTGTAAAAGTAATCATTGGTGAAATGGTCAATGACTCTGGAAAAGACACGTTAAATATAATTGGTGTTGGCAATGTAAAATCAGAAGGTTTACGAAAAGGGTCCATCGTTGATATGGATGATACCGTTCATTCTATTAAGCGGGCAATTGAACAGGCAGAAAGAATGATCGGAATGGAAATCCGCGAAGTAGTGGTCGGTATATCTGGAAGAGATATTATGCTCCATAATTGTCATGGTATAGTAGCGGTTTCAAGTCAAAACCGGGAAATAACGAATGAGGACGTCATTCGTGTCATTGAAGCATCACATGTGGGTTCTATATCACCAGAAAGAGAAAATATTGGTGTCATTCGAAAACAATTTATTCTCGATGGTAAGGATGAAATCAATGATCCGCGCGGGATGATTGGTGTTCGCTTAGAAATGGAAGGAACTCTTATTACTGGTTCAAAATCGATTATCATTAACACATTACGCTGTGTGGAACGTGCAGGTTTAGAAATTTTAGATATTATCCTGCAGCCATTGGCAGCAGGAGATTTTGCCTTATCAAAGGATGAGAAAAATCTAGGTGTAGCCATGATCGATATCGGCGGCGGATCCACTACGATTGCTGTGTTTGAAGAAGGGTTCTTAAAAGCAACCAGTGTGATTCCCGTTGGCGGTGATCTTCTTACAAATGATCTTTCTAAAGTTTTGCATACCTCAACAGAGGATGCTGAAAATATTAAGATAAAATATGGACATGCCTTTTATGATAATGCCTCAGAAGATGAGTTCTTCAGCGTACCAATCATTGGAAGTGACCAGCATCAGCAATTTAACCAACTCTATGTGTCTGAAATTATTGAAGCTAGAATGGAAGAAATTTTTGAATTGATCGCAAATGAATTGAAACGCTTGGGTGTAATGGATTTACCTGGTGGTTTTGTCTTAACAGGTGGATCAGCAAAAATGCAAGGTTTATTGGAACTTGCCCAAGATATGTTCCAAAATCCAGTTCGTATTGCCTCACCTGATTATATAGGTGTAAGAGAACCTCAATATACGACAGCGGTTGGCTTAATTAAGTACGCTTACAAGAATGCTAGATTACCAGGGGGAACCAATGGTTCGACCCAAGCCGTTTCGGTTTCTGAGCCAATCGAAAAAAGAATACCAAAACAACATCAGCCTAAACCTAAGGTAGAAAAACATCCGGAAGAAAAAATGTCATCAAAAGTAAAAAAATTCCTTGGTTACTTTTTCGAATAAGGAAAAGTAAATCGACGAATTAGGAGGATTTGTCATGTTAGAATTTGATACAAATTTAGATTCTCTTGCAACAATAAAGGTAATCGGAGTTGGCGGCGGAGGCAATAACGCAGTAAACCGAATGATTGAGCATGGAGTTCAAGGCGTAGAATTTATCGCCGTTAATACAGATGCACAAGCCTTAAATCTATCAAAAGCTGAAGTTAAAATGCAGATTGGTGCTAAACTTACCCGCGGGCTTGGGGCAGGTGCTAATCCTGAAGTAGGTAAAAAGGCTGCAGAGGAAAGTAAAGAGCAAATTGAAGAGGCACTTAGAGGTGCTGATATGGTCTTTGTGACGGCAGGAATGGGCGGAGGAACCGGTACAGGTGCTGCTCCGGTTATTGCACAAATCGCACGCGATTTAGGCGCCTTAACTGTTGGTGTTGTCACACGGCCATTTACCTTTGAAGGTAAAAAGCGTTCGAACCAGGCATCGGGCGGTATTGGTTCAATGAAAGAAGCGGTTGATACACTCATTGTTATTCCAAACGACCGACTGCTTGAAATTGTTGATAAAAGTACGCCAATGCTTGAGGCATTCCGCGAAGCTGATAATGTCTTACGTCAAGGTGTTCAGGGTATTTCTGATTTAATTGCTACCCCAGGATTAATTAACTTGGACTTTGCTGATGTAAAAACGATTATGTCCAATAAAGGTTCCGCATTAATGGGTATCGGGGTTGCCGCAGGTGAAAACCGGGCTACTGAAGCTGCTAAAAAGGCAATCAATTCACCTTTACTTGAGACATCAATTGATGGTGCTCAAGGTGTTTTAATGAATATTACGGGCGGATCTAACTTGAGCCTTTACGAAGTTCAAGAAGCAGCTGATATCGTGGCAACTGCAACAGACCAAGAAGTCAATATGATTTTTGGTTCAGTTATCAATGAGACCTTAAAAGATGAAATTATTGTGACGGTAATTGCAACTGGCTTTAATGAAGAGGTAACTCAGCCAAAAGTGACACGTCCATCATTTGGACAAGTGAAATCTTCTGCTAATCCTGTTAAGCGGGAACACAAACGTGAAGAAGCCCCACAAGAACCAGTCCGCAATACAAATGTATCACAAGAAGATGCATTAGATATTCCAACATTCCTGCGAAACAGAAATCGTAGACGATAATAAGGATGTTAAAAGCGCCTGTTTAACGAAGTACACTAGTGACTAGGCGCTGAAGCTAGACTATAGAAAAAGTTGAAAGATAAAAATTTAAATAATATTAAAAAGGCGCTGTCCACTAGGGACAGCGCCTTTTTAATATTTTCAACTATATAAATATGACAAATTCCGTTGAGTATAGTGAAAATTTCTGTTTTTTTGATTACAGAAAGTGACACACTTCCGCTAGGAAAGTACGTTATACTTTTTCGTAAACAGAAGAATAGAAACTTAAGTAGCCAATAGCTAATTAAGGAGGACGCTTGATTGACGGTGTATCTTGATGTGATTTGGGCTCTTAATTTGTTATTCGATAGTCTTCTCCTATACTTAACGGCAATATTTCTTAAAAGAAGTATACAGATCTGGAGAATAATTACTGGTGGATTTATAGGTTCATTGATCATTTTATTTTCGTTTACACCACTAAATGCCTATACAAGCCATCCCATCTCAAAATTAATTTGTTCAATGTTTATGGTATTAATAGCTTTTGGGTTTAAGAGGTTAACTTTTTTCTTTAAAGCATTAATGACGCTATATGTTTCTACTTTTTTAATTGGCGGGGCAATTATGGGGGCTCATTACTTCATTCAATCTGATTTGAAAATGTCCGTAAAGGTTTTAGCGTCAAGTGTAAAGGGGTATGGCGACCCGATTAGCTGGCTATTCGTTCTTATCGGTTTTCCATTAGCCTGGCACTTTGCAAGAAAAAATATAGAAAGTATGGAGATGACCAAAATACAATTTGAGCAAATTGTGGATGTTGAACTTCTTATCGATAATGAAACATTGCATTTTAAGGGCCTGGTCGACAGTGGGAATCAACTGTATGATCCGTTGTCTAAACTCCCTGTTATGTTTGTCTCTGTTAAAGACCAAGTTGATGCAGTCCCTGAGTCCGTTAGCAAGCTCGCAGCAGCTGATCCTGAACAGTTCATTATGGGAAGTCAAGATAGCTGCCATGAATGGCAGCATAGGTTGAGAATCATTCCATATAAGGTGGTTGGGCAGAATCATCAGCTGATTGTTGCCATTAAACCAGATTTAATTTTAATTGAGCATAATGGTGTCCAATATTTATGTGAAAAGGGTTTGGTCTCGTTTACAATGCAGCAGCTCTCGGCAGAAGATGCGTTTCAATGTATTGTTCATCCTAAAATGCTGACGGGACCTAAGCGGCAAGGAGGGGCTGTGAAGGTAAGTTAATAATACTAATACTATACTCATTAAAACGTATTTTAGAAGGAGGAACATACATGAAAAAATGGAGATTTCGCTTAACTTACCTTTGGTATAAATTACTAATTAAACTAGGGCTGAAAACCGATGAAGTTTATTACATTGGCGGGAGTGAAGCATTACCGCCTCCCTTGAGTAAGGATGAAGAAGAGGTTTTATTAAAAAAGCTTCCCGGAGGTGATAAAGCAGCAAGATCGATTCTAATTGAACGAAATCTTCGCCTTGTAGTGTACATCGCCAGAAAATTTGAAAATACAGGCATCAATATTGAGGATCTGATTAGTATTGGAACCATTGGGTTAATCAAAGCCGTAAATACATTTAATCCAGAAAAGAAAATAAAACTAGCTACATATGCATCAAGATGTATTGAAAATGAAATTCTTATGTACTTAAGACGTAATAATAAAATAAGGTCAGAAGTATCGTTTGATGAACCGCTGAACATTGATTGGGATGGTAATGAACTGTTATTATCAGATGTTTTGGGAACTGACGATGATATTATTACAAAAGATTTAGAGGCCAGTGTGGATCGTAAGCTGCTGACAAAAGCATTGCATCAGCTTACGGAGCGTGAAAAGCAAATTATGGAGCTAAGATTCGGCCTTACAAATGGAGAAGAAAAAACCCAAAAGGATGTTGCAGACATGCTTGGGATTTCCCAATCCTATATTTCCAGACTAGAAAAACGGATTATTAAAAGGCTGCGGAAAGAATTCAATAAAATGGTGTAAAGCTTAGTTCAGTTAAGCTATGGTAAAAACAGCTCAATTTCGTCATTGAGCGTTGTAGTGATTAGAATAAAAGAAAAATTTTCTCACCTTAAAAACCTATTCAATTCATGATTTCATCGCATTTTTCGACATTTATGCACCTTTCCCTCACCGAGGGCAGGTGCATATTTTTCCTTCTCGGGGAGATACTGTTTTTTGTACAGCAGCTCCTGTGAGGAGGGAAAAGGATTGACTCGAAATAAAGTTGAGATTTGCGGTGTAGACACATCAAAACTTCCTGTTTTAAAGAACGAAGAAATGAGAATACTCTTCAAGCAAATGCAAGAGGGCGATATAAGTGCTCGTGAAAAGCTTGTCAACGGTAATTTACGTCTTGTCCTAAGTGTCATTCAGCGGTTTAACAATCGTGGCGAGTTTGTTGATGACTTATTTCAGGTTGGCTGTATTGGACTCATGAAATCAATTGATAACTTCGATTTAGGTCAAAACGTAAAGTTTTCCACTTATGCCGTACCAATGATCATAGGAGAAATTCGAAGGTACTTGCGTGATAATAATCCAATTCGTGTGTCGCGTTCGTTAAGAGATATTGCGTATAAGGCTCTTCAAGTTAGGGAGCGTTTGATGAGCGAGACGTCACGTGAACCAACTGCTGAGGAAATCGCCAAGGTCTTAGAGGTACCACATGAGGAAATCGTCTTTGCCTTGGATGCAATCCAAGACCCGGTGTCCTTATTTGAACCCATCTATAATGATGGCGGTGACCCAATTTATGTTATGGACCAGCTAAGTGATGAAAAAAATAAAGATATTCACTGGATTGAAGAAATTGCCCTTAAAGAAGGCATGCGAAGACTAAACGAACGAGAAAAGCTGATACTTAGAAAGCGGTTTTTTCAAGGGAAGACGCAAATGGAAGTGGCAGATGAAATTGGTATTTCACAAGCACAAGTCTCTCGTCTTGAAAAAGCAGCCATTAGACAAATGAATAAAAATATTCAAAGTTAAAGCTGTCCAGCCGGACAGCTTTTTTTTTTATAGATAAAATAGCCTGTGCCCACATATAGTGATAATAGTATGTTATGGGAGTGGTGATGTGGTGAAAATTTCAGAATTCCAAATAAAAGACGTTGTAAATGTATCGGATGGAAAACGGCTTGGAAATATTGGGGATATCGAGATTAACCTAACAACCGGGAAGATTGAGGCTGTTATCATATCAGGCAACGGAAGGGTTCTTGGTTTTTTTGGTAAAGATGACGAAATTATCATTCCTTGGAAAAATATCATTAAAATTGGCCAAGATGTCATTTTAGTTAGGTATAAAGGCACCAATGAACTGATAGGGGAACAGACAGAAGTTTGATATTTTCCATTTGCGGTGACCAAATTTTCTTTTCATGGTAAACTATAGAAAAACAAATGAGGTAATTTTATGGAACCCTTTGTTAAAAAAAATCAATCCTTTTTATCAATTGATAGCTGGATGAGACACAACCCGAAATTGGAGGCAGGCTTCACAACCAAAAATGGAGGGACGAGCAAGGGATACTTTAAAACCCTTAACCTTGGATTTCATGTTGGTGATGATGTAACCACTGTTTGTTCAAATAGAGAAAAAGTAGCTGAATTGCTGCAGTTCCCGTTATCCAGCTGGGTTGGAGCTGAACAAACACACGAAACCGTTCTCAGGAAAATAACAAAAGCAGATCGTGGAACTGGATCCGATTCATACGAAAATTCCTTTAAAGGGACAGATGGTTTTTATACGGATGAAGAGGGAATCCTATTAACACTTTGTTTTGCTGACTGTGTCCCTCTTTTTTTTATTTCCCCTGAGAAAAGGATGATTGGAGTCGCTCACGCCGGCTGGAAAGGGAGCGTTGGTCAAATAGCCAAGAAAATGATAGAAGCTTGGCGTCAAGAGAATATTAGACCAGAGGAGATTTTTGTCGCCATTGGACCATCCATATGCGAAAAATGTTATATTGTCGATAAACATGTTATTAACTTTGTAGAAAAAGCACTAGAAGAAGGCGGAGCATTAACCTATAATTTAATTACAGAAGGGCAATATTCCCTTAATTTACAGGAATTGAATCGACAAATTCTTCTTGCATCCGGTGTTCCGGAGCAAAATATTCTTCAAACAAGTTTATGTTCAAGCTGCGATGATGAAGAATTTTTCTCTCACCGCCGTGATAAAGGCAAAACAGGAAGAATGATGAGTTTTATTGGCTGGAAGGAGAAGTAGGTCACCATGAAGGTAATTGAAAATTTAAAGCGAATTAATCAACAAATAATTGAAGCGTGCCAAAAAGCAGGTCGGAGCAGTGATGAAGTGACGTTGATAGCAGTCACAAAATATGTCAGTATTGAGCGAGCTCAAGAAGCACTTGATGCAGGTATTAATAATCTCGGTGAAAACCGTGATGACAGTCTCTTAGAAAAGTGGGACGTATTACAGGACAAGCCTGCATGGCATTATATCGGGACATTGCAAACACGCAAAGTGAAAAATATCATTGATAAGGTTGAATATATTCATTCGTTGGACCGTCTTTCACTTGCGGAAGAAATTAATAAGCGTGCAAACCATAAATTAAAATGCCTTGTTCAAGTTAATGTTTCGGGTGAAGAGTCTAAACATGGCATTTCGGCTGAAGAAACCATCCCTTTTATTAAAAAGCTTTCAAACTTTGAACATATAATCATTGATGGCCTTATGACAATGGCCCCATTAACAGATGATGAACAAATTCTACGGGATTGTTTTCGGAAATTAAAAGAACTTCGTGAACAAGTACAGAATTTGAAGTTGGAGTTTGCACCATGTACTAACCTTTCGATGGGCATGTCTAACGATTTTGCCATTGCCATTGAAGAAGGGGCCACAATGATTAGAATAGGCACAGCACTTGTTGGTGAAGAAGGTTAAGGAGAGGTAAGAAAATGACGATTAAATCAAAATTAAAAACATTTTTCTTTTTAGATGATGAATATGATGATACCAATGATGAGGTTGTAGAGAAGACTGTTCCGGTGAAGCCAAAACAGCAATCTGTGAAAAGTCAAAATGTTGTTAATTTTCAAAGCGTACCAAAGCCAGCCACTTCGTCTAATACAGCTAAAGCTTCAAAGGTTATTTTGGTGGAGCCGATAACCTATTCTGAATCAACTGATATTGCTGATCATTTAAAAAATCGCCGGGCTGTTGTCGTAAACCTGCAAAGTATTGATCGTGAGCAAGGACGACAGATCGTTGATTTTTTAAGCGGTGCGGTCTACGCCATTGGGGGAGACATTCAAAAAATCGGCTCAAGTATTTTTTTATGTACTCCTGATAATGTGGAAGTGGATGGAAACATTTCTGAACTTCTACCTGAGCACAATAACCCAAATACAAGGTGGTAATCTGAATGGCCATTGTTTTTAGTCTATTACAGCATTTAATTGAAATTTATTCATGGGCGTTAATTATATTTATATTGATGTCATGGTTTCCTAATGCAAGGGAATCTTCCATTGGTCAAATATTGGCTAGGATTTGTGAACCCTATTTAGAGCCGTTTAGAAAAATTATACCTCCTATCGGAATGATGGACATTTCACCAATAGTGGCATTCCTTGTTTTAAATTTTGCAAGTACCGGTTTATCTAGTGTCTATAGGTGGCTTACTTAAGAATGATAAAAATAGGTTGTGTTATCAGATGAATCTTTATCAGCATTTCCGGCCTGAGGAACGGGAATTTATTGATCAAGTATTACAATGGAAAAGCAACGTTGAGCAACAATACGCCCCTAAACTAACTGATTTTCTTGACCCTAGGGAGCAGCATATCCTAAAAATATTAATTGGTGAGCATGGAGAAGTGAATTATCAGTTTTTTGGGGGGATTTCCGGTTTAGAAAGGAACAGGGCTCTCATTTATCCAGATTATTTAGTTCCTTCTGAAAGAGACTTTCAAATTAGTTTATTTGAAATACAATATCCCCGAAAGTTTGTTACGATTGAACACCGCCAAGTTTTAGGAACCCTTATGTCTTTAGGTCTGAAACGAGGTAAGTTTGGTGACATTCTGATTAGTGAGGGGCGTGTTCAATTTTTTGCTGCTGAAGAAATAAGTCACTATATAAAGAACAATGTCGAATCAATTGGCAGGGCAGGAGTAAAATTGGTCGAATCAGGTATTGAAAATGCGGTTGCTGCTGCAGAATTATGGGATGAGAATGAATTAACATTATCATCTTTACGGCTCGATACGGTTATTTCAGGAATTTATCATCTTTCCAGGCAGAAATCCCTTGCCTTAATTCAGCATGGACTGGTCAAGGTGAACTGGACATTAATCGAAAATCCCTCCTTTTCATGTGAAGAGGGAGATATGCTCTCTGTAAGAGGACATGGACGAGCAAAGATTATCGGATTGGATGGAAAAACAAAAAAAGAAAAATGGCGAATTACAGTAGGAAAACAAAAATAATCGCAAATCAAGCAGGAGTTATGAAGAAACTGTCGAATATTTGCTTATACATACAGAAGCACAGATTGCATGGAGGTGGCATTAATGCCGTTAACGCCGTTAGATATTCATAATAAAGAATTTAATAAGGGTTTTCGTGGATATGATGAAGATGAAGTAAATGAATTTCTTGATCAAGTAATCAAGGATTATGAACTAGTACTTAGAGAAAAAAGAGAATTAGAAGAGCGCCTTAATGAGATGAATGATCGTCTAGGCCATTTTGTTAATATTGAAGAAACACTTAACAAATCAATTGTTATCGCCCAGGAAGCAGGCGAAGAAGTAAAACGCAATGCTCAAAAGGAAGCTAAACTAATAGTAAAAGAAGCAGAAAAAAATGCTGATCGGATTATAAATGAATCCCTTTCAAAAGCTCGAAAAATAGCCCTTGAAATCGAAGATTTAAAGAAACAATCAAAAGTATTCCGTACACGGTTTAAGATGTTGATTGAAGCACAACTCGACATGCTGAATACAGATGATTGGGAACATTTATTAGAGTATGAGGTAGATGCTACAGAATTAAAGATTCATGAAGAAGAAGATTCATTAGCTTGACGAAATACAATTTTTTAGCATATAATTTTTAAACAGAGTAAATAGAATGAAAATTGACGATGAAAGGGACAGTACAATTTTTCTAAAGCTTTTCTAGCGAATCGGGGACGGTGAAAGCCCGATAAAGTTGAAAAATTGGAAGATCACCCTCGAGTTCCAGGTTGAACCCCAACACGGGTAGTAGACTTAGGCGTGTTATTCACGTTACGAATGGTAAAGAGGATAATACCAATACCTAGGTATTATTTATCAGGGTGGTACCGCGGGAAAAAAACCTTCTCGTCCCTATTTGGGATGAGAAGGTTTTTTTTATTGTCTATTGGCTATTCTGATTTTATATGTATGATTACAGGAGGAAAGAGAAAATGGAATATAAAGACACGCTTTTAATGCCAAAAACCGAATTTCCGATGCGTGGCAACCTTCCACAAAGAGAACCTGAAATTCAGGAAAAATGGGAAGAAATGAATATTTATCAAAAAGTACAGGAACGGACAAAGGGACGGCCAATGTTTGTCCTGCATGATGGACCTCCTTACGCTAACGGAGATATCCATATGGGGCATGCCCTTAATAAGATTTTAAAAGATATGATTGTTCGTTATAAATCAATGAGCGGCTTTCATGCACCGTATGTCCCTGGCTGGGATACACATGGTTTACCGATTGAACAGGCATTAACCAACAAGGGAGTTAAACGGAAAGAAATGACAGTGGCAGAATTCCGTCAGCTTTGTGCTAAGTATGCTCTTGAACAAATTGATAGTCAGCGTACACAATTTAAGCGTCTTGGAGTTAGGGGAGATTGGGAAAATCCATACATTACTCTAAAACCTGAATATGAAGCACAACAAATTAAAGTGTTTGGCGAGATGGCGAAAAAAGGCTACATCTATAAAGGTCTTAAGCCGGTTTATTGGTCTCCATCCAGTGAATCTGCCTTAGCTGAGGCAGAAATTGAATATCAAGATAAAAAATCGGCATCTATTTATGTCGGCTTTAAAGTGAAAGATGGAAAGGGCGTCCTAGATACTGATACACAAATTGTGATCTGGACAACAACTCCATGGACAATTCCAGCTAACCTCGGGATTTCTGTCCATCCTGACTTAACCTATGTGGTTGTTTCTGTTAATGGTAAAAAGTACCTGGTTGCTGAAGCGTTATTAGAATCAGTCACAAAAGAAGCGGGCTGGGAAGAAACAGAAGTGGTTCAAAAAGTTAAAGGCTCGGAATTAGAATATATCATTGCATCACATCCATTATATAATCGGGATTCCTTAGTGATGTTAGGAGAACACGTTACCACTGATGCTGGTACAGGATGTGTTCATACTGCTCCTGGACATGGTGAAGATGACTTCTATGTCGGCCAAAAATACGGCTTAGACGTGTTATGTCCCGTCGATGATAAGGGTGTTATGACAGCTGAGGCAACAGGTTTTGAAGGTTTATTTTATGATACTGCCAATAAACCAATTGTCCAAGCGTTAGAAGATGCTGGCGCGTTGTTAAAGTTATCGTTTATAACTCACTCTTATCCGCATGACTGGAGAACAAAGAAGCCCGTTATTTACCGTGCAACTGCGCAATGGTTTGCATCGATTAAAGATTTCCGTGAAGAACTCTTAGAGGCAGTAAAGGAAACAAAATGGGTACCTGCCTGGGGAGAAACAAGATTATTTAATATGGTTCGCGACCGTGGCGACTGGTGTATCTCCCGTCAGCGAGTCTGGGGTGTTCCAATCCCTGTATTCTACGCTGAAAATGGCGAAGAAATTATTACAGATGAAACCATTAATCATGTTTCAAACCTTTTCCGTGAACATGGTTCAAATGTTTGGTTTGAACGAGAAGTAAATGATTTACTGCCAGAAGGCTTTACACATCCTGGCAGCCCTAATGGTACGTTTACGAAAGAAACGGATATCATGGATGTATGGTTTGATTCAGGCTCATCTCACCAGGCAGTATTGCTTGAGAGAGAGGATTTAGTTAGACCAGCAGACCTTTACCTTGAAGGTTCAGACCAATATCGCGGCTGGTTTAATTCATCGTTATCTACAGCTGTTGCTGTAACTGGCAAGGCACCATACAAAGGTGTATTAAGCCATGGCTTTGCGCTCGATGGTGAAGGCAGAAAAATGAGTAAATCAATTGGAAATGTGGTCGTACCGGCTAAGGTTATGAATCAATTAGGTGCGGATATTTTACGCCTTTGGGTTGCTTCTGTTGACTACCAGGCTGACGTTCGTGTATCTGATGCCATCTTAAAACAAGTAGCAGAGGTTTACCGGAAAATTCGAAATACTTTCCGTTTCTTGTTAGGGAACTTAGCGGACTTTGATCCAGCTGTAAACAAGGTTGATTATGGAAACTTACGTGAAGTGGATCAATTTATGCTGGTGAAGCTGAATAAATTAATCAAATATGTGCGTAATGCTTATGAGAACTACGAGTTTGCCGGCATTTATCATGCTGTCAATAACTTCTGTACGCTTGATCTAAGTGCATTCTATCTTGATTTTGCAAAAGATGTTCTTTATATTGAGGCTGCTGATAACCATGAGCGTCGTGCCATTCAAACCGTACTTTATGAATCATTGGTAGCCTTAACTAAATTGGTTTCGCCAATTCTTTCTCATACTGCTGATGAAGTTTGGAAGTTTATCCCGGCTGTTAAAGAGGAGAGTGTACAATTAACGGATCTTCCGGAGTATCAAGAATTAGACGGAGCAGAAGCTCTGGAAGAGAAATGGTCCTCCTTTATGACACTCCGTGATGATGTTTTAAAAGCACTTGAAGAAGCCCGTAATCAAAAGGTAATTGGTAAATCTTTAACGGCTAAAGTGACGTTATATGTTAATGACAAATCCAAAGCGCTGTTAGATTCCATCAGTGAAGACTTGAAACAGTTGTTTATTGTTTCCGGATTTGAAGTTGCGGGATCTTTTGATCAGGCACCTGATCATGCCGTTAAATTAGAGACTGCCGCGATAGTTGTGACAAAAGCAGAAGGTGAAACATGTGACCGCTGCTGGACTGTTACACCTGAGGTTGGTCAAGATCCAGAGCATAGTGCCCTTTGCCCTCGCTGTGCCAAAGTGGTAAAAGAAAACTATTCACATTTAGCATAATGTTTAGCCCCTTGCAAACAGGCAGGGGGCTTTTCTATGTATAGTTATACTGTAGTCAAAAAAATCCCCATTATTAAAATTTACCTTTTTAACTAATAGTTGTTGTCGTTGTCAATTGTTTTACCGTGTCAGGAATGAATGTACGGAGATAATAGTACAAATGACAAATTACGGAGGTAACAACTATGAATGCCATGCAGGAAAAGCTGTTTTTAGAACTCCGTCAAACGAAGGAAGAAATAGAGAACTCTCTTCAGAAGAAACGAAAGCAATCTTGGCTCACTTCTATTTTGAAGGCAGAACTTGCAGACATTAATTCCGCTATTCAAAAGTTTGAGGAAGGGAAATTTGGCCAATGCGAGATTTCGGGTGAATTTATCCCGGAAGACTTACTAAAAATGATTCCAACGATCAAGTCTCTTAAGGATACTGAGAATTTAGAATACTATTACAAAAAGCCCCTTTCATCTGCTTTTTTATAATCATTGTCGTTTTGCGATTAAGTATGCTAAAATGCAAAGGAGATTAGAGTAGCGAACGCTAGATCTAGTCAGCATAATGTGGAGGTATTTTTAAGTGTTTTATTACTTAATCGCAATTTTTGTAATTTTATTAGATCAATTTACAAAATGGTTAATCGTAAACAACATGTTTTTAGGGGAGAGTATAACAATCATTGATCGTGTTTTGTATATTACTTCTCACCGCAACCGTGGCGCTGCATGGGGAATTCTCCAAGGCCAGATGTGGCTTTTTTATGTTATTACCATTGTGGTTATTGTAGGAATTATATTTTATTTGCACAAAGCTGCACGAGGTAAAATGCTATTGGGAGTTTCTTTAGCATTAATGCTTGGAGGTGCGATTGGAAATTTTATTGATCGTGTCTTGAGAAAAGAAGTAGTTGATTTTATCCATACGTATATTTTCAGCTATAATTTTCCAGTGTTTAATATTGCCGATTCTTCATTAGTAATCGGTGTCATTTTGTTAATGATTCAAATGCTCCTAGATGAGCGGAAATCAAAGGAGAAATCATATGGAGAAAATGGAACACACCATTCTTGAAGATCAAAAAGGGGACCGAATCGATAAGGTTATCTCAGGGTTAGAAGAAGAATGGTCACGTACACAGGTTCAGCAATGGATTAAAGATGGGAATGTTGTGGTAAACGGACAACCTGTTAAAACTAACTATAAATGCAGCTTAAATGATCTCATTGAAATAAGTATCCCTGAACCTGAAGAACTAGATGTCATTCCAGAAGAGATGGATTTAGATATCTATTATGAAGATAAAGATGTATTAGTAGTTAATAAGCCGCGCGGGATGGTGGTTCATCCAGCTCCAGGACATTTAACTGGGACACTTGTTAATGGTCTAATGGCACACTGTAAGGATTTATCTGGTATAAATGGAGTATTAAGACCTGGGATTGTTCACAGGATTGATAAAGACACATCTGGTCTCTTAATGGTTGCAAAAAATGATATGGCGCATGAAAGCCTTGTAAATCAATTGGTTGAGAAGACAGTTACACGTAAATATAAAGCCATTGTTCACGGGGTCATCCCTCATGATTTCGGTACGATTGATGCGCCGCTTGCCAGGGATACGAAGGATAGACAAAGTATGGCGGTTGTCGATAATGGTAAACATGCAGTTACTCATTTTCATGTGATCGAGCGGTTTAAGGATTTCACCTTTGTTGAATGTCAATTAGAGACGGGCAGGACCCATCAAATCCGTGTCCACATGAAATATATTGGCTATCCGCTTGCTGGAGATCCAAAGTATGGTCCGAGAAAAACATTAGACATTAACGGGCAAGCGTTGCATGCAGGGATACTGGGTTTTACTCATCCAAGAACAAAGGAATATGTAGAATTTGAGGCACCGCTTCCGGAAGATTTTGAACGACTTCTTGAACAACTTCGTAAATAATGATTGACGTAAGCCCAAATTTGAAGTAAGATGACTATAGTTTAATAAGCCTTTAATTCGGTCCTGTGAGGCTGAGAAGGAAACGGTTATGTTATAGGCGGCTCTAGTCCTGTAACTAAAATTAACTTGTTTACCTCTCGCCAAAACCGGTGAGAGGTTTTTTATTTTAAGATAATAAAGTAGGTGTAACATGACCCAAAAAGCTCTGGTCCTTGATGAACAAGCCATCAATCGGGCACTTACAAGGATTGCTCATCAGATAATTGAAAAAAATAAAGGTATTGAGGAATGTGTACTTGTAGGTATTCGTACAAGGGGTATCTATTTGGCAAAACGCCTAGCGTCAAGAATTGAAGAAATTGAAGGAAATCCAATTCCCGTGGGTGAGATTGATATCACTCTTTATCGGGATGATTTAACGAAAAAAACGGAAACTCTAGAACCGCTTGTCAAGGGTTCAGATATACCGGTTGAAATCAGTGATAAAATAGTAATACTTGTTGATGATGTACTTTATACAGGCAGAACAGTTAGAGCAGGGCTCGATGCGCTGATGGATCTAGGCCGTCCGGCTGCGATTCAGCTGGCAGTCCTTGTTGACAGAGGGCATCGTGAATTACCAGTGAGAGCTGATTATGTAGGTAAAAATGTACCAACATCCAGTGATGAAAAAATTGTGGTCCAACTAGCAGAAGTTGATAAAATTGATCAAGTAAGTATCTATGACAAATAAATATCAGCCCTTTTAAAAGGCAGTCCTGTGAGGCTGACAAAGGGGAAAGGCCATTATATTATTGGCATTTCTATACCCTCTTTGTACCCTCATGTATACAAAGAGGGTTTTTTTATGGCGAAAAGAAGACAATATAGATAAACCATATATAAATGGGGGAGAAACATTGAACAAACCAATTTTAAATGTAGAGGACATACCAAAACCAGCTCAGTGGTTTACCTTAAGTTTACAACACCTATTCTCCATGTTTGGAGCGACTATACTTGTACCCTATCTTATAGGCCTAAGTCCGGCGCTTGCCTTAATCTCAAGCGGATTAGGGACGCTAGCTTTTATCTTAATTACTAAAGGAAAAGTACCTGCATACCTGGGTTCATCTTTCGCTTATATAGCTCCAATTAAAATTCTATATGAAACAGGCGGAGCTGGTGCAGCGATGGTTGGAACCTTCATTGCCGGATTAGTTTATGGGATTGTCGCAATAGTGATAAGCAAGTCCGGTCACCGTTGGATCATGAATTTACTGCCGCCAATTGTAGTGGGTCCTGTCATTATGGTAATCGGTCTTGCTCTTTCTGGAAATGCCGTTGGAAACGCGATGAACAACGCTGCAGGAAAATATAGCATGCTTCATTTCTCAGTTGCCCTTGTAACCTTGTCTGCCACCATCATTTTCTCGATCTTCGCTAAAAAGATTTTAAGTGTAATCCCAATCTTGGCTGGGATTGTCATCGGATATATCTATGCGTTAATGGTCGGGATTGTCGATTTCAAACCAGTCCTAGATGCAAACTGGTTTGAAATGCCGGAATTTGTTATCCCGTTTGTCACTTATAAACTGAAGTTTTCATGGGACATTGTCGCTTTGGTTGTCCCAATTGCGATTGTTACTTTATCGGAACATATCGGTCACCAGCTTGTTCTTAGTAAGGTTGTAGGACGTGACTATATAAAAAATCCAGGTTTACATCGCTCCATTTTAGGTGATGGAACGGCAACAATCATTTCAGCTTTAATTGGCGGACCGCCAAAAACTACTTATGGGGAAAACATTGGGGTCTTAGCAATTACTCGAGTTTACAGTGTATACGTTATTGCAGGTGCAGCGGTGTTCGCGATTATCTTCGGGTTTATTGGAAAAATAACAGCTTTAATTCAAACAATTCCAACACCTGTTATGGGTGGTGTATCAATCCTTCTCTTCGGTATTATCGCTTCATCAGGGTTAAGAATGCTTGTAGATAGTAAAATTGACTTCGGTGATAAACGAAACCTTGTCATCTCATCTGTAATTTTGGTACTGGGAATCGGCGGAGCAATTGTGAAACTTCCTTATAATATTCAAATCCAAGGGATGGCATTAGCAGCCATTATCGGAGTACTGTTAAATCTAATTCTGCCGGGAAGACAAAAGGCAGATGAGAATATGTTCGAAGGTGACGAAAAAAATAAGAAAACTGCATAAATATAGGATACCTTTTAACGGAAGTCCAGTGAGGCTTATAAGGGTGTAAAACTTTCGCAATGAGGCGGGATACAGTCTCGTGTCAATGTGAAAGTAAGTTTATTACACCCTGATCACTAGTCAGGGTGTTTTTATTATCATTGGAAGAGGGGAATTGGATGTTACAACATTTATTAACCACGAATGAATTAAAGGTAGAAGAGATTTATCAAATCTTAAGCGATGCTCACAACTTTAAAAAAGGAATGGAGTGGCATCCAGAAGGAAAAATATTCGCTGCCAACCTATTTTTTGAACCTAGTACAAGAACAAAAAGCAGCTTTGAAGTAGCTGAAAAAAGATTAGGGCTTGATGTGATTCACTTTGAAGTGCTGACATCAAGCGTTCAAAAAGGGGAAACACTATATGATACCGTTAAAACATTAGAGTCGATTGGTGTTAAAACAGTTGTGATTCGTCACGATCAGGACCGCTACTTTGATGAGTTAGTTGGAAAAGTCAATATACCAATCATCAATGGCGGTGACGGATGCGGTCATCATCCTACACAGTCACTGCTAGATTTAATGACGATTCATCAAGAGTTTGGCCAATTTACCGGATTGAAAATTGCCATTATCGGAGACATTCGTCATAGCCGGGTGGCCCGTTCAAATGCCGATGTATTGACAAGGCTGGGTGCTGAAGTGATTTTTTCAGGTCCTGAAGATTGGTTTGATTCTCGCAGTGCAGATATGTCTAAGTACAGACCGATTGACCAAGCGATCCAAGATGCAGACGTTGTGATGCTTCTGCGGGTACAACATGAACGGCATCAGCAAAAAAGCAGCTTTACCGCAAATGAGTATCACAGACAATATGGTCTTACATTAGAAAGAGAAAAGATGATGAAACAGGACAGCATAATTATGCATCCTGCACCAGTTAATAGAAATGTGGAAATAGCTGATAGTCTAGTCGAGTGCAAGCGATCAAGGATATTCAAGCAAATGGAAAATGGAGTATACGTCAGAATGGCAGCAATTAAAAGATCAATTGAAAGTCTTGAAGGAGGAAATCAATATGAAACTACTTATTCAGAACGCGTGCTACACAGCATCTAATGGAGAAAAGAAACAAGCTGATATATTAATAGAAGATGGCATAATTACAAAGATTGAAACACAAATCGACGCAATCGTGGATCGCACAATTAACGCGGAAGGTAAATTAGTTTCACCTGGATTTATCGACCTACACGTACACCTTCGTGAACCAGGCGGAGAAAAGAAGGAAACCATCGCAACCGGAACAGCAGCAGCAGCAAGAGGCGGATTTACCACTATTGCCAACATGCCAAACACAAGACCGGTGCCTGACACCATTAATAACATGGAAGACTTACAAAAGCGGATAAAGGATACGGCGAATGTTAGGGTTCTCCCATATGCTTCGATTACAATCCGTCAGTTAGGTCAAGAGTTAACAGATTTTGAAGGACTGAAAGCTCTGGGTGCATTTGCCTTTACAGATGACGGGGTAGGCGTGCAGTCAGCTGCGATGATGCTTGAAGCTATGCGTAAAGCAGCCGCACTTGATATGGCGATTGTTGCTCACTGTGAAGAAAACACGTTAATTAATAAGGGATCAGTCCATGATGGATCATTTGCAAAGCAACATGGATTGAATGGGATCCCATCTGTCTGTGAATCAGTTCAAATTGCCAGAGATGTGCTCTTAGCAGAAGCAGCAGATTGTCATTATCACGTCTGCCATATCAGTACAAAGGAATCAGTGCGAGTTGTCAGAGATGCTAAACGAGCAGGGATTAAGGTAACGGCAGAGGTAACACCGCATCACCTATTGTTATCTCAAGATGATATTCCAGGTCTTGATACAAACTTCAAAATGAATCCGCCGCTCCGGGATGCTGAAGACCGCAAAGCCTTAATAGAAGGGCTTTTAGACGGCACAATTGATTTCATTGCCACCGATCATGCACCACACACAGCAGAAGAGAAGCTTGAGGGAATGACGCTTGCACCGTTCGGTATTGTAGGGCTAGAAACTGCGTTCCCGTTACTATATACACACTTTGTTTTAAACAATATAATGACGCTCCAACAATTAATTGAGTATCTGACAGTCAAACCAGCGGAAGCGTTTGGCCTACCTTACGGAAAAATCGAAGTAGGGGCACCTGCAGATTTAGTTCTGTTGAATCTTGATGAAGAACGTGCAATTAACCCAGAAGAATTCTTATCAAAAGGAAAAAATACACCATTTGGCGGTTGGAAATGTAAGGGATGGCCTGAGATGACAATCGCTAGAGGAGAAATTGCTTGGGAAAAAGGAAGTGTATTGGCATGAAAAAACAGCTAATTTTAGAAGATGGAACCATATTTATCGGTAAAGGCTTTGGCAGTGATACGGAAACCATTGGTGAAGTCGTTTTTAATACAGGGATGACCGGTTACCAAGAAATCATTTCTGACCCATCCTATTGCGGACAGATTGTAACCCTTACCTATCCATTGATCGGGAATTACGGAATCAACCGTGACGATTTCGAATCAATCAATCCAGCTATAAAAGGATTAATTGTGAAAGAAGCAGCGGACTTCCCTTCCAACTGGAGAAACGAATACACCTTGGATGAATACTTTGATATGAAAAAAATCCCGGGAATTGCTGGGATTGATACACGTAAATTGACGAGGATTATCCGTCAATACGGAACACTTAAAGGGGCTATTTGCAGCATTGAAAAAGATCCAAACGAGGTATTAAATCAGTTACGAAAAGCACCGTTGCAAACGAATCAAGTCAAACAAGTTTCCACAAAAAATGCTTATCCAAGTCCAGGGCGCGGCAAGCGTGTAGTCCTTGTGGATTTTGGTATGAAGCACGGAATCTTACGTGAACTGAATCAGCGGGATTGTGACGTCGTTGTCGTCCCATACCATACAACTGCAGACGAAATCCTCCAATTACGTCCAGACGGGATTATGCTTTCTAATGGACCTGGGGATCCAAAAGATGTTCCAGAAGCGATTGATATGCTAAAAGGTGTATTAGGCAGAGTGCCGTTGTTTGGGATTTGCTTAGGTCATCAGTTATTTGCACTAGCTTGCGGAGCTAATACAGAAAAAATGAAGTTCGGTCATCGCGGTTCGAACCATCCGGTCAGAGATCTTTCAACAGGAAAAATAGCAATTACCTCGCAAAATCACGGCTATACAGTAGAAGAAGACTCTATTAAGAATACTAGATTAGAAATTACTCACATTGCAGTAAATGACGGCACAGTCGAAGGACTGACACACCTGGATCACCCTGCATTTACAGTTCAGTACCATCCCGAAGCATCTCCGGGACCAGAAGACGCAAACGGCTTATTCAATCAATTTATTGACTTGATGGAAAAGAACAAACAGGAGGTTACAGCAAATGCCTAAACGTACAGATATCAACTCCATTTTAGTAATCGGTTCAGGGCCAATTGTTATCGGGCAGGCTGCAGAATTTGACTATGCCGGTGCCCAAGCATGTATCGCACTGAAAGAAGAAGGCTACCGCGTTATTCTAGTTAACTCCAATCCGGCCACCATCATGACGGATACAGAGATGGCAGATGCCGTTTATATCGAGCCCTTGACTGTGGAATTCGTTAGCAGAATCATTCGCAAAGAACGTCCAGACGCACTTCTCGCGACTCTTGGCGGACAAACCGGTCTTAACCTAGCTGTCGAACTAACAAATTCAGGCGTCTTAGCTGAATGCGAAGTCGAAATTCTTGGTACGAAACTTTCAGCGATTAACCAAGCAGAGGACCGTGACCTTTTCCGCAGCCTTATGAATGAATTAAACGAACCAGTTCCAGATAGTGAAATTATCCATGAATTAGCTGAAGCGAAATCATTCGTTGAAAAAATTGGTTTTCCAGTGATTGTTCGTCCAGCGTTTACATTAGGAGGAACAGGCGGCGGTATCTGTCATAACAACGAAGAGCTCGAGGAAATTGTCACAAGCGGACTAAAGCACAGCCCAGTAAATCAATGTCTGTTAGAAAAAAGTATCGCTGGCTTCAAGGAAATCGAATACGAAGTAATGCGAGATAGAAATGACAATGCAATTGTTGTTTGTAATATGGAAAACATCGACCCGGTCGGGGTCCATACCGGAGATTCCATCGTCGTTGCTCCAAGTCAGACATTAAGTGATCGTGAATACCAGCTGCTTCGAAATGTTTCGTTAAAAATAATCCGTGCCTTAGGAATTGAAGGTGGCTGTAATGTTCAGCTTGCTCTTGATCCAGATAGCTTTAATTACTACATTATTGAAGTAAATCCACGTGTTAGCCGTTCTTCGGCACTAGCGTCTAAAGCAACCGGTTATCCAATTGCTAAGCTTGCTGCTAAGATTGCAGTCGGTTTAACACTTGATGAAATGTTAAACCCTGTTACAGGAAAAACGTATGCAAGCTTTGAACCGGCGCTAGATTATATCGTAACCAAAATTCCGAGATGGCCGTTTGACAAATTTGAATCGGGCAACCGTTCACTTGGAACGCAAATGAAAGCAACGGGAGAGATTATGGCGATTGGCCGGACGTTTGAAGAATCCTTATTGAAAGCGATCCGATCTCTTGAGGCAGGGGTTTACCATTTCGAATTAAACGACGCTGCAGAAATCGATGATGAATTACTCGAAAAGCGGATTCGCAAAGCAGGGGACGAACGCCTTTTTTACATCGCAGAAGGGTTAAAACGTGGATTAACGATAGAGACGATTCACCAATGGAGTAAAATAGACTTATTCTTCTTAAAGAAGATGGAAGGTATCATTAAAATGGAATCGGTTCTTGCAGCCAACCCTTTTGATACTGAAATCCTCCTAGAAGCAAAACAAAAAGGCTTTACCGATAAAAAAATCGCTCAAGCTTGGAATACATCCGAAACAGAAATTTATAAAACAAGAAAAAATCTCGGTATTATCCCAGTTTATAAAATGGTTGATACTTGTGCAGCCGAATTTGAATCGGCAACACCATACTACTATGGCACATATGAAGACGAAAACGAGTCAATTGTAACAGCGAAAAATAGTGTCATTGTACTAGGGTCTGGTCCAATTCGAATCGGACAGGGAATTGAATTTGATTATGCGACCGTACACTCTGTAAAAGCAATTAAAGAGGCAGGCTATGAAGCGATAATCATTAACAACAATCCTGAAACAGTATCTACCGACTTCAGTATTTCCGACAAGCTTTACTTCGAACCACTGACGATCGAAGATGTTATGAGTATTATCAATCTAGAGAAACCAATGGGGGTAGTCGTTCAGTTTGGTGGACAAACCGCGATCAACTTGGCTGCAAAAATGGAAGAAAACGGCGTGAAAATACTTGGAACAAGCTTAGAGGACTTAGACCGTGCTGAAAATCGTGATAAATTTGAACAGGCGCTAGAAAAGTTAAACATTCCACAGCCATTAGGGAAAACGGCCATGTCAGTGGAACAAGCTCTTGTTATCGCCAGAGATATCGGTTATCCGGTCCTTGTCCGTCCTTCATATGTGCTTGGTGGAAGAGCTATGGAAATTGTCTACCATGAAGAAGAGCTTCTTCACTATATGAAAAACGCAGTAAAAGTGAATCCAGAGCATCCAGTATTGATTGACCGTTACTTAACAGGAAAAGAAATTGAAGTTGATGCTATTTGTGACGGTACTGATGTTTTAATCCCGGGTATTATGGAACATATCGAACGAGCAGGGGTCCATTCAGGTGACTCAATTGCAGTCTATCCTCCGCAAACTCTTAGTGAAAAAGTGAAACAAACACTTGTTGAGTACACCGAGAAATTAGCGAAGGGCCTAAATATTATTGGATTACTAAACATTCAATATGTACTCGCGGGAGATCAAGTATATGTACTAGAGGTAAACCCAAGATCGAGCCGTACCGTTCCATTCTTAAGTAAAATTACGAATATCCCAATGGCAAAAATCGCAACAAAAGCGATTCTTGGGGTATCGATTCTCGACCAAGGCTTCATCCCAGGACTAGTTACCGAGAAAGAAGGAGTATATGTCAAAGTTCCGGTTTTCTCCTTTGCTAAATTGAAGAGTGTCGATATTACGCTCGGACCTGAAATGAAGTCGACTGGAGAAGTAATGGGTAAGGATGTTACACTCGAAAAAGCCCTATACAAAGGCTTAGTTGCTTCTGGTATGAAAATTCAGCAGTTTGGTACCGTATTGTTTACGGTAGCAGATAAGGATAAGCAGGAAGCCTTAAAACTTGCGAAACGTTTCTCTGCAAACGGCTATCGTTTAATGGCAACAAGTGGAACAGCCGCTACATTAGAAGAAGCAGGCCTTAGAGTGAAGGTTGTCGGCAAAATTGGCTCAGAAGGAAAAACTTTATTAGATGTCATACATCATGGTGAGGCACAGTTCATTATCAATACATTAACAAAAGGGAAACAGCCTGAACGTGACGGGTTTAGAATTCGCCGGGAAGCTGTTGAAAATGGAGTTCCATGCTTAACTTCACTTGACACGGCGGATGCGATCTTAAAAGTAATTGAATCAATGAACTTTTCAGCAGAACCAATGACAGCGATGAAAAAGGAGGCCGTGTTTGCATGATCCAAAAAGAGTTATGCAAAGTACTCAGCCAAAAAGAAATTGCTTCAGATATTTTTGAGCTCACCATTCATGGAGATTTGGTCAGCAAGATCAATGCACCTGGGCAGTTTGTGCATCTTAAAGTTTCAAATGGTTTGGATCCATTATTGCGCAGACCGATTAGTATATCTTCCTATGATACCGAACAAAATAGTTTGACCATGATTTACCGCAAGGAAGGGAAAGGAACCTCCATGCTTGCAGAATTACGACCAGGGATGCATGTCGATATCCTTGGTCCACTAGGTAATGGTTTTCCTGTTGAGGAAGTCAGCACAGGAGATACTGCCTTACTTGTCGGCGGCGGAATTGGCGTTCCTCCATTATATGAATTATCAAATCAGTTAGTCGCAAAAGGTGTTAAAGTCATCCATGTGCTTGGCTTCCAGACTGTATCAGCTGTCTTTTACGAAGAGGAGTTTTTGAAAAATGGGGAAACCTATGTAGCGACTGTTGATGGTTCTTATGGTAGAAGGGGCTTTGTGACGGATGTGATGAAAGAATTGCAGTTTGATTGTATCTATACATGCGGACCAACTCCAATGTTAAGAGCAATTGAGCAGAATTATCAAGATAAAAAAGTATTCTTATCGCTTGAAGAGCGGATGGGCTGCGGCATCGGTGCCTGCTTTGCTTGTGTATGTAAAAAGAAGGATGATCCAACAGGAGTTTCTTATAAAAAGGTCTGCAGTGATGGTCCTGTATTTCGAGCCGGGGAGGTATTGATATGAGGCGATTAAACATTGAATTACCAGGCTTAAACTTAAAAAACCCAATCATGCCTGCATCCGGCTGCTTTGGGTTCGGCAGAGAATACAGTCAGTTCTATGATCTGAGTGTACTCGGCGCGATTATGATTAAAGCTACAACAGTAGAACCAAGGTTCGGAAATGCAACACCACGTGTCGCAGAAACTTCTGCAGGCATGTTAAATGCAATTGGCTTGCAAAATCCAGGACTAGAAAAAGTCCTTGGAGAAGAGCTTCCTTTTTTATCTCAGTACGATGTACCAATTATTGCAAATGTAGCTGGCTCGCTTGAAGAGGATTACGTGGAAGTAGCCCGTCAAATTTCTAAGGCTCCGAATGTTCATGCTCTTGAACTGAATATCTCCTGCCCTAACGTAAAAACAGGCGGGATTGCTTTTGGAACCATTCCGGAAACAGCGAAACAATTAACCCGTAAGGTTAAAGAGGTATCAGAGGTACCTGTATATGTGAAGCTGTCGCCCAATGTAACAAACATTGTAGAAATGGCAAAGGCTGTTGAAGCAGGTGGTGCGGATGGGTTGACCATGATTAATACACTTGTTGGGATGAGACTTGATTTAAAAACAGGCAAACCGATTCTTGCCAATCGAACCGGTGGATTGTCCGGCCCAGCCATAAAGCCAGTGGCGATTCGGATGATTTACGAAGTCAGCCAGGCGGTTGGAATTCCAATTATCGGAATGGGCGGTGTTGAGACGGCTCAAGACGTGATCGAGTATTTTTATGCAGGGGCGAGTGCAGTGGCAGTCGGAACTGCCAATTTCGTTGACCCGTTTGTTTGTCCGACTATCATTGAGGAACTCCCTGAACTGCTTGGGAAATTAGGATTTGAACACATCAGTGATTGTACAGGAAGGAGCTGGAAGGAACATGGACAACTCGCTTATCATCGCGCTTGACTTTCCCGGCATAAACGAAGTTAATCAATTTCTTAAGCCGTTTGCTGGCAAAGAGCTTTTTGTAAAAGTAGGGATGGAATTGTTCTACCAGGAAGGCCCCTCGATTATACATCAGCTAAAAGAACAAGGTCACCGTATTTTCCTGGATTTAAAGCTTCATGACATTCCAAACACAGTGAAAAGTGCAATGAAGGGTCTTGCCCGTTTAGAGTGTGATTTGGTTAATGTACATGCTGCCGGTGGAATTGATATGATGAGAGCGGCACTTGAAGGTTTAGAAGCAGGTACCCCTGCAGGACGGAAACGACCTAACTGTATCGCAGTAACGCAATTAACAAGTACGTCTGAGGAACAAATGCAAAAAGAACAACTTATTCCGGTCTCCTTAAAGGAATCGGTGCTTCATTATGCCGCTTTAACAGCGCAAGCAGGCTTAGATGGTGTGGTTTGTTCAGCATGGGAAGCCGCTTTAATTAAGGAGAAAACCGGGCAATCGTTCATGACGGTATGCCCAGGGATTAGGATGGCGTCTGATCAGGTTGGGGACCAAAAACGTGTAACCACCCCTGAATCAGCACGGACAATGGGGGTAAGTGCAATTGTCGTAGGCCGCTCTATTACCCGCTCACAAGACCCGCTCACAAGTTATCAACAATGGATGGAAGCATGGAAGGGAGTAACACAATGAAAAAATTAATTGCAGAAAAATTACTAGACATCAATGCGGTTGCCTTGAAGCCCGAGGAGCCATTTACGTGGGCATCAGGACTTCGTTCCCCAATCTATTGTGATAATCGCCTGACACTATCATACCCTGAGGTAAGAAAAGCCATTGCAGCAGGACTGAAGCAGCTGATTGAAGAAAATTTTCCAGGGACGGAGGTCATTGCAGGAACTGCAACGGCAGGTATCCCTCATGCCGCATGGGTCAGCGATCTAATGGAGCTGCCTATGTGCTACGTTCGTTCGAAAGCAAAAGGACACGGTAAAGGGAATCAGATTGAAGGAAAAGCCGAGGCAGGCCAAAAGGTAGTCGTAGTCGAAGATTTGATTTCTACTGGAGGCAGTGTGATCACCGCAGTTAATGCGTTAAAAGAAGCAGGCTGTGACGTGCTGGGGGTCGTGTCCATCTTTACATACGGCCTTGAAAAAGGAAAACAAGTATTTGAAGAAGAAAATATTAAGAGTTTTTCATTAACCGATTTTTCAACCTTAATTGAAGTGGCTATTTCGAAGGGGTATGTGAGTTCGGAAAATCAAGAAAGCCTGTTATTATGGAGCAAGGACCCAGCTGTATGGAGCCAAAAGTTCGAGGAAGCAGAATCACTAATATAATAAATTTTTCGCTGATAAAGTATAGGAATTCGCCGAAAAGTTACAAAATACCGCTGATAAACCAATGAGGGGAGCCAAATCGTATGATGGCTCCCCACTTTTATTTGTTTAGAAAGTATAAAAGATTTTTACTTTTAGAATTGTCTAGCTCCAGCGCCTAGCCCCTCGAGGTCATAAGCCAATCCGTCCAAAAGGTTAAAAAGCAACCTTTCGGCCGGCTTGTCTTATGCTTGTCGGGGCTGACCAAGGCGCTTCCGCTTTTCTTATTATTTCTTTAATTTTAAAACCATTTCCTCATCTGGAGTCACATAAACCGTTTGTTGATTATCATAAATGACGAATCCAGGCTTTGCTCCACTCGGTTTTTTCACATGACGGACTTTTGTGTAGTCGACAGGCACAGAACCGGAATCACGAGCTTTACTATAATAGGCCGCTAAATTTGCAGCTTCAAGAATCGTTTCATCTGAAGGATCCTTACTGCGGATAACTACGTGTGACCCTGGAATATCCTTTGTATGAAGCCAAATTTCATCACGCGCTGCGAGTTTATTAGTTAGGTAATCGTTTTGTTTATTATTTTTCCCTACAATGATTTCTGTTCCATCAGACGCAACAAAATGATCCAGTACCGGCTTGCTATTCTGAAGTTTTTTCCCGTTCCTTTTTTGCCGTTCACGGATATATCCGCCCTCAACTAGTTCCTCTCGGATTTCTTGAAGATCTTTAGGAGAGGCTGTTTGGACCTGTTGGAGCAAATTATCAAAATAGGCTGCTTCCTCTCGGGCCTTGTCAATCTGCTCAACCACTATCGAGATGGAATTTTTCGCTTTTTGATATTTGGAAAAATACTTTTGGGCATTTTCAGATGGTGTCTTTCTAGGGTCGAGTGGAATAACAAGCATTCCACTGTTTTCATCATAATAATTAAGAACCTCGATTTCTTTCATCCCTTTTTTTGCCGCATATAGATTTGCAGTTAACAACTCTCCGTAAAGTTGAAACTTGTCTGCTTTCTCTGCATCTTCCAATGTACGTTGGAGTTTGTCAATTTTCTTCTCATTCTTTTCCTTTTCATTGGTGATAAATCTCTCAATATCATTTCCCTGCTGTTTCACACGGTCACGTTCTGCTTTGCCGAAATAAAATCGGTCGAGCATTTCACTAAGGGTTGAAAAAGTTTTTACTTCTCCTTTTATATGTTCAAGCGGGAATAAATAAAATAATTCTTTTCCATTGGAATTCATGATAGAGGGAGCAATATCACCAGAGCTTATTTTTTTCATTAGTCTTACAAATGTTGCTGGCACTGTTGAACGATTGGCTAACCCGCTCTCAAAGATAACTTCCTTTGCCAAAAGCGGTGAAATACCTCCGAAGTGTTCAACGAGCTGGCGGTCCAGTTTACCACCCATAAAATCTATCTTTTTTAACACATCCTCTTCAACAGCAGTAAATGGATTGACCTTATGTTGTTCTGGCGGGTTAATATAAGGCTGGCCAGGGAGAATGGCTCTATGGCTGTTTACAGCAAAAGAAACGTGCTTAATGCTATCGAGAATGATATTGCGTGTCTTATCAACTAAAACAATATTGCTATGGCGTCCCATAATTTCGATAATTAATTGTTTGTAGCTGATATCACCAATTTCATTTCGGCCTTTAATTTCAAACACAATGATCCGGTCATTATCAACCTGATACAAATCCTCTAATATATGTCCTTCAATATGCTTTCTAAGCAGCATACAGAACATTGGCGGTTCACTTGGATTATCGTAGGCTTCATTGGTGAATTGGACCCTTGCATAGCTTGGGTGAGCTGATAATAATAATTTTTTATTGACTCCGTTTGCGCGAATCGTCAGAATTACTTCATTTTTATAAGGCTGATGGACTTTGTTAATCCGTCCTCCCTTGAGGGAACGAACCAATTCATCAACCATTGCTTTTGTAAATAAACCATCAAATGACATGGAAAACATCCTTTTCTAGAAGCTATGTTTCAATTATATCCTATCTGGCTAAAATCTGTCTTAATTTACCCATCAATCACATTTTCATCTAGCATTTTTTTGGACGACCCTGAATAAGCTTTCCTTAGAGCAAGTCTATAAAAGGGGGAAGTGAGATGGTCGGATGAAATTCCATGAAATGAAGCTAGATCAAGTAGAAAAGGCTCTAGAAACCGACTTTTCTTCTGGATTATCACAGGAAGAAGTAAAGAAAAGAGTAAAACAGCACGGATTAAATGAATTAGAAGAGGGAGAAAAGCAATCGGCTTTACTCTTATTTTTCAGCCAATTTAAAGATTTTATGGTATTAGTGCTGTTAGCTGCAACCTTGATTTCAGGCTTGCTGGGCGAGTATATCGATGCCATTGCGATTATTGCGATTGTCATTATTAACGGATGTCTGGGCTTCTACCAGGAACGGAGGGCGGAAAGATCACTCCAGGCTTTAAAAGAGTTATCGGCCCCACAGGTATCCGTACTACGTGATGGACAATGGATTAAGATTCCATCAAAAGAAATTGTCATTGGCGATATCATCAAGTTTGCAAGCGGAGATCGAATTGGTGCAGATGTCCGAATTATTGAATCAAAGAGCTTAGAAATTGAAGAATCAGCGCTGACGGGTGAGTCAGTTCCCGTTGCTAAACATATCGAACCATTAAGCAACCCAAATCCAGGCATCGGTGATATGGAAAATATCGCTTTTATGGGGACGATGATTACGAGGGGAAGCGGGTTAGGTGTTGTCATCGCAACTGGTATGAAAACAGCGATGGGCCAGATTGCTGATTTACTGCAAAATGCTGAGTCCCAGGATACACCACTGCAGCGGCGTCTAGAGCAGCTTGGCAAAATATTAATTACCGTGGCTTTGTTACTAACGGTTTTAGTAGTAATTGTCGGAGTATTACAGGGACATGAATTATATGAGATGTTCTTGGCAGGTGTCTCATTAGCGGTCGCAGCGATACCAGAAGGGCTTCCGGCAATTGTGACCGTCGCTTTATCATTAGGTGTTCAAAAAATGATTAAGAAAAATGCCATCGTCAGGAAACTTCCGGCTGTTGAAACGCTGGGGTGTGCGTCGGTGATTTGTTCGGACAAAACTGGAACAATGACGCAAAATAAAATGACCGTTACCCATTTGTGGAGCGGTGGGAACACGTGGACGGTCGACGGCGTCGGCTACCAGCCACAAGGGAATTTTTATCGAGATGAACAAAATGTCCATCCTAGGGATGAGAAGTCGTTACAGCAAATGCTAATCTTTGGTATGTTGTGCAACCATTCAGAACTGGCCGTGAAAGATGACGATTATATCCTTGACGGAGATCCAACTGAAGGGGCATTGCTGGTTAGTGCGATGAAAGCTGGCTTTGACCGGACCAAACTATTAGAAGATTTTACAATCGTTAATGAATTCCCGTTTGACTCCACCAGGAAAATGATGAGTATTCACGTCAAAGACAAACAGGAACGGCACTTTATTGTCACCAAGGGTGCACCGGATGTCGTGCTAGGGATCTGTGAGTCGATATTATGGGATGAGAGAACACAATACTTAAGTAAGGAAACGCAAAGCAAGGTACAGGATGCAATTAATGGACTTGCTTCACAGGCATTAAGAACCATTGCGATAGCTTATAAGCCAATTCCGGCCGGTACCATCATCTTAAGTGACCATGAGGCAGAAAAAAAATTAACCTTCATTGGCGTCCAAGGCATGATTGATCCGCCAAGACCTGAAGTTAGAGCAGCTGTAAAAGAATGTAAAGAGGCCGGCATAAAAACAGTAATGATTACAGGCGACCACGTGATTACTGCCAAAGCAATTGCATCTCAACTTGGGATTTTGACTAAGAAGAGTAAAGTGCTCGAAGGAAAAACACTAGCTGAAATGTCTGTAGAAGAACTTGAAGACGTTGTGGAAGATGTCTCGGTGTTTGCGAGGGTGTCTCCGGAACATAAGTTAAAAATCGTTAAAGCACTGCAGAATAGAGGACATATTGTTGCCATGACAGGTGATGGAGTCAATGATGCTCCTGCTATTAAGGCTGCTGATATCGGTGTTGCTATGGGGATCACAGGTACTGATGTTGCAAAAGAAGCTTCTGCACTAGTATTATTGGATGATAATTTTGCTACCATTAAAGTAGCTATTAAGGAAGGAAGAAATATTTACGAAAATATTCGTAAATTTGTCCGCTACTTACTTGCTTCTAATGTCGGTGAGATTTTAGTCATGCTATTTGCGATGCTATTGGCATTGCCGCTGCCACTTGTACCAATTCAGATCCTTTGGGTGAACTTAGTAACTGACGGTCTGCCAGCGATGGCATTGGGACTGGATCAACCCGAGGAAAATGTAATGAAACGTGGTCCACGCAGTCCTAATGAGGGGGTATTCTCGCGCGGTCTTGGCTGGAAAGTTGTCTCGCGTGGATTCCTAATCGGGCTAGTTACACTTTTGGCGTTCATGATTGTGTATCATAATGATCCAAGTCAACTGCCATACGCACAGACCGTTGCATTCGCAACGCTTGTTATGGCTCAGCTGATCCATGTTTTTGACTGCCGCAGTGAAAGATCAGTCCTTTCAAGAAACCCGTTTGGGAATCAATATCTAGTCTGGGCGGTCATTTCATCTTTATTATTAATGCTAGTAGCTATTTATTATCCGCCTTTACAGCCAATTTTTCACACACTTCCTATTGCAGCAAAAGATTGGCTGTTAATTTTAGGATTATCATCTGTACCAACTTTTTTACTAGCAGGATCATTTTTGTTAAGAAAAACAAAATAAAGTATGATATAATCCAAAAGGTGATAGAACTCATTCTATTACCTTTTGTTATTTTAAAAAAATGGCTGTGTAAATCCTATTGTTGATTTTATTATAACGATGTTGATTGGAGCGGAAGGCGAGCGTCTGGAACGGAAATCAACATCCTAGTTTAACAGCCTGAAAAATAAAGAGCCGATCATTATCTAAGATTGGATGTGTACGTGATGGTTATTAGTATGACAGGCTTTGGCAGAGGCAAAACAGAGTCAGCGGCATTTTCGGTGAATGTCGAAATAAAAACTGTAAACCACCGATTTTCTGAAATGAATATCCGCATGCCACGACAACTTTTAAAAATAGAAGATAAACTCAAAAAGATCTTAAGCCAGCATATTCGCCGCGGACGGGTGGAAGTGTATGTGAGTGTTGATGGTGAAGGGATTGTTTCAAGGAAGATACAGGTGGATTGGAAGCTGATTGAAGAATATTTTGTGTTTATTAATGAAGCCAAAAGTAAATACGGAATTGAAGGGGACATCACCCTTCAAGATTTGCTCAATCGAACCGAACTTTTACATATTGAAGAAAGTGAAGCGGGTAATGAAGAAATCGAAAAGCTTGTCCTTACAGCCACTGAGGAGGCTGTGCTGCTGTTAAAGCAAATGCGGATAGCAGAAGGGGATGAATTAAAAAAAGATTTACTTGCGATCACTGCTCAAATTGAAACAAATGTAACAGAGCTTCAGAAATTTGCTCCTCTGGTTGTTCAAGCCTTTAAGGAGCGTTTGACCAAGAGAATGCAAGAGTTTGTTAATGGACAATTAGATGAAACGAGAATTTTAACAGAAGTAGCAGTTTTTGCTGATAAAGCCGATATTAATGAAGAAATTACTCGGCTAAGAAGCCATATTCAGCAATTCTTGCAAACTTTAAA
This sequence comes from Neobacillus cucumis, assembly GCF_023715505.1. Next base: position 193,694 of record NZ_JAMBOH010000005.1, on the reverse strand, counting down.
TGAGTACGAGCCAATTGGCAGGAAGTTGGACTTTCTTGTCCAGGAAATGAACAGAGAGGCCAATACCATCGGCTCAAAAGCAAATGATTCTAATATTGCTAAAAAAGTCGTTGAGATCAAAAGTTTACTTGAAAAGCTGAAGGAACAGGTTCAGAATATCGAATAGATTTGTTTAGAAACTGTTTAACACGGTCAAAATATATTATTAATGATTGGATGAGTAACCATGTCGATTAAATTAATCAATATTGGATTTGGTAATATCGTTTCTGCCAATCGCATTATTTCCATTGTCAGCCCGGAATCTGCGCCAATTAAACGAATAATTCAAGATGCCAGGGATCGGGGATCGTTAATTGACGCTACTTATGGCAGACGGACACGTGCTGTTATTGTAATGGATAGTGACCATGTCATTCTATCAGCTGTACAGCCGGAGACGGTTGCCAATCGCTTAACTGACCGTGATGATATTATTGATGAAGGGTAGGATTTTCATAATATGCAGGAAAAAGGGTTGCTGATTGTTTTGTCTGGACCATCCGGTGTTGGGAAAGGAACAGTCCGAAAAGAGATTTTTTCACATCCAGATACCGATTTTGAATATTCCATTTCGATGACCACCCGTCTTCCACGTGAAGGGGAAGTCAACGGTGTAGATTATTTCTTTAAAACACGTGAGGAATTTGAACAGTTAATTGAGCAAGGTAAGTTATTGGAGTATGCCGAATTTGTTGGCAACTATTATGGAACGCCTGTAGATTATGTTCGTCAAACATTAGATGCTGGAAAAGATGTTTTCTTAGAAATCGAAGTGAAGGGTGCCCGTCAGGTACGCGAGAAGTTTCCAGAGGGATTATTTATTTTCCTTATGCCGCCAAGTTTAACTGAACTCAAGAACAGAATTGTTACGAGAGGAACCGAGACCGAGGATATCATTCAAAATCGGATGTTAACTGCACGTGAGGAAATCGAAATGATGGAATTATATGATTATGTAGTGGAAAATGATCAGGTGGAGCTCGCCTGCAAACGTGTCAAAGCCATTGTAACGGCAGAGCACTGCCGTAGAGAAAGAGTCGAATATCGCTATAAAAAACTGCTGGAGGTTGAATAATATGTTATATCCGTCTATTGACTCCTTATTAGAAAAAATCGATTCGAAATATTCACTTGTATCTGTTGCTGCTAAGCGCGCCCGCGTCATGTCTCAGGTAAAAGATGAAAGACTTCCTAAATATGTTTCTTATAAATATGTAGGAAAAGCATTAGAAGAAATTTATAGTGGTGAACTAACCTATCGGATTTCAAAAAAGGCAGAATCCGCTACTGATTAATGACACGGCCCAAAGTCACAATATAAAATGAAAGAAGGTCTGACAAAAGGGAAATCACCTGTATGTCAGCCTTTTTATTTTGCTTTAAGCATATTGCGTGATTTTTCATGTGGAAATAGATGAAAAAAAGAATTTTTTCTAGCATAATAAAAGTAAAAAGTAAAAAGTAATGGACAAGAGTGGGGGCTAAAAAAATGAGTAAGGAACAGAACATCCTATTATGTGTCACAGGAGGAATCGCTGTTTATAAAGCTGCAGCGCTTACTAGTAAGCTTGTACAAGCAGGGTTTAACGTTAAAGTCATCTTAAGTGAATCAGCGGAAAAATTTGTTACCTCCTTAACCTTTCAGGCCTTATCGCGAAATGATGTGTATATCGACACATTTGATGAGAAAAATCCGCATGTGATTGCACATATTGATTTAGCAGATTGGGCTGATTTAATTCTGGTTGCCCCTGCTACCGCTAATACAATTGGCAAATTGGCCTGTGGAATCGCCGATAATATGATTACCACCACATTGCTTGCAGCCACGACACCTGTGTGGATTGCCCCTGCCATGAATGTACATATGTATGACCACCCAGCTGTAAAAAAGAACCTTGCGGTATTAGCAGAGTTTGGCTGTCAATTTATTGAGCCTAGTGAAGGATACCTTGCCTGCGGTTATGTTGGAAAAGGCCGCCTTGAAGAACCCGAAAAAATTGTCATGTTAATTCAAAACTATTTTAATCACCTAGAAAATAAAAAATTAAAGGGAAAAACCGTTATTATTACGGCTGGGCCTACCCGTGAAAAAATAGATCCAGTTCGATTTATTTCCAATCATTCATCTGGCAAAATGGGGTACGCATTAGCGGAAGAGTCAGTTAAACAAGGAGCCCGAGTCATATTGGTTTCAGGTCCTGTTTCACTATCCGCTCCTCAAGGGGTAGAACTTGTAAAGGTTGAAAGTGCAGAGGATATGTATCAAGCAGTCTTGAAATACTTCGACACAGCGGATGTGGTTATAAAGACCGCGGCGGTGGCCGATTATCGTCCGAAGGTTACTTTTGACCATAAGGTGAAAAAGCAGGCAGGCGACACAAACATTGAGTTGGAAAGAACAAATGATATCCTTTTTGAACTAGGAAAGCGAAAAGCAAATCAGCTTCTAGTTGGTTTTGCAGCAGAGACGGATCATCTTGAAGAATATGCGAAAAAAAAATTACTCAATAAAAATGCAGATATGATTGTCGCGAACAATGTAAAGACGGAAGGTGCTGGCTTTGGCACCGATACTAACATTGTCACTCTATTTAAACGGTACGGGGAGGTCATCCGCTTGCCGCTGATGTCAAAAAACGAAGTCGCCGTTAAAATTATTGAAGAAATTACTTCACTATTGAAGGATATGAAAACACATGGAAATAGCTAGTGTAATAGTCGATGTACCGACAAAACAAACGGACCGGGCTTTCGATTATTTAATTCCTGAACAGTGGAGGGGCACCATTCAGCCAGGGATGAGGGTCATTGTCCCGTTTGGCCCTAGACATATCCAGGGCTTTGTGGTGGGGTTAAAAACAGAATCAGAAGTGACTAAGCTCAGAGAGATTATTGAGCCGATGGATTTAAAGCCGGTCTTGAATCAGGAGTTATTAGAACTTGGTAACTGGTTAACTGAAAATACGCTTTGTTTTAAAATTTTTGCCTTTCAGGTAATGCTGCCGGCAGCATTAAAAGCAAAATATGAAAAAAAAGTAAGGCTTGCAAACAGGAGGGCTGCCATTGAATTACCCTCAAAGTTGCAGGCTTTCTTTGAGAATGATGGTGAACTCGACTGGGAAGAAGCATTAAAATTGGGGATTGGTCCTATGTTGCAGCGTGAGGCTGCAAACGGCCATTTAGAAGTCGTATATGTTGTAAAAGAACGTGTAAGGAAAAAACACCGGAAGTTTGTTCGGCCAACTGTCAGCCAGTACGAATTAGAAGAAGCACTCCAATCCATCCCGGCCAAGGCAGAAAAGCAACGGCAAGTTTTGCAGTATTTTCTGAGGCATTATGATGAAGTGGAATTAAAAACCCTGATTGATGAGCTAAAAACTTCAGGGTCGACGATAAAAGCCCTTGTAGAAAAAAGATTATTGATAGAGTTTGATAAAGAAGTATATAGAGATCCCTTTGAACATCGAAAATTTGAGCGAACTAAGCCGCTGCCGTTAACAGATGCGCAAGCGCAGGCGATTGGGCCGATTCTTCAATCAATTGATAAGGGCCTTCATGAGGTGTTTTTGCTTTATGGTGTTACGGGGAGCGGCAAAACTGAAATCTACTTACAGTCCATTCAGGAAGTCATCGAAAAAGGTCAAGAAGCGATTGTTCTCGTACCGGAAATTGCACTCACTCCACAAATGGTCCATCGCTTTAAAGGAAGATTTGGTGATTTAGTAGCCGTTTTACACAGCGGTTTATCGGCAGGGGAAAAATATGATGAATGGCGCAAGATCCAGCGTAAGGAAGTAAAAGTTGTGGTCGGTGCTCGGTCAGCTATTTTTGCACCCTTTGAGAACATTGGCATCATTATTATTGATGAAGAGCACGAAACCAGTTATAAGCAGGAAGAGATGCCGCGTTATCACGCCAGAGATGTTGCGATTGAAAGAGCTAAGACATATAACTGTCCAGTTGTGCTTGGAAGTGCTACCCCTTCGCTTGAGTCCTTTGCAAGAGCACAAAAGAAGGTATATCAGCTTTTATCTTTACCTAACCGAATGAACAATCAGGACCTTCCTGCTGTCGAAATTATTGATATGCGTGAAGAACTTCGTGACGGTAATCGTTCCATGTTCTCCCGGAAGCTTTTCGAATTGCTACAGGATCGGCTCGAAAAAAAACAGCAAACGGTTTTATTTTTAAATAAGCGGGGACATTCCTCATTTGTGATGTGCAGAGATTGCGGTTATGTGGTAAACTGTCCAAATTGCGATATTTCCCTTACCTATCACCGTGTGAACGAACAGATGAAATGTCATTATTGCGGCTATGAGAGCAATGTGCCGAAGAATTGTCCTGAATGTAATAGTGAATACATCCGTTATTTTGGCACCGGAACACAAAAAGTGGAGGAAGAATTAGGGAAGATTCTCCCGGAGGCAAGGGTCATTCGAATGGATGTTGATACGACGGGAAGAAAAGGGGCACATGAAAGGCTTCTCAGTGAGTTTAAAGATGGAAAAGCCGATATTTTACTAGGGACTCAAATGATTGCAAAAGGCCTGGATTTTCCAAACATCACCTTAGTTGGCGTCCTTTCAGCAGATACGATGCTCCATTTACCGGATTTCCGAGCTTCAGAAAAAACGTTTCAATTATTAACACAAGTCAGCGGACGAGCCGGAAGACATCAACTGCCAGGTGAGGTCGTTATTCAAACTTATACACCGGAGCACTATAGTATTGAGCTTGCCGGGCGTCAAGACTTTGATTTATTTTATCAGCGGGAAATGTTAATTCGCAAGCTGCATCATTATCCCCCATTCTATTACTTAGCCCTAATTACAGTGAGTCATGAAAACCTGATCAACGTCGTATCGGCAACCGAGAAAATGGTCAACTACATTCGTTCACAAGTTTCAGATAAAGCTGTTGTTTTGGGACCAGCAGCCTCATCCATCCCTAGGATAAATAATAGATATCGCTATCAATGTTTGATAAAATACAAGCGGGAACCGAACCTTACTCAAACCCTTAAAACGATTCTTGATCAATATCAGAAGGATACGAAAAGCGGTCTTCAGGTTTCTATCGATGTAAATCCTGTAATTTTAATGTAGGCTTAACTTAAATTACATTTGGAAAAAGGTTATGTTTTTCGTTTTTGGGTGAAAATGATAAGAAAAGCAGAGGCGCCTTGACTAGGGGCGACAGGCATAAGACGAGCAGGCGAGAAAGTTGCATTTTACTTTCTTGACGTATTGGCCGTAGACCTCTGAGCCCCTAAGCGTTGCAGCTAAACAAACTAGAAAAGCGGAAGCGCCTTTGACGCTGCTTAAGGAAATTTCTCAAAGATTATTAATATAAAATATACAGCTAAAAGCTTGGGCATATTGGAGGAACAAAATTGGCAATTAGAAAAATAGTGATTCACCCTGCTGAAATACTAGAAAAAGCTTGCAAAGCAGTAGTGAGTTTTGATAAGAAATTAGCACGTATCTTAGATGATATGTATGATACGATGATTGAATTTGATGGGGTTGGACTTGCTGCCCCGCAAATTGGACTGGATGCCAGGATAGCGATTGTGGATATAGAGGATGAACACGGCACGATTGAAATGATTAACCCGCGCGTTATCGAAACATCTGGAGAACAAACGGACCCGGAAGGCTGTCTCAGCTTTCCCGGACTATATGGCGAGGTTACACGACCTAATTATGTGAAGATTCGAGCTTTTGACCGAAAAGGAAGAGAGTATACGTTTGAGGCCGAAGGTTTCTTAGCCAGAGCTGTTCAACATGAGATTGACCATCTCGACGGTATTCTATTTACCACAAAAGTTTCAAGATATCTTGAGGATGAAGAGTTAAAAGGAGTAGAAAGTGAATGACCAAAATAGTTTTTATGGGTACCCCAGATTTTTCAGTGCCTGTTTTACAGCAAATCATTAAAGATGGTTATGAGGTGATAGGAGTAGTAACTCAGCCTGACCGGCCTGTCGGGAGAAAGAAAGTGTTAACTGCTCCCCCTGTAAAAGTTGAAGCGGTCAAACACGGTATCCCGGTCTACCAACCAGAAAAGATTCGCCAAGAAGGGGAGCTCGCCAAAATTTTAGCATTAAAGCCAGATTTAATTATAACAGCTGCTTTTGGGCAAATTTTACCTAAGAAACTGTTAGATGCTCCAAAATTCGGCTGCATTAATGTTCATGCTTCCTTGTTACCTGAACTTCGCGGCGGTGCGCCAATCCATTATGCGATTATGCAAGGGAAAAAGAAGACTGGCGTCACCATTATGTATATGGTCGAGAAATTGGATGCTGGTGATATCTTAACGAGTGTAGAAGTACCAATTAGCGATGATGATAATGTTGGGACTCTTTTTAAAAAGTTAAGTAAAGCTGGGGCTGACCTGTTATCGGAAACCCTGCCTCTTTTATTGGCAGGTCGTCTTACCCCTAAGCCCCAAAACGAGGCAGAAGCGACATTTGCCACCAACATTAAACGCGAACAGGAAAAGATTGATTGGGAAAAAGCGGGAGAGGAAATTTATAACCATATCCGCGGGTTAAACCCATGGCCAGTTGCGTTTACGACCATGGATGGTCAGGTTTTAAAGATTTGGCAGTCCGAAAAAGTTGCTGGTTTAAGGGGTGATCCCGGGACAATTTTAAAAATAGAATCAGATGGCTTCACGGTTGGAACTGGAAATGAAACAGCAATTAAAATTATTGAACTACAGCCTTCAGGTAAAACAAAAATGCAAAGTGAACAATTTTTAAGAGGTGCTGGTTCAAAAATTACATTGGGCAGTAAGCTAGGAGAATAAAATGACCTCTACGAAAAAAAATGTACGTGCAATCGCAATGGATCTTTTAGTGACCATTGAAAAAAACCAATCCTATAGCAATTTACTTCTTAACAGCACCATTGAAAAAAACCAATTATCCGCAGTAGATATTGGATTACTAACAGAACTAACGTATGGAACATTGCAAAGACGAATGGCCCTAGACTTCTACTTACATCCTTTCATCAAAGACAATAAAAAATTAGCCAATTGGATCCATCATTTACTTAGAGTAACTCTCTATCAAATGGTTTATCTCGATCGAATACCAGATCGGGCTGCTATTTTTGAAGCCGTAGAAATTGCCAAAGAACGCGGGCATAAAGGGATTGCCAGTTTGGTGAATGGCGTGCTAAGAAATATCCAGCGGCAGGGGCTCCCATCCTTAAATGATGTGGCCGACCCAATTGAAAGATTAGCACTTGAAACCAGCCACCCGGTATGGCTTGTTACAAGATGGGTTAACCAATTTGGGTATGATAAAACGAAAGAAATGTGTGAAATTAATTTAACTGCACCAATGCAAACGGCGAGAGTCAATCTTACCAAAATTTCTAGAGATGAGTGTGTCTCCCTATTAGAAGAGGATGGATTTCAAATTGAGAAAAGTCCTATTATCCCAGAAGCAATCAGGTCATTAAAAGGGAATCTAGCTTCGACGATATCCTTTAATTATGGAATGTTCACCATCCAAGACGAAAGTTCAATGCTGGCTGCCTATGCATTGGGTGCAATGGAAGATGAATATATTCTCGATGCATGTGCAGCGCCGGGCGGGAAAAGTACCCATATTGCTGAAAAAATGAAAAATACGGGTGAAGTGATATCGGTTGACCTTCATCAGCACAAAGTAAGATTTATCAATGATAATGCCAAGCGATTAGGGTTATCAAATATCATTACAAGTGTTGCAGATTCTAGACATTTACAGGAAAAGTTCAAGTTTGAATCATTCGACCGAATACTTCTCGATGCGCCTTGTTCTGGACTTGGGGTAATGAGAAGAAAGCCTGACATGAAATATACCAAAACTGAACAAGACATAGAACGTTTAAGCAGTATTCAGCAAGACCTATTAGAGTCGGTTACCCCGCTCCTAAAAAAAGGCGGTATTCTTGTCTATAGTACTTGTACAGTAGATAAAGCAGAAAATGAACAGACAGTTAAGACGTTTTTAGAGAATCATCCGGAGTTCGAGGGTGATACCACTTTTAAAAACAGGATGCCTGAAGCAATTCAACCATTAATTACAGGTTTTGACTTGCAAATTTTTCCACAGGATATTGGCTCCGATGGTTTTTATATTGCTGTTTTAAGAAAATCGTAAGCGCCTGGGCGCTCGAGCTAGACAATAGAAAGAAGGTGTAACAGTTGGAACAATTAAATACAACTGAGACAAAAACAACAATGGACATTAAGAAAAAATCAATTTACTCCCTTCAGCTGGAAGAATTAAAAAACTGGTTATCAGAGAATGGTGAAAAGTCATTCCGTGCCGAGCAAATTTTCGATTGGCTCTATAAAAAAAGAATCACCTCTTTTGAGGATATGAACAATTTATCAAAGGGCCTGCGGGAAAAGCTTGATGAACATTTTCAGATTACTACATTGAATACGATTATCCAGCAAACTTCTACAGATGGGACCATTAAATTCTTATTTGAGCTTCATGATGGCTACTCAATTGAAACGGTGCTTATGAGACATGATTATGGGAATTCGGTTTGCGTCACGACACAGGTAGGCTGCCGAATCGGCTGTACTTTTTGTGCCTCGACTCTCGGTGGGTTAAAAAGACATCTTGAAGCAGGAGAAATTGTTGCTCAAGTTGTCAAGGTACAACAAGCCTTGGATGAAACTGAGGAGCGGGTAGACTCTGTGGTCATCATGGGGATTGGCGAGCCGTTTGATAATTACGACAACATGTTAGCCTTTTTAAAAATTATCAATCACGATAAAGCATTGAATATTGGAGCACGCCATATTACGGTTTCGACCAGTGGAATCGTTCCAAAAATCTATCAATTTGCAGATGAAAATACGCAAATTAATTTTGCCATTTCACTGCATGCACCAAATACTGAACTTCGTTCTAGATTAATGCCAATTAATAAGGCATATAATCTTGATGACTTAATGAAAGCAGTACGGTATTATATCGATAAGACAGGTCGACGTATTAGTTTTGAATACGGCCTTTTTGGTGGTGTAAATGATTCAACAGAACATGCTGAAGAATTAGCAGCCCTCTTAAAAGGGCTAAAATGTCACGTAAATTTAATTCCTGTTAACTATGTACCAGAAAGGGATTATGTTCGTACACCAAGGGATAAAATATTTGCTTTTGAAAAAACATTGAAAAACTTAGGTGTTAATGTAACTATCCGCCGGGAGCAGGGGTCAGATATTGCTGCAGCATGTGGACAACTTCGTGCAAAGGAGCGGAAGGAAGAGACGAGGTGAAGGGATGAAAGCCGTATTCCAGACAGATAGAGGGAGAGTGCGTCTTCATAATGAAGATGCAGGTGGTATATTTAGAAATAGGGACGGTTTCCGCCTCGCCATTGTAGCCGATGGGATGGGCGGTCACCGTGCTGGTGACGTAGCAAGTGAGATGACAATCAGTGCTTTAAAAACAAAATGGGAAGCAGCAAGTGGGATTAATACGGCCGGTGATGCTGAGAGCTGGCTTAAGGAGCAAATTAAGAAGGTCAATCTATTATTATTAGACCATGCAACCAATAACTCTGAATGTGACGGGATGGGGACAACGATTGTTGCTGCCATTACCACGGACACTTTTGCTACCATTGCCAATATTGGTGACAGCAGAGGTTATTTGCTCAACGAATCCGGCTTTAAACAGATTACCGAAGACCATTCCCTTGTTAATGAACTAGTTAGATCCGGACAAATATCAAAAGAGGATGCCGAACATCATCCACGGAAGAATGTTTTATTACGGGCATTAGGGACGGAAAAAACAGTCGAAATAGATATCAAGACAATTATTTTTGAAGAAGGAGACATCCTTTTACTTTGTTCCGATGGTTTATCCAATAAAGTCAATGAAGCAGAGATGATGGAACTATTGCAAAATGATGGGAATTTACAGCAAAAAGCAGACACCCTTATCTTACTTGCAAATGAAAATGGCGGAGAGGATAACATTACACTGGCTATTGTTGAGTTTTCTGAAACACGCGAGGATGATGTTTAGATGTTGATTGGAAAAAGATTAAGTGGCCGCTATAAAATATTGGATATGATTGGCGGAGGAGGCATGGCCAATGTCTACTTGGCCCATGATATGATCCTTGACCGAGATGTTGCGGTGAAAATGCTTCGACTGGATTTTGCCAATGATGAAGAATTTATTCGCCGATTCCGCCGAGAGGCACAATCAGCAACAAGTCTTGCACATCCAAATATTGTAAGTATTTATGACGTTGGCGAAGAAAATGATCTTTATTATATTGTGATGGAATTTGTAGATGGTCAGACGTTGAAACAATACATACAGCAAAATTCACCACTTCGAGTGGAAGATACCATTGGAATTATGAGACAGCTTACGTCAGCTATCTCGCATGCCCATCAAAACCATATTATCCATCGTGATATAAAACCGCATAATATTTTGGTTGACCACGAAGGTAACGTGAAAATCACGGATTTTGGTATTGCAATGGCACTTAGTGCAACAAGTATCACGCAGACTAATTCAGTCTTAGGTTCCGTGCATTACTTATCACCTGAACAAGCACGAGGTGGCATGGCTAACGGAAAGTCCGATATTTATTCACTAGGGATCGTCATGTTTGAACTATTGACAGGCAGGCTTCCATTTTCTGGGGAGTCAGCGGTGTCGATTGCTCTAAAGCACCTTCAGTCGGAAACCCCTTCTGTCAGAAGATGGAATCCAAACATCCCGCAAAGTGTTGAGAATATTGTCTTAAAGGCTACCGCAAAGGACCCCTTTCATCGTTATAATAGTGTAGATGAAATGGAGGACGATCTGCGTACGGCCCTTAATCCAGAGCGAATGGATGAATTGAAGTTTACCATTCCAGTCGATGATGATGCTACAAAAGCAATTCCAGTTATCACAAATCACCAACCCTTAAAAAATTTGGATGAAACAATGGTCCATAGTAATGAAAAAACAGCGAATAACCAGAAAGATACGTCGAATAAAGGAAAAACAAACACAAAAAAGCGGAAAAAGTGGCCGATTGTTTTAATATCTACTTTTTTTGTTCTAGTCATTCTTGCTATATTAACTTTTACCTTTTTACCAAGTTTGTTAGCTCCTAAAGATGTAAAAGTACCAGACATAAGCGGGATGACCTTAGATGATGGGATTTCCAAACTTAAGTTAAACGGATTAGCAGCCGGTAATCAAGTTGAAATTACGGATGAAAATGTAAAAGCGGGGAATATAATAAAGACTGTCCCTGAAAGTGGAAGTGCTGTAAAAGAAAATTCAAAGATAACCATTTATGTCAGTACAGGTAAAGAGAAATATGAATTATCCGATTATGTTGGAAGGCAGTATGAGGATGTTATTCGTTTACTTGAAGAGCAAGGATTTAAAGATATAAAAAAAATGGAACAAACGGATGACAGCGAACCTGGGACAATTCTTAGTCAAGATCCATCCGGCGGAGAAAAGGTTATTCCAGAAGAAACAATCCTTGAATTTGAAGTCAGTAAAGGGCCGGAAAAAATTGTCTTGAAAGATTTAACTCAATACAATTTAAAAATGGCACAAGACTACGCCTCCTTGGTAGGTCTATCCTTAGATGCAGCTGAGGAAAAATACGATGAAAAAGTTCCTGCTGGAATGGTAATTTCTCAGAATCCAGCTGCAGGGACTGAATTAGAAAAAGGTGACAAGGTTAAGGTAGTCATTTCAAAGGGGAAAGAAGATAAACCGCCTAAAGAAGTGATTATTGAATTAACCATTCCTTATGAGCCAGTTGTACCAGGGGAGCTAGGTCAGAAACAACTTGTGAACATTTATATTGAGGATATGAACCACAGTATGACTGAACCTGCTGATACCTTTTATATTACGGAAAATACGAAAAGGCAAATTAAATTAATGATTCCATATGGCAAGAAGGCCGGTTACAAAGTCATTCGTGATAACAAGGTGATTATCGATGAAAATAAAAACTATTCAGATGTAGATTCAGAAACTACAACAGAATCAACATCAGAAACAACTTCAGAAACAACTTCAGAAACCAATACTGGTACAACTACGGACACAGCGACTGACACAACGGCAGAATAATTAGTATTACGCTGATCCTGAATAAGATGGATAAAATTCGTGTAGATTTTAAAGGAAGAAATTAATTATTTGGTAAGTAAAGGGGCAAGGAGTGTAGCTATGCCTGAAGGGAAAATTGTCAAAGCTTTAAGCGGTTTTTATTATGTTCTTCATGATGACAAACTAATTCAATGCCGCGGCCGTGGCGTTTTTAGGAAGAACAAGATCACCCCGCTAGTTGGTGATGAAGTTGTTTTTCAAGCTGAAAATGACTTAGAAGGTTATATTTTAGAAGTAAAAGAACGTAAAAATGAATTGGTTCGTCCGCCGATTGCCAATGTGGAACAAGCAATCCTTGTCTTTTCAGCGGTCGAACCAGATTTTAGCACCGTGCTTTTAGATCGTTTTCTTGTCTTGGTGGAGTTTAACGCCATAGAACCATTAATCTGTATTACCAAGATGGACCTCACCAATAAAGAAGAAAATGAGAAGATTGTTGAATATGCAGACCAATATAGGGCTGCAGGATATGAGGTAATTCTAACCTCATCTGAAACAGAAGTAGGAATTGAACTGCTAAATCCGCATATCGAAAACAAGATTTCAGTTTTTGCCGGGCAATCAGGTGTCGGGAAATCATCATTGTTGAACGTGTTAAGGCCTGATCTAGAATTAAAAACAAATGATATTTCTTCACACCTTGGCAGAGGAAAACATACGACTAGACATGTTGAGCTTATTAAGGTTGGAAATGGACTCATTGCTGATACTCCAGGCTTTAGTTCCTTAGAGTTCAATAATATTGAAGTGGAAGACTTAGCCTCTTGCTTTCCAGAGATTCAAAGAGCGAGTGAAAATTGTAAATTCCGTGGCTGCCTGCATGTGACTGAGCCTAAATGCGGGGTAAAGGCAGCTGTTGAATCAGGTGAAATTCCGTCCTACCGGTATAAGCATTATGAGGATTTTTTGCAGGAAATTAAAGATAGAAAGCCGAGGTATTAACATGGTGAAAATAGCACCTTCTATACTTTCAGCCGATTTTTCAAAGTTGGGGGAAGAAATTATTGCTGTTGATCAAGCAGGAGCGGATTATATCCATATTGATGTGATGGATGGCCACTTTGTACCAAATATAACGATTGGCCCACTTATTGTAGAGGCTGTCCGACCAGTTACCAAGCTGCCGCTGGATGTCCATCTGATGATCGAAAATCCCGATCACTATATTGAGACTTTTGCTAAGGCAGGAGCAAATTATATTACTGTGCATGTCGAGGCGTGCCGCCATCTGCACCGGACAATTCAAAATATCAAATCATTTGGGGTTAAGGCTGGTGTCGTCCTAAACCCAGCCACTCCTGTCGAGTCAATACAACATATTATCGGGGACATTGATATGGTGTTATTAATGTCAGTTAATCCAGGCTTTGGGGGGCAAACCTTTATACCTGAAGTACTTCCGAAAATAAGAAAGGTTAAGGAAATGGCGGAGCAAAAAGGGCTGTCAGTTGAGATTGAGATTGATGGCGGTGTCAATCCAGAAACGGCAAGACAATGCATCGAAGCGGGTGCCACTGTTCTTGTGGCCGGTTCTGCTGTCTACAATCAAAAGGACTATAAGCAGGCCATTTCACAACTAAGAGGGTAAAGCCAGGCTTACAAAGCTGGCTTTTTCTTATAAATAGATAAGGTAATTGACTTTGAAAATTGTCTAGCTCCAGCGCCTAGCCCCTCGATGGTCTACAGCTTATCCAGTTGCGGCTCCTTGGGACGCAAGTCTAGCCATCCCCTGAAGAAGGAAAAAACGCCTTCTTGCAGGGGCCGTCTTAGCCTAGAGTCCCAGGGCAGTCGCCTCCACATTTAGGTCAATCCGTCCAAAAGGTTAAAAAACAACCTTTCGGCCGGCTCGTCTTATGCTTGGCTACAGTCAAAGCTATCGCTTTCTGTACGCATTAAGGGCGGCTAGTCTTTGACCCTGCTTTCGACGGCCAGTCAACAAGTCGCCCTATATCGGGGCTGACCAAGGCGCTTGTACTTTTCTTATGTAAAGGGGAATGTTTGATGATTATCAATATACTTGCAGGGGGACCGGAAGAGTTACTCCCTGATTTAAGCAGTTATCAAGGAGATGAGACAATCTGGGTAGGGGTTGACAGGGGGGTTTTTCACCTGCTTAACCGAAACATTATCCCGGAAAAGGCATTTGGAGATTTTGATTCTGTTAGTGAAGAAGAATTATCAGTAATTGAACATCAAGTAACCGGCATAAAAAGATATAAACCGGAAAAAGATGAAACCGATATGGAACTTGCCCTCAATTGGGCACTTGAACAAAAGCCCGAACGTATCCATCTGTTTGGTGCAACGGGCGGAAGGCTTGATCATTTGCTTGCCAATGTCCAATTGCTGCTGAATCCGATTAAAACAAATAACCCTGTCAACGTTTACATAGTTGATGAAAAGAATATTGTTTTTTTAAAAGAGGCCGGACACTATAAAATTAAAAAAATGGCTTCAAAAAAATATATTTCGTTTGTCCCTCTAACCCTTGATGTTACTGATCTCACGCTGGAAGGCTTTAAATTTCCACTTAAAAACCGTCATATCTACCTTGGTTCCACACTATGTATTAGTAATGAACTTATTAGTGATTATGGTACTTTTTCATTTTCCAAAGGCATATTAATAGTGATAAGAAGTAACGATTAATATGCACTTCAATATGGTACTGTTTTCGTTCGTTTGAATACTATGTAGGGGCGTGCGGAAAAAGTGGCTTTAAAATAAGCTGTGGTAGATTTGTGAGGAGGGACAGTATGAAATTTTATACAATTAAACTGCCGAAATTCTTAGGCGGACTTGTCCGGGCAATGATTGGGGCATTTAAAAAAGGCGAATAGATACAGACCTTCAAATTATGGGCACCCTTCAGATTGGGTGCTTTTTATTTGTATTTCAGGTAATACTAAAAAGCATCGTTTTAAATTGTTCTTTTTTGTTCATAAATAATAAAGTACAATTTTGCCAAAAACAAAAAGCATCCAATAAATGGATGCTCGCATGTTTTATACGCGTTCTACTTTACCAGATCTTAACGCTCTTGCAGAAACCCAAACACGCTTAGGCTTTCCGTCAACAAGAATACGTACTTTTTGTAGGTTAGCACCCCATGTACGCTTGTTAGCGTTCATAGCGTGTGAACGTGTGTTACCAGTTGTTGTTTTCTTTCCAGTTACTACACATTTACGTGGCATTATGATTTCCCTCCTTAACTACCAAAAGCTTAGAACAGCATCTATTAGATGTTCATTTGGATATAGAAAATTGTATAAAAATTTTCTAGACTTGAGATACCTTAATAATTTATCACACAACCAAATTGATTGCAATAGTTGTGTACAAACCTTTCAAGAAAAAATCCTTGACATAGGTATCTGTAAAAGGCTGTTCTTGTATCATCCAAGTATGGCTTTCATTATTTCAGTGACTATAGTAAAATGACTGTAGTCAAAGAGCAATTATCCAAAGGGGGAACGATTCATGTCCATTGAATTAAAAACAAAGTACGGACAAATTGATATTTCAAATGAAGTAATTGCAACAATTGCCGGAGGAGCAGCAATTGAATGCTATGGAATCGTCGGAATGGCCTCTAAAAACCAAATTAAAGATGGAATCACGGAAATACTACGTAAAGAAAACTTTACTCGTGGTGTGATTGTACGCCAAGAAAACGAGGCATTACATATTGATATGTACATTATTGTCAGCTATGGAACGAAAATTTCCGAAATTGCCCACAACGTGCAATCAAAGGTTAAATACACCCTCGATCAGACAGTTGGACTTGCCGTTGACTCGGTTAATATTTACGTTCAGGGAGTTCGTGTGACGAACCCGTAGTGAGGAGGAAAGTTTGTGTCAATAACTGCATTAGATGGAAAACGTTTCGCCGAGATGGTGATCCAGGGTGCCAATCATTTGTCTGCAAACGCCAAAATGGTTGATGCATTAAACGTTTTTCCTGTCCCCGATGGTGATACTGGTACTAATATGAATTTATCGATGACCTCTGGGGCCAAGGAAGTAAAAAATAATAGCCACGACCATATTGGTAAAGTAGGAGCAGCTCTTTCAAAAGGTTTGTTAATGGGAGCACGTGGAAATTCCGGGGTTATTCTCTCGCAATTATTCCGTGGCTTCTCAAAGGCAGTGGAGTCTAAAGCCGTCATTTCTGGAAGTGATTTTGCTCATGCCTTAGAATCAGGTGTGGAAACAGCTTATAAGGCTGTCATGAAGCCTGTCGAGGGGACCATTTTAACGGTTGCAAAGGATTCGGCTAAGAGTGCCGTTACGGCAGCTCAAAAGTCAGAAGATATTATCTATATTATGGAAGAAGTGTTAAAAGAAGCAAAAGCATCCCTTAAGCGCACACCAGATTTGCTTCCTGTCTTAAAACAAGTAGGCGTTGTTGATAGTGGCGGACAAGGACTTGTTTTTGTATATGAAGGCTTCTTAGCACAATTAAAGGGCGAAAGTCTGCCGGAATCATCGGACTTGATTCCTTCCATGTCGGAGTTAGTTAGTGCAGAACACCATAAAAGTATTCAAGGACACATTAACACAGAAGATATTGTGTTTGGTTATTGTACTGAATTCATGGTTCGTTTTGAGCAGGAGAAGGTGGCTAAACATCCGTTTGACGAAGGTATTTTCCGCGATGATTTAAGTAAATATGGTGACTCCTTATTGGTAATTGCCGATGAAGATGTTGTAAAAGTCCACATCCATTCGGAACAGCCAGGTGAAGTATTAACCTATGGTCAGCGGTATGGTAATTTGATTAACATGAAAATTGAAAACATGCGTCAGCAGCATACAAATATTGTTGGTGACACACATGTGGCAGCGAAATCTGCAGCTAGCCAGGCAACAAAAGAAATCCAGGAATATGGGATTGTTACTGTATCAATGGGTTCAGGAATTGCTGAGTTGTTCCGGAGTATTGGAGCACATGCTGTCATCGAAGGCGGGCAGACGATGAACCCAAGTACAGAGGATATCGTGAAAGCGGTTAAAGATGTCCATGCGAAAAAGGTATTCATTTTACCAAACAACAAAAACATCATCATGGCGGCTGAACAAGCAAAGGATGTTGCCGATGAAGAAATCTTTGTCATTCCTTCTAAGACAGTACCGCAAGGGTTATCAGCTCTCTTAGCCTTTAATCCTTCTGCAGCCGTTGATGACAATGAAGCGGCCATGAAGGAAGCGTTAAATCATGTCAAATCCGGGCAAATCACATTTGCTGTTCGTGATACCTCTATTGATGGCTTAGAAATTGAAAAAGACGATTTCATGGGAATCTCAGAGGGGAAAATTGTCGTCAAAAACAAAGATAAAGGGAAAGTGTCTCAAGACCTATTAGCTGAGATGCTTGATGAGGACTCTGAAATTCTTACCATTATCTACGGTGAAGATGTGACAGAGGAAGAAGTAGCGAAACTAACTTCTTTCGTTGAAGAAAACTATGAAGATGTGGAAATTGAAATTCATGATGGTGGACAACCATTATATTCATATATCTTTTCAATTGAATAAGAAACAGCTAAAATAGAAGGGGGACTTTGTCTTTCCCTTCTTTTTTATGTTTAAAAATTTTCAAACAAATTCCTCTGGATACCGTAATATAAAGATAGAACTACACTAAGGAGAGAAACCTAATGAAATATAGAAGTGTGTTCGATATCATTGGTCCAGTTATGATTGGACCATCTAGTTCTCATACAGCTGGGGCAGCCAGAATCGGAAGAGTGGCTAGAAGCTTATTTGGCAGAGAACCCAAATGGGCTAACATTTCTTTATACGGCTCATTTGCTAAAACCTATAAAGGACATGGTACAGATGTAGCCATAGTAGGTGGCTTACTTGATTTTGATACAGATGATACAAGAATTATTCATGCGATCGATCTCGCAAAACAAAAAGGGATGAAACTTCGTTTTATAGAAGAAGAGGCAGTGACAGATCACCCAAACACAGCAAGAATCATTATTGGGGATCAACATGGTGAGTTGGAATTGGTAGGGATATCAATCGGTGGCGGGAAAATTGAAATTATTGAGCTAAATGGATTTGAATTAAAGCTTTCAGGAAATCATCCAGCTATTTTAGTTGTTCATAATGACCGTTTTGGAGCGATAGCAAGTGTGGCTCAAATCCTTGCCAAATATGAACTGAATATCGGCCATATGGAAGTCGCCCGTAAAGATGTTGGCAAGATGGCCCTAATGACGATCGAAGTAGATCAAAATATTGATAACAAGATTCTTACAGAGCTAGAACAGCTTCCGAACATATTAAAAGTAACAAAAATTGTGGAATGATACGAAATAGGGAGTGCCTTGAACGGGGGCTTATTGCCCTGAACCCACAGGCACAGCAGCTAGAACATTAAGAGGGGGGAAGGTTTGTGTTTCGTAATGTCGCTGAATTAGTAGAATTGGCCATTAGCCAAAATAAAAAAATATCCGAAATCATGATTGAGCAAGAAGTGAAGGTTACAGGCAAAACAAGAGAAGAGGTCCTTTCTTTTATGGATCGGAACTTAACCGTCATGGAGCAAGCAGTGGAGAGAGGCTTAAAAGGAGTAACCTCACACTCAGGTTTAACCGGCGGTGATGCTGTCCTTCTTCAAAAATATATTGAAAAAGGAAATTTTTTGTCTGGTGAAACTATTCTTGATGCAGTAAGTAAAGCGGTTGCGACAAATGAAGTAAATGCAGCAATGGGAACCATTTGTGCAACTCCAACTGCTGGTTCAGCAGGAGTTGTACCGGGTACCTTATTCGCTGTGAAAAGGAAACTCAATCCAACTAGAGAGCAAATGATTGCATTTTTATTTACCGCAGGTGCATTTGGATTTGTTGTCGCTAATAATGCGTCGATTTCAGGAGCAGCTGGGGGTTGTCAAGCAGAGGTTGGTTCCGCAGCAGGAATGGCAGCTGCAGCAATTGTAGAAATGGCGGGCGGATCACCAAATCAGTGTGCAGAGGCAATGGCCATTACCTTAAAGAACATGCTTGGATTGGTCTGTGATCCTGTTGCCGGTCTTGTGGAAGTTCCTTGTGTGAAACGGAATGCGATGGGTGCAGCCAATGCCATGGTAGCAGCGGATATGGCGTTAGCTGGAATTACAAGCCGTATTCCATGTGATGAAGTAATTGATGCTATGTATAGAATCGGCCAATCAATGCCGACTGCCTTAAAAGAAACAGCGCAGGGAGGGTTGGCGGCTACACCGACAGGTCGTGAACTAGAGGCTAAGATCTTCGGTATACCGCTCAAAGTAAAGTGAGTTCAGAACTTAATCAATCAATAACCGCGTTAAAAGGAATTGGGGAAGAAACGGCAGAATCCTTTGCGGAAATGAGGATTTATACAATCCGTGATTTATTAGAATACTTTCCGTACCGATATGAAGATTATTCGCTTAAAGACCTAGCCGAAGTGCAGCATGATGAGAAAGTGACAGTGGAAGGGAAGGTTCATAGTGAGCCTTCTCTTAACTATTTTGGCAAGAAGAAGTCAAAGTTGACCTTTAGGCTTTTTGTTGGGTCTTACCTGATAAAGGTAGTTTTCTTTAATCAGCCCTATTTAAAAAGTAAGATCCATATGAATGAAACTATTACTGTCACTGGCAAATGGGATGCACATCGGCAAACCATTACTGCAAATGAAATGCAAATGGGATATAACACGAAGTCAACCGACTATGAACCTGTCTACTCCTTAAGAGGTAAGGTCACAACAAAAGGGATGAGGAAATTTATTCACCTTGCCTTTCAACAATATGGGCAGGAGATAGAAGAAACTCTTCCGGAAACTTTCTTGAAAAGATATCGTCTGATGGGCAAACGGGATGCACTTAAAATCATGCACTTTCCAAATAGTCCAGAAGAAGTTAAGCAAGCAAGAAGGCGCTTTGTATATGAAGAATTTCTATTGTTTCAATTGAAAATGCAAGCACTACGGAAATTTGAACGAGAGCATTCGCCAGGGATCAAGCAAAAATATGACTTGGATAAATTAATGGAGCTAATTAATAGTCTTCCATTCCCATTAACCAATGCCCAAAAGAAGGTTGTTAATGAGATATTAGCAGATTTAAAATCACCCTACCATATGAATCGTCTTCTACAAGGTGATGTAGGTTCCGGTAAAACGGTTGTTGCTGCCATTGGACTCTATGCAACAGTAACAGCGGGCTATCAGGGGGCCTTAATGGTACCAACAGAGATTTTAGCTGAGCAGCATGCAGGATCCTTAAAAAATATGTTAGAACCTGTTCATGTCAGATGCGAACTATTAACAAGCTCGATTAAAGGCAAACAGAGACGTGAAATTCTCCAAGATTTACAGGAAGGCAAGGTCGATATCTTAATCGGTACCCATGCACTCATCCAAGATGAGGTTTACTTTAATAAACTCGGGTTTGTCATTACAGACGAGCAGCACCGTTTTGGGGTGGAGCAGCGAAGGATTTTGCGGGAAAAGGGTGAGAATCCAGATGTTCTGTTTATGACAGCAACTCCAATTCCTCGAACACTGGCTATTACAGTTTTTGGAGAAATGGATGTGTCGATCATTGATGAGATGCCGGCGGGAAGAAAATCAATTGAGACCTATTGGGCAAAACCGGAAATGCTAGAACGCGTCCTCGGGTTTATTGAAAAAGAATTGACGAAAGGACATCAGGCCTATGTGATATGTCCATTAATTGAGGAGTCAGAGAAGCTTGATGTGCAAAATGCAATTGATGTTCATTCGATGTTAAGTCACTTTTTTCAAAACAACTTTAAAGTTGGGCTCATGCATGGCCGTTTATCATCAGAGGAAAAAGATTCGGTGATGAAGGCATTTAGTGAAAATGAAGTACAAGTCCTTGTTTCCACAACTGTTGTCGAGGTGGGAGTAAATGTTCCTAATGCCACCATTATGGTCATTTATGATGCGGAGCGATTCGGTCTTTCGCAGTTGCATCAGCTGCGCGGCCGTGTTGGACGTGGGAGTGCTCAGTCATATTGCGTACTTTTGGCAAGTCCAAAATCTGAAGTAGGCCAAGAAAGGATGCGGATTATGACTGAAACAAATGATGGGTTTGTCTTAAGTGAAAAGGATTTAGAGCTAAGAGGGCCTGGGGACTTCTTTGGGAAAAAACAAAGTGGAGTTCCAGAGTTTAAGGTGGCTGATATGGTACATGATTATCGCGCACTTGAAACAGCCAGAAGTGATGCAAGCATGCTGATCAGTTCAGATTTTTTTTGGACAGACCCAGAATATCAATATTTGCGAAATAAAATAAAGGAATCAGGCGTGTTAGAAGGGGAAAAACTAGATTAAATAGTAAAAATCCCCATCACTTTCAATCCGTCTATTCAGTGCCCGGCAACTCGTATTTCACCTGACGTAAACCGGGCACTTCCGTAATTCTTTTAAATTTAATCTTGCAATCTGTCTTTTTAAATTTTATACTACTCATAGTACCTAGTCATAAGAGCTCGGACGGTGTGAAAAAATCATGAGAAGAAGCAAAAAAGAACGCCAACAATTATTAACTACAACCATTAAAGAAAATCCTTTTATTACAGATGAGGATTTAGCTGAAAAATTTCAAGTGAGTGTTCAAACGATCCGTCTTGATCGGTTAGAGTTATCCATTCCGGAACTGCGTGAACGAATTAAAAACGTTGCCGAGAAACGGTTTGATGATGAAGTCCGTTCCTTACCATTAGAAGAAGTAATTGGTGAAATTATACATATGGAACTAGACCATAACGCCATTTCTATTTTTGATGTAAAAAAAGAACATGTGTTCAAGCGCAATAATATTGCGCGCGGACATCACGTTTTTGCTCAGGCGAATTCTCTTGCTGTTGCTGTCATTAACGACGAATTGGCCTTAACGGCCAAAGCGAATATTCAATTTAAACGTTCTGTAAATCTAAATGAACGGGTAATTGCCAAAGCAAAGGTAACCAAGATAGAGGATACGGGGAGAACGTTTGTGGAAGTAGATAGTTTTGTGAATAACGAATTGGTTTTTACCGGAGAATTTGAAATGTACCGTTCGAAAAATAATTAAGGGGATGAGACACATGAAAATAGCAATCGATGCCATGGGCGGAGATCATGCCCCAAAAGAAATTGTTTTAGGTGCAATGAAGGCTGTTCAGGCCTTTTCGGATATACATATTACCCTTGTTGGGGACCAAAACAAAATCAAAGAAACACTAACAAATCACGAGAGAATTTCTTGTTTACATACAACTGAAATAATACTTGGAACGGATGAACCAGTAAGAGCGGTTCGCCGAAAAAAGGATTCTTCCATGGTATTAACCGCTAAACAAGTTGCCGATGGGTTAGCTGACGCCTGCATCTCTGCAGGGAATACGGGTGCATTAATGGCAGCCGGTCTATTTGTTGTAGGGCGAATTGAAGGGATTGACAGACCAGCCCTTGCACCTACATTGCCAACCATTGGAGGAGAAGGCTTTCTTTTGCTAGATGTTGGTGCAAATGCCGATGCCAAACCAGAACATTTAGTTCAAAATGCCATCATGGGTTCGATTTACAGTGAAATGGTTAGAGGTATTGAACGGCCGAGAGTAGGGCTCTTAAATATCGGAACGGAAGAAAAGAAAGGTAATGAGCTCACAAAAAATACCTTTACCTTATTAAAAAATACGCATTTGAATTTTGTCGGCAATGTCGAGGCACG
This sequence comes from Neobacillus cucumis, assembly GCF_023715505.1. The sequence goes on along the minus strand of NZ_JAMBOH010000005.1, from coordinate 170,745 downwards.
TGATTTACTTGACGGTGTTGCAGACGTCGTGGTAACCGATGGGTTCACCGGTAATATGGTGTTGAAAACACTTGAAGGCACCGCACTATCGATGTTTAAAATGCTTAAAACAGCATTGATGAGCAGCTTTACAAGCAAACTAGCAGCAGCAGTCCTCAAGCCAAACCTAATGGCGCTAAAAAATACAATGGACTATTCAGAGTATGGCGGTGCTGCCCTATTCGGTTTAAAGGCACCTGTTATCAAGGCCCATGGCTCATCCAATGCCCAAGCGATCTTTAGCGCAATCAGACAGACAAGGGAAATGGCGGGAAACAATGTAGTCCAATTAATTCAAAAAGCAGTAGCAGAATCTGATTCTGTTAAATTAGAACAATAGAGGTGTTAAAATGAGTAAACTAGCCTTTGTTTTTCCTGGACAAGGTTCACAAACAGTAGGAATGGGGAAAGAGTTAGCGGAAAAACATCCGGAAATCATGGAGTATTTTTCAAAAGCTGATCAAAGATTGAACGTTCCTTTAAGTAATCTAATCTTTGAAGGTCCAAAGGAAGAGTTGACTTTGACGTACAATACTCAGCCAGCATTGCTTACAACCAGTATCGCCATCTTAGACTTCTTTCAACAATCCGGGGTAAAGGCTGATTTTGTTGCCGGTCACAGCTTAGGAGAATATACAGCTTTAGTTTCTGCCGGGGTGCTTTCTTTTGAAGATGGAGTGTACGTCGTCCGCAAGCGAGGAGAGTTTATGGAACATGCGGTACCAAATGGTGAGGGTTCCATGGCCGCTGTTCTTGGGTTGGATCGGGATGCGCTTCAAAAGGTAACAGAAGAAGTATGCGCAACTGGTATGCCAGTTTCATTAGCCAACTTAAACTGTCCCGGCCAGATTGTTATTTCTGGATCAAGGGAAGGTGTAGAGGCTGCAGGTGTGAAAGCGAAAGAAGCAGGGGCAAAACGTGTTCTTCCTTTAGAAGTAAGCGGACCTTTCCATTCTACCTTAATGAAACCGGCAGCTAATCAATTGCGTGAAGTGTTAGATGGTCTTGAAATGAAGAATGCCGAAATCCCTGTAATCGCAAACGTTACGGCCGAACCGATTAGTGCCAGTTTAGATATCAAAGATAAGTTAATTGAGCAACTATACTCCCCGGTATTATGGGAAGACTCCGTTGAAAAGATGATCAGTCTTGGGGTTGATACATTTATTGAGATTGGACCTGGGAAGGTTCTTTCTGGCTTAATCAAAAAAATTGACAAGACAGTCAAAACATATTCGGTATCTGATGAAACGAGTGCTCAAACCGTGTTGGACGCTTTAAAGGAGGAAAAACTATGACTTTAGCAGGGAAATTTGCTCTTGTAACAGGAGCATCCCGGGGGATCGGCAGAGAAATTGCTTTGGAACTGGCAAGACAAGGTGCCAATGTGGCCGTCAATTTTGCAGGCAGTGAAGCAAAAGCAAATGAGGTAGTCGATGAAATTAAGGCCCTTGGCCGAGATGCCTTTGCGGTAAAATGTAATGTAGCCGATACAGAAGCCGTGTCAGAAATGGTGAAAGAGACAGTAGACCGTTTTGGAAGACTAGACATTCTCGTTAATAATGCTGGGATTACCCGAGATAATCTGTTAATGAGGATGAAGGAAGAGGAATGGGATGATGTCATCAACACCAATCTAAAAGGTGTGTTCCTCTGTACAAAAGCCGTAACTAGACAAATGATGAAGCAGCGTGTTGGTCGTATCATTAATATTGCTTCTGTTGTCGGTGTAAGTGGAAATCCAGGTCAGGCCAACTATGTGGCCGCAAAAGCTGGTGTTATCGGCTTAACGAAAACAACTGCTAAAGAACTGGCATCACGTAATATTACTGTAAACGCGATTGCTCCTGGGTTTATTACCACCGATATGACAGACCAATTATCTGAAGAAGTAAAGGCAGAAATGTTAAAGCAAATTCCTCTCGCTCGGTTAGGCGAACCAAAGGATATCGCAAAAATTACCGCCTTTATCGCATCAGATGATTCATCCTATATCACCGGCCAGACGCTGCACGTTAATGGCGGAATGGTTATGTAGGAAAAGCGGAAGCGTCTTGCCCAGAGGCGACAGGCATAAGACGAGCCTTCTTGACGGATTGGCTTATGACCCCGAACCTCTAGTCGCTGTAGCCAGACAACACGAAGAGCGACAGATTTTTCGTGTTGATTTATCGTAGGGAGATGGGCGAAGTATACTAGTCGCTGGGCACTGCAGCCGAACAATTCTCAAGGTAAAAAATTTCTTATAAAAGATTATGTATTATTTTGTGGAAATACTCTATAATAGCTTGAGGGGAGGTGAACAAGCATGGCAGAGGTATTAGAACGTGTTACAAAAATCATCGTAGACCGCTTAGGTGTTGATGAGTCTCAAGTTAAGCTTGAAGCTTCATTTAAAGATGATCTTGGTGCTGATTCCCTTGATGTAGTTGAACTAGTAATGGAATTAGAAGATGAGTTCGATATGGAAATTTCTGACGATGATGCTGAAAAAATCAGTACGGTTGGTGATGCTGTTAATTACATAAATAGCAGTAAATAATCCCGTTAGATTTATTCAAAAGCTCCGTTTTCAAACGGAGCTTTATTGTGTCTAGCGACGGCGCCAAGGGGCTCTTTGGTCTAAGCTAAGCCGCCCGAGAAGGTTAAAGAGCAACCTTCGGGCGGCTGGTTTTTGCCTTGCGCCCCTGGGCATGGCGCCTTTGCTTTTCTTACTGTATGATAGAACTTGGCAAACTATCTGCCAAGTTTCTTTGCGTTTTCATAAAATCTTTTTTAAACTCTTATTAAGTAGATTGTAAATTTGATGCAAGGTGGAGAAATTCATGCGCAAGAACGGTAAAGAAATTGAAGCAAATCGCGCAAAAGAAAATCAATTTAAAGATTTTCAAACTTCAATCGGTGTGACGATTGAAAACGAAAAGTTATTAAAACAAGCATTTACTCATTCATCCTATGTGAATGAGCATCGCAGAAAGCCATTTGAAGATAATGAAAGGCTTGAATTTTTAGGAGACGCTGTCCTCGAATTAACGGTTTCGAAATTCCTTTTTAATAAATACCCTACGATGACTGAAGGAGAATTAACGAAACTACGTGCTGCGATCGTTTGTGAACCTTCACTGGTAGCCTTTGCAAATGACCTGGAATTTGGTAAATACATTTTGCTTGGTAAAGGGGAAGAGATGACTGGCGGCAGGGAACGCCCAGCACTGCTTGCTGACGTGTTTGAAGCCTTCATTGGTGCGTTATATTTGGATCAAGGAATTGACAAAGTCGTCGAATTTCTTGAGAGAGTAGTTTTTCCTAAAATAAATGCTGGTGCTTTTTCTCATGTGATGGATTTTAAAAGTCAGTTACAAGAGCTCGTTCAGCGTGATGGAGCTGGAATTATTGAATATCGCGTTCTGCAGGAAAAAGGACCTGCCCATAATAAGGAATTTGTATCGCGAGTATCCCTTAATGGGGCAGAACTTGGTGTGGGATCAGGTAAATCCAAGAAAGAAGCAGAACAGCATGCGGCTGAAATGGCTCTTAAAGTATTAAAAACAAAAACAACTTAGAAATGACAATGTTGGCAGGAGAAATCCCCGTGCAGCATAGGGAGGATAACGAAATGTTTTTAAAACGGTTGGACATTATTGGCTTTAAATCTTTTGCTGAACGCATTGAAGTTGATTTTGTTCCTGGAGTAACAGCCGTAGTTGGTCCTAATGGGAGCGGCAAAAGTAATATTACCGATGCCATTCGCTGGGTATTAGGGGAACAATCAGCTAAGTCTTTAAGAGGCAGCAAGATGGAAGATATTATTTTTGCTGGAAGCGATTCTAGAAAAGCCCTTAATTTTGCAGAAGTGACATTGACATTAGACAATACCGATCAAGGATTAGGGATTGATTTTAATGAGGTAAGTGTGACTAGAAGGGTTTCACGCTCTGGTGATAGTGACTTCTTCATAAATAAACAGTCATGCCGCCTCAAAGATATTATTGATTTATTTATGGATTCCGGTCTTGGCCGTGAGGCTTTTTCAATTATCAGCCAAGGAAAAGTAGAGGAAATTTTAAATAGCAAGGCAGAGGATCGCCGGACCATCTTTGAAGAAGCTGCAGGAGTCTTAAAATATAAGAACCGCAAGAAAAAGGCAGAAGTCAAACTGTTTGAAACACAGGATAATTTAAATCGTGTAAATGATATCCTCCATGAGCTTGAAGGACAAGTTGAGCCGCTAAAAATTCAAGCATCAATGGCAAAAGACTTTTTAGAGAAAAAAGAAGAGCTTGAAAAGATTGAGGTGGCGTTAACGGTCTATGAAATCGAAGACCTTCACCAAAATTGGGAACAACTTTCCAAACAGTTAGAGGTGCACCAACAGGAAGAACTAAAGCTTTCCTCGGAATTACAGGTCAAGGAAGCGGCAATTGTTGAAACAAGGGACAAAATGACTGCAATGGATGAGTCAATCACTGACTTGCAGAATGTACTGTTACATGCCAGTGAAGAACTTGAAAAACTTGAGGGCAGGAAAGAAGTCCTCAAGGAACGGAAAAAGAATGCTGCACAAAATAAGGAACAGTTAAAAGGTAATATTTTAGAGCTAACAGATCGTATTAGTCAGTTAAAGAAAAATAGGGAATTACAGGCTGTTGCCGTAGAGGAACTAAGAACTATTGTTGAAAAACTGCAATTCGAACTAAAAGAGCGGCAAGAGAAGCTGCCTCTATTTTCCGAGAATATCGAAGAAAAAATTGAAGCGCTAAAAAGCGAATATATCGATTTATTAAATGATCAAGCCAGTGCAAAAAATGAAATAAAATATATTGATCAGCAATTGGAGCAGCAAGAACGCAGAGGTGCCCGTCTTGATGCTGAAAATGAAAAATATCTCGAAGAGCGTCTTACCGCTCAAAGCAAAAAGCGGGAAATTCTTACTTCCTTAGAAAAAGTACAAAAGAAATTAGCAAGTCAGTTGGTAGCATATCGTGAGGGACAGCGCGAGCTTGAAAATGTTAAGAATAATTACGATAAACAAGAAAAAACATTGTATCAAGCCTATCAGCTGCTCCAGCAGGCAAAGTCTAGAAAAGATATGCTCGAAGAGATGGAAGAAGACTTTGCAGGTTTTTTTCAAGGTGTAAAAGAGGTTTTAAAGGCTCGGGACCAAAAGTTAAAGGGAATTCAAGGAGCGGTAGCTGAGCTTGTAACTGTTCCAAAGGATTATGAAACAGCTATAGAAACAGCCCTTGGCGGCGCACTTCAACATATTGTGGTGGATACTGAGCAGAATGCCCGGACGGCCATTGCATATTTGAAACAAAATTCATATGGACGGGCTACATTTTTACCGTTAAGTGTTATTAAAGGGCGGCCTTTATCATCTACACAGCTTTATTCCATTCAAAACCATCCTTCCTTGATTGGACCGGCTGTAAGTCTTGTTAAATTTGATCCAAAGTATTCTGAGGTTATGAATAATCTGCTTGGAAATGTCATCATAACGAGGGACTTAAAAGGAGCGAATGAATTAGCAAAAATACTGCAATACCGCGCCAGAATGGTCACATTAGATGGCGATATCGTGAATCCTGGCGGTTCGATGACCGGTGGAGCGGTTAAGCAAAAATCAACGTCTCTGTTAACGAGAAAAGGGGAGCTTGAAACTTTAAAAGACAAGCTCAGCATAATGGAAGAAAAAACAGCAGGCTTGGAAACTGCCGTTAAGGGGTTAAAAGCAAAAGTTCAACAAGTTGAAAAGCAAGTGGATGAAATCCGGCAAGATGGGGAGTCATTACGCTTAACGGAGCAATCTGTTAAGGGGGACCTTCGTGAGTCCGAGCTGCAGGAGAAGAACCTTAATGACCGCTTAGCCCTTTATGACCTTGAAAAAGGGCAGTTGACTGAAGAGAGGGAATCACTCTTAAAAAGAAAAATGGAGTTAGCGGAGGCATTTGAGTCTTATAAGCTAACGATTGCCGAGTTAGATGCCCAAATTTCGATACTAACAGAACAAAAAACAAGTGATCTAAGCTCAAAAGAAACACTGACGAATGAAATTAATGAATTGAAGGTAGTATTTGCCTCAAAGAATGAACAGTTTACTCATGCAAAAGAACGCTTGACGCAGCTAAATGATGATTTAAAAGAGAGTGAGCAAAAGTATTTCATTTTTACAGAAGATCTTAACCTCTTAACTTCGGAAATGTCGAATAGTTCCTCAGGTGAAGAACAATTAGTAGCAGCTGCCAAAAGAAAGCAACAGGATAAAGAGGCAACCTTAAAGTTAATCACGGAAAGAAGACAAGAACGCTTGTTGATGCAAGACTCACTAGAAAATTTGGAATTAGAAGCAAAAGAGTTGAAGCGGCTTCATAAAGGGATGATCGTCGTATTAAAGGATGAAGAGGTAAAGATCAACCGCTTGGATGTGGAACTAGAAAATCGGCTCGCTCAGCTAAGGGAAGAATACCTCCTTTCATTTGATGGAGCGAAGGAACAATACCCATTAACTATCCCTGTCGAGGAAGCGAGAAAAAAGGTTAAATTAATCAAGCTGGCGATAGAAGAGTTAGGCAATGTCAATCTCGGGGCGATTGAAGAATACGAACGCGTTTCTGAACGCTATGAATTCTTAAACGAGCAAAAGACGGACTTGCAGGAAGCCAAAGATACCCTTTATATGGTTATTGATGAAATGGATTCAGAAATGAAGAGACGTTTCGAACAAACCTTTGAGGGGATTCGTGAACATTTTGAACCGACATTCCGAACTCTTTTTGGCGGCGGAAGGGCTGATTTAGTTTTAACTGAACCGGAGGATCTCTTAAATACCGGAGTAGAAATTGTCGCTCAGCCGCCGGGAAAAAAACTTCAGAACCTTGGACTCTTATCTGGGGGAGAACGCGCACTTACGGCGATTGCCCTGTTATTTTCGATTTTAAAAGTCCGTCCGGTTCCATTCTGTATTCTTGATGAGGTGGAAGCAGCCTTGGATGAGGCCAATGTTCACCGCTTCAGCCAATATTTAAAAAAGTATAGTAAAGAAACACAATTTATTGTCATTACGCACCGAAAAGGTACGATGGAAGAGGCCGATGTCTTGTATGGAGTAACCATGCAGGAATCAGGTGTATCAAAACTTGTATCCGTCCGTTTGGAGGAAACAAAAGAACTAGTTGAATCATAATCGAAGGAAGTGAAAACATGAGCTTTTTTAAAAAGTTAAAAGAAAAAATTTCAAAATCTACTGATTCTGTAACCGAAAAGTTTAGGGAAGGATTGACCAAAACACGAGACAGTTTTTCAGGGAAAGTAAATGATTTAGTTGCCAGGTACCGTAAAGTTGATGAAGACTTTTTTGAAGAATTAGAGGAAATTTTAATTCAGGCCGATGTCGGTTTCGACACTGTTATGCAGTTAATTGATGAGCTTAAGCTGGAAGTCAAACGCCGTAATATTCAAGACCCGCAAGAGGTGCAGAGTGTAATCTCTGAAAAGCTTGTCGACATTTATAATGCTGGTGAAGAACAATCCTCGAAATTAAACATCCAGAAGGATGGGCTGACCGTCATTTTATTTGTTGGGGTTAATGGAGTGGGGAAAACGACTACAATTGGCAAACTCGGTCATAAGTTTATGAGTGAAGGTAAGAAAGTATTAATGGCTGCAGGTGATACCTTCCGTGCCGGTGCCATTGAACAGCTCGAGGTTTGGGGTGAAAGAGCTGGAGTAGAAGTTATTAAACAGGCAGAAGGATCTGACCCAGCAGCGGTTATGTTTGATGCCATTCAAGCGGCTAAATCACGCAAAGCCGATATTTTATTGTGTGATACAGCAGGCCGTCTGCAAAATAAAGTAAACTTAATGAAAGAGTTAGAGAAGGTGAAACGGGTTATCGAACGTGAGATACCTGGTGCTCCACATGAGGTAATTCTTGTACTAGATGCAACAACCGGTCAGAATGCGCTCATCCAGGCGAAAACATTTAAAGAAGCAACTAATGTCAGTGGAATTGTTCTGTCAAAATTGGATGGTACGGCAAAGGGCGGGATCGTTCTGGCGATTCGTAATGAATTAAAAATTCCTGTTAAATTTGTCGGTCTTGGCGAAAAAATGGATGATCTGCAAGAATTTGATGCAGAAAAATATGTGTATGGGTTATTTGCCGATCAAGTAGAAAAATCAGAATAGGTTGTAAAGGTATTATCTTGACAGATATGACACAAGCCTGTAAACTACGTTTGTAAAGGTTTTTCACTTAACATTAATATTGGAGGGGATAGTGGCATGATGCTTGAAAAGACAACGCGAATGAATTATCTATATGATTTCTACTATTCGCTGTTAACTCCAAAGCAACAAAGCTATATGTCTCTCTATTATTTAGATGATTACTCTCTGGGAGAGATTGCTGAAGAGTATGACGTCAGCAGACAAGCTGTTTATGATAATATAAAACGGACAGAAGCAATGCTCGAGGAGTATGAGGAAAAGCTGTTACTACTTCAGAAATTTCAAAAGCGTACGAGACTTATCAGGGACATGAAAGAATTGCTTGTTGAGGAGTATCCAACAAAAACAGCTTTGTTAAAAACAATTGCTGAGCTTGAGAAATTAGATTAGGAGGCGGCATAAATGGCATTTGAAGGATTAGCCGACCGACTGCAAAATACAATCCAAAAAATCCGCGGAAAAGGGAAAGTCACTGAAGCGGACGTCAAAGAAATGATGCGTGAAGTGCGTCTTGCTCTACTAGAAGCAGACGTTAACTTCAAGGTAGTCAAAGACTTTGTGAAAAAAGTCAGTGAGCGGGCTGTAGGACAAGAGGTTCTCAAGAGTTTAACTCCGGGGCAGCAGATCGTTAAAATCGTTAACGAGGAACTAACTGAGTTAATGGGGGGCGAACAAAGCAAGATTGCCGCTTCTAATCGTCCGCCGACGGTTATTATGATGGTTGGTCTGCAAGGTGCCGGTAAAACAACGACAACGGGAAAGCTGTCACTGCTACTTCGTAAAAAGTATAACCGTAATCCTTTGCTTGTCGCAGCTGATATTTATCGTCCTGCGGCGATCAAGCAGCTTCAAACCCTGGGTAAACAATTGGATATGCCCGTGTTCTCGCTGGGGGATCAGGTGAGCCCTGTCGAGATTGCCAAGCAAGCTATTGCAAAAGCTAAAGAAGAACATCATGACTATGTTTTGATTGATACCGCCGGACGTCTCCACGTGGATGAGGCTTTAATGGACGAGCTTAAGGATATTAAAGAATTAACGAAACCGGACGAAATCTTCCTTGTTGTCGATGCGATGACCGGACAGGATGCAGTCAATGTAGCACAAAGCTTTAATGAACAGCTTGGCTTAACAGGTGTAGTTCTAACGAAACTTGATGGCGATACCCGAGGCGGGGCAGCCCTTTCTATTCGTGCCGTTACGCAGACACCGATTAAATTTGTCGGTCTTGGTGAAAAAATGGATGCATTGGAGCCGTTTCATCCTGAACGAATGGCTTCGAGAATTCTGGGGATGGGCGATGTTCTGACGCTCATTGAAAAGGCACAAGCCAATGTGGACGAACAAAAGGCAAAAGAGTTAGAGCAAAAAATGCGGACGGCATCGTTTACGCTAGAGGACTTTTTAGATCAGCTTGGTCAAGTTCGAAACTTAGGACCACTGGATGAATTGTTAAAGATGATGCCAGGCGCTAATAAAATCAAGGGCTTGAATAATATTCAAATCGATGAAAAGCAAATTGCCCATGTAGAAGCGATTATCCAATCGATGACTAAGCTTGAGAAAAATAATCCGGAAATTCTAAATTCCAGCCGTAAGAAGAGAATTTCCAAAGGAAGCGGACGTCCAGTAACCGAAATTAACCGTCTATTAAAGCAGTTCGAAGACATGAAGAAGATGATGAAGCAAATGTCCGGAATGCAGATGAAAGGCAAGAAAAAGGGTGGATTTAAGTTTCCTTTTAAGTTTTAAGTTGAGAAAAATTGGTAATAATGGTTGTAAAGAAAAAACACTTTACAAACTATAAAAGAATTGATATTATACTATCTTGTGTGAAACTATTCGGAGGTGCTTATTTAAAATGGCAGTAAAAATTCGTTTAAAGCGTATGGGAGCTAAAAAAACTCCTTTCTATCGTATTGTAGTAGCAGATTCTCGTTCACCACGTGACGGACGTTACATTGAAATCGTTGGAACATACAATCCAGTTACAGAACCAGCTAAAGTTGACATCAACGAAGAATTAGCTCTTAAATGGTTAAAAGACGGTGCGAAGCCATCTGATACAGTTCGTAACCTTTTCTCAAGCCAAGGCATCATGGAGAAATTCCATAATGCAAAATTAAACAAGTAATTGTTTGAACGATTATGAAACAATTAATCGAAACGATTGTTAAGCCTCTTGTTGATTTTCCCGAAGATGTTCATGTGGATGTCTTAGAGGATGAAAACCGTGTTACTTATCAGTTAACCGTAAATAAGACGGATATGGGAAAAGTAATCGGTAAACAGGGACGCGTTGCAAAGGCCATTAGAACTGTTGTTTATGCAGCAGGATCATCACAACAAAAGAAAATTTTTCTAGAAATTGGTGAATAGCTTTTTGCATCTAGATAAAAGGGAGGGAGTCATTCCTCCCTTTTTTGCTACTCGAAAAGCGGAAGCGCGTTGTCCAGGGGCGCTGAAGCTGGACAATTCTCAAAGTTCATATAGAGCAAAGGCAGGCGGTCTTTATGCAGCTGATTCAAACTGTTGTGGTGAAGCAAGTATTAACGGAGAAAAGCAAGGAACAGCTTTACGAAAAGTTCCAAGGAAGAATGCTGCAATTAAAAAAGGAAAGCGATCAACTTTTATTTGAACAAAAGCGATTGGAAAAAACAAAAAACTTTTCCTCTGAGGCACTAAAGAAAAAATTTGAAACAGAAATTAGAATGCGCAAAGAAAAAATGAAGCTTCTTGAGTTTCAAATGGAACAATTACATAACCTACCACTAGGCAGTGAAATCCAGGAAAGCGAAGTTCAGGCCCTCGTAGAAGTAAATGTTGGAGACCAATGGGACGATAGCGTTGGACGATCTACCATCATTATCGAGGACGGAAAAATTAAGGAAATAAGATAGAAGGTGATGTTAGATGGAAAAATGGTTTAATGTAGGAAAAATCGTCAATACACAGGGTATTAAAGGCGAGGTGCGAGTGGTATCTAAAACAGATTTCCCCGAAAAACGTTACAAAGTCGGAAATGTCCTCTTTTTATTTATGCCAAACTCGAAAAAACCGATTGAACTAACGGTAAAAAGCCACCGGACCCATAAGAATTTCGAGTTACTTACATTTGAGGGATACAACAATATTAATGATGTAGAGAAATTCAAAGAGGGGATTTTAAAAGTACCTGAATCACAACTCGGTGAATTAGAAGAAGACGAATTCTATTATCATGAAATAATCGGCTGCCTGGTTGCGACTACCAAGGGAGAGGAAATCGGTAAAGTAACGGAAATTCTTTCGCCTGGAGCAAATGACGTTTGGGTTGTTAAAGGAAAAGGCGGCAAAGAAATCCTAATCCCTTATATTCAAGATGTAGTAAAGAAAGTAGATGTAAAAGAACAAGTCATCATTATTGATCCAATGGAAGGGTTACTTTCATGATGCAGATCGATATCCTGACATTATTTCCAGAAATGTTTTCTGGAGTCTTCGGCCATTCTATTTTACAAAAAGCCGCAGAGAAATCTGCGGTTCAGTATAATGTCGTAAACTTCCGTGAATTTGCAGACAACAAACACTCCACTGTGGATGATTATCCATACGGCGGCGGGGCCGGTATGGTTCTTAAGCCGCAGCCGATTTTTGACGCTGTAGCATCTCTTAGAGAACACGCAGATAGTAAAAATCCAAGAATTATCTTGCTTTGTCCGCAAGGAGAACGCTACGAGCAGCGAAAAGCAGAGGAGTTAGCTAAAGAAGAGCATTTGATCTTTATTTGTGGTCATTATGAGGGATATGATGAAAGGATCAGGGAACATGTTGTAACAGATGAAATATCGATTGGCGATTATGTTTTAACTGGTGGTGAACTAGGCGCAATGGTAGTAGTAGATAGTGTTGTACGTCTGCTGCCAGAAGTATTAGGGAATGAAGAGTCTCATCAGAAAGATTCTTTTAGTACAGGATTATTAGAACATCCCCACTATACGAGACCAGCGGATTTCCGGGGATTAAAGGTTCCTGATGTCCTGGTGTCAGGTAATCATAAACTAATCGAAGAATGGCGGAATAAAGAGGCGTTACGCCGGACGCTTTTAAGAAGACCTGATTTATTAGATAAAATTGAACTGACAGCTGAACAGGAAAAATGGCTAAAAGAAGTAAAAAAAGATTACGAGTAATATTGCAGGCTCGTTATTATTATGTTATGATACTTCTTGTGACTCAGAACTGATGGTTTTTCAGATTGTGGTCTTATAACGATGTTCCGCTGCAAGGTAATCGAAAGTAGATTTGTAAGAGCATCTGTTGGAAGGAGTTGAAAACGATGCAACAATTAATTAAAGAAATCACACAAGAACAACTTCGTACTGATCTTCCTAGCTTCCGTCCTGGTGACACTGTACGTGTACACGTAAAGGTTGTCGAGGGTACTCGTGAGCGTATTCAGTTATTTGAAGGTGTAGTGATTAAGCGTCGTGGTGGTGGAATTAGCGAAACTTTCACAGTTCGTAAAGTTTCTTACGGAGTAGGCGTTGAGCGTACTTTCCCAGTACACACACCAAAAATTGCGAAGCTTGAAGTAATTCGCCGCGGTAAAGTTCGCCGTGCTAAGCTTTACTACTTGCGTAACCTTCGTGGTAAAAAAGCTAGAATTAAAGAGATTCGATAATATGAAAAAAGAAAAAGGGCTTGCTCTGCAGGCTCTTTTTTTATACATAACATTAAAATTAATGGTAAATGTGAATGGCATTATTTTGCTGAACTTTAACCAAAATATTAAAGTTTGGTTAAAAAAATCATCCCATCGTGTTAAATAAGTTTAACTTATGTAAAATAGGCTTTATAAAACATTTTTAATAGTGAATGGTGGGGAATGTATGACTAAAAAGAAAAATGAGCTATGGGAATGGACAAAAGCGTTATTGATTGCAGTAGCATTAGCTGCTGTCATTCGATATTTTCTTTTTGCTCCTATTGTAGTGGACGGGCTGTCCATGATGCCGACTTTAAAAGACCAAGACAGGATGATTGTTAATAAATTTAGTTACAACATCGGAGAGCCAAAGCGTTTTGATATCATCGTTTTTCACGCCCCGGAAGGGAAGGATTACATAAAACGTGTAATTGGTCTCCCGGGTGATACGCTTGAGTATAAGGATGATGTTTTATATATAAATGGAAAAGCGTATAAAGAGCCATATTTGGATGAATATAAGAAACAAGTAGAAGATGGTCCACTTACAGGTTCATTCACACTAGAAGAAAAAATTGGCCGTAAAACAGTTCCAAAAGGTGAATTGTTTGTGATGGGGGATAACCGCCGCTTTAGTAAGGATTCAAGACATATCGGAACCGTTCCGATGAGTAAAGTCATCGGTAAAACGAGTGTTGTCTATTGGCCTTTAAAGGATGCTCACATTGTTACGGTAAATGGAGAATAGTTTAAGCTTTTAAAAGGAGGTGGCACTTTGACGATCCAATGGTTTCCTGGCCATATGGCCAAGGCTCGCAGAGAGGTCACGGAAAAGTTAAAGCTGGTTGATATTATTTTTGAATTGGTGGATGCGAGAATTCCATATTCCTCAAGGAATCCGATGATAGATGAAATTATCCAGCATAAACCAAGACTAGTCTTGTTAAATAAAGCGGATATGGCCGATAAAGAAGTGACAAGAGAATGGATTGCTTACTTTGCTGAAAAGGGAATAAAAGCTCTAGCAATCAATTCTCAAGCAGGCGAAGGAATGAAGAATATTGTCCAAGCTTCAAACGAAATTCTAAAAGAAAAGTTTGATCGGTTAAAGGCAAGAGGTGTAAAACCACGAGCCATCCGCGCCATGATTGTAGGAATTCCAAATGCAGGCAAGTCTACACTTATTAATCGTTTGGCAAAGAAAAACATTGCAAAAACGGGAAATACTCCTGGTGTAACCAAGTCGCAGCAATGGATAAAAGTAGGGAAAGAATTGGAACTGCTCGATACACCCGGAATCTTATGGCCTAAATTTGAGGACCAAGAAGTTGGGATGAAACTGGCGATCACAGGGGCAATCAAGGATACTTTATTAAATCTGCAGGACCTGACCGTGTATTCGCTGCGCTTTTTAGATAAGGCCTATCCAGAACGATTAAAGGAACGCTACAAGCTAACGGAGATACCTGAGGATGTTGTAGCATTATTCGACCATATTGGAACGCTAAGGGGCTGTTTAATGGGCGGAGGTATGGTTGACTACGATAAAGTAGCTGAGTTAGTAATAAAGGAAATGCGCTCGGAAAAATTCGGTCCGCTCTCTTTTGAGCGCCCAAAGGATGTACCAGCATCTCTGAAAAATAACTCATAAAATTAGCTCTCCTTGCGGAGGGCTTGATTTTTTTATTTTTAATTTAAAGACAAGGTGACTACATATGAAGAAACTTTCAATTGCCAAAATAGAAGAAAAACTCGCTGCTATTTTAGAAGAAAATGATTCTTTTATTGTTGAACTTCAAACCGATGAGCGAAAAGGTGTTCAGCAATGCTTGGCCAAGTGGAAAAAACAAAAGGAGCAAGAAAAACTCCTTCGAGAAAAGTTTATTGAGATGAATTATTTTGAACGAAAAGTCCGTGCACAAGGCTTTAATCTCATAGCCGGTGTAGACGAAGTTGGCAGAGGTCCGCTCGCAGGACCGGTTACAGCGGCTGCCGTTATTTTACCTGAGGATTTTTTCCTAGCGGGGATTGATGATTCAAAAAAATTAACTGAAAAAAAACGGCTGGAATTTGCTGCCATTATTAGACAAGAAGCACTAGCCTATAATGTGGCGATGATTCATGCCGATGAAATTGATGAAATTAATATTTATGAAGCCACTAAAAAAGCAATGAAAGCAGCAATTGTCTCCCTTGATCCAAAGCCTGATTTTTTATTGATTGATGCAATGAAGCTTGACACCCCGTATCCTACAGAATCCATCATCAAGGGTGACGCAAAAAGCATCTCGATTGCAGCAGCGTCTATCGTTGCAAAGGTGGAAAGAGATGAGTACATGAAGGAGCTAGCGATTAACTACCCTGTCTATGGTTTTCAGCAAAACATGGGATATGGAACCAAAGAGCACCTTCAAGCGATCAAAATGCACGGCATAACACCTTACCATCGAAAAAGTTTTGCCCCTGTTAAGGACTATACCAACATAATAATGTGAAAGTTAAAACAGGTCTTTTCCTGTTTTTTTATTATTGTAAGAAAAAATAAAAAGGTCTGAAAACCCAATGAAATCGCTTTCTATCCTATTTACTTTTCTGAATATTTTAAAGACGAATATAATTTTAGTATTTAAAGGTAGACAAGGTTTCCATCATTATATAAAATGAAAACGGAGTCAATTTTTTGAAGAGTTTGATAGGAGGATGGGAAATGAATATCCATGAGTATCAAGGGAAAGAGATCCTCAAGCAATTCGGGGTAACTGTTCCAAACGGAAAAGTGGCATTCACGGTTGAAGAAGCGGTAGAAGCTGCTAAAGAACTAGGAACACAAGTATGTGTAGTAAAAGCGCAAATCCATGCAGGCGGACGGGGAAAAGCTGGTGGTGTAAAAGTTGCGAAAAACCTTGAAGAGGTTCGTACATATGCAAGTGAAATTCTAGGCAAAACCCTGGTTACCCACCAAACTGGTCCTGAGGGTAAAGAAGTAAAACGCCTCCTAATTGAAGAAGGCTGCGACATTAAAAAAGAATACTATGTTGGTTTAGTATTAGACCGTGCGACTTCACGTGTTGTTTTAATGGCATCTGAAGAAGGCGGTACGGAAATAGAAGAAGTAGCGGCTAAAACGCCTGAGAAAATTTTTAAAGAAGAAATCGACCCTGCTATTGGCTTGCAGCCATTCCAAGCACGTCGCATTGCCTTTAATATTAATATTCCAAATGAGTTAGTGAATCAAGCGGTTAAATTCATGATGGGCTTATATAATGCTTATATTGAAAAAGATTGTTCAATTGCCGAAATTAACCCATTGGTGGTAACTGGTGACGGTCAGGTTATTGCATTAGATGCAAAACTAAACTTTGACTCAAATGCACTATACCGTCAAAAAGATGTATTGGCATATCGTGACCTAGAAGAAGAAGATGCCAAAGAAATTGAAGCATCTAAATATGATTTAAGCTATATTGCCTTAGATGGAAATATCGGCTGTATGGTAAATGGTGCGGGCCTTGCGATGGCTACGATGGATATCGTTAAACATTATGGCGGTGATCCGGCTAACTTCCTTGATGTTGGGGGCGGCGCCACAGCTGAAAAAGTTACAGAAGCATTCAAAATTATCCTTTCAGATCCAAATGTAAAAGGTATTTTTGTTAATATCTTTGGTGGAATCATGAAGTGTGATGTCATTGCTGAGGGTGTTGTGGAAGCAGCTAAGCAGGTTGGACTATCTGTTCCGCTTGTAGTTCGTTTAGAAGGAACAAATGTTGACTTAGGTAAGAAAATTCTTGCTGAGTCAAGCGTTGAAATTATTGCTGCTGAATCCATGGCTGACGGTGCACAAAAAATCGTTTCATTAGTTAAATAGGATCGAAAGAAAGGGGAATTCACGTGAGCGTTTTTATTAATAAAGATACAAAAGTTATTGTTCAAGGAATCACTGGCGGAACCGCCCGTTTCCATACGAAGCAAATGCTTGAATACGGTACGAAAATTGTCGGCGGAACTTCACCAGGTAAGGCCGGTCAGGAAGTTGAAGGAGTACCTGTTTTTAATACAGTTAGAGATGCTGTTGCATCGACAGGCGCAAATGCTTCTGTAATCTACGTTCCTGCTCCATTTGCAGCCGACTCTATTATTGAAGCGGTTGATGCAGAACTAGATCTAGTTATTTGTATTACTGAACATATTCCAGTATTAGACATGGTAAAAGTCAAGCGTTACATGGAAGGCAAAAAGACTCGTTTAGTAGGTCCAAACTGCCCTGGTGTAATTACGGCAGATGAATGTAAAATTGGGATTATGCCTGGATATATTCATACAAAAGGCCATGTGGGCGTTGTTTCCCGTTCTGGAACCTTAACCTATGAGGCAGTTCATCAATTAACACAAGCAGGTATCGGTCAAACGACCGCGGTCGGAATCGGCGGAGACCCGGTAAACGGAACAAACTTCATTGATGTATTAAAAGCATTTAATGAAGATCCTGAAACATATGCTGTTATCATGATTGGTGAAATTGGCGGTACAGCTGAGGAAGAAGCGGCTGAATGGGTGAAAGCTAATATGACCAAGCCTGTTGTCGGCTTCATAGGTGGTCGTACTGCACCTCCAGGAAAAAGAATGGGACACGCAGGTGCCATCATTTCCGGTGGAAAAGGTACAGCTGATGAAAAGATTCGCATCATGAACGAATGCGGAATTAAAGTAGCTGATACTCCTGCCGTTATGGGCGAAACTTTAATCGAAGTATTAAAAGAACAGGGTCTTTACGAAAAGTGTAAAACACACTAGAAAAGCGGAAGACGCCCGTTTATCGGCGATATAGGGAGACTAGCCGATTGGCAAGCAAAGCGCAGCCAGAGACTTTAGTTGAACTTAATGCGTATAGAAAGTGGTAGCTTTCTGTAGCCTAGCATAAGACGAGCCGGCGAGAAGGTTGTTCTTTAATCTTTTTGATGGATTAGCTGTAGACCAAAGAGCCTATGGCGTCTGGAGCTATACACTAATAATTTATACAACTAAGTATTAACAGGTAGTCCCTCAAATTTTGAGGGACTATTTATCATAAGATTAATAAAATGGAGGTTTTTTAAATTATGGATCTGTTTAAAGAAAAATTTATTCATTTACTGCACTACCCCGAGATTTCCTGGAACACCGTCTATCAAATACTGAAAAAAGACCCCTCACTTCAGTCAATATACCAAGCATCAAAATCTAGCATTCCTCCTAATCCAACTCTACCGAATACTCGCCAAATATCTTCATCATTAACCTATCCTACTATTCCAACTGAAATGATTCATGAACAAATCCGTCAATATAAGACCAATGATATTGCTGTCATAACGATTTTTGATAAAGAGTATCCCCAATCTTTAAAAGAAATATATCAACCTCCATGGGCCTTGTATGCAAAAGGGGACTTATCTCTTTTAGAAAAAGAACCAAAGCTTGCTGTTGTTGGTTCCCGACAAGCCACACTATACGGCAAAAATGCAATCCGACACATCTTTCCTGAGTTAATAAATCATGATATCCTGATTGTCAGCGGCCTAGCAATGGGGATTGATGCCCTTGCCCATGAAGAGACAATAAAATTGGGAGGAAGGACGATTGCGGTTATTGCCGGAGGTTTATATCATATCTATCCAAAAGAAAATATTCCCCTCGCTGTTAATATGATGCAAAAGCAGCTGGTCCTCTCTGAATATCCCCCTGATACCAAGCCGCTTAGGTGGCACTTTCCAGCCCGCAATCGAATTATTAGCGGATTATCCGCCGGAACGTTTATTATAGAAGCAAAGCGGAAAAGTGGGTCGCTGATTACCGCTAATTATGCCGTTCATGAAGGACGAGACGTATTTTCATTGCCGGGCAGCATTTTTAGTCCCTGCTCTGGAGGTACGAATGAATTAATCCAGCAAGGTGCAAAACTAGTTACAAGTGCAAAGGACATCTTGGAAGAATTAAAATATATGCCCCATATCGATTAAGAAAATCTACTCTTTTAGCAGGTATTTTTGAATTAATGGAGAAATTACCTAAAAAAGGTTGCAAAAATATCTAATATGTTATACATTTTCCAACAGATGTTAAAATACTTACTAAAGCATCAATTATAAAAAAATGAATAGAATAAAAAAATCAAAATACTATGTTAATTATCATATAGGTTAAAAATCTTGGGATAAGGCAGTTTTGTAAAGTATTTTCTCCGGTTAAATGTGTTAAAACTGGAATTTAGGAAAACTTCTCAAATAGTAAGCAACTTAGAATGAGGCTTTTGCCGTATTCAAGGCGCTTTTACACTTTCCCTCTTAAGGAGGATATAGAATGGCAGCAGAATTTCTAGTAATTGTTGAATCGCCTGCAAAAGCGAAAACAATAGAACGCTATTTAGGAAATAAGTATAAAGTAAAAGCTTCTATGGGGCATATACGAGATTTGCCGCGCAGTCAAATGGGAGTAAACGTGGAAAATAGTTTTGAACCAAAATATATTACCATTCGTGGGAAGGGCCCTGTATTAAAGGAATTAAAAACAGCGGCCAAAAAGGCTAAGAAAGTCTATCTCGCGGCTGACCCGGATCGTGAAGGGGAAGCAATAGCCTGGCATTTAGCTCATAGTTTGGATGTCGATATCCATTCGGACTGCCGTGTGGTTTTTAATGAGATTACCAAGGATGCTATTAAGGAATCCTTTAAACATCCGCGCCCGATTAATATGGACCTTGTGGATGCTCAGCAAGCCCGAAGGATTTTAGACCGGTTAGTCGGCTACAACATCAGCCCGCTGTTTTGGAAAAAAGTGAAAAAAGGGTTAAGTGCAGGTCGAGTTCAATCTGTGGCTGTCCGCTTAATTATCGACCGTGAAAAAGAAATCAAAGATTTTACCCCTGAAGAATATTGGACCATTGAAGGCGAGTTTTTAAAGGGAAAGGATCAATTTAGCGGGGCTTTCTTTTCCTTAGTAGGACAAGAAAAAAGTGAATTAAAGTCTGAAGCTGATGTTCAAGAAGTATTGAAGCAAATGAAGGATAACAAATTTAAGGTAGTCTCTGTGACTAAAAAGGAACGCCGCAGAAATCCGGCTCCGCCTTTTATTACTTCATCCCTTCAGCAAGAAGCAGCAAGAAAGTTGAATTTCCGTGCCAAGAAAACAATGATGTTAGCCCAGCAGCTATATGAAGGGATTGAGCTTGGCAAGGAAGGTACGGTGGGTCTCATCACATATATGAGAACCGACTCCACTCGGATTTCAGAGGTAGCTCAAGGAGAGGCTGCTAGCTATATCAAAGAAGAGTACGGAGAAGAGTATTTGAAAAGTGACCAAAGAAAAGAAAAAAAGCAAACAAATGCTCAGGATGCCCACGAAGCGATTCGGCCAACGAGTACAATAAGAGAACCTAACAGTTTAAAAGAATTTCTGTCCCGTGACCAGCTGCGATTATACAAGCTGATTTGGGAGCGGTTCCTTGCCAGTCAAATGGCTCAGGCCGTCATGGATACCATGAGCGTTGATCTGCAAAATGGCAATGTTATATTCCGGGCAACTGGCTCTAAGATTAAGTTTCCAGGCTTTATGAAAGTCTATGTAGAGGGCACCGATGACCAAGTGGATGGTCCAAATAAAATGCTTCCTGACCTTAAAGAAGGGGATGAAGTGTTTAAAAAGGATATCGATCCTAAACAGCATTTCACTCAGCCGCCGCCGCGTTATACGGAAGCAAGACTAGTAAAAACGCTTGAAGAGCTGGGGATTGGACGCCCGTCTACATTTGCACCAACTTTGGATACAATCCAAAAGCGGGGCTATGTGACATTGGATAATAAACGTTTTGTACCAACAGAACTAGGCGAAATTGTCCATGAACTAATGGTTGAGTTCTTTCCAGAGATTCTTGATGTTGAATTCACGGTCAAAATGGAGCAGGGTTTAGATAATGTTGAAGAAGGAAAGGTCAGCTGGGTTCAAGTTATTGATGAATTTTACCGTGATTTTGAAAAACATCTAGAAAAGGCAGAAAAAGAAATGCAGTCTGTCGAAATTAAAGATGAGCCGGCCGGTGAAGATTGTGAAAACTGTGGCAGCCCAATGGTATTCAAAATGGGACGATACGGAAAATTCATGGCGTGCAGTAATTTCCCTGACTGCCGGAATACTAAAGCAATAGTTAAAGAAATCGGTGTAACTTGTCCAACCTGTAAAGAGGGACAAATAATCGAACGGAAGAGTAAAAAGAGACGATTGTTTTATGGTTGTACCAATTATCCGAACTGTGAATTTATCTCATGGGATAAGCCGCTGCCAAGACCATGCCCGAAATGTGAAGGCATGCTGGTAGAAAAGAAATTAAAAAAGGGCGTTCAAGTTCAGTGTGTTACTTGCGATTATAAGGAAGAGCCGCAAAGCTAAGAGTGGGGTAACTCCCACTCTTTTATTGTGAAGTAAAAATATAAAACGACTTTAAAAATGTCCAGCTGCAACGCCTAGAGGCTCGAAGGTCTACAGCCAATCCGTCAAGAAGGCTATAGACTTCCGCCTCTGTTCAAGGTGCTTCCGCATTTCTAGTAAACAAAAAACTTTTTTGTTCTTGATTCGTATAGTACAATGCAAGATGGACTTATTCTGAGGGCAAGGTATATTTATAGTACTTTTTAATCCAAAATGGTTACTAGGATAAATTTTGAAAGGAAATTGAGGAGGTACTTAATTGAAAGATTTAACAATAAATGTGATTGGTGCTGGTTTAGCCGGGAGTGAAGCGGCATGGCAGATAGCTAAACGCGGTGTAAAAGTAAATCTTTATGAAATGCGCCCGGTAAAGCAGACACCTGCGCATCATACTGATAAATTTGCCGAATTAGTGTGCAGTAATTCGCTAAGGGCCAATACCTTAACAAATGCTGTCGGGGTATTAAAAGAAGAAATGCGAAAACTAGATTCGGTCATTATCGCTGCGGCTGATGCTTGTTCTGTTCCGGCAGGAGGAGCATTGGCGGTCGACCGTCACGAATTCGCAGCAAAAGTAACAGAGATGGTCAAAAACCATGAAAATGTAACGGTCATCAATGAAGAAGTGACAGAGATTCCTGGGGGTCCAACGGTAATCGCAACAGGACCGCTTACGAGTGAAGCACTATCCGGACAGCTACAGAGTTTGACAGGAGAAGACTATCTTTATTTTTATGATGCAGCAGCACCGATCCTTGAAAAAGAAAGCATTAATATGGACAAAGTTTATTTAAAATCAAGATATGATAAAGGTGAAGCAGCGTATTTGAATTGCCCGATGACAGAAGAGGAATTTAATACGTTCTATGAGGCCCTTATTTCTGCTGAAACTGCCCCTACAAAGGAATTTGAAAAAGAAGTCTTTTTTGAAGGCTGTATGCCAATCGAAGTAATGGCGGCTAGAGGGAAGAAAACGATGTTATTTGGTCCACTTAAACCTGTAGGTCTAGAAGATCCCAAAACAGGCAAGAGGCCATTTGCGGTAGTGCAGCTTCGTCAGGATGATGCTGCTGGTACACTTTTCAATATTGTTGGATTTCAGACACATTTAAAGTGGGGGGCGCAAAAGGAAGTTATTCGTCTAATCCCTGGTCTTGAAAATGCTGAGATTGTTCGATATGGAGTAATGCACCGAAACACATTTATAAATTCGCCTAAGGTTCTAAAGGCAACTTATCAATTCCGAAACCGAGAGGATTTATTTTTTGCGGGGCAAATGACGGGTGTTGAAGGGTATGTTGAATCTGCAGCAAGCGGCTTAATTGCCGGGATTAATGCAGCTCGGTTTGTAATGGGAGACGAGACAGTTGAGTTTCCTGCCGAAACAGCGATTGGCAGTATGGCACGTTATATCACAACTGCTAATCCTAATAATTTCCAGCCGATGAATGCGAATTTTGGTTTATTTCCGGAACTGCCAATGAAAATAAAAGGCAAGCAGGAAAGAAATCTACAGCACGCTAATCGTGCGCTAGAAACAATTCAGAACTTTGTGAAAGTTTTGTAAAATTTGTTGCAAGGGCTAAAGAAGTATGTTACGATTTATTAGCCCTTGTCAGTTTAAATGGTATGTTAATTGTGAATATTTTATTAAACATTTTTGCTGGGTGTTTACAAACAGTAAGCAATTCCGCAAAATGACAATTGAACCATTAATAACTTGATTTCAGTGATTTCGTTTTTCTCGTTAATAAGAGGGATTTGAGAACCCAAATATTACATACTGCTTGTCTTTTAAACAGAAATTACTCCAAGAGGAGGAAGTATTAAATGAATCAATTTCATGCGACTACTATATTTGCAATTCACCATAACGGCGAATGCTCCATGTCCGGTGACGGTCAGGTGACTTTTGGCAATGCAGTTGTGATGAAACACACTGCCAAGAAAGTAAGGAAGATATTTAATGGTAAGGTATTGGCGGGTTTCGCTGGTTCTGTTGCAGATGCGTTTACTCTTTTTGAATTGTTTGAAGGAAAGTTAGAGGAATATAACGGAAATCTTCAAAGAGCTGCAGTCGAGCTTGCTAAAGAATGGAGAAACGATAAGATGCTCCGCAAGTTGGAAGCGATGTTAATTGTTATGAATCGTGAAAGCTTGTTACTAGTATCCGGAACTGGTGAAGTCATTGAACCTGACGACGGGATTCTCGCGATTGGCTCAGGAGGAAATTATGCTTTGGCCGCTGGCCGTTCATTAAAGAAATATGCAGGAGAAAATTTATCTGCAAAAGAAATTGCAAAGGCTTCTTTAGAAATAGCTGCGGAAATATGTGTATATACCAACCACAACATTATCGTTGAAGAGCTGTAACGGGAAGGAGACGAAAAAAATGGTAAAAACAACGGATTTAACTCCCCGCCAAATAGTTGAAAGACTTGATCAATATATTATTGGACAAAAGGATGCAAAGAAAGCGGTTGCTGTGGCATTAAGAAACCGTTATAGAAGAGGTCTTTTAAATGATAAGTTTCGTGAAGAAATCATTCCAAAAAACATCTTGATGATAGGTCCAACAGGGGTAGGTAAAACCGAAATTGCCAGAAGGATGGCAAAACTTGTCGGTGCTCCGTTTATTAAGGTGGAAGCGACTAAATTTACAGAAGTGGGCTATGTTGGCCGCGATGTAGAATCAATGGTTCGCGACCTTGCTGAAACCTCTGTTCGTTTAGTGAAAGAGGAGCGAATGCAAAGTGTGAAGGAACGAGCTGAAGAAAATGCAAACAGCAGGCTTGTTGATTTGCTTGTTCCATCCTCTAAAAAAGCAACGAACTATAAAAATCCACTTGAAATGTTATTCGGTGGAGGAAATTCTACTTCAGAACCGGACACACAGCAGGATGATTTTTCTGTCCAGGAAAAACGGAAGATTGTCAAAGAAAAGCTTGCCCTCGGACAATTAGAAGATGAAATCGTAACTGTAGAAGTAGAAGAGCAAGCACCTTCAATGTTCGATATGCTCCAGGGTTCAGGGATTGAACAAATGGGCATGAATATGCAGGATGCCCTTAGCAGTTTTATGCCGAAAAAGCGCAAGAAGAGAAAACTAACTGTTCATGAAGCAAGAAAGGTATTAACAAATGAAGAAGCTGCAAAGCTGATTGATATGGATGAAGTCTCATCAGAGGCAATCTACCGCGCAGAACAAACAGGCATTATCTTTATTGATGAAATTGACAAAATTGCGAGTAAAAATTCCGGCGGATCATCGGCTGATGTCTCAAGGGAAGGGGTTCAACGCGATATCCTGCCAGTGGTTGAGGGTTCCACAGTGGTGACAAAATACGGCTCGATTAAAACCGACCATATATTGTTTATTGCCGCTGGTGCTTTCCATATTGCGAAACCTTCTGACCTAATTCCGGAGCTTCAAGGACGTTTTCCAATTCGTGTAGAACTTACAAAATTAACAGTGGAAGACTTCTTTAGGATTTTGATTGAACCAGATAATGCCTTAATTAAACAATATCAAGCATTATTGGAAACAGAAGGTATACAAATTGAATTTTCTGACGATGCTATTCGTAGAATCGCTGAAGTAGCATTCGAAGTGAATCAAAATACCGATAATATTGGGGCTAGACGTCTTCATACGATACTTGAAAAGCTGTTAGAGGATTTATCCTTTGAAGCTCCTGATATCACAATGGAGAAAATTACTATTACGCCGCAGTATGTGGATGATAAGCTTGGTGCTATTTCGAAGAATAAAGATCTAAGCCAATTCATTCTATAGGAATGTTGCTATTTGAATTTTTCAGGAGATGCCATTCTTAAATAATACTCATACATGAAATGTTTTACACAAAATTTAATAATGGTTGTAGCTACTAGGAGGAAGAAACAGATGGATTTACTTACAAAAACTAGACGTATTAATGTTTTACTACAGAAGGCAGCAGGCAAGCCTGTTAATTTTAAAGAAATGTCGGAAACGTTAAGTGAGACAATTGAGGCAAATGTATATATTGTAAGCCGCCGCGGGAAACTTTTAGGATTTTCTATTTATCAGCAAATCGAAAATGAACGTATTAAGAAAATGTTTGAGGATCGTCAATTTCCTGAGGAATACTCAAAAGGCTTGTTTAATATTCAAGAAACTTCTTCAAACCTTGATATTGAAAGCCAATATACCGCCTTTCCAGTTGAAAACAGAGACTTATTTAAAGAAGGTTTAACAACAATTGTTCCGATTATTGGCGGCGGGGAACGACTTGGTACATTAATTCTTGCAAGACTACAAGAAAAATTCCATGATGATGACTTAATTCTAGCTGAATATGGGGCAACAGTTGTAGGTATGGAGATTTTACGTGAAAAGTCTGAAGAAATTGAAGAAGAAGCAAGAAGTAAAGCTGTTGTTCAAATGGCAATTAGTTCATTGTCTTATAGTGAACTAGAAGCGATTGAACATATTTTTGAGGAGCTAAATGGCCATGAAGGCTTGTTGGTTGCTTCAAAAATTGCAGACCGGGTTGGAATTACACGTTCAGTAATTGTAAATGCACTAAGAAAACTTGAAAGTGCAGGGGTAATTGAATCGCGTTCACTAGGTATGAAAGGTACGTATATTAAGGTCCTAAATGACAAGTTTCTTGTGGAACTTGATAAATTAAGATCAAACTAAAAGTATCAATCCCCAGTTTGCAAGAATTGGGGATTTTTAATTTTTTAAAAGTAGTTCTTGATTGTTATATTTACTTATGCTATATTATTTCATGGTGTTAATACACACGCTAGTTGATTTAAATAGATGGTGCTGAATATATCAGTTTCTATTTAAAAATGAGACGAGCGGAGGAAAACAAACCACTAGGAGGAAAAAACACATGTCAGTTATTTCAATGAAACAATTGCTTGAAGCTGGTGTACATTTCGGACACCAAACTCGCCGTTGGAACCCTAAGATGAAGAAATATATCTTCACTGAGCGTAACGGTATCTACATCATCGATCTTCAAAAAACAGTTAAAAAGGTTGAAGAAGCTTATAACTGGGTAAAAGATCTTGCTGGTAACGGTGGAACTATTCTTTTTGTTGGTACAAAGAAACAAGCTCAAGATTCTGTTAAAGAAGAAGCAGCTCGTTCTGGTATGTATTATGTTAACCAACGTTGGTTAGGTGGTACATTAACAAACTTTGAAACAATTCAAAAGCGTATTGGCCGCTTAAAAGATATTGAAAGAATGTCAGAAGACGGTACTTTTGAAGTATTACCTAAGAAAGAAGTTGTTCAACTTAAGAAAGAACAAGAACGTCTTGAAAAATTCCTAGGCGGAATTAAAGACATGAAACAACTTCCTGATGCACTTTTCATCATCGACCCTCGTAAAGAGCGTATCGCAGTTGCAGAAGCTAAAAAGTTAAACATTCCTATCGTAGGTATTGTTGATACTAACTGTGATCCAGATGAAATCGATGTTGTTATCCCAGCTAACGATGATGCAATTCGTGCTGTTAAACTATTAACTGGTAAAATGGCGGATGCGATTCTTGAAGCGAAACAAGGCGAAGAAGTAGCACAAGAAGCTTAAGATAGTGACTTTATTAAAAAGGTGATAAGGGAGACCCTTTATCACCTTTTTTTAAGAAATGTTTATCTTTAGTTTGAATGGCTAAAGATAGGAAATAGTACATAGATTAAAAGGAGGAAATTTAAAATGGCAGTTACTGCACAAATGGTAAAAGAACTTCGTGAAAAAACAGGCGCAGGCATGATGGACTGTAAAAAAGCACTTACAGCAACAGATGGTGATATGGAAAAAGCAATCGATTTCTTACGTGAAAAAGGTATTGCTAA
The DNA here is from genome assembly GCF_023715505.1 of Neobacillus cucumis. Next base: position 143,470 of record NZ_JAMBOH010000005.1, on the reverse strand, counting down.
AGCTGCTAATAAAGCAGACCGTATTGCTGCTGAAGGTTTGACTTCAGTTGTAACAGAAGGAAACCAGGCTGTTATCCTTGAAGTTAACTCTGAAACAGATTTCGTTGCAAAAAATGAAGCATTCCAAGCTCTAGTACAAGAACTTGCTGCACACTTACTTAAAAACAAACCAGCTACTGTTGAAGAAGCATCTGCTCAAACAATGGAAAATGGAGCAACTGTTGCTGACCACATCAACGCTGCTATCGCAAAGATTGGAGAAAAGCTTTCACTTCGCCGTTTTGCGCTTCTTTCTAAGACTGACAACGATGCTTTTGGTGCTTACCTTCACATGGGCGGCCGTATCAGCGTTTTAACAGTGCTTGAAGGCACTACTGATGATAGTGCAGCAAAAGATGTTTCTATGCATATCGCTGCATTAAGACCAAAATTTGTATCTCGTGACCAAGTATCTGCAGAAGAAGTTGAGCATGAGCGTCAAGTTTTAACACAACAAGCACTAAACGAAGGCAAGCCAGAAAACATCGTGGCAAAAATGGTAGAAGGCCGTCTTGGCAAATACTTTGAAGATGTATGTCTTCTTGATCAAACTTTCGTTAAAAATCCTGATCAAAAAGTTCGCCAGTTTGTTGAGTCTAAAGGCGGAACTGTTCGTGAATTTGTACGTTACGAAGTAGGCGAAGGTATTGAAAAGAAAGAAGACAACTTCGCTGAAGAAGTTATGAACCAAGTAAATAAAAAATAAGTCAAATATTCTCTTGCTTAAAAACAAATGCTTTAAGGGAATGTTACTATTATAGTTTTTAAAAAGGGGACACGGTGTGTTCCCTATTTTTAAAGGGAATTATATAATAATATTTAGCTCCAGCGCCTAGGGGCGCGAGGTCACAAGCCAATCCGTCCAAAAGGTAAAGAACAGCCTTTTGGACGGCTCGTCTTGTGCTAGGCTACAAAAAGCTAACGCTTTATGTACGCATTAAGGGCGACTAAGCACTTATCAGTGCAAAATCGCCCTATATCGCCCCTATTCAAGGCGCTTGCGCTTTAAAATAATACATACGGAGGTTTATATGAGCGGTCCTAAGTACAAACGAGTGGTTTTAAAATTGAGTGGGGAAGCACTTGCTGGTGAGTCCAGTTTTGGAATTAAACCTTCTGTAATTAAATCTATTGCCGAACAGGTAAAGGAAGTAGCAGAACTAGGCGTCGAAGTTGCCGTTGTTGTTGGCGGAGGGAATATTTGGCGCGGTAAGATCGGCAGTGAGATGGGGATGGACAGAGCAACAGCAGATTATATGGGAATGCTTGCAACCGTGATGAATTCTTTGGCACTTCAGGATAGTTTAGAGCAATTAGGAATTCAATCACGTGTTCAAACATCCATTGAAATGCGTCAGGTTGCTGAACCATATATCAGACGCAAGGCGATGAGACACCTAGAAAAAAATAGGGTTGTAATCTTTGCAGCAGGTACAGGTAATCCTTACTTCTCAACAGATACAACTGCAGCATTAAGAGCAGCGGAGATTGATGCGGAAGTGATCTTAATGGCTAAAAATAATGTTGATGGAGTTTATTCTGCAGACCCTCGAATTGATCCTGCTGCCACTAAGTATGAAGATCTCACATTCTTGGATGTCATTAAGGAAGGCCTAGCAGTGATGGACTCAACTGCTTCTTCATTATGTATGGATAATGATATTCCATTGATTGTGTTCTCAATTATGGAACAAGGCAATATCAAAAAAGCCGTTATGGGTGAAAAAATCGGAACAATCGTTAGGGGGAAAAACTAATGCCAAAACAAGTCATTGCTTCAACAAAAGATCGTATGACAAAAGCTATTCAAGCTTATACTCGTGAGCTAGCGAGCATTCGTGCCGGCCGCGCAAGTGCATCCTTGTTAGATCGTATTACGATTGACTATTATGGGGCGCCAACTCCAGTGAATCAAATGGCGGGGATTACCACACCAGAAGCACGTTTACTAGTGATTCAGCCATATGACAAATCTATTCTTGGTGATATTGAAAAGGCTATCTTGAAATCTGATTTGGGTTTGAATCCGACGAATGATGGTACCGTTATTCGTATAGCGATTCCACAATTGACGGAAGAGCGACGGAAAGAACTTGTTAAGTTAGTAAAAAAAGAGTCAGAAGAAGCCAAAGTAGCGATCCGTAATATTCGTCGTGATGGAAACGATGATTTGAAAAAGCTCGAGAAAAATGGTGAAATTACAGAAGATGCGCTACGCGGCTATTCTGAGGATATCCAAAAGCTTACCGATGAGTTCATTCAAAAAATTGATCAAATCACAAAAGATAAAGAAAAAGAAATTTTAGAAGTGTAACCAGATGTCTAGCTCAGGGCGCCTAGCACCCCTAGTTCGTTTCGATTCTGTCAATGAAGTCAAAGAACAGCTTCACCTTCAGAACAAGATGCGTTTATCGGGGATAGCCAAGGTGCTTCCGCTTTTCTACCAAGACCCTCTTTATTAGGGGGTTTTTTCACTATTTTTGGTGTGGTTTGATTGTCCCTTAATATTTGCTGAACATTATTCTTAATTCCTGTTATTTTACATAGGTTAATATTAGAGATATCTTTTAGGTTTTTTGGTATGATAGTATCATCTAACTGAAAAATCCTTTTACATATTTGGATATATGAATCCATGATTTATTTTCGGAGGAAATGATTAATTAATTGAGGAGCAATGTTATGTTTAATAAATTTGGGCTTTGGAAGAAGCCAGCTAACTCTTCCACACTCCGAGATAAAATAGAAGAAATAAAAGAATCGCCTGTTCCTGAACATGTTGCCATTATTATGGACGGTAATGGCCGTTGGGCTAAAAAAAGAGCCCTACCGCGTATTGCAGGTCATCACGAAGGCATGAAGGTCGTTCGTAAGACAACCATGCTGGCTAATAATCTCGGAATCAAGGCCTTAACCTTATATGCCTTTTCTACTGAGAACTGGAAACGCCCTAAAAATGAAGTGGAATATATTATGAAGCTTCCGGAAGAATTTTTAGGTACTTTTCTTCCTGAACTAATTGAGAATAATGTTCAAGTGAAAATGATGGGGTATAAAAATCAACTGCCACTACATACACTCCATGCTATCGAGAGAGCGGTCGAAGAAACAAAAACTAATACTGGATTAGTCTTGAATTTTGCCTTGAATTATGGAAGCAGGGCGGAAATACTCGATGCTGTAAAACAAATTATAAATGATAACAAAAAAGGAATACTGAAGGAGACGGAACTTACCGAAAAAGTCTTTTCCTCGTATTTAATGAGTTCTGATTTTCAAGATCCTGACCTGCTAATTCGAACAAGTGGCGAAATTCGCTTAAGTAACTTTATGCTTTGGCAATTAGCTTACTCAGAATTCTGGTTTACAGAAGTTTTATGGCCTGATTTTAATGAGGAATATTTCCTTGAAGCGATAGAGGCCTATCAAAAACGCCAGCGCAGGTTTGGCGGGATCTAAGTATACCTCTCTTTAAGAACATAAAAGGTGTTGAACTAGTCGATGAAGCAAAGAATTATTACAGCAGTGATAGCAGCAGCATTATTTTTACCAATTGTATTTTATGGTGGCCTTCCTTTTGTTCTGTTAACGTACATTCTTGCTACAGTAGGATTATATGAACTTTTAAAAATGAAAAACATAAGTATCTTTTCTGTTCACGGACTAATATCGCTTTTATTTCTTTGGGTGATTATTTTTCCTAATCAATATAATCAGGTTATCTCGGGTTTTTACTATTCGAAAATGGAGATAGCGATTATTTTTATTTTGTTGTTATTAGCCTATACGGTGGTCACAAAAAATCGTTTTACCTTTGAAGATGTCTCTTTTTCAATTCTTTCGGCGATATATGTCGGTATTGGATTTTACTTTTTTATTGAAACTCGTGAGGCAGGACTTGTTTATGTTTTTTATTCCCTATTTATTATTTGGGCAACAGACTCCGGGGCATATTTTTTCGGCAAAGCGATGGGAAAGAACAAACTCTGGCCCGAAATTAGTCCCAATAAAACAGTAGAAGGTTCATTAGGCGGTGTCGTTTGTGCTGTAATCGTGGGAATATTATTTTCCCTATTTTCCTCGTCAATCCCAGTCAGTCTAGTCACGTTAATGGGAATAACCGTTGTTCTTTCCGTTTTTGGACAAATTGGCGACCTTGTCCAATCAGCTTTTAAACGTCATTTTAATGTAAAGGATTCAGGTAACATTCTGCCAGGACATGGCGGGATTCTGGACCGGTTTGATAGCTTATTATTTGTATTGCCATTATTAAACCTTTTCCATCTTTGGACATAATGGCTGTGCTCTATTTTTAGGAGTTGAACACTTTTGAAAACAATTAGTTTATTAGGTGCTACGGGTTCAGTCGGAATTCAAACGATTGATATTATCCGTGAGCATCCTTCTGAATTTCAACTTGCTGCATTTTCAGTTGGAAAAAATATTGAATTAGCCCGTAAATTGATTATTGAATTTAAACCGAAGCTTGTCTCTGTACAGGAATCTAGTGATTGTACGCTATTTAGAGCAGAGTTCCCCAAGACGAAGTTTACTTTTGGCAATGAAGGATTAATTGAGGTTGCTGTTTTCGAAAAATCAGATATCCTTGTGAATGCTGTCCTTGGCAGTGTAGGGCTGCATCCCACTTTACAAGCAATTGAATGCGGGAAGGTAATTGCCATAGCGAATAAAGAAACGTTAGTGACTGCAGGTCATTTAGTAATAGAAGCGGCTAAAAGAAATAATGTACCGCTCCTCCCTGTTGACAGCGAACATTCGGCCATTTTCCAAGCGTTGCAAGGAGAAATGGATAAAAATATTGAAAGATTAATATTAACGGCTTCTGGTGGCAGTTTCCGTGATCGAACCCGTGCGGATCTGAAGGATGTCACCGTAGAACAGGCTTTACACCATCCAAACTGGTCTATGGGTGCAAAAATTACGATTGATTCAGCGACAATGATGAATAAAGGATTAGAGGTTATTGAAGCTCACTGGTTGTTTGACGTTCCGTTTGAAAAAATAGACGTATTGCTCCACAAGGAAAGTATTATTCATTCCATGGTAGAGTTTCATGACTCCAGCATTATTGCCCAATTGGGAACACCAGATATGAGGGTGCCAATCCAATTTGCGCTTACATATCCAGACCGGCTTCCACTTAAATCAGCTAAAAGGTTGAATTTAGCCGAAGTTGGTAAGTTGCATTTTCAGAAAATGGATTTACAACGTTTCCGCTGCCTAGATTTTGCCTATCATGCGGGTAATAAAGGTGGAACCATGCCAACAGTGTTAAATGCTGCCAATGAAGCGGCAGTGGCTGCATTTTTAAAAGGCAAAATTCGTTTCTTGCAAATAGAGGAATTAATTGAGCAAGCATTAAGTAAACATCAAGTCATCGATAATCCAAGTCTAGCTACGATAGAAGAAGTTGACAAAGAGACTCGACAATTTGTACACTCACTACTATAGGAAAGATACTTCCCTATCCTCTATAAAAGGTGGTTTTATCATTGAGCACAGTTATTGCCTTCATTGTAATTTTTGGCGCACTGGTCTTCTTTCATGAATTAGGTCATTTTGTTTTTGCGAAAAGAGCTGGTATTCTCTGCCGTGAATTTGCGATTGGGATGGGACCAAAGGTGTTTACTCATAAAAAAGGAGAAACTACTTATACCATTCGTCTTTTACCGATCGGAGGCTTTGTCCGAATGGCCGGTGAAGATCCGGAAATGGTCGAAATTAAGCCTGGTTACCGAATTGGTCTTATGTTTGATAAGCAAGAAAAGGTAAATAAAATTATTTTAAATAATAAAGAGAAATATCCTAAAGCAAGAATTGTTGAAGTCGAGTTTGCTGATATTGAAAAGGAACTAATCATAAAAGGATACGCGGAAGACGAAAACGAAAGCTTACAGACGTTCTCCATTGATCCAAAAGCAGTTATCGTTGAAAATGGTATTGAATCACAAATTGCTCCGATCGACCGTCAATTTGGATCGAAAACCTTACCGCAAAGATTTATGGCCATCTTCGCAGGTCCGATGATGAACTTTGTTTTAGCATTTGTAGTGTTTATTATTATTGCTTTATTACAAGGTGTGCCATCAAATGATCCTAAATTGGGTGTGATTACCCCCGACGGAGCGGCTAAATCGGCGGGACTCCAAAAAGGGGATCTTGTACAAAGTATAAATGGATCAGAAATATCAAGTTGGACAGACGTAGTCGAAATAATTCGGAAAAATCCGAATCAAAAACTTGATTTCTCCATCGTTCGTAATGGTAAAGAGAAAGAAATCCAAGTAACCCCTCTTGAAAAAACCGTGGATGGCGACAAAATGGGGATTATTGGTGTTTATAGCCCGGTAGAAAAATCACCAGTTCAAGCTGTGAAATCAGGATTTACTGAAACTTATTTTTGGACCAAGCAAATATTTGTGATGCTTGGTAAGTTGGTTACGGGACAATTTTCAATTGATGCCCTATCAGGTCCTGTTGGAATTTATAAATCCACAGATGAGGTCGCAAAATCAGGAATATATTATCTAATGAAGTGGGCTGGCATATTAAGCATTAACTTGGGGATTATGAACTTATTACCTATTCCTGCTCTTGACGGTGGAAGATTAATGTTCTTTGCAGTTGAAGCGGTAAGAGGGAAACCAATTGACAGACAAAAGGAAGGGATGGTCCATTTTATCGGCTTTGCTCTCCTTATGCTGCTCATGCTCGTGGTTACCTGGAATGATATCCAGCGATTCTTCCTTTAAATTTTATAAAGATGTCACTTAATCAGGATTGCCAATGCGGTCCTGATTTTTTGTGATAAAAGTATAAAAACTGAACTTTCCAGAATGGTCCAGCTTAAGCCCCAAGGAAAAAATGAACTACTTTTTTCCCTGGTCATGGCGCTGAAGCTTTCCTTTTTTGGATGAAGTTTTCTGTCGAAATAAGCCGAATCATAGGTTATCATATGGTATAATTTAATTTTGATATAGATAAATAATAGTTTTTATAGATGGGAGAGAGACGATGAGCGAACATGCCTTAGGCAATAAAGAGCGATTCAAACTCTTGCTCCAGCAGCTGCAATTGGTAGAAGATGCTGTAGTAGTACATTTCGAAAATGCACAGATTGAAAGGCTTCTTGTTGAAAAGAAGGAGAGGAAGTGGCACTTTCAATTTTTATTTGAAAAAATTCTTCCGTTTAATGTTTATCTCAAGTTTACAACACAGCTTGAACGAACATTTTCCAATATCGCAGCCATTTCCTACAATATCCAAGTAACTAATCAAGCTGTTACACCTGATTTATTATTAGAATACTGGAATTATTGCATTCAGCAAATTGATGGTATTTCTCCACCGCTTGTAAAACTTCTAAATGAACAAATCCCTGTAGTTAGTGGGAATAAGCTAACTGTTGCAGTTAGAAATGAAGCAGAGGGACTTGCCTTAAAGCGGAAATATGGTCCTGTAATTGGAAATATTTATCAGGAATTTGGTTTTCCAATGCTAGCGATTGATACCGAATTAAAAAGTGAAGAAAAAAATGATGAATATCAGCAGTTCTTACTGGCTAAACAGAAAGAAGATCAAGAACGAGCCCATATGGCCGTAGTAGAGATGCAAAAGAAAGAAGCTGATAAGGGTCAAGCTGGAGGAGAGGTCCCTTCAGGTCCGCTTTCTATTGGGTTAACTATTAAGGATGACAGCGAGCTTCGCAGCTTGATTGATATCGTTGATGAGGAAAGACGAGTTGTAGTCCAAGGGTATATCTTTGATGCTGAAATAAGAGAGCTACGCAGCGGACGTTCCCTATTAACTTTTAAAATTACAGATTATACAAGTTCGATCATAGTAAAAATGTTTTCTCGTGATAAAGAAGATGCTGCCCTATTTCAGCTGGTTAAAAAAGGCTTATGGGTAAAGGTTCGGGGAAGCGTTCAAAACGATACCTTTGTCCGTGATCTAGTCATGATTTGTAATGATATCAATGAAATAAAACCTGCTGGACGAAAAGATACTGCTCCTGAGGATGAAAAACGAGTTGAACTGCATCTTCATACACCAATGAGTCAAATGGATGCCGTTACTCCAGTAAGTGCGCTTATTGCACAAGCAAAAAAGTGGGGGCATAAAGCGATTGCTGTTACAGACCATGCTGTTGCCCAGTCATTCCCTGAAGCCTATGGTGCAGGAAAGAAAAATGATATTAAAATCCTATATGGTGTAGAGGTTAACCTTGTCGATGACGGGGTGCCGATTGCCTATAATGATGCCCATCGCCTGCTTTCGGAAGATACATTTGTTGTATTTGACGTTGAGACAACAGGGCTTTCTGCTGTATATGATACCATCATTGAGCTTGCAGCTGTAAAAGTGAAGGATGGGGAGATTATCGACCGGTTCGAATCATTTGCAAACCCGCATCATCGACTTTCGGCAACAACCATTAATTTAACTGGAATTACAGATGATATGGTTCAAAACGCCCCAGATGTTGGGGAAGTAATCCAAAGATTCCACGACTGGGTCGGAGACGCCGTCCTTGTTGCCCATAATGCCTCCTTTGATATGGGCTTTTTAAATGTCGGCTATAAAAATATTGGCTTAGAAAAAGCAAAAAATCCTGTTATTGACACATTAGAATTGGGACGTTTTTTGTATCCTGAAATGAAAAATCATCGTCTAAATACATTGACCAAAAAATTTGATATTGAATTAACCCAGCACCACCGGGCCATTTATGATGCTGAAGCAACTGGCTATCTGCTCTTGAAAATGCTAAAGGACGCTCTAGAAAAAGGAATTGAGTATCATGATGAATTCAACAATAACATGGGGAAAGGTAATGCTTACCAACGGGCCCGTCCTTATCATTGCACCCTTTTAGCTCAGACAGAAGCAGGCTTAAAAAACCTTTTCAAACTAATTTCCATTTCCCATATTGAGTACTTTTATAGAGTACCAAGACTTCCAAGATCAGTTTTGCAAAAATATCGGGAGGGAATTTTAGTAGGATCTGGTTGTAATAAGGGTGAAGTTTTTGAAGGGATGATGCAAAAATCTCCTGATGAAGTTGAGTCACATGCCGGCTTTTATGACTATCTTGAAGTAATGCCAAAAGAAGTGAATGCACCGCTGATCGAAATGGAATTGGTGCGTGATGAGAAAGCAATGGAAGACATCATTAGTAAAATTGTAGCCCTTGGTGATAAGTTGGGTATTCCAGTCGTCGCGACAGGAAATGTCCATTACTTAAATGAGAATGACAAAATATACCGAAAAATATTAGTTAACTCACAAGGCGGAGCAAACCCATTGAACAGGCACGAATTACCGGATGTTCACTTTAGAACGACAAACGAAATGCTCGATGCCTTCTCGTTTTTAGGGGCAGAGAAGGCTAAAGAAATTGTTGTTACCAATACGAATAAAGTTGCAGATATGATCGATGTCATTAAGCCGATTAAAGATGATTTATATACACCTCGTATTGAAGGTGCAGATGAAGAGATGCGTGAGATGAGTTACTCAATGGCACGCAGTATTTATGGTGATCCGCTTCCAGAAATAGTGGAAGCAAGGCTGGAAAAAGAATTAAAAAGTATTATCGGACATGGATTTGCCGTTATTTATTTGATTTCACATAAACTTGTTAAAAAATCACTTGATGATGGTTATCTCGTTGGTTCGCGTGGATCCGTCGGTTCATCTTTAGTTGCTACCATGACAGAGATTACGGAAGTAAATCCACTGCCGCCACACTATGTGTGTCCAAGCTGTAAACATTCTGAGTTCTTTAATGACGGTTCCGTTGGTTCCGGGTTTGACTTGCCTGATAAAGACTGTCCAAATTGCGGGAGCAAATACCGCAAAGACGGTCATGATATTCCTTTCGAAACATTCCTTGGTTTTAAAGGTGACAAAGTACCCGATATCGATTTGAACTTTTCCGGAGAATATCAGCCCCGTGCACACAACTATACAAAGGTACTATTCGGTGAAGAGTATGTATATCGTGCGGGAACAATTGGTACGGTTGCTGATAAAACGGCATTTGGTTATGTAAAAGCCTATCAGCAGGATAATAATATGCAAATCCGTGGAGCTGAGATTGAACGGCTGGCTTCAGGCTGTACGGGTGTAAAAAGGACAACAGGTCAGCATCCAGGTGGTATTATTGTTATTCCTGACTATATGGATGTCTATGACTTTACACCGATTCAATTTCCGGCCGATGACCGAAATTCTGAGTGGAAAACAACCCATTTTGATTTCCATTCCATTCATGATAACGTCTTAAAGCTCGATATACTTGGGCACGATGATCCAACCGTCATCCGGATGCTTCAGGATCTGAGTGGTATCGATCCAAAAACGATTCCGACCGATGACCCAGAAGTTATGAAAATTTTTAGCAGCACTGAATCTTTAGGTGTAACAGAACAGCAAATCATGTGTAAAACCGGTACATTGGGTATTCCGGAATTTGGTACCAGATTTGTTCGGCAAATGCTTGAAGATACGAAGCCGACGACCTTTTCGGAACTCGTTCAGATTTCCGGCTTATCGCATGGAACGGACGTATGGCTCGGAAATGCGCAGGAATTAATTCATAATAAAACCTGTAATTTGAGTGAAGTTATTGGTTGTCGTGATGATATCATGGTGTATTTGATCTATCAGGGGCTTGAACCATCGTTTGCTTTTAAGATTATGGAGTCTGTTCGTAAAGGGAAAGGGTTATCCGAAGAGATGGAAGCAGAAATGCGCAAGAATGAAGTACCGGAATGGTACATTGATTCATGCAAAAAAATAAAGTATATGTTTCCTAAAGCACACGCTGCCGCTTATGTATTAATGGCTGTTCGGATTGCTTATTTCAAGGTTCATCTTCCACTTCTTTATTATGCTGCCTACTTCACAGTTCGTGCGGAGGACTTTGATATTGAAGCAATGTCAAGGGGTTCTGAAGCGATTCGGGCTAAACTTGGAGAAATTAATGCCAAAGGGCTTGAAGCATCAAATAAAGAGAAAAACTTATTAACCGTCCTAGAACTTGCTCTTGAGATGACGGAAAGAGGTTTCAGCTTCCAAAACTATGATTTATATAAATCAGATGCTTCAGAATTTATTATTGAAGGAAATACGTTAATTCCTCCATTCAATTCCATTCCTGGATTAGGAACAAATGCGGCTTTTAATATTGTTAAGGCGAGGGAAGATGGAGAGTTCCTATCGAAAGAAGATTTACAGCAGCGCGGTAAAGTATCCAAGACTATACTGGAATATTTAGACAAACAAGGTTGTCTTGCAGCACTGCCTGAACAAAACCAGCTTTCGCTGTTCTAGCAGAGTCCAGATTACATCAGCCCATGAGCAAGGCGCTTCCGCTTTTGTTTGCATCCAGCTGCAGCGCCTAGGGGCTCGGGGTCATAAGCCAATCTGGCAATAAGGTTAAAAAGCAACCTTATTACCAGCTCGTCTTATGCTGGTCGCCCATGAGCAAGGTGCTTCCGCTTTTGGGGTTTGCATATAAACTACGGTTATGGTATAGTTTTATTGGAAATACTAAGAAATACTCTCGAGTTCAAGAGTGGGGAAACCCACTCTTTCGTTATGTAACCAAGCTGCTTTAAATGCATCTTGGTTTTGTTTACTATTTGTTTTTTTAGCGTTACTTGATAAAACTATCCGTGAACTACATAGAATTTGGGTGAAATAATAAAGAAAAGGAGGTAAAGCATGAGCAAAGTGACGGAAGTTGTTGAAGAGCTGGCTGCACCAATTTTTCAGGATCTTGGATTAGAATTAGTGGAAATTGAGTATGTGAAAGAAGGAAAAAGCTGGTATCTTCGCGTATATATCGATAAAGAGAGCGGAGTTGATATCGAAGATTGCGGCTTGGTGAGCGAACGGCTGAGTGAGAAACTCGATGAATTGGATCCCATTCCACATAACTATTTTCTTGAGGTATCATCCCCCGGTGCAGAGAGGCCATTAAAGAAGGCAAAAGACTTTGAAAGAGCTGTAGGTAAAAATGTTTTTATCAAGACCTACGAGCCAATCGATGGGGAAAATAAGTTTGAGGGTAAATTAGTGGGCTTTGATGGAGATAAGGTTACCGTTGAGGTTAAGTTTAAAACTCGTAAAAAATCGATTGAAATTCCATTTGAAAAAGTAGCAAGTGCACGACTCGCAGTTACTTTTTCGTAAAATAGAAAATTTATTAAGGATTAGGGGGATACAAGCAAATGAGCAGCGAATTATTAGATGCTCTTACAATACTGGAAAGAGAGAAAGGGATTTCCAGGGAGATATTAATTGACGCCATTGAAGCAGCTCTAATTTCAGCATATCGCCGAAATTTCAATCAAGCTCAAAATGTCCGCATCGATTTAAATTTAGGAACTGGTTCTATGCGTGTTTTTGCACGTAAAGAGGTAGTTGATCAAGTTTTTGATCCACGTCTGGAAATATCGCTAGAAGATGCCCAGCGAATCAACCCAAATTATCAAGTTGAAGATGTTGTCGAAATGGAAGTTACGCCAAAAGACTTTGGCAGGATTGCAGCACAAACCGCAAAACAAGTGGTCACACAGCGTGTAAGAGAAGCGGAACGTGGAATTATTTATTCTGAATTTATCGACCGTGAAGAAGATATCATGACTGGGATTGTCCAAAGACTGGACTCCAAATTTATTTACGTCAGCCTTGGTAAAATTGAAGCATTACTACCTGCAAATGAACAAATGCCAAATGAACGATACAAGCCACATGATCGTATCAAGGTGTTTATTACAAAGGTAGAAAAAACGACAAAAGGTCCACAAATCTTTGTATCTCGTACACACCCAGGACTATTAAAACGATTATTTGAAATTGAAGTTCCGGAAATTTATGATGGTACAGTGGAGATTAAATCAGTCGCTCGTGAAGCAGGCGACCGCTCAAAGATTTCTGTGCATTCGGATAACATAGAAGTTGATCCTGTTGGATCCTGCGTTGGTCCAAAAGGAACTCGCGTTCAGGCTGTAGTGAACGAATTGAAGGGTGAAAAAATTGATATTGTAAAGTGGTCAGATGACCCAGTTGTGTTTGTCGCCAATTCACTAAGCCCATCTAAGGTGCTTGATGTTATGGTGAAGGAAGCGGATAAAGCAACAACAGTTGTTGTACCTGACTATCAGCTTTCATTGGCCATTGGTAAACGGGGACAAAATGCCCGTCTTGCCGCGAAATTAACTGGCTGGAAAATTGATATCAAATCCGAAACAGAAGCACGTGAGCTAGGAATATATCCACGTGAAGAAACAATCAGACTATTTGACGATCACGTCGATACTGATATGGATTTTGAAGAAGAGTTAGATGACTAGGTGAGGTGGATGGCGAGTGAACACTAAGAAAAAAGTTCCTATGCGAAAATGTGTAGCAACCGGTGAAATGAAACCGAAAAAAGAACTCGTTCGCATCGTTCGTTCAAAAGAAGGGGAAGTTTCGATCGATTTGACTGGAAAGAAATCGGGCAGAGGTGCATACCTTTCAAAGAACAAAGAAGCTGTTCTTTTGGCCAAGAAAAAGAACACCCTATCTAACCATTTAGAAGTATCAATAAATGATTCCATCTATGAAGAACTGCTTGAGTTAATAGAGAAGGAGAACTGACTATCCAAATGAAGGACAATCAATGGATGTCATTGCTTGGCTTAGCCAATCGAGCGCGTAGAATCATATCAGGTGAGGAGCTTGCCGTTAAGGAAATTCGAAACAATAAGGCAAAACTCGTTTTATTAGCCGCAGATGCATCTGCAAATACAACTAAAAAAATTACAGATAAATGTAATTCTTATCATGTGCCTTTAAGAATGGTGGAAGATCGTTATCTTCTTGGTCAGGCAATTGGCAAAGAAGCCCGCGTTGTTGTAGCTGTTATGGATGATGGATTTGCAAAGAAATTGATAACGTTGCTCGATTAAATCTAGCGGGGGTGAAACAAATGAGTAAAATCCGTGTTTATGAATACGCAAAAAAACACAATATTTCAAGTAAAGAAATAATTAATAAACTAAAAGAAATGAATATCGAGGTCTCTAATCATATGGCAACTATAGAAGATGCAGATGTAAAAAAACTGGATGCCACTTATAACAAACAGGCAGCAGGTTCTAGTTCACAGCCCAAACAAAACAACAATGGGCAGCAAAATCGTACCAATTCCCGTCCAGCGGGGGCGCACAATCGCCAAAATCAAAGACCTGCTCAAGGTGGTCAAAAACCTCAAGTACAGGCGAAGTCACCTAAAGCATTTGAGGAAGCTGCTGATAATAATACAGCTCCTAGCAAGGTAAAAGTTGTCTCACCACCAAAAAAGGTGGAAGGCAAAAAGCAAAACCAAGAATCGCAATCAAAAGAAAATAAAGTCTTTAATAATGCTGATAAAGCTAAGGCAAGACCTTATAATAATAACCAAAATCGTAATCATAACAATAATAACAATAATAAAAAGAAGAAGGCTCACACGCCAGTTCAACAATCTCAACCTGTAAAGAAAAAGGAAAAAGAGCTTCCAGCTAAAATTACCTTTAGTGAATCTTTAACTGTTGGAGAATTAGCGAAAAAGATCTATCGCGAACCATCAGAAATCATTAAAAAGCTCTTTTTACTAGGCGTTATGGCTACCATCAATCAGGTGCTTGATAAAGATGCTATTGAATTAATTGCCGGTGAGTATGGTGTTGAAGTAGAAGAAGAAATCAAAATCGATACCACTGATCTTGAAGTGTATTTTACAGAAGATGCTCCAGAGGAATTAGTGGAAAGACCTTCAGTTGTAACCATTATGGGACACGTTGACCATGGTAAAACAACCTTACTTGATTCGATTCGGAATACAAAAGTGACCGAAGGCGAAGCAGGAGGGATTACTCAGCATATTGGAGCATACCAAGTTGTTGAAAATGGTAAGAAGATTACCTTCCTAGATACTCCTGGACACGCGGCCTTTACGACCATGCGTGCCCGTGGTGCTAAAATTACCGACATCACAATTTTAGTTGTTGCAGCTGATGATGGCGTTATGCCACAAACGGTTGAAGCGATTAACCATGCAAAAGCGGCAGAAGTGCCAATTATTGTCGCTGTTAATAAAATGGATAAAGAAGCAGCCAATGCTGATCGTGTTATGCAGGAATTAACTGAACATGGATTAGTATCAGAAGCCTGGGGTGGGGATACTATTTTTGTACCACTATCCGCAAAAACAGGAGAAGGTATCGATAACCTGCTTGAAATGATTCTCCTCGTTAGTGAGGTAGAAGAATACAAAGCAAATCCTAACAGAAATGCAGTTGGAACAGTTATCGAAGCTCAATTGGATAAAGGACGCGGTTCTGTTGCAACATTATTAGTCCAAAATGGCACACTAAAAATAGGTGACCCAATCGTTGTAGGGAATACCTATGGCCGTGTCCGTGCGATGGTTAATGATAAAGGCCGCCGTGTGAAAGAAGCTGGACCATCTACTCCTGTTGAAATCACAGGCTTGAATGATGTACCGCAAGCAGGCGATCGTTTCGTCGTATTTGAGGACGAAAAAACAGCTCGTCAAATTGGAGAAGCACGTGCCCAAGTAGCACTAGTTGCCCATCGTGGTGAAAAATCAATTGTCAGCTTGGATAATCTATTTGAGCAGTTGAAGCAAGGCGAGATGAAGGATCTAAACATTATCTTAAAAGCGGATGTTCAAGGTTCCGCAGAAGCTGTGGCAGCTTCCTTACAGAAAATTGATGTAGAAGGTGTTAATATTAAAATCATTCATAATGGTGTTGGTGCTATTAATGAATCCGATATTACCCTTGCCGCAGCATCAAATGCTATCGTTATTGGTTTTAACGTTCGTCCGGATGTGAATGCCAAACGCGCGGCTGAAGCTGAAAAAGTGGATGTCCGTCTGCACCGGATTATTTATAAAGTTATCGAAGAAATTGAAGCAGCGATGAAAGGAATGCTTGACCCTGAATTCCAAGAAAAAATTATTGGGCAGGCAGAAATTCGTCAAACCTTTAAGGTATCAAAGGTTGGTACTATCGCAGGTTCGTATGTAACCGATGGTAAAATTACTCGTGACAGTGGAATCCGCCTAATTCGTAATGGTGTTGTGATCTTTGAAGGACAAATCGATGCTTTGAAACGATTTAAAGACGATGCTAAAGAGGTTGCACAAGGATACGAATGTGGAATCACCATTAAGAACTTTAATGATGTTAAAGAAGGAGACATCATTGAGGCGTATGTAATGGAAGAAGTCGAGCGTAAATGATTGTCGGCATAGCCGAATGTGAATGCATGATTTACGATGCCCATTCTTTAAAAGATAAACGGGCAGTGCTGCAACGTATCCTTATGCGCTTAAAACAGAGATTTAATGTTTCCGTTGCTGAAGTGGATTTTCAAGATGTCTGGCAAAGAACAAAAATAGCCATAGCAGTCGTTACCTCCACTCGGACAGCCACGGAGCAGGAATTACAAAAAGCGTTAAAACTAATCGACTCATTTCCAGAAATAGAAAGAACGATCACCGAGATAGAATGGCTTTAAGTTAAGAGGTGAATGCAATGAGCCACAGAGCAAATCGTGTTGGAGAACAAATGAAAAAAGAACTAAGTGACATTATCGGCCGTAAAATTAAAGATCCCCGGATCGGTTTTGTGACCGTAACCGATGTTCAAGTTTCTGGAGATCTTCAACAAGCTAAAGTTTTTATATCGGTTTTAGGTGATGAAGAGCAAAAGGAGAATACTTTAAAAGGCCTAGCTAAAGCAAAAGGGTTTATTAGAACCGAAATAGGCCACCGTATCCGCCTGCGAAAAACACCTGAAATTATTTTTGAATGGGATGAATCAATCGATTACGGAAATCGAATTGAGACCCTGCTTCATCAATTGCATACGGACGATGATAAACCGTATGAAAAGCATGAGGAAGAATAGAGGATAGACTTATGTCTATCCCTTTTTTTAATGTGAAAAATAATGGTTCGTCACGATGAATGAAAGGAGCTGCGAAATGGAAGGGATTTTACCATTATATAAGCCTGCAGGACTAACTTCACACGATTGTGTTTTTAGACTGAGGAAAATATTAAAAACTAAAAAGGTGGGTCATACTGGCACACTTGATCCAGACGTCACTGGCGTCCTTCCCATTTGTATTGGTAAAGCCACAAAGGTAGCGGAATACATAACAGATGCAGGAAAAGCCTACCTAGGGGAAGTCACAATCGGATTCTCAACAACTACCGAAGATGCCTCAGGTGAAGTAGTTGAACGTAAAGCTGTTAATCACGTGATTGCAAGGAACGAAATTCTGCAAGTGTTACAAACATTGACAGGGGATATTGAACAAACTCCTCCAATGTATTCTGCCGTGAAGGTAGGAGGTGTTCGTCTATATGAATATGCCCGAAAAGGGATTGAAGTAGAACGGCCAACCAGGGTGGTATCGATTTACTCCATTGAATTACTTGATGAAAGGGAGCAATTTGAAGGAGAAACGATTTCATTTCGTTTTAGGGTTACCTGCAGCAAA
Source organism: Neobacillus cucumis (assembly GCF_023715505.1). The sequence goes on along the minus strand of NZ_JAMBOH010000005.1, from coordinate 125,833 downwards.
GGAACCTATATCCGTACCTTAGCCGTGATGATTGGGGAGATTCTTGGTTTTCCTGCCCATATGTCGTATTTGCAAAGAATCCAATCGGCTAGCTTTACTTTGGAGGATTGTTTAACTTTTGAGGATATTGAAAGGCATATGGAAGAGGGGACGATTTCAAATGTTTTAAGACCGTTAGAAACTGCACTTTCTCATTTGCCGAAATTTCGTATTAATGATAAAGTAGCAGAGAAAGTGAAAAATGGTGCACTGTTAGAAACACCAGATTATTTAAAAATAATTAACGGACCAATAATCGCTGAAACGGATGATGGAACGGCTCTCGCTATTTATGCTAAGCACCCCAGCAAGCCGAATCTCCTCAAACCCGTTAAGGTATTACGTAACGAGATTTAATAAAAAGGTACGGAATAGAAAAGGTGAGTTTCATTGGAAGTAATACGGCTTAGTTACCCAATTAATGTAATTAATACAGAGTTTCCTCCCTTAGCAATAGCTCTTGGTTATTTTGACGGGGTCCACTGCGGTCATCAACAAGTAATACTGGAGGCAAAAAGGCAGGCGGACGAAAAAGCATTATCCAGTGCCGTTATGACATTTGACCCGCATCCATCTGTTGTGTTAGGGAAGAACACACAACATGTTCACTATATTACCCCATTATCGGATAAAGTGAAGATAATTGAAGAATTAGGGATTGATTATTTATTTATTATCGAGTTTACCGCAGAATTTGCCTATCTTTTGCCACAAGAATTTATTGATCAATATATTATTGGATTAAATGTACAACACGTTGTGGCCGGATTTGATTTCACATATGGCCGGATGGGGAAAGGAACAATGGAAACCCTGCCATTTCATTCACGAAATCAATTTAGTTATACGGTTGTTCCGAAATATGTGCAAACGGATGAAAAGGTAAGTTCTACAAGAATCCGCCGCCTGCTTAATGCAGGTGAGACCATAGAGCTTCCCGTACTGCTTGGACGTTTCTATACTACATCGGGTATTGTAGTCCACGGGGATAAACGAGGGCGAACTATCGGTTTTCCGACAGCAAATGTCGATTTATTTGATGATTATATTATCCCGCCAACTGGTGTTTATGCTGTTAGATTAAAGGTTGATAATAGGTGGTTTGATGGAGTCTGTAATGTTGGCTATAAGCCTACATTTAATAAAGAATCACTAAAGGTTTCTGTAGAGGTTCACTTGTTTGATTTTCATGAGGACATCTATGGCAGCGAGGTTGTCATTGAATGGCATCTTTATCTTCGTAAAGAGCAAAAATTTGCTGGTATTGTTGAACTTGTTACACAGATTGAAAAAGATAAACAAAATGCACTCTCTTACTTTGAAAAGAATCGACAATCTTCTTAGGCATGCTGCTATAAAGAAGCATTTCTTACAATATATTCAGGTTTTAACTTGCAATTTGCCGTAAAACCATGTATTCTTAAATACGTATTAAAACAAACCTTTACTTGGCAAGTCGAGTCTCCGACGCTTGCTCGGTAACAGGGGATATGAAAACTTTAGGAGGTGAACCGGATGGCAATCACTCAAGAACGTAAAAATGAACTTATCAATGAGTACAAAACTCATGAAAGCGACACTGGATCTGCTGAAGTTCAAATCGCTGTCCTTACAGAATCAATCAATAATTTGAACGAGCACTTACGTACACACAAGAAAGATCACCACTCACGTCGCGGTCTTTTGAAAATGGTAGGTAAACGTCGTAATCTTTTAACTTTCTTACGTAATAAAGATGTTCAACGTTACCGTGTGTTAATCAATAAGCTTGGTCTACGTCGTTAGTCACAGAAGCGGGATTTTTCCCGCTTTTTTGTTAGCAAAAAAACATTTTTTTATACATAATTTTAAGTCTAAGCTTTTCTGTGCATACTATTAATAATTTGGTTTAAACAATAAGCTTTAAGGGCTTTTTTTATATGAGTGAGAATTAGTTGGTGATTAACCGAGAGGCTTTCTTTCGTATCATCCTTCTAAGGATTTAGTTAGAGAGGGGTAATAATATGGAACAAATAAAACATGAATATTCTATGGATTGGGCCGGCCGAAAATTAACGGTTGAAATTGGCCAATTAGCGAAACAAGCGAACGGTGCAGTTTTAGTCCGTTATGGAGATACAGCTGTTTTAAGTACGGCTACTGCATCAAAAGAACCAAAAAACCTCGATTTTTTTCCATTAACCGTTAACTACGAAGAGCGTTTATATGCGGTTGGTAAAATTCCTGGCGGCTTTATTAAACGTGAAGGACGACCAAGTGAAAAGGCTATTTTAGCCAGCCGGTTGATCGACCGTCCAATTCGTCCACTTTTTGCTGATGGTTTCCGAAATGATGTACAAGTTATCAGCATTGTCATGAGTGTGGACCAAGATTGTTCAACAGAAATGGCTGCGATGTTTGGTTCTTCGTTGGCATTGAGTACTTCTGATATTCCATTTGAGGGTCCAATTGCTGGTGTAGTAGTTGGACGTGTTAATAACGAGTTTGTTATTAATCCAAACGTTGAACAGGCGGAAAAAAGTGATATCCACTTAACTGTTGCTGGGACAAAGGATGCTATTAACATGGTAGAGGCTGGGGCTTTGGAAGTACCGGAAGAAACCATGCTTGAAGCTATCATGTTCGGTCATGATGAGATCAAACGTTTAATTGAGTTTCAAGAAAAAATTGTTGCGGAAATTGGTAAAGAAAAAAGAGAAGTTAACTTATATGAAATTGATCAAGAACTCGAAGCTGAAGTTAGAGGAATTTGTGAATCTGACATGGTAAAGGCTATTCAGGTTCAAGAAAAACATGCACGTGAGGATGCCATTAAAGAGGTTAAAAACCAAGTAATGGCAAGATATGAGGAACTCGAAGCTACAGAGGATCAATTGAAGCAGGTTAAACAAATCTTGGACAAGATTGTTAAAGGTGAGGTCCGCCGTTTAATCACGGTTGAAAAGATTCGCCCAGATGGCCGTAAAATTGATGAAATTCGTCCATTGTCATCTCAGGTAGGCATTTTGCCTCGTACACATGGTTCCGGCTTATTTACTCGCGGACAGACTCAAGCTTTAAGCATATGTACACTTGGGGCAATGGGAGATGTCCAAATCCTTGATGGTTTAGGAATTGAAGAAGAAAAACGATTTATGCATCACTATAACTTCCCTTCCTTTAGTGTAGGGGAAACAGGTCCAATTCGTGGTCCAGGCCGTCGTGAAATTGGACATGGTGCACTTGGTGAGCGTGCACTTGAACCAGTTATTCCATCTGAAAAAGATTTCCCGTATACAATTCGCCTTGTTTCTGAGGTACTTGAATCCAATGGTTCCACATCCCAAGCTAGTATTTGTGCAAGTACATTAGCGATGATGGATGCGGGTGTTCCAATTAAAGCCCCTGTTGCGGGGATTGCAATGGGACTTGTTAAATCAGGTGAGCATTATACAGTATTATCTGATATTCAAGGCATGGAAGATCACCTTGGTGACATGGATTTCAAAGTTGCCGGAACAGCTAAAGGGGTAACAGCTCTTCAAATGGATATTAAGATTGAAGGTCTTTCCCGTGAAATTTTAGAGGAAGCCCTGCAGCAAGCGAAAGTGGGAAGAATGCATATTTTAGATTCCATGCTAGCTACGATTACAGAACCGAGAACAGAGCTTTCTCAATTCGCACCAAAAATCTTAACGATGAGCATTAATCCGGACAAAATTCGTGATGTTATTGGACCTAGTGGTAAACAAATCAATAAGATTATTGAAGAAACTGGTGTTAAGATTGATATCGAGCAGGATGGTACTGTCTTTATTGCCTCAACTAATCAAGAAATGAACCAAAAGGCTAAGAAAATCATTGAAGATATCGTTCGTGAGGTTCAAGTAGGCGAACTGTATCTTGGTAAAGTTAAGCGGATTGAAAAGTTTGGCGCCTTTGTTGAAATCTTTGCTGGAAAAGACGGACTTGTCCACATTTCAGAACTTGCGGAAGAGCGAGTAGGAAAAGTTGAAGATGTCTTGAAAATTGGCGATGAAATTTTAGTGAAGGTAACGGAAATTGATAAGCAAGGCCGGGTGAACTTGTCACGTAAAGCAGTCTTAAAAGAACAGCGTGAGAAGGCAGAAGAGAAACAGTAATATTGAGTGAATTTTATTACGGGAAAAAGCCAGGGAATTCCCTGGCTTTTTCTATGCAAAACATTTTGCAGAGTTATTTTGAACCACCGTTTTTCAAGTGAGATAAGAAAGTATAAAAGTTTTTAACTTTGAGAATTGTCTAGCTCCAGGCGCCATCGGCTCGAGGTCACAAGCCAATCCGTCCAAAAGGTTAAAGAACAACCTTTCGGCCGGCTCGTCTTGTGCTTGTCGCCGATAGGCGGGCGCCTTGCGCTTTTCTTAAGTTCTACCTTGTCCCTCTTAAACATAATCTATAAGTAAGGGGGAATGGTAGATGAAGAATGCTGGTATTATAATTGTCATTTGTTTTGCTGCTTGGTTTTCCGTCAACAATCCCATTGTTGAAAACTATATAGCATCGTTAACAGAATCTGCACTTCCGGTGGTGAAGCAGACAGATCCTCTGTATCAAAAAATAGTGAAAAATGCACATACATATGAAGTTCCGCCTTCCAATGCAAAGATTGATTCTGTTTGGAAGGCCATTCCAGGATATAATGGCCTTAAAGTTGATATAGCTGCATCCTATAAAAAGATGAAGAAAAAGGGAGAATTTGATGAGCAAAAGCTTGTGTTCGTCCAGACAAAACCACAAGTACATCTTGAAAACCTGCCGCCCACTCCGATTTATAAGGGCCATCCGGATAAACCGATGGTTTCCTTCATAATAAATGTAGCTTGGGGAAATGAATATTTATCCGAAATGCTTGCAACATTAAAAAAACATAACGTGTCTGCAACCTTTTTTCTTGAAGGGAACTGGACAAAGAAGAACCCGGAGCTGGCCAAAATGATTGTTAGTGCTGGTCATGAGGTAGGAAATCATTCTTATTCTCATCCAGATATGAGCAAGCTGACGGCCGTAAAGACAAGAGAACAAATGATCAAAACAAATGAAATTATTGAAGCCGCCACAGGTGAAAAATGTGTATGGTTTGCACCGCCAAGTGGGAGCTACCGTGATGAAACGGTCAAAATAGCGGATGAATTAAACATGAAAACGGTGATGTGGACGGTTGACACAGTTGATTGGCGTAAGCCATCTCCAGAGATTTTAATTAATCGAGTTATTTCTAAAATAGACAAAGGCTCAATAGTTCTCATGCACCCAACTGAATCCACAGCTAAATCTTTAGACCGGTTAATTACGTTAATTGAAAAAAAGAATTTGCAAATAGGGACGGTTAGTGAATTAATGGATGAGGAAAGAATAATAAAATAATAAAGGTAACCTATCTCAGAAATTTGGAGAAAATACATGTAAGAAAGTATAATAAATAATTGGAGTAGTAGCGTCTGCAATTTAATCCTACTAAACAAAAGCAAGAAGACAACAGCTTTTTAAAACTTAGAGGAAAGTATGCTATAGGCGGGGGGCAGCTGCCTGTATAAGTCCGATTAGTTGAGAGTGGGGTATCCACTTGCTTTTTGAAGTTTCGCTGTATAGACAGGAGGAAGTCAATGATTAATAAGTATACTTGCCAAAATGGAGTAAGAATTGTTCTAGAGAATATCCCTACCGTTCGATCAGTTGCGATAGGTGTATGGATTGGAACGGGTTCTAGGAATGAGGATCCAAAGACAAATGGTGTTTCCCATTTCCTTGAGCATATGTTTTTCAAAGGGACAACCACTAGATCAGCAAAGGAAATTGCTGAATCTTTTGATAGTATTGGCGGTCAAGTGAATGCTTTTACATCGAAGGAGTATACTTGTTACTATGCAAAAGTACTTGATACACATTCTAAGTTTGCTTTAGATGTGTTAGCCGACATGTTCTTTAACTCTACGTTTGTAGAAGAGGAATTAAACAAGGAACGCAATGTGGTCTTGGAAGAAATCAAAATGTATGAGGATACACCAGATGATATTGTCCATGATTTGTTAAGCAGGGCAGTATTTGAAGATCACCCGCTTGGGTATCCGATTCTCGGAACAGAAGATACTTTAAATACGTTTACAGGTGATTCATTAAAGGATTATATACATCAACGGTATACACCTGAAAATGTGGTCATTTCAATTGCGGGAAATGTATCCGAGAGTTTTATTAAAGAAGTTGAAAATTATTTTGGTTCTTATCAGGGGAATTCAAAAGAAGTCCCTGAAAACATCCCTGTTTTTCATTCAAATCGAATTTCCAGAAAGAAAGAAACAGAACAAGCTCACCTTTGTATCGGTTTTGAAGGTTTGAAAGTGGGCCATGAGGATGTTTATAGTTTAATTACCCTCAACAATATTTTAGGCGGCAGCATGAGCTCCAGATTATTTCAAGAAGTACGCGAACAAAGAGGCTTGGCCTATTCCGTTTTCTCATATCATTCAGCCTACTTAGATAGCGGAATTTTGACAGTCTACGGAGGAACCGGGGCAAAACAGCTCGATCTTTTATATGAGACCATACAGGAAACATTAGATAAGTTAAAACAAGATGGAATTACCGAAAAGGAACTGACAAATAGTAAAGAACAATTAAAAGGCAGTTTGATGTTGAGTTTAGAGAGTACCAATAGCCGGATGAGCCGAAATGGGAAAAATGAGCTGCTTTTAAAACGCCATCGTTCACTTGATGAAATTATCGAGCAGATCGATGCTGTTACGAAAAACCGTGTGGATGAAATGGGAAGAGCTATATTTAATGACAAATATTCAGTAACCCTAATAAGTCCGAGTGGTGAATTCCCAAATAAAATGTCATAATCGAAAGAGGTATTCACATTATTGCGAATACCTCTTCTTTATTATTCTAAAATTTGTCCTCCCCATATAAACTAATAGAAAAGTGTGTCATAGGGGGTAGTTGGCAATGAGGTTAAGTGAATTAAGCGGGAAAGAGATTGTCGATGTGAAAAAGGCTGAGCGTCTTGGTGTATTAGGACAAACGGATTTAGACATAAATGAATACACAGGACAAATTCAAGCACTGCTGATTCCTTCACTAAAATGGTTTGGTTTTCGAAAACAAGGAGAAGAAATTAGGGTGCCATGGCAGCACATAAAAAAAATCGGTTCCGATATGATTATTATTGATGTCCCCGAACATACTGGTGATTAGGAAAAAAGCCTAGGCAAGATTACACTTGCTTGGGCTTTTTTTATTTCCTGTCATGGAAAACTCACCTAATCAAGCAATCTTACATAAGATGTTGAAGTGATAACAGAAAATGGAATTCCAAGTTGGATTTATAAAAAAAAGAAGGTGAAAGTTTTCATGCTGACAGGGATGCAGATAGCCGTAATAGGCGGTGATGCCAGACAGCTGGAAATCATCCGTAGGTTAACCGAATTAGATGCGAGATTATCGCTTATTGGCTTTGAACAGCTGGATCACGCTTTTACCGGTGCGGTCAAAGAAAAGCTCGATGAAGTTGATTTTTCCAATATGGATGCCATCATTTTGCCTGTGCCCGGAACAAATTTAGAAGGCCAGGTAGAAACCATCTTTTCAAACGAAAAGGTCATTTTAACAAGTGATATCTTAAGCAAAACCCCCGAACATTGTTCAATTTACTCAGGTATTACGAACTCTTATTTAAACGGGATAACAAAAGAGGCAAAACGAACCCTGATTCAATTATTTGAAAGGGATGATGTTGCCATTTATAATTCCATCCCAACCGTCGAAGGCACGATTATGATGGCCATTCAACATACAGACTTTACCATTCATGGTTCCAATGTAACCGTACTAGGTTTAGGAAGGGTTGGTATGAGTGTAGCGAGAACTTTTGCGGCACTTGGAGCAAAGGTAAAGGTTGGGGCAAGAAAAAGTGAGCACTTGGCCAGGATCACGGAAATGGGTATAACTCCCTTTCACTTAAGTAATTTGGTTAACGAAGTTAAAGATACCGATATTTTAATTAATACAGCGCCACATCTAATTGTCACAGCCATGGTCATTTCAAAACTGCCTGCCCATACTCTGATCATAGACTTGGCCTCAAAGCCTGGCGGGACTGACTTCAGGTATGCAGAAAAAAGGGGTATAAAAGCACTGCTTGCTCCCGGATTACCAGGAATAGTAGCTCCAAAAACGGCAGGCCAAATTCTAGCCAATGTCCTAGCCCAACTGCTTCAGGAAGATTTAAGAACGCGAAAGGGGAAAGAGAAATGAGTTTAAAAGGTAAAAGAATTGGCTTTGGTCTAACGGGCTCACATTGTACGTATGATGCTGTATTCCCGGAAATAGAAAAACTAGTTCAAGCCGGTGCAGAGGTAATGCCAATTGTAACCTTTACCGTTCAAAATACGGATACCCGTTTTGGAAAGGGAGAAGATTGGATTCAAAGAATTGAAGACTTGACTGGAAATAAGGTTATTGACTCTATTGTCAAAGCAGAGCCATTAGGTCCCAAAATCCCTCTTGATTGCATGGTCATTGCACCTTTAACGGGTGTTTCGCTGAGTAAGTTTGCGAATGCTATGAATGATAGCCCAGTATTAATGGCTGCCAAGGCAACGTTAAGAAATTTAAAGCCTGTTGTCCTTGGAATTTCAACGAATGATGCCTTAGGTTTAAATGGAGTTAATCTAATGAGGCTGATGGCAACCAAAAATATTTATTTTATTCCATATGGTCAGGACGACCCAATGAAAAAGCCAAATTCAATGGTTGCGAGAATGACACTGCTAACGCAAACAGTAGAAGCTGCTCTTGAAGGGAAACAACTCCAGCCTGTTTTAGTGGAGAGATATAAGGATTCCGACTAAATTTCCCCCACTTTCGCTAAAAAAGGTTATTTCTTAATAAGAATATGTTAAAATAAATTAATCTTTCATCAGAAGGGTCAACCCCCTTCTGATGTGAATTTAAGAATAACCACTAATGTTACAGTGCAGGTTTGAAAGGGGAACTAGAATATGAGTCAGCAAAAAGGTTTTCACGTTGCAGTGGTAGGAGCAACAGGAGCGGTTGGACAACAAATGATTCAAACTTTGTTAAAAGAGAACTTTCCGATTAGCAAACTCACTCTACTATCATCAGCCCGTTCGGCTGGGAAAGTAGTAGATGTAAATGGTCAGGAAATTACGATTCAAGAAGCTAAGCCAGAAAGCTTTGAAGGAGTCCAAATCGCGTTATTTAGTGCCGGTGGCGATGTGTCTAAGGAACTCGCTCCAGAAGCTGTTAAACGTGGTGCAATCGTCGTGGACAACACTAGTGCATTCAGAATGGATGCTGATAAGCCATTAGTTGTACCGGAAGTAAACGAAGCAGATTTGCAGGAGCACAATGGCATCATTGCCAATCCAAACTGCTCTACGATTCAAATGGTTGTAGCACTAGAACCCATCCGTCAAAAATTCGGCTTGAAAAAGATCATTGTATCTACGTATCAAGCAGTTTCCGGTGCAGGTGCCACTGCTGTTGAAGAATTAATGGACCAAACAAAATCTATTTTAGCGGGCGAAACAGTTGAACCTAAAATTTTACCAGTAAAAGCTGACAAAAATCACTATCAAATTGCTTTTAATGCAATCCCGCAAATTGATAAATTTCAAGAAAACGGCTATACCTATGAAGAAATGAAAATGATTAATGAAACCAAAAAAATCATGCATTTACCGGATTTACAAGTTTCTGCAACTTGTGTAAGATTGCCTGTTGCTGTGGGACATTCAGAATCAGTTTATTTTGAAGTGGAAAAAGAAGGCGTCAGTGCGCAAGAAATCAAGGCATTATTAAAGGAAGCTCCTGGAGTTGTTTTACAGGATGATCCAGAAAATCAAGTCTATCCGATGCCTGCAAATTGCGTAGGAAAGAATGATGTATTTGTAGGACGCATTAGAAAAGACATTGATGAAGACCGCGGTTTCCATATGTGGGTTGTTTCAGATAACTTACTTAAAGGAGCAGCTTGGAATTCCGTTCAAATTGCTGAAAGGCTAGTAGAACTAGGTCTAGTTAAATAAGGATACATCATAAAGGCAGGGTTTGGTGTCACATGAAAATTATTGTTCAAAAATTTGGCGGGACATCTGTGAGAGATGAAGAGAGCAGAAAGCATGCCGAACGCCATATTGAAAAAGCATTAAGTGATGGCTATAAAGTGGTTGTAGTGGTTTCTGCTATGGGCAGAAAAGGAGACCCTTATGCAACAGATACGTTATTATCTTTAATCGGCGGTAATCTTAGCAAAATCTCCAAACGGGAGCATGATCTCCTTCTATCCTGTGGAGAGGCTATTTCGAGCATTGTCTTTACAAATATGCTATTAGAGAGCGGAATCAACGCTACAGCTTTAACAGGGGCACAGGCAGGTTTCCGAACCAATAATGATCATACAAATGCAAAAATTATCGAAATGAAATGTGACAGGATCCTTAGGGAATTAGAAACCAATGATGTTGTCGTTGTGGCAGGTTTTCAAGGGGCTGCGAAAAATGGCGATGTCACTACGATTGGACGCGGTGGAAGTGATACATCGGCAGCTGCATTAGGTGCAGCCTTGAATGCTGAATGGATTGATATTTTTACAGACGTAGAGGGTATCATGACAGCCGACCCCCGTATTGCTGAAAATGCTCGCCCGCTTTCTGTTGTGACCTACACAGAGGTATGTAACCTTGCATATCAAGGTGCAAAGGTAATTCACCCAAGAGCCGTGGAGATTGCGATGCAGGCAAAAGTACCGATTCGAATTCGTTCTACGTATTCTGATTCACTTGGGACATTGGTTACGTCCATCAATAAAGAAAATCGGGGCAGTGATATAAAAGAACGAACTGTCACAGGTATTGCACATGTATCAAATGTTACACAAATTAAGGTCTTTGCAAAAAAGGATCAATATAACCTGCAGGCAGAAGTTTTTAAAGCAATGGCAAATGAAAAAATCAGTGTTGATTTTATCAATATTTCTCCTAATGGTGTTGTTTATACGGTAACAGATGAAATGACAGATCGAGCTTTACAGGTTTTAGAGGAATTAGGTCATGAACCGGTTGTTGAGCGCCATTGTGCAAAGGTTTCCGTGGTAGGTGCAGGAATTGCTGGGGTGCCAGGAGTCACCTTTAAAATCGTAACAGCCTTATCAAATCATGGAATACGTATTTTACAATCAGCAGACAGTCATACAACTATTTGGGTACTGGTTAAGCAGGAGGACTTAGTTAAATCCGTTAATTCCTTACACGATGCCTTTCAGTTAGAGGAAGAAACAGCTGAATATGATCTCTAAGACTTTGGAGAAGAAACAACGTTTTTAATGGAATGATGCGTTTGCAGCGGATAGGGTTCCGATTGTATTGAAAGGAGTACTAAAATGGTTCATTTCGGGCGAGTGTCAACAGCGATGGTAACCCCTTTTGATAAAAAAGGGCATATTGACTTTGGAAAAACCACTCAATTGGTTAATTATTTAATTGAAAATGGCACAGATTCCCTTGTGATTGCAGGAACGACGGGAGAGTCTCCTACGCTTTCCAAAGAAGAAAAGCTGGCTCTATTTGATCATGTTGTAAAGGTGGTAAAAAAACGAGTTCCAGTAATTGCTGGTACGGGAAGTAATAATACCTACGCCTCGATTGAGTTAACCAAAAGAGCTGAGCAGCTTGGTGTAGATGCTATTATGGCGGTAGGCCCTTATTATAATAAGCCAAACCAAGAAGGTTTGTACCAGCATTTTGAGGCAATTGCAGAAGCCACAACTCTTCCAATGATGGTTTATAATATACCGGGTAGATCATCGGTTACGATCCAGCCGCAGACGGTGGTCCGGCTTTCGAAAATTCCTAATATAGTCGCGGTTAAGGAAGCAAGTGGAGACTTAAATGCAATGACACATATCATTGCCAATACGGCAGACGATTTTGTACTCTATAGTGGAGATGACAGTTTAACCATCCCTGTTTTATCGATTGGCGGTGCTGGGGTTATTTCAGTAGCATCACATGTTATCGGAAATGAATTAAAAGAAATGGTGAATGCATTTTTTGATGGAGAACATGTTAAAGCAGCAAAATTACATCAACATTTGCTTCCACTCATGCAAGGGCTTTTTGCGGCTCCAAGTCCTGCGCCTATTAAAACTGCATTACAAGTTAAAGGGTTGGATGTGGGTCCAGTAAGGCTTCCGCTTGTTGGTTTAACTGAACAAGAACGGACTACTCTCATATCTCTCCTTAAAAGTATATAAATGTCCAAGAGCTAATCGAATGTTCTTTTCGGTTAGCTCTTTTTGTTAAAACTAGCCTTGTTAAACTAAAAAAAGGATTATTGGTTGTAAAGGTTTTCAGGTATCAAGTATAATGATGATAACTGATCTTGGGTCGGCGATAGAAAAACTATATCTAGATTTGTTGCATAATAGTTGCTTCGCGGGGGTTTATTTAAGTATCTATTTATTGTCAGCATAGGAGGAAACGGAAATTGGTAAAGAAAAAGAATACATCCATTAAGTTTATTACACTTGGTGGTATAGGAGAAATCGGAAAAAATATGTATCTTGTTGAAGTGGACAAGGACATATTTATTATTGATGCCGGCTTAATGTTCCCCGAGGAAGAGATGCTTGGTATCGATATGGTCATTCCTGATATCACATATGTAAGAGAAAATAAGGAACGGGTTAAAGCAATTTTTTTAACACATGGACATGAAGACCATATTGGAGCGCTTTCTTACGTACTCTCTCAAGTTGATGTCCCTGTTTATGGCACAAAGCTTACCTTAGCTCTTGCTAATGCTAAGCTAAGGGAGCAAGAATATAATGGTACAGCTAATTTTATTGAAGTAGATTCAGATACGATTGTGGAATTAGACACGGTACAGGCGAGTTTTTTTAGAACAAATCATAGCATTCCCGACTCAGTGGGAGTTTGTATTCATACATCCGAAGGGATGATTGTCTATACTGGTGATTTTAAGTTTGACCAAGGGGCAACAAAGCTTTATAAAGCTGATGTTGGAAAGATGGCATCTATTGGAGAGCAAGGAGTATTGTGCTTAATGTCTGATAGTACAGAAGCTGAAGTACCAGGATACACCACATCAGAAACAATAGTCGAACGCGAAATGTCGAATGCTTTTTATAATGCTCCAGGACGAATTATTGCGGCGTGTTTTGCATCAGATATCAACCGAATTCAGCATATTTTCAATTCCGCAAGTGAGAATGGCCGGAAAGTCGCGGTCGTTGGGAAGAGCCTTGAACGGATTTATCATATCGCGCTCGATTTAGGTTATTTAGAAGTAGATGGGGACCTAATCATTCCTGTTAGTGAAATTAAAAACTACCAAGACCGTGAAATAGTTGTATTAATGACAGGGAGCCAAGGAGAACCGATTGAGGCATTACAAAAAATGGCCAAGCAAACACATAAACTTTTAAACATCCAACAGGGTGATACGGTTTTAATAGCGGCCTCACCACTAAGAGGCAGTGAAGTGTTCTTGTTTAAAACGATTGATATGCTGTTTAGAGCGGGTGCAAATGTTATTTCTGGCAAACGTACCGTTCATGTATCAAGCCACGGCAGCCAAGAAGAATTGAAATTTATGATTAATTTAATGAAACCAAAATTCTTTATTCCTGTTCATGGTGAATATCGGATGTTGAAGGCACACCGGAAAGTGGCGTTAGAGTGTGGTCTTAAGGATCAGCAGATCGTTATTCCTGACCGTGGTGATGTTGTGGAATGGAAAGAAGGCGGCATCGGCATTACAGGAAAAGTCCCATCAGGCAATGTTTTGATCGATGGAATTGGTGTGGGAGATGTGGGCAATATCGTGTTACGCGATCGAAAGCTTTTATCTCAAGACGGTATTCTAATCGTTGTTGTTACGTTGACAAAGCAAGAAAAGAAGATTGCAGCAGGACCTGAAATTATTTCAAGGGGCTTTGTCTATGTACGGGAATCAGAAAAGTTAATGGATGATTCTACAAAATTAGTACGTGACATTGTGGAAAGAAATACAGCGAAAAGCACATTTGAATGGTCAAGCTTAAAACAGGAAATAAGAGAAGAATTGAATCGCTCCTTATTTGAAAAAACAAAAAGAAGACCAATGATACTTCCAATAATTATGGAAATCTAAAAGCGGAAGCGCCTTGAACAGAGGCGACAGGCATAAGACGAGCCGGCGAGAAGGCTGTTCTTTAGCCCTCTTGACGGATTGGCTTATGACCCCGAGCCCCTAGGCGCTGTAGCTGGATAATTCTCAAAGTCAATTTATACCCTATTATTTTTTATGAAAAGGCACTGGTTCTAATAAACCGGTGCCTTTTCATATTTAAAGCATGAAATTAATCCATAGGTAAATACTAAAAATATATCATGCTTGAAGGGAGTAGTAGGATGAATAACGATTACCGTAACAACGATACCGGTAAACAAGAAGGACAAGAGCCTCAAAAAGAGGAAAAGGCTTCTCCATTATTAGAAAAAATTCAACAGCTAGGTCAAACGAATGTTCCTCAACTCTCAGCCGATTCTAGTATTCATTGTTTAACCATAATTGGCCAAATTGAAGGACATCTTGCCTTGCCGCCGCAAAATAAAACAACAAAATATGAACATTTGCTGCCGCAGTTAGTGGCAATTGAACAAAACCCGAAAATTGAAGGGGTCCTGATTATACTCAATACAGTTGGCGGTGATGTCGAAGCGGGTCTCGCAATTTCAGAGATGATTGCTTCTCTATCCAAACCAACCGTTTCGATTGTCTTAGGAGGAGGACACTCGATCGGCGTACCAATCGCTGTATCCTGTGATTATTCCTTTATTGCTGAAACCGCTACCATGACAATCCATCCTATTCGCCTGACTGGGCTGGTTATTGGAGTTCCTGCTACCTTTGAATATTTGGATAAAATGCAGGAGCGGGTAGTTAATTTTGTTACGGGACACTCGAAAATAAAAGAAGAAATCTTTAAAGATTTAATGTTTGCCAAAGGTAATTTAACAAGGGATATCGGGACAAATGTCATTGGTATTGATGCTGTTAAATACGGATTAATTGATGAGGTTGGCGGTTTAGGACCTGCGATGAAGAAATTAAATGAAATGATTGAACTTCAAAAGGGGAAAAACGAGGGGCTGATTCAATGATTCTTTATACGATGATGCCAATTGAACTGATATTTCCCTCCGAACAAGCGGAAGAGAGCAAACAAAAGTTGATTACTTATCAGGGCGTTTCCATGTTAGTAGAGCAAACGGATTCAGATCATGTCCAAGTGGTCCGCATCTTAAGCAGTGACCCCCAGCATTATTTAAATCAACAGCTATGCCCGGGTGCAAAAATTTCTTTTGCTAACCTTGGAGGATTATCGGCATTGTAATAGTAGATTATGGTATAATTATTAATGGAGAAAATGAGCAGCCAAATTTGGGCTGCTTTCTTTATACATATATACGATTAAAATATCTGAATAATTTAAGAGTACAAGGTGATTAGATGGCCAAAAAAAAGAGAAGACAACCAAAAAAGAGGGACAATCATTTAAAACGAACCGTTCAATATGAATTATCGGCTCTCGCCATATTAGCTCTAGCAATTATTTCAATTGCCAAGCTTGGGGCAGTTGGAAAAGCCACAGTTCTATTCTTCCGCTTTTTGATGGGTGAATGGTACATGCTAGGGTTGTTAGGACTAGTTATTTTAAGTGTTTATTTAATGTGGAAACGAAGTATTCCTTTTTTCTTTCATATTAAGTTAGTCGGTACATATTTTATTATTTCTGCCATCCTTCTATTAAGCCATGTAACACTTTTTCATTTACTTACGAATGATGGAAAATTTAAGGACCCGAGTGTAATAAGTAACACTTGGGAGTTATTTATGATGGAACTTAGAGGAGAAACAAGCACAACCGACCTTGGAGGAGGTATTCTCGGAGCGGTTTTATTCGCACTATTTCACTATCTCTTCGCAGAGACAGGTACAAAAATTGTTGCATTTATTTTTATATTAATTGGAATTATCCTACTTACAGGAAGATCCATTGGTGATTTCGTTGGCAAAATTATCATAACTATTTTCGATTTTTCAAAAGGTCAGTGGGAAGCCTTTAAATTAGATATGTCCGAGTGGAAACAGAAACAAACCGAGCGTCGTAATGAGCGGATGGCCGGAAAGCAAATAGAAAAAGAAAACCGTCGAAGAGAGCCTGCACCAGTGATAAACAATCAGGCTCAGGATCAGGAAGAAACAATTATTCCTGAACCAATCATTTCTAGTTTTGCGGATCGTGCCTACGTAGAAGTAGAAGAGCCCGCCCGTAATAAGCCTGAGACAGAACAAGCAAAAGGACAGGAACAAAAGAGCAAAACGGCAGAGGAAGACGATGACAATACCCCGCCAATCTCGTTTACGGGAGCGATAGTGGAAAATGTGGCTTACGAATTACCACCACTAAAGCTGTTAAAGGCGCCGAGAAAAACTGATCAAAGTGGTGAATATGAGTTAATTCATGCTAATGCCGCTAAACTTGAACGAACATTCCAATCCTTTGGGGTAAAAGCCCGTGTTACCCAAGTTCACTTAGGACCTGCGGTTACAAAATACGAGGTCCACCCTGATGTTGGAGTAAAAGTTAGTAAAATCGTAAGCTTGAGCGATGACATAGCTTTAGCACTTGCTGCTAAGGGAATTCGAATTGAGGCACCCATTCCAGGCAAATCAGCTATAGGTATTGAGGTTCCAAATTCAGAAGTAGCAATGGTGTCTTTGAGGGAAGTACTAGAAAATACTCAAAATGATAAGCCCGATGCGAAACTATTGATTGGTCTTGGCAGAGATATAACTGGGGAAGCAGTCCACGCAGAACTAAATAAAATGCCGCATTTGCTTGTTGCCGGGGCTACTGGAAGTGGAAAAAGTGTTTGTATAAATGGAATTATCACAAGCATTCTAATGAGAGCAAAGCCGCATGAAGTAAAATTAATGATGATTGACCCGAAAATGGTCGAATTGAATGTCTATAACGGGATCCCGCATTTACTTGCACCAGTAGTGACAGATGCCAAAAAAGCCTCGCAGGCTTTAAAGAAAGTTGTAAGTGAGATGGAAAGACGGTACGAACTGTTTTCTCACACAGGTACACGTAATATTGAAGGATACAATGATCATGTTAGAAAACATAACCTTGAGGAAAATGATAAACAGCCATTGCTGCCTTATATTGTGGTTATTGTTGATGAGCTGGCCGATTTAATGATGGTTGCATCATCAGATGTTGAAGATTCTATTACTCGATTAGCGCAAATGGCCCGTGCGGCTGGAATTCACTTAATTATCGCTACTCAGCGGCCATCCGTTGATGTCATTACAGGGGTAATTAAAGCTAATATTCCATCACGAATAGCCTTTGCCGTTTCAAGTGCCACCGATTCAAGGACAATCCTTGATATGGGCGGTGCAGAAAAATTGCTTGGAAGAGGCGATATGTTATTTCTGCCTGTCGGCGCATCAAAACCTGTAAGGGTTCAAGGTGCATTCCTTTCAGATCAAGAGGTAGAAGATACGGTTGAATTTGTTATTTCACAGCAAAAGGCACAATATCAAGAAGAAATGATTCCAGATGATATTCCGGAGGTCACAGGTGCTGTGGAGGATGAATTATATAATGAGGCAGTAGATTTAATTATTGAAATGCAAACTGCATCAGTGTCAATGCTGCAGCGACGGTTCCGAATCGGTTATACAAGAGCAGCTCGATTGATCGATGAAATGGAGGCCCGCGGTGTTGTAGGTCCATATGAGGGCAGTAAACCACGTACCGTATTGCAGGCGAAACCAAAAGAGGAACAGAGTTCATAACCCTATTTTAAGAGTTCCTATGCATGAAAGAAATCTCTGAACGATAAATGGTAGTAAAAAAGAGCCGCTAGGCTCTTTTTTTATTGGACTAATTTTTTTAAAAATTGATACTATAGTAATAGGACCCAGGTTATTTAGAAAGCTAAATTTTGTTGCATTTCTACTTTTTTCAACATAATTCTTGTATATTTTCAAATAATATGTAAGCGTCATCTTTAGTGTTAGCTTTTTTTCCTCTTTTTTCGACGAAATTTGATATTCCTATTTATTTATCCTTAGAAAAATGTTAATATAAATCCGATTAGTAGGAATGATATCAGATGTCTGATGTCTTAGGAAAGAGGCTGGAGGAAACGGCATGTCTATTAAGTCAGATAACCGGCACTTATATTTACAAGTAATCGATCGGTTGAAGCAAGATATTGAAAATGGGGTATATAAAGAAAAAGAAAAACTGCCATCGGAATTCGATCTTGCGAAACAACTGGGTGTAAGCAGGGCAACTCTTAGGGAAGCACTTCGGATTCTAGAAGAGGAAAACGTCATTATTAGGCGCCATGGTGTTGGTACCTTTGTGAACTCGAAACCCATGTTTACTTCTGGGATTGAACAACTTAATAGTGTCACTGACATGATCAAGCAAGTTGGGATGAAGCCAGGAACTATTTTCTTAAGTTCATCAACTCAGGGTCCTACCGAAGAGGATGTTCGTCGTTTCTCATGTTCTGTTAATGAGGAGATTTTCGTGATGGAGAGGGTAAGAACAGCAAACGGAGAACCTGTCGTCTATTGTATTGATAAGGTTCCGGAGAGTATACTGCCAGAAACGTTTTCCCATGAGAAAGAATCGATTTTTCGAATTTTAGATGAAGAGGCAAATCGTAGAATTACATACGCTGTTGCCCAAATCGAACCTTTGGGTTATCATGAAAAAATTTCCCCCATTTTAGAATGTGAGCCAGAAACTGCTTTGTTAGTGTTAAAACAAATGCATTTTGATGAAACGGATGAACCTGTACTATTTTCGGTAAACTATTTTAAAGCAGATAAATTTAGTTTTCATGTATTAAGAAAAAGAACCTGATTTTTTGTTAATACTCTGTAAACGGAAACAATTTCACATTTTAAACATTTCTACTAAATCAAACAACATTCTTAGGGGGTACAATTCTTTGAAAAAGCGTAAAATTGGAATGGCGTTATCTCTAGTTCTTGCTGCTGGGACACTTTTAGGTGCTTGTGGAAAAAGCGATAACAAAAGCGATACATCTACCGGTGGAAACAAAGATACTTTCTCTGTCGCGATGGTTACTGACGTTGGTGGTGTTGATGATAAATCTTTCAACCAATCTGCATGGGAAGGTCTTCAAAAATTTGGTAAAGACAATGGCTTAGAAAAAGGTAAAGCCGGTTATGATTACGTACAATCTAAATCTGATGCCGACTACGCTACTAACTTAAATACTCTTGCTCGTCAAGATTTTGATTTAGTTTTTGGTATTGGCTTTTTGATGCAAGGTGCTGTTGAGGAAATTGCAAAACAACAAAAAGATCATCACTTTGCCATTGTTGATTCAGAAGTTAAACAACCAAACGTTGCAAGTATCCTATTTAAAGAACAAGAAGCATCATTCCTTGCGGGAGTTGCAGCTGCGATGACAACCAAATCCAATAAAATTGGATTTATTGGCGGTATTGAAGGTGCTGTTGTTGAACGTTTTGAAGCAGGATTTGTAGCAGGTGTTAAATCTGCGAAACCAGAAGCGACTGTTGACATTCAATACGCTGGTGCGTTTGATAAAGCTGAACTTGGCCAATCAATCGCTTCAAAAATGTACACTTCCGGAGCAGATGTAATATTCCACGCTGCTGGTGGTACAGGTGTTGGTTTATTTAAAGAGGCTAATGACCTTAAGAAAAAAAATCCATCTCGTGAAATTTGGGCAATCGGGGTTGACAGTGACCAAGCAAACATGGGTCCAGATGTTGTGTTAACTTCCGCTCTTAAACGTGTAGACAATGCGGTTATCGACGTTTCTACAAAAGCGAAAGATGGTAATTTCCCTGGCGGAAAGATAGCATTATACGGACTTGCTGAAGATGGTGTTGGATTAGCACCAATCAATAGCAAAGCACCAAACAAATCCGCTATTGAAACTGCTGTAAAAGATTGGACCGACAAAATTAAATCTGGTTCTGTAAAAGTTCCTGGTACTCGCGCAGAATTAAAAACTTTCAGCGCAAAATAATAAAATAGAGGAATAAGCGGGTATTAGCCTGCTTATTCCTTCTTATTGAAATCTTAACTGAAGTGTAGAAATTCATTCTACTTTTCATTGAAGATTTTAGTGGGGAGGAAATCCCTGTTTTTTTAAAAAATCTGAAAGGTCTGACCTCTTACTACTATTGGTCAAAATTTCCTTTTATCTTAATACAGGGAGTGAGAAAGATGGATTTTGTAATTGAAATGCTCAACATTCGTAAAGAGTTTGGCGGTTTCGTTGCGAATGATAACATTACCCTTCAATTAAAGAAGGGCGAAATTCATGCATTACTTGGTGAAAATGGTGCAGGCAAATCCACCTTAATGAATGTACTTTTTGGTTTATACCAGCCGGAACAAGGTGAAATTCGTGTAAAAGGGAAGCCTGTTAATATTACCAATCCAAATGTTGCAAATGATCTAGGTATCGGAATGGTACACCAACACTTTATGCTTGTCGACACATTTACGGTTACGGAAAATATTATACTCGGCAGAGAAGTGACAACTGGCGGTCGAATTGATCTTAAAAAGGCTGAAAAAGAGGTTCGTGAAATTTCTGAACGTTATGGTCTGGCCGTTGACCCTCAGGCAAAGATCTCTGATATTTCCGTGGGAATGCAGCAAAGGGTAGAGATTTTAAAAACATTATACCGTGGGGCTGAGATTGTCATTTTTGACGAGCCTTCTGCTGTCCTGACGCCACAAGAAATTAAAGAACTTATGCAAATTATGAAAACGCTTATAAAAGAAGGGAAATCTATTATTCTCATTACCCACAAATTGAAAGAGATTATGGAAGTGGCGGATCGTTGTACTGTTATCCGTAAAGGTAAAGGGATTGGTACCGTTAATGTAAGTGAAACTAATCCTAACGAACTTGCGAGCTTAATGGTTGGACGGGAAGTAACCTTTAAAACAGAAAAAGCAGAAGCTAAACCACAACAGGATGTTCTAGATGTCCAGGATTTAGTGGTTAGAGATCCTCGCGGGATAAATATAGTAAATGGCTTAAATTTAACGGTTAAAGCCGGTGAAATAGTCGGTATCGCGGGTATCGACGGGAATGGACAAACTGAATTTATTGAAGCCATTACCGGATTACGCAAGTCAGAAAATGGCAGCATCAAATTAAACGGAAAAGAACTAATCAACCATACACCGCGGCAGATTACAGAATCAGGTATTGGCCATATTCCACAGGACCGTCATAAACACGGTCTAGTCTTAAACTTCCCAATTGGCGAGAACATGGTTCTGCAAACCTATTATAAAAAGCCATTTTCAAAAAGCGGCGTTTTAAATTTTAAAGAAATATATAAAAAGGCAAGAACCTTAATTAGTGAGTTTGATGTTCGGACACCAAGCGAGTATACATTGGCTCGGGCACTTTCCGGTGGAAACCAGCAAAAGGCCATTATCGGACGAGAGATCGATCGAGATCCAGATCTGTTAATTGCAGCACAGCCTACACGCGGGTTGGACGTTGGGGCAATTGAATTTATTCATAAGCGTCTCATTGAGCAGCGTGACCATGGTAAAGCAGTCTTACTTATTTCATTTGAATTGGATGAAATTTTAAATGTGAGTGATCGAATTGCTGTAATCTATGAGGGGAAAATCGTTGCCATTGTCAATCCAAAGGAAACATCGGAGCAGGAACTTGGCTTGTTGATGGCTGGGTCAAATAGAAAGGAAGCAGGTGAACACTCCAATGCTTAAACGCTTTAATAGTATTTTAACACCCATTATTGCCGTGTTATTAGGTATTATCGTTGGAACCATTATCATGGTTGTCAGCGGTTATGATGCTTTAGCAGCTTTCACGGCACTTTGGAATGGAGCATTTGGTGATTCTTATTATTTTGGGGAAGTGATTAGACAAGTTACTCCTTATATTCTAGCTGGTTTAGCGGTGGCATTTGCCTTTCGTGTTGGGCTGTTTAATATCGGGGTAGAAGGACAATTTCTAGTCGGCTGGCTTGCGGCAGTTTGGGTGGGAGTAGCCTTTGATCTTCCAAAAATTATTCATTTACCGCTTGCCATATTAGCGTCTATGGCTGCAGGGGCTTTATGGGCATTCATTCCCGGTCTCTTAAAAGCTAGGTTTCGCGTTCATGAAGTAATTGTTACCATCATGATGAACTATGTTGCATTACATGTGTCCAACTATATTATTAAAAATATCATCACCGATAATAAAGATAAAACCGATATGATTAAGGAAACGGCAACATTAAGATCTGATTGGTTACAAAGTATTACAGATTATTCACGGCTCCACTGGGGGGTTGTTATTGCCATTATTGCTTGTATTGTGATGTGGTTTTTACTCGAAAGAACGACAAGAGGATTTGAATTACGAGCAGTCGGTTTTAATCAGCATGCAGCACACTATGCAGGGATGAATGTGAATAAAAATATTATCCTCTCTATGGTTATTGCGGGTGCATTTGCCGGATTGGCCGGGGCCATGGAAGGTTTAGGTACTTTCGGATATGCAACTGTAAAAGGCGGTTTCACCGGAGTTGGATTTGATGGGATTGCGGTAGCCTTGCTTGGTGCCAATACCTCTTTAGGTGTGTTTTTCTCGGCCTTATTATTTGGCGCATTAAAAGTAGGGGCATTGAACATGCCACTCGAAGCAGGTGTTCCAAATGAACTGGTTGATATCATTATTGCCTTGATCGTATTCTTTGTTGCTTCAAGTTATATAATAAGAGTATTTCTTGACCGATTCAGTAAAAAGGAGGTGAAGTAAGTTGAGCCTAATGGAAATCTTAATAATCGTTGTTCCATCCACCTTGTTATGGGCAGCTCCACTTGTCTTCACTGCATTAGGCGGTATATTTTCTGAGCGTTCTGGGGTTGTAAACATTGGTCTTGAGGGTTTAATGGTCATCGGTGCATTTACTGCGATTGTGTTTAACCTTACGTTTGTTGACACGTTTGGAAGCTTAACTCCATGGCTGGCAATCTTGGTTGCCATGGTTGCAGGAGCAATCTTTTCCTTGTTGCATGCTGTTGCTGCGATTACATTCCGTGCTGACCATACGGTTTCAGGTGTGGCGATTAACTTACTAGCAACAGGTTTAACTTTATTCCTAGTTAAGCTTATCTATGATAAAGGTGAAACAGATATTATCAGCAAAGGCTTCAACAAAATTGATATTCCGGTTTTAAAAGATATCCCTATTATAGGTGAAATATTCTTCCAAAACACTTATTGGACATCCTTCCTTGCTATTATCGTATCCATTATCGTATGGTATGTAGTGTTTAAAACACCATTTGGTCTTCGTCTTCGTTCAGTTGGGGAACATCCAATGGCAGCAGATACGATGGGGATTAATGTTACAAAAATGCGCTATCTTGGTGTGATTATTTCAGGAGCCTTAGGTGGTATCGGCGGCGGAGTATACGCTCAATCAATTACATCTAACTTCAGCCACTCTACAATTAGTGGTCAAGGCTTTATGGCTATTGCAGCGATGATTTTTGGTAAATGGCATCCACTTGGTGCAATGGGTGCGGCAATATTCTTTGGTTTCGCTCAAAGTATCAGTATCATCGGATCAAGTTTACCGTTCTTAAAAGAAATTCCAAATGTCTACTTGTTAATTGCTCCGTATGTGTTAACGGTGCTCGCTTTAACCGGATTCATCGGCCGTGCTGATGCTCCAAAGGCAAGTGGTACGCATTATATTAAAGGAAGCAGATAATACGAAAAGTGGAAGCGCCTTGACAAGGGGCGACAGGCATAAGACGAGCCTTCTTGACGGATTGGCTTATGACCCCGAGCCCCTAGGCGCTGGAGCTAGACAATAATCCAAGTAAAGAGCTCTCAGCAAATGAGAGCTCTTTTTTAATAAATAAACGTATTTCTTGTGTTGTATGGGCATGGCAAATTATAGTAAGAAGTATAGGTTTTATCAAAAAGGAAAAGATATAAAGAAAAATGTTTACATATGCTATAAGTAGGCCCTTTAGGAAAAAGGAGGATTACCAATGGACTCAACTGCAGAAAAAATCACAGAATTGCAGGGATATAAACTCCATATTATTGAAACTGAAAAGTATAAGACCAATACATTCGTCTGGAGAATGAAAGCCCCTTTAACAAAAGAAGATGTAACAAAACGGGCCCTGCTCCCGCATGTTTTACAAAGCAGCTCAGCAAAATATGCTTCCACAACAGCATTACGTTCTTATTTAGATGAGCTATATGGCGCCACTCTTTTTGTTGATTTGGCTAAAAAAGGTGAGTACCACGTGATGAGTGTAACCTTAGAAATAGCCAATGAAAAATTTTTAAGCGACCCGGCCCCTCTTTTAAAAAAAGGGTTTGAACTATTGTCCGAGATTTTGACTAATCCAAATGCTACTGGAAATTCCTTTGATAAGGACACAGTGGAAAAGGAAAAACGAGTACTCAAATCACGGATTCAATCTGTTTTCGACGATAAAATGCGCTATTCCAATGTCCGCCTTTTAGAAGAAATGTGTAAAGGAGAACCATATGCCCTCCAGGTAAATGGTGAAGCGGGCGATGTGGATGCAATCACACCGGAAAATTTATACGCATATTATCAAAAGGCCTTTTTAGAAGATGAAATGGATCTGTATGTAATTGGTGACGTGAAAGAAGAAGAAGTAAAACAATTAGCTGGCCAATTACTGCAGTTTGAAAACCGCACTCCGAAAAAAAATCAAACTAAAAAAACAACAGATAGAACTGAAGTGAATGAGGTAAAAGAAGTACAGGATGTAAAACAAGGTAAGTTAAACATTGGATATAGAACCAATATTGTTTATGGAGATCCTGATTATTTTGCTCTTCAAGTCTTTAATGGAATTTTCGGGGGCTTTTCGCACTCTAAACTATTTATTAATGTCCGTGAAAAGGCTAGTCTTGCTTACTATGCAGCGAGCCGGCTTGAGAGTCATAAAGGGCTAATGATGGTCATGTCAGGGATTGATTTGAAAAACTATGATCAAGCGGTGGGAATTATTCATGAACAAATGGATGCGATGAAAAAAGGAGATTTTACTGATCAAGAATTGGAACAAACAAAGGCGGTTATCCAAAATCAAATTATGGAGACGGTTGACACGGCCAGGGGTTTAACAGAAATCCTATATCATAATGTGGTTGCAGGTACGACTATTTCTCTTGATACGTGGATGAATGAAATGAATAATGTCACAAAGGAAGAAATCACAGCAGTGGCAGAAAAGATTCAGCTTGATACGATTTATTTCTTAACGGGAACGGAGGCGGGCAAATAATGGAGAAAATTACTTTTGACCAGCTTCAGGAAGAGCTCTTTCACGAAAAAATGTCAAACGGCTTAAATGTTTATATCCTGCCAAAGAAAGGATTTAATAAAACATATGCCACCTTTACAACCAAATACGGTTCGGTTGATAATACCTTTGTACCATTCGGCAAAGAGAAGTATGTAAAGGTCCCGGATGGGATTGCCCACTTTTTAGAGCATAAGCTGTTTGAAAAAGAAGATGGGGATGTGTTCCAACAGTTTAGCCGTCAAGGGGCGTCTGCCAATGCGTTTACATCGTTTACCCGTACAGCCTATTTATTTTCAAGTACCTCTGATGTTGAGAAAAATTTAGAAACACTGATTGATTTTGTTCAAAGCCCATATTTCTCCGAGAAAACAGTGGAAAAGGAAAAAGGGATCATCGGTCAGGAAATTACTATGTATGATGATAATCCGGATTGGCGGTTATACTTTGGCTTAATCCAGAACTTATATCAAAATCATCCAGTGAAAATCGATATTGCAGGAACGATTGAATCGATTGCGGATATTGATAAAGATTGGCTTTATGAGTGTTACAATACCTTCTATCACCCAAGTAATATGCTGTTATTTATTGTTGGTCCTGTTGATCCTGATAAAATAATGACTCAGGTGAGAAATAACCAAGCTAAAAAAGATTATAAGGATATGCCGGAAATTAAACGGAAATTTGAAGAAGAGCCGCCGCAGGCTGCTGAAAAGAAACAAGTTCTTCAAATGAATGTCCAGACTTCTAAAACTCTGCTTGGAATTAAAGCCCTTCATGTTGACCAAACGGGTGAAGTGCTGCTGAAAAATGAGTTAACCATGAATGTATTGCTTGATTTATTGTTTGGAAAAAGTTCGGAAAACTACAATAAGCTTTATGACGAGGGTCTTGTCGATGAAACCTTCTCCTACGACTATACACAAGAGCAAGGCTTTGGATTTGCTATGGTTGGGGGAGACACAGGAGAACCGGATAAACTTGCTGAAAGACTTAAACAAGTGCTCCTTGATGCAAAGCAGGGCAGTGTGTTTAATGAAGAACAGTTAGAAAGAGCTAAAAAGAAGAAAATTGGCGCCTTTTTACGGGCTGTAAACTCTCCTGAATATATAGCCAATCAGTTTACTCGGTATGCGTTTAATGATATGAATTTATTCGATGTGGTGCCAACGCTCGAAAAAATCACCTTACAGGACGTTCAAAAGTTAGCATCTGAAGTCATTTCTGAGGAACGTTTCTCTGTATGCCAAGTTATCCCAAAACAAAAGTAGGCGAAGAAGCGTCGGACCACGGCGCTTCTTTGCTGTCGAATTACTTGCGGAAGGCATCTGGATGTGGCGGATGTGAGGTACTGGCGGATAGCGATCAACTAGTGTCGGATGTTCCAATTTTGCTGGCGGATAGGCAATTTTTACGGACGTAATGCCGCTCACTGGGGGGAATCCTGAAATCACTGGCAGTGGAGTATGGTCTATATCAATGAAAGAGTGATGTAATTGAGAAAATATGTATTATTAACGGGAGCAAGCGGGGGAATCGGACAAGCGGTCGCCATACATTTAGCAGCGCAAGGCTACCATTTATACCTGCACTACAATCAAAACGAACAAACAATCCGGGAGCTTAGGAATAAACTCGAACCGTTTGGCGGTGAGTACATACCCATTCAGGCTGATTTTGCCTCAGCAAATGGTTACCAGTCCATACTGCCGCAAATTTTTTCTTTAGATGCAATTATCCATTGCGGTGGAAAAAGTCATTATGGTCTGCTAGTGGATTTAAAACATAACGAAGCCCAAGAGTTATTCAATATTCATGTCTTAAATCCATTAATGCTGACCAAAGAATTATTACCTAAATTTTTAACCAAACGTTCAGGCAATATCATTGTGATTACTTCTATATGGGGACAGACCGGCGCAGCATGTGAAGTGGCCTACTCCGCTGCAAAGGGAGCGCAAATTGCCTTTGTAAAAGCACTTAGTAAAGAAGTGGCTTTAAATGGCATTCGCGTAAATGCCATTGCCCCAGGCGCCGTGGATACCCCGATGATGGAAGGCTTTACTTATGAAGAACTTGAGCAGATTTCTTTCGATATCCCAATGGGGAGAATGGCGAAACCCGAAGAAATTGCTGCAAGTGTAACTTTTTTACTTTCGAATGAGTCTTCTTATATTACAGGACAAGTGTTGTCTGTGAATGGCGGATGGTACACATGATGAAAATTTCATGGTTAGGGGATGAATAGTTCTTGATGCTTCATCGCAAAATAACCTTGTACCATTCTAAAGGAGGGAATACGATGTCTGTTTTAGAAAACTGGAAACAATGGGAAGACTTCTTAGCGGACCGTCTTCATCATGCACAAAATGAAGGCATGAGTGAAGGTGCTATTAGTAACCTTGCTTTTCAAATTGGTGACTATTTAGCCAATCAAGTTGAACCAAAAAATGAACAAGAAAGAATTCTTGCCGATCTTTGGTCCGTTGCTGACAAACAAGAACAGCAGGCCATTGCCAATATGATGGTAAAACTGATTTCAAATAACGGCTAATGCTTAGAGAGAGGGACTAAAGGTCTCCTCTCTTTTCGCTTTTTGTAAACCTTCTTGCTCTACTAATTATAGGATTTTTTAATTAATCAATCATATTCATTGTTTTTCCTTTCATCTTCTATCAAAATCATTTATTATAAGGTTTAGATGTGACGGTGTAAAAAAATGTCGAAACTTCTTTTTGGGGGGTTTTTTATTATGAAAAAAGAATGGTACTTAGAATATGAGATTCAGAAGAACCGCCCGGGTCTTTTGGGTGACATTTCCTCTTTATTAGGGATGCTGGCTATTAATATTGTTACCATTAATGGTGTGGATGAAGGCAGGCGTGGATTGTTAATCTTAGCAAAAGATGATGATCAAATAAAACGGCTTGAGTCAATTTTAAATACAATGGACACAATAAAACTAATAAAATTAAGGGAGCCAAAACTGCGTGACAGACTAGCAGTTAGACACGGCCGCTATATTCAAAGGGATGCTGATGACAAAAAAACATTCCGGTTTGTGAGAAATGAGCTTGGATTATTAGTTGATTTTATGGCAGAATTATTTAAGCAGGAGGGCCATAAACTAATCGGTATTCGCGGGATGCCTCGAGTTGGTAAAACAGAATCACTCGTTGCCGCAAGTGTTTGTGCAAATAAGCGGTGGTTGTTTGTTTCATCCACATTGTTAAAACAAACAATTCGTAATCAGTTGATTGAGGATGAATATAATGCCAACAATTTGTTTATCCTTGATGGAATTGTCTCTACTAGACGTGCAAACGAACGTCATTGGCAGCTTGTTCGCGAAATTATGCGCTTGCCTTCAGTTAAGGTGATAGAGCATCCTGATATCTTTGTGCAAAATTCAGAATACACTCTAGACGATTTTGATTATATTATTGAACTTCGCAACGATGCCGATGAAGAAATAACCTACGATGTCGTTGACCAGCATAATATGTTCTCCGGTTCAGATTTTGGGGATTTTGATTTTTAATAAATTGGAAGGTGTTACAGTTGACGGAACTAGGGAATCGATTAAAGGAAGCCCGATTAGCTAAAAATTTAAGCTTAGACGATCTTCAAACCATAACCAAAATTCAAAAGCGATATCTAGTTGGGATTGAAGAAGGTAACTATGAAAGTATGCCCGGGAATTTTTATGTAAGGGCCTTTATTAAGCAATATGCAGAAGCACTAAATCTAAATCCTGATGAAATTTTTGAAACCTATAAAAACGAAATTCCAGCCTCCCATAATGATGAATTGCATCATTTATCTCGAGTGAAAACGCACAAAGCGATCTCAAAGGGAGATTCTAAAGTATTTGATGTTTTGCCAAAAGTTTTAATAGGTGTATTTGTCGTTGGCATTGCTAGTGTTTTATATTACTTTATTGCCAACCATGCCGGTAATAATAATAATGAAACGGTCAGTAATGATCGTGAGCAGGTTAAAATTGAAAAATCAACCGAACTTGAGAAAGTTAAAGCTAATCAAGTAGTAAAAGAAGACGAGACCCAAAAAGAGAAAGAAGCAGCAAAACCCAAAACCGAAACACCCCCGCCTGCTGATACACCAAAGCAGGAGTTAACTGCTGTTCAATCACAGGGGCGTACCACAACCTATGAATTGAAGAATACTGATAAATTTGTCGTGAAGTTAGTTTCAAAAGGACAAACATGGGTAAGCATTAAAAATGGAAAACAGAAAACCTTTTTCCAAGGAACTCTCAGAAAAGGGGCAACGGAGAGCCAAACACAAGATTTATCCGCAGAAAATATAGCTGTGATTACGGTCGGTAATGCTGCAGATACAGATATTTATATTAACGATCAAAAGCTTGAATATGCCATTCCAGCAACAGCCAATGTTCAGAACATCAAGATTCAACATGTTCTGAAGAATCAATAGTCATCTGCTGATGGCTATTTTTCACTTTTTTTAATGATAAGGAGAAAAATATTATGAATATTCCTAATAGAATAACGGTATCAAGGATTCTTTTAATCCCATTATTCTTACTAATTATGCTTGTACCCTTTGATTGGGGTAACATGCATCTTCTTGGGGCAGATATGCCTGTTACCCATTTTGTTGGTGCACTTATTTTTATCCTAGCTTCAACTACGGACTGGGTTGATGGTCATTATGCCCGTAAATATAACTTAGTGACCAACATGGGGAAATTCCTTGATCCACTGGCTGATAAGTTACTCGTGTCAGCGGCTTTAATTGTCCTTGTTGAACTTAATGATATCTATGCACCGTCTTGGATTGTTATCATTATTATCAGCAGAGAATTCGCTGTTACCGGACTTCGCTTACTTCTTGCAGGTGAAGGTGAAGTAGTGGCTGCGAATATGCTTGGCAAAATTAAGACATGGACGCAAATTATCGCCATTTCTTCACTATTATTACATAATTTTATTTTTGAAATGATTTCGTTTCGTTTCGATATTTTGTCATTATGGGTAGCTATGATATTTACTATTTGGTCTGGCTGGGATTATTTCGCTAAGAATAGTCACGTGTTAAAAAATTCAAAGTAGTACAGCCGAAAGTATACTATAATGGAGGGATAGGTTTGAAGAATGCTGAGATTATTGCAGTAGGTTCGGAGTTATTGCTCGGTCAAATTGTTAACACCAACGCGCGATTTATTTCACAGCAATTAGCTGAGCTTGGAATTAACGTTTATTTTCATACAGTTGTAGGGGACAATCCTGACAGGCTGCTTTCTGCCATTAAAACGGCCGAAAGGCGGGCAAATATCATTATTTTTACAGGCGGATTGGGACCAACCAAGGATGATTTAACAAAGGAAACGATTGCCCGACATCTCGGTAAAAATCTTGTGTTGGACCAAGATGCATTAGAGTCGATCGAGCTTTATTTCACTCGTACAAAACGTTTGATGACGGAAAATAACCGTAAGCAGGCATTAGTGTTAGAAGGCTCTCACATCCTTCCAAATAATTATGGGATGGCTCCTGGAATGGTGTTGGAAACGAACGGTAACACCTATATGCTTTTACCTGGTCCTCCAAAGGAAATGGAACCAATGTTTCGTCAATATGGCTGTACGGTCCTAGCCTCTAAGGATACGGTGAATGAAAAAATTGTTTCTAGGGTGCTGCGTTTTTTTGGAATAGGCGAAGCGGCATTGGAAACAGAAATTATGGATATTATTGATGCACAAAGTAACCCTACGATTGCCCCGCTTGCCGGTGATGGTGAAGTAACACTGCGCCTGACGGCAAAACACGTGGATGAGAATGTTGCGGAGTCAATGCTGGATGAAGTGGAAAAAGTGATCCGTCAACGTGTGGGTCAGTATATTTATGGTTATAATGATACTTCTCTATTAGCAGAGCTAACCGGAGTATTGAAAGAAAGAAACTTAACGATTACTGCTGCTGAAAGTTTAACTGGGGGCTTGTTCCAGAAGGAATTAACCTCGATTGCTGGCGTTAGTTCTGTGTTTAAAGGTGGCGTGGTTTGTTATTCGAATGAAGTGAAGCATAAAATTTTGCAAGTTGAACAAGAAACACTTGATAATGATGGTGCCGTGAGTGAACAATGTGCGTTTGAGCTTGCGGAGAATACGTCCCGGTTGTTAGCAGCCGATATAGGTGTGAGTTTCACTGGTGTAGCCGGTCCGGATGAGCTTGAAGGGAAACCAGTCGGCACAGTTTATATTGGGATTGCTATTAAGGGAAGGCCGACGGTCGTTGAGAAGCTTACTCTTGGGGGAACGAGGGAAGCCATTCGTAATCGTGCGGTCAAATACGGCTGTTATTTTATATTACAGAATTTAAAAGAATCACAGAATGCAATATAGCATTCTGTGGTTTTTTAGTGCTCTAGGAAATTACAGGTAATTATAGATTACTACTTGTGGATAACTTTTTACAGGTTTAGACACGTCCAGCCCTTCCTTCATCCTTTTTGTCCTCAAAAGGCTTTATTGAAAACACTCATTAGTCCTTCTTCACTATTTTTGCTGGACTATTTACTAGAATCGCATAACAACTGTCCAATAGGACGCTACTCTATTGGACAGTTTAGGCTAAGGCACAAGAGAATATTTTTCTATAAAGTCCAATTACTAGACAATTACCAGAGTCCAGAAGAATTTTGTCCATTATACTATTTACCGTGGAAGTTTGATTTTTCATACAAAAGAGGAAAAAGTGATTATCAGCTAGCATTAAGCAGTAAAAACACAAATAAAGAGGTAATAGGGCTGTTTTCTTAGGATAAATTGTTAATTAATAGGTCGAATAAACGTTCGCTTTTTTACTCGACAAATAGATTAAAAGAAGGTATAGTAGTTATAGGAATTATATTCATAGACTAATACGTAATAATTCAAATTCTTTATATAGAAAAAGGGAGGAACTATTTGTGAGTGACCGTAAGGCCGCCTTAGAAATGGCGTTAAAACAAATAGAAAAGCAATTTGGTAAAGGCTCCATTATGAAGATGGGAGAAAAAACTGAAACAAGAATATCAACTGTTCCGAGCGGCTCCTTAGCACTTGATACAGCACTTGGTGTGGGTGGATACCCTAGAGGCCGTATTATAGAAATTTACGGACCAGAAAGTTCGGGTAAAACAACGGTTGCCCTTCATGCTATTGCAGAAGTACAAGCAAAAGGCGGACAAGCAGCGTTTATCGATGCTGAACACGCGCTTGACCCAACATATGCACAAAAACTTGGTGTTAACATTGATGAATTACTATTATCACAGCCAGATACAGGTGAACAAGCACTTGAAATTGCTGAAGCTCTAGTTCGAAGCGGTGCCGTTGACATTATTGTAATTGACTCCGTTGCTGCCTTAGTTCCTAAAGCAGAGATCGAAGGCGAAATGGGCGACGCACACGTAGGTCTACAAGCTCGCTTAATGTCACAAGCCCTTCGTAAACTATCAGGTGCTATCAATAAATCAAAAACAATCGCAGTCTTCATTAACCAGATTCGTGAAAAAGTGGGAATTATGTTCGGAAACCCTGAGACAACCCCTGGTGGTCGTGCCTTAAAGTTCTATTCCACTATTCGTCTTGAAGTACGCCGTGCAGAAACATTAAAGCAAGGAAATGAAATGGTTGGTAACAGAACTAAAATTAAAGTCGTAAAAAACAAAGTGGCACCGCCATTCCGTACAGCTGAAGTCGACATAATGTATGGAGAAGGTATCTCTAAAGAAGGCGAAATCATCGATCTAGGTTCTGAATTAGATATCGTTCAAAAAAGCGGTTCATGGTACTCCTATAACAATGAAAGAGTAGGCCAAGGCCGTGAAAATGCGAAATTATTCTTAAAAGAAAATCCTGAAATCCGTGAAGATATCAACAAAAAAATCCGTGAACATTACGGCTTAGATGGTGATAAAGTAGTATCGGAAACAGATGATGATGAGCAGATTAATTTATTAGATTAGTTCATAATAGAGCAAAGCCTGTGACTGGGTTTTGCTTTTTTTATAAAAAAAGCATAATTATTCGTATTTTTTAATAAATATACATTTTGGACATAGTGAACTATTGATTATATATTAGGAAATTCTAAATATTTGAAAAAGCTAATTGGACAAAGCCTTGACAATAAATATTCACAGCTTTACAATTAACATGTATATTTTACATTTTTGGAAATATTACATTGTGAAAAGCCTTGGTGCTTGCTGTATGTTGAGTCTAAACAATGTACATGCCGACACTTAAAAAAGAACAAAAGTTCATAGCAAGAGGGGGTGTAACGATTGGATTTAATTACTATCATCTCCATTTTGCTTGGCCTTATCGTCGGTGCCGTTGTTGGCTATTTTGTTCATAAATCCATTGCTGATGCAAAAGTAGCAGGTGCAAAGAATGCTGCAGAGCAGATACTTGAAGATGCGAAACGTGATGCTGATTCATTGAAAAAAGAAGCTTTGCTAGAAGCAAAGGATGAAATTCACAAGCTTCGAACTGAAGCTGAACGTGAGGTTCGTGAACGAAGAAATGAAATGCAAAAACAAGAAAACCGTTTACTGCAAAGAGAAGAGAATTTAGATCGAAAAGAGGAAACGTTAAACAAGCGTGAAAATCTTTTAGAAAAGAAGGATGATTCTCTAAACCAAAGACAACAGCATATTGAAGAGATGGAAAGCAAAGTGGACGAGTTGGTACGCAAACAACAAACTGAACTCGAACGTATTTCGAGCTTAACTCGCGAGGAAGCAAAAGCAATCATTGTCGACAGAATGGAACAAGAACTTACCCATGATACTGCCATAATGATTAAAGAAAGTGAAAACCGAGCGAAAGAGGAAGCCGACAAGAAGGCAAAGGAAATCCTTTCCTTAGCAATCCAGCGTTGCGCTGCTGACCATGTGGCCGAAACGACTGTCTCTGTCGTCAACCTTCCAAATGACGAAATGAAAGGCCGGATTATTGGCCGTGAAGGACGAAACATTCGTACACTTGAAACCTTAACGGGAATTGATTTGATTATTGATGATACTCCGGAAGCTGTCATTCTATCAGGTTTTGATCCTATTCGGAGAGAAACAGCACGCCTAGCTTTAGAAAAGCTAGTTCAAGACGGACGAATCCATCCAGCCCGAATTGAGGAAATGGTTGAAAAGTCCCGTCGGGAAGTGGATGAATATATCCGTGAAGTTGGGGAACAAACAACCTTTGAAGTGGGTGTACATGGCTTACATCCGGATCTTATCAAAATCCTTGGCCGTTTGAAATTCCGTACCAGCTACGGTCAAAATGTCCTTAAGCATTCAATGGAAGTGGCTCAGCTTTCTGGTTTATTGGCTGCTGAACTTGGTCAGGATGAAACACTGGCCCGTCGTGCAGGATTGCTTCATGACATCGGTAAGGCAATTGATCATGAAGTAGAAGGAAGCCATGTGGAAATTGGGGTTGAACTTGCAACCAAATACAAGGAACACCCAGTGGTAATCAATAGTATCGCATCCCATCATGGTGATACTGAACCTACATCGATTATTGCCGTCCTTGTTGCTGCTGCAGATGCTTTATCCGCGGCTAGACCAGGAGCTCGAAGTGAAACACTCGAAAACTATATTCGCCGTCTTGAAAAGCTTGAGGAGATTTCAGAGTCTTATGAAGGTGTTGAAAAGTCCTTTGCAATTCAAGCTGGTAGAGAAGTCCGTATTATTGTAAGACCAGATGCAGTAGATGATCTTGCCGCCCATCGATTAGCACGTGATATTCGTAAACGTATCGAAGAGGAACTTGATTATCCTGGACATATTAAAGTGACAGTAATCCGTGAAACACGGGCTGTTGAATATGCAAAATAAAGCGGTGCACATTGCACTGCTTTATTTTTTGCATGAAGATAAGAACGTATAAAGGATTTGAGAATTCTCCAGCTCCAGCTGTCTAGGGGTTAAGTGTCATTAGCCCCTTCGACAAGGCGCTTCCGCTTTACTTTGATTAAAGGTAAACCACATGTGATACAATTTAAACAAAACATTTTCTTAAAACGAAAGGGAATAAAATGAACCTACTATTTATCGGTGACGTGGTCGGCTCTCCGGGTCGAAACATGGTGAAAGAATATCTGCCAAAGTTAAAGGAAAAATATCGACCCCATTTTACAATCATTAATGGTGAAAATGCCGCAGGCGGTAAGGGTATAACAGAAAAAATCTATCGTGAGTTTTTGGGTCATGGTGCCCAGGCAATCACGCTGGGTAATCATGCGTGGGATAATCGAGAAATATTTGAATTTATCGATTCGGCCAAAAATATGGTAAGACCTGCGAATTTTCCAGAAGGAACACCTGGAAAAGGGCTTGCATTTTTCAAAATAAATGAATTCGAAATCGCCGTCATAAATCTACAGGGTCGAACCTTTATGGCGCCATTAGATTGTCCATTTAAAAAAGCAGATGAATTAGTCCATATTGCCATGGAAAGGACACCGTTTATCTTTGTGGACTTTCATGCGGAAGTTACAAGTGAAAAGCAGGCTATGGGTTGGTACTTAGATGGAAGAGTATCAGCTGTTGTTGGTACCCATACACATGTTCAAACGGCTGACAACAGGGTTTTGCCAGGCGGTACCGGCTATTTAACAGATGTGGGCATGACAGGCCCTTACGATGGTATCCTTGGTGTAGAACGGGATGCCGTGTTAAAAAGATTTCTAACGAGTCTGCCAGTTCGATTTGAAGTGCCGACGTCCGGAAGGAACCAGTTGAGTGCCGTTTATATAGAATTAGATCGAAAAACAGGATTTTCTAAAAAGATGGTTCCAATCCTAATCAATGATGACCATCCGTTTTATAGTTAAAAACTTCCGCATTGGAAGTTTTTTTCAATTGGGTGATTATCGACTTTGTTTGCTCCCAAAGCAGTAAATAACTTTTATAGTTGTCTAGCTTCAGTGCACAGCGGCTAGTGGTCTTCGCCCTTCTCCCTACGATAAGTCAACATCGAATCGCTATCGCTCTTCGTGTTTCCTTTATCTCCGTCGAAGGGCTCCAGACCATACGCCGCTAAACGTGCACTTCCGCTTTTCTTTTGACTTTTTTCGTCCAAGCCGGAATATGTCTTTTCACAGATGAATATAGTAGCAGTGGAATGTTATAACCTGATTTGTTCATGAAATGCTCATGCGGGATCGGGATTTTTCTAAGGGGGAGCTAGGAATGGAAATATTAAAAGTTTCAGCAAAATCTAATCCTAATTCTGTAGCTGGTGCGCTTGCCGGAGTTCTGCGTGAAAGAGGTGCAGCAGAAATACAGGCAATTGGTGCGGGTGCATTGAATCAAGCCGTAAAGGCAGTAGCAATTGCAAGAGGATTCGTAGCACCTAGCGGAGTTGATTTGATCTGTATCCCTGCGTTTACCGATATTTTAATTGATGGGGAAGAACGCACAGCGATAAAGCTGATTGTAGAGCCGCGCTGAAAGAGATAGCCATCAGTAAAAAAACAGCATGATTATCACATACTTACCTGCTTTCGGAATTAGTCCGAGCAGGTTTTTTGTGTTTAAAAGTATATAAGAATTAATAAAATACTATACTGCTATATAACACAACCAAAAGAAGGAATAATAATTATGTTGAAGAAATCTAGTATTACCACGTTTAAATGTATATTTTAACTTAATTTTCCCAGTGATGTAATAGCCATTTTTTAATAATAAAAAAATATTCATATTTTAGACAATATTTCGAGCCAAAGGGTTGCAATTTTAACTTCTTAGGTCTAGAATTGTAAGCGTTTAGTACATATTCTAATTCTGACTATTTAGTCTTTAACCGATTTCATAGACTAATTTCTAGTGGATTACTTGGAATTGTGCTATAATTAACATGATTTAGACTACTTATTTTATACATATCCAAAGGGGTGTAAGGGAATGATCAATCAACTTTCGTGGAAAGTTGGCGGACAACAAGGGGAAGGTATTGAAAGTACTGGGGAAATCTTTGCTATCGCATTGAATCGCCTAGGATATTACTTGTATGGTTATCGTCACTTTTCATCTCGTATTAAAGGCGGTCATACAAATAATAAAATCAGAGTTAGCACAACAGAAGTTCGTTCTATTTCTGATGACCTGGATATCCTTGTAGCATTCGACCAAGAAACTATTGATGTTAACTACCAAGAACTGCACAGCAAGGGAGTAATCTTAGCTGATGCGAAATTTAATCCAAAAAAGCCAGAAGACACTGAAGCTTCGTTGTATGCGGTTCCATTCACTGAAATTGCAACAGAACTAGGGACTTCCTTAATGAAGAACATGGTTGCCATTGGGGCTACCTCTGCTGTTCTAGATTTAGATATTCAAGTTTTTGAAGTAGTAGTTCGAGAGATTTTTGGTAAAAAAGGTGACAAGGTTGTAGCTAAGAATATGGATGCAATTAAAGCCGGCTACGATTATATGAAAGAAAAAATGGATGCTTCTGTACCGACTATGGTATTAGAAAAAGCAGATGGAAAGCACCGTATGTATATGATTGGAAATGATGCAATTGCATTAGGAGCTTTAGCAGGCGGATGCCGCTTCATGGCTGCTTATCCAATTACACCAGCTTCAGATATCATGGAATATTTAATTAAGAAGTTACCGGCAGTAGGCGGAACCGTTATTCAGACGGAAGATGAAATTGCCGCATGTACAATGACAATTGGCGCAAGCTATGGTGGTATCCGTGCTTTAACTGCTTCATCAGGCCCTGGATTATCATTGAAAATGGAAGCAATCGGTCTAGCAGGTATTACTGAAACTCCGCTAGTTATTGTTGATACACAGCGTGGAGGTCCTTCAACTGGTCTTCCGACAAAGCAAGAACAGTCGGACTTAATGGCAATGATTTACGGAACACATGGTGAAATTCCAAAAATCGTTTTAGCGCCAAGTACAGTTCAGGAAGCGTTCTATGATACTGCTGAAGCCTTTAACCTTGCTGAAGAGTATCAATGTCCGGTCATTGTTTTATCTGACCTTCAATTATCATTAGGTAAACAAACCGTTGAACCTCTAGATGTATCTAAAGTAGAAATTAGACGTGGAAAGCTTGTAACAGAAGAGCTTCCAGAGATTGAAAATAAAGGCTATTTCAAGCGCTACGAAGTAACAGAAGATGGCATTTCACCTCGTACCATTCCTGGTATGAAAAACGGAATCCACCACGTTACTGGAGTTGAGCATGCTGAAACTGGGAAGCCATCAGAATCTGCATCAAACCGGATTGCGCAAATGGATAAACGTATGCGTAAAGTGGAAAAGATCCGCTTTAACACACCTGTTTATACAAATGCACCACATGAAAATCCAGATTTATTAATTGTAGGATTTAACTCTACACGCGGCGCCATAGAGGAAGCAATGGTTCGATTAGAGAAAGACGGCTTGAAAGTAAATCATGCCCAAATTCGTCTAATTCATCCATTCCCAACGGAAGAAGTTCTTCCATTAGTACAAGCTGCGAAAAAAGTTATTGTCGTAGAAAACAATGCGACAGGACAATTAGCAAACATTATGAAAATGAATATTGGTCATGCTGAGAAAATTACAAAATATGTTAAATATGATGGGAACCCATTCCTACCACACGAAGTTCATTCAAAATGTAAGGAGTTGTTCTAAGTGGCCACTTTTAAAGAATTTAGAAATGATGTTAAACCGAACTGGTGCCCTGGTTGTGGCGACTTCTCCGTACAAGCAGCAATGCAGCGGGCAGCAGCAAATTGTGGTTTAGAACCAGAAAATTTAGCAGTAATTTCAGGGATCGGCTGCTCCGGCCGTATCTCTGGTTATATTAATTCATACGGCTTCCATGGAATTCATGGCCGCTCACTTCCAATTGCCCAAGGTGTTAAAATGGCTAACCGAGATTTAACTGTTATTGCTTCCGGTGGTGATGGAGACGGTTATGCAATTGGGATGGGGCATACGATTCATGCCATTCGTCGTAACGTTGATATTACTTACATTGTTATGGATAACCAAATCTATGGATTAACAAAAGGTCAAACATCCCCACGTTCGGCTGTAGGGTTTAAAACTAAATCTACACCGATGGGTTCGATTGAACAAGCGATTTCTCCAATGGAAATGGCATTAACTGTAGGGGCTACATTTGTGGCACAAAGTTTCTCTACGGACCTAAAAGATCTTACAGCACTAATTGAGGCTGGAATCAAACATAAAGGGTTCTCCTTAATCAACGTATTCAGCCCATGTGTAACTTATAATAAAGTGAACACATATGATTGGTTTAAGGAAAATCTAACAAAATTAAGCACAATTGAAGGTTATGATCCTTCTAACCGTGAACAGGCCATGCAGACATTAATGAAGCATAACGGCTTAGTAACCGGCCTTATTTACCAAAACACTGAGCGTCCTTCTTACCAAGAATTAATTCCTAGTTACTCTAAAGAACCATTAACCAAGGCAGAATTAAACCTTGACCAGGCACATTTTGATAAACTAGTTGCAGAATTTATGTAATGTATGTAAACTGACCCGTGGATGTCTAATCCACGGGTTTTTTACGACTTCTAATATGGGACAATCGCTTATTTCGGAAAAATCTATTCAATAATATTTTTTATGCATTCTTTACCAGGATAACATGTGTGTTGACAGGGATTTCTATTGTTTTCAGACATGTAAACCCTTATACTATAATAATGTGCGGACTTTTATATTGAGCACAGGTAATAAATAACAATTGGCAAATTAATAGACATTTCGAGATTATTTTTAAAGAAAGGGGTTATGAACAATGAATGAAAAACAAAGATTAGAAGGCCAGCAAGTAGCAGCTGATAATTCTTCGGACAAAAAATCCGCCAAGGATTACAGCAAATACTTCGAACAAGTCATTACGGCGCCTTCATTAAAAGATGCGAAAAAACGTGGTAAAGAAGAAGTAAAGTATCATAATGACTTTGCAATACCTGAAGAGTTTCGGGGAATGGGTAAAGGCCGTAAGTTTTACATCCGTACGTATGGATGCCAAATGAATGAGCATGACACCGAGGTAATGGCCGGAATATTCCTAGCATTAGGCTATGAACCCACAGACAGTACAGAGGATGCGAATGTCATTCTTCTAAACACATGTGCGATTCGTGAAAATGCCGAGAACAAGGTTTTTGGTGAGCTTGGTCATTTAAAAGCTCTTAAAATGGAAAAACCAGATTTACTTATAGGTGTTTGCGGTTGTATGTCACAAGAAGAATCGGTTGTTAAAAAAATTCTAAAAACCTATCACCATGTAGATATGATTTTTGGAACACACAATATCCACCGTCTTCCCAATATTTTGCATGAAGCCTACATGTCGAAAGAAATGGTAGTCGAGGTATGGTCAAAAGAAGGCGACGTTATCGAAAACCTTCCTAAGGTCCGTCGTGGAAAAATCAAAGCATGGGTTAATATTATGTACGGTTGTGATAAATTCTGTACCTATTGTATCGTTCCATATACACGTGGTAAAGAACGAAGCCGCCGCCCTGAGGAGATTATCCAAGAAGTGCGCCATTTAGCAGCACAAGGCTACCAGGAAGTTACCTTACTAGGTCAAAACGTTAATGCGTATGGAAAAGATTTAGAAGGATTGAACTATGGTTTAGGAGACCTTATGGATGAATTACGTAAAATCGATATTCCGAGAATTCGTTTTACCACAAGCCATCCACGAGACTTTGACGACCGCTTAATTGAGGTTCTTGCCAAAGGCGGCAACTTAATGGATCATATTCATTTGCCAGTTCAGTCAGGCTCAACAGATGTCTTAAAAATTATGGCTCGTAAATATACAAGAGAACAATATTTAGAGCTAGTTAGAAAAATTAAGGCGGCCATCCCAAATGTTGCTCTTACAACCGATATCATTGTGGGCTATCCTAATGAGACAGACGAGCAGTTTGAAGAAACCTTATCTCTTTACCGAGAAGTAGGGTATGAACTAGCGTATACCTTTATTTATTCACCACGTGAAGGGACACCAGCTGCAAAAATGGAGGATAATGTTCCAATCGAAGTGAAGAAAGAACGGCTTCAACGCTTAAACAATTTGGTGAATGAGCTTTCGTTAGAAGCAATGAAAAAGCATGTGGGTCAAACCCTTGATGTACTGATTGAAGGTGAAAGCAAGAACAATCCGGACGTCCTTGCTGGTTATACGACTAGAAGCAAGCTTGTAAACGTCATCGCACCAAAATCAGCTATTGGAAAAATTATTAAAGTAAAGATTACAGATGCAAAAACATGGTCATTAAATGGAGAAATGGTGGAAGAATTAGAACCAGTTGAGGTGAAATAAAGTGGCGAAGTATACAAAGGACGATATCGTCGCTCGTGCAGCAGAACTTGCTCGAATGATTGCGGACACAGACGAAGTAGATTTTTTTAAACGAGCAGAAGCTCATATTCACGATAATCAAAAGGTTAAAACCTTAATTTCTGATATTAAAGGGCTGCAAAAACAGGCTGTGAACTTACAACATTATGGTAAATCGGAAGCATTGAAGAAAGTCGAAGACAAAATTGCTTCAATCGAAAAGGAATTAGATGAAATTCCAGTGGTTCAGGATTTCAAACAATCTCAAGTAGATGTCAATGAACTACTTCAATTGATTGCTTCCACAATATCAAATACGGTAACTGATGAAATCATCCTTTCAACAGGTGGAGACGTATTATTAGGGGAAACAGGCGCTAGCTTGAAAAATGGCGGCGGAGCCTGTGATAATCATGGTGACTGCGATCACGAGCATTAAGATAAGCTTGAAGCGCCTTGGTCAGCCCCGATATAGGGCGACTTGTCGACTGGCCAGCGAAAGCAGGGCCAGAGACTAGTCGCCCTTAATGCGTACAGAAAGCAATAGCTTTCTGTAGCCAAGCATAAGACGAGCCGGCCGATGGGTTGCTTTTTGTTGGCTGTAGACCATCGAGGGGCTAGGCGCTGAAGCTAGACAATTCTCAAAGTCAAAAACTTTTATAATTTCTCAAAAAGAAAACCAGGCTTCTAAATGAAGTCTGGTTTTCTTTTTGTCCCTCGATTATTTTTCCTCGAAAAATAAACACGATCACCTTCCTGTTAAAGTACAGGCATGAAAGGCACACACCTATAAATCCCGCATAAAATGAAGCATGACTAAACTTTTAACCAGTAATCACAAAAATATATATCACACTAGTCTATATATCAGCATACGATGAAATGAAAATGAATGAGGAGGGTTCGCGCGAAATGGGAGAATATAGAGAGATAATTACGAAGGCCGTAGTAGCGAAAGGACGTAAATTCACCCAGTCCAATCATACGATTAGCCCGGCGCATAATCCAACAAGTATTCTTGGCTGTTGGATCATCAACCATAAATACAATGCGAAAAAAGTTGGCAAAACGGTAGAGATACACGGCTCGTATGATATCAACGTTTGGTACTCATTTAATGATAATACCAAAACAGAAGTGGTGACTGAACGTGTTCAGTACACAGATGTCATTAAGTTAAAGTATCGTGACCATGATTGCCTCGATGACAATGAAATTAGTGCTCGAGTGCTGCAGCAGCCTAACTGCTGTGAAGCTGTCATCTCCCCTAATGGTAACCGCATCATCGTCCATGTCGAAAGGGAATTCCTTGTAGAAATAATTGGTGAAACAAAGATTTGTGTCAAAGTAAGCCATGAAGCCTGCAAAGACCATGACGATGATTGGGGATTAGACGTAGATGACGAAGAGTTTGAGGAATTAAACCCAGATTTCTTAGTCGGCGGGGAAGAAGAATAAAGATACTAGGAAGGTAATACTTCCTAGTTTTTTTCTTTTCTTATGATTATATGATGTATTTTTATATTTAGAATTACTGCCAATAAATGTGCTTTTAATGAATGATACCTAAAAAACTCAGGGCATGCTAGATTCTAGGAGGTGCTAATATGGAGCCGCAACAACCTGGAAATAAAAAAATGCCTGATTTTGATCAATTAAATGATCGGATCATACTTGAAAGCACACCAACGCCAATGATCGTGATCAAAACAAATCTTGACCCGAAGGATGGGATTGAAAATAATCCTTATTATCAAGATGGGGATGTAAAAAATCCAAAAGCTGTTAAGAATTACTTTGAAGAATAAAAAGCCAAGGATTATTCCTGGCTTTTTTCCCATTCTAATTTTAATAAAGACAACATAAACGTATCATGGAACTGCTCATCCTGGTACATATAGCCACGCAGTAACCCTTCGTTTGTAAAACCTAATTTATCAAGTAATGCTAGCGATGCCTCATTTTCTGGGTAAACAACTGCACCCATGCGATGTAAACCCAGCTGTTTAAAACTAAACTTTAGTACCTCACTTAAAGCCTCTGTAGCAAATCCTTTTCTCCAAAAATAAGGGTGTAATTCATACCCGATTTCAGCTCGTTTATTTTTAAGATTTAACATGTTTAAACCAAC
Organism: Neobacillus cucumis; assembly: GCF_023715505.1. The sequence goes on along the minus strand of NZ_JAMBOH010000005.1, from coordinate 81,775 downwards.
GGTACCAATAATTCGTTGATTTTCCTTTAACTTGATCCCCCAGCGAATCCCCCGCTTATCAATATAGTTTTTGTAATAAATATCAATTAGACGAGTGGCTTCTGCTTGTAATGTAAAGCTGCTGGTTCCATAAAAACGGGTCACTTCATCTAATGATAGTATCTCATAAACCGCATTCATATGTTGATGGGTCAGTTCAATTAATTTTAATCTTTTGGTTTCTAAATTCGGAAAAGTCATCGACACACCTCTTTATTTTCACCATTTCATTTTAGAATAGCAGTTCAGAGCAATTATTTCTTTTATTGTATATTGGTCAAAAAGAAATATCTAGAATTAAGAAAAATATTTGATAGAATTCAGACTAAGAGTCTTTTTTTACAGGTGTACAAATTTTTTTAGAAGGTGTATTTATGAATATAAATGAGTATGTAAAATTAATTGAAACTGAATTACTGCCCTACGTAAACTTATCGGTCTTAAGTCCATTTGATCCAATCATTGTAGAGAACCGCTCCCATTCCTGGAGGACGATTGGCTGTGGCAATTATGCAGGGGTTTTTTTACATGAGTCTTACCCTGAATTGGTCGTAAAAGTGTATGGGCGTAATCATGAGGAGCTAGTAAAGGAAATTGAAGTATATAAAAAACTAGGAAACCATGAATCCTTTTCCAGGCTCTATGCATATGGAGAAAATTATTTGATTTTAAAAAAACTCGAAGGCATTACATTATTTAACGCAGTGATAAAGGGAGTTCAAATCCCTAAGGTTGTAATTGAGGATATCGACCGTGGCTTGGAATATGCCCGATCAGTTGGTTTAAATCCCTTTGATGTACATGGAAAAAACGTCGTCATGTTTAAAGGAAGAGGCTATATTGTGGACGTATCTGATTTCTATAAACCGGGTTATTGCCGAAAGTGGGATGATTTGAAAAAAGCTTATCACAAAATTTATCGGCCTTTTCTATTTAGATATCATCCCCCGATTCCTTTTCCTGTTGTAGACGGTATCCGTAAAGGCTATCGAATATACAGGAAAGTAAAAAGAAAATTGGAAAAATAAAACTGTTGGGCTGAATTTTCTGATAATATAGAATAGACCTGCATTTATTGGAAGGAGGGATATTGGTGCATTTCCCTTTCTATATTTTTGGGATCCACCCGCATCTGCTATTTGAAGCGTTAGCTTATTTTATCGGGTTCCGTGTTTATCTTTATACAAGGAATAAGGGAAGAATCCCATTAGATAAGGCCATATGGGTAGTTGTTGGTTCTACATTAGGGGCTGCCATAGGTTCAAAGGTCCTTTATTGGTTTGAAGATCCGGTAAAGACAGTGGAAAACTGGAATAATTTTGTTTACCTGGCAGAAGGAAAGACCATCGTAGGCGGATTATTAGGTGGATTGATTGGCGTAGAAACGGCCAAAAAGCTGATTGGCTGGACTCGTTCAACCGGAGATGACTTCGTCCTGCCGTTAGCAGTAGGGATGATGATTGGCAGGATTGGCTGCTTTTTAACAGGTTTAGATGATCATACTTATGGCGTTCCCACTTCCTGGAAAATAGGAGTAGATTTTGGGGATGGTGTGAAACGGCATCCAACCCAACTTTATGAAATCTGCTTCTTACTTTTACTTGTAGTAGTTTTATTTTATTTAAAAAGAAAGCAGCTGGGCTGGGAAGGTTTGTTGTTCCAATTATTTATGCTTGGCTATTTGTTTTTCCGTTTGATGATTGATTTTATAAAACCAACTCCACACCCGTATTGGATACTTAATAATATCCAACTTGCTAGTTTACTAGGCATCCTCTATTACATATGGCTTGTCTCAAAAAAACAATCAGATAAAAGGAGGGAAATCCATGCCTAACCGTCCCTATGTATTTTATGAACTAACGAACAGTATTTGTTCCACCTGTTTAAGAAAAGTAGAAGCAAAAGTTATCATTGAAAATGAAAAAGTATATTTAGTGAAACATTGTATGAAACATGGAAGAGAGAAAGTATTAATTTCAACAGATGTTGCCTATTATAAATGGTGCCGAGAGTTTATAAAACCATCTGAAATGCCCTATCGCTGGAATACCCCGATTAAGTATGGCTGTCCATATGATTGCGGCCTATGTCCCGATCATGAGCAGCATAGCTGTTTAACGCTCCTAGAAGTAACGGAACGCTGTAATTTGAAATGTCCCATCTGCTATGCAGAATCCTCGCCGCAAAAAGGAAGTTTCCGGAGCTTAGAGCAAATTGAATTTATGCTCGATAATATCATTAAAAATGAAAGGCATGCGGATATTGTTCAAATCAGCGGCGGGGAGCCTACTATCCATCCACAGTTTTTTGACATTCTTGACTTGGCAAAATCAAGGCCAATCCGGCATATAATGGTTAATACGAATGGTCTTCGAATTGCGGCCGATAAAAAGTTTGTAAAACGACTTGCCGCTTATTCGCCTGGATTTGAAATCTATCTTCAATTCGATAGTTTTGAAAAAGAAGCACTTGAAGAATTAAGAGGTGTGGACCTGAGAGACGTAAGACAAAGGGCCATCGAGAATTTGAATGAATACAACATTTCGACTACGCTTGTGGTAACACTGAAGAAGGGGTTGAACGACCACGAGGTTGGAAAAATCATTCAATACGGCTTGAAACAGAAATGTGTGAGAGGGGTTACGTTTCAGCCCATTCAAGCGGCCGGCAGATTGGAAGAGTACGACCCATCGACAAACCGTCTAACTTTAAGTGAAGTGCGGCAAATGATTATTGACCAGTCGAATGTATTTGGATCAAAAGACATCATACCTGTCCCATGCCACCCCGATTGTTTGGCGATGGGATATGCGTTAAAACAAAACGATACAGTTACTCCATTAACAGGTTTAATAGATCCGAACATCCTGCTAGAGGGCGAACGAAATACGATTGTATTTGAACAGGATGATCATATTAAAAATATGATTTTTAAATTGTTCTCCCTTAATCATTCACCGGATTCTTCGGCATTATCACTGCAGGATCTATTATGCTGTCTCCCAAAGGTGTCAATGCCTGGACAGATTGGTTATGATAATGTGTTTCGGGTTATAATCATGCAGTTTTTAGACGCCTACAACTTTGATGTTCGTTCTGTGAAAAAGTCCTGTGTTCATATTGCACACCCTGATGGCAGAATTATTCCGTTTGATACCTATAATTTATTTTATCGGGATGAGAAAGAATTGGAATTAAAAAAGATCCAAGTGGAACTCGAAGGGAAAATCTTTGTTGAAAATGAGAGATAGGGGGCCTCTAGTTGAATCCAAATCAAGGAAATAAACCAAAAGGAGCCTTAAAGGAACTTTGGGTGGGGATTGGGATTACAGTTGGAATATATTTGCTTGGATTATTGATCTTACTAGTATTCTCAGGTATATTTTTTCCTTATCTATTACTAGCCGCGATTGCTTTGATTGTTATTCCAATTGTCTGTTTTACAAATGGAAAGATTCGTATGGGGCAGGGGGCATTAATTGGCTTAGCGCTAAATATATTGTTATTTTCAGCCTGCTTTGGAATCATGATTACTAATCTAGGTGGATGAGGAGGAGTTGTAAGGATGGATGATCGTCAATTTCGCAATGCGATGGGCAAATTTGCTACCGGGGTAACAGTAGTGGCTACAGAAGTGGAAGGCAGTGTACATGGCATGACGGCTAATGCCTTTATGTCAGTATCACTGAGTCCGAAACTAGTGGTTGTCTCGATTTCTGAAAGAGCTCAGATGCTTGAAAAAATCAACCAAAGCGGAAAATTTTCAGTTAATATCCTCAGTAGTTCACAGCAAGACTTATCGATGATTTTTGCCGGACAGCAGAAAAATCATCATGAGGTAAAGTTTGAACGTTTAGGGGAGGTTCCCGTCTTAGACGGTGCTGTTGCACAAATTGCTTGTGAAGTTTCTGCTGCACATATTGAGGGAGACCATACCTTGTTCATTGGCAGGGTAACGGACATTCACATCGAAGATTTTGAGCCGCTCATTTATTTTAGTGGAAAATACCGTAAGCTGGCAGAAGGATAATCTCATTGCTAATTTTTTAGTTAGTACCCCAAAAAAAGATGAAGATGGACAGTTTAATAGTATAATTTTATTAGAAAGTATAAAGGGAAAATGCGCTGAAAAATTCAGCGCATTTTTTTGTGTTTTTGTGATATAACGTCCTTTAATTTTAAAATAAAAAATATTCAGAATACATTGACAAGTAAATTTGACCTATGTAGAATTACAGTTAGTAAAGGAAAGCGCTTTTTTTACCGTATCTACACATTTATTATTCAAAATCTGCAAAATTGAAATTTTAGTCTGGTTTAACTGAAGCCTTTAGTCTGTTGTTCTTGGTGGCCAACAAAGATGACAGAAAGCTATTCTGTGTTCGAGGTCAGTTCTTCTCCTCTGGGTAACATCTTCTCAACTATTATTGATTATAGGAGGTTCCACAATGGCAATGAAGACAATCAGTAGAAATTTTCTGAAGTTTTTGGTTGTAATTCTTGCATTTCAAGATGTAGCTGCAGGGGTAGCAGGATCCATTATGGCAGATATTATTAAAGCATTTCCAGACTACGACCCGACCATTGTCATGTTAGTCGCTACCTTTCCAGGATTAATTCAAATATTACCAGCCCTCTTTTATGGGAAACTTTCCAAAACGTTTAAGAAAAGAACACTTCTTTTTGTTGGTCTAGGCCTTTTCATCATCGGTGGAACGCTTCCTACCTTTATTGATAATCTTCCATTAATTATTCTGATGAGGGGTGTTCTAGGGTTAGGTGTAGGGATTACCATGCCATTATCAGTAGACGTTATTACTGATTTCTTTGATGGCAGAGAAAGAGACTTCTTAATTGGATTTGGAACCTCAACGATAGCTTGCATTGGAGCAATCTTTTTCCAATTAGTTGGTGGAATTTTAGCAGATGCTTATGGCTGGCAATATGGATTTTTAACTTATCTTTTCCCAATTTGGATATTGGCTGTAACCATTCTATATCTGCCTGAGCCTGAAAAGAAACAGCAGGTAGATTTAGCAGGAAATGAAGGCCATCTCAAAGTGAAATTACCAAAAGCAATATACTGGGTATGTCTAGGACAGGTTTTATACTCCGCATTAATATTTGGATACGTGACTAATATCTCTGTTGTGATACAAGCCGATCAATTAGGAAGTGCAACGGAGGCGGGCTTGGCTATTTCAGTTTTCACGTTTGGAACACTGCTGGCAGGGTTAGTTTTTGGGAAAATCAAACATAAGTTGCCTAATTATTACTTGCCGATTGCTGTTTTAGTGACAGGGATTGGTATGGCAATCTGTTATTTCTCTCCTTCCTTACCAGTTATTTTTGCTGGAAGTTTAGTTGGTGGTTTTGCAATGGGTGTTGGTTTGCCGGGAGTATTTACAAAGGTTACCGAGCTCACACCAACTGGAGCCACATCCGGTGCTGGTTTAGTCGTTGTCGGTCAAGGACTGGGTGGAATCCTTGGACCATTTGGGTTCCAAGTAGTTCAAAACCTGTTTAATCAAGGAATTGGCCGATTCCCATTAGCGGTAAGTGCGATTGGCTTAATTGTTTTGGCGTTAATCTGGGCATTGACAGTAAGAGCTCCAAAACGGGATTTAGAGGTTACAATCGGGCAGTAAACTTAAAAACCAAAGTTGTAAGAATAAAGCTAAAATGATGAAATAATTTCTTTTTCATTATTTTAGCTTTAATTTTTTACTTTAAATCAGTAGAAGGGTTAAAAAATAAAATATTTAGAATTTATTGACAAGTAAATGTGTATGAAGGTAAAATTATAGTTAATTAGAGAAAGCGCTTTATTTAGGGATATTTAACCTAAAAACAGTAAAAAAATCTAATGCTAAAATTTTAGTTACAGCTAAATGATAATGATTCCGGTAAAGGAGGTAAAAGAATGACATTTGTTGAAACCAAGAAGATTCAGACTGGAAACTATCTAACTTATATCCATGAGGGTGGTGAAAACGCTTCTCAAACGATTATTTTTCTTCATGGCAGCGGACCAGGTGCAAGTGCAAACACAAACTGGAAACATGTACTGCCCCATTACAAGGAAAGGTATCATGTCGTCGCACCTGACCTATACGGATTTGGTGAGACCGATCATCCGAAGGAATATCCAAAAAATGGTGCTGAATGGATGAGTGAGCGGGTACAGCAGGTTTTAGCTTTAATGGATTCCTTAGAGGTCCAAAAAGCTCACTTGGTTGGAAATTCCCTTGGAGGTGTTATTGCCCTTAATCTCCTCATGTACGCTCCAGATCGATTTGATCGTGTGGTCCTAATGGGTGCCGGTGGCGGCTTAACGGAACCAACTCCAGAGCTTGCCAAACTAGCAAACTTCCATAAGGATCCAAACCCGGTGGCATTTAAAAACTTATTAAGCTGGTTCTTATATGATAAGAGCGTGCTTGAAGATGAACTCGACGCAATCGTGGCGGAGCGATTAGAAACGTTCCTAAAACCGGAAGTACGCAGATCATACGAGGAAAATTTCACCAAGTCGCATCTTTCAGATATGCTAATCCCGCCTTCTGCATTAAAACAAATGGACCATTCAATATTACTAATCCACGGACATGGTGACAGATTTGTCCCACTAGAAAGCAGTCTTTATGTAATGGATTATTTGCCAAATGCACAACTTCACATTTTTAAACGTTGCGGTCATTGGGCACAGGTAGAGCAAAAAGAAAGATTTATTAAATTAACATCGGATTTTTTCAACGGGGAAATTTAAAGTAAGTATTCCATACACCGTTGGCCCCTATCATTAATAGATTAGATGATGATAGACTTCACAAAGGAATTACAATAATATAGGGGTAACTAAATTCTTGGAAAATAGTAGGTGTATGTGATGAAAATAGAAAAGGCTTACCGTTATATAAAAAGATTAATTATCGAAGGGATATTAGAGCCGGATAAAGCTGTAAATGTCAACGAAATCGCTGAAACATTAAAAATGAGCCGGACACCGGTTCATAAGGCACTATCAAAGCTAGAACAAGAAGGCTTTCTCACCATCATTCCCCAAGTTGGGGTCTTTGTGAAAAGACCTAACCCTGAAGAAGTAATCGAACGTCTGCTAGTCTGTGCGAACCTTGATGCTTTAATGACTGAGCAGGCAGCAATTCTATTAACTCAAAAGGACATTACTGATATGGAGTCTATTCTAGAAAGAATGGATATTCCCGATTTGACTGCTGACGAGTATAGCAGCCTCAACATTGATTTTCACCGCACAATTTATGAAGCCTCTAAGTTAACTTATACCTTCAACTTGGCAAAGCAACTTTGGGATTATCTCAATTTTGTTGGAAACCCAGAGGACTTATTCACAAAAGAACGTAGACAACAATCACAAATCGAGCATTGGATGATTTTCTATTATCTTAAAGAAAAAGATAGCAAGCTTGCTAAAAATTTAATGGAAAAACATATGCGCCGGGTAGCCCAGCTAGTTGGTGAAAAATATCAGGACATCAATTTAAACCTGCGTGTCCTAAACTAGTCCAAAAAACCACTAATCTAGGAGGTACAGTTTATGGAGCAAAGTGTATTAGATATTAAGAGAGAATTGGTGGAAAATGCTCGGTCCCTGATCCCAACATTACGAGAGCATAGTGAGGAAATTGAGAAAACCAATACGTTACCCCCAGCTGTTATCGAAGAAATGAAAAATAAAGGCACATTAAAAGTTTTACGTCCCCATCTATTTGGCGGTTATCAAACGAATATGAGAACCTATACAGAGGTTGTTACGGAAATTTCAAGAGGAAATGGATCAGCAGGCTGGTTTTGTGCATTGAGTAATATTAGGGATTATATGATATCTTATACGTTTGGTGAAAAGGCTCTAAGCGAAATTTATCCTCCAGGAAAAGATGTTGTGCTGGCTGGTAACTTTAAACCCATCAAATGTAATATTAAAAAAGTGGATGGCGGCTATTTTATTGAAGAAGCACAATGGCCGTTTGTTTCGGGCAGTCCACACGCCGACTGGTGCTATTTTGGGTTCCCAATCGCGGATGATAACGGCGGTGTTGAGATGGCGATTATGGTCATTCCACGGGATGAGTTAGAAGTACTTGATGACTGGTATGTAATGGGTCTTAAAGGCTCAGGAAGTAATAGCTGCAGGATTCAGAATGTATTTGTCCCTGAGCATCGTGTTTCGTTAGATCGATTGGCTAGTAAAGGTCATTATTTAGTTGAACCGCTTAAGGATGTTGCACTATACCGTTCTTCCTTTGTGCCGTCTCTAACATTATCCATCGTTGCTCCGGCATTAGGCCTTGCCCAGGCGGCCATGGATTTATATATGGAAAGACTTCCAAAGGCCGGAATTGGGAATACCTTCTATAATAAGCAAAACGAAGCACCGATTACTCATCTTCAGGTTGCGCAAGCACAGCTTAAAATTGATTCGGCTGAACTTCATCTTTACCGGGCTGTTGACAAGATTGATGAATATGCAGACCGAGGAATCATCATGGATAAAGCTGAAATTGTAAAAGTGAAAGCAGACTTTGGTTATGTGAACCAATTATGTAAAGAAGCTATTGATCTCCTTGTTGCCGGAGTAGGCTCTATGTTCACCTATGAAACGAACATGCTGCAAAGGGTTTATCGGGATTTTCTGACCATGCATTTACACGGCTTTATCACCCCATCCAGTTTAATCGAAACCTATGGCAGGGTACTGTGCGGACAGGAACCTAACACTTATTTTGTATAACTTTAGTGTAGTGAGAATTCGCAAGGTGCTAATTAACTTTTTCTGAAAAATGTAAGGGCTTTCCTATCAATTAATAGTTTAGGAGGATTCAAAATGAGTGTACCAGAGATTGCTAAGTTAGGGCATGTCGCATTGGTTACGGAAGATTTAGAGAAGTCACTGTGGTTCTATAAGGAAGTAATTGGGTTGGAAGAAACAGAAGTAGTAGACGGGACCCATTATTTACGGGCATGGGGAGATTTTGAACACCATACCCTTTCAGTTACAGCAGGAGAGAAAAATCATCTTGACCATATCGCCTGGAGAACTAAACGCCCAGAGGATGTAGAAGGATTCGCTAATCTATTAATAGAGGCGGGTACAGAAGTAACCTGGATCGAGGCCGGAGTTGAGGCAGGTCAAGGCAGAGCCATCCGATTCCAATTACCGAGTGAACACCGGTTTGAGATTTATTATGATATGGAAAAAACGCTGGCAGAACCATCTAAGCGCTCTGTATTGAAGAATCAGACTTATAAGTCTTGGGCACGCGGAGTTTCGCCAAGACGAATCGACCACGTCAACCTTTTATCTTCTCTTAAGGCAAATGTTATTTCAGATTACTTAAAAGAGAAATTAGGCTTTAAAATGCGTGAATACGTAAAAGCACCAGATGATTCTTTAATTGGGGCTTGGTTAAGTGTGACACCACTCGTTCATGATATTGCCGTCAGTCATGATCCATTTTCACCAACCACACACCAAATACATCATATTTCTTATTGGCTCGATAATTCTCAGGACCTATTAAGAGCAGCAGATATTTTAAAAGAGAATGGGATTTTCTTTAAAGGACCTGGTAAGCATGGAATTTCACAAGCCATGTATATCTACGCTATTGATCCGGGCAGCGGTTTACGAGTGGAAATGTTTACAAACGGTTACTTAATCTTTGAACCTGATTGGGAGCCGATTGAATGGACATTAGATGAGATGGACATCGGTTTTACGTTCTGGGGCGACCAAATGGACAATAAGCCAGAAAACAACCCAACGATTGAAGCATAAATTTTTTACAAGTATAAAAGTGATAGGATAGAAAGGGGACTATAGAATGGATGATCGTCAATTTCGTACAGCCATGGGGAAATTTGCAACTGGTGTTACAGTTATTGCCACTGATGTGGATGGGGATGTACATGGAATGACAGCTAACGCCTTCATGTCTGTCTCGCTGGACCCGAAGCTGGTTGTGGTTTCAATTGGGGAAAAAGCACGGATTCTCGAAAAAATGAAGCAGAGCAAAACGTTTTCTGTAAATATCTTAGCGGCGGACCAACAAGAACTTTCCATGATATTTGCCGGCCAGCTGAAGGACCATCGAGAGGTTGTTTTTGACCGCCTGGATGGGAAGCCTGTATTAGCGGGTGCCGTTGCCCAAATCGCTTGTGACGTTACAGCAGAACATGTTGAGGGTGATCATACACTTTTTATCGGCAAGGTAACAGATATCCAGCTCGAAGATGTAGAACCACTTATTTTTTACAGCGGCCGTTATCGTTCATTAGCTGAAGACAAAGTTGTTAATCTAAAATAACAAAGTAGAAGACTCCTTGTTTAAAAGAAAAGGAGTCTTTATTTCAAGATAAAGTATAAAATTTGCTCTGAAACTTGTCCAGCTCCAGCGCCCTAGCGGCTAGTGCCCTTCGCCCTCCGCCCTACGATAAGTCAACATCGAATCGCTAACGCTCTTCGTGTTTCCTTTATCTCAGTTGGAGCGCTCCAGGCCATACGCCGCTGACCAGGGCGCTTGCGCTTTTCTTTTCACCTAAATAGTCTTGGTATAAAGGGGTGAGGCCATGAAGGGGAATATGGCAAATTTACTGGAACTAAGTGCCAATGAAGGAGAAGCTAAAAAAATTATCACCACTTCTTCCGCATTTGGACTTTTACGTAAAGGAATCATTGAAAATCTAGGAACTACTAGAGCTAAGAGCTTTCTACTTCGTTACGGCTGGAGTCTTGGGGTTACGGATGCAGAGGAAGCTATGAAACAAACTGCAAATATTAATGAGCTCCTTCAACAAGCTTCCATCCTCCATTTAAATACAGGACATATTAAAGATATTCAGTCGGAACGAATTATCGAAATGAGTGATTCTAACACTATAAAATCAATTCTTGGTAGAGGAAAATGGATTGACTCCTTTGAGGCTAACGAGCACCTTAAACATCATGGTGAATCAGATATTCCTGCCTGTCACACGTTAACAGGATATGCAAGTGGTTATATGTCAACGGTTTGTAAAAAAAGTGTCATTGTAAAAGAAATATGCTGTATTGCCAAAGGAGATGCTGAATGTTGTTTTGAAGCTAGACTTCAAGATGATTGGGGCATTGAGATTCAAGAAGAGCTAAAATTTTATAAAGAAATTAATATCATTGAAGAATTAGAGTACACCTATGAGCAACTATTAGAACAGCGAAAGCTTGTTGAAAAGGTTAGCAGATTTCACAAAAAATTAACGGAAAGTATTTCAAATGGCAATAATCTACAAGATATAGCAGATGCAACATTTAAACTATTAAAGATTCCGATCTCGATTGAAGATTTAGGCTTTCAAAAAATTGTCTTTTCAGGTATCAATCAAGAAGAATACAGCCGATTGAGTAAGGAATTAAAAGAAAGCTTGATTCGAAAGAATAGGAAAAACAATACAGCTCTCCCATTATTCAATGAAACAACACGATTAAAAACGGAAAACCAGGAGCGTCTTCTTTCGCCCATAATTGTCCAAAAGAAGGTAATCGGTTATTGTACATTCCTATACCCAAAGGGCTTTGACAATAGTATCGAGAACAACATTATGTTCATTGAACGGGTTGCCAATGCGGCATCCTTGTATCTTTTGAATGAAAAAACCAGCTTTGAAGCCGTTGAAAAAATGAAGGGTTACTTTTTGGAACAAATACTAAAGGGCCAATATTCAAACAGAGAAGAGATTATTCATCGTGGCAGGTATATGGGGATCAATTTAGCAGAGCCCTTTTATGTGGCCGCATTAGACATTAAGAATAAAGGAAATAAGGAAGATATAAGGAAAGATCAATACGAGCAAATTCTCGAGACTATTGCAAAGTATTTAGATATCCAGGGGTATAAGGTATTGATTGCTCAATATGAGAGTCAAATTATCATGCTAATCCCTGAGTCAGCTAAACTGTTAAGTCATTTAGGTAAAATTATTAAGCATGTTGAAACGACTCATTCAACCTATGAATATAAGTTTGGGATTAGTGATAAAACCGATGATATTGAAGGTGTGTTGGAAAATTTAGAGGAATCATTGATTGCCTTAAGGATGGCAACTGGAAGGAAAATTATTCATTTTAAAGACTTAGGGATTGTCGGAGTGTTGATTAATTCCAAAAATGTGAGCGGAATTAAAAAAATAGCCAAACAAGAATTAGGACCGCTCTTTAAGCTAGGTGAAGCAAAGCAAAAGGAATTAGTTAAAACCCTCTATGTTTTTTTATCGAACGGAGGTAAGCTGCAGCAAACCATGGATGACTTGGCATTATCCATGAGTGGCTTAATGTATCGAATTAATAAAATTGAGAGCCTGCTCCAAAAGGATTTACGTGATTCATCGCAAAGCTATCATTTGCAGTTAATTTTAGATTCACTACTTGCATTAGGAGAACTGGAGATATAAGCTATGCTAAGCATTCCACTATCAGGAGTGCTTTTTTGTTTTAAAAACCAATAAAAACTACCGGAAAATCATTTCCAATATAAACTGCCTAAAAACTCCTAAAAGTTAAATAATGTTTATTCTAGATTTAAATAATTGAGTTTTCTAAAATTAGTAAATGTAAGGGCTTTCAATACTAAAAAGGGGGGAAAATATGTTAAATCAAGTTCAAACTATTGAAAAAAGTACTGTTAAGAAAACAATGAGGAGAATTTTACCGTTTATTTTAGTTTTATATGTTGTCGCTTTCTTGGACAGGGTTAATATGGGGTATGCCGCCTTAGAAATGAATGCTGACTTGGCATTAACTTCAGAGGCATTTGGCTTGTTGTCAGGCTTATTCTTTATCAGCTATTTTATCTTTGAAGTACCGAGTAATTTAATTATGCACAAAGTAGGAGCAAGATTGTGGATCTCAAGAATTATGATTTCATGGGGAATAGTGGTGATCTTAACAGGGTTTATTCAATCCGCCACTCACTTATACATTTTACGCTTTCTACTGGGAGCAGCCGAGGCAGGCTTTGTTCCTGGAATCGTCCTTTACTTAACTTATTGGTTTCGAAGTCGGGAGAGGGGGCGAGCAACCGCGTTATTTTTCGTCGCCTTGCCATTAAGTGCGTTAATTGGAGCACCACTATCAACTTGGATTATGGACACCATTTCGTGGGCTGGTTTGGCAGGCTGGAGATGGATGTTTATTATGGAAGGAATTCCCGCCGTTATTTTGGGGATTGTGGTTCTATTTTACCTGTCCAATAAACCTGCCAATGCAAAATGGTTAACACAAACGGAAAAATCTTGGCTTAATGGGGAGCTGGAAAAGGAGAGAGCCTTAAGTTCGAAATTAAATAAAACCTCTCATCTTGACATGATAAAGGACTCGAAAGTTTGGAAGTTAGCTTTATTTAATATTGCTGGTTTTATTGCCGTGAATGCTTTATCGTATTGGATGCCAACTATTATTAAATCTTTATCCGCTTCTTCCACGACCAATATGCAGATTGGCTGGTTAGCCATGATACCATCTATTATAGCTATTCCATCGATCCTTTTTACCGGCTGGAACGCTGATAGAACCAATTCACATAAATGGCATTTGGGAGCGTGTGTGACGATTGCTATGCTCGGGTTCTTAGGCTGTGCATTCGTATCAACCGTTCCACTAATGGTTTTAATGCTTTCAATTACCTCTGCAGGACTATATGGGATTTCCGGCACTTTTTATGCCTATATTACATTCTTCTTCTCAGAAGCAACGGCACCGGTTGGCATTGCGTTAGTAAGCACTCTTTCCTCATTAGGGGGATTCGTAGGGCCTATGATTATGGGTATTTTCAATTTTACTCAAGCAATGTTCATTATTGCAGGCTTCCTTCTCATCAGCTTGATTACTCTTACAACTCTTAAATTAATTCCAAAGAACAAGACAGATATAATTGACGACAGTGTAACAGAAGTACCAAATTAATAGGATCATCTTGATTGGTGAAGTCGGTGTAAAACCATTATTTTTTCGGACAGCTATAGACTAAAACCAATAAAAACTAGCTAAAAATTGAACTAAATCAAAAGATTTTTTCTCTAGAATTAAACTATTCAATTTTCTAGAATTTAATTAAGAACCAGATTACAAATTGATGTAAGGGGTTTCACGACTCTTTATTCAAAGAGGGGAGAATTTAATTGGAACAAATAAAGCAAAACATCATTAAAACCAAAAACTTTGAAACCTTTCTTAATCGTACAGGGGAAGGAAACGCTGACGTGATTTTATTTTTACATGGATCTGGGCCAGGTGTGTTTGCATGGGCTAACTGGCGTTATGCATTAAATGCGTGCAGGGAGCAATATGATTGCCTTGCCCCGGACCTCCTTGGTTTCGGAAACAGCAGCCACCCCGAAACGCTGCCAAAGAACCGGCAGGGCTGGACCGATCTATGGGTCAATCAAATGATTGAACTGTTGGACGAACTTGGAATTGAAAAGGCCCATGTTGTTGGGAATTCATTAGGCTGTTCGATTGCCCTTGAATTACTTTTAGAACACCCGGAACGGTTTTGTAGGGTTGTATTAATGGGACCGGGCGGGACACCTAATACCAAACTTAGTACTGAGCTTGCCCGTGCGAAAGGATTCTATGATAATCCATCGGAAAAGAAAATGCGCCAAATTATGAGTTGGTTTGTCTATGATGCTGAAAAACTAGCACCCGAAATTGATGCACTTGCCGAAACCCGTTATGAAACAGCTATGCGGCCGGAAATTCAACGCTCTAATGATGCCATCTTTGCAACTGCTGCTGTTCCGGTACCTGTTACGGCTTTAAAACGAATTCAACACCCTATTTTATTAGTACACGGAAGAGACGATATGGTTTGCTCGATTGAGTCAAGCTATTATCTGCTATCCTATTTGCCAAACGTCCAGCTCCATGTCTATGGCCAGACTGGTCATTGGACGCAAATAGAACAGAAGGAAAGCTTTAATCAGTTAATCCAAGATTATTTTTCTAGCAAAATCTAAAGGGGGTATAGGGGATGAGTTTACCAGAGATTGCGAAATTGGGGCATGTTGCTCTTGTGACACCTGATCTTGAAAAGTCATTGTGGTTTTTCCGAGATGTTATTGGTTTAGAAGTTACCGAAGAAAAAAACGGGACTTACTACATGAGGGCTTGGGGGGATTTTGAGCATCACTCACTATCATTAACAGCAGGTGATCGTGGTTATATCGACCACATCGCCTGGAGAACGAAACGGCCTGAGGATGTCGAAGGATTTGCCCAGCTTTTAGAAAAGGCAGGTACAGAAGTTAGATGGATTGAAGTAGGTGAAGAGACGGGACAAGGACAGGCAATCCGTTTTAAACTGCCAAGTCAGCATTCTTTCGAAATCTATTATGACGTTGAAAAGCCAAAAGCGGATGAAAAGAGACGATCCGTCTTGAAAAACCAGACCTATAAAGCTTGGGCCCGCGGCTGCTCACCTAGAAGGTTTGACCATGTCAATATTGCTACTTCGATGGATGTTGGTGAAATTATTGACTACTTGGGAAGCCAGTTAGGCTTTAAGCTTCGTGAATACGTTAAATACAATAATGATAAAATCGTTGCAGGCTGGATGAGTGTCACTCCTTTGGTTCATGATATTGCTGTCATTTCAAGACCACAGGCGCAAACTCCAAATCAGCTACATCATATTTCGTATTGGCATGATAACGCCCAAGACATTTTAAGAGCTGCTGATATTTTAAAAGAAAATGGGATTAATTTTATCGGACCTGGAAAGCATGGTGTATCTCAAGCTTTTTATCTCTATGTAATGGATCCTGGCAGCGGCTGCCGAGTGGAATTGTTTAGCGGTTCCTATCTAATATTTGAGCCCGATTGGGAGCCGGTTGTGTGGACAGAAGAAGAGCACTCGATTGGTAATACCTACTGGGGTGATTCTGTGATGGATAAGGAAATGAATAAGCCAACCATTGAAGCTTAAATAAAGTGCTGACTCATCACCATATTGAGTCAGCTTTTTTAAAAGAAAGGGAGAGGTCTGTGACTGAAATACGAAAATATGAAACAGATATAGTGGTTATTGGAGCAGGAAATGCTGCTATGTGTGCTGCCATATCCGCACGAGAAAACGGCGCTTCGGTTATGGTGCTGGAAAAGGCACCTGAATCCGAAAAAGGCGGAAACAGCACCTTCACCCATGGTTCCATTCGGTTTGCTTATGACGGCAATGAAGACTTACAACAAATCATGCCTGATCTAACTGCAGAAGATTTTGCCATCACAGACTTCGGGTCCTATCCGGAAGAGGAATTTTTTGATGATATGTGCCGAATGACGGAATACCGTACCGATCCAGAGCTCGCGTCACTCCTAACCGGCAATAGTTTTGAAACGATGAAATGGCTGGTATCCCATAAGGTACGATTTGTGCCGATTTATGGCCGACAAGCATTTAAAGTGGATGGTAAATTCAAATTTTGGGGCGGTATGATTGCTGAATCGGTGGGCGGTGGTCCAGGTTTAGTCGGGTCACTGCATGAGGAAGCCACGCGACTAGGTGTACATGTATTATTCGATGCCATGGCGACCAAACTTATTCATGATGATGATGGAGTTCATGGGGTTATATTTAAATATAAAGGAAGAACTTCGGAAGTGCGCACCAAAGCAGTGATCTTGGCTTCAGGGGGCTTCCATGCCAATCCGGAAATGCGGACACGGTATTTAGGACCGAAATGGGACTTAGCTCATGCACGAGGCAGCCGTTTTAATACCGGAGAAGGAATTCAAATGGCATTAAATATCGGTGCCATTGCCAGTGGAAACTGGTCAGGGTGCCATTCGGTTGGCGGGGACCGGTACCTGCCGGAATTCACGGAAGGCTTTCAAAGGCTAAGCTATCCATTTGGCATTATCGTAAATGCTGAAGGCAAACGCTTTGTTGATGAAGGTGCAGACTTTCGAAACTATACGTATGCAAAATACGGCAAGCTGATTCTAGAACAGCCTGGCCAATTTGCCTGGCAGATTTTCGATCAAAAGGTGTCCGGTCTATTACGGGACGAATATCGTGGCAAACAAGTAACAAAAGTGAAAGCAGATACATTGGAGGAGTTGGCCAAGAAACTTGACGGGGTAGACCCGGAAGGATTTTTACAAACAGTGAAGGAGTACAATGAGGCGGTCCGGGCTGATATTCCGTTTAATCCTAATATCAAGGATGGCAGGTGTACAGAAGGGCTGGCGGTTAGGAAATCCAATTGGGCAAATACCCTGGATGAAGGCCCGTTTGAAGCCTACGCTGTTACATGCGGTATCACCTTTACTTTTGGCGGGTTGAAAATAAATTTGAACGGAGAAGTGCAGGACGTTTTATATCAATCGATTCCAGGGTTATATGCGGCCGGTGAGCTAGTGGGCGGCTTATTCTACTTTAATTATCCTGGTGGTGCAGGCTTAATGGCAGGCGCTGTTTTTGGGAAAATTGCAGGCGAAAATGCTGCACGATTTGTCCATTTAGGAAAAGAAGAGATGGTTTAACAGTAAAGATTAGTTGTTTTCTTTTTATGAGATAACATTAAAAAGGGGTGCGAAATATGGTAAGCAATTTATTGGATGAAAACAAAATTGATTTGAGCTTGTTATTAAAAGGGGCAGAAAAGGTTGGACAAATTGCAGAATCGGAGGCGCTCGAAGCAGATCAGAATAAAACCGTTTCAAAAAATGTCATTGATGCGATGAAAGAAGCTCGATTATCCAAGTTATTACTGCCGAAAAAATATGGAGAGCCTCAAGTAAATTTAAGAGAGTATTCCCAGGTTATCCGCACCGTTGGAAGATATAATACTTCTGCTGCTTGGTTAACTTTTCTTTATTCCATTCATAATAGTTTAGTAGCTTTTATGACGAAAAAGGGAGCAGAAGAAGTTATTAAACAGGGTGGGTTAATTGCAGATATTTTTGCTCCTATAGGCAAAGTGGAAAAGGATGGGGATGGTTTTCGGATCACCGGTAAGTATAGTTTTGTAAGTGGTATCTTATATAGCGACTGGGTGTCTCTTGCAGTGAAAATAAAAATAGACGGCAATGAAGAGAATGAACTATGCATGCTGACATTACCGGTATCTGATGTGCAAATAGTGGAAAATTGGGATACGTTAGGCCTTAGGGGGACAGGAAGCAACCAGGTAATTGTAGATAATGTCTACGTTCCAAAGCACCATCTTATACGACTTACTGTTGCAGATCGTACAGGCAGACCTCCTGAAGGTTATGATAAAGACTATCCTCTTTATGATGTTCCATTTTTCTCATCCTTTTGTATCGGATTCCCTATGGTCGCGCTAGGCGGAGCGGAGCGTTTACTAGAGGAATTTAAGAAACGGACGGAAAAGCGGGTTCGATTAGGAGGAAATTCTGCTAAAGATTCCCGTCATCAGGGGGTATTAGCAGAATTAACGATTAAATATTACGAATCAGAAGGTCTATTAGAAAAATATATTTCTTTATTAGAAAACTATGAAATGGGAAAAGAAGATAAACGTGGTGAATTTGCTGCAATTAGGGCAAAAATCACGAAAAACGTAGCGGACATTGCGGTGAAAGTTTTGTTGACACTTGGCGGATTTTCGATGTTCAAAGGAGATCCGATCGAAATGTTCATACGCGATCTTTTGGCAGTATGTACACATCGATCCAATCTCTACGAAGACTCGGTTGAAGCGTTTGGAAAGACACAATTTGGCTTTGACGTATCGATTAATGGGTAAAGCTTAATGTGAAATAAGAAGGAGGCACCTGCATGGAAACGATTTATTTGAATCCCGATAATCTGATGCACTGGCAGCAAAAAGCAAAATCAAGTATCATGGCGCTAGGATTTTTTGATGGTATTCATATCGGCCACCGTAAAGTCATTCAAACAGCTTTTAGGAAGGCAAAAGAGGAAAATCTACTCTTAACGGTAATGAGTTTCTTTCCACATCCCAAAACCGTTTTATCGAATGGGAAAACAAAAGTAGAATATCTAATGCCGTTACCTGATAAAGAGAAACTGTTCTCTGAACTTGGTGTCGATATTTTTTATATTGTTGAATTCGATCGGGAGTTCGCATCGCTGTCGCCAGAAAAGTTTGCTGCTAAATATTTACTCGATCTCGGTGTCGTCCATGCAGTTGCAGGTTTTGATTATACGTATGGCTTTCGTGGTGAAGGGAATATGGATCGATTGAAAAGAGATTCAGGCGGAATCCTTGAAGTTACGAAAGTAAATAAAGTTGAATGCCGCGGAGAGAAAATTAGCTCAACAAGCATTAGAGAAAAATTATCAAAGGGAAATGTGGAAGATTTACCTGACTTTTTAGGACGTTTTTATGAAGTTGGCTGTGAATGGGACGGAAGTGCGTTAAAAGTTAAACCTTACTATACCCTGCCAGGGCAGGGCAAATATGCTGTTACGTTAACAAGTGGATGTCATTCACAAGAAATAGAGGTACTTGTGACAGGTGAAAACGAAATGATCCCGCTACTAAATGTTTTGGAACTATTCCTGAATAGTGATACAGCGGTTTCGCTTACTTGGCACCAGCGGTTAACGGAAGATAAAAGAGATACTATTTGCGATAGGGATTGGTTACATTCTTCGAAATTCAATTTTGTATGGAATGGATGATATTGATAAGAATTTACGGCAGCATCTGCATAACGCGTTAGACTTTTACATTTAGGTAGAACGGCAATGTTTAAGATTTCAGACAACCGATATTTCCGCCTTAATTCAGTGACTACTTACGATTGCTTTTATCGGTATCGAGGGAACTGTATTAAGGCTTTTGGCTTTTTTAGGTACTCATTTTCGATTCTCAACAAGCGATTTTCCTGCTGAAGTTTTTCGGGTTCAGAGGATTCTTTTTTTTACAAGAGAATGTCCAGTGGTGAAATCCTATTTGATGTAAAAAGATTAAGTGATTACAAAAACAAAAAGGAATTAGGAAAAAATCTACAAATGATTTTTCAAGATCCCTACTCGTCATTGAATCCAAGAATGACAGTAGCCAATATTATTGCTGAACCGCTTTTTCTGCATAAAATTGGCTCAAAAAAAGAAATTAAGAAAAGGGTGGATGAATTACTCGAAAGAGTTGGGCTCGCTTCCTACCATGGCACTCGGTACCCTATTGAATTCTCCGGTGGACAAAGGCAAAGAATTGGGATTGCACGTGCGCTTGCTTTAAGGCCAAAACTGATTGTTTGTGATGAGCCGGTTTCAGCGCTGGACGTGCCCAAAGCTCAAATCTTAAATCTATTAAAAGAAATTCAACAAGATTTTGGATTATCTTATATTTTTATTGCTCATGGAATCCAAGCTGTTAAACATATTAGTGATAAAATTGCTGTGATGTATCTCGGAAGAATTATTGAATATGCCAAGACAGAGGAATTATTTGAATCTCCACGTCATCCCTATACTAAAGCACTGTTCTCGGCTGTACCTCAACCTAATCCAGAAATGAGAGAAAGAGAACGAATTATCTTACAGGGAGACTTGCCAAGTCCTTCAAACCCCCCACAAGGCTGCCATTTTCATACTCGTTGTCCAGTGGCGATGGAAAAATGCAAAAGTATTGAGCCTGCTTTATTACAAACGTCCATTAACAGTTTGACAGCTTGTTTATTAGTTCAAGAACCAAAAAAGGAGCAGATCGCAACTTAATAATACTGAAATTAAAGTTTTCATCTACTCCCTTAGATATGAAAGCAGGAAGGATTTTTTATTTGGAAAACTATTTTGAGAAATATTTGGGAGGGCTTATATTTGTCATCATTGAGCTTTGATATTATTAATGCCATTCGCCAAAGACAAAAACGTGGTTTGCCAGAGGAAGTCCGTAAAAAGGTAATACTTCATATTTCTGATACTATAGGAATCTCATTGGCGGCTCATAAAGGAGCACCTATAGCCTTACAATCGATATCTGGGATATCTGTGGGAGTAGAAGGTGGCGCTGGCCGAGTAATTGGAAGTGGACATCAATTACCTCCTGCCTATGCAGCATTTTCCAATACTGCTTTGGCACATGCACTAGATTTTGACGATATAAATGATTTAGCGAGAATACATCCTACTCCAATTATTTTAGCGTCTGCATTAGCTGCTGCTGACATTGAAGATTCTAGAACTACGGATCTTGTCACTGCGGTAGGACTAGGAAATGAGTTAATTTGCCGGCTTGGATATGCGATTGAACCTAGAGGTACAGGCGTTGATTCCAAATGGTTTTTAAGTCAACTTTTTGGTTATCTTGGTGCCGCAATCACTGCCGGTCTTGTTCTTGGGTTAGATGATTCTAAATTAGTTCATGCCTTGGGTCTAGCTTACATGCAATTAGCTGGTGGAAAAGAGCCAGGAGTTGGTGTAGGTTCTAAAGCTAGGTCGATTTATCCTGCCTTTGCATCTATGGGAGGTGTTCAAGCAGCATTTTTGGCTCGAGAGGGAGTGTCGGCTCCAGCGAGTAGCTTGGATGGTAAAACAGGTCTTTTTCGAAACTATTTTGGAAAAAATCTAAGCGAAGGTCAACGAAAAATATTATTAGATACTGAAACGTGGGCATTTTCAGATACATCAATAAAACTTTTCCCTAGCTGTCGTTATTCACACCCTTACATAAAATCGACGCTAGTCCTTCGTAATGAAGTAAAACACAATCAAATCGAAAACCTTGTAATCGGAGTAAATGAAACGGCAAGTATGTTATGTCATCCAATGCCGGAGCGTTGCCACCCCAAAACATTACAAGATGCTAAATTTAGTATCCCTTTTATGGTTGCATTTACATTTGTACATGGAAATGTCAATTTGAATAATTTAACAGATAAGGCGCTTATGGATTCGCAAGTATTAGAATTGTCAAAGCTTGTAAGGATTGAAAATACACAACCTAATACTCTTGGGCTTCCTCAAGGTGATATTAAGATAATAACTGCTCAAGGAACTAAAAGACATATAGAACGTTGCCTTCCTATAGTGACTTTTGATGAAGTTAAGAATAAATTTATTGATTGTTGTTTATTTGCAAACATAGATGATCCTGAAGAGGTATGGAAAACGATAAGTAATAGTCTTGATTATGACTTATTAAATAAATTACCTCTCATTCACCATTAATTTGGAAATTAATCAGTAAGAAACAATTTACCACTTTTTAATAATTTTTCACCATTTTCAAAAACTATTAAATTGATTTTCTAAAGAAAGACTGATAAAAATTATTGGAAAATTGCCAAAAGTTCAATGATTTTTACCTTTGTAATTAATGTTTTAATTTTCTAAAATTTAAATATGCATTAATAAAAAAGGAGACCCAATAAATGAATAAAACAAAAAAGTTCCAGGAACTTTTGAAACAAAGGGGATCATTTATCGTGCCGGGTGCGTATGACGCGATGTCAGCTAGATTAATAGAAGAAATCGGGTTTCACGCCATTTATGCGACTGGCGCCGGCATTTCCAATGCCCAATTAGGATGGGCGGACGTCGGTTTGACTTCCTTAAAAGAAGTGGTCGATATCGTTGCCCGAATGGCAGATGTGACAACAGTTCCGATTGTTGTGGATGCCGATACAGGGTTTGGCAATGCCATTAATGTTATGCGGACAGTTCGTGAGTTTGAACGAGCAGGTGTTGCGGCTATTCAAATGGAAGACCAGGTGTCGCCGAAGAAATGTGGCCATTTCAACGGAAAAGATGTCATATCAAAGGGAGAAATGATAGGAAAGATCAAGGCAGCAGTGGACACAAGACATGACGAAAATCTAGCCATCATTGCTAGAACAGATGCTTTAGCTGTTAATGGGATTGATGATGCAATAGAAAGGGCGCATGCCTATAAGGATGCTGGTGCCGACATCATTTTTGTGGAAGCGCCTACAACAATCGAACAACTTAGGCAAATAACCAGTTCTTTAACAGGCATCCCACAGATCATTAATCTAGTAGAGGGCGGTAAAACCCCGCTCGTTTCTTTAAAAGAAGCGGAAGAGATTGGCTTTAAGATCATGCTTTGCGCCAATACCGTTCTTCGTTCAGCGATTAAGGGTATTACGGAGTCCCTGAAAATCTTAAAAGCAGAGGGTTCACAAGAGAATGTTCACGAGTTGATCTGTACATGGGAAGAGCGCCAATCCCTCTTTAAACTCAACCAAATTAAAGAATGGGAAAACAAGTATTCTGAAAATCAGTCATTAATTAACAAGTAAAAACTTATTTAGAGGAGGAACTTGAAGTGGTGAGAGAAGTAGATTATGACATTGTAGTAATTGGATGTGGAGTGGCTGGGACCTCAGCAGCTTTATCTGCTGCAGAAACGGCGAAGAAATCCAATAAAAACTTAAAAATCGCCATCCTGGAACGAGCTGATTATGATCATAGGGGCGGAAACTCCCGTTGGACTGCCTCTTATATGCGGATGAAAAATCTCGATGAAGTAGCCGACAACTTCGTAGAAGATATGCTGGCTTTCTCAGACAACTATTCCGATCGGGAGTACATAGAAACTCTCGCCCAAAATGCCGGCAGTACACTACGGTGGGTAGAGGAAAAAGGGGTTGAATTCGACTACCTGCCAACGATGTTTTTAACCGCATCAAAGCCGCGATTATTGCCTGTGGGCGGCGGTCGGGCGATTGTTGACACCTTAGCCCGCCGTGCTGGTGGACTCGGTGTTGAAATTATTTACGAAGCTACTGCCTGGAAATTACTTCTTGATGATGAAGGTGCTGTCAATGGGTTAATGATTCGTGTAAAAGGCGGGACATCCCTTCAATTAACAGTCGGAGCAGTTGTATTAGCATCCGGTGGATTCCAGGGAAATCAGGAGATGATGGCCCAATATGTTGGCAGAGATGCCCATAAGATTCGGACAGTTGCCGAGGGCGGATTATTCAATAAGGGGGAAGGCATTCGGATGGCGATGGCAATCGGGGCCAAAACAGCTGGCCAGTTTGATTCGTTCCATGCTGAACCAGTCGACCCAAGAAGTAAGCGGGAAGAAGCGGCTGTCATGACCTATCCTTACTTCATTTTGGTCGATCAAAATGGAAACCGTTTTGTCGATGAGGGAAAAACCACCGTCGACGAGCAATATGAAGAAGTAGCCCGAAAGATCTTCCATGATCTTCCTGGTCATATTGCCTATATGATCGGCGATCAAAAAATGTATGATATTCCAAATTATGAGCGCGCAGTAGAAACGGATAAACCCGCTATTGTTGCTGACACGCTTGAAGAATTAGCCGAGAAGATAGGCGTGCCGGTTGAACAATTAACGGCTACCGTGGAAGACTATAATGCGGCCATTCAACCTGGTGAATTTCACTGGGATAAAAAGGATGGTAAACA
Organism: Neobacillus cucumis; assembly: GCF_023715505.1. The sequence goes on along the minus strand of NZ_JAMBOH010000005.1, from coordinate 57,320 downwards.
AACGGTCGGAATAACTCCGCCAAAGTCTAATTGGGCAATCCCAATCAACCAGGCACCCTATATTGCTTATCCTATTGTCTGCTCGAATGTTTTCACCAATGGCGGTTTAGCTACCGATACAAATGGCCGCGTCTTATCGCAAGATCAGGATGCCATTCCTGGTTTATATGCAACAGGTGAAATAGCTGGACTCTATTACGGAAAGTATCCAGGCGGAACATCGGTATTAAGGGGACTCGTATTTGGACGCCGTGCAGGCGAACATGCGGTTACCTATGTGAGTCAATCAAAGAAACTCGAAGTTTAATCAAGCTAAAAAAAAGCCAATTATAATTTGTCTTAAAGGGAAGGATGATTTGCTTGGAATTAAAAGACAAGGTAGCTTTTGTGACTGGCGGCGGCAGGGGAATTGGCAGAGAAACCTGTATTCTTTTAGCCAAACAAGGTGCCAAAATAGCTATTTTTTCAGATAACGAAGCGGAATGCAAGGATACGGCTGCTTATATTATTGATGAATTAAAAAGGGAAGCCATCTCCATCGTCGGAGATGTTCGTTCCGAATTCAATGTCTTTCAAGCAGTCCAAGAAACAGAAGAAAAACTCGGCTCCGTTGACATATTAGTAAATAATGCCGGTGTAATGAGTTTAAAACCATTTCTTGAAACAAGCGTCGAAGAATGGGACTTTTTACAAGATGTCAATGTAAAAGGAAGCTTCTTATGTTCACGAGCAGTGGTGCCGAAAATGATTGAAAAAAAGAATGGTGTAATTATTAATCTTTCATCTATATGGGGAACGAAAGGTGGTCCTGATCGAAGTGCATATATTACTTCAAAATATGCGGTCATCGGTTTCACGAAAGCATTGGGTGAAGAATTAAAACCTTACAAAATTAGAGTAAATGCTGTCTGTCCAGGTCCTGTCGACACAAAGATGATGCAGGATTTAGCGCCTGATGTGAATAAAGACAATTGGCTGCGACCGATAGATATCGCCCATGTCATTGTAGATTTATGTTTACCTAAATCTGTTGCTGTAACAGCCACTGCCGTTGAAGCATTTGGCAGCGGTAGGCCAGTTAACATATAAAAATATTAATTTTAATAGTTGGAAGGGGAAAGAAACATGACAAATTTAAAAACAGTAGTAGAAACAAAAAATATTAGTCTAGCATTGGCAAATAAATTGTTAGAAGCAGCCTTAGCTAAGGGAGAGGAACTCGGAATCCCGTTTAGCATTGCGATTGTTGATAAACCAGGTAATATAAAAGCATTTGCGGCAATGGACGGTGCACCAGTGCTAAGTTTGGAGATTTCGCAGAATAAAGCCTTTTCCGCAGCTGCTTATAACAGACCGACACATGAATGGTACGACCAAATTAAGAATGACCCACCATTGCTTCATGGAATTGTGCACACCGAAAGATTGGTTATTTTCGGGGGAGGTTTTCCTATTAAAATTAATGGCGAGCTGATCGGTGGTATCGGAGTTAGTGGTGGACACTATACACATGATATGCAGGTATGTGAAGCCGCATTAGAAGTGATCAAAAATTTTGAATAAATAATGGTAACAATCTTATATGAAATTTGTATTCTTAACCCGTGCTAGGACTTTTGTTGATAGAGTTCATTGGCCGGACTTCTATAAGTATTACCTAGAGTTAATTGCAACAAAAAATGCTTAAAGTGGGGAGGATCTTATACTGAGCACAACAAATTATCCAAATCAACCGGAAAAAATGGACTCCGCTAAGTATAAAGTCTTTTTTGGTGCTTATATTGGCTGGATCTTTGATTACTATGAGGTTTTTGTCCTTAGTTTTTTAGTCATTCCAATGGCTGCATCCCTGTCTTTAACTACGGAACAAGTTGCTTCTTTGTTTTCAGTCCAATTGGGTTTCCTTGCGCTGGGTGGAATTATTTTTGGGATTTTGGGAGATAAGATCGGCCGAAAAAAAATCCTGATATGGACTCTAGTCATCTTTTGTATTGCTACATTAATGAGAGCATTTACCTTTGATTATGCATGGTTAGTGATTTGGACAGCAGTTGCAGGTTTTGGGCTTGGCGGTGAATATGGAGCGGGTCAGGCCTTAGTTAGTGAAGTGGTACCAACGAAGCAAAGGGGATTTTGGAGCAGCCTTCTCTATGGTGGAGCCTATATAGGAATTTTTATGGGTGCACTCATAGGAGGGTTTATATTACCAGTTATTGGCTGGAGATGGACCTTTGCCATATCCGCACTTCCTATTTTAATAGCATTATTTCTTAGACGGGATGTCGAAGAATCGAAAGTATGGGAAAAGACGATAAAAAACACCAGTGCAGTCAGTTTTAAGAAAAAGTTTGGGATGAAGCGGTTTTGGAAGCCATTTATCATCGCTTTGATTGCCGCAGTCTTTCAATATTTTGCGTACTATGGAATAACCAACTTTTTACCTACTTACCTAGTAAAATATGAAGGGTTCGAAATGGGGAAAACAGCCTGGTGGTTATTCTTTACAGCTTTTGCCGGGTTAGTGGGTTCACTTATTGCTGGATATACAGCAGATAAGTGGGGGAGAAGGATCACTCTGTCGTACTTAGCGTTTATCGCGGGTGCTGGCGGCTTGCTTCTTTACTTTACCTGGGATTCCCTCTTGTACTCTTTTTGGATACTAGTTCCTATTTTCTTCCTGTACATGGGATCTAATGGGGCTACCATCTTCGGCTCGTTATTTAGTGAGATATTTCCAACTGAGGTAAGAAGTACAGGAATTTCTTGGGCTCTTCAAATTGGAAGAGGACTTGCATTTGCTCCGCCTTTGATTACTGCTGCAGTCTTTCCCGTTTATGGGTACCAACCGATTATTTTAATGGGAGCAGGGTTTTTCTTCGCATTATGTTTGTGGGCTTGGGTTTTTCCGGAAACGAAAGATAAAAATTTGGATACGGCATCATTCGAGCCAATTGATATTACCCAAGAAGGTAAGAACATAAGTAGCTAGAAAGAAGTAGAAAGCAAATGTAAAAGGATGTGAAACAATGGAGTCCTATGACTTGGTTATTTTAGGCGGAGGACTGGCCGGCATGTGTGCTGCAGTAGAGGCAGGAGAGAAGGGGGCCAGTGTCCTCCTGCTTGAAAAACAAGATGAGCTTGGCGGGAGCACCGTCTTAAGTTCGGGATATATGGCATTTGCAGGAACTGATATGCAAGAGGTGGCAGGCATTGTGGATTCCAGTGAATCCCTTGTAAAAGACCTGAGTGAAGTTGGCGGCGGCGTAAATGACACATCGCTAATAACGTTTTATGCTCAGAATCAACTGGAAACATATGAATGGCTTGTGGGGCAGGGGATAGAATTTCGCTCCTTAGAAGCGGTAAGCGGCCACAGTGTTCCCCGTGGACATATTATTGATCCGCATCAAGCCATTCAAGCACTATATAAAAAAGTAAAGCAGCTTCCGAATGTAACCATTCGATTTTGTACACCTGCAAAGCGCCTGCTAAAAAACACGGGAGGACGAATCGATCGCGTCCTTTATGAGCTGGAAGGGGCCGAACAGACAGTTGAAGCGACCAAAGGGGTAGTTGTAGCTTCTGGTGGCTTTTCTAAGGATGAGGCATTGCTTGGACAGTTTGCCCCTCAATTAAATGGAGCCCTTAGAATTGGCGGTAAAGGGAATCATGGAGACGGTATTAAAATGGCCTGGGAACACGGGGCATGGGTCAGTGATTTGCCTTATTTGAACGGAACATACGGATTCCATCCAAGCGCATCCGGAGCAGTTAAAACGCAGGGTCTGGCCTTTTATAAAGGTGCCATCATGGTTAACCAATTGGGAAGACGTTTCGTTAATGAGTCTATTTCCTATAAGCTGCTCGGAAAAGCAGCGTTCGAGCAGCCTAATAAAGTTACTTATCAGGTGTGGGATCAAACTGTGATGGATAAAAGTGTGGCAGATGACCCGCTTTATGATTTAGAGCTGCTCCGCCGACGCCGTCTCCTTTATAGTGCGGATACATTAGAAGAACTGGCAGATTGTATTGATGTACCTTTGGAGGTACTGGAAGAAACCATTTCTAGATACAATCAGGGAATTCAAACCGGTGAGGAGCTAGATTTTGGCAGGAAGACGTTAACGCATAGCTTTGGAAGGCCAACTCCAATTGAAAAGGCACCATTTTATGCATTTGAATCAACAGTGGCCATGCTGGCAACTTATGCAGGAGTCGCAGTCAACTCCGCTGCACAGGTCCTTAATCCGTTTGGTGAGCCAATCCCGGGATTGTATGCTGCTGGGGAGGTAACCGGCGGGTTCCACGGTGCTGGTTACATGACTGGAAGTTCCCTTGGGAAGGCAGCCGTGTTTGGCCGGGTGGCTGCGGCTGAGGCATTATCGGGGGCAGCTAAAACTTATTAAAGCCTATAATTTGACATTGCTAGTAAAAATGAAGTTCCGCCGATATATATGCAAAAACCGCCGATAAACTTGTGAAAATCGCTGATATTTATAAAAAAACGATTAGGTAAAACAAATTCAAAGATGAAAAGAGCTAAAACTTTCCTATTAAATTAATAGACGAAAAAAAGGAGGTAATGAATGTGAAGATCTGGCATCAAAGCTTAACCACGATTGATCGGGTTCCCGAGTATCGCAATGCGATTGTCAATCATGTTCGCAAGATTGCTCGATCCGGTGTGGAGGTGGTTTTACATGGAATGTCGGAAGAAACCTATCCAACCCATTATCCTGGTCATTTTATTACCTATTCTTACCTGCAAAACCTACACCGTGAACAGTTTGTGAGGGCGGCCTTACTAGCTGAAAAGGCTGGTTATGATGCCATGTTTATAGCGACTATTCCCGATGTGGGTCTCTTAGAGGCACGTACTCTTGTCGATATTCCGGTAGTTGGCTATGGCCAGGCCTCCTTTCATATGGCGTCCATGCTTGGAGATCAAATTGGCGTTGTTAATTTCCTAGGACCGCTTGCCGATGAACTTCGGCAAAATGCCGCCCGCTATGGTTTAGGCAATAAGCTGGGTCCAATTGTTCAAACAGATGTAGGGTTTGATCATGTCCTAGCTGGTTTTAGTGATCCGGAGCCTGTCATTGCTTCTTTTAAAAATGCGGCAGAAATGGCGATTGCTGAAGGGGCTGATGTCATTGTTCCGGGAGAGGGACCGATGAATGTGTTCCTCGCCACCCATGGCGTTTCAAGAATTGGCGATGTCCCGGTGGTAGATTCCTTTGCTGCTGGTATCAAGATGTGTGAGTCCTTAGTGGACTTACGCAAAAACTCAGGTGTCTATATGACGAGGCGTGGATATTTCAATGCCAAACCACCTGCAGAAGCGGTGGAAAGACTCCGTGAACTTTACAACCTCGAAGGGTCCCCTGACCCAAAACAGGAGCGGGGATTAGCTGTTAGAGGAAGCGAAACTAACTCCGTTAAGTAAAATGCACTTTAATAAAAAAATAGATTTTAAGAGAACGAGGTGATGAGGGAATGCATATTGTCGTATGTCTTAAACAGGCTTATGACCCAGAAATTACACCACGACATTTTAAGATCGATCCGAAAACAAAACGTCCGGAAAATGGTGACGCAGATATGGTCTTGGACTCTTTTGCTGAAAATGCACTAGAACTGGCTATTCAGATTCGCGACAAAACACCGGGCGCTATCGTTACTGCACTCTGCTTAGGTGACGAAGAATCAGAAGATGTGCTGCGCCGGGCGCTCGCCTTCACCGCTGATCATGCCGTAAGAGTTTGGGATGATGAATGGAAGGATTTAGATGGTCAGGCAGTTGGACATATCCTTGCCCAAACGATTAAGGAACTTGGCAGCGTGCAGTTAGTTTTAACTGGCTGTCAAGCAAGTGATATAGAGGAGGGACTGGTGGGACCAGTACTAGCTGAAGAGCTGGAAATGACCTGTCTAACCTTAGTCTCCGAAATAGAAATAGATGCTGGAAATATCAAGGCATCTTGTGAGGGGGAGGATGGGTGCACCGTGGTAAGTATTCCTGCTCCAGCTGTTTTCACGGTTATTAGTTCTGAGACAAATGTTCCGAGGCTGCCGAAGGTAAAAGATATCAGGCTGGCCAGAACGAAGCCAATCAAAGTATATGAGTCGGATGATTTAGAACTGGATGCAGAGCGCTGTCAACCGTGGGTTAAACTTGAACGGGCATATGTGTTAAACAGAGAAAGCACTTGTGAATTTCTGCCTGGTACGGATGGGGCGGAACTCGCGGGTGAATTAGCTGACAAGCTCTTGGCACTCAAGATTCTATAGGAGGCCTTAAAAATGTCAAAAATTCTTGTTTTTGGAAATCAGCAGCGAGATGCCTTAAGTTTCGGTTCTCGGGAAGCGTTAGCGTTTGCCTGCCATTTAGCGGACAGCACAGGCGGGGAAGTTGCAGCTGTATTAACAGGGCCTGCTGTCGTGACTGGTTCAAAGGAGGCATTCGCTTTCGGTGCTAATAAAGTTTACACGGTATCAAATCCTTTGCTTGCCGAATATCAGGTGGATGTCTATGTTGATTGTCTTTATTCAGTATTTAAACAATCCGGTGCAGATATTTTTGTCTTTCCCTTTGATCGAATCGGGAAGGACCTCGTCGGCCGCATAGCTGCGCGAATGGGAGCATCGGCAATTACGGAAGTAGTTGATTTTAAAAAAGAAGGTCAAAAAATCACCTGGGTTCGTCCAATTTATGGAGATAAGGCATTCGGAGAGTATACAGCCACACGACCTCAAGTGGTCGCTGGTATCCGCCCAAAGAGTCAAATCTTGCCTTTACCTGATGAATCACGAACTGGAGAAATTATTTCTGTTGACTACAAACCTAAGGAAGATTTAGTTTTAACAAAGCTTGTCGTCAAAATTCAATCTGCCTTGTCCAATATCCGCCTTGAGGATGCAACTATTATTGTTTCCGGCGGTCGAGGGCTAGAAGGCCCTGAAGGTTTTGCTGAACTCGAGGCCCTGGCAGATGTGCTTGGGGGAGCAGTGGGTGCATCCCGAGCTGCATGTGATGCAGGCTGGGTGCCTACCAATCTTCAGGTTGGTCAGACAGGTGCGGTTGTTGCTCCCGACCTATATATAGCGGTTGGTATTTCAGGTGCCAGCCAGCACTTGGCCGGAATTACCAATGCCAAAACGGTTGTGGCGATAAATTCAGATGCAGAAGCGCCTATTTTTAAACGGGCTGATCTTGGTGTAATTGCTGACTATAAGCAGGTCGTTCCTGCACTGACCGAGAAACTAAAAAAAGTATTAGTATAGAAACTATTAGCAGGATCCTGATGGACATTGGAGGTTCCTGCTTCTTTGATTCTGAAAATTTTGATATTATTATACCTATGAAAGGTGTGATTAATTTGGTTGTTCAACTAGAGAATGTCTCATTATTGAGGGATGGGAAAATAATCCTCCAAGATGTTAACTGGGAAATTGAAAAAGGAGAACATTGGGTGTTATTTGGTTTAAATGGATCAGGAAAAACAGCTATTTTAAATTTACTCAATGCCTATTATTTTCCGACAAAAGGAAAAATTACCGTACTAGATATGGAGTTTGGAAAAACCTATCTAGGAGAAAAACTTCGGAAGCAGATTGGTTTTGTTTCATCATCGCTTCAAGAAAAGTTTCACCCGGATGATAATGCATTTGAAGTTGTCTTAAGTGGTGCCTTTGCTTCAATTGGTCTTTACGAAACTCCCACAGACGAAATAAGAAAAAAAGCAATTTCACTTCTTGAGGGGTTAGGCTGTATCGAATATGCCAATCGCAATTATACTACCCTATCACAAGGGGAAAAACAACGCGTCCTCATTGCACGGGCACTGATGGCCAATCCGTCCTTGCTGATTCTTGATGAACCGACAAACGGATTAGATTTTATAGCACGGGAACAATTGCTGGAGTCGGTTGAAAAGATTACCGAAAATCAGGATGCCCCAACAATTATTTATGTCACTCACCATGTGGAAGAAATCCTGCCTGTTTTCACTAAAACGTTGCTTTTGAAAAAGGGACAAGTATTTGCCTCTGGAGAAACGCAAGATATGATTGCTAGTATCAAGCTGACAGAATATTTTAATCTCCCTGTTAAGGTCCACTGGGAAAATGGACGACCACTATTGTCAAAACGGTCCGCAAAAGAGATAGTTAGTTATTAACAAATTAATAGTAATTATAGGTATAATAAGAATGGAGTTTTTTTAAGGAGAGAATGAAACATGAGAATCATTAAAGCCATTCTTATAATAGCCGTTCTACTTATATCATCATCGTGCACAAAAGATACTCCTGATTCTAAAACAAAGGAGATCAATAAGGAGAAGCAAGAGGAAGCAGCTGAAAAAGCAAAAGTAAAAGCTGAAGCGGAAGAAAAAGCAAAGGCTGAAGAAGCCAGAATAGCAGAAGAAAAGGAAAATGCTGAGAAAGCGGCACAAGAAAAACAAGAAGCGGCAAAACAATCACCGGAAGAATTAGCGAAGAGTCTCGGTTTAGAGTTAATTAGTGTTGAAAGAGTGGTTGATGGAGATACCTTTGTAACCTCCGATGGACGAAAGGTCCGTTTAGTCGGCGTCAATACACCGGAATCGACCACCCGACATGAGCAATATGGGAAAGAGGCAAGTAACTATACACATTCAAAGTTGACTGGAAAACAGGTATGGATGCAGAAGGATATTTCCGAAACGGATCGTTACGGCCGCTTGCTAAGGATTGTTTGGTTAAGTGTCCCTTCAAATGATATGGATGAAAATGAGATAAGAACAAAGATGTTTAATGCTGATTTAGTTTTGAACGGATACGCAGAGCCGTCAACGTATCCTCCGGATGTTAAGTACAGTGATTATTTTGTCAAGTTTGCAAGAGAGGCAAGGGAGGCAAATAAAGGTCTTTGGGCACTAGGCGCTCAAGGGACAACGAAAGGTGATTTGGATTCAAGCTCAGGTAACAATGGTTCTGGAGCTTCAACAGGCGGGGATACATCGAATGGCTCTACTTCAGGCAGTGGGTCATCAACCAATGCCGGTTCGGAGTCCTTTAAGAATTGTACGGAAATGAGAAAGGTCTATCCGAATGGAGTGCCATCCACTCATCCTGCTTATGAATCAAGGCATGACCGTGACAAGGATAACTGGGCATGTGAACAATAAAACAAAGACTGCCTTCCAAATGCGGTCTTACTATTAATTCTAGAGGCTGATTCAAACGGTCGTTACCATGTCGACTTTTTGAGTCGGCCTCTTTATTTTCTGGGAAAGACTTTTTTGCCCTATTCTTCGGCATACAGTAGGATTTTCCTGGCGGCTTAAATTCAAATAGTAATTAGTACCTATGATGAATAGAACCATTTTCTTATTTTTGGATAATTCAAAAAAGTGCTAATGATGGAAAAATAAACCCGAACTATAATCAATCGAGTAGGAGGTGATAGATGGTAAGTTCAAATGTAATCGCTTTTGATAACTTTATCTTGGAGCTTTTCTTAGAGATGAATGGTGGCCTACATAACTATGTCAGGTAGATTGTAAGAAAAGAACAAGGGGAAAAAGTGCAAGTTTAAATTTATCGGGGTAAGGAATTGTATTCATTTTTAGAGGAGGAGTTATTGTGAAAAGGAAAGTGATTCTTAAAGTTCTAACTATTTTTACTATGATGTTGGCCATTATAGGGAGTTTTGCTACTTCACCTGCAGAGGCTGCACCGAGTAATTATAAGTTTGACTTTGGCAATGGCCAGGTAGAAAAGGGCTATATTGGTGTAAGTGCTGATGAGAAATATGATGAGAAAAAGCGTTATGGCTTCAATACACCGGAAAATATGATCAATGTGCCAGCGTCTGGAACAGGTGTGGGCAGTGATGCTGTCGAGTTTTTAAAGTTTGGCACAAAGAGTGAAAATACTTTTAACGTAGATCTGCCAAATGGACTTTATGAGGTTAAGATCACCTTAGGGGACACAGCTAGAGCAAGCGTTGCGGCCGAAGGTGTCTACCAAGTGATTAATATGACAGGAAATAATGCGACTGATTCGTTTCAAATCCCAGTAACTGATGGCCAACTAAACCTACTGATAACAGAGGGAAAGGTGGGCACTAGGTTTACGCTAAGCGCCTTGGAGATTGATAAGCTTTCACACCATCCAGAAACAAATCGCACCATCTATATCGGCGGGGACTCAACTGTTTGCAATTACTATCCACTAGATAGCAGCATCCAAGCAGGCTGGGGACAATTACTGCCGAAATTTGTTGATCCTGAAATTTTCCAGGTGAGAAACATGGCTTCCGGCGGCCAGATTGCCAGAGGCTTCTTATATGATGGTCAGATGGAAGCAATTTTAAAATACATTAAGCCTGGAGATTATTTTATCCTTCAACTTGGTATTAACGATACAAATCCAAAAAATACGACGACCGAAGCACAATTTAAAGAGTATATGCGAGACATGGTACAACAAGTAAAGGCGAAAGGAGCGACTCCTATCTTATCGACACCGCAAGGCAGGGCGACAGACTTTAATACAGAGGGCGTACACAGTTCTGTAAACCGTTGGTATCGAAATTCCATTATCGCTTTAGCTCAGGAGGAAAATGTACCATTAGTAGGTTTAAATGTGTTAAGTTCTGCTTATTTCACCTCTATTGGACCTGCTGCCACTCTTGCACTTTATATGAATGGTGATACATTACACCCAAATCGAGCAGGAGCAACAGAACTTGCCCGAATCGTAGCTGAGGAATTAAAAAGACAAGGTTTGGATGGATTTACAGGAGAAGAGAAAAAGAGTCATTAAAATAGAAAACGCTAATTTAACATTATATCTTGTTAAATTAGCGTTTTTCTTCTGGGATTTCTGAAAAACTTTTATTAGTGCTTAAAAGTAACTAATCTTGCTGACAATGTCGTGACACGGCCATTTTTTCCCGTTTCCCTAATCGTTATCGTATGTTTTCCATTACTAAATTTGGTAGTGTTGAGTGGGTAATGAAAGCCAGCTTTTCCATTATTATATTGAGGATAAGCTTTTTGGACATCCAATCTCGTATCTCCATAGACAGCCTGTCCAGCCTCTTTACCGTCTACCATTACATCAATTTTTGCTACTTCGCTCTCATCCAAAAACCAGCCAGACACATTTTTGGTCCCGCTAAGAGTTGTACCAGATACCGGATTGTCCAAGTACCCTCTGACATTGGCAATCGTTATGGTTTTACTAGGCAATGTCGTGACACGGCCGTTTTTTCCAGTTTCTCTAATCGTTATCGTATGTTTTCCATCTCGAAATTTCTTGGTGTCCAGGGTATAATGAAAGCCAGCTTTCCCATTGTTGTATTGAGGATAGGCTTTTTGGACATCTGCTCTCGGATCTCCATAGGTGGCCTGACCAACCACTGCTCCGTCTAGTAATATATCAACCTTTGAAACACCTTTTTCATCCAGGAACCAGCCTTTCACCAAACTTAGTCCTTTAATAGTAGAACCGTTCGCCGGTGTATCCATCACTCCGATAGATGGGTAATGTTTAGGTATTTCATTCCAAACTAAACTTGATATTTTATTAATCGTCTCAATTCCATAGGAGAGAGACTTATTATTGGTTGTCAAAACTGCAATCACATAACTTTTCCCTTGTCCATTTATGTATCCTACACTATTGACAAATAATTTACTTGGCGGATTGGAAGTCACCCAGCCGTTTTTTAATGCGATACTAACACCTGATGGCACTCCATAACCTGTACCCCAGCGTTGATCCGCCTGTACGTTCCGCATAAGGTTAAGACCGTAAGCTCGCTGGGCATTCGTTAATAAGGAATTTGGATAAGCAAAGTATTTCATCATGGTGAGCTGATCCGAGACAGTTGTTGTGGTACGTCCCCACCAGCCTCCGGTACCGGCAATTGTATTAGTCATTCCGACTTTTCGAAAAAAGGGCTGGACACCTTGTTCACTGCCAAGCTGCCGCCAGATCGTACTTGCAGCACTGTTATTACTATTTTCTATCATTCTAGTTAGCAATGAATTCTCATAGGAGGTAATCGGTATTTTTCGATAAAGTACATCCGCAAGCATCGACATTTTAACAACACTTTCGGTATAGTAGGTTTTAGAAGGGTTGTATGTATAGGTTTTTCCTGTGTTTGCATCGTAAACTCCAACGGAAACCGTGTTACTTCTTGAAGCAATATAATTAGTTACTTCAGGTCCCAAAATGGTGTTTGCAGATGCGTAAGAAGGCCTGCTATACGACATCATTAATACCCCCGCCAAAGCCATTACAGCCATTTTCTTAAACAAATTCATTTCTCCTTCCTTTCAAATTGGTAATCTATGATCCTTCCTTTATAATACTGCTTTTCTAATTAAAAACACTATAGTAAATTACATTATTGAAAATTCTGAATAATTGTGTTACTCTCATAGTCAAGGTAATTGGCAACATGTACCAACTAGTAGAAAATATAATTATGAAAGCGCTTTAATGGTTCTGGTTTGAAGGAAAATAAAATGAATGTAGGGGGATTCATATGGATGTAAGTGGAATCTTAAAGGTTGTTGCAGAAAGTAAGCTTGTTTACCCAAGCCTAGAAAGACAATCTAACACTTCAATTGGAAGCAGTAAGGCTTTTCAAGAACTTCTTCAAAAATCCCAACAAGATCCCGCAAACTTTTGGAACGATGTGGCGAAGGAACTATTTTGGTATGAGCCTTGGCAAAAAACAATAAGTGGAAGTCTTCCAGATTTTCGTTTTTTCGAAGGCGGAATTAGCAACCCGTGTGTAAACTTACTTGACCGTCATGTGCAAAACGGTGCAGGAAATCGCACTGCACTTATTTGGGAGGGAGAAAACGGGGACACGAAGTTTTTTACATATAATATGCTGCTGGCTGAAGTGAACCGATTTGCGAATGTTCTTCGTTCCTTCGGTGTGAAAAAAGGGGATTGTGTGGCGATTTTCCTTCCTAATTTGGCTGAAGCAATTATTGCTGTGCTCTCTTGCTTTCGGATTGGGGCTATTTACAATACTGTTTTTTCAGGGTATTCCGAAAAGTCCCTGAAAGATCGTCTTGTTAGCTTTGAGCCAAAGATTATCGTAACGACCGACGCTACGACAAGAAGGGGAAACAAAGTTTCCTTGAAGGAAAAAGTGGATAGGGTAATTCCAGATATTCCATCTATTGAAGCCGTAATTGTCGTCAATCGCCTAAATACAGAAATTAATATGACAGAAGGACGTGATTACTGGTGGGAGGAACTAACGAAAAAGGCAAGTGTCCTTTGTGAACCTGAGAGGCTTGAGGCCAATGAATATGGAATTGTGTTTTATACTAGCGGTACAACCGGAAAGCCCAAGGGTGTTGTTCATTCAGGTATGGCCTTTGTGATCCAAAATTACATCTATAGCAAATATCATATGGACCATCATGATGATGATGTTTTCTGGTGTACGGCAGATATTGGATGGTTGACGATGCATATTTGGGGCATTGCTGGTGCACTAGCAAATGGAGTCACCACGGTTGTGTATGAAGGATCGATTGACTATCCAACGAAAGACAGATTTTATCAGGTGATTGAGAAATACCGTATCAATAAATTGTTTACCGCTCCAACCGCATTGCGGATGTTAAAGAGTCTGGGTGAAGAGTTAATAGAGCAATTTGATTTATCGTGCCTTGATGTTATTTCCCTAGTTGGTGAACCTTTTGACCCAGAATCATGGCAATGGACGTATGAAGTATTAGGAAAGAAAAAAGTATGTGTCAACAATACATGGGGACAAACAGAAACAGCGGGTTGCCCTATCGCTGGTGCAGCATGGTTAACCCCAATGAAGCCGGGATCTGCCGGAATGCAATTTTTAAGTGCCGATATAGCTGTAGTGGATGAAGAGGGAAACCCAGTTCAACCTGGCAGGTTAGGAAATTTAATTATTAGAAGTCCATTCCCAATGCTCTGCCGCACGCTTTGGAAGGAACCGGAGCGCTATATTTCCTCTTATTTTAGCCAGATTGAAGGCAGCTATTTTGCTAGTGACTTGGCCTTGATTGATGATGATGGCTATGTTTGGGTCGTTGGCCGTTCTGATGATGCCTTTAATGTTGCCGGACATCGCTTGAGTACAATGGAAATTGAAAGTGCGGTCCTTGAATGTACAGGAGTTGCAGAAGCGGCTGTAATTGGTGTCCCGGATGATATCAAAGGAGAGGTACCGCTCGTATTTGCCCGGGTAAATGACCTTACTATTGGGACCGATACTTTAAAAGAAAAAATAAATGAACGCATTGTACAGCTTATCGGAAAAATTGCCCTGCCCAAAACCATTATTTTTACCGAAACACTACCAAAAACAGTAAGTGGAAAAATCATGCGCCGCTTATTAAAGGAAATTTTCCTATCAGGAAAGGTTTCAGGTGATATTACAGGTCTTGAAGATCCAGCAACAGTAGCGCAGATTCAAACGATTCTCAATGGAAGGTCCACTGTGAGGTAAAAGGAGGTTTAGAAAATTATACACACTGCCAGAAAAACCCTTGCTATGGCAAAGGTTTTCTGGCAGGTGAATTGTCTGCTCAAAGCGGTAAAGCTATTGATGAACAACAAGCAAAAGTATTGGTATCATTGTCTAGTAACCTATAGATATGAAATCGAAGGCTCAGAATGAAGAATTAGAAATCTGAGAATCATTTGAACAAGTTTAAGGAAAATAAAAATAGGGTACCGAAGGAGTGGGTAATTCATTTACCTGCTCTTTCTTTTTGATACATACTTTCGTAAGGAGGATCACAATGGTAAATAAGAAGGCAGTACAATTAGAGAATTTTTCAATTGATAATGAAAAAACGGCACCTTTGACTACCAACCAAGGACTGAAAGTGTCTGAAGACGAATTCTCATTGAAGGCTGGCTTAAGAGGACCAACATTGATAGAGGACTTTCACTTTCGAGAAAAAATGACCCATTTTGACCATGAACGGATACCAGAAAGGGTTGTTCATGCCCGTGGCGTAGGGGCCCACGGGATCTTTCAACTCTATGAATCTTTGGTTGAATATACAAGAGCTGACTTTCTCACTGACATTTCCAAAACAACACCAGTTTTTGTGCGTTTCTCAACTGTACAGGGCTCGAGAGGATCGAGCGATACGGTTCGTGACGTCCGCGGATTTGCGACCAAATTTTATACAGATGAAGGGAACTTTGATTTAGTCGGTAATAATATGCCAGTTTTCTTTATTCAGGATGCAATTAAGTTCCCTGACTTTGTACATGCTCTAAAACCGGAACCACATACGGAAATTCCACAAGGGGCAAGCGCTCACGATACGTTTTGGGATTTCATTGGCCAAAACCATGAATCCGCCCATATGGTTATGTGGGCCATGAGTGACCGTGCCATCCCACGCAGCCTACGGATGATGGAGGGCTTTGGTGTGCACACATTCAGACTGATTAATGCGGATGGTGAAGCACATTTTGTCAAATTCCACTGGAAGCCTCTTCTTGGTGTACAATCACTCGTCTGGGATGAAGCACAGAGAATTGCAGGTAAAAACCCTGACTTCCATCGCCAAGACTTGTATGAAGCGATTGAGAAAGGAGATTTTCCAGAATGGGAGCTAGGCCTGCAGATCATTCCTGAAAAAGACGAATTCGAATTTGACTTTGACATTTTAGATCCGACAAAATTATGGCCAGAAGAAGAAGTTCCTGTAAAGATTGTTGGTAAAATGACCTTGAACCGGAATGTTCACAACTTTTTTGCCGAAACAGAACAAGTCGCTTTTCATCCTGGTCATGTCGTACCAGGCATTGATTTTTCAAACGATCCTCTTTTACAAGGCCGTTTATTTTCCTATACGGATACACAGCTTTCTCGCTTAGGAGGTCCAAACTTCCATCAGATACCTATTAATCAACCTGTCTGTCCGTTTCATAACAATCAACGGGATGGAATGCATCAGATGATAATCCATCAAGGGCAAACAAGCTATCATCGAAACGGTTTAAATGCCAATCAGCCTGAACTGGCGCCGGTTGAACTAGGGGGCTATGAATCTTATCAGGAAAAAATCGGGGGCCGTAAAATTAGAGGCCGAAGTGAAAGTTTTCTAGATTTCTACTCTCAAGCGAAGTTATTCTACAACAGTTTAGCTCCATTTGAACAACAGCACTTGAAGGATGCACTGAGCTTTGAGCTTGGGAAATGTAGATCGGATATGGTTAAAAATAACGCGGTGGCGCTTTTAAATCATATTGACCGGCAAGTAGCGGAAGAAGTCGCAGGCAATATTGGAGCAGAACTTCCTGAGGAAAATCTTGAAGTAAAATCGGATAAAAAGTCTCCTGCCCTTAGTATGGCAAACACAGTTAACCAATCAGCTACTAAATGTGCAGCCATTTTGTTAGATGGCGATCCCGATGATGAAAAATTAACAGATTGGATTAGAACGCTGGCCCAATATAATATCAATTATAGCATTGTGGCAAAAAAGATATATTCGATTAGTCCTGCTCTAAAAGTAACAGATACGTTCGATACGGCAGATTCCAGTCTTTTTGATGCAGCAATTTTGGTTAGTACGAGTACAGAAGTCGAGCCGTCTATATTGGAATTTATGGAAACCACCTTTAAACACTTCAAACCTGTGGGAGTGGCGGTTAAAGAACTCCAAGCTCTTGTGCGATGCCGTGTGAAATTAGATTCACCTGGTGTTTACGATTTAACTAAAGTTGATATTAATCCATTCATAGAGGGAATGGCAAAAGGGCGTTTCTGGGAACGTTCGTTATGAAGATTTTACTAAACAATTTGAAAAATAAGTCCTACTTCAGAAGAAGTGGGGCTTATTTTCTTTGCCATAATTCTCATTAAAAAAGTAGTTAACCAGCCAAAGGGGAGTGATTAACTAGTTTTTTTTACGTCCAAAAAAGAGTATTCGAACCTTTGACCTAGAGTTTAGGAAACTTAGATAATGCTGTGTTAGATTATAGAGTGTTAGATGTAATTCAAGATAAAGGGAAATCTGTTACTAGGTGTATTTACTGGATAGGAAGCAGATGTTACACGGAAAAGTAAAGTATATTAATGAAACCCTGGCATGAAGAACCTGCTGAAATGTCTATTTATGTTCTTGAAAAGTTCAATAATCACTCTCATTAAACACCTCAAAATCATATATGCTTATTTTGAAAACTTTTAGATAGGCTTTATTTTTAAGAATCCACTAAATTGGAAGAGTTGAGAGGAAAGTGCTTTGATGAATGTTAAAACGGAATTAACGAGGAATGACGTAATTTTTTTTATAGATATGATTGATTCAGTTTGGAGCCCGAATTTTAAACCCCAAATATTTAAACAAAAGCCATATTATAAAATTTTGAACCAAAAAAATTCAGATGATTATAAACGATTTTTGGGTGTTTACAAAGCTATCAGACATGTCTTAACAGAAAGGGAACTAACAGTTTTAGATGAAATTTATGGTGTGAATAAAGAAGCTTCTCAATTAAAAACAATTGCTGCAATTTTAAACATTTCCCCAGAGCGTGTTAGGCAGATAAGTAAAGAAGCGGAGAATAAATTAGCCAAAAAACTTTTGTCCCAAATTAAAAAATGTAACTAATATAAACTGTTTAAACAAAATAAAACGCTGATTAAACGCAATATACTAACCAACATAAGAGTGGTTAAATAACGTCTTATCAGCGTTTTCATGTTTTTACGTCCCAAAGAGGATTCGAACCTCCGACCTACAGTTTAGGAAACTGTTGCTCTATCCTGCTGAGCTATTGGGACAAGTTAATAAAAAATACTTTGTTCCTACACACAATTAGTGAACCCGTCCTGATCTCAGTATGATTACTCTAGAAGCAGCTCGATCAGTACGCTGAAGTAAACTCACTGAAGCAAATTCGAACGTGCTGAGCTCATTGGGACAATAGGAACGTTATTAATTATAATAAGTTATTAAGAAAAGGTCAATAAAAACTTGATTTCATGCAATGGGTAAGTTCCTCTCCACTTCTGTTTTCCTTCCAGTCTTTTCTCGAAACAGTAGCCAAACCATCAAGCTCAATGTGATCAATAATCCTTCCAAAGATAATATATACCAAGGGTAGGGACCGAGAACATCTAACAGGCTGGCGCTGTCTGGTTTATGGCTTAAGAACATATAATTTCCTCTAACTAGTTTATTAATAATCATAATGATTGGCATCAACACATTCAAAAAAATAAATAACTTTAAAACAGACCAGATGGTTGGTCGGTAG
Organism: Neobacillus cucumis; assembly: GCF_023715505.1. The sequence continues at coordinate 39,023 of NZ_JAMBOH010000005.1, read as the reverse complement.
CCCTTTGCCCAGGTAAAATAGAGCGGCACCCAAATGCTCATTAAGTGAGTATAAAAGAAATGAAAAAAACGAAAATGCGGGAAATCATAATTTAAAAATGGTGTGAAAATCGCCTGAGAAGCTCCTAATAAAGCGGTAAATAATAAAATCTCGTAAATGAGCTTTTTTCTAGTTAGTAGTAAGACGATATTTAAAATCAGGCTGATGCTGCACAATTCTAGTGGGATTGCATGACTGACATCCCAGCTGCCATTGATGATCATCCAGAAGTGATAGGTAGCTTCTATTAAAATTAATGAAATTGCTGCGCCAATCTCCCACTTTCTTGTCTTATCTGATTTTAGCTTGTCTCTGAAAATAAAAATGTTTACAGCTCCTATGAATAACAGGGCAATAATCATAAAGTGACTAGCGGAAAACATTTCAAAAGCATAATATTTGAAACTGCGGCCAAACCACCCCAAAAGAGCACCCCCTATATTTTGTACTTTACCATGATTTGAATTCAGAAATAGTCGAAAGTTAGAAGACCGGAAAAGAAATTTACTCTTTAATTTGGCAAATATTCAACGGGTGCCCGACACAGGCTGTATATGATATAATAGTTTGTCGAAGAAAATCGAATATGAAATGCAGGAGTTAGTTATTAGATATATAAGCTTGAGGACAGAAAAGGTGAGCAGAGAGCCAAAGATGTCCGCATGAAACCGTCATGAGGACAGAAAAGACGAACAGAGAGCCAAACATGTCCGCATGAAGCGGTCATGAGGACAAAAAAGGCGAAAAAAGTGCCAATCGTGTCCGCATAAAGCCGTCATGAAGACAGAAAAGACGAGCAAAGCTCCAAACATGTCCGCATGAGGCCGTCATGAGGACAAAAAAGGCGAGAAAAGGGCCAAATAGTCCACATGAAAGCGCCATTAGGACAAAAAGAGCAAACAAGCAACCAAAATTGTCCTCATGAAAAATCCACAACACCTTAAATAAATAGATTAAAACCTGGAGGTCATTATGGCTGGTTATACGCCGATGATACAACAATATTTAACAATTAAGGCAGATTATCAAGATGCCTTTTTATTTTTTCGCCTAGGCGACTTTTATGAAATGTTTTTTGACGATGCTGTCAAAGCATCACAAGAATTAGAGATTACCCTTACGAGCCGTGAGGGCGGTTCGGAAGACCGAATCCCGATGTGTGGAGTTCCGTACCATTCCGCACCAAACTATATTGAGCAATTGATTTCAAAAGGCTATAAAGTGGCCATTTGCGAGCAAATGGAAGACCCAAGACAAACAAAGGGCATGGTAAAACGGGAAGTTGTTCAATTAATCACCCCTGGTACCGTAATGGATGGAAAAGGGTTAACAGACAAAGAGAACAACTATCTCGCTTCCATCACAGCTTTTGACGACCGAACCTTTGGATTTGCCTATAACGATATTTCAACTGGGGAGAGCCGGGTCACGCTCCTATCCAATAATTTTGATGAAGTTCTCAACGAGTTGGCTGTCTTAAGTGCCAAAGAAGTCGTTGTTGCCAGTAATTTTGATGGGGAACTGCAAAAGAAGATGCGTGAACGCGATGTACTGGCAATTTCGATAGAGGATAATAGTTCAATAGAAATGAACTTTGCCCACCTGCTAGAAGACCTTAATCAGGAAAAACTGAAACAAACCGCCGCAAGACTGTTTCACTACTTATTCCGGTCACAGAAAAGAAGCTTAGACCATCTTCAACCGGTAACAACTTATCAAATTCAGCAATATATGAAAATTGATTACTATTCAAAACGAAATTTAGAATTGACCGAGACAATCCGCTCCAAAGGGAAGAGAGGCTCCCTATTATGGCTGCTTGATGAAACAAAGACTGCCATGGGAGGACGGATGCTAAAACACTGGATTGACAGACCATTGATTCAGCAAACTGAAATTGAGCAGCGTCATAATCTCGTTGATGTTCTAATCCAGCATTATTTTGAGCGCCAAGAGCTCCGTGAGAACTTAAAAGAAGTCTACGATTTAGAGAGATTAGCAGGACGAGTTGCTTTTGGAAATGTCAATGCCCGTGATTTGGTTCAGTTAAAGCGCTCCTTAATGCAAGTACCCTTTTTAAAACAAATCCTTTTTGGTATGCAAAATGAGCAAATGAATGAAATTGCTGAAAAGCTTGACCCTTGTGAAGAAGTGACCGATCTGCTTGAACAGGCAATTGTCGACAATCCTCCGCTTTCCCTAAAAGAAGGAAATATCATTCGCGATGGTTACAATGATCAGCTTGACCAATATCGAGATGCCAGCCGGAACGGAAAAAGCTGGATTGCCCAGCTTGAGCGGGAAGAACGGGAGAAAACGGGAATTAAATCCTTAAAGGTGGGCTATAATCGCGTGTTTGGTTATTATATCGAGGTAACCCGTGCAAACCTTCACCTATTAACCGAGGGTCAATATGAACGGAAACAGACCTTAACGAATGCAGAACGCTTTATTACACCTGAATTGAAAGAAAAAGAAGCATTAATTTTACAAGCGGAAGAAAAATGCGGGGAACTGGAGTATGATTTATTCACTGGAATCCGTGAAATAGTGAAAGAACAAATCCCTCGGTTGCAGGCGTTGGCCAAAGCGGTCAGTGAACTTGACGTCTTACAATGTTTCGCCCAAGTTAGTGAAGAACGCCGTTATGTAAAGCCGCAATTTTCAAACGAACGCCGGGTAGTCATTAAGGACGGACGTCATCCGGTCGTTGAAAAAGTATTGAACACACAGGAATATGTGCCAAACGACTGCTTTATGGATAGCGAAAGGGAAGTTCTTCTCATTACAGGACCAAACATGTCTGGTAAAAGTACGTACATGCGCCAAATCGCTTTGATTGCTATTCTAGGACAAATTGGCTGCTATGTTCCGGCCTCAGAAGCGGTTTTACCGGTATTTGACCAAGTGTTTACACGAATTGGTGCAGCAGACGATTTGATTTCTGGTCAAAGTACTTTTATGGTTGAAATGCTTGAGGCCAAAAACGCGATTGCGAACGCCACTCAAAATAGTTTAATTTTATTTGATGAAATCGGACGGGGAACCTCGACTTATGACGGGATGGCCCTTGCGCAGGCAATTATTGAGTACATTCATGAGCGGATTGGAGCGAAAACTTTATTCTCCACTCACTATCATGAGTTGACCGTGTTAGATGAAGAGCTTTCTAAGTTAAAAAATATCCACGTTAGTGCGATTGAACATAACGGCAAGGTGGTCTTCCTTCATAAAATTAAGGAAGGTCCAGCTGATAAAAGTTACGGAATACATGTAGCACAGCTAGCTGAACTTCCGGCTGAATTAATTAGACGGGCGAGTGAGATTTTAGCAGAATTGGAACAGACAGATGCCGAGCCGGCGCGAGTAAAAGTAGTTGTGGAACCGCAAGTACTAGAGGAAAAGGTAGAAAAACCGGTGGAGCATCCAGCACAGTTATCCTTTTTCGATGAGCCGGCAGCACCGAAAAAAGCAGAGCCTACTACGAAAGAAAAACGAGTCTTAGAGAAAATAAAAGAAATAGATTTATTAGATGTTACACCACTTCAAGCGATTAACCTGCTGTATGAGCTCCAGAAAAAGTTAAAGTAAGGGGGCTTTATTGATGGGAAAGATTATCCAATTAGATGAAATATTATCCAATAAGATTGCAGCCGGTGAGGTAGTTGAGCGCCCGGCCTCTGTCGTGAAAGAACTCGTTGAAAATGCAATTGATGCCGGCAGTACCGTGATTGAAATTGAAATTGAGGAAGCCGGACTGGCAAAAATCCGCATTACCGATAATGGTTATGGTATTGAAGAGGAAGACGTATTAATCGCCTTCCAACGTCATGCCACCAGTAAAATTAAAAATGAAAATGACTTATTCCGGATTCGCACGCTGGGATTCCGTGGTGAGGCCTTGCCTAGTATCGCCTCGGTTTCCAGACTTGAAATGAAGACCTCTACTGGAGAAGGTGCTGGAAACAGAGTATTGATTGAAGGCGGAAAAGTCGAAGTGTTTGAAAAAGCATCGGCTAGACGCGGCACCGATATCACAATTACTGATTTATTTTTCAACACACCTGCCCGTTTAAAATATATGAAAACCATTCATACAGAGCTCGGGAACATTACCGATGTAGTGAACCGGCTGGCACTTTCACATCCGGAGGTTGCTTTTCGGTTAATCCACAATGAGCGGAAGTTGCTGCAAACAACCGGAAATGGTGACGTCCGCCAAGTGTTGGCCGCGATTTATGGCTTGGCTATTGCCAAACAACTGGTACCAGTATCTGGTAAATCCCTAGATTATACGCTTAGCGGTTTTGCGTCGATGCCGGAAGTAACAAGGGCTTCACGAAACTATATCTCAACGATGATTAACGGCCGTTTTATTAAGAACTATGCTTTGGCTAAAGCCATTCAGGAAGGTTACCATACTTTGCTGCCAATTGGACGCTTTCCAATTGTTCTTCTTAATATTGAGATGGACCCGCTCTTGGTGGATGTCAATGTGCATCCATCAAAAATGGAGGTTCGCATTAGTAAGGAAGCCGAGCTGTATGAGCTAGTGACTAATATGATCAAAGATACATTTAAATCTAAGATCTTGATACCATCAGCGTATAACCCTGTAAAAAAAGAAGATGTGAAATCGGAGCAGACTGCGTTAGCTCTTGACGAGGGGACACCAGTCATTAGTAAACCTATGGAAATACCATGGGAACGACCTGTTTTAACACAAACAATTCAGGAAACGCCAGCCATTCCGGGTCCTCGTTTTGACCACATCCCTGTTAAACATGAGGTAAATTATCCTGAAACGATGGATGAACAGGATAAGGGAACGTTTGATGAAGAGTATATCGATGACACGGAACCAATCGTTGAACACGTGCCAAGTATTTCTCACTCACAACCTGTGCAGAGTGATGAAGTCATAAGCAGGATTCCCCGTCTTTACCCAATTGGTCAAATGCATGGAACTTATATTTTTGCTCAAAATGAAAATGGCTTATATATTATTGATCAGCATGCTGCACAAGAACGATTGAAATATGAATACTTCCGGGAAAAAGTAGGACAGGTCCAGTCGGAGCTGCAGGAAATGCTTGTGCCGATTACGCTGGAGTATTCAACAGACGAATATGTGAAAATTACAGAGAATCTTAGTGAACTAGAAAAAGTAGGCGTGTTCCTTGAGGAGTTTGGATTGAATAGTTTTATTGTTCGCTCGCATCCGCAGTGGTTTCCTAAAGGAGAAGAGAAGCAGATCATCGAGGACATGATAGAACAAGTATTATTGATGAAAAAAGTAGATATTAAGAAGCTTCGAGAAGAGGCGGCGATTATGATGAGCTGTAAGGCCTCGATTAAAGCCAACCGTCATTTGCGTAACGATGAAATCCAAGCACTTCTTGATGATTTGCGAAAAGCATCAGACCCGTTTACCTGTCCGCATGGCAGACCGATTATTGTTCACTATTCAATTTATGAGATGGAGAAGATGTTTAAACGGGTGATGTAGTATTCTATTGTGACCGTGAGATCTGTAAAAGAGGTGGAACGGTCAATTAAAAAGAATTGTGCCCGTAGAATCTGAAAAAGAGAGCAGACGGTCATAATAAAAAAGAATGGTGCTGCTAGAAAAAAAAGAAAGTAACCGGTCACAAAAAAACAACTATTAAATTAACAAAAGGCTGCAGGAAAAAAATCCTGCAGCCTTTTAAAATACCCTATTTCACACCAACATGAATCTTATTAATAAACTGCAATGCCTGTCCAGTCCCTACAGCGACAGATTCTAATGGACTTGTTGCCAGCTGGACCGGAACAAAAATTTCCTCACTCAGCCATGCTTCCATTCCATTTAACAACGAGCCGCCGCCTGTCAGAATCACGCCTCTATCCACAATATCACCGCTCAATTCGGCTGGGCAATCCTCGAGTGTTGCACGAATAGCCTCCATAATATGTAACAATGATTCTCTAATAGCATTCCGAATTTCATAAGATGAAAGTTTAACAGTTTTTGGTAACCCAGTTACGAGATCCCGGCCGCGCACATCCATAAACTTTTCTTCATGATCAATCAGAGCATAACCAATTTCCATTTTAATATTCTCAGCCGTTCTCTCCCCAATTAATACATTGTACACCTTGCGGACATGTTGAATAATATCGTCATCCAACCGATCGCCGCCTATTTTAATAGAATGGCAGGCGACTACCCCGCCAAAGGAAATAATCGCCACTTCCGTATTACCGCCGCCGATATCAACCACCACATTGGCAACTGGCTCATCAACAGGCATACCTGCCCCAATTGCCGCAGCAACAGGTTCTTCAATTAGTGATATTTTTTTTGCACCAGCATTTCGGACGGCATCCTGGATCGCTCTTCGCTCTACACTAGTTGAACCAGATGGGATGCAAACCACCACATTCGGCTTACGAATCGCGAAACCTAATTTTTTAGAAGCCTTCTTCATCACGTGTTTAAGCATTTCAGTAGTGACATCAAAATCGGCGATAACCCCATCTTTTAATGGACGGATGGCGATAATTTTTTCCGGTGTCTTACCTATCATCTCTTTCGCTTCGGTCCCAACCGCAACAACATTTTTTGTATCTGTATCAATCACCACAACCGATGGCTCGTTAAGTACAATTCCTTTACTTTTGCTATATACCAATATATTAGCGGTTCCTAAATCAATCCCAATATCAAAATTAGAAAGCATTTTTATTCACCTATTCCTAAATTTTTAAATACATTAAAAGCTACGTTTAAGCCTAACATGAATGTGGGGGTAAAAAGCTTTTTGTAAATGAACCGTTATCGTTTTGTAACTTTATAAATTTTTTTGTCATATTTTGAAGTAATGTGTTATAAAAATTTCATTTAACTAAAACGCATAAGAAACAAATTTTTTGTATATACTTGTTTGATGTTCTACTGCTTTTCAAAATTGTGTTACCATGAAGGGGTGGAAGCAGAACAAACAGCGTCCATCACTGAAAAAAAGCATAAGGCAGTGAGAAAATAGTGGATTCCAAACAAAAAGTATTAGTTATCATTGGTCCTACCGCAGTGGGAAAAACAAATCTTAGCATCGAAATGGCCAAACGATATAACGGTGAAATTATCAGCGGGGATTCCATGCAGATTTATCGAGGAATGGATATTGGGACTGCAAAAATCACGAAAGAAGAAATGCAAGGTATCCCACACCATTTAATTGATATTAAAGAGCCGGAGGAAAATTTTTCAGTTGCAGAATTTCAAATCTTGGTTCGTGCAAAAATAAATGAAATTGCCAAAAGGGGAAAGCTTCCTATCATTGTTGGCGGGACAGGGTTGTATATTCAGTCCGTCATTTATGACTATCAATTTTCCGATGTACCTGGTGACGAAGCTTTTCGGCTTGAGCTAGAGGAAAAAGTAAAGCAAATAGGAAATGACGCTTTGTACAAAGAACTTCAAACGGTTGACCCAGATAGTGCAGCGCAAATCCATCCGAATAATGTAAGAAGGGTGATCCGTGCACTTGAGATATACCATTTGACAGGTAAAACGATGCAGGATTATCAGAGGAAACAACAGCCTGATCTGATGTATGAAACAGCCCTTGTCGGATTAACGATGGACCGGGAAAAGCTGTACGAGCGTATTAATTTAAGAGTGGATATAATGGTTAAGCAAGGGCTGTTAGATGAGGTAAAATCGTTATACAACCAAGGCTTACGTGATTGTCAGTCAATTCAAGCTATCGGTTATAAAGAGATTTATGACTATTTAAATGAAAAAGTGACCTGGGATGATGCCGTTGAGCAGCTAAAACAAAACTCTAGAAGGTATGCAAAAAGGCAATTAACTTGGTTTCGGAACAAAATGGATGTAAAATGGTTTGATATGACATATGTGAACGATTTAGCAAAAAAAATAGCGGAAATTTCACAATATGTTGAAGGAAAGCTTCAAGTAAAATCGAATACATATTAGTAGAGATAAAAGAGGAGGATATACTAATGAAAACAACAATTAATATTCAAGACCAATTTTTGAACCAGTGCCGTAAAGACAACACCCATGTAACGGTGTTCCTTCTAAATGGTTTTCAATTAAGAGGCCAAATTAAGGGCTTTGATAATTTCACCGTATTATTTGAATCAGAAGGTAAACAACAATTGGTATTTAAGCATGCGATTTCCACTTTTGCACCGCAGCGTAATGTTCAGCTTGAATTGGATAACCAATAAAATAGGATCAAAATGGAGCCCGTTATCTGGGCTCTTTTTTTTATTTTCTATAAATAAAAGAAATCTTCTTTAATGAATTCCACGGATTGTGAATACACATAGAGGGAAGGATTATGCCTAACCTAAAACACTTCTGAGTAGCTTTAATCTTGCTACCTTATGTATACTGTCTGCAGATTGAGAGGTGATAGCTTTGGACCAACCATATCGAACGAAAAGTAACGGCCAAATAAGGGTGGTACTCAACTCGCATGAAAGGCCGACAATAAGAAAAGAAGTACCCGATTTTCAAGTTGTTCCAAAGGTCATTCCCCCAGAGCACACTGCACTAAAAGAAATTGAAGAAGAGCTCGGGGCATTGGTTGGTATGGAAGAAATGAAGCGTATGATTAAAGAAATTTATGCTTGGATTTATGTTAACAAGAAGCGTGAGGAAATGGGGCTGAAGGCAAGAAAACAAGCCCTCCATATGATGTTTAAAGGGAACCCTGGAACAGGGAAAACCACTGTTGCTAGGTTAATTGGCAAGCTGTTTCAAAAGATGAATGTACTCTCAAAAGGCCATTTAATTGAGGCGGAACGGGCGGACCTCGTTGGCGAGTATATTGGTCATACCGCCCAAAAAACGAGAGATTTAGTAAAGAAGGCTCAAGGAGGAATTCTATTTATCGATGAAGCCTATTCCTTAGGTCGTGGCGGCGAAAAGGATTTTGGCAAGGAAGCCATCGATACGCTTGTCAAACATATGGAGGATAAGCAGCATGAGTTTATTTTAATTCTTGCTGGATATTCAAGGGAAATGGATCATTTTTTAACCCTAAATCCCGGTCTGCATTCTCGGTTTCCCTTGGTTGTTGATTTTCCGGATTATAATATCGATCAGTTGATGGATATTGCAGGAAGGATGTTAAAAGAAAGAGAGTATACGTTAAGCCATGAAGCTGAAAAGAAATTAAAAGACCATTTAATTTGGGTAAAGGCTGTTTTAAATCCTAATACTTTTTCAAACGGCAGATACGTACGTAACGTCATTGAAAAATCAGTCAGGGCACAGGCAATGAGGTTGTTAATGCTGAATAGTTATGACAAGCATGAATTAATGACACTCAGGAGCAATGATTTAATATTTGAAGAGGATTAAAAGAACAAAAGCGCAAGCGCCTTGAACAGCCCCGACAAGCATAAGCCACTCAGGGAAAGAAGGCGTTCTATGCCTTCTTTCCCTGAGTGGCTGTAGACCATCGAGGGGCTAGGCGCTGGAGCTGGACGTCGACAGTCCTTTTATTAACAGTTATCCACAAGCGAAAATTTTATTAATTCCTAAACGACGTAAAAATCGGCGGGATCATCACCCGCCGATTTGTTTATGATTTTGGATCTTTTGGGAAACTCTAAGACTTCGAGAAGGCAGCTTCCAATCAAAAGTATAAGACAGTACACGTAAGCCAGTAACTAAAACAAATAGGGTATATAATTGCCAAGATTCAGTGGCAATCTCAAGACCAATCATAAAACCCGCCAGAATTGCCCAAACAGCATAAATTTCCGATCTTAACACAATCGGTTTTCTACCGGCAAGCAGGTCGCGGATAATCCCCCCGCCAATCCCTGTTAATACGGCTGCAACAATGACAGCACTGAGGGGATGCTTCATATTCTCGGCATAGATGGCACCCTGAATCGCAAAGGCGGACAGGCCGATCGCATCAAAAAAGTTCCCCCATTTTTGCCAATGTCGCAATAAGTTAGTAGGAAATAAAAACACCGCTGTAATTGACAACAAGGCAATTTGAAAAAATAAACCCTGTTCCCATAAGGCCGAGACGGGTACGCCAATGAGCAGGTTTCGGATTGCTCCGCCGCCAAACGCTGTAACGATTCCTAAAATATAAACCCCTAAAATATCATATTCCTCTTCCATCGCCACAATCGCACCGCTGACTGCAAAGGCAATGGTACCAATCATACTTAATACTTCCCATGTCATGTTGATTTCCCCTTTGTGTAACTTAAACACAATGATAGTAGTAATAATCCTGTTCAATAACAAACAATAAAATTTTATCATGGTGCAAGAAAATTACAACTACTTTTTAATTCCAAAACAGTATGGGAATATTAGTGATTACAAAGTTTTTTTGTTATGATGAGAGTGAAGTACAGTTACGGAAGGAAGGATGCCTGTGGAACAAAAGGAAACGAAGGAAAAGGTCATTCTCGTTGGTTGTCAAACAAATGGTGACGAGGATCAGCGTTTTGACTATTCGATGGAAGAGTTAGGAGCTTTAACCGAAACCGCCCAAGGGGAAGTCCTTGCTTCCTTGGTCCAAAAACGGGACCGTGTACATCCGGCCACCTATATAGGTAAAGGCAAAGTGGAAGAGCTAAAAAGCCTCGTTGAGGAGCTTGAAGCAGACATTGTCATCTTTAATGACGAACTTTCTCCAAGTCAAAAAAGAAATCTGGGCTCAGAAATCGATGTTCGAATTATTGATCGAACTCAACTCATTTTAGATATATTTGCGCAAAGGGCGCGCTCAAAAGAAGGAAAGCTGCAGGTTGAACTGGCACAGCTGCAATACATACTTCCCCGTTTGGCTGGACAAGGTACAGCACTTTCAAGACTTGGTGCAGGGATTGGAACAAGAGGACCAGGGGAAACAAAACTAGAATCAGATCGAAGACATATCCGGCGCAGAATTGATGATATTAAGAGTCAGCTTTCCGTTATTGTTCAGCACCGTGACAGATATCGTGAACGAAGAAAGAAAAATAAAACCTTTCAAGTCGCCATTGTCGGTTATACAAATGCAGGAAAGTCGACCCTTTTTAATCGTTTATCAGAGGCGGAGTCTTATGAAGAGAATCAATTGTTTGCCACACTTGATCCTATGACGCGCAAATTGATTTTACCAAGTGGTTTCTTAGCCTTAATTACGGATACGGTTGGATTTATTCAAGACCTGCCAACAACTCTGATAGCTGCATTTCGCTCTACGCTTGAGGAGGTAAAGGAAGCAGACTTGCTTCTTCATGTGGTCGATATGTCAAATCCGGACTATTACCAGCATGAAAAAACGGTGAAAAAGTTGCTTGATGATCTAGAAGTAAAAGATATCCCGCAAATAACCGTGTATAATAAAAGGGATATTCAACATCCGGATTTTGTTCCAACAGCAGATACAACCACGATCTTCATTAGTGCTTTTGATGAAAATGATCGCCATGCCTTGAAGGGGAAAATGGAAAAAATCGTAATGGACATGATGGAGTCTTACGAAGTTCGAATTCCTTCGACTGAGGGGAAGCTGCTTTCACAATTGAAAAATGAGACCATCTTAAGAGAACTTGTTTTTGATGAGGAAGATCAATTATATCGGTGTAAAGGCTATTCACTCGCTGATCATCAAATCACCGGACAATTACAGAAATTCACAGTATAGATAGGAGTTACATCATGTTTCAACAGCTGCAAAATGGGGACAAGCTTTACTCCGTGGTGCGAAAAGTAGAGCAGCAAATTGCTGAAGTCCATAAAGAAATTGACGAAAGAATTGAGAGCAATCAATTTCGCGTATTGAAAAGCTTTCAAAAACACCGTGTCAGTGATTCACACTTTATCCCATCGACCGGTTATGGCTATGATGATATTGGCAGAGATACATTGGAATTAGTGTATGCAGATGTCTTTGGCGGAGAAGCGGGGCTTGTTCGTCCACAGATCATTTCCGGTACACATGCCATCTCAATAGCCTTATTCGGTGTACTCAGACCAGGGGATGAACTGCTTTATATAACGGGGAAACCTTATGATACGCTAGAAGAAATTGTCGGGATTCGCGGCAATGGGGTAGGCTCGCTAAAGGAATTTGGAATTTCTTACGATAGCGTGGCCTTAACTGATGAAGGGGCAATCAATTGGGATGAGGTTGCCTCAAAAATAACACCAAATACAAAAATGATTGGGATCCAGCGATCCAAAGGGTATGCAACTAGACCATCATTCACTGTAGGGGAAATCGGTCAAATGATTTCTTTTGTAAAAGAAATAAAACCAGATCTTGTTGTATTTGTAGATAATTGCTACGGTGAATTCGTGGAAGAACAAGAACCTTGCCATGTTGGAGCAGATTTAATGGCGGGCTCCTTAATTAAAAATCCTGGCGGTGGACTTGCGAAAACAGGCGGTTACATCGTTGGAGTAAAACAATGGGTCGAGGCTTGCTCTTACCGTATGACTTCCCCGGGGATTGGGGCAGAGGCAGGTGCTTCCCTCTATAGTCTTCAAGAAATGTATCAAGGTTTCTTTCTCGCTCCGCATGTTGTTGGTCAGGCATTAAAGGGAGCTGTGTTTACTGCTGCTATGCTAGAACATTTGGGTATGAATTCTTCACCGAAATGGAATGCCAAAAGGACGGATCTCATTCAGTCTGTTCAATTCGATGATAGAGATAAAATGGTTTCTTTTTGTCAGGCAATTCAATTTGCTTCGCCTATTAATTCCTATGTTACACCGCATCCAAGTTATATGCCTGGATATGAAGATGAAGTCATCATGGCAGCAGGAACGTTTATTCAAGGTGCTAGTATCGAATTAACCGCAGACGGTCCGCTTCGACCACCATATGTGGTATATGTCCAGGGTGGTTTAACATATGCTCACGTTAAAATGGCCATTTGTTTAGCAATTGACCATTTAATTGAAAAAGGATTAATTCGTCTTGAGTAGGACAAAGTAAATAATAGTAAAAAACTAATTGAATAAAAATCCCTTTAAAAATCGTGTAAGTAAATCTAACACAACATTGACATCTTTTCTTACACGAAATATAATAGCAATATGATTTACTATTAAGGGGAGGAGAAATTTGGTGAGTGGAAAAGAAATTCGTCGTTCCATGCCATTGTTTCCTATCGGGACCGTCATGCAGTTAACCGAGTTAACCGCAAGGCAAATCCGCTATTATGAAGAACACCAATTGATTTCTCCAGCAAGAACCGAGGGAAACAGACGTCTATTCAGCCTAAATAATATTGATAGACTATTAGAAATCAAAGACTTAATTGACCAAGGTGTGAACATGGCTGGAATCAAGCAATTGTTCATGGTCAAGGAGCAACAGGAATCAGCTAATATAATAGAGAAACAAACTGAAAAAACAAAACAGGATCTAACAGATGAACAACTAAGAAAGCTTCTCCGCAATGAATTAATGCATTCAGGCAGAAACAATCGATTTACATTACGCCAAGGCGATATGTCTCGATTTTTCCATTAAAGGTAATCATTCTTTTTATAATAGGGGGAATTAAAATGGCAAAGTATTCAAGAGAAGACATCCAACGGATGGCGAAAGAGGAAAACGTAAAATTTATTCGTCTTCAATTCACTGACATTCTTGGAACAATTAAAAATGTTGAGATTCCTATTAGCCAGTTGGAAAAAGCATTAGATAACAAAATGATGTTCGATGGTTCTTCCATTGAAGGATTTGTGCGTATCGAAGAATCTGATATGCTACTATACCCAGACCTTAACACATGGGTAATTTTCCCTTGGACTGCTGAAAAAGGAAAAGTAGCTCGTTTGATCTGTGATATCTATACTCCAGAAGGAAAACCTTTTGAAGGTGACCCACGTAATAACTTAAGAAGAGTGTTAAAGGAAATGGAAGAACTAGGATTCACTAACTTCAACCTTGGACCTGAGCCAGAATTCTTCTTATTTAAATTAGACCAAAAAGGTGAACCATCTTTAGAACTTAACGACCAAGGCGGTTATTTTGACTTAGCACCAACAGACTTAGGTGAAAACTGCCGTCGTGATATCGTTCTTGAGCTAGAAGAAATGGGCTTTGAAATCGAAGCTTCTCACCACGAAGTTGCTCCAGGACAACACGAAATCGATTTTAAATATGCCGATGCATTAACAGCATGCGACCAAATCCAAACTTTCAAGCTTGTTGTAAAAACAATTGCTCGTAAACACGGATTACACGCAACGTTCATGCCAAAACCATTATTCGGTGTAAATGGATCTGGTATGCACATGAACCTTTCATTATTCAAAAATGGCGAAAATGCATTCTTCGAGCCAACTGGTAATCTAGAAATGAGTGATACAGCTCGTCAATTCATTGCTGGTATCCTAAAGCATGCTCCTGCCTTTACAGCGGTAACGAACCCAACTGTAAACTCTTATAAGCGTTTAGTACCTGGCTATGAAGCACCTTGTTATGTAGCTTGGTCTGCTAGAAACCGTTCACCACTAATTCGTATTCCTGCTTCTCGCGGGTTAAGCACACGTGTAGAAGTGCGAAGTGTGGACCCAGCAGCAAATCCATATCTTGCAATGGCTGTTCTATTAAAAGCTGGTTTAGACGGTATTAAAAATAAATTAACTCCTCCAGCTCCAGTAGATCGTAACATCTATGTTATGAGCAAAGAAGAAAGAATCGAAGAAGGTATCATTGATCTTCCGGCAACTCTTGCACAAGCATTAGATCAATTAAGCCAAGATGAAGTAATTGTTGCTGGTTTAGGCGAGCACATCTTCGAACACTTTGTTGAAGCGAAAGAAATCGAGTGGGATATGTTTAGAACTGTCGTTCACCAATGGGAACGCGATCAGTACATGAGCACTTATTAAGAGATTGAAGAAGCCTTGGCGCTCTATGCGTCAAGGCTTTTTGGTGTTTAAGAAGAACAATTCATGGTTGAGCAAGTTCCTGGGTGATGAGGACAAAATGCGGTTAGGCAAGAAGGAAAGTATCCTTCATCGGGAGGATGAGGGACAAAAGGCTATTGAGTAAGAAGGAAGTGTCTTTCATCACACAAGTACGGATGCGGGTAAAATTGGCCACAAAAAAGAGAGCTGGATCAGCTCTCTCGATTAATGAATATGGCGATAAACTCCAATAACTTTCCCTAAAATCGATACATTT
Organism: Neobacillus cucumis; assembly: GCF_023715505.1. Next base: position 23,796 of record NZ_JAMBOH010000005.1, on the reverse strand, counting down.
CGTAAAATGATAGGATCCATGGCAGAGTTTTCCGGCTGCAGGCGGATGTAGTCTTTCTCCTTAAAGAATCTCTTACAAGTTGCTTCATCATCCTCCGTCATGGCAACAACAATATCCCCATTATTCGCAGTCTGCTGCTGCTTCACAATCACGTAGTCTCCGTCAAGTATTCCCGCCTCTATCATACTTTCACCCATGATTTCTAGCATAAATACCTGCTCGTCTGAAGGAGCCAAGCTTTCAGGAAGTGGGAAATACTCTTCAACGTTCTCAATTGCTGTGATTGGCAATCCAGCCGTTACTTTCCCAACCACTGGAACGTTTACAACTTTATTTCTAGGAATCTGTGCAGCTTCATCCGCATCTAGTATTTCAATAGCTCTTGGTTTGGTAGGGTCTCTCCTAATTAGACCTTTACTCTCTAATCGTGCTAGGTGACCGTGAACAGTAGAACTTGATGCAAGTCCAACCGCTTCACCAATTTCCCTGACGGAAGGAGGATATCCCTTACTTCTAACTTCATGTTTTATAAATTCGAGGATATCCTGCTGCCGCTTTGATATCTTTACCATGATAAAATGCACCTCGCCTGGTTAATGTTGTCTTTATTATAGCATGTCGCACCATACTATACAAACATAAGTTCGAGAAAATGGTTGACAACAAACAAACGTTCGAATTATAATGAAAATAAATCGAAAGGGAACATATATTCTTATAAGAGGTGCGAAACATGAAAAAGTTATGGAAACAATACTCGTATGCTATTACTCTTATTATTTTAAGCTGCACATTAGCTTTCGTATTATCATTTAAACATCATTCTGATGATCAATATTTAAAAGTAACCATTTCTGAAGGGGATACACTTTGGAAGATTTCTGATCAATTTGAAGGTAAGCATTCGCTATCAAACAAAGAGTTCGTGAGCTGGGTAAAAAAGCATAATGAAAATATCAATGATCAAATCTATCCTGGTGAAGAAATTGTAATCCCTGTAAGCAAAGAGGATTCCGACAACACAACAGAACTTGCGAGTGCGCCGAAGCAATAGAAAGGATAACTAATGAAAGCAATTATTTACTGCCGTGTCAGTACCAACAAACAAACGCAAGAAACGTCCTTAATACGCCAGGAAGATGAATTAATCCAGCTTGCGAACCAGTATGGATTTGAAATCGACTCCATTATAAAAGAACAAGCTAGTGGTTATGATTTTGAAAGAGATGGAATACTAGAGGTACTTGAGCGGATAAAAGAACCGGAAGTTCAGGCCCTATTAATTCAGGATGAAACACGGCTTGGAAGAGGTAACGCTAAAATTGCCCTTCTGCATTGTATAATAAAAGAAGGAATTCAACTTTATAGTATTTCTCATAATGGTGAATTACAACTTTCAGAATCGGATTCCATGGTTTTAAAAATAGTCAGCATGGTAGAAGAATATCAGCGGAAACTACATAATGTAAAAATAAAAAGAGGCATGAAGCGTGCCGTTGAGCAAGGCTATAAACCAGAAAAAAACTTAAAGAACCTTGGACAATCCTCTGGCAGGGAAAAAATTGAAGTACCAATTGAACAGATTATCCGATTACGGGAAAATGAGCTGACGTTTGCTGAAATTGCCGCCACACTAAGAGGCTTTGGGTATAACATTTCAAAAGCAACTGTCCATAGAAGATATCAGGAATATATAGAATCACAGAATCAGTAGCTCTTTATCTTGTCATGAAGGCTTTTTTTTAGTAAAATCAAGTGTCTTCATTTGATGAGAAAGGATGGATGGGTATGCTTTCAAAAGAAAAAATGGCTCGCATTAATGAACTGGCTAGAAAGGCAAAATCGTCAGGATTAACAGAGTTAGAAGCAAAAGAGCAATCCAAATTAAGAAGTGAATACTTGGCTACTTTCCGAGCAAATATGCTCGATACATTAACGAATACAAAGTTTATTGATCCAGAGGGTAATGATGTCACACCTGAAAAAATAAAAGCTAGAAAGAATCGCCCTCTTCATTAACTATATATTAAGGTTAGGACCTTCTGTATTTTCTCACCTCGCCTAATAAAGGCGGGGTATTTTCATTTACTATTACATACATTATTATTCTTGTTTGAGTCAAAATAAAAATAAAGTGAAATTTTCAATCTAATTTTTGTTTATTAGTTGAATTAATAGACAATGCAAGATAATATAAAGGATGTATTTATTATCCGTGATCAAGAAAGGATGTAATTCATGTTTAATACTATTGATGATTTATCCGTAACATCGATTCGTACGCTTTCTATTGATGCTATTGAGAAAGCAAATTCTGGGCATCCAGGTATGCCAATGGGTGCTGCCCCAATGACTTATACATTATGGACAAGATTCATGAACCAAAACCCTAATAATCCTCATTGGTTCAACCGTGATCGTTTCGTCTTATCTGCAGGCCATGGTTCTGCATTGTTATATAGCATGCTCCACTTATCCGGCTATAATTTAAGCATGGAGGACATTAAACAATTCCGTCAGTGGGGTAGTAAGACACCTGGACACCCTGAGTATCGCCACACAGAAGGTGTAGAAGCGACAACTGGTCCGCTTGGACAAGGCATTGCAATGGCTGTTGGGATGGCAATGGCAGAACGTCATGTTGCTAGTGTGTATAACAAAGATAAATACGAGATTGTGAACCATTTTACATATAGTGTTTGTGGTGATGGTGACCTCATGGAAGGTGTTTCTGCAGAAGCTGCATCACTTGCAGGACATTTAAAATTAGGACGTTTAGTTGTTCTTTATGATTCCAATGATATTTCACTTGATGGAGACCTAGACAAATCTTTCTCTGAAAGTGTAAAAGGGCGTTTCGAAGCTTACGGCTGGCAATACCTTCGTGTGGAGGACGGCAATAACCTTGAGGAAATCGCAAAAGCACTTGAAGAAGCAAGAAATGACTTAGACCGTCCAACTATGATTGAAGTTAGAACGATCATTGGATATGGTTCACCAAACCGTGCCGGTACTTCTGGTGTTCACGGCGCTCCGCTAGGTGCAAACGAGTTAAAACTTACAAAAGAAGCATATAAATGGACATTCGAAGAAGATTTCCACGTTCCACAAGAAGTCTATGACAACTTCCAAAAACTCATTGTTGAAAACGGAGAGAAAAAGGAAAAAGAATGGAACGAAATGTTCGCACAATATAAGAATGAGTATCCTGAATTAGCTGCTCAGCTTGAACAAGCATTAAATAATGAACTTCCTGAAGGCTGGGACAAGGATATCCCTGTTTACCAAGAAGGCAAGAGTTTAGCAAGCCGTGCCTCATCTGGTGAAGTCCTAAATGGCATCGCTAAAAACTTACCAATCTTCATTGGCGGTTCAGCAGACCTTGCAGGTTCCAATAAAACAATGATTAAAGGTACAACTGACTATATGCCAGGCGCCTATGAAGGCCGTAATTTCTGGTTCGGCGTTCGTGAATTTGCAATGGGTGCTGCAATGAATGGTATCGCCCTTCACGGCGGAGTAAAAATATTTGGAGGAACATTCTTCGTGTTCTCTGATTACCTTCGTCCAGCAATCCGTTTAGCCGCAATCATGGGATTACCTGTTACTTATGTATTTACACATGATAGTATCGCTGTTGGGGAAGATGGCCCAACACACGAGCCTGTCGAACAGCTTGCAGCATTACGCGCAATGCCTGGTCTATCCATTATTCGTCCAGCAGACGGCAATGAAACAGCAGCAGCTTGGAAGCTTGCAGTTGAATCAACCAATAAACCAACTGCACTTATCTTGACTCGTCAAGATTTACCTACATTAAAAGGAACAGATGTGAATGCATATGAGGGCGTTTCAAAGGGTGCTTATGTTGTTTCTCCTTCTGAAAAAGAAACTCCAGATGCTTTAATTCTTGCAACGGGCTCAGAAGTAAGTCTTGCAGTGGAAGCACAAAAAGTCCTTGCAGGGGAAGGCGTTCATGTTTCTGTTGTCAGCATGCCTTCATGGGATCGTTTTGACCAACAATCACAAGAGTATAAAAATTCTGTTTTACCGAGAAACGTGAAAAAACGCCTTGGAATTGAAATGGGAGCTTCATTCGGTTGGCATAAATATACTGGTGACGAAGGAGATGTATTGGCAATCGACCAATTCGGAGCATCGGCACCTGGTGAAAAAGTTATGGAAGAATACGGCTTTAGTGTGGATAATGTAGTCGCTCGTGTTAAGGCCCTAATTCAACAATAATTGTTATTAATTTAGAGAGAACGGCTTATCCGTTCTCTTTTTTTATGTTTTTTTGTTAAAATATAGTAAATATTCCAATATGCTTTCAAAATAAGCCATAAATGCGGAAAACAAGCCAAACAATCACGATTATGGGCCATTAGTTAGTTTTTTGAGCCATACACAAACAGAAGTAAACAATACCCATCATGATAGTTAGAATGGGCTCCTATGTTGTTACAATTTATGAACAATTGAAATTAATTAAAGGAAAGTTCATAAATTATAGCGAAATTGATTAGTAAACATATTATCGACAAAAGTAGTGAAAGTTTTTGCCGCCGTAAGACAAACGTTTTGTCCATGCTTTTTTATAATAGAAAAAAGGATTTCAACGAAGGGGAGAACAGTGGTGAGAAAATATCAGCTATATTTAGTAGAAGATGAATTTGCCGCCCATTACTTCGGAAGAGAGCGTATATTTTTTCAGCTTTTTCATGAACATCATACGGCAGACGGCGAACTTAAATTTATTACTCAAAAACAAATTTCATATATTACGAAACGTGTAGAGGTTTTAAAAATTCATAATCTGCTTCAAAAACAGTTAGGGAAAATGAAGGGATTTAGAGCAGATCATGGTGCATATACGATTACTTTAAGCGGAAAACTAAGCACGGCAAGGTTAGAAGTTTTTCAAGAGTTAATAACAGTAGAAGCAGAAGGTAGCTATGAAGCAGAAACGGCCTTTTTTGAAGTGCTCAGAAAATGTGAATCCTCCTTCTTAGCAATTGATCTTGAACATGAACGGGTCGGATGGCTAAAGCCAATTAAAGAAAGAAAATATGTCTAATTGAAATGAGATATTGTTTTATTTCGTTTTATTTAGTACACTGTATGGTAGACAACATGAAGGAGGAAGTTTAATGTTATATGTACTAGTTGGTATACTAGCATTAGCCGCTGGTGTAGCACTAGGATTTTTCATTGCTCGTAAATATATGATGAGCTACTTAAAGAAAAATCCGCCAATAAATGAGCAAATGTTAAAAATGATGATGATGCAAATGGGTATGAAACCTTCACAAAAGAAGATCAACCAAATGATGGCTGCTATGAATAAACAGCAGTCTAAATAAAACGGACAAGCATTCATGTGATAACCTTGTTTCATAAGGTTTAATCACTTGGTTGTTAGTAATTATTAAGAAGGGGAGTCCAACTAAAGTAGGCTTACATCCTTTATTAATAATTACGTAATCCTTCATAATTTAAACGCAAAAACCACTTGTTCCGATGAAAATAACCGGAAAGGTGGTTTTTTTATTAAAATGTTGATAAATCCATCCATATCAAGGTTAATGAGTGAAAAAAAATTTAAAAAATCCAATTTGGAATTCCCTTGCAAATTTTTATAAATAGTGTTATTATAAAAAAGAATTATTTTTGTTCGGTGTAAAGGATAGTATAAGATTAACTTTTCGTCTTGATGATCACTGAGTGCAAGGATAGTAATACATTGTGTGCAAAGCACACAGCAGGAGGAAACAAAATGGAAAACGGTAAAGTAAAATGGTTTAATGCAGAAAAAGGTTTCGGATTTATCGAGCGTGAAGGTGGAGAAGATGTATTCGTTCATTTCTCAGCTATCCAAGGCGAAGGTTTCAAATCTTTAGACGAAGGTCAAGCAGTAACTTTTGACGTTGAGCAAGGCCAACGTGGAGCTCAAGCAGCTAACGTTCGTAAAGCTTAATAATAAACAAATTAAAACAGGCTCTTTATAGAGTCTGTTTTTTATTTTCCCTATCTTTTTAAATAACTCTAAATAAACAAGGAGCCCTACTCACGAATGAGTAGGGCACATGTAAAAAGTAAATCAAATGGTAGGACCATTGTAGCATATATTTTGGCAATAACCTAATTTATTCTTATAAAGATTTTGTAATCTTTGTTAAAACCAACTTTCTACAAATGGGTAAGAAACCTTCGCAAAAAAAGATCAACAAAATGATGGCAGCAATTTTAGTGTGCTCATGCTGGTATTTGGCTGGGTGTATCACATGCCGGCATGTCAATCATTCAAGTTTTTCGCAATGAAAAGCGCCTACGTTAAGAGTTTGGAGATATTATTCAAAAGCACTTTAATGCAGGGATGAAAAATATAAAGATTGATGGTTTACTATTAAGAGCAGCAATTGCAATTGGATCTTATTTATATTTTTGCACTGATTAATGTCCTAAGCTATTTTCACGGACTATACCATAAAAGGTTCCTGCTGCAAAATGGAGTACTTGAACATGTGGAGGATGTTGTGGATTAATAGAAAAAGCCTGGCATCAATTGCCAGGCTATCTTATTATAAAGCGGTTGTTGGAACTTTTTTAATATATATTTTATTATATTCGTTTAATAATTTATCAAGTTCCTGACTATAGCGAATTGCAACGGAGGATGTCAAGCCGTTTGTTGTTGCGACTTGAATTAATTCAGCTCGCTTTGTTTCTATCATAGTTATGAGATCTTGTTTCAGCACGGCCGAAGTCCTTTCCGGAGTAACTCCTAATATTTTTTAAATAAAAAAGAAGAGTCTATGCCTATTAAAAGGGCATTGTTTTACTAGTATAACCTATATTGTAAATTACTTCAAAGAAATTTGTAAGAAAAAATCCAATTTATTTATTCATCCCATTTTGTAAAAGTTACTATTTATTGACTTGTTAATATCGAGACACAAAATATTCACGTTAACCATTATCATTTATTGATGATCTTTGTTAGAATGAAGGAGTATCGACTATAGTGGGAGTGTTAAATACATGTCAGATGTAAATCTATTTTTAGCTTTAGGGGCAGGCTTTCTGAGCTTTATTTCTCCTTGTTGTTTGCCGCTATACCCTGCCTTTCTTTCATACATAACCGGAATGTCTGTTGGAGAATTAAGAGATGAAAATGCCATGCTGCAAAAGCGGAGCTTACTGCATACACTTTTTTTCTTATTAGGTTTTTCAATTATTTTTATCGCAATTGGTTTTGGAACCTCGTTTATTGGCCAGTTTTTCTTATCCTATAAAGACCTGATTCGCCAGTTAGGCGGTATCTTTATTGTCTTATTTGGATTAATGATTGTCGGTGTATTTAAACCGGAATTTATGATGAGAGACCGGCGTGTTGAATTTAAAAATCGTCCATCAGGGTATATTGGTTCAGTTTTAATCGGTATGGCCTTTGCCGCCGGATGGACACCTTGTACGGGTCCAATTCTTTCATCCGTGATTCTTCTTGCTGCCTCAAATCCAGGTTCTGGCGTGTTATATATGCTTGCTTACTCCCTGGGATTTGCGATTCCATTTTTGATCCTATCGTTCTTCGTCGGCCGGATGAAGTGGATCAAAAAACACAGCGGAAAGATTATGAAAATCGGTGGTTATATCATGATTGTCATGGGGATTGTACTATTCTTTGACTGGATGACGAAAATTATTACCATCTTTCAAGGAATGTTTGGCGGGTTTACTGGTTTTTAAATCTTTTTTACTACGAATATGGTAGTTTTCAAGTTCAGGCCAGCTTTCCAGCTATTGCATGAATTTGCCTTCAACATTAAAATATTTTAATGTTAAATACGGTGATTATTTTTTCTCAAAATACATTATTTGAGATATAATGGTTGAGTAAATAATTAGATAAGGGATGTATGAATCCAATGAATTACGTTGTTGTTTCTTCCATCGGAGCTGTTATTATGGGCTCTCTCGCTCTGTTTGTTCGCATGAAAGCAGCAAAGAAACCGACTAATGTGAAAAAGATTATCCTGCCGCCTTTTTTTATGTCAACTGGGGCATTAATGTATGTGGTACCGGAGTTTCGATTAACGCCAATGGAAATAGGTGAGGCAATCATTGTTGGTATGCTTTTCTCGATTCTATTGATTAAAACGTCAAAATTTGAAATTCGAGATAATGATATTTATTTAAAACGATCAAAGGCGTTTATTTTTATATTAGTTGGATTGTTAGTGGTACGTTTAATATTAAAAGGAATATTAAGTAGTACGATTGATATCGGACAGCTAAGCGGCATGTTCTTCCTGCTGGCCTTCAGCATGATTGTTCCATGGCGTGTGGCGATGTACCGCTCTTATATGAAACTCTATAGGGAGCTTCATAATATTAAAATGGTTTAAAATCCAACACTGACTCATAGAGGTCAGTGTTTTTCTTATGTATAACAGATAATTAATTTATTAATAATAAAAAACCGCCTTGATGGCGGTTTAAAATAAATGTTCATATGGTTTAACATCAATTTGATTTTGAAACAACTTTTTACGTAAGAATTTATGATCCCGTTTCGGTGTTGCTTGAATATAGCCACGAATGACTAGTTCTTCCGTTATTTGAGTGGCATTTTCTTTTATGGCTAGTTCACCAATTTTTCCGGCAATCTTGTGCTTTGCTACATCACGGAAGAGTTCCGGTACAGGGCTGACTAAATCTTCTAAGAGGGCTTTTTCTTCAGGGCCCCAGAGGTGGAGGGATTCATTCACAAAATACTCTTCCCAATCCATGACGGACTTGCCATCTTCTTTTGGCATTTTTTTAAGGAACTTTCGGAACATAAAAAAGCCGCCAATTGAAAAGGCACCTATTAAAAAGACTACCCAAAATAGGATAAACCATAGAAACCAACCTTGAAGCATATTTTTCACCTACAAAACGATATTATTATCTATTATAGACTTCTCGGGGACAGATGACAAGAATTCGCACAATTTTGCTTTTAATCACGTATTTTCCGTGGTTTATTAAGCAGTATGGGGAATAGAAATCCATGTCGAAAAAATGACAAATAAGAAGGATTGATTGATTTAATACTATTTCCATTGTAATATGATATCAGGATAGTAATTAGTTTGTGTGTAATTTGACTCTAGAAATAATAGTTTTACACATGATCTTTTATTCATATGGGGCTGAATGGGGCACTGGTGTCCCCCACAGTCTTCAAAACTGCTTGAGACCTGCGTGCCAGGTCTGGTGGGTTCGATTCCCACGCAGTCCCGCCAACCTTGATACATAAGGGTTTTTGAGGAATTTTCTTGAAGTTAGTAAGGGGATTATTAGTATACTTAAATGTAAAAAAATTGATTGTGGTCACGGATTGGTCACAAGGATTTTTTATTGAATATACCTTATTTTATAAGCTGCTCAAATTGGTGAGCGGCTTCTTTTTGCATATTCGGTAATAAATGAGTGTATGTGTCCATTGTAATTCCTATCGTTGAATGCCCCAATCTTTCAGAAACCACTTTTGGATGTACACCTTGTTGTAGTAATAAAGTGGCGTGAGTATGTCTTAAATCATGAAACCTAATATAAGGTAAGCCACTTATGTCTACCATCTTACGATAGTTTCTAGCCATTTCGGTTGGTTGAATTGGTTTACCATTTTTTTGAGCAAATACCAAATCCAAATCTTGGTATCCCTGTCCTAATAAAAGCAAAAAACTCCCTCCTTGAATCTATCATTTGATATGCAAGATTAGAAATTAATTTCATAAAAAAATTTAAATTGACTATAATCCATTATCGTTATAAGATACAATTCGTAATACTTACGATTTATTTTATCTAAAAAACTTTAATATTACGAAAATAAATATGCGTTTTAAATCGTAATAATTCCTATTAAATTTGTTTTTTTAGAGGGAGATAAGGAATAATGAAAAAAGGCTTTTTGTTTTATCGGCAAAAACTCTGGAGAATACGCGGGATTAAAGTTATTTTTAATAGTAAAAGAAATATTAGTGAATCGTCTATAGCTCAATCCAAAAAACCCTCGATAACTCATTCTTGAGTCAAGGAGGGCTGATATGAAATTCTAACTTAATTTAATGGCATTGCCGATTAAGAATGTGCATCGTGTGTGACGTCGAGGGGGCATCCACGCCTATTTTACCCAAAAGGTTTTATCTACTAATCACAATCCTTACAATAACCATAAATTTCAAATTTATGTCCAGTAATCTCAAACCCATCTGGTACATTAGATATGTTATTCATAGGACATCCCTCAAAAGGTATCGTTTTCCGGCATTTGATGCAAATTATATGATGCTGATGGTGATCATTTGAACCAGCAAAACGAAAAAGCCTTTCTCCTTCAAATTCTGTCGATTCTAATATACTAAGCTCCTCAAACAAGGATAGATTTCGGTAAATGGTGTCAATGCTTAGGTTTGGATAATCTTTTTGCATAAATCCAAACACTTCCTTTGCAGACAAATATCGATTTTCATTATAAATACGATGGATTATTAATTCTCTTTTACCAGTGTATTTATAACCCTTTACCTTTAACAACTGTAAAGCGCTATTCGCATTCATCTAATTAACATCTCCAAGTTACTTACTATCTATTGCCTTAGCAACATCGTCCAGTTGATCTACCATCCATGGGAGATAATTTTTCCCTTTTGGCTCAGTCTCGGTTACCTTTACAATTGGAATACTGTTGGAATTTGCAAGTTTAACGATATTATCTACCACCGGAGTTGAATTTTGAGTATTATGGACAAGTAATTTAACTTTCTTTCCATTTAAATCATTTTGCAAAGCTGCAATATCTGATGGTGCAGGATCAGTACCCTCGTCTATCGCTCTAGCAAACTTAGAATCATTAATCTTTAAATTTAAAGCTTGAGCCATGTAGTCAAAGATTGGTTCAGAAACACTTATATTAGTTGCAGATTCTTGCTTTAGTTTTTGAACTTTCTCTTTCAATGGATCAAGCGATCTTATATAAGTTTGGGCTCTTTTATTAAAAGCTTCCTTCTGGGTCGGATCTAGTTTGGATAAATCATCCGCCAATTTGATAGCTAATTTAGGCATGGTTGTTGGGTCATACCAAACATGTTCATTCTCTCCTTCCTTTACGCCCATGATGTCCTCAGCTACTTGAATTGCAGATTTTGAACTGGCAGAAGATGAAGATTTGATCACCTTATCCATCCACGCATCGTATCCAGCGCCATTATACACGATAACTTGCGCATCATTGACTAATTTCGAGGTTTCAGCAGTAGGTTCATAATCATGTGGATCAACGTTAGGATTATCTAAAATCGACGTAACTTCTACACGATTTCCTCCTACAGCTTTTGCTACTTCCCCGTAAAAATTCTCAGCAGCAACGATTTTAATTTTGGAATCAGAACCAGCTGGTGCTGAAGTTGTTGTTTTTGATGAATCAGCACAACCTGACAGAAGTAGAAGGGAAGCAGAACATCCTACAGCTAAAAGTGAATACCATTTTTTTCGCATGATTTTGTTTTCCATTTTAATATTTCTCCTTTATTTTAAATGTTTATTCCATAAATAGCTTGATTAAGATGCTGCTGTCTTTGTACTGGTTTCATCTAAAGACTCTTTTATCCGTATCCGTTCATGATAGTTCCTCCAACCTAGTGCAGCGAAATAAAAGATTCCTTGTATAGCGGTAATAAAGAAACTAACTGGTAGATTCGTATAATATCCAATGACTAGTCCCAACCATAACCCGATAACAGCAAGAAGAACAGAAAATAGAATCATTCGTGACACTTTTTGACTTAAGTGACGAGCTGCTGCAGCGGGCGTGGTCATCAGGGTGAATACAAGAAGGGCACCTACAATTTGTACAGCGCCAACCACTGCAATCGAGAGAATAAGTAAAAAGGAAATTGAGATAACACGAACGGGCAAACCTGCAGCCTCAGCACCTACAGGATCAAAGGAATCAAAGGTTAACATCTTAAACCCTATTAAAAGCAAAATCAAAACCCCAATAGATAAACCTAAAACCTCCCATACTTGCTGTGTACTGATACTTAACACACTGCCAAAGAGGATAGAAAATGCATTTGACGCATTCTTAGTCGATAAGGATAAGAAAAGCAGTCCAAATCCAAGAAAAATACTTATGATCACATTGATGGACAGATCCCTTCGAAACACTTTAGTACCCAATTGACCAATCGCCAATGCACTAGTGGTGGTAAAAAGCAGTAATCCGTTTATTGGGTTCCAACCCATATACATAGCGAACGAAGCTCCAGCAAATCCGATTTCTGAGAACATGTGGGCAATGAAAGATACACCTCTTGCAATGACATAGACCCCAATTACACCACACATAATTGCAACTAAAGTTCCCGCTACAAAAGCATGTTGCATAAAATCATATTGAAACATCATTTACCTCCTATGAAACTTCAGGATGTGGATGAACACAGATAGGTGTTACAGGTTCCATTAAATTTGGAGAGGACATCAGAAACTTTGCACCCGACCTCATCACTTCAACCGGTACACCATATAACTTCGTTAATACTTCAGGTTGCATCACATCTTCAACTGTTCCTTTTACATATTTTTCACGTGTTAAGTACAGGATCTGATGCGCATATTTAGAGATTAAATTCACATCATGACTTACAAATACTACACTGATTCCACGTTCTTGGTTGACTCGTTGAACTACAGCTGCAAGGTTTTCTTGAGCACCAGGATCAAGGTTCGAGGTCGGTTCATCGAGTAATAACACCCTGGGGTCTCGAAGTAGTGCTTGTGCTAAAAACAGTCGTTGTCTTTCGCCACCTGAAAGTTTACCTAGTGGTTTATCTGCATATTTTTCTGAATCTGTCAAACGTAAAACTTCTTCTACCAGTATCCGGTCTTGCTTTGTTAGCCAAGGCCTATATTTATGTGGCAATCCAAAGCTTACAAAATCTCTCCCCTGAATAGGAGTTTCCGGATCAATCAGACGCGATTGAGGAACGTACCCAATCATAGAAGATCCCGCAGACTTAATATTTTTCCCACCTACTTTCACCGTTCCATCCTGTGGTTGAATCATTCCTAATAACACCCGCAGTAAGGTTGTCTTACCTGCTCCATTTGGACCGATAATTCCCATAAATTCTCCAAAGGCTACATTGAATGACAAATTTCGAAGAATCCATTCTCCCCCAAGGTGGACATTCACGTTATTAAGTGTAATTGCATTTTTCACTTAATCCATTCCTTTCAAACACTAGATTCAAAGATTACAATAAAAGTTATTCGTAACGATTACGATTTATACTTTAATAATAGTAATGATTACGAATTACATTGTCAACATTTTCTGAAAAAATTCAATTCAGATGATATCCTTTTTGTTGGTTCACAAAAAACAGGAATGTCTTAAAGGAGACAAGCGTAATAATAAATCGTAATTATTTCGTTTTAAAAGGGGCTATATTATGACAATTTCATCTTCTTTAAAGGACATATTCCTATTTGGTTTATTTTTGTTTATTGTGTATCTTTTTTTCTTTGGAAATGATGAAATCCCTCAAATCATAGGAGGTATTTTTCAAGATAAATGGAAGACTATATTTGTTGTTTTTCTTGGGATTTTACTCGAAGCACTTCCTTTTATCGTCATTGGTGCATTTATGGCATCGGTGATTCAAATATTTGTATCCGAAGATATCATACAGAGATTGATCCCCAAAAGGCCAATCCCTGCAATGATTACAGCATTACTTGCATCTTTCATCATTCCTGTGTGTGAATGTGCAATTATCCCGGTAGTCAGAAGATTGATTCAAAAGGGGATGCCAGTGCATGCCGGGACCATACTTTTGATTGGAGCACCAATTATGAATTTTGTTGTATTTGGTTCTACCTATTATGCCTTTCAACATCAGCCTGAAATTTTATACGGACGATTTATTTTGTGTATATTTACAGCTGTTATTGCGGGAACAGTAATATATATTAGTTTTAACAAAGTGAACATTCTGAAGAATAATATGGAGGATTTGACTCTTTACAGGTCATTAAATCAAAACCGAGGATCTTCAAAGCTAAAGGGGGTATTGCATCATACTTGCCAGGAATTTTTTGCTGTAGGAAAGGTGTTTATGATTGGAGCATTTCTTGCAAGTATTGCTCAAGTTTATGTTCATCAATCTACCCTAATTGTACCGGCAAAAGACCCGGTAAACTCAACAATCATGATGATGGCGTTTGCCTTTATTCTTTCACTTTGTTCAGAAGCGGATGCATTTGTTGCGGCTTCTCTAGGACATGTATTTCATCCAGGTGCAATATTAGCTTTTTTAGTTTATGGTCCCATTTTGGATTTAAAGAATGTATTTGTGATGTTATCTTCATTCAAGATTAAATTTGTCATATTTTATTTTCTTGTTGTTACGATAACAGTACTTATTCTATCCTTGCTGGCAGCCCACCTAATAAATGGAGGTTTTTAAAGATGAAGAAAAAGCAAGTTCCTATTTGGCAATTTAACAATGAATTACAAGGAATCCTTTTAATTGGTTTTAGTTTAGTAATTTTTAAGCTTTATGTATCAAACAAAATCTTGATTATACTGGAACCCAAGATGATTCCTTTTTTGTTGTTTGCAATGATAAGCCTCTTTATCATCGGTTTTTTCCGTCTTTTGAACAGCGATTTAAATGGGGCAGATTGCGATTGTGAAGTTTGTGATCCATCTTCTTCACTGTTCAGTATCTTCATGAAATCTTCTTTATTCATCTTTGTGATTATATTGTCTCTGGTTTTAAATGATTTTATTAATACCATTCAAGTCCCTTTCAAAGAGTAATGTTTTTCTAATGAGAAAGATGTGAACAACATGATTGGACCAATTTCCGTCTGGTCAGTCAAAGTAATATCGGTTTTCCTGAAGAAAAACTTGAAAATAGTAATGATTACGATTTATAATAATATGCGATTATCAAAACAAAGGAAAGGAGAATGATAAACCTGTTTTTTAATCAAAAAACACTTCAAAATTGATCTATTTTTTTAACGTGTAAATCGTAATTATTACGTTTTAAATAAGGATGGATGATAATAATAGGAGGTACTAGTAATGGCAAAAAAATCGAAAATAGTAAAGGAAAAGAAACGTCAGGAAATGGTGAAAAAGTACGCGGAACTTCGTATGGAGCTAAAAGAAAAAGGGGACTTTGAGGTACTAATGAAACTTCCTAGAGATTCATCACTGACACGTTTAAAGAATAGATGTGAGGTAACAGGAAGACCAAGAGGGTATTTAAGAAAGTTTAAAATGTCTCGGATTGCTTTTAGGGAGTACGCTCATAAAGGGCAAATTCCGGGAGTGAAGAAATCAAGTTGGTAGATGTTATACTCGTTCAGCCGTCATATTGAGAAATTTGATGGCTGAACTTATCTGGAAATATGGAGGTGTACAGAATGAATCCAATTTTATGGGGATTTTTACATCGTAGTGCTGTTTTAAAATTACCGGATCGGAAGCGAGAAATCTATCAGTTTATAGAGAGTAAAGAAAATCAATTGGAGGAAATCGCAATAAATGAGGAGCAGTTTATTCAGCTACTTTGTGAAAAGTCACCATTTAAAGTGGCAGCAGACAATTTTTCACTCCATATTTCATACATAAAGGAATTAATGGATGAGGCACAGGCAGAAATTGATCAGGTGATAGATGAAAGGTGTAATCGTATGAAGTGGATTGATTGTACGGAGATGATGAGATATGCGAAAGGAAGAAAGGATAATCAGTGGGCTTTTATATTTGTTTCTTAGTTTGTTATAGGCGGTGTTTTTATGTATGAGTGGATAATTATAGGCGGTGGAATTCAAGGAGTAACGTTAGCAGTCTTTATGCTGAAAACGGGAAAAACAAAGGTGGATAAACTTGCGATCATCGACCGTAATAACGAACCATTAGCGAATTGGAAGCGAAATACGAAGGTGATCTCGATGCCATATTTGCGTTCCCCATCCGTTCATCATTTGGACGTTGATCCATTTAGCCTTCAATCATTTGTAAAGAAGGGTTCCTATCATCAAAGTACTGTCTTTTATGGTCAATATAAGCGTCCGTCGCTGGAAATGTTTAACAATCACTGTGATCATCTTGTAAATGACCTAATGATAAGAGAGACATGGGTTCAAGGAGAGGTACAGGTGGTATTAAAAACAAGTGAAGGCTGGCAGGTACAGTTGAAAAACGGTCGTGAAATAAAGGGGAAAAAG
This sequence comes from Neobacillus cucumis, assembly GCF_023715505.1. The sequence goes on along the minus strand of NZ_JAMBOH010000005.1, from coordinate 7,494 downwards.
CTTGTATTGGCAATTGGAATAAGTGAACAGACCAATATACCGGATTGGGCAATGGATCTTGATAAACAATCTCCTGGAAGTGTTTATCATATTTTTGATGAAACGTTACCTGAATTCGAAAGGTTGAAGCTTCCCATTACAATTGTAGGGGGAGGAATAACCTCTATTCATTTGGCACTGAAGTTGAGTGAACTGTACCCTAATCAAGTCACGTTGTTGAAACGGCATCCATTCAGGATCCATGATTTTGATAGCGATCCAGGCTGGTTAGGTCCAAAACTGCAGAATGCATTTCGCAATGAAGAAAGTTATGTAAAAAGGAGGGAGGAGATTTTAAGTGCCAGACATAGGGGTTCCATTCCCCATGACTTATATATAAAGTTATTAAATCGGATCAAAAATGAATCCCTTGTTGTTGAAGAAGGGGAGATCGTTCAAGGTCAAATTAAGAATGCTTGCATTCATCTTTTCGATAAGGATGGAAAATTTATTACAAAAACAGGGACTGTACTGCTTGCAACTGGATATTTACCATGCCTCCCTGGAAGTGAATGGATATTGCCAATCGTAGAGACTTTGGATTTACCTTGTGCGGAATGCGGGTATCCTATCGTATCGAAAACCTTACAATGGGGTCAGGATTTATATGTTACCGGTGCATTAGCAGAGCTTGAAATGGGCCCGATTGCCCGTAATATTTCTGGAGCAAGACAAGCAGCCGAACGGATCGTAAAGCATTTATAAAAGAATATAAGTCTATTAACGGTTATTAATTTGAAAGTACTTATAATAAGATAGAAATAGCATATAAAAGAACAAAAAAACTAATCCGTTGGAATTAGTTTTTTTGTTCTTTTTTGCAATAGTAATCAGTTTCCAGTACTAATAAATCATTAAAGGAGTGCAATATTCCTTTTCATTTTTTAAAATCTTATCTAAAGCTTGCCAGGTCATTAATGCACAATTGTGTCTAGCTTTTAACTGATGAACCCCTCGTAGTGATAGGCAGTCACCAAGGTCGATCCCATCAGTTATATCTCCATGTCGGATTAACTGTTCAAAAGCAGTTCGTAAACATGAAAGTTCTTTAACTGATTTATGTTTAATGAGTTCCGTCATCATTGAGGCAGATGCCATACTAATGCTGCAGCCTTCCCCTATAAACGCTGCGTTTAGTACCTGATTTTGGACAAGTTCAATAAATAAAGTCATTACATCCCCACAAGTAGGGTTTTTATAATGCACTTTTCTGATTGTACTACCGAAAAGGTCCTTAAAATTTCTTTTGTGGCTATAATGGTCCATGATAACTTGTCGGTACAGGTTATCAAGCATGGTATAGATGTTTCCCCCTTTCATCGTATCTTTACATAACTTTTCTTCCTAATATTCCGATAGTTGATTGTTACTATCATAAAGGATTTGGTAATTTGCTATGCAATGCAATTTTTAAATTGCTGTTCTAATTCTTCTTTAATTAAATCCTTACCAATAAAAACGAGTTCACTGATTCTTTTTTCATTCTCTTTCCATTGCCTGTCAGGTCGTCCTGAAAACAGCATATGAAGTCCCTGAAAAACAATTCGTTCTTGTATACCCTTAACATAAAGTATACCTTTATAGCGTAATAAGTCTTCCCCTTTCTCTTGAATAAGGGAACTCATCCATTTATCTACCTTGTCAAGATCAAGGGGCTTTTCTTCTTGAAAAGCAACTGATGACACCTTATCATCATGGTCGTGATGATGATGATCCTCTAAGAAATGGGGATCAATTTCAAGCTTTCGGTTCACATCAAATGTGTGAATACCTAAAATATTTTCTAGCTTTATATTGCAATTTTCTGCATACAATCTTTTTGCTGTTGGATTCATTTGACTCATCCTTCGTTCCAACCTAGTTAACTCATCTTCCGAAACTAAATCTGTTTTATTTAAAATGATGACATCTGCGAAGGCAATTTGTTCCTGTGCCTCATCATGGCTATCCAAATGTTTTGTAATATGTTTGCTATCGACAACGGTAATAATGCTGTCCACTTCAAATTTTTCGGAAAGTAATTCATCCATAAAGAATGTTTGGGCAACTGGAGCAGGATCCGCTAAACCCGTTGTTTCAATCAAAACTCGATTAAAGTTCGTTTTTCCTTGTTCCATTGAAAAAACGAGTGTGCGTAAAATGCGAATTAAATCCCCACGTACTGTACAACAGATGCAGCCATTGTTCATTTCTAAAATCTCTTCATCTGCACCAACCACTAGCTGATTGTCGATTCCAACTTCTCCATATTCATTGACAATAACCGCAATCTTTTGGTTATGCTTTTCCGTTAATATTCGATTTAAAAGTGTTGTTTTTCCTGCACCTAAATATCCAGTCAGAATGGTGACTGGGATTTTCTTTGATCCTACAAAAGTCATTATTTTCTACTCCTTTTAAAGTATTTTCGAAACTTTGCTTACCTTTTCTTTGTCTTTCTGTATCCCGGTGACTACTCCGTTTACATGTTCAAAACCTTCACCATTAAATAAATGGCTTATCTTTTCTTTATAATCCTTACCGGCAAGAAGAGAATCAATGAAGATGGAGGCATCCTCAGGTTTTAAATCTTTATACCAAGTCCCATTAGGATAGGAGATGACAACACATTTATCTTGGCATCTTCCATTGGAACGAGTTCGGGTTGTATGGATTGCGTCGTCTGCATCTCGGTCTGAGATTTCTTTACGAATTGCTTGTGTTAGTTCCTCTGCACCCACCCTGCTGCAGCTGCTCCCTTTACATATTAGGACATGATTTTTAGTCGTACTTAAATCCCATGTAGCCATATTTTTCATTCCTTTCATTTAATCAAAATCATTACGATTTAAAAGTGATAACTTTCCTTACTCGGATTTTTACTACACTTATTACATCCTTTCCTTTTATTTACAACTTATTAGAGATAAAACGAAATCATTACGATTTAGTTTAACCTATGTCTAATCCATATGCAACATAAATTGGATAAACATGGGTTCAATTAGTAAGTAGGGGACGTGCTGTCTTATTCAGGTTTAAGGAGTACATACCATACGGAGCCCAAATTACAGAACTTACGTTATTACACAAAGGTACAAATAATTATAATATTTTTAACAAAGAACTTGCTCAAAAAATAAAAAAGTGGTAAATTAACAATTGCTATCATATAAATCGTAATGGTTACGATTTTAATTTCGTTGGGAGAATGGGGTGTTTATCAATTATTTATGGGTGATGTTGGTCATATAAGTTGGAATATAAGACTAAATTTTAGGTTTTATTATCCCATTGATATTCGAGGAGGATTATTTTGAAAAAAATACCGACTTATATTATTTCAGGATTTTTGGGAAGCGGAAAAACAACATTACTGCTACATTTATTAAAATATTGTAAATCACAAAAAAAGAAGGCTGCCATTCTCTTAAATGAGCTAGGAAGTGTGAATGTTGAAAATCACTTGTTTGAAGACGAAAATGTATTTGAGTTATTGGATGGATGTATCTGTTGTTCCATTCAAGAAGATTTAAAAGCTACCTTAACAACTCTGGTAGAGGCACACATGGAAAAACCGATAGATGTATTATTTGTTGAAGGAACAGGCGTTGCCAATCCGTTAGAGATCGTAGAAGTAATCGCCAGTCCCCCTTTTGTGAATTCTTTTGACATACAATCCGTCATTAGTATGATTGATGCAAATGCATACTTAGATAATCAAGATATATTTACTTCGAAAACCATTCGTGATTTGCTTAAAAACCAAATTAAGGGGGCAACAGTGGTTGTTCTCAATAAAGTTGATCTTGTGAAAGAAAAACAATTACAAAAAATTGAAGTGAAAATAAGTAAGTTGCTAGATACCAATACACCGGTAATTAAAACTTCATATGGAAATGTTGATCTTATACAATTATTACAAAAACGATCGAACACGACTGTTTTTTCACATCAACATCAAACAAATTGTTGTGGGGATTCCCTTCATTCTTCTTGTAATCACCATAAACACCATCATGATCATGTACAGCACACCAGCATTAAAACCATAACATTTCAAGATGTGCCTTCTGTTACAAAAAGACAACTAAAGAAATGGTTAAAATCATTGCCAGAAGGGATTATGCGTGGAAAAGGATACATATACTTGCAAGATAAACCGGGATTGTATCCATTTCAATACAGTTCGAATCAAGTTCACATAGGGGATTTTCCGCTAAAAATTACATTAGATCCTTGTATGGTGTTAATTGGGAAAGATATAGACATTATGACTATTCAAGACTCCTATGCTTCCCAATTTTCGTTATCTTAATTTCGTATGGAAAGAAAAAATCATAAGATTAGGTGTAAAGGTATATCATCTAAATCGTAATCATTCAGGTTTAAAGAGGAGAAATAAAAGTGAAGAAAATACCAGTAACCGTATTAAGTGGATATTTAGGAGCAGGAAAAACAACATTATTAAATCACATTTTAGCTAATCGGGAAAATAAAAAGGTTGCTGTGATTGTTAATGATATGAGTGAAGTCAATATTGATGCATCTTTAGTAAAGCAGGGAGGCTTTTCGCGTACGGAAGAGAAACTGGTGGAAATGCAGAATGGATGTATTTGCTGCACGCTGAGGGAAGATTTAATCAAAGAAGTGGAGAAGCTTGCTTCTCTAGGAGACATTGATTACATTGTGATTGAATCAACCGGCATTAGTGAGCCAATCCCCGTTGCCCAGACGTTTACCTACGTTGATGAAAATTTAGGAATTGATTTATCGGCTTTTTGCAGACTGGATACGATGGTGACTGTGGTTGACGCGAATCGTTTCTGGCATGATTTTTCCTCCGGTGAAAGCCTGCTTGATCGGAAACAAGGGACTGATGAAAGCGATACAAGGGAAGTAGTCGATTTGTTAATTGACCAAATCGAGTTTGCCAACGTTATTTTATTAAATAAAGTGGACTTGATAGAAAAAGAAGATAGACGTGAATTAAAGTCAGTCCTTCAAAAACTAAATCCGGACGCTTGCATTATTGAAACAGATCATTCCAGAGTTCCACTGGAACAAGTGTTAGATACAGAACGATTTGATTTTGATAAAGCAAGCCAAGGTGCCGGCTGGATAAAAGAATTAAATAATGAACATATACCGGAAACAGAGGAGTATGGAATCACATCTCTCGTTTATCGCAGACGCCTTCCTTTTCATCCGGAAAGATTAATGAACTGGTTAGAAGAGTGGCCAGTGGAAGTTGTTCGGGCAAAAGGCTTCATATGGCTGGCATCCCGCAATAATACAGTAGCATTGCTGTCACAAGCTGGCCCGTCCATCACATTTCAAGGGGCTGGAGAGTGGATTGCAGCCTATCCTAAAGAGGAACAACAAGAGATTTTTCAGGAAGACCCTGAATTATTGGATAGATGGGATGAAGTTTATGGTGATCGATTAACAGAGCTTGTTATGATTGGAATCGATATGAACCAGAAAGAGATTGAAAAAACTCTTGATAACTGTTTGTTAACCGAAGAAGAACTAACGATAGAGTGGTCTACATTTAAAGATCCACTACCGCAATTTGTGGAAGCATAAAACAAAATTAGGAGGAATTTAATATGAGAGTAAAAATTACGTTAGCATGTACAGAAACAGGTGATCGAAATTACATTACAACCAAAAATAAACGAACACATCCAGATCGATTGGAATTAAAGAAGTATTGCCCTCGTTTAAAAAGACATTCATTACATCGCGAAACAAAATAAAAAAGATTTACGTAATTAGGATATAACGTTTTATCCCTTGTGCGCCTTTATTCGACAAAGGCGCATACTTTTTAGAATCACTTTAAAGGGAACAATACACTAATAGTACTTCTTCATAGAATAATAGAATTCTACTAACCTAAGCATTTTGGGCAAAAGCAAATAGAATAGGATAGGAGGTTAGAGTGTGATTCTTTCTGATAAGACCATTTTGAAGAAGTTAAAAGAGAAGGAGCTAATAATTGATCCTTTATCACAGTTGCAACTACAGCCTGCTTCTGTTGATTTAAGGTTATCCAATCATTTTTTAACAGTGGATGAAAAGGTTGTTCCACTTATTAACATTGACAAACCCGCCTACTATAAAGAATTTTGTAGAGATACGATTATTATACCACCTCAATCCTTCGTATTAGGATCTGCCCTTGAGTGGATCCGCTTACCTAATAATATGACCGCTTTTGTAGAAGGAAGAAGCTCCATTGGAAGATTAGGCCTGTTTATTCAAAATGCTGGATGGGTGGACCCAGGTTTTGAAGGGCATATCACTTTAGAACTTTATAATGCTAACCGTGTTCCAATCGAATTAAAAGCAGGAATGCGTATCTGTCAGTTGGTCCTAGCTACTTTAGATCAAGAAACGACTCCCTATATGGGAAAATACTGTTGTCAAAACAGGACCACTGAAAGCAGAGTCTATTTAGATGAAGAATCTGTAGAATTAAATTCGAGGTACAACTACAAGTTTAAAGAATTTGATTAAATTCTTCTCTCTATTTTTGGGTTTAATGTGAGATTAGTTCTCTAATATGAAAAGAAATAATGTAGATAAAAGTAATCAAAAGGAGGGAAAGATAATGGGTGTTGAGCAGCATAAGCAAGAATCGCCTAAAAAAGTAAATTGCAAAGTCATCACAGTCAGTGACACACGGACGAACGATACAGATAAAAGTGGAAACTTAATTATCAGGTTGTTAGAAGAAAATTCTCATATAATACATGATTATGAAATCATTACAGATGATTTTGAGGTAATTGAAGAAGCAATTAAAAAGGGATGTCTTGATAAAGAGATTGATGTTGTCCTAATAAATGGTGGAACAGGTATTGCAAGTCGTGATGTTACAGTGGAGGTTGTTCAAAGTTTATTAGAAAAGGAACTGACAGGATTTGGGGAGATATTCCGAATGCTTAGTTATTTAGAGGATATTGGTTCTGCAGCGATTTTAAGCAGAGCCATTGCCGGTGTAGCTTATAATACTGCTATTTTTTCCATGCCAGGATCTAGTGGGGCAGTCAAACTAGCTATGGAAAAACTCATTATACCAGAGATATCCCATGTAGTCAGAGAAATACGTAAAGACTCCAAAATGGAGAGTTATTAAAATGGTAATAATTTAATAGTTATATATTGCTTATTGAATTATAAAGGAGTATGTATGAAAGATTTTAAACTTCCCCCAAAGAGTGAGCGATTAAAGCTGTTTGGCTCCATAGAACCAGGATTAAAAACGAAGCCAAGCGAAAAAGAAAAGATGTCAGATTTACAAAATATGAAGAAAAATTTCTTGTTTGAACTAGATGCTGTCTTATTAGCCCCAAAATGAACTTGGACAGTAAGAGTAAAATTTATTATACTGCTTAATGTACCAAGGAGGTTGACATCATGAAACGCACAAAACATTCCAAAGAGTTTAAATTACAAGTCATCAAA
>NZ_JAMBOH010000049.1 GCF_023715505.1 Neobacillus cucumis | reverse complement strand
AGGTCTAATTGTAAATAAATTTCCAAATGGATGGAGCCACCTTTGATTGGGTATTTACTTTTTTGGCTCTAAATAAGAAAGATGACTAAACTGAAAATTACGACATTTTTAATGCAACACTAGTGATTTCGTATCTATATAAAGGATTATTAAGTCAGGAGTCGATCCACTATGAACCCAATTGTTGCATTCCTAATTCGCTCGTTTGTGGCGGTTCCCGTCACTATCATTACATGGCTTGTCTGTTACATTCCGCTCGATTTCACATTCTGGTCATCCACCTTGTTTGCGATCCTTTGCGGGGTTCTTACCCATGTGATTCTGTCGTTATTTCAAAACACCAGTTATTTAAAAAAGCATCAGCTGACGAGGAAGGAATACCGCTATATTAAGAAGAACCTAAAAGAAGCAAAGCTAAAAATGAAACGTTTGAATAAAAGCATCTTTAAGATTCGTGATATTTATTCTGTAAAGCAGCGAATTGACATAAACAGAATCACCAAAAAAATACACAAGATGACAACGAAAGAGCCGAGGCGATTCTACCAGGCGGAAGAATTTTATTTTTCCCATCTTGATTCACTCGTTGAGCTGACAGAAAAATATAGTTTCCTTTCTTCGCAGCCCAAACAAAATAGCGAGATGGGCCAATCCCTCATTGAAACTCGAAAAACACTAAATGAATTATCTAAAGTAGTTGAAGAGGATTTATATCGGGTTATTTCGGATGATATCGATACGTTGAATTTCGAAATAGATGTTGCAAAACACACGATTCAAAAGAAAAAAGAACTTAAATTTCCTGAAGAAAATAGGTGGCTAAAATGAGTGAACAGAATCCAATCCCTAAATCAGGGGATTTGTTAGAGGATATTCTCGCCAATCCTTTTGGTGAGACCGAACCATTTGATCTTGCGAAAAAGCAGACACCGTCAAAAAGTGAAGCAAGGCCTGTTAAATTGATTGATGTGATTCCTGAGGAAAATAGGGCCAAGGCCTACCAGCTGGCCGAGCAAATTGATCCGACAAATCACCAGGCGATGATTTCTTACGGAACCCAAGCCCAAGGAAAGCTGTTATCATTCTCGCATACGATGCTCGAGCATGTACAGAAACAGGATGTTGGGGAAATAGGCGAAATCATTAATGATTTGATGAAAAGGTTAAATGAGGTCAATCCGGATGAATTAAAGGATGGGAAGCCCTCCTTATTTGCCCGCATGTTTGGAAAAATATCGGGCTCCATCCAAGAGGTTCTTTCCAAATACCAAAAAACAGGTGCGCAAATTGACCGGATTAGTGTGAAGCTAGATCGCAGTAAAAACTTACTTTTATCTGATATTAAATTGCTTGAACAGCTTTATGAAACCAATAAAGAATATTTTCATGCCCTTAATATTTATATCGCAGCCGGCGAAATCAAGCTCGAAGAAATGGAGACAAAGATCATCCCGCAGTTGAAAAAAGAAGCTGAAGCGACCAACGACCAAATGAAGTTTCAGGAGGTCAATGATATGATTCAATTTGCGGACCGATTAGACAAGCGGCTTCATGACTTGAAATTAAGCCGGGAAATCACGATACAAAGTGCGCCGCAAATTCGGTTGATTCAAAATACGAACCAAGCCTTGGTAGAAAAAATCCAATCATCGATTATGACCGCGATTCCTTTATGGAAAAATCAAGTAGCCATTGCGTTAACCTTAATCAGGCAGCGGCATGCAGTGGAAGCGCAAAAGCAGGTTTCGAAGACCACCAATGAGCTTCTATTAAAAAATGCAGAAATGTTAAAAACTAATACCATTGAAACGGCAAAAGAAAATGAACGCGGCCTCGTTGATATCGAAACATTAAAGAAAACCCAGGAAAGCTTAATTTCAACATTAGAAGAAACCATGCGAATCCAAGAAGAAGGCCGCCACAAACGCCGGCTCGCCGAACAAGAACTCGCCAACATGGAAAACGACCTGCGCGTAAAATTATTAGAAATAAAAGGGAATAACAAATAACACTAAGAATAACACTCTACAGATAAGAAAAACGGGGGTCCCGCTGCAAAACGAAACACAGCGGAACCCCCGTTTTCTATTATACTGAGATTAGAAATGGTGGCTGTCACCATTACCCCTACCACGGTATTACAAATGGTGACAGGCACCGAAAGTGTTATTTATTTACCTGGATGGTTTCTTGATATTCTTCAAGAGTGATTTTCCGGCTCGTGATTTCCTGTGCGGCTGTTTTGCCGACATAGCGCAGATGCCATGGTTCATATTGGTAGCCTGTAATACTGTCTTTTCCTTTTGGATAGCGGATGATAAAGCCAAACTCATCTGCATGTTTCTCCAGCCACTTGGCCGCAGCAGTCCCTGCAAAACAATCCTCGGCCGCACATTTTCCGTCGCCTCCTGTTACATCAATAGCAAGGCCTGTCTCATGCTCGCTGGTACCTGGCACAGCACTATAAGTCTTTGCTGCTTTAACCCCATCAACACTTACATAGTGATTGAACAAAGCGGTTTGGGCTGCATGGGAACGATAGGCAGAAACACCAAGGAGTCTGACTCCATCTTCTTTCGCCCCCGCAAACAATTTTTCAATGGCTCGAGCCGCGCTGCTTCGCATCATCCGTTTTTCCACTCTCTCTTTAAAAATAAATGGGATGTCAGGGGCAACTAAATCACTCGGTTTATAACTATCGGGAAGCTTATTATACTTATTAACTAGGACCGGTATGGCTGAGGGATTGGCGACAACCTCAATACTCTTCTTATTGCTTAAGTTCTTCTCATTCATCACATTATTACTGGGAGAAGTCGGCTGACTTTCCACAAAATTCTGTTTCAATGAGCAGCCAGCAAGCGGGAATCCAATTACCATCGTAAGAACCATCATTAAAGGTAGTTTTGTCATAGTTAACGTCCTTTTTTAACAAATTCACTTCCTTACTATCATGGACACAATGAAAGACTTTAAAACGTCTACAACCACTCAAGCAACGTCTTTGAAGGCGATACGGAATGATGGGACCAAAGCCTCTTTTATTTTCTAAATCCGTTCCTTATAGTTTTTGTAAGCACATAAATCGTACGAAACGGCAAAATCATTGAAAAATGGTGACGCAAAACTACAGGGGCTAAGGTTTTTCTAAACGATGCTCGCCAGTTACCGAACACGACAAACTCCTGCGGTTTATGCAAACAACAATTGAGGAGGTTTTCATGTGTTAAAACTATTAATTAAAATCAAATACTACTACCATTTATTCCAGCATCGGCACCATCAACTGTTGCAGCAGGATTGCCTGAACGAGGAGCTTAGAATGAAGCTAAAAGTCAAAGCACTATACCACAACAGTAAAGCAGTCGAAATTGGCTTAAAAATGTAACAATAAAAATGATTGAAGTAGTGAAGCCTAGGATCCAATCCTAGGCTTTTCTACTTTTTCAAACCTTTGAACAAAGTTACAATTGCGGCAGGCACGGCCAATTAATCTCTTTGTCACGCTATGCTCGTAATATATTTCTTCAAGACCACAGACAGGGCATTCAATGATATGGAATATTTGTCGTTCCCCTAGTACGGCATCTAATAATGATTCAAAGTACATTAATTTTTCCCCCTATCTAGTATTTCTTTAAAGAATAGCAAATACTAATAGTAAAAATAGAAGAAAATTGTCAAGGTGAATAAGAATGTTTTCGACACTTCTCAAAACAGAAAAATAGTCATAAAAAGGAGAGAACTACATGAAAAAGAATAATGATGAAACAAGTCAAGGTCTTAATCAAATCTTCGAAATTATTAACGCGAAAGGTGATACTGGTGAACTAAGGGAAATTGTTGAACAAACTAACGGATCAGCAAGCCCAGATGAACAACAACAAAGTGAGTGAAAAAGGCCTAGATTGATATCTAGGTTTTTTTGTGGACAAATCATAGTGAAATGTGGATAGATACCTTGGAAATGTGGATAAAACTGTGGATTTAGTGGATAATTCAGCTTTGATTGTGGACAACAAACTACACTGTTGAGAAACCACTAAATATTCAGAAGATATCCACATAAACTGTGAATAAATGGTGGTAAATTGTTGATATCTTACACGTAACTGTGGATAGCCTCACCCAATATGTTAATAACCTGTGAAAAAAACCCTTACACGTCACAACCCTACCTAGTCTTTGTACCTATATTCAAAAAACAAATCATCCACAAACTCAACACCAAAAACAGAACCGAAGCCGCCGGTATTGCCAAGAAAAAAGGATGGATTTAACGGCTCATTGAAACAGGTCCCTGAAGAAAAAGGGGCCTATTTTTACTTTTTAATAAAATTTTCAACCTTGAGAATTGTCCAGCAGCTGCGCCTAGCCCCTCGATCGTCTACAGCCACTCAGGGAATGAAGGCAAAGAACGCCTTCTTTCCCTGAGCGTCTTATGCTTGTCGGGGCTTTTCAAGGGACTTGCGCTTTTGTTCAGAGATAAGAAAGTATAAATTTTGACTTCGAGAATTGTCCAGCTCCAGGCGCCATCGGCTCGAGGTCACAAGCCAATCCGGCCAAAAGGTTAAAGAACAACCTTTCGGCCGGCTCGTCTTGTGCTTGTCGCCGATAGGCGGGCGCCTTGCGCTTTTCTTAATTAGTTGTAACTCCTCCACGTACAGAAAGATACTATAAATCTAACAAAAAGCGGTTCAAAAATAGGTTGGTCAAAATGCGAACACAGAGCATAAGGTAATAGGAGGTGGTAAAATTTGAAAATAACAGAAACTTCATTACCGGGAGTCAAAATCATCGAACCGATTGTCTATGGTGATCATCGTGGCTGGTTTATGGAAACCTACAGCGATCATTGGTTTAAAAAAGCAGGAATTTCTATTTGTTTTCTCCAGGATAACCATTCCTTTTCCGCTTCTAAGGGAACGTTACGGGGATTACATTATCAATTAAAGCCGAAAGCACAGGCAAAGCTCGTCCGTTGCACGAGTGGAGCCATATTTGATGTGGCCGTCGATATACAAAAGGGAAGCCCTACATTCGGTAAGTGGTTCGGTATTGAACTGAGTGCTGAAAACAAAAAACAATTATTTATTCCAAGCGGATTTGCTCATGGATTTCTTACATTAACAGATAACACGGAAGTACAATACAAGGTCGATCAATTTTATGCACCGGAGTTTGATCGTGGAATTATCTGGAATGATCCCGCGATAGGTATTGAGTGGCCTCTGGATGGTCCTCCTGTTCTATCAAAGAAAGATCAAAATTCACCATGCCTTTCGGAAATGGAGAGTAATTTTATTTATGGTGAATGAAACAATAAAAATACTAGTAACAGGGTATACAGGACAACTTGGTTATGATGTAGTCCAAAATGGGTTGGAACGTGGATTCGAGATGATTGGCGTCGGTTCAAAAGATTTAAATATTACCGATGAACGTTTAGTTGATCAGTATGTAAAATCTTTGAGGCCTGATGCCATTATTCATTGTGGTGCCTATACAGCGGTAGATAAAGCAGAAGATGATAAAGAAAACTGCTGGAAGGTGAATGTTGAAGGGACAAGGTATTTAGCAAAAGCTGCACAAGAAATAAACGCAAAATTTATGTATATCAGTACGGATTATGTTTTTGATGGATTGGGGGATAAGCCGTTTGTGGAAACAGATCCACCTAATCCAGTCGGGTATTATGGATTGACAAAATATGAAGGAGAAAAAATAGTTCAGTCTCATTTAACCGAATGGTTCATTGTCCGGATATCATGGGTATTTGGAATAAATGGAAATAATTTTGTCAAAACGATGCTGCGATTAGCTGAACACTATGATGAAATTAATGTGGTGGCCGATCAAGTTGGTTCCCCCACTTATACATTCCATGCCGCAAGGTTAGTCATAGATATGATTCAAACAGACAAATATGGAATCTACCATGCAACAAACGAAGGTTTTTGCAGTTGGGCCGAATTTGCCAAAGAAATATTTCGGATAACAGGGAAAAAGGTGAAGGTGAATTCTATTACGACAGAAGAATACCCAACAAGGGCGAAACGTCCGAAAAATTCCCGTCTGTCAAAGAAAAAGATCATAGATAATGGTTTTAAAGCATTACCGCCATGGCAGGAATCATTAAAACATTTTTTAAAGAATCAATCTTGAGGTGAAACAATGCAAACGAATAAACTGCTTATAACCGGTGGAGCAGGGTTCATTGGTGGAAACTTTGTTCAGTACATGATTAATAAATATCCCCAATATTCTATATATAATTTGGATTTGCTGACGTATGTCGGTGATTTAACAAAGCATCGTCAGATTGGCAAGAGAGAAAACTATCATTTTGTTAAAGCCGATATTACCGATCGTCAGACCATTATGACGCTTTTTGAAAAAGAGACCTTTGACTATGTGGTTCATTTTGCTGCAGAAAGTCATGTGGATCGTTCAATCACAGATCCTGAACGATTCGTTCGTACCAATGTTTTAGGGACACAGGTTCTCTTAGATGCCGCGAAACAAATAGGAGTCAAAAAATTCATCCATGTTTCAACGGATGAAGTATACGGTGAATTAAGTTTTGATCCAAACACTTTCTTCACGGAAGAGACTCCATTACAGCCCAATAGTCCATATAGTGCAAGTAAGGCTGCTTCAGATCTATTGGTTCGGGCCTATTACGAAACATTTGGTCTTCCAATAAATATTACACGTTGTTCAAATAACTATGGCCCTTTTCATTTTCCAGAGAAATTGATCCCCTTAACTATTTCACGTGTGTTAAATGACGAAAAGGTACCGGTATATGGGGACGGGAAAAATATCCGAGACTGGTTACATGTCCTAGATCACTGTGCAGCGATTGATCTTGTTTTGCATAATGGTGTGAATGGTGAAGTTTATAATGTGGGCGGCCGGAATGAGAGAACGAACTTACAAGTCGTTAAAACTATTATACATTCTTTAGGAAAATCAGAGGATCTCATTGAATTTGTACCAGACCGTTTAGGTCATGATAAACGCTATGCGATTGATCCCGCTAAATTAGAGACGTTAGGCTGGAAACCAACCTACACTTTTGATACAGGAATTTCCCAAACGATTGATTGGTATAAGAAAAACAAATGGTGGTGGAAGCCCCTTATTGAAAGAAAATAGTTCTATTTTACAAATTGTTGTTGTCTGAGCAGGCATAAAGGACTATTTTTTATGGATAAACCGTAAAGTTGTACCATTTTTCAGTCTTTTTCATAACCTGAAAGAGAGATAAAGATAGAAGGGAATGAAAAGATGAAAGGTATTATATTAGCCGGAGGAAAAGGTACTCGGTTGGAGCCTTTTACCAAATTATTGAACAAGCATTTGCTCCCTGTAGGAGGTCACCCAATGATCTACTGGCCAATAAATAAGTTAAAAGAGGCGGGGATTACGGATATTCTTATTGTTACGAATAACCAACATCTTCGTTCATTCCAAGAGATTCTAGGCCGTGGTGAGGAATTGGGCGTTAAGTTGTTCTACACCATCCAGAGTGAAAAAGGAGGAGGTATTGCTGATGCCTTAGCCTCCGCTAAGAATTTTGTAGAAGACCAATGTATTGTTTTGTTAGGGGACAATCTGTTTGACGATGATTTAAGACCATATATTGATAACTTTAAAACTCAACCTCAAGGTGCAAAAGTACTGTTAAAAGAAGTGAAGGACCCGGAACGATATGGAGTAGCATTGTTAGATGAAGTAAATCATACTATTATCTCTATCGTTGAAAAGCCTAAAAATCCTACGTCGAATTTTTGTGTAACAGGAATCTATTTTTATAACAAAGAGGTATTTGATTTAATTGATTTAATAAAACCATCGAGCAGGGGAGAAAAGGAGATTACTGATATAAATAATCTCTATATTAATAGAAAGGAATTAAAATATGATATTTTAAAGAGTTGGTGGCTAGATGCAGGAACACATGAAGCTTTGTATGCAGCAAATAAACATTACTTTGAAAAAAAGGATATACAAAAAGCTACGTAATAGGATACTAAGCCGAGTCTATGTTGCACACCTTTGGGGTGGACAACTAGGATTTTATAAATGAAAGGGCGGTTTTTTACGATGAAAAAATTTTTATACTTACCAATAGAAGCAAAAATGCGGGAGTTAGATGCTAAATTACTATTAGCTTATTATGCAATCCAGCAAAATTATACTGTCATTTTAGGCACCCACACACCTATTTTCTCACATTTACATTTATTCCCTAAAGGTATCATTTTCTCTAAAGGGACACCATTTGGTGATCCAAGAAAACAACTCATGGCTGACGCAAAAGAAATGGGATATACGCTAGTGGAACTAGATGAAGAAGAAGGAATCTTTCAAAATAATGTTATCTATGACCGTCTTGGCAAAGATGAAGCATATATTAATATTCTT
The DNA here is from genome assembly GCF_023715505.1 of Neobacillus cucumis. The sequence continues at coordinate 12,023 of NZ_JAMBOH010000049.1, read as the reverse complement.
GAACATGTTTATTGTTGGGGTAACAAGCAAAAACAAATGATAGAAAACAATTTTCCAGAATTTAAGGATAAAATTCATGTAACTGGGCATCCAAGATTTGATCTACTACAAAGTAAATTTCGTCCTATTTATGATGAACACGTCAAAGATATCAAACAAAAGTATGGTGAATATATTCTGGTTAACACTAGATTTACGCAATACAATCACTTTATTAGGGGCTTATTACCCCATGAACAGTATTTAAAGAGACTCTGTGAACTTTTTATTAATTTAGTTAAAGAGTTGAGTTTGAAATATCCCCACCTGAACATAGTGGTTCGACCCCATCTTCATGAAGGTTTGGAAATTTATCGTCAAGAATTGGCAAATTGTAAGAATGTATTCATTATTAATGAAGGGAATGTTGTCATGTGGATTCTGGCATCAAAAGCAGTTATTCATAATCGCTGTACAACAGGTGTTGAGGCTTACCTGCTTGATAAACCAGTTGCTGCTTATTTGCCAATGAATTATGAAAAAGAGCTATCCTTTTTACCTAATGCCCTCTCTTATCAAGCTGTTCATACTAATGATATTTTTAACTTTATTGACTCTTCAGTACAGGGGGGCATGAGTAAACCCAAAAATTTATTATTAAATTATTACGAAGCAACTGATGAAAACTATGCTCATGAGAATATTATCCGATTATTGAATACTATTAATCTAAAACAACAAAACTCGTTTGATGAATCAACAGTAGAAGCACTCTCTAATATCAAGGGAGAACATACACTGATTACTGCAGAAGGGATAAAAGCCTTTTTCAACAACTTAAACAAAATAGAAAAAAAGAATCACCAAGCATCTGTAAAGGTAATAGCCCCAGACTTATTTGAGATAAACCTGTGATAACTAGTTAAATAATCGAGGTGAATTAATTTGGCACAGGGATACTTGAACTTTCAAGGAAATGAAATTGTTACCACAAAGAACTTGTTTAAAAATATCAAGAATGATTTCACTTATGAATTTTGGGTTGAACCCCAAAAAGAAATAGATCTGACCAAGCATTATAAAAAAAATATAACTGATATTCTTCAACAACAATATGTCATCGGTCCTGGAAATCCAGAACTTAATCAAGAAAATGAAGCAGGGACTGGTGTATCAGTCGGAAGGAATGGAGTAGCAGTATACGAACTATCCCAAAATTACTTGTCAGTATTACTCACCTATAAAATTGAAATAAAAGGTTGGACACATATTGCAATTGTTTTTGAAAATAATACACCAAGGTTATATGTTAATGGACAGTATAAAATTAAAGGAATAACTAGTTCAAAGAAAAAAGTTTTTGCTTCTGGGAAAATTGGGGGATTGGATCCAAATGGTTATTTTGAAGGGAAGATAAATGATGTACGGATATGGAATTACCCAAAAACACATGGTGCAGTAAAATCATTTATGAAAAATGAATTAAGGGGTAACGAACCAGGATTATCTTTATATTTGAACTATCAAAAACAAACCTTTGTAGTAAAACCTCCTTCACAATTAAACCCTCTATCTGTTGACCCATCTTTTTTACAAGATAATGTTCTCAACCAATATAGTTTACAATCCTTTAATAAGATAAACTATATTAATGTAAAAGAAGAATTATTTCAAGACATTCAAATAGATGTAATCATCCCTATTTATAATGCATATGAACTTACAAAAAAATGTATTGAGACTGTACTAAATCAGTCAAACATTACCTATAATTTATATCTCATAAATGACGCAAGTTCAGATGTACGAATCTTTTCCATGCTAGAAAATTTAAAGGCTATAAATTTGCCTGAAAATTTAAATAAATTAGTAGTCATTCACAACGATACTAATCTTGGATTTGTTCAAAGTGTTAATAGAGGGTTGCTTTTGTCAACCAATCATTCCATCGTGTTAAATAGTGATACTGAAATTCCTCCTGATTGTTTCCGCCGTTTAATTTATCCAATATTAATAAATGATACGGTGGCTTCTGTTACTCCTTTTTCGAACAGTGCGACCATTTGTTCGTTTCCAGTATTTAATGAAGATAATCCAATCCCATACAATATGAGTGTAGAAGAAATTGATTACTTCTTTTCTAAGTATTCCATTAATAAAGGCATAGAAATTCCAACAGCTGTCGGCTTCTGTATGGTATTGAATCGCAATATTTTGAATCAAATCGGAATATTTGATGATGATGTTTTTGGAAAGGGATATGGTGAAGAAAACGATTGGTGTTTGAGGGCTTCCAATAAAGGTTACAAACATATATTAATGCCAAATATTTTTGTTTTCCATAAGCATGGTGCAAGTTTTAATGGGATAAAAGATGATGCTAAGAAAGAATTGATGACAGCTAATTTAAAGAAATTACTTGCCCGTTACCCCAATTACAACAGAATAGTACAACAATTTATTGCCTTAGACCCCGCAAAAAATATACGAGATTTTATGAGAAGTATTTTGGCTGCTAATAGCTCATCTGACAAAAAAGGGGTATTACTTGTTAACCATAATCTCGGTGGTGGTACCGAAGTATACGAGAGCAATTACATTAAAAAAATTGGTAAGGAGCAACGAGTATATACGTTAAAGCCTCAAAAAAATCATTTAGTCTTAATTGATCATAATCATGATGAACCTATTCAATATCCACTTGATTTAAATTTGCTAAATGAAATAAATTTTCAGTATTTATTAAGAACATTTTTAATAGAGGAAATATTCATTAACCATTTATTAGGTTTTCCCCTTGACAAAATGTTCCTATTAGTACAAAAGTCAAGCGTACCTTATTATTTTTTTGTTCATGACTTTTATAGTGTTTGTCCGAGCTATAATTTAATTAATCAAAATAAAAAATATTGCGGTGCAGAAACAGATATAAAAATTTGTCAGGCTTGCATTCAAAATATAAATAAAAAACAATATATAAGTATAAAAGATTGGAGAGATAATTATCATTCTTTCTTAATGAATGCAACTAAAGTATTTGCTCCTAGCGATAATACTAAAGACATCATGGTAAAATATTATCCTGGACTTAACGTAGAAGTAAGAGAGCACTCTATTGAGTATTCAATAAAGAATACATTTAGGGAAGAATTTTTATCTATGAGGCAATTAAATATAGCCTTTATAGGGGCTCTTGGGTTTGAAAAAGGCTCAAAGATTATCTACGAATTACACGACCTAATTATAAAAGAAAATCTGCCGATTAATATTAAAGTGATTGGTTATACTAATTTACACTATCATCCACATATAAGTAAGGACGGTAAACTTGAAATAACCGGGAAGTATCAGGCAGAACAATTACCATCGCTATTGGAAAAATATAAAATAGCATTAGTTATCAATCCATCCATTTGTCCAGAAACCTATTCTTATACAACAAGTGAGGCATTGCTAGCGGGATATCCAGTTATTACATTTAATATTGGAGCACCAGCGGATCGAATTAAAAATTATAAATGTGGTTGGATTATAGATAATATATCTAGTAAAGAACTATTAGCTTTATTAAGAAGATTAATCAGCAATAGAGAAGAAATTATAGTAAAAGCGGAGATATTAAGACAAATTAAATTTAACGCATGATAGTAAAACCATTATATATAGCATAGCGAATAGGAAAAAACCTAAGAACTGCTGTTTGAATCATTAGTCGGCTTAGGTTTTTTCTTGCGTTTAGTCACTAGGACATTTTAGTGTCTAAAATCATTATGCCATACCCAGGAAATTATAAATTTCTAGACTTGTGGATAACCGTTCGTAAAATGTTCATATATTATTCGTGGGGTTTTGATATGTGCCAGGCTTAACTGTGGAACTATCAAACGTATTTTATAGGATCACTTTGATGGTTATTGGAGGATGTATTCAGAGTTATTTCCACAATCCACCGTCAAGACATAAAAAAACAGGGGAAAAGCGATTCGATGCGGAACTAGCGATTTGGGGTATGCTTGGTATGAGTGTCTTGGTTGTGAAGGCGGACCAAAACCTGTTTTTGTTTGTTTTAATGGAGAGTGTGGAGTGTATTAAAGATATCAGGAGGTATAACCTTGGCCAAAAACAACGAGCAGGATGATAGGAGTAAAGGTTTTCTAAAGTGGTTAGAAGAAGAGGATCCCCTTGGTTTGGACGAGGATATAAAAATCAATTTTTAAATGTTTGGACTGTGGAAAAGAAGATGAAGTTCCTGAATATGTGGTTGAAGAAGTCATTATGAATTTAAAGAGAATGAAGAAGTGGAAGTTGTCTGTCCAATTTGCAATCGTACTGTGCGTAAGGCGAGGGATGTCCCAAGTGAATAAACTTCCCTTGGGACGTGTTTTAAGTCGCATTAGGATTTTGTTCTTTACTAAAGGGCACACTTATTGAGGATATATTTGCTGATTATAAATTTTTATAGAATATCCCAATCAACAGGAGTGCCTGCCCTTATTTCTTTATTTACCTTTTTGCCTAATATTTGTTCGTAGTATTTAGGCGCCAACCCATATCCTGGTCTTATGACATTTAGGTTTTGTCTGGTCAATATGTCACCGGCCTTTAAGTCTTTGGTAATATAGATGGACCTTCTAAATTTCAGTGATTGCTTTTCCTTTTCAGTGGGACCGTAAGTGACCTGACCCAAAGCCTGCCAAGCTCTTTTGGTGTCGACAACTAACGAATGCATCTCTGCAGGTTCCATAGAAAAGGCAGAGTCTACACCGCCATCCGCACGGGAGGTGGTAAAATGTTTTTCGATAACAGTGGCACCAAGAGCTATACTTGCTACAGACACGCCAATTCCTATCGTATGATCAGATAAACCAACCTGGCAGTTAAAAAGGTCCCTCATATGAGGAATGGTGATTAAATTTGTATTTTCAGGTGTAGCCGGGTACGTACTCGTACACTTTAGCAAAACGATATCTTCACATCCGGCCTTTCTTGCGACCTGAATGGTTTCATCTAATTCAGCGAGCGTCGCCATACCGGTGGAAATAATCATAGGTTTTCCAGTGGAAGCAACCTTCTTGATGAGTGGAATATGATTATTTTCAAAAGAAGCTATTTTATAAAAAGGTGTATTTAATTGTTCGAGGAAGTCAACGGCGGTTTCATCAAAGGGGGTGCTAAAGGGAATGAGTCCTAATTCCCGGCATTTTTCAAAAATTGGCTTATGCCACTCCCATGGAGTATAGGCTTGTTGATAGAGTTTGTAGAGGTTATTTCCTTTCCATAAACTCTCCTGATCATCAATAGCAAAATCCTTATGATCAATATTCAACGTCATCGTATCGGCGGTATATGTTTGAATTTTCAATGCATGTGCCCCCGATTCCGCGGCAGCTTCTACAATTTCTAATGCCCGTTCAAGCGATTGATTATGGTTCCCGGACATTTCAGCAATAATAAAAGGAGGATGATTGATTCCAATCATTCTTCCTCCCAGATTGATTTCCTTCATTTGATCACTCCTCTGTAATAAAATGGAAGTTCAGCTTTTCTTTCTGCTTCTCCCAGTCTTCTTTAAATAAGGCCAATCTAATTATGTCAATGAACTGGCCATTTCTGTTCCATTCCTTTTTAAAAAGTCCTTCTTGACAGAATCCTAATTTATGGTGAAACCTTTCACTCCGTTTATTAAATGACAGCACCATCCCAATGATTTTTCTCATGTCTAATTGATAAAAGGCGTAATCTAAGGCTAAGGCGCCCATAATGGTACCTGAACCTTTAGGTGCATCAGGTTCCCCAATATAAAATCCCCATGTACAGGTTTGATTCTGGTGGTTCATTTCCTTAAAAGAAACAAGACCTAACGGCTTGTCTTTGTAAAGAAACAGTCGATAAAAACGACTTTCATTCTTTAGTACAGCATCAAACCACTGGCAATGAGCTTCATAGGGAATGGGCTGGTCGTTAAACATATTTACTCGAATCGACTCCGAATTTCGCCAATCATAAATCATGTCCCTGTCCTTTTCCGTCAATGCCCTTAAATAATAATCCATAAGCGTCACCTTATCCCATTAATTCTTTGATCATCATTTGCTGACTTACAATCGTATCGTTCATCAGTTGAAACGATAATAGTGACATTTCTGTTCGTTTTGATTCATTTTCAATTAACCACTTTAGGTGCTGGGTTAAACAAGGCTGCTCGATCGTTTCTTTTTTTCCTAAATAGGTAATGACACCTTTTTTTGCAAGGCTTTTACAAATTTCTTCCTGATTTTCAGCAATACTGACGACGATAGAAGGCAAACCAAGGAGACAACGTTCCCATGTAGTGGTACCACCTGCCCCGATTGCTAGATCGGCCAAGTTCATTAATTCGGCCATGTTGTTAATTTGACAATGAAAATGCAGGTATTCATACATGTTACAAATAGAAGCAATCTCCATTTTGTACAGGTTAGATTGCCCGACGACCACATCTACCTCGAAGTCATTACGACCCAAAGCTAAAAAAGCTGAGAGAGCCTTACCTGTTTCATTTGTATGGTCGATACCGCCGTAAAAAATAAAAATTCTTTTTACCGCTCCTTTTCGCAGCCTCTGCTTCCTAAATTGATGATAAAACTCTGGTCGGAGTAAGACATAACTGGGTCCTAAAAATGTTTTACAATAGGATGGTACGAGGGAATCATAGCGGTTCCTGTAATCTTCAATGAAATTTTGATCTAATAAAAAATCACAATCATGCTTTCGATCTGCTAAATCATCAATGACCATGATTTTTTTTGCCTGATCTCTTAGGATGACTTCCCAATCCTCGTTAATGGCATAATGATCGACAATTAATAGGTCAACGGAGCAATTCATTAACAATTCCTTTGTTTGAATTGCATCCACACTCAATGGAACGCCAAGCCATTGAGTGTGTCCTTTGACACTCGGTGCCATGGCGTGGTCTCGAGGCCGCTTAAGTACTAATACTTCATATCCTTTAGCAGCAATCAAGTCAATTAAATGCCCTTTATGTTCCCTGCAAATAAAACGGACATCCGCTCCTTGGTCCTGCAATTTTTCAGCAAGTGTTAAACAACGCATAACATGACCAGTACCTATTTCGATTGAGGCATCAACACGTATATAGACATTCATCGTTTATTCCTCTAATTCCGACGGCTTAGTTTTCGGGGGGATTAACTTCTTTTGTTCTATATGAGCATTGATCAAAGCCCACCCCTGTTTTTCCTCTAACAATTGAATAATATCCTCTAACTGAAACTGTGTTTTTTTCTGTCTGTAAAAGTCTGTCAACACACGGGTAATTAAATCTAAATCAGCTTCAGTATCTACGGTTAAACGAAATGAGCTCAAATCATTTCTATGTTTAACATTTGCTAACTTAAATTTGTTAGGATGGTGATAGATGTAAGGAGTGACATGTTCACGCTCTGCTGCATTGGTTGCTTCGCTATTTGCTTGTTCTAAGGCCTCCATGGAGAATACCTCCACATCAAATCCACGAGGATAGGTTCGATCGATCGTATTTGAGACATAATCGTACCTGTTTGGATTCTCTAGGAACTTAGTAATGATTTTATCAATGGTCTCGGGGCCTAGTAACGGACAATCAGAGGTGAGGCGGACAATTACCTCACCTTTATAGTGATTAGCCGCTTCGAAATACCTTGATAATACATCGTCCTCAGAACCTCGGTAATAGTCAACCGAGAGCCGTGTGCATAAATCAATTATCGGCTGCTCGTGATCCTTCGTCGTGGTGGCAATTACAATTTGATTAATTAATCTGGACCGTTTCACCCGTTCAATCTGATATTCAAGCAATGGTTTTCCTAAAACCTTTTTCATTATTTTCCCCGGTAACCTTGTTGACCCCATTCTAGCTTGGATGATGGCAACAACCTTCAAAAAATCACCTTCTAATTTTTAGAGTAACGGGATATCACAGTTGTGACAGCCTTGATAACGTCACGTATATCATCCTCGGTCATAGCTGGAAAAAGAGGCAGAGTAATGATTTCTTCATATAATTTTTCAGCATGTGGACAATCCCCGCATTTGTATCCTAATCCTTGATAATAGGGCATTAGGTGAACAGGGATATAGTGGACATTGACCCCAATATTTTCTTGGAGTAACGCCTCGAATATATCCTTACGACTGGCTGTTAATTGTTCTAAATGAAGGCGAATGATATACAAATGCCAGCTCGATTGACCGTTTTCGTCCTGGAAAGGAATCGATAGTTCACTTATATGGTTAAATGCCTCATTATACATGGAAGCATATTTTTTTCGTAAATCTATAAATTTATCAATCTTTTTTAATTGGCTTGAACCAAGGGCTGCTTGAATATCGGTCATGCGATAGTTATAACCTAAAAATTGCATTTCATAATACCAAGTCCCATGATTTTGGACTAGCCTGTTCTGATCACGTGTGATGCCATGAGAACGGAATTGTAAAAGCTTTTCATAATACTCTTTATTATTGGTTGTAATGATGCCGCCTTCACCTGATGTAATATGCTTCACAGGATGGAAGCTAAACATGGTCATATCACTAATAGAACCAATCATTTTTTGCTTATAGGCTGCTCCTAGTGCATGTGCTGCATCTTCAATAACCATCAGGTTATGCTTTTTGGCAATTTCCCTAACTGCATCTAATGAAACCGGCTGTCCTGTAAAATGAACAGGAATAATTGCTTTTGTTTTAGTTGTAATTTTTTTCTCGATTTCTGTTGGATCTATATTGTAGGTTTTTGGATCGATATCAGCGAAGATGGGCTTACCACCCTGATAGAGTATACAGTTTGCACTTGCTGCAAATGTTAAAGGGGTCGTAATCACTTCATCACCCTGAGTGATTCCTGCGGCAAAACAAGCACCATGTAATGCTGCCGTTCCGTTCGAGAAACTTACTGCATACGATGCGCCAACGTATTTTGCTACTTCCTGTTCAAAAATGGACACATAGGGCCCAGTAGTCAGGTAATCCCCTTTTAATACCTTGATTACTGCAGAAATGTCATCATCGTCGATCCATTGTCTGCCATACGGAAGATAGGTATCTCTTATCGGTTTGTTATTCAAAAATATAACCCTCCTTCCTCATTGCTAATTTGTCGATTATTGATCTATTACAAGTCGTTTCAAGTCGTCAACGGACAGCCATGTGTCATTCGTATTACTTACATATATGAAGCCTTCTGGCACAAGTTTTCCGTCCATTGCCTGTTCTCTGCTCCACCACGGAAATTCCGGTTGAATCACATAATATGTGTCATATTCTAAGGTCCGCCGTGCATCGTCCTCGGTAATCATCGTTTCATGTAATTTTTCACCGGGACGGATACCGATTATTTCCATTTTGGCATTTGGTGCAATGGCCTTGGCCAAATCTGTCACTTTCATACTTGGAATTTTGGGGACGAAAATTTCTCCACCCTTCATTCTGCTTAAATTATCAATAACGAATTGAACTCCTTGATCTAATGTGATCCAGAAACGAGTCATTCGTTCATCCGTGATCGGTAATGTTCCTGTTTCTTTCATCTTTAAAAAAAAGGGAACCACACTTCCGCGGCTTCCGACAACATTTCCATAACGAACAACAGCGAATCGAGTGTTCTTAATGCCAGTATATGAGTTCGCAGCAACAAATAATTTATCTGATGCTAATTTTGTTGCTCCATATAAGTTGATTGGATTTGCTGCTTTATCAGTACTTAAGGCAATAACTTTTTGAACACCCCTGTCAATAGCGGCTTCAATAATATTTTGTGCCCCGTGAATATTGGTCTTAATGGCTTCAAATGGATTATATTCACAAATGCCGACTTGTTTTAAGGCGGCAGCGTGGATGACAACATCTACACCTTCAAAAGCACGAAATAATCTCTCTTTGTCACGTACATCCCCAATAAAGAAGCGAATCCTTGAATCTGTAAATTCTTGGGCCATTTCATATTGTTTTAACTCATCCCGGCTAAAGACAATTACTTTTTTTACATCTAAATCCAAAACCTTCTTAATGAATTTTTTTCCAAACGAACCTGTGCCGCCTGTCACCAACAAGGTTTTACCTTCTAAAGTAAACATTTTCTTCCCTCTTTCACTCGTAAAATTTTTCAACGGATCCGTCAAGAAATTGATTAGCTTCCAATTGTTTAAGGATAAATTCAACTCGATGAGTAAAGGTGTGATTTCCCGCCACCCTTTTTTGAGCGTTTCTTCGGTAAAAATTTCTTGAGTTTTCATCATTTATGAACTGTTTAACTAACTCAATACATTCCTCAGAACTAGAGTAAACGACCATTTCTTGAGTAATGTCAAAATGCATCTGCAAGTCAGGTTTATTAGAAAGCAGTTGAAATGCGCCGCAAGCTGCTATATCAAAGGTGCGATTGTTAATACTTTTATTTTCAATTTCAAGGGTGTTTTTATTTTTATGAAAGTTATAGGTACGATGGGGGTTGAGGATAATTTTTGAACGGTTAAATAGGCTTCTTACAGCTTCAGGTTCCATCCACCTATTGATTATCGTTAATCTACTCGTATGTTTATGGTTTTTGATAAATTTTTTCCAAAACGGGCCAACTAGAATCAGGGAATATGGAGTATGTGCCAATAGCTGGTTAACGAGGTTTATTCGTTCCGGATATGGATAACCAACTAGACATACGTCATATAAATATTCTTCTTTGTGCTCGGCGTAATATAGCAAAGGATCTGTCCCTAGTGGAAGATGGTAAATGTGTTTTTGGGGGAACTTTTTCTTATAATACTCAAATGCTCCTATATCAATGGTAAATATATAATCATATTCGCTTACTAAATGAATGGACATATCAATATAAAAGGGGTCTTCTGTTAGCCAAATACAGCGAGGTGATTTGATTTTTTTAAGAAAGTCCATTAATTTTTCATCTATGTTAAATCCCACCAATGTTATAATCACATCGGGTTTAAAATTCTTAATTAATTCGATTGCTTCTATAGTATATTTTGATTGTATTTTAGTGACTATATGGTCAAAAAAAATGAAGGCATCTTCTATAGCTTTCTCGAAGTAAGGGTATATACCTGAATAGCCTGACGAAATCAGTAAAATTTTCATTTAAAAGGACTCCTTAAAAGGGGAAAATATAAGTTTTAATAGAGATCTATATTTCCCCCTTGTTCCTAACTATTATCCTGGTAAATTAAAAGAAAAAGATTCTATATCATCAATTCGCAGGACAGTTACTAGCTCATCCATAAATGGTGAAACCATTGCTGATTCCAAAATACTGACAATGCCATCAGTTGTTACTCTTCTTAATATCCCTTGAATGATGTCGCCAGATTTAGTTCTTAAAGTAAGGTCTTGTCCAATATATCTGCGCAGATAGCGACCTAGATTATCTGAGCCAAATGAAAGGCTAAATTCACCGTTCAATAAATTCACTCCTTTATGATTTTTTTATTACATTGTTACGCTATTCACACAATGAAAAAAGGACAGGGCTTATTCACAATTTATGAAAAAAACCGCATTCGCCTATTTTTCTCCAACATAAAAATGTGGACATTTAAAAATACCGCGCTTGGAGATAACCCTTAAACGGAGATTTTTCATTTTCTTAACAGAACAGCGCTGATATGTTTTAAAAACTCTTGCACCTATTATATTAAAATAACAAAAAGTTGTTGACAGATTGCTGAGATTCATAATATAATATGAAAGTTGTCACCGAGATTTTGAAATTAAATTTAAAACATTTGACAACAGTGATTGAAAGATGCTATAATTTAAAAGTTGTCTTATTCGATTGTTCTTTGAAAACTAAACAAACAAAAACGTCAACAAACAATAATATTAGTTTCTATTATAGAAACTAAGCCAACGTAACTTTTTGGAGCTAATCAACTTTCATGGAGAGTTTGATCCTGGCTCAGGACGAACGCTGGCGGCGTGCCTAATACATGCAAGTCGAGCGAATCAATAGGAGCTTGCTCCTGTTGGTTAGCGGCGGACGGGTGAGT
>NZ_JAMBOH010000048.1 GCF_023715505.1 Neobacillus cucumis | reverse complement strand
GACTACGAATCAAAAGGTCGGGAGTTCGAATCTCTCAGGGCGCACTTTAACGGGAAGTAGCTCAGCTTGGTAGAGCACTTGGTTTGGGACCAAGGGGTCGCAGGTTCGAATCCTGTCTTCCCGACCAGCCGAAGGTTAATAATTGTTTATGGCGGTGTAGCTCAGCTGGCTAGAGCGTACGGTTCATACCCGTAAGGTCGGGGGTTCGATCCCCTCCGCCGCTACCATATTGTTTTTTACGGAGGAATACCCAAGTCTGGCTGAAGGGATCGGTCTTGAAAACCGACAGGCGGGTTAAACCGCGCGGGGGTTCGAATCCCTCTTCCTCCTCCATTTTTACTTTATTTCTTATTATCGCGGGGTGGAGCAACGAGCGTTGCTTCAATGAAAGAACTGCGAGTTGTACCCATCGAGCTGCTGCTTGAGTAGGCTTACTGAGATGGGGACAGTCAGTAACAAAACATGGAGCATACTCCAAACTTAATAATTTTTACTATCGCGGGGTGGAGCAACGAGCGTTGCTTCAATGAAAGAACTGCGAGTTGTACCCATCGAGCTGCTGCTTGAATAGGCTTACTGAGATGGGGACAGTCAGTAACAAAACATGGAGCATACTCCAAACTTAATAATTTCTAATTATCGCGGGGTGGAGCAGTCTGGTAGCTCGTCGGGCTCATAACCCGAAGGTCGTAGGTTCAAATCCTGCCCCCGCAATTTGGTCCGGAAGTTCAGTTGGTTAGAATGCCTTACTGTCATGCAGGTCGGGGGTTCAATCCCCGACGCCGCTACCATATAGTTGTTTTTTACGGAGGAATACCCAAGTCTGGCTGAAGGGATCGGTCTTGAAAACCGACAGGCGGGTCATACCGCGCGGGGGTTCGAATCCCTCTTCCTCCTCCATATTTACTTTATTTTTTACTATCGCGGGCTGGAGCAACGAGCGTTGCTTCAATGAAAGAACTGCGAGTTGTACCCATCGAGCTGCTGCTTGAGTAGGCTTACTGAGATGGGGACAGTCAGTAACAAAACATGGGCATATTCCAAACTTAATAATTTCTATTATCGCGGGGTGGAGCAGTCTGGTAGCTCGTCGGGCTCATAACCCGAAGGTCGTAGGTTCAAATCCTGCCCCCGCAATTTGGTCCGGTAGTTCAGTTGGTTAGAATGCCTGCCTGTCACGCAGGAGGTCGCGGGTTCGAGTCCCGTCCGGACCGCCATTTTTAAACTAGTAGCTTAGCTGCTATTGATATATATATTTTGGCGATTGTGGCGAAGTGGTTAACGCACCTGATTGTGGTTCAGGCATTCGTGGGTTCGATTCCCATCAGTCGCCCCATTTTCTTTTAAACTATTGGGCTATAGCCAAGCGGTAAGGCATCGCACTTTGACTGCGACATGCGTTGGTTCAAATCCAGCTAGCCCAGCCATTCTTAAGGCAGCATAGCCAAGTGGTAAGGCAGAGGTCTGCAAAACCTTTATCCCCGGTTCAAATCCGGGTGTTGCCTCCAAATTTTTATATTGCGGGTGTAGTTTACTGGTAAAACCTCAGCCTTCCAAGCTGATGTAGTGGGTTCGATTCCCATCACCCGCTCCATTGATTTAAATTATGGGCCTATAGCTCAGCTGGTTAGAGCGCACGCCTGATAAGCGTGAGGTCGATGGTTCGAGTCCATTTAGGCCCACTAAATTAAATGCCTGATTTCCATATGGAAATCAGGCATTTTTTATATGTGAGATATTTTTGATTGTATATGCTGTTGAAGGACAATAAGAACACATATGAATACAGATTAAGTTCGCAGGAAACATCCATGAGGACAAAAAGAGGGCAGTCAAAGCCATCGCAATCCGCATGAAGTGTTCATGAGGACAAAGAAAGGAGAATCCAAACGAGAGCTGTCCACATGGAGTGTTCATGAGGACAAAAAGAGGAGAATCCAGGCGAGAGCTGTCCGCATGAAGTGTTCATGAGGACAAAGAGAGGAGAATCCAAACGAGAGCTGTCCACATGGAGTGTTCATTAGGACAAAAAGAGGAGAATCCAGGCGAGAGCTGTCCGCATGAAGTGTTCATGAGGACAAAAAGAGGAGAATCCAAGCGAGAGCTGTCCGCATGAAATGTTCATGAGGACAAAAAGAGGAGAATCCAAGCGAGAGCTGTCCACATGGAGCGTTCATGAGGACAAAAAGAGGAGAATCCAAGCGAGAGCTGTCCACATGGTGTACCCATGAGTACCAAAAGAGGGCGGTCCATACCATCTCTGTCCGCATAGAGAAACCACCCACCATGCGAACAATTTCTAAAGCTGTTCCGCTTAAACGGCAAGCCCTTCCTCCAACAGTCCAACCTTAATAAGTCCATTAAGGATTCCATTTTTAGAACAAGAGGTAGTGATGATATCCGCAGCTGCTTTTGCTTCTGGCACGGCATTCCCCATCGCTACCCCTGTACCTACCGTAGTCAACATCTCAATGTCATTTAATCCATCCCCAAAGGCAAAGGCACTTTTTTCATCCATATCTAACACTTCTAGAAGTCTACGGATTCCAATTGCTTTTGATGCCCCACGAGGGAGAATGTCGTAGGCAACATTATGCCACTTTATGAAACTGAAATCTGGGAAAAGGTCAATATACTGTTGAGCATCCTCTACACCGCAATATAAATGGCCTTGATAGATGGACAATTCGTTATAATACTCTTTATCGACTTCAGGATAGGGCATCTTCAATGAATCAAAACTGGCTTCAATAAACGGATGGTCTCTCTCACTAACCTTATAATCCTCATGACTACAGAACGCTAATGCATGACCATTAAGAGCCGTTATTGATGACATGGATTGCAGGACACTAGGTTTAATTGGATTGGAGTATATCTCTTTTCCTTGGTACACCACATATTGTCCATTCATGGATACATAAGAATCAATATTTAGTTCCTTTTGAATCCAATAGAACATTTTTGGGACACGGCCTGTGGCAATGACGGTTTGAATCCCTTTATCCTGAAGCTGACGTACAGCTTTCTTTGTGGACTCTGGTAATACTTTTTTATCATCTAGTAGAGTTCCATCAATATCAAAAAAAACAATTGGTTGTTTCATTTTATACACCTCCGGTAGAATACAACACTGTCGTTACGCTCGAGCGGGTATCTGATCACGCCGACAAATGTTGTATGGTCTTGCACCTATAGCATATTTTATGAAACGCGTTTCAGGTCAAGTATATTTGAGAATTCTTTATAAAGTCATACTGTCCCTCGTTTAATTAATGTAATAGGCACTTCTTGATAGAAAGGCTCGTCACTTTGGAAAATCCCTTGAAGAAATAGTCTCTTACCTATTTGCATAAGAGGGATTTCGATTGTCGTGATGTGCATCATTTGTGCAATTGGCTGATTGTTAAAACCAATAATGGCTAAATCATTCGGAATGGAAATGTTGCGATTGCGCGCACTGGTGACAACTCCTGCTGCCACTTCATCACTTGTTACCAGCAAAGCGGAAGGGGGATTAGCCATTTGTTGAACTTTATCGACTACTTTTTCGCCATCTTCAAAATGGAGGCAGTGACTAATAATATAATCGGGATTGTAAGACAGCTGATATTTTTCAATAAAGTGCTGATAGGCTAGAGCTCTATTTTTGCTATTTGTACCTGAGCTGCGGTAGATGCAATAGCCGACTTTACGATGACCTTTCTCGTATAAGTACTCGAGGGCTGTCATGAAACCCTGATAGTGGTCTACAAATGTGGAGGGAACTTTCCTGCCCCTGGTATCTTCACATAATGTAATCGGGCCATAGGATAAATATTCTTCGATAATGGGCCAGCTGGAGATCCTTGAACAAATAATTAAGCCATCAATTTGCTTTTGTTTAAGCATTTGCAAGGCCTCAAGTTCCTTATCCTCATCATAGTTGGTCTGAAATAGGACCAGTTTATAGTTATGGCGTAATGCTTCCGCAGCGATGCCCTTAATTAAGCGAGAAAAGTATGGATGGTCGATAAAGGGCACGACTACACCAATAAGAAAGGTCTTGCCCATGCTTAAATGCACCGCATTAATATTAGGCTGATAATTACTTTCCTTAATGGCGGCTAAGACCTTTTCCCTTTTTTCCTCACTTACATAGGGGTGATCATTCAAGACCCTTGAAACAGTGGTTACTGAAACTCCAGCCATCTTGGCTAAATCTCTAATGTTTGTCATCTCATCACCTACCCTAAGTTCTTGCTAGTTAATATGATTATAGTACATTGGGCATTTTTTTTAAAAAATATGGTTGCAAAAACGCTTTCATTCGGTTTATAATACAGGTAAATCGATTTACTAAACCGATTTACTAAATCAGTTTAGAATAATGTTCATCTAGAAAGGATCTTAATGATGAAAAACATGATTGTCTCGTTAAATGCTTTTGATAGCAGCGAAGTGACAACAAATGGTCAAAGCTCATTTGTAAAACTGATTGCTGAGGCCGGAGCTTATGGTATAGAGATTCGCCGCGAATTATTGCCGGCTGGCGACCATCAGCTTGATCAAATAAAGAGTGAAATTGACCGCTTTGGACTATTCACTGTTTATTCTGCTCCAATTGAATGCTGGAAAGAGGATTGCCAGTTAAACAATGAGCAGTTGAATAACATTTTTCAAGAAGCTGTTGTCCTAGGTGCAAACTGGGTAAAGGTATCATTAGGACATTTTCAGCAAGATAAATCAAATATCGCCGAACTAGGTGAGTTCCTGAAGAAGCAAAAGGAAATACAACTGTTGGTTGAAAATGATCAGACTCCTTATGGAGGAAATGTTCAGCAGCTACAGGCATTTTTTGAAAGCGTTGTTGAACAAGAGGTACCAGTCAAAATGACCTTTGATTCTGGAAACTGGTATTATTCTGGGCAGGATGTAGAGGACGCGCTCAAAAGGCTGGCTCCATATGTCAGCTATCTTCATTTAAAACAAGTTACGAAAAAGCTTGAAACCATACCGCTTCAGCCGGTTGGGGAGCACAGCTGGAAGAAAGTAATGAGTAGTTTTCCGGCGGATATCTTGAAGGCACTAGAGTTTCCAATTGTTCCGAAAGAAAAAACGAAGGACTATATCCAAATGATTACGGATATGGCTAGAGAAAGAGAGGAGTTATTATCATGAAAAAGCTAGATGTTGTTACCTTTGGAGAAGCGATGACGATGTTTATCGCCAATCAACCGGGTGCGTTACATGAAGTAAGTCAGTTTACACGGGAACTTGCTGGTGCTGAAACCAATGTCGCTATTGGTCTTGCAAGGCTTGGACTTTCCGCCGGCTGGGCAAGTAAGCTTGGGAATGACGCATTTGGCAGGTTCGTTCTCGACCGCCTGAAAAATGAAAACGTCAACATTGACCATGTTTGGTTTGATGACAAATATCCAACAGGATTTCAGTTGAAATCAAAGGTGCTTGAAGGTGACCCTGAGGTACAATATTTTCGCAAAGGGTCGGCAGCAAGTCATCTAAATATAGCCGATTTTAAGGAAGAGTATTTTTTAGCAGCTAAACACATGCATATGACGGGGATTCCATTAGCGATTTCGGAAGAGGCAAGGGAATTTGCTAATCATGCGTTAGCCTTTATGAAAAAAAATGGCCGCACCGTTTCCTTTGATACGAATTTGCGTCCAAGTCTTTGGAGTTCACAGGAAGAAATGGTTAAACATATTAACGAAGCGGCATTTCAGGCTGATTATGTTCTGCCAGGGATTGCTGAGGGAGAAATTTTAACCGGTTTCAACGATCCTCGTGATATAGCTTCTTTTTACCTTGATAAAGGTGTTAAGCTTGTGGTGATTAAGCTTGGCGGCGCGGGGGCATTTTATAAAACAACGTCAGAGGAAGGGACGGTGCCAGGATTTAAAGTGGAGAAAATTATTGATACCGTGGGCGCTGGTGACGGATTTGCGGTGGGAGTTATTAGTGGATTACTAGATGGACTCAACATCAAAGAGGCGGTTATAAGAGGAAACGCGATTGGTTCCCTTGCAGTTCAAGCACCGGGAGACAATGATGGTTATCCGACAAAGGATAAGTTGTTAACTTATATCGAAAAAAATTTTCAGGGAGTGAAATAGGATGAAACAAACGATCGCAAAACAAAGATGGCTTCGCTTAATTCCAATTGCGTTCATCACCTACAGTCTTGCCTATCTTGACCGTGCTAACTATGGTTTCGGGGCAGCGGCAGGATTAGCAAAGGATCTTCATATTACACCTGGTACTTCATCATTACTTGGCTCGCTATTTTTCTTAGGTTATTTCTTTTTCCAAGTGCCTGGTGCTAGTTATGCTGAAAAGAAAAGTGCAAAGAAACTGATTTTCTGGTCATTGATTTTATGGGGCGGTTTAGCATCAGCGACCGGTTTAATCACCAATATCAAACTATTATTTGTGATTCGGTTTGCGTTGGGGGTCGTCGAAAGTGCTGTTATGCCGGCAATGCTTGTGTTCTTAAGCCATTGGTTTACAAAAGCAGAACGCTCTCGTGCGAATACATTCCTAATTTTAGGTAACCCTGCTACTGTTTTATGGATGTCAATTGTATCAGGTTATTTATTAAACTCTGTAGGCTGGAGATGGATGTTCATCGTTGAAGGGATGCCTGCAGTCATCTGGGCCTTCATCTGGTGGAAGTTAGTTAATGATAAGCCAAGAGATGCAAAATGGTTAACAGAACAAGAAAAACGTGATTTTGAACTACAATTAGAAAAAGAGCAAGAAGGTTTGAAAGCGGTTAAAAATTACGGTGAAGCATTCAAATCAAAACCAGTTATTTTATTAAGTGCTCAATACTTCCTTTGGAGCATTGGGGTATATGGGTTTGTGATGTGGCTTCCGTCGATTATTAAAGCAGCACCAAATATGGATATTGTGACAACAGGCTGGTTATCATCTGTCCCTTATATCTTAGCAGTTGTGTTAATGTTAGCGGCTTCCTATTTCTCAGATAAAACGTTAAACCGCAGCGGTTTTGTTTGGCCATTCCTATTCATTGGTGCAATTGCCTTTTATGCTTCATATGCGATTGGCACAAATCATTTCTGGATTTCGTTTATCCTTCTTGTAATTGCAGGCGGGGCAATGTACGCTCCATACGGACCGTTCTTTGCGATTATTCCTGAGATCCTCCCTCGTAATGTGGCAGGTGGGGCAATGGCGCTTATTAACAGTATGGGTGCGTTAGGTTCATTTGTTGGTTCGTATATTGTTGGTTACTTAAATGGAGCTACAGGTGGATTTGGTGCGTCTTACATCTTTATGGCAGGTTCATTATTCCTTTCTGCACTCTTAACTGTTTGGGCGGTAAAGGCTGCAAAAAAGGAAAGTAACCGCAAGTCATCTGGTGTGAAAGTAACTGCTTAAACTTGAAAATCTGGTGATGGATGATTGGCGGCGCAGCCGACTATCATCCTCTTTTTAAATGGGATAAGTATAAAAGCTTTTGACTTTGAGAATTGTCCACTCCAGGCTCCATCGGCTCGAGGTCACACCAATCCGTCCAAAAGGTTAAAAAGCAACCTTTCGGCCGGCTTGTCTTATGTTTGGCTACAGAAAGCTATCGCTTTCTGTACGCATTAAGGGCGACTAGTCTTTGACCCTGCTTTTGGCAGCCAGTCGACAAGTCGCCCTATATCGGAGCTGACCAAGGCGCTTGCGTTTTTCTTAGTAACTGGTAAATTTCCATCATTGCCGCTAAAATAAAGTCATTGATAGTGAATGAAAGAGGACGAGTGAAATGGAAAAAGTGACGATGGCAGATGTTGCGAAAGCAGCTGGTGTTTCCAAAAGTACGGTTTCACAGTATTTAAATAATCGCTTTGAATATATGAGTGAAAAAACAAAACAAAAAATTGAAGAAGCCATTGAAGCATTGGGGTATCAGCCTAACTATATTGCTAGAAGTTTAAAGCAAAAACGGACTTCAATGGTGGGTATTATTGTCGCGAATATTATGCATTATTTTTCAACCGAGGTAAGCAGGGCGATTGAGGATTATTGCAACTATCACGACCTGCACGCGATTGTTTGTAATGCCGATGACGATCCTGAAAAAGAAAAGAAATATATTGATATGCTGCGGGCCAAACAAGTGGATGGCTTGATTATTTTTCCAACCGGACAAAATAATCAATTATATGAGAATATGATTAGGCAAGGTTATCCAGTTGTGTTTGTGGATCGGAAAGTGCAAAATCTACCTGTCTTTTCCATTGTGACCGATAATCGGGAGTCCACCTATCGTGCGATTCAGCAATTTGTAGCGAAGGGTCATCGGAGGATTGCATTTGCTGTTCAGCCCTTGAAGGTGAGTACCCGGACGGAGCGATTTGAGGGCTATCAGCAGGCCATGAAAGATGCCGGGCTCGAAATCAACCCGGATTATGTGATAGAATCCGATATTCCGGGGATGAAAAGTAAGCTTGAAGAACTCTTTTCATTGGAAGAAAGACCGACAACCATTTTTGCTGGTAATGATCGTGTCTTTTTAGAGGTAGTCAGGTGTCTACGAGATAAAGGATTGAAGATTGGTCAGGATATCGAGTTAGTAGTATTTGATAATATTCCGTTTGCCCAGGTGGTGGAAACGCCGGTTACATTTATTATTCAACCAGCAAGTGAGATGGGAACAAAGGCTGCGGAACTGTTATTTGAACAAATTAATAAAGTTGACAGAGAACCAGAAGAGTTTATTTTTCCAAGTAAGTTGGTGTAGCAGGGGATGTTGGTCATCCCCTCTATTCAATTGTGTTAAAATGTCGTATACTTTCACTAAACCGATTTAGTAAACCGTTTTACTTTTGAGAAAAAGGAGCTTATTAAAATGAAAATACAATTAGCTTTGGATCGAATGAAGATTGCGGAAGCCATTGAGCTAACGAAGAAAGTTGAGGATTCAATTGATTGGATTGAGGTGGGTACATCCTTAATCAAGGAATTTGGTGTTGCCAGTGTGAGAGAACTGAAACAGGCATTTCCTGCAAAAACAGTGGTAGCGGATATTAAAACCATTGATAATGCTAGGTATGAATTTGAAATGTGTTATGAAGCCGGAGCAGATGTAGCGACAGTAATGGGTGTATCCCCGCTTGTCACGATTGAAGCGTGTATGGAGGTAGCCCGTCGGTATAATAAGAAAGTTATGATTGACTTATTGAATACATCTTCAGAGCAAAAAAGTTTATTAATGAAATACAAGGAAGCCCTTTTTTGTGATCATGTTAGTAAGGATGAACAGGAGGAAGCGGGCTCGCTGAATCGTGGAACCAATAATGGACTGCTTTTTGATGATCCAGCCATTCAGGTGGCGGCTGCCGGCGGAATTACGTTGGAGGTAATTGGTGCATTAAGGGCAACATTGAATCCTGCTGTTGCGATTATTGGGTCGGCGATTACAAAAGCAGAAAATCCCGCTGAAGCGGCTATTAAGTTCAAACAAGTTTGCCAACAGGAGGAGGAGTTAGTATGATTGTTTCTACTATTTTAAGGGAAATTGAGACAGTATTAAGTCAAGTGGCAGAAGATCAACTGCAAGAAATGGCTGGCGAATTACAAAAGGCAGAACGTATTTTTATTATTGGTGAAGGACGGTCTGGATTAATGGCCAAATCGTTCGCGATGAGATTAATGCATTTAGGTGCAACGGTTTATGTTGTTGGAGAAACAATCACTCCAGCGATTGGCGAAGGAGACTTATTGGTCGCTGTATCGGGATCTGGAACTACCAAGAGTGTTGTTTGGACATCTGAAAAGACACAATCACTTGGCTGCCAGATTATTGCAGTGACGACTAATCCAGAATCACCACTAGCAGTTGTTGCAACTAGAATCCTGAATGTACCGGCAGCAACCAAATACCGCCGTGAAAATGAACTAAAAACCATCCAGCCGCTGGGCTCCTTATTCGACCAATGCGTCCACCTGCTATTTGACACCATCTGTCTGCAGTACAGCCAACTAAGCAGCGTAAGCAACAACGACGCCTTCGCCCGCCATAGCAATTTAGAATAACGGGATGTTGTAAATAGTATAAATGGTGCCTGACACCACTCGTGTACAGTGTCCATTCTACCTGCACATTGACAGTGATGAGCATCGAAGCCTGGCAGATTCAAAGGAGACCTTTGAATCTGCCTTTTTTCTGGAGGTTGGAACGAGGGAAGAGGAAGTCAATAAAAAACTTTAAAAAAATATTATGTAATTTCTTCCATTAGACCCGCTGAAAACCGAGTAAAATCAACGGTGCCTGACACCATTTGCAATATTTACACCTTAAATATGACATTTATCATGGTTGTCATATGACACCTGCTACTAACATGTATTTTTATCTTCCTCTATAATTTGAAGTAACAATAAGAAGGAAGGGAATTTACGAAATGACCATACATGATACGAAAAATTTAAAGAAACAAATAGCTCCATTTGAAAAATCAACAACTAAAGAGAGTATTTTCCAAATTATTAACACAGTTGTCCCTTTTATTGCACTTTGGTACCTAGCTTACGCGAGCCTGTCGGTGTCGTATTGGTTAGCTCTGGTTCCGATTATAATTGCAGCGGGTTTCTTAACAAGAATTTTTATTATTTTCCATGATTGTACTCATTTCTCCTTTTTTAAGAGCCGTCGTGCCAACCGTATCGTAGGAACGTGTATGGGTGTTCTTACCTTGCATCCTTTTGATCAATGGGGACATGACCACTCCGTTCACCATGCTACAAGCGGTAATTTAGATAAGCGTGGTACAGGGGATATTTGGACGCTGACAGTTGATGAATATCTAGATGCACCGCTGAAAACACGTTTGGCATACCGATTTTATCGTAATCCTTTGGTTATGTTTGGATTCGGTCCCATTTATGTATTCCTTTTAAAAAATCGATTCAACCGCAAAGGTGCCAGACCAAAAGAACGTAACAACACGTATTTAACTAATATTATAATAGCCGCCTTGGTTGCCTTGCTTTGTTGGGCGGTCGGCTGGCAGTTGTTTTTGGTAGTACAAGGCTCTATTTTCATGATTTCAGGAGCAGCAGGTATTTGGCTGTTCTATGTACAGCATACCTTTGAAGACTCATATTTTGAGCATGACAAAGAGTGGGAATATGTATTAGCAGCAGTCGAAGGAAGTTCCTTCTACAAGCTTCCCAAAGTATTACAATGGCTAACAGGTAATATCGGTTTTCACCATGTTCACCACTTAAGTCCAAGGGTCCCTAATTATAAACTGGAAGAGGCGCACGCTAACACCTCTCCATTACAGCACGTCCCTACGATTACTTTTGCGACAAGCCTTCGTTCACTGAGATTTCGTCTTTGGGATGAGAAAGCAAAGAACTTTATCACTTTTAAGGATATAAAAGCTGTTGCGAAAAAGAGAATATCTGTTCAAGCAAAACCTGAATTATAAAATCGGCTGACTCCTCTTCTATCTAGAGCTAGAGGAGTCGCAGTCTTACAGGATAAAAGTAAATATATAAATAGAGAATGTGCCAGTTTCAACACCAACTAAACGGTGCTTGCGCATTTCCTTAGCTGCGGATAAGGAGAGAACAAATGTGATTCGAATTGTAATAGCGGAAGATCAGGAAATGCTGTTAGAGGCAATTGGTACTCTCCTCAATTTGGAAGATGATATGGAAGTCATCGGACTTGCGGCAGATGGGGAAGAGGCCATAAGGCTTGTACAACGTTTAAAGCCGGATGTTTGTCTAATGGATATTGAGATGCCCATCAAAAGCGGCCTAGAGGCAGCAGAAATCCTAAAACCATTGGGCAGTAAAGTGATTATTTTGACTACCTTTGCTAGAGAGGGCTATTGGCAGCGGGCGTTAAAAGCGGATGTAAGAGGATATTTACTGAAAGACAGTCCCAGTGAAGTGTTAGCATGTTCTATTCGAAGCATTATCGCTGGCGGGCGGATTTATTCTCAAGAACTAATGGACGAAAGATTTGAGCAAGAAGGTATGGAAACTAGTAATGATTTGATTTCGCAAGATAAGCCGATGCTTGGGACTGTAAAAAGGTACCTTTCTACGATAAGGGAAAAAATGAAGCTCCCTACAGGTTAATAAAAAAAGGCGCTTGCACCGGTGAAGGTGCAGGCGCCTTTTTCATAAAACTAATTAAACGTTTAGTTAAGAAGTTTTCAGACCCTGATACGTCAGGAGTTTAAAAAACTAATCAAACGTTTAATTAATATTTTCACTAAACTAATCAAACGTTTAATTAAAAATCACTTGCTTTCTTGAAGAGAAAAGTGGAAGAATATTAGGTCTCCAAAACAATTTGTTTGTCTTTTTCGACTTCCAAAGCCGAGACAATATAGGCAAATCCATTCATCAAAAAAAACATGACATTTGATTGAAGCCGTTCACTTTCTCCTAAATAAGTATTTATCAAAATGATAACGGAATACAAAATGACAAAAAATAATGCAATCTTATTAAATATGGCCACCCAGAACAACCCCTCTATTTAGGATCCTTATTTTATCATATTTCCTTCAAGCAGGTCTTATGCAAGTGTTTGACATGTATTAGAAAAGCGCAAGCGCCCTGGTCAGCGGCGTATGGCCTGGAGTTAGACAAGTTAAAAAGAGGCAAAAGCTATTTGCCTCTTACTATATTTATGCTGCTGACTTAAGATTTGCTCGTAAATCATGTTCCTTTTTACCATGTAAGAAATAGTACAGAACCGTAGATACAAAAACAGCCAAGCCAAGAATCACATATAATGATCTATAACCCGTTACTGGAATGATGAATCCAAGTATATAAGGTCCAAACCCTAGTCCTGCATCAAGAGCGATAAAGAATGTTGAAGTGGCCAATCCCATCCGGTGCGCCGGTGTTAATTTGACTGCAATAGCCTGTGTGCTTGATTGCATATTTCCAAAGCCAAGACCTATCAGAGCGCCGGCCACAAGTAACATAAGCCCTGAATTGACCGAGCTTAGAAGTACCATTCCAGCTGCTAAAATAACAAAGCCAGGGTACATAATATAGTTTGCACCTCTCGTGTCCATCAAACGGCCGGTAAAAGGGCGTGAGAATAAAACGGCAATCGAATAAATAAGAAAGAAAAAGCTTGCTGCACTAACTAAGTTAATTTCATTCGCATAGAACTTAATAAATGAAAGAACACTTGAATAACAAAAAGAAATAACAAGTGTTATGAGAGCAATCGGCACAGCCTTAGGCTCAATAAAGTTTGAAAGCTTAAAGCCTTCTCCTTGTGTTTCGCCAGTTTGTTTTGCCGTTACGGTTACAGCAGGAACATACACAAACAATGATGTGATGAAACTTATGATTCCCAAAACGACGGAAAAAATAAAAATCATTTGGAAAGTGGTATGCAGCGTCATATATAGTCCGATGAACGGACCAATTGCTGTAGCTAGTGTAGTACTCATGCTAAAGTAACCAATTCCCTCTGCTTTCCGTGCGGCCGGAATAATTTGGGCGGCAACCGTACCAGTAGCAGTTCCGACAATACCAGCAGCAATACCATGCAATAAACGGGTAGTCAGCATGATGCCAATATTAGAGCTGATTAGATAAAGAAGTGTCGTTATGATAAAGAAAACCAGACCAATAAACAACGTTCTTCTGCGTCCTAATGACTCAATGAAACGGCCGGTAAAAAGTCTGCCGATTAAAGAGCCGATAATAAAGATGCCTGTGACAAGGCCTGCCTCACTTGTGGACGCATGAAATTGATTAACTGCATACTCCCCAATAATGACAATTAATAAATAAAACACAAGGTTTATTAAAAAATTGATACCAGAAACAATAATAAAATCCTTTGTCCATAATCTTGATGAATTCACTTTATTAACCCCTCTTTGTAATATTATTTCGAATTTCCCCCATGATCCGGATGGCCTCAATTTGCTCCTGCTCCGTGATCCCTTCTAAGATTTCTTGTTCGTATTGATCAATTGTTACACGCACATCTTTATATACTTTTTGTCCAGCAGCCGAAAGCTGCATTCTTTTTTCACGTTTGTCCTTGCCAGGGACATGCTCGACAAGCCTTAGCTCCTCTAAACGATTAATCGTTCGGGTAACAGTGGGTTTCTCCACACTCATATAATGGGAAAGCTCGACTAGTGTCGCCGATTCATTATTAGCTAAGTAGTATAAAATCGTCCATTGTGCTCTATATAACTGGTGCTCTGCAAGATGAACATTCAGCCTATTTTCAAACGGCCGATACATCATAAGTAATTGGTTAAAGAACTTTTGAGAAGTTTTTATCGAAAACACCTCTTTATTTTTAAAAAGTAGTTACCATGGATAATAGTTATCGTAGGTAACTATAATAATTTATCACAATTACCTGTATTATGTCCAGTCCATAAATAAAAAAGGCAAACAGTGTTGGGCACTGTTTGCCATCGTTGGGACATATTAATAATCGGATACTTCAAGATTCCGATCTAAAAAGGATTCAATCAATTCGCTGATTTGATAGGCAACTTGTGGGGAATCATAATTTTCATATGCATATTCACAGCTGTTTTTATAACTCATCGTTTCATCGTAATGAGTCATATGCCGCTCAATTACATCATCAGCATCTTGACGGTCATGCTGTCTTTGGATAACGGTATCACGGTCAGCATAGATAAAAATCCGCACCACATGATTGCCATACATCTTTTTCAACTTTTCCGTGCCCTCGGGATTTAAGGTTAAATAGACGTAGTCGTGATTTTGAAAAGCATCAACGATGTCCTGTTCACGGATTCCATAATGAATCCCATCAATTTCTACACTTTCAAGAAATTCTTGGTTAGTTTCCATCTGATTGAAGGTTTCTTTGCTAACAAAGTGATAGTCTTCACCATTTTTTTCATAGTGACGTGGGGAACGAGTGGTGTAAGAGATGACGGTATCCATATCAAACGCGGTAGCGACCATTTTCGAAATCGTCTTTCGACCTGATCCATCGGGACCTGTGTACACAAATATTTTTTCTTTTCCTTTGATTTGATACATAGTGAAGCCTCCTTTGGTATGAATGTAAAAATAGTTTTTTGTGGGTTTTTCAGATGCTTATGGGGATTACTACCATTATATCAAATATGCGGTGGAAATAGATGGTTTATTTGGATGATTTTGTTTAGAAACAAACAATCCTAATTGCATAATCAGATTAATGGATGCTAAGAGAAGTCAAACTTAAAAGGCCCTCTCTTCTATCATAACCTAAATGTTCAATAAAAAAAAGTAATTAATTTTTATCAAATACGATAAGTTTTACTTATTAAAAGGAAAGATTAGTAGATTCAGTCTGCTATACGGTACAATAGATGGGATATTTAAATAGTAGGAGAACAACGATGGATATGAAAGAGCGATTATTATTGCAATATTATTATGAAAAATTGGTAGGAAGTACATTTGATGAGAAAGATCTCTATGGTTTTTTATTACTTATTCGGAATCATAGTAAAGGGATTCGAAGCATACAAGAGCTGTCTGATTTTGTGATGCAACGTGATCAGTATCAAGGCTATGTAAAACAATACCTGTTTGAAATGAAAAAGAAGTTTGAAAGTCTTGGGAAAACAAAAACGGCTATTCGAATTGAAGATGTGTTTTCGTTTAAAGAAATAAAGAATGGACTAAACAAAGCTTTGGCGGCCGTTGGATTAGAGGGGTTATCAAACGAACCGGTGAATGATTTTGTAACATGCCTAATTTCGGTTCTGCAACAGGTGGTGATTGTCGAGGACGACCGTGAGATAGGGAAGTTATATTTTGCGCTTTCCAATAAACAGATTATCCTAATGGCAGAGGTAGAGGTTATCCAAAACTTATTTAAGAAAACAAATGCGGTGTTTCCGGTCCTAACGGCGAATAATAGTTATGTCGATATCAAAAAGCAAGACCGTTATGATACGCCATATTTATTTGTTGATAAGATAGTGGAGGTTACAAACGAAAAAGGTAAGCTGGAGATTACGATTCCTGAATAGAGGTAAGGGCGGTGGATGGTATCTAACCGCCCTTTCTAATTAGGATGAAGTTACTTGCCCGCCATTTACATGTAGTGTTTGTCCGGTCACAAATCGGGAATCATCGGAAGCGAGATAGACATAGGTTGGGGCCAGTTCAAAGGGCTGGCCTTGGCGCTGCATCGGGTTGCCTGGGATTGGTACTTGATCTGCAGAGAAGCTCGCCGGAATAAGCGGTGTCCAGATCCTTCCTGGGGCAACAGCATTTACTCTGATTCCTTCTTTGATTAAATTACGGGCCAATGCCCTTGTGAAACCAACAATTGCTGCCTTTGTGGCGGAGTAGTCAATTAATTGATCATTCCCATAATAGGCAACGACAGATGCGGTATTGATGATAGAACTGCCCGCTTTTAAGTGTGGAAGGGCAGCACGGGTTGTGTAAAAATGAGAATAGATGTTGACTTTAAAGGTATCATCGAATTGCTCGTCGGTTATATCCAGAAGGCTTAACTGCTGAAATTGGATTCCTACATGGTTGCAAAGAATATCGAGCTTACCAAAGGTTTGGACGGTGTTTTCAACAATCGATGCACACTGCTGTTTTTCCCGAAGATCTCCAGGTAATAATAAACATCTTTGCCCAAGCTCTTCAATCCGAGATTTGGTTCGATTGGCATCTTCATGTTCGTCTAGATAGGCGATAGCCACATTGGCCCCTTCTTTGGCGAAAGCAATCGCAACTGCTGCCCCGATCCCGCTGTCCCCGCCTGTAATTAGTGCCACTTTTCCTGTTAGTTTTCCACTTCCCTGGTAGTTTGGATTTTCGATGATCGGACGTGGTACCATGAGTTTTTCAACACCTGGCTGACGCAGCTGCCGTTGTTCTGGAACGGTCAGCGGAATGTCTTCGTAGCGTGTGATCTTTCCGTAATGGGGATATAAAGGATAGTTGTTGGATGGATTTTGATGGTCATCGTGTGCCAATGGAATTCCTCCTAGAAAAAACATTTTTCTGTTACAGTATGTTTTTTGGGCGAACACAGTGCATGTTTTCCGTTAGGGAGCCGTCGGTCGATTATAGGTTTTTGAAATTCAATTAAGGACGGGCTCACTATTGAACTAGACCGAATAAGGTGGAGGAAAAGGAGTATTTCCAAGGAGGATCGTACATGCCAAACTATCAATATTACCGGGAGGCACAATTATTGTTAGTCGACCATTCTGATGAAAAGGTAGCCCTACAATACAACTCTAATCTGCAGCCAATCTTAATGCCTCAAATCGGACCGCGGCCACCCTATTATTGCCATCCTAGATATGAACAATATTATCCTGTTATCTAAAAGCCTTGAACTTTACGAGGCTTTTTTGGATTCCATCATGGTGAAAAAATAAAATGGAGTTACTTGCTTTCTAAAAGCCAATTCTAAATAATAAAAACGTAGTCATTAAATATAGAATGAATGAGGGTATTTAGTTGAAAGCACTAGTATTTAATACATTTGGAGGACCAGATGTTCTCGAATATACAGAAATCGAACAACCAGTGATCGGTCCGGATGAAGTTCTGGTAAAAATGAAGGCGATTGGCCTTAACTTTGCTGATATCTACAGAAGAAAGGGAAACTACCACTTAGCAGGCAAGCCGCCTTATATCTTAGGTTATGAAGGGGCAGGGATTGTTGAAAAAACAGGAGCAAATGTGGATGGGGTTAAGGTGGGTGACCGAATCGCATTTGCTGATGTCCCCTATGCGAATGCTGAGTTGACTGCTGTCCCATTTGAAAAAGCTATCCCAGTTCCGGAGCAAATCTCATTGAATGATGCTGCATCCGTATTGCTTCAAGGGTTAACCGCACACTATTTAACTCGGGACAGCTACGCTGTGAAAGAGAATGATGTTGTTCTGGTTCATGCCGCTGCTGGCGGAGTTGGACAGCTGCTCGTCCAAATCATAAACCTGCTCGGGGGAAAGGTAATTGGTTTAACCTCATCTCCTGAAAAAGCGGCTGCAGCTATGGAAGCAGGAGCCGAAACAGTATACTTGTATCAGGATGATTGGAAAAGCCAGGTTCTTGGGTCGACAAACGGTAAAGGCGTCGATGTGGTTTATGAATCAGTAGGGTCCACCCTTTCCAATAGTTTTGAGGTTACTCGAGTTGGTGGAACGGTGGTTTTCTATGGCATGGCTGGAGGAGACCCAGCGCCTGTGGATCCAAGAATGTTAATGGATACGTCCAAGACCCTGACTGGCGGAGATCTATGGAACGTGCTGACTTCCCGTGAAGAGCGGGTCGTTAGGTCAAGAGAGCTTTTCCGCTGGATAGAAGAGGGGAAAGTCCGGGTAGCAGCGCCAACCATTTTCGCGTTGAAGGATGGGCAGGAAGCTCACCGGTACCTTGAAAGCCGCAAGAGTACAGGGAAAATATTATTAATTCCTTAGGGAAAGGGAGCAGCCATGATTCAATTTCAAAATGATTCGATAACGGTATTTCAAAGTGCCTTATTTCAGACAACTTGTACGGTAGCGGTGACGAAGGACCTCGTGATCGTGGTAGATCCAAACTGGCTTCCCCATGAAATAGAGGAAATCAAGGAACATGTTGCTCGTGTTAAAGGGGATCGGGCCTTGTATCTTTTGTTTACTCACGGGGATTTCGACCACATCATCGGATATCATGCGTTCCCGGATGCGAAAGTGATTGGCAGTAAAGGTTTACAGGAACATCCAGAAAAAACGCAAAAAATAGAGCTCATTCAGCAATTTTATAATGAGTATTATATTGAGCCTCCTTACGAGGTCGGCTTTCCGGAAGTAGACTACTTGATCCATGAAGATGGACAGCAGCTGGTGTTGGGGGAGACGATGCTAACCTTTTACTTAGCGCAGGGTCATACGCATGATGGCTTATTTACATTGGTAGAGCCGCTTGGGCTTTGGGTGGCGGGCGATTATGTTTCTGATTTTGAGCTGCCATTTATCTATTATAGTGCAAAAGCGTACGAGGGGACGTTGCGGAAAGCAGAGCAAATTTTGTTGAATCATAAGGTTTCAGTATTAGTCCCGGGGCATGGTCAAACTACTTTTGAACAAGCGGAGATTAAGCGCCGGATTCAACTGTCACAGAATTATCTAAGCCGGTTGATTGATGCTGTGGTCGATGAGGATGTAGAGCGACTGAGAGCCTTAGAAAAGGAAATGCCTTTTTCGTCTAACTTTACGAAGGAATGTCATAAAGACAATGTGGAGATTGTACGGAAGGAGTATGTTGGCAGTAAAGGGATATAAATGCAATTTACTTTTTCTCAAATTCTATATTATAACAAAAAGGAGCCTAATCCTCGTGCAGCTATGAGGATAGGTTCCTTTTTTAAGTAAAGAATATAGCTGTTTATGATCTTACACATTCCGGTACAAATACAACCCAAACCCCAAAGTATCACGGCCCCATTTTAAATACGTACGTCTCCAAGACCGAATTCGCTCTAGCATTGCGTCAACATCCGGGTCATCTGGATTCTCTAAACTATAATTCTCAATAGAAGAAGAATAAAGCCACTCATAATCATCCCATTCTTCATCACTTGCCACATAGGACCAGAGCGGGATTAAACCTAACTCCTCGCCAGCCATGACCGTATCGGCATGACTTTTACATTCCGACTCATCCGCCCCGCCTAACGCCTCCAAATATTCAGGACTCGGTGTCTGCTTCCAATACCCTTCACCAACTAGAATATAGCCATTCTTCTTTACGAGAGTTTTTAGCGTTCTTAAAGTCTCCTCAAGACCGCCCAAAGCGTGAGAAGAACCAATGCAAATTCCTAAATCAAAACTCCCAAGTTCTAATCTTTTTACGGCAATCCCTGCGTCCTCTTCAATATAGTCAATGCTTCTGTCTGGAATCCTACCTGCAGCCGTTCGTTTCGCTTCTTCAATTGCACCGCCATACAATTCAATGGCCGTCCCTTTTACCTGATAGTTTTCCACCAAGCGGGTTAACAGTTCACATTTTCCGGCTCCAATATCTATCACTTTATCGTTGGCTTTTGGAACAGCCGTGCCTACCATTTTCATAATCTTAGCTTCACTGATAGGATTTGCAAAAGCATGATAACGGTGGGCTATTGCTGAAAATTTATTTCGATCCATCTTTTAATCTCCTTTTATCATACCAACTTATTATAATACAGGCTGCGGGCAACCAACTGGATCAATCGTTTAAAAAGTTGAAACTTAGTCCAACTTTTTTCGTATATATAAGAAAGAAGAAAAGGAGATGTAACGATGTTTTTAGCAGAATTACCGCGAGAGGAAAAGACCGCTTTTCTTGAACTAGCTGTTTTAATTGCATCCATTGATGGGAATTTATCGATATTTGAAACGTCCATACTCAACAAGTATCAGAAGGAATTAGGGCTAGATGATTATGAAACGACAGGAATGAATCTCGACGATATTTTAAACAGTTTTAAAAGCGAACGATCAAAGAATATCGTTTTAACGGAACTCCTACAGTTGATTTATTCAGATGGTGTCTTTCATGACCAGGAAGGCGAATCTATCCGGCTAATAAAGGAACGCTTTGGTTTTGAATCAAATGAATTTGGGAGCTTTAAGGATTGGATTGATAAAATTAAAGAATTATCATTAACTAACAAGAAATTATAAGGCCCTGGATCCAGCTTTATTAAAGTACTGGGTCCTTTTATTTTTTTTAGTTATTCCCACTAGTGTTGCATTAAAAATGTCGTAATTTTCAGTTTAGTCATCTTTCTTATTTAGAGCCAAAAAAGTAAATACCCAATCAAAGGTGGCTCCATCCATTTGGAAATTTATTTACAATTAGACCTAT
>NZ_JAMBOH010000047.1 GCF_023715505.1 Neobacillus cucumis | reverse complement strand
TATGTAATGTATGATTTTATCTCAGAACTATTTGTGTTGAAGAATTGAAGATTTGGCTCGAAGGCAAACCCCCGGGAAGGAGAACCCTCATGTTAAGTTATGCACTAGGTTCGAAGAACTGAACGTGGTCGTTAGTCCGAGGCAGCTCCGTGACGGATGGAATGAAATGTGGTAACCAACCCACGAATATCAGACTGTATATCACCGTCAACGTTTTTGCCTTCGTGCCAAGTTTTTAAGGTTATCCTGTTCAACTTTCTGCATTGTATCCATTTCGTAATTAGCTTATCAAGGGAAAGTGCACCCTTGACAAGCTAATTACGAAAGGATATTTAGTCTATAAGTTGAACAAGGAATAACTCTATTCATGCTGAATAAAAACACCATTTAAAAACATTTGGGTGTGGTGGGTTGACAGTTTCGTTCATATCAGCTTAATAACATTCAGTTTCCATATTTATCATCTCTTACTGGAATCCCATTTTCTTTCGGGTGGTTAAGAATGTCCTCATAAGTTAAGGAACTAACTACTTCAAACTTTTTGGTATTTGGATTGTATTCAAAAACCACAAGTTGTTCCCAACCACTTCCATTTCCAGTATCAATAACTCCAACTCTATTAGGTGCAATTTGTACAACTCTTCCACCTTGATTAGTAACATCAACATTAGGTGTGGGTGTTTGAATATACTCATTAGTATTCATTTTGAAAGCAATAACAACTAAGCACACTAATATACCACTTAAAATAACTTTAATAAAAGTATCATTGTTCATTCCCCAAACTCCCCCTTTTCTGTATAAATTTTACCATATTCTTCTTCAACAAACCTGCCCCCTTTGTGGAACAAGAAAAGCGACTGTTCTTATTGAACAATCGCTACCCGAAATTTGAATAAGGTCGATTAAAAATAATGGTCTACAATTAAAGGTAACACCTTATCCTGTTCTTATTTTGATTCATGTTTGTACTCTAGCACTTCTACTTTAAAAC
This sequence comes from Neobacillus cucumis, assembly GCF_023715505.1. The sequence continues at coordinate 23,883 of NZ_JAMBOH010000047.1, read as the reverse complement.
CATGACTACATCCAATTTTAGGGCTGTCGCAGGATGGAGATACTCGTACTCTAACTAGGTCTTGTGCGTAGTTGCCAGGGACATTTCTTTCGTCAGGAACTTGGAGCCTCACGGAAACATCATAGGAATGGTTATTGTTATAAACAATACCAACAATCCTTTGTGACTGCCAGCTAAATAGTCCATCTCCATATTCCTTTATTACTCTTTTATCAATAGCTGGAAATATAATATCCAGTACAATATCTTCGGGTGTAACATACCTGTCTTCTGCATACGGTTTAATTTCCTTTGGTTCTGGAAGTTTTTTTGCATTAACCAAGTTATCTGTGGAAAACATTAATAAAATCGTAAAGATAACAATCATATTCTTCATGATGCGCACTCCCATAAATTTTTGATTTAGTTTAAACATCATCTCTATTATTATCCACGACAACCATAACCCGTATCTCCAAACCAATTTTCCTTAACTAACCTTCCCCGTTAGCCATCCATGCAGCAGAAAAATCGTCGCTGCACCACAGAGAATGAAAGTATGGTTTTTGTGGTCATACTGATATTGGCGACATGAGGTTTAATTTAAGGCTCGGTTTAAAAGATTTAAATTGCTGGGTCTACTTTAGTATTGTCATTTTTAGATTTTCACTGTTTTATACTTTCATGGTAGTTGAAGAAGAAAATAAAATCTTTATTTTATAAATAAAAAAGAGAGCCTTAGCTCTCCAACAATCGGTTAACTTTCTGAATCTCCCTTTCAAATAACCTCATGTCCAACTCGTAATCATCATGACCATCAAATGAATCCAACATATCTTTTTCTTGATGTAATGTTATCAAATACTGCTCCAATGAAAACCCACCACTTTGGATTGTATTCTCAAACACAACTTTAAATCTGCTCATTTATTTCACCTCGACAGATAGTATTTCCAATACAATAAATGAAATTCGTATTTTATTACCAAATATAAAAGGACCATTTAGGTCCTTTTGGCTTCTTCAAGTAAAGCACCCGTTACTTTAAGTGTACTTTTTCACAATCTCTACGCTAATAAAAAAATGCAATGCCTTTTAAAAGCATCGCACCCAGTTGCTGAATGAGTCGATTCTAATTATTTCACAAACTTTTGTTACTCTAAATTGAGCAAGTCCTTTTTCATAATTGGGGTACCGCCAACAAAACGCGGAAAACGTACGCTAAGGAATATTTGTTGATCATCCACCTGTTCGAAGAAAATAAAGTCTTAGACTGGAGTTGTTGATTTGACGCTCACTCTTTTACTCCATGAACGAGCGTTCGTTCGAGGCATCGTATTTTAGAATGTCCATTCTCATCCTGTTTCCCCACTTTTTTAAAAACGGCACCGACTCATGTCTTTCAACATGGGCCGTCAGCGATTCTTGATCTTGCCACCGCTGGACAGTCAGCATGCGTCCGGCGCGCGCATCTTCCAAAGTAAAGGCATAAAAGAGGCATCCATTTTCAGCTCTCGTGCTGGAAACGACGGCCTGAACGTCTGTAGTAAACTCATTCACATCAGACGGATTTACGTGAACGTAACCCATGAGTATAATCATTGTTGTTCATCCTTTTTTTCTGAATTTAATTAGCAAATTTTTTCAAAGTCATTCGCGGTCCTCGCTAGTGGAACACCGCAAAGTTTTGCGACGTTCCACTAGGAGTGCGATAATAATTCGAGCTGTCGTCCTTACATAACCATAAGCACGATCTTGCCTTGGATGTGCCCACGGGCGGCTCGTTCGTGCGCCCTGCGAGCATCGGCAAGTGGAAACGTGCTGTCGATGGCGACGCGAACCATCCCGGCATCGAGCAAGCGCCCTAATTCCGCTAGCTGCGGGCCGTTTGAGCGTACTTGGGTCATCGATACCGTGACGCCCAGCTTTGCGGCCTCCTCGGCGTCGGAGAAGCCTATGAACACTGGGAACAAAGCGCCGCCACGCTTGAGCGTACGCAAGAAACGACCGGTTGTTGGACCGCCAAGGGTATCGAGGACGAGATCAACGTCATGGGCGATGTCTTCGGGAGGGCTCTTGGTGTAGTCGATGAATTCGTCGGCACCGAGCTCTCGCATGAACGACTCATGCTTGCCCGATGCCACCGCGATGACATGCGCACCCTTCCATTTAGCCAGTTGCACCGCTAAGTGCCCCACGCCGCCCGCGGCACCATTGACGAGTACCGTCTTTCCGTTGAGCGGCAGCGGGCGATGCGACTCCGGTTGAAACGGATTCGCTTCATTGTGCCCCAACTCGATCAGGAACTGCCATCCGGTGAGACCTGCCATCGGTGCACCTGCGGCGTGCACGTGATCGATGCCAGCCGGTTTGAGTGCAAGATCCGACGCTGGCGCGGCGACGTACTCGGCATAAGCAGCGCTTTCCCCCATGCTAGGAAAGCGAACCATGCCGAAAACTTCATCGCCGATGGAGAAGCCTTGCACATCCGTGGCTACCGCCTCGACGACGCCCGACATGTCCGACCCCAGAATGAAGGGAAAGGACACCGCCGGTTGCCATTCAGGAGGAAGATCCTTATACCCCTCGCGCAGGTACCAGTCGGGGGGGTTGATGCCAACCGCGTGAACGCGGACAAGCACCTCACCCGGTTTCAGTTCGGGAAGCGGGGCCTCCTCGTAACGCAGTACCTCAGGGCCGCCGAATTTGTGCAGCCGAATCGCCTTCATTGTGTTTGTAGACATCGCTTTCTCCTTTCACACAAATGTGTTATCCTTATTTAGAGCAGTGCTCCACTTAAAAGGAACACTGTTCCGCTTATTATTATACGGAGCACCGCTCCGATTGTCAAGGAGGAATCAGATGCGAGCCGATGCGAAGAAAAACTATGAGCACATACTCGCAGTCGCGAGCGTCGTTATAACCGAGCACGGCGTCGATGCATCGCTGCGCGATATCGCTCGCCGAGCTGGTGTCGGGCTCGGCACACTGTATCGTCATTTCCCGACGAGAGAGGCGCTGCTCGAAGCTTTGCTCCGCGCAAGCTTCGACGAGTTTACGACAAAGGCACGTGAGCTCGAAACTGCGAGTTCACCCGATGATGCACTCGTGTCGTGGCTACGCGACGTCGTTGCATTCACGGGCAACTATCAAGGTGTTGTGGACACGATGATGGCAGCCAAGGAGGATCCGGAGTCCGCACTCCACGCTTCATGCGTCACGATGCGCACGGCAGGCACGCGACTTCTCGCTCGCGCTCAGGCTGAGGGTCTGGCACGTACCGACATGGATGGTGATGACCTGTTCTCGCTAGCTGCTGCGCTTGCATGGCTCAGTAACCAACCCTCGTCCGCGTCACGAGCTGAGTATCTCTTCAGTATTATCGCGAGCGCGATCTTGACGAATGAAGCGAGAAGAAGGATATAAGGTTCTTTCTATTTGGTGGGACTAAAAAAGGGATAGCATAGACTATCCCTTAATTCATTCTTAAATCAACATTAAACTTTAACATAGCTTTTATTAAATAAAGGATTAATCCTTTGTTAAACAATCGCACCCGTTTGTTTAAGTACATTTCTTTACAAACTTGTCCCTCGTCATCACACTTTAAAGAAATTTATTCTTTCTTTTTGAAAACTTATCAAAACAATCTATTATCAAAGACACAAACTGGATTATTAAGCCTATACAAAAAAGTACACGAATGTATGTTATCTCTATGACCCAGATACCGAAAACAATGAGGACTATAGCTGTTAAACTAATATACCAAGGAATTTTCAATTTCCCCACTCCATTAACTATTTGATTACATTATACCATTAAGAGCGAATTTTAAAGGTAACTCAATTTTTGGGAGAAACAATGGTTCTCTCCTCAATTAACCTGCCCCTTTAATGAAATAAAAAAGGGGACGCCGCAGCCATCCCAATCTTTAACTTTTGCACCAGTTAGTTGTAAACCTTCGTTACTATCTTTTTCGTTTTTCTAACCATAATTGGATTTTGTTAAATATCTTTAGTCCAATATAACCGTCCAATATGGCTATTAGTAAAGCAATGATTATCATACTTATTCCAGTATTATCAGCCGTAACAATCGGTTTAAATAATCCAAAAACAAGGGATAAAAGGATAGGTATAGTTATACCAAGCCAAACAGCAATAAAAATAATAGCCATATTTATCCACCTCTTTTGAAAGTATCCTCTGCTAAGATTAATCCTATTCCTTCTTTAACTATCCTGCACCGTTAGTTCAACAAGAAAAAATGACCGCCGCAAAGATCATCAGGCTTCCTGTCACATAATTAGCTATCAATTTGTATTTTTTCTACAAACCAAGATGAAAAAAACACAAAATTTTTCACAGGAATTACAGGTTGGTCGCCTATTATTCTCTTCAGATTTTTTAAATGTGTTCTTAGTTCTTCTTTTAGTTCTTCTTTCAGGAATAAATTACTATTATCGTTTATTTCTAATCCTTTATTTAATGTGAATTGCATTCCTACTATCTCGGCGTCCAATTTGTCATTCACTTCTTCATCTTTGATTTGTTCATTATCAAGTTGTTTATTAAGTTTACTAAGATCACTTTGGAGGTTATTTAATATTTCATCTAAACTCAAGATTCTCACCCTTTAAACTTTTACTTTCATACCTAACAATTATCATTCTATAACATATATAAGTTCTCCTTCTTCAACTAACCTGCTTCGTTAGTTGAAGAAGAAAAAATCCATTTTTGGTTGCCACTCTTTACATCCACATATTACCTCTTGAATTTATCTCTCTAATGGTTATGTTTCTTCCTGTCGGTGGATGAACTACCGAAACAATTTTAAACCAGGAGGAATATACCATGAAAATGACATTCAAAACCCCTTCACATAAAATCCGTAACAATACTGAGAAGTCTATAATCCGCCTTAAGGAAAGGGGGCTTGCATCATGAGCACAAAGCAACCAAAGTACATGGCGATACTTCGACAAACCGTTCAAACAGGAGCTTTATCACCCTTTATTTTTAATAGCTTCCTAGATTACCAGAAACAAAGGAGGGAGCGAAATGGATCAAAAGCTAGATAAGGCCCTCTTCCCTGGTCAAAAGTTCCCTGGTCAAAAGAAAGGCTTGATTCGGGTCTTGATTAAACGTGGTCAACAAGAACTGTTTGCTCAATCTCACTTTCATTTTTATGAAGATAAAGATGACTTAGCAGCAACCAAACCTAAACCAAAAGTGAGCTTGGTCAAAAAGAAGGTGTATGAAGACCATTCAGAACAATTAAGCCTCGATCTATTTGATGAACATTAACTAGTATAAAAGTATCCTTCGCCCGTCAATGCTGATGGGTGGAGGTGAGCAGATGAGGAAAAAGATAAAAATTCAAACAGTTTCAGAAAGCAACGGAGCCATGGACGTATGGTTTCAACATCTTGTCAATCGATTGATTCTTGAACAGTTGAATCTACCACATCGTTTGCAGGCAAAGCTGCTTTATGAAACGTTGCCAAAAAACAAACGAGGTGAATTGAAGTGAATAACGAAAAATATCACGTCTTCTTTCGGCGTGTCAGCACAGCAGGACAAGATCTAGCAATGCAATCATCGGCGGATGCACCCTATCGTGAAAAATTATTAGCAGATGAAATATTAGTTTTTGATGAAGTAGCAATATCTGCTAATAAACTATCCGTACGCGAACGCCCAGAAATGTAAAAAATCATTTCACTAATCAAACAGGGAAAGGTCCACACTTTATACGCCTTTGACCGCACTCGCTTATTTAGAGACTCCTATGAAGCACAGGAATTTCATGATTTACGAACAAAACATGATGTTCATTTAGTTTATACTTCTGTTGGAAATGGGCATATTCAGGCAACCGAAGACGTTTTTCTTGAAGGCTTATTGAACATTTTTAGCGATATTGAAGGAAAAAATATTGCTAGAAGAACAAAAGAAGCAATAAGAAGGTATCCTCAAAAAAAATTTGGATACGAGAAAATAAAAGAAACAAAGCAATATCGGCATGATTCCAATAAAAAAGAAGTATTGAACCAGTTTTTCTCGGAATTATTGAAAATCTCCACAATCGATGAGCTCGCCGAAATTCTCAACCGATTTCGGAAAATAGTGAAGCGTCCAGATGAAAAGTTAATTGAACTGGCTCGCGACCCTTTTTATGCAGCCTATGACTTAACCAAGGGAGAAAATAAACTTCATCATGTGGAAGCATATTTGGACCTATCAACATTTAATCGTATTCAGGAAACTTTAGGCTCGGTCTTTGAATTCTATTTAGAGAGAATCGGGAAATTGGAAGCTCAAAATGCTTTCACACCTATTTGTGGTTATTGCCGCAAACCACTGCATTACCGAATAGATGAAATGAACAATACCGGCTTTTACTCTTGTTCAAGAAAACATGCCAAAGTCTACATTCCTTTTGCGGATTTAGCTAAAGTGATTCAAATGGTTTTAAACGAGGTCATCCATCATTTAGATTCAAAAAAACTTCTCAACGAATCGCTCATTCGTTTTCGTGAAATACGAAAAGAAATAGAGGCTGAAATGGATACAATTGAAACTCAGCTTAAAGCAGTTATGGAAAAAATCATTCTAAATATGGACGAATACTTTGAAGGCTGGAAAGAGGACCCGCAGTATGCAAAAATGACAAAATTAAAAAATGAAAAAGCATTTTTGCTTGAAGAACTCACTGAAAAGGAGCATCTTTTGAAGGAAAACAAGATGATTGCAACATCTGTGGAAGATTACCTTCTTCATCAGTCAGATGCCAATCCCGCTCTTCTTTACACCTTGTTTATCAATAAACTTTACGTTTATCAAAACCAAATTGATTTTGAAGTTATGATGGTCGATTACCTTAACGACATTCAAACTGATTTTACCTATAAAGGAGATGAGATTGCATGACTATCCTAGCTTTCGGCTATATTCGCCGATCATCCTATAAACAACAGGAAAATAACAGCGTAGAGATTCAGAAAGCGCACATTCAGGAGTTTGCACGACGAAAAGGAATGGAAGTACCCAATGATTTCATTTTTATTGAAGATGTTACTAGCGCTTTTTCCAAACGGGCCAGCAAACGAAAAGAACTGATGCTCATGCAACAAATGATGATTGAGTCCAATATCCCGCGCGTAATCTTTTATGAAGAATCCCGTATGGACCGAACCGGCTATACCTTTGTATTAGATTTTTATCGCCCGTTGAGCGAAAAGCTTCCTGATATTGAGGTATACACTACGAATTCTGACGAGCCTTTTAACCCGGACCACCCGCAAACGAAAATTGCGCTTCTTCTTTATCGAATGGATATTCGTCCTGGCTCAAAAGTGCCTTATGGCTACGATCAGATTGATAAAAAACTAGTTCCGAACGAAAATGCTGAAATCGTAACTTTTATCTATTTCTTGCAGAGTTGGGGTATGTCAATGGCGAAAATTGCTGCCATTTTAAACGAAGCAATATTCACGAACAGCTATTGCCAAATGTCCTTAAGCATGTTCACAATTTAGCTTCAAGCGAGGATATTAAGGCTTCTACCATTGTGTACCTTAATAAGATCGAACAAGCCTTAAATGAAAATATAACCAAAATGGCTGAACGTATTGACAATTATTCAACAAAAGGTTGTATTGCTAAAGAACGCGGTGACAGAGAACTTGAGATAATGATTGAAAAACTACAATCTCAAACCTTGTTGACACTGCAATCACTTCAAGACAGCCGGCACGTTCTTGTGGAACTAAAAAGGGCCGTTCATTCTGATTTGTTTTTTGACCGCTTCAAACAAATTCTTCAATTACAGCTTGGAGAATCAGAAAAACGCCTTATCATCCTTTATTTCGTTGATAAGATTCTAGTGTCACCTGAACGACCATTACAGGAAATGTATCGGCAGAATGTTTTTGAAAGCTTTGGGTTACATCCTGCTGGACAAAGTACCGAATCTTAAAACTAATTTAGTAGACGGATTACCGAACATTACTTTACCTTTTAAAAAAATCAAATATGTCTTATTCGAAATCCCTTTATTTTAAGGGATTTTATAAAGGGGTTGTTCGGTAATTCACCCATATTGGTATACCAATACGGACAAAGTACAGAAAAACATTACTAGTATGGACAAAGTACAGAAATATATACAAAAGACAATTTGGAGGGGTTTGCTTTGAATACAACAAAACAATATACAACTTGGGAATCTTTACCCGATACATTAACAGCGGCGCACATTGCACAATTTCTTGGCATCTCAAGAAAAACGGACTATGAACTATTTAAACTGGATGTAGCGCATGGTGGTATCCCCAACTTTGAAATCGGCACTTCAAAACGTGTTGAGAAATCGGACTTGGAAATGTGGATTGCTGACCAAAAGCAGAAAAAAGGTTCGAGCCGCGCAGTTTAAATGTAGAAGAAGCTAGTAAATAGACCAAACGTATTCGCTCAGCAAGCAGTGGAAATAATAGATAACCATTGCAAAGACATTTCACCAAGAAAAGAGGTCTAAGGAACATGAAAGGACATTTTTACCGAAGAGGCTGTACTTGCAACAAGAAGCGCTGCACTTGCGGATCTACTTGGAGCTTCATAATCGACATCGGCAGAGATCCCTCTACTGGCAGAAGGAAACAAAAAACGAAGGGTGGATTTCGTACTAAGCAAGAAGCTGAAGCAGCCGCTGCCGAACTTATATACGAAATCAATCAAGGCACGTATATACAAGAAATGAATGTCGTATTTAACGATTTTGCCAGCGAATGGCTTCTTATGTACAGTGAGAAGAACAGCGTAAAGCCCGGCACTATTCGTATCAGGCAGCACGAAATCAACAAGCTACTGCCGTACTTCTCCCTTTTAAAGCTAAAAGACATCACAGCCAAGAAATATCAAGAGGCTTTAAACGACTTAAAAGAGAAAGGGTACGCTGACAATACGTTGGACGGTGTACATCGCACTGGTAGGATGATTTTCAAAAAAGCCATTGAGATGAGATTGATAAAAAATGATCCAACGGAATTTGCTTACCTGAAGAAAGACAGGAAAACCGTTGAGGAATTAGAGGAACAAGAAGTCCCTAAATATATGGAGAAGGAAGAGCTGGCTTTATTGTTGCAAACAGCTGCTGCTAAAGGTTTAGATTTAGATTATCTAATCTTTCTTACCCTTTCCTACACAGGGATGCGTGCAGGTGAACTGGTTGCTCTAAAGTGGAAAGACATCGACTTTAATGAGCAAACCATCAGCATCACGAAAACGTATTACAACCCGACAAATAACACGCTGGAGTATCAATTAGTGCCGCCTAAGACGAGGAAATCTAAACGAGCCATCGTGGTAGATGAAGCAGTCATTGCTGCTCTTAAGAAGCATATGCTAGTGCAGAAGAAAGTGCAGGAGTACTATGGAGAAACCTATCTTAATGAAGGATTCATTTTCGCCAAGAAAGAGAAACAACCAGGCTACCCTATTTTCATCAAGACCGTGGAAAATAGAATGGCGCGGCTGCTGAAGCTGGCCGGCTTAAATCTAGATCTCACTCCCCACTCTTTGCGCCATACACATACGTCATTGTTAGCAGAAGCAAAGGTAGGCTTAGAAGAGATTATGGACCGTTTAGGTCACTGTGAAGACGAGACAACAAAAAACGTCTATCTGCACGTAACGAAAGAAATGAAAAAAGAGGCTTCCCACAAGTTTGCGCAACTCATGAGAAACCTCTAATTTTAGGAGAGAAATGTTAGCAAGATGTTAGCATTACGCTCCCCTCTCACATAAAACCCTCATGTATCAAGGGTTTTGGGGGCATATTACATCATGCCGCCCATTCCACCCATGCCGCCCATGTCAGGCATTCCAGCAGCACCAGCAGGTTCTGGCTTATCAGCAACAACTGCTTCAGTTGTTAAGAACATAGCCGCAACTGAGGCTGCGTTTTGTAGAGCTGAACGAGTAACCTTAGTTGGGTCAACGATACCAGCTTGAATCATGTTTACCCATTCGCCATTAGCAGCATTGAAGCCTGTTCCAACTTCTTCACGCTTTAAGCGGTCAACAATAACAGATCCTTCAAGACCAGCATTGTGAGCGATTGTACGAACTGGCTCTTCCATTGCACGTAGAACAATGTTAATACCTGTTGCGACATCGCCTTCTTCTTGAAGCTCAGCTACGCGGCTGTATACGTTTAGAAGGGCTACACCACCACCGGATACAATACCTTCTTCAACTGCAGCACGAGTAGAGTTCAATGCGTCTTCGATACGAAGTTTTCGCTCTTTTAATTCAGTTTCAGTAGCGGCACCAACTTTGATTACTGCTACACCGCCAGCTAACTTAGCTAGGCGCTCTTGTAATTTTTCACGGTCAAATTCAGAAGTAGTTTCTTCTAATTGAGAACGGATTTGGTTTACACGTGCTTGGATATCTTCAGTTGCACCAGCACCTTCAACGATTGTTGTATTTTCTTTTGTTACAACAACTTTAGCCGCACGGCCTAAAGAAGAGATCGTTGCAGATTTAAGGTCACGGCCAAGCTCTTCAGTGATGACTTCACCGCCAGTTAATGCAGCGATATCTTCAAGCATTGCTTTACGACGGTCACCAAAGCCAGGAGCTTTAACAGCAACAGCATTGAATGTTCCGCGAAGCTTGTTAACTACTAATGTAGATAATGCTTCACCTTCGATATCTTCAGCAACTAGTAATAATGGCTTGCCTTGTTGCACAACTTGCTCAAGTACTGGAAGGATTTCTTGAATGCTAGAAATCTTCTTGTCAGTGATTAAGATATACGGATTGTCTAAAACAGCTTCCATTTTGTCAGTGTTTGTTACCATGTATGCAGATACATAGCCACGGTCAAATTGCATACCTTCAACAACATCTAACTCAGTTGTGAAACCTTTAGATTCTTCGATTGTGATAACGCCGTCGTTACCAACGCGCTCCATTGCTTCTGCAATCAATTGACCAACTTCTTCATCAGCAGAAGAGATAGCAGCAACTTGTGCGATTGAAGCTTTGTTTTCGATTGGTTTAGAAATAGCTTTTAATTCTTCAACTGCTGTAGCAACAGCTTTCTCGATTCCTTTGCGGATACCCATTGGGTTCGCACCAGCTGTAACGTTCTTTAAGCCTTCACGAATCATAGCTTGAGCAAGAACTGTTGCAGTTGTTGTACCGTCACCGGCAACATCATTTGTTTTGCTAGCTACTTCAGCAACTAATTTAGCACCCATGTTTTCGAATGCATCTTCTAATTCGATTTCTTTTGCGATGGTTACACCGTCATTTGTGATAAGCGGAGAACCGAATTTTTTCTCAAGAACCACGTTGCGTCCTTTAGGTCCAAGAGTCACTTTTACTGCATTTGCAAGAGCATCAACACCACGAAGCATTGCGCGGCGTGCATCTTCACTAAACATAATTTCTTTAGCCATTGTAAAAAAACCTCCTCGTATTTTTTACTCTGAATCTATTCTTTGAACTTTAATACCTACTAAGGTCAAGTTCTAGCGTCTTAACGCTTTTTTATTACTCGCCTACGACAGCAAGAATATCGCTTTCACGTAAAATTAAGTATTCAACACCCTGGAATTTCACTTCTGTACCAGCGTATTTTGAGAAGATAATACGATCGCCTACAGCCACATCAAGTGCTACACGCTCACCGTTTTCAAGGACACGGCCATTACCTACGGCAACAACTTTTCCTTCCTGAGGCTTTTCTTTCGCTGAATCCGGTAATACGATTCCGCTTGCAGTTTTTTCTTCGGACTCAACAAGCTCAATAACAATACGATCACCTAATGGTCTTAACAATTCAAACAACCTCCTCAAATATATGTAGTTTTCTCATTATTAGCACTCGCTGTTAATGAGTGCTAACACAATTATTATAATAATGAATCTGAGATTTTTTTGCAAGTATGATGCATAATTTTTTACAAAGAAATTTTCTTTTTACAACCTTATAAAGTATGTGAAAAAGCATGCATTCTATACCTATTTTATAAAAGAAAATACTCAAATTTCTATATAGTGCTTTCGTAGTTCAGAAGCCTTCATTTTTCATTAAACAATTCTTCTAAATTGATACAATCACGGCTTTAAGAGTAAAATAAATATTAGTGCTTCTATCGGACCGATTAATAATCGGCGTTACTCGCTGTATCATATAACTGTATTTAAAGGAGATTGTCATTTGAAAAAGGAATATTGGTGGGTCATTATTGTTTATATTGTTATGCAGTTTTCAAGTCTAGTGGGGTTACCCATCTTAATCTTTGGCTTTAAACAATTTGATATCAGTCAAAAACTTGCTGTTCCTGTTTATCTGATTGCTAGTTTTTCGATCGCCCTAATTATTATCCTTTTACTATTACGGAAAGAGATGAACACTCGCAGTCTGGATCAGAAAGGAACTTCGCTTGGCTATTCGGCAATGTGGGCTGTGTTAGGGGTATTTTTAGCTTTATTTGCCCAGTACGTTGCCGCTATTATCGAGAGCCTTTTAGGGGTTGGAATGGGTTCAGAGAATACACAGGATATCCTGAAAATCATCGAAACCCTGCCGCTGGCGATCCTTGTAACGAGCATTATTGGACCTATCCTAGAAGAAATTGTATTTCGCAAAATTATTTTTGGTGCACTATATAAAAGATATAATTTTTTCATTTCTGCATTGATTAGTTCCGTCATCTTCGCTTTGGCCCATATGGAACCTGTGCATATTTTGCTTTATTCAGCGATGGGCTTTACGTTTGCCTTTCTTTATGTCAGAACAAACAGAATCATTGTCCCAATATTTGCTCATGTATCGATGAACACAATGGTTGTTTTGGTTCAATCTGTTTATAAAGATGATATTGAACGGCTAAGGCGTGAGGCGGAAGCGATTCAAAACTTTATCGGAGGCTTTCTATGAGACGTTCACCCTTGTTTTCCGGTTTTATCTACCTCCTGCTAGGCGGGCTGTTTACCTACTTTGCCATTGACCATGTCCATACAAACGGCTGGGGCTTCTTCGGCTATCTGCTCGTTTTACTAGCTACATTTGACTTTGGCTCCGGCCTAAAAATGATCCTATTTCATATAAAGTACAAGAATAAGGTGAATAAATGAGAAAAGGTGACAGGCACCATGTGAAACATGGTGCCTGTCACCTTTTTAGGATTTAATATTATTAATTTGACCTTGAGCATGATCCAGCTCCAGCGCCTAGGGGCTTGGGGGTCATAAGCCCCTAGGAAAAAATGAACTACTTTTTTCTCTGATTAGGCGCTTCCGCTTTTTGTTGTTGCTTGTGTGTTTATTCTGAGACGGTCTTTGCCGAGGATAAAGATAAAGAGGAAGGCTATTCCAGCAGGGACTAATGCCCATGTAAAGGTGTCGACGATTGAGCTTGATAGGACATCTGTTATTTTGTCTAAGATTTGTGGCGGGATGTGACTTCTGGCTCCTTCTGATAATAATGATCGTGAATCGCCAAACGATTGCCCTTTCACCGGCCCCATTCCAGAAAAGGCATCCTCGAGCCCCTCGTTAAGATTACTTCTTTGAATCGTACCAAAGATGGTTATCCCAATTGTCATTCCAAGTGAACGAATAAAGTTACTTGTAGAAGTAGCGGAACCCCTCTGCTCCATGCCAAACGGATGAATCGCCGCCATACTTAACACCGAGAAGGAAAACCCAACTCCTAAGCCGATCACAATCATATAAACCGTCAGCAATGCCCTGCTTGTGTCTGGAGAGATGCTGCTTAATAACAAAAATCCAATAATCAAAATAACGCCAGATAAAAACATGATGTTACGGTAACTCATCTTGGTTGTCAAAAATCCTCCTGCTTGGGCCGTTACCACTGAACCAAGCATCATTGGCAATAAAATCAGTCCTGAATTGGTCGCTGTTCCGCCATATACCCCTTGCACAAAGATGGGAATATACACTGTGGCCGCCATAAATGCGGCTCCATAAAATAAGCTGACAAGTGTACTTCCTGCAAACAGACGATTCTTAAACATAGCAAATGAAATAATAGGATCCTTTGCCTTCGTCTCAGCGTACAGAAAAAGTAATAGTAAGACAGCAAAGCCAGCAAATAAGCTTAAAATAATACTAGAATCCCAATCATATTTCTGCCCGCCAAGCTCAAGGGCAAACATTAAACAAACAACGGATCCAATTAAAGTAATAGCCCCCCACCAGTCGATCTGCTGTTTTTTGTGAATTGGCGATTCTTTATATGCAATCGATACAAACACCAAGGATAATATTCCGAGTGGTAAATTGATATAAAAAATCCAGTGCCAGCTGATATGATCCGTAATATAGGCCCCTAATAGCGGACCGAAGATACTCGATAATCCAAAAACAGCCCCAAACAATCCGCCCATTTTCCCGCGCTTTTCAGGAGGAAATAAATCAAACATGATTGTAAAGGCAATCGGAACCAGTGCCCCGCCGCCAATGCCCTGAATCGCCCGGTAGATGCTTAGCTGCGTGATCGTTTCCGCTGTGCCGCAAAGTGCAGAGCCAATCATAAATAAAATCAACCCAAATACAAAGAACCGTTTACGTCCATACATATCGGATAACTTACCAAAAATCGGCATCCCGGCCATTTCTGCCACCATGTAGGCCGAAACTACCCAGACAAAGCTTTCCAGCCCGCCAAGGTCACCAACAATCGTTCCCATAGCAGTTACAACTATGGTATTATCCATCGAGGCCATCAGTATACCCAGTAACAATCCTGCAACGACCAGCCCTAACATACTTTCCTTTGCAGCCATTCGATTACCCCTTTACACTTTTGTCTTGGATTTTATTTCTGACGATGAATCGCTTTTCAATTCCGTTGTATATTCAACAAGGCCTATTTGACAGCCGGGACCAATGTTAACCGTATTACCGCGGACAACTTCAGCGGTTGTATTTTCTAAGTAAATATCATCACCTTCAATCACTTTGGCCGAAAGAGTCCCCTCCTCTCTACCAAACGGAAGGATCGAGTTTTTCTTTCTTTTGACCATAATTTTTCCGCCGCCTATTTCTTCCGCTGTGCTTTGCCCGAATCGCAATGCGATCTTTACCTTGTCTGCTGTTAGTAATCCATTGATGTCGAAGCCGCCGCTGGAATCAAACGTCTCATATTCAACATCCCCTTTAACCGAGATACTTCCTTTAATGGTCGCCACATCTCCGCTCAACTTTTCACCAACTTCCAGCAGACCAAATACCTTCATCTTCTTCAAACTAGCATTCCGTCCGACCATCATCGTGCCCATAACAAGTGTATCGTTGGACGCCATATCCCCTTTAACTTCGGCCTCGCCCATAATTTTTACCGAGCCTGTTTTCACATTATCTCTCGCCTCACTCGTCCCATAAACATGAAAGGCGGAACATTCCACGTCATTCACAATGGTCCCTTCACCGCGGATGCTGATCCTATCATATAGGCCGCCTGGGTAGCTTCCCGAACCATTAATAATCAAATTTTGTCCTTTGCCCATTCTCTTCCCCTCCTTCTAAACCTTTTGAATATCCCCTACAACGGCATTTTTATCTTGAGAAAATTCATCCGTATACTCCACCACACCGATTTGACAATTCGGACCTATTTTCACTTGGTGACCTCGGACCATCTTTGCCACGGTATTTTCCAGCACAATTTTGTCCCCCTCAATCAAATCAGTTTCTAATTGGTTTTTGAAAAAGGGTTTAAATATAGCGCCAATAAAAGACCCTTTATGTTGTTTAACGCTAATCGTCTGCCCGCCTATTTCCTTTGCCTTACATTCCCCATAAACCTCTACATCAATTTCCTCTGCATTTAGAAGTCCACCAATGGTAAAGCGATATTTTCCTTTAAAACTCTCCGCTTCACAATCTTCACCCACTGTTAAAATACCATGAATGGTGATCTGTTCCGCTTTTACTTTCCCTTCAACATTGACCTTTCCAGAGACCTTTACGTTTTTCACCGAAAGATTTTGGGCAACCTTAGCAGTCCCATCCACTGTCAGCTTCTCGCCCTCAATATTCCCATGGAACCTGGCATTGCCGTTAACTTTTACATTAGTGGCTGCTACATTTCCCTTCAAAGTTCCTGAGCCGTTACATTCTAATGCCTCACATTCGAGGTCAGTATTTACGGTCCCACTTCCATTCAGTGTAACCAGAGAAAAAAGTCCCCCATTGGATGCACCAAGTCCATTGATGACCAGGTCCCCTCTTTGATTCGTTTCCATAGTCATTCCCCTTATAATAATTTAGCTTTAATTTCTTCTATACATGTCATCATCGATAATACAGTGACCACTTTTGTTCCCGGTTCAAAATGAAAGGCCTCTGAATTAATCAGCAGCAGGCAGGAGGAAACGCCAAGCTTTCTCGTTATCACTAATTCACATTTTTTCTGTTTTATCAGCTGTGCGTTATACTTTAAAACCTGAAGCAGCATTTTACCTTCATCTAAATTTATTTCACCCGATTGTAAAAGTTTCCCTAATACATAAACTTCGATCATTCTTGAAAAAGTAAACTGATGACCGCCTTTATCCATTTCCAAATAGATATCCAAAACAGGTGGTGAAACAATGTTGCGCTTTATAAGATCGTCCTTTTCCAGCTCTAAATCACTAATATTAGGTGAAAACATATCTGCTAATTCATCCAAAGACAAATTATCCTTCATGGTTTGGATTTTATTAATCCGCTCTAAAACCTTTTCTTTTGGAAAGAACGTTTCCTGTCCAGTAAAGGTGGATTTTCGAATAAACCACTCTTCAGGGATAAGATCTTTTCGTTTCCATCGGTAGAGCTGCCCATAAGAGATACCAGCAAGTTCTAGTAGCTCCTTCTTAGAAATTAACTCGTCGCTCATATTAGATAACTCCTCTCTAAAAAGAGTGTAACATAACACTGTTACGTTAGTAAAGTGATAAAAAAAGTGTTCCACTCCTTTTTGTAAGTGAAACACCCTTTTATCACTATTCTTCTATTTCTTCTGTTGGATAATGCTTTAAGAAGTAAACCAAAGACTGCAGTTCCACTGCCAAGTCGATGTGATGAACCCTGATTGATGCAGGGACATTTAATCGAGCTGGAGTGAAATTTAAAATCCCTCTCACTTCAGCTTTTGCCAGTCTGTCGGTAATCACTTGGGCGACAGGTGCTGGAACAGTAAGAATGACAACAGATATCTTTTCCTCTAAAAGGACCTTTTCGAGATCATCCATCGGATAAACAGGAACTTCCCGTATTTTTGTTCCCTCTTTTTCCGGATCGACATCAAAAGCAACTTCAATCTTTGTATTATTGTTTTTTAAAAAATTATAATTTAAAAAGGCAGTACCTAGATTCCCAACCCCAATTAACGCAACCTTTGTTAATTCATCTTGATCAAGTGTCTTACGGAAAAAGGTTAACAGATAATTAACATTGTAGCCATATCCCTTTTTCCCCAAGGCCCCAAAATAGGAAAAATCGCGGCGAATTGTTGCACTGTCTACCTTTACCGCTTCACTTAGTTCTGCAGATGAAACCCTTTGTTTACCTGAAGTATGCAGATTTTTTAAAAATCGATAATAGAGGGGCAGCCGCTTTGCTGTCGCCTGTGGTATCTTCATCGTTTCATTACTCATAATCTCCGACACCCCATTCTAAAAATTTGATGATATTATTTAACTTGTTCAGTTCTTTTGAAGTCCCCGTTTTTTCCGCCCGTTTTCTCAACTAAGTAAGTTGGCCCAATGATCATCCCTTTATCTACTGCTTTGCACATATCATAAACGGTTAAAGCGCACGCGGATGCAGCTGTGAGCGCTTCCATTTCAACACCTGTACTTCCTTTTGTTTTAACGGCTGCAGCAATATGCAACTGATAGCTTCCATTTTGATTCTGTTCCCATGAGAAGGATATATTGACCCCTGTTAATGGAATAGGATGACACATGGGAATAAGATCCCAAGTCTTTTTTGCTGCCATTACCGCTGCAACCTGTGCGACAGCTAAGACATCACCTTTTTTCATTTCATGGTTCGTTATTTTTTGATATATTTCTTTACTTACGATTATACTCGATTGAGCGAGAGCCGTACGTGCGGTTTCGGGTTTGTCGCTGACATCAACCATTTTAGCTCTGCCTTCTTCATTAAAGTGCGTAAATTCTGCCATAAAAAAATCCTCCTACAAAAAAATAATACACTATTTTTACCACTATGTGTGTGAAACTTTGAGCGAAATAGACATTTTTCTTGAAAAAAGTGCCTTCAATTCTTACTTTATTGCTGACATTACGCATATAAGGTACACTATTTGTATGGTAATTAATTTTAAAAGCTTAAACTAGTGAAGTTTTTCACTAAAACAAATGAAGACGAAAACAGCCGTTTTTTATAAAAGATGTGACGCAATCCTATGACGTTTTGTTGTTAATAGAGGTGATTTAAAGTGATTTTACTACAAGTGAACCAGCTGCATAAATATTATGGCGCTGACCTTATCTTATCGAATATAAAGCTTGAATTACAAACCCGCGACCGTGTGGCTCTTGTCGGACGTAATGGTGCAGGAAAATCAACGTTATTAAAGATTATTGCCGGACACCTGTCCCACGATGGCGGAGAAATTATTAAACCAAAAGATGTAACGATCGGTTATTTAGCGCAAAATACCGGTCTTGAATCAAATTTGTCAATTTGGGATGAGATGTTAACCGTTTTCGAACCCCTTCGATTAATGGAAAAATCGCTTCGCAAACTTGAAGAACAAATGGCTGATCCTACTATTTTTGTAGACAGTACAAAGTACGAGCGCATATTAAAAGAATATGATCTGCTCCAAGTGAAATTTAAAGAACAAGGCGGCTATCAATATGAGGCAGACATACGCTCTGTTCTCTATGGATTAAACTTTCATGATAATTCCCTAATGATTGCCTCTTTAAGCGGAGGACAAAAAACCCGTCTGGCCTTAGGAAAACTATTATTAACAAGACCTGATATTTTGATATTGGACGAGCCTACTAACCATCTAGACATCGATACACTTTCCTGGCTGGAGCAATATTTGCAGGGGTATGATGGGGCGATTTTAATTGTTTCCCATGACCGTTATTTCTTAGATAAAGTCGTGACGCAGGTTTACGAAGTATCAAGAAAACAAATTCAACGGTTTACAGGCAACTATAGCGCCTACCTTGATCAAAAGGCAGCCAATTATGAGCGCGATATGAAACTATACGAGAAACAACAGCAAGAGGTGGCTAGTCTGCAAGATTTTATCCACCGAAATCTTGCTAGGGCCTCGACGACAAAGCGCGCCCAAAGCCGTCGAAAAAAGCTTGAAAAAATGGAGATAATGGACCGCCCGCTTGGAGATGAGAAATCAGCCACTTTCTCCTTTGAGATTGAAAAACAAAGCGGCAATGATGTATTAACGGTAGAATCCCTGGCTGTGGGCTATGAGGGGAAAAAAGTATCAGAGGATATTTCATTTCGAGCCTATAGAGGGGAAAGTATTGCCTTAGTTGGACCAAATGGGATTGGAAAATCTACTCTCCTCAAAACGATTATCAAGAAACTGCCTGCGCTAGCAGGCTCTGTTCGCTATGGAACCAATTTAGCTCTTGGATATTATGATCAGGAACAAGCAGAATTAACTTCTAATAAACGAGTGATCAACGAACTCTGGGATGATTATCCTTTAAAAAGTGAGAAGGAAATACGAACGGTTTTAGGTAATTTCCTATTTTCAGGTGATGATGTTTTGAAAATTGTTTCGACCTTGAGCGGAGGTGAAAAGGCACGGCTCGCACTTGCCAAGCTCATGCTTGAAAAAGCCAATTTACTTATTTTGGACGAGCCGACAAACCACTTGGACCTCGACAGCAAAGAAGTGCTGGAAAATGCATTGATTGACTATCCTGGCACCATTCTTTTCGTCTCACACGATCGATATTTCATTAACCGAATTGCGACAAAAGTGTTGGAGCTGAGTCCTAAGGGCAGCTTAGAGTATTTGGGAGATTATGATTATTATGTTGAAAAGAAACTCGAGCAGGAAGAACTAGCTGCACTCGCTCAAAGGGACTCTGCTAAGAAAATCGCTGAGAAGGAGTCCGCAGAAAAAAATAGTTATCAACAGGATAAAGAGAGTAAAAAACTTGAACGCCAGCGGAAAAGAAGATTAGAAGAAGTGGAGCTGCGCATTGAGGAACTTGAAGAGCAGATTCTAGAGTTTGAACAACAGTTATGTGACCCAGAGGTTTTTCAAGATCATGAAAAGGTATTAGAAATAAATATACAGAATGAAAAAGCAAAAAATGAGCTTGAGCAGTTAATGGATGAATGGGCTGCACTTGCCGAATAATGTCGAAACCGGGAGTATTTTCCCGGTTTTTTTTATACAATAAATTCAGTTGTCCACAAGGTTACTCACATCTTAGATGGTATTGATATAAACATTCATCCTAGTTTTCCACATTATTCACAGTTATCCCCGATTTTATCCACATTATCAACAGATTGTTGATATCTATCCACAAATTGTGAATTCTTTATTTATTTTTCTGAAAACTTTATCCACAGGTTTATTATTTTCACTACATGAAAGTCATTTTTTGAAACATTGAAAAAGCCCTTCCATTCGGAAGGGCTATTCATTATATAATTCGATATCAAGTCCAGGGTTGGCATTAAGGTTCAATCCAGCCCTGATCCCTTTTTCAAACATGACACTGCCGGCAGCAGCAATCATCGCTGCATTATCTGTACATAATGAAAGTGGGGGTATGACCAATTCAACTTCAGGATGTTTTGAAAAGGTTTGTTCCAAAGCCTTTCTTAGTCCCTTATTCGCTGCAACACCACCGGCTACTAATAGCTGTTTCACTTTATACTCTGAAACAGCCCTCTCTGTCTTTTTCACAAGCACTTCAATGACACTTTCTTGAAAGCTTGCTGCTAAGTCCTCAGGGGCAATCGTCTCACCACGCTGCTCTGCGTTGTGAACAGTGTTAATAACTGCTGACTTTAGTCCGCTAAAACTAAAGTCGTACGAGCCTTCTTCAAGCCAAGCCCTTGGTAAGTCAATTATTGGTTTTCCTTCATGTGCTAGACGGTCAATATGCGGTCCGCCCGGATAAGGCATATTCAGGGTTCTTGCAACCTTATCGTACGCTTCACCTGCTGCGTCGTCTCTTGTTTCACCAATCACCTCAAAGTGACCATGCTCCTTCATATAAACAATCTCTGTATGCCCGCCAGAAACAACGAGGGCCAGAAGTGGGAATTTCAATTCTGTCACAAGTCTGTTTGCGTATATATGACCTGCGATATGGTGTACAGGGACAAGTGGCTTATTATGGGCAAACGCAAGGGCTTTGGCCGCATTTACCCCAATTAACAGCGCCCCAACTAAACCTGGGCCTTCTGTAACGGCAATGGCGTCAATTTCTGAAAAAGTTAGATTTGCTTGATGCAATGCTTCTTCGATTACAATGGTTATTTGCTCCACATGGTGACGGGAGGCTATTTCAGGTACAACCCCGCCAAATCTTTTATGACTCTCAATTTGTGAAGCTACAACATTTGCCGCAATCTCACGGCCATTTTTTATTATCGCTACGGCTGTTTCGTCACAGCTTGTTTCAATCCCTAAAATCCATAAATCTTTTTTCATAAGTTCACCCACATAATTAGTGCATCTTCCTGATTATCGGAATAATAATTTTTTCGAATTCCACCGTTGTGAAAACCAAATTTTCGGTAAAGGGATTGAGCGACATGGTTGGTCACACGGACTTCAAGTGTCATACTCCTTGCTCCCATTTCACGGGCGGTTGATATTAGTTTGGTTAACAAAGCTTCGCCTAGTTTTTTACCTCTATATTCCGGAAGGATCGCTATATTGGTTACATGGGCTTCATCAATTACTATCCATGTGCCGCAATAGCCAATAATCTTATTATTTTCCTCTAGGACAATATAGACAGCAAATTTATTATTATGAATTTCATTAAAAAATGCCTCTCGACTCCATGGCGTGGTAAAGGAGGCATGTTCAACTTCTAACACCTGATCGATATCCTCTTCCCTCATTAAACGAAACACATAAGAATCTACCATTTATCTCTAACCCTATCCATTTAATATTTTCCCTTTTGCCTCCAGCCATTTCGCTTCAGCTTCCGCCAACCGAATATAATTTGGAACAAAGGAATGTAAATCTTCCCCTGGTTTATCCTGACCTAACCAAGCCAGCTCTGCTGGACGAGGATTGTGCTCGGTTATACTGGAAAAAATCGTTTTTTTTCCTAATATTTCATCTATCTTAGCTTGATGAATTGATAAATCATTTCCTACAAAAAGAATGGGTTTGTCCATTTCTTTCAGATCCTCGGCCCAATCAGCCAACATAACGAGCTGATCCTTTTTTACGGCTGTCAAATTACCGTTTTGATATTGATAGAGGGCTGTATATACTTGTCCTCTTCTGGCGTCAAATATTGGTGATACGTACCCATCAAGGTATCGTCCAGTACCAGCGGCTAATATCTCAAGACTTGAAATCCCGACAAGAGGTATATTTAAGGTCCAGGCTAACGTTTTCGCAACCGTCACGCCAATCCTAACTCCTGTATAGGACCCCGGCCCTTTTGCAACAACTATCTTCGTTAAATCAGCAGGCACTCTTTCGCAATCCTTCATTAAGGTTTGGATAGCGGGCATAATTCGAACTGAGTGGTTTTTCTTTAAGTTGGTAATATATTCACCGAGTACTTGATTATCCTCTAACAGCGCTACTCCTAAAACATAATTAGAAGTATCAATCGCTAAAATGGTCATCTAAAATATCTCCTTACATAATTGCTCATATCTTGGTCCTTTAGGCTTTAAGACAATTTTCCGTTGTTCCTGACCTTGATGGTATAAATAAATCGTCAGTAGCTCTGCCGGCAGCTGCTCTTCAATCAGATGAGCCCACTCTACAACTGTAACTCCATCACCTTCAAAGTATTCATCAAAACCCAGGTCCTCGAATCCATCAGCTACTCGGTATACGTCCATATGATACAATGGTAGCCGCCCTCTATATTCCTTGATTATTGTAAATGTGGGGCTATTAACCGTTTTTTTTACCTGTAGTCCTTTTGCCAGGCCTTTTGTGAATGTAGTTTTTCCTGCGCCTAGGTCGCCTTCAAGAGCGATGACGTCACCTGGCTTCAGAAATTCAGCGAGTCTTTCAGCAAACTGAGAAGTTTCCCCATCATTCGTTGTCATTAATTCAAATTCTTCCATCCAATCACCTTACTTTACCATAACGATTCTTTATTTTCATTTTACCCTTATTTAGGTATAAAAAAAACCTTAGGATGCTTCCTAAGGTTCTATATACTATATGAAGTTTACAAGAATTTTGCATTTAAAGCAAAAAGACGACGGTTCGCTTTATTCTTTTGGTGGTATGAAGGGCAGGTTTGGATGAAATAGCCTTGGATATTGTCCTTCATAAGGAGGATGAAAGACAGGTTGGATGGGAGTGCTTTGGATTTCATAAGGAGGATGAAAGACAGGTTGGGTGGGATAGCTGTCCTTCATTGAAGATTAAGAAGCCTTTCCATCTTCTCTTATATAAAAACATCTTACTGTAAAATATTTAAATCTTTATTTTAATGCAAAAGACTAGCCGAAACAGTGTTTCGACTAGTCTTTTAAAAAATATGACGGTCTGGACGGGACTCGAACCCGCGACCTCCTGCGTGACAGGCAGGCATTCTAACCAACTGAACTACCAGACCAAATTGCGGGGGCAGGATTTGAACCTACGACCTTCGGGTTATGAGCCCGACGA
>NZ_JAMBOH010000046.1 GCF_023715505.1 Neobacillus cucumis | reverse complement strand
TTGCCCTCCAGGCTATCATGCCCGCCCCTCAATGTAAATTCGAAATAGCGTAGTCCACTTACGATAATTATGAGCGTTGCGAAAAATTTCATTGTTGATAATTTTACACAATTTAATGGACTTGACTCCCTTTTTCCAATCTCGGTCGTCAATAGCCTAGATTGACTACCCATGATCCTCTTTGAACTAGGTCTAAAATACTTTTAAATCATTTAACAATACCCCGAAATCAAAATGTAAATATTCTGTCACTCTAATAGAGTTGATGTTAGACATTTGCAGGTATAAACTTTACTTACTATTTGAGGAGTGATTAAGTTGAAAACAGTACTCGTAAACGAGCTAACATTTAAGAAAAAATTATCGATGATTGAGCAATATTCTATCAAGGATTTCCTATTTAGATGGGTTGGTGAACCAACAGAAGGGTTAGACGACTACCTCCCACTTGAATACACAGAGAATGTCTTTGCAAAGATGGAGGCAAAACAGGAAACCGCTTTACTCATTAACGGCGACGAACTTTTTAGATATGCGACAATAACAGAAGATAATCAAATTGTTATCGGTATGTTAGATGCGAATGAAGAGTTAAAGCATCGAATCCTTTCTCTGGATGAGGTTTTAATGGGTAAGCACTTTTAAGGTGCTTACCTATTTTGGAAGGTGGTGATGAAAAAGTTGCTATACATATGGGATATTGAGGAGATCATCAAAAATACATTGCAAGAGCACAAATTAGATCTTAATTATGAAATAAACAATAAACTCCCCGCACCTATGAGTTTTAACGTATCTACAAAAACTATTAAGTTTAACTACCTGCAGATAAATGGATACATAGCCAATATTAATTTTAAAATTAAAGAGACAGATGAAGACTGTGTGAAACTTATTCTTTTTCATCAACTCGGCTATTATTTAGATTTTAAGAAAAACAAACATGATTTACGGACTTTAAAGTATGGTGAGGATCAGGAAAAAGAACAGCTTCTGGCTTTAATAGAAAGGAATTCCTGGGAATACGGCAGAACCTTGGTACCTGAGAGATTATTAAAATCATATGATAAAGTACGTTCCATCGATAAAATGCTGCTAAAAAACTATTGAAACAGTATACTATTGTAATTTGAAAAGCCTAAAAAATTCCTGCCCTTCGGTCGTAAGCAGGAATTTTTGCATTTTATTATATTACTTAAAATCGCCGTTTTCGATTGCGCAAGAACGTAGGAATTTCCAAAGATTTTGCTGAGTTTTCCGGGTGTCTGTCATAACTTTGAACCGGTTCGCCATGGCTTACCGGATAAGGTTGTCTACGCCGTTCCCTTTGATATGGATTAGACATTTTTTCCTCTGATGGTAAAGGAGAATTTTGTATTACAGTACTCTCTTCTTTAGCCTCTTGCTCCGTAAATCCAGTGGCAATGATCGTTACAATCATTTCGTCCTTTAAGTTTTCGTTAATGACTGAACCAAAAATCATATTTAATTCCTCGTGAGAAGCACCAGCGACGATTTCGGCTGCCTCCTGTACTTCATAAAGACTTAGATTTTGACCGCCCGTTATGTTCATAATCACACCTTGAGCTCCATTGATGGAAGTTTCAAGTAACGGACTATTTAACGCTTTCTGTGCAGCCTCGACAGCTCGATTGCTGCCCGAAGCCATACCAATCCCCATTAAGGCCGTTCCTTTATGGGACATAACTGTTTTCACGTCAGCAAAATCTAGGTTAATTAACCCCGGCACCGCAATTAAATCGGAAATCCCTTGAACCCCTTGGCGAAGTACCGCATCCGCTTCACGGAAAGCCTCAAGCATAGGTGTATTTTGTTCGACAATTTCCAATAAGCGATCGTTTGGAATAATAATTAAGGTATCTACAGCTTCCCTCAACGCGTCAATGCCAATTTCTGCATTTCTTGCCCGTTTCTTTCCTTCAAATTTGAACGGACGCGTGACCACCCCAATGGTCAAAGCACCATGCTTTTTAGCCATTTTAGCAATAGCAGGCGCGGCCCCTGTCCCTGTCCCGCCGCCCATTCCGGCCGTAACGAAAACCATGTCTGCATCTTTTAACACTTCATCGATTTGATTTTTACTTTCTTCTATCGCTAATTTTCCTATTTCGGGATTGGCACCTGCTCCTAACCCCCGTGTCAGGGATGATCCAATTTGCATCTTCGTCTCTGCTTTTGATTGATGAATGGCTTGTGCATCTGTATTAACAGCAATAAATTCTACACCTTCCACTCCGTCCTCGATCATACGGTTCACGGCGTTGTTTCCCCCGCCGCCAACACCGATTACTTTAATCGTGGCCAATTGGTCCATATACATATAACTCCTCCTCGTTATCCAAATTGATTTGATTTTTGTACAAATCAAAGTTACCCGAAGAACTAATTTTCACTTTTTAAGTCTAGTAGATTTCAATGAAGAATACTTTGACGCTCTCTGATTGCACCTGATGAAGTAAAGATATGTAAGAGGTTTATCGTGGTTATTGTTTAGTCTAAGTAACATTACTAATATTGTCCAGTTAAGTCCTACCTACTTGTTAAAAATAGTTAAAATAGCACATGTTTAATCAATAGTTTGTATTCGGCAATCAGGAAACTTGTTCAGTAGAAAAAAGATCCAAAAATATACAAGATTCTTTTTCAGGACTTTCAAGAAGGATTTCAACAAAAAGGGCCGAATCCTCCTGGATCAAACACAGCCTTTAATTGGATTTTAAATAGCTTTTTAATTTCCCGCCAAATCCCACTACACTTCCCTATCAATTTTTTAAAAGTGTGAAAGTTGTCGAACTTTACTTAAATACTTTTTTCTCTCTATATTGTAAAATTATTACAGTGGTTTAGGTTTCCAATAACTGGAGGTTCGTAATGAGAAAAGTAAAAGTATTGATTCTGACGGTTGTGTTCCTTTTGACTATGGCTCTGCCAGCAATGGCGCAAAGCAATTCCCCTGTTTACAAAGGCTCTTATCAAGATGCTTCATTCTATGGATCAGAAGGTACAGTCGATACCTCTGTATACCTTTCTACTAACTTTGAAGCTAAGGATTCTTACATCCTTTATTACCAAACCTATGATTATGAAAAAGACGAATACTATTATGGCAGTGCGGTAGTACCAGCATCCAAAGTGGTTTTTGACATTAACAAAGGTACAGCCAAAGTGAATCAGACAGTAGAAGTAAATAAAGTTGATTTTACTTGCGATGAAGAAGGAAATTGCACTGGCGATGAAACTCCTGCTGGTACTAAATCTATCAATCTTACCTGGGCATTCAATTCAAAGAGTTATTCTACCTCAAAATACACTGACAAAAATGTCCAAATCGATTTCGACCAGTACATCAAACTTTCTAAGGGAACTTTCAAAGATTACTATAATGTCTCGGTTTCCGGAACGGTCGATGGTAAGGGGACTGATAGTTTTGAGTATTCCGGTGGTAATGTATCCACTGGTTCTTCTTTCGCAATAATTAAGTAAACATTCCGCTAACAAAATCTAAAAAACCTAAATCCTAATTGAATATGTACATAAAAGGCCGGTTAACATTAACCGACCTTTTATTTTGTAGCTAATCTTATGTGCCGTGATCGGTAAACATAGACTGATTCCACGCATTTTTTGCCATTAAATTTGGAAAATTCTTAAATACCCAGACCAAAACTTCTTCCGTTCGGGCCCGATGTTGCGGGTTACCAATCTTCGCTAAATATTGTTGCAAAAACTTCCAAGTTTTCGTTTTCCCTTCTAAAATAAAAATTATGTCGTTCAGAGAAATTCCTCAAACCCATTCGTCGTTAGAACTCGTCACAGACAGACACGTTCATAACACACTTATTCCCACTATATATTTTTACAACCTGGATAGTCAAAATCACTTAAGACGCAAATTGGAGGCTTTAAAACTCACTTACACAAGCCTCCCTCATTAATAAATAAGCCATTTATCTAATAAAACTATGGCACTCGTAGTTCAACAAAGTACTGCTGAACGATTATCTTCTAAAATATTTCAGTCCAAAGAAATGCATATCTATTTCTGTATCAGTAAAAAATACATCAGAGGTGAGAACAAATGGAATATGATAATTTAAAACTTACATCTTCCGAAATAGGAACACTATGGGGTGAGTATGTAAACGGAACAATGACCGAGATCGTAAATAGGTATATGATTTCTATTTTGGAAGACGAATCAATAAAAAAAGTTTTTGAAATAGCGATTGAGACATGGGAAAAGCAAAAGAAGCAGCTTGTTTCCTTCATTGAGAAAGAGGGATTTCCAGTTCCCATTGGGTTTACTGAGTCCGACCTTAATAAGAGTGCAGAGAGATTGTTTTCTGACACATTCTGCTTAAATTATTTACATATTATGACTATAAATGGTTTGTTGGGACATACAACTGCTTTAAGTGTTTCTGTCAGAAAGGACTTACGGGAATTTTACAATTCATGTGATAATGATGCAAAAAGAATGTACGATTTAACCATTGAGTTATTGCTTAAAAAAGGAAAATTCCAAAGAGACCCCTATTTTTATCCTAACGAGAGCCCTGAATTTATTTCTACTAAAGATTTTGCAGATGGATTCTTCGGAAAAGGGAGACTTTTATCTGCTACAGAATTAATCAGTCTTTCTCTTAACATTAAAAAGAGCATTATGGCAAAAACTCTTTCAATCGGATTCAGCCAAGTCACTGAATTGAAAGAAGTAAGAAAGTTTTTTGAGGAATTAGAAAAAGCGGCAGATGAAAACATACAAGCCCTTTCAAAAATTATGCACAAGGATAATTTGCCAGTTCCAATGTCGTGGGAATCAGAGGTTACAACGTCAAAAGAATCTCCCTTTTCAGATAAATTAATGTTGTATCATATGGGTTTCTTGGCTCAAACTGCTCAAGTATATTACGGGACAGGTCTAGCAGGAGCCATGCGAACAGACCTAGCCGTCGTTTATGAAAAAACAATTCTAAAAACATTAGCCATGACAAAAAACTGGTTCGATATTATGGTGGAAAACAAGTGGTTAGAACAGCCACCACTTGCTCCCAATAGAAATGAACTTGCACAAGATAAATAACATATACCCCTCATTAGTGAGGGTATATGTTTAATTAGCTTCTAAATTTATTGGAAAATTTCATATAAAGTAGTTATTTCCTCCTTAAACTAATAACCTGCCAAGTCCAGCTCACCTTCTTTTTATTCTTTTATTAAGTCTAGTTAACATTCCTTTTAAAAATAGTTTACTCTCTATTCGTTCGACAAACTTCAAAAATTTTCTTTGTTATAATGGCTTTATCTAGCCCAAAGTAAAAATAGTATATTTAAAAGTTTCTAGCGGAGGTGTAATGTTTTGAGTGAAATATATTCACCTAAATACGTCCAAGACTTGCTCGGAATAGATAGCAGTACTTTACGGAAGTATGCCACTCTCTTAGAAGGCCATGGGTATCCTATTCACCGTAATACAAAAGGACACAGAGGATATTTTGATAAAGATGTTAGCACTCTCCGCCAATTAATAGAGTTCAGTAAGCAAGACGGCGTGCCTTTGGAACAGGCAGCTATATCTGTGATGACAATTGTTTCTGAAAAAGATAGCACGGAAACTGCTGCGGAACCAGTACCGTTAGAGACGACTAACGAGCCGGATATTAAGCAGGATTGCAACCATGAAGAGTTATTAGGCCGTATCGAACATTTGGAGCAAGTAAACTTAGATTTACTCGTACATTTGAAAGAAAAGGCAGTGCGGGAAGCATCTCAAGAAGAGAAGCTTAATCAAATTTTAAATTATATAAAACGTACAGAGCAAATTATCGTAGAACGAGGCAAAATTGAGGAAGAAACAAGAATGCAGATTGCAGCCGCCAGTCAGAAGAAATGGTGGAAGTGGTGGAAATGAGATTGAAGTCGGGCAATAGGCATGCTATAAATTAATACCCCTCATTAATTGATAAGAGTATTGCTTTGGTAAGCAATGCTCTTTTTTAACGAGTTTTTACATATTTATGTATTACTCGTTTTCAATAATGCCTTTACGCTGCCTCAAACATCAGTTAAAAAATAAGATTCATCACCACATTTTGTGATTTAACAAAAAAAAATGAAAACACTCACAGATTCCTGGCAATAATGTTAGCGCCGACTAAACATAACAGGAGGGTCTGAAAGTGTTTTCCGTATCACTAGATTTGCCAGAATTTGAAGTTGTTAAACAAGTATTTCTTGAAGATTGTAATCCCTTACACGTAGAGAAAAGTACGACTGAGGAACATTGTTCTTGCTGTGGCTTTCCTGCCAGTCATGTCCATGACTGGCGGACAAGAAAGGTTCGTGACTTATCTGTCTTAGGAAAGCCTCTTTACCTTTTTGTAAAAGTTAATAGGTACCGTTGTCACAATTGTAATGCGGTATTTTCACAATCCTTTAAATCAATTGGATCTAATAAACAACAAACCAACAGATACAGAGAATATTTATACGAAATGTGCAACGGCTCCACTATTCAAGACGTTAGTCGAAAGGAAAAAGTGCCTTATACCACGGTTGAGAGAATTTTTTATTCCATAGCTAAAGAAAAAGAAATGAAACATTTAGAACACCTTGAAAGTGTTTTAGAAAACAACAAGTTAGTTCTTAGCCTTGATGAAATCGCTGTTCGAAAAGGTCACCGATACGAGACTGTTCTTATGGATGCGAAAACCGGATGTGTGTTGGGTATGGAACATCAGCGTAGTTACGATTCTACTCAATTACTTTTAACGAAGAATATCCTTTCAAATAAATTCGTTCATACAGTTGTTATCGATATGTGGGATCCCTTCCATAAAGCTGTGAAATCAGCATTTCCTGAGACCTGTATTGTGGTTGATAAGTATCATGTGGTGCAAAAGGTAACTCATGCGCTAGATCAAGTAAGAAAGAAGTTTCCTGCCTTGAAAAAGGGTCGTTTCATACTCTTAAAGGGTACTGAAAAGTTAACACCTTATCAAAAGCAACGACTAGACGACGTGCTCGAAGAGCACCTAGAGTTGTCTTATGCCTACTACCTTAAAGAGTTATTCAGAGATGTGTACAAAGCACCTGATTATGATACAGGTGAATCACTCTTAGAAGAATGGATCCAGCTAGCATGGAGCAGTCCATTTCCTGCTTTTCATCAAGTGGCTAAAACCGTAGAAAACTGGAAGGCACAGATTCTCCAATACTTTCTTACTCCATTTACAAATGGTCGGATAGAAGGTACTAACCATAAGATTAAAAACATTAAAAGACGTGCCTTTGGATTTAGAAATCTAGAAAGATTTAGACTACGTGTATTTTTGGAGTGTACAGGAAAAACTTATAAAAATCAGGTTGCCTAACCACATCCTTCTTCAGCTTTTTACAGGATAGTTGGTAGAATGGAAGCCGTCAAGGAAAGCACTTGACAGCTTCCATTCTACCAACTTTGTGGTCTGTAAGCTGATGAAGGAGTTACCATAGATTGGGCACCAATCTAGCTAACTTATTTCTGGAATTGAGTGTAAACCACAGAATTTGGTGAAGAGACAAAAATAATAATTTATTGTTATGAAACTAATAATATTGTCAAAACTGAGAAGAGAAATATGAGGATTAATAGAGGTGGTAAAAATGAGGAAACTAAATAAATTAGCAGATTTATGTTGGGAAGCCCTAACTTTACAACACGTGCCTCATAAAGAGGTGGTTATTCCCTATCTATTATTTTTTATCCTTACATTCATTTTTGAACTATTTTTATCCCTATTGTTCATTTTCTCTTTTTTTATATTCAATCATTTTGGTTATAAACCTAATTATCAATACTACATTAGCGGTGGTATTTTAATTCTTATGTTAATCGTGACGGGAAGCGCGGGGACGGTTCTCCTGCTTCCAAAGAAGCAATAGAACCCTCCCCGCTTTCCAAAGTGAGTCAGACAGTCGAATTATAAACATTCCGCTAACAAAACCAAAGATCTAAGCCTAATTGAATATGTACATAAAAGGGTGGTTATTCATTAACAGGCCTTTTATTTTGGTTAACTCTAGCCACCATTAATTTAAATGAATTATTTCACAAGTCTCTTACTTAATGCTGTGCTGATTTACCCTCAAACATATATTGAAATCCATATAACAAAAAAGCCTTGTAAAAGAAATAAAGGAAAAATTGAAAATTATTTAATCGAACTAATTTAGCAACTTTTAATTTCTCTGTTATCCTTACTAAAATAAAAGCGAATAAACCATCTACAATGGCATTAATTAATATGTACCTTTTAAAACTTCCATACGCCCACTTTAATATCGACATAGAACTTATAAGAAACGGACCAATATTAAAAGGAAATTCGTTTGTAACATACGATTTTGGTTTATTGTAAAAAACCCACCATTTTCTTTTTTTCCAAATTGAACATTAATAGCCTTCAAACAAAACAATAAAGAGGGATGCTTTGAAAAATCTTTTTATGTTAAGCCTTCCCATAGTAGGTCATGTTAACCACGACAGCAATACCAATTATAAAATTAATTAACCTTTAATTTTTCTTAGACATATTTTTACATCCTTTTTATTTTTAGTGATGCATCCCCTTTAAGTTTCCAGGAATTTTATTATAGTGATTTTTGTCATTCATTTCGGGATTCCATACATGTTCCGAAGCTTCCAGCACTTTTTCCTTCAATTCGGAATCCTCTTGTATTAATTGATCAATACTTGTGTCCCCTGTTCTTAATTTCCTCGTAATGAAATTGATATATTCTTCTTTAAAACCTTTTAGCTTACCTTCTAAAAACATATGTTGTAATTCGTCTGCTATCATTTTTTCTTTATTCATGATTACCTCCAAGGTATTGGTCGGGGCATGCAAACTAATCCAAGTGTTAAAAAAAGAGATACACTCCATTAAGTACATTTCATACATACTTATCATTTGTTAATGACAATAAAAACATTCTTAGTGGATTTTTCACATAAAAGAATTCTCTAATGTAAATATTATATTTGTTTGCAAATCAAAAAAGGGGTAGATAAAATGGACGCACAAAGAGCACAAGAAATTTCAAGTTCACCAATTATGGCTAATGTAACCTGTAACGGAAGACAGGTCTACATTGAACATGTCGATCAACAAAATGGAACAGCTACAATTCATCATCTTGATAATCGAAATGATAAACTAAGTGTTTCTATATCCAATCTAATTGAACATTAATAAGTTGGGATAATCAAAAACGGTCAATTTTTATTAGAAAAGGAAGGAAAATAAAATGACAATAGTACAAGATATAATGTCAAAAAATGTACAAAGCTGTACACCCCATGATCCTGTAACAGCTGCAGCAAAAATTATGCGTGAAATCAATTGTGGTTCCGTACCAATTTGTGAAGGTAAAAAAGTGGTAGGCATGATTACCGACCGTGATATTGTTATTAATTGTGTGGCTGATGAAAAAGACTGTGGTTCTGTACATTGTCATGATTGTATGACATCGGATGTTATTACTTGTTCGCCTGAAACGGATGCCCATGAATGTGCTCGAATGATGGCTGATCATCAAATTCGCCGTATTCCAGTAGTACAAAATGGAGAAATGGTCGGAATTTGTGCGATTGGTGACTTGGCAACAGTTGACATTCATATCAACGAAGCTGGGGATGCGTTAAGTAGTATTTCTCAACCGCTTCAATAAGGTATCTTTTTTAGTGAATCAGATGAAGGAATACACCTGAGCTTGATGGGTCTATTCCTTTTTTATTGCCGTTAAATTTCCATGAAATCATTTGAATAATTGGTAACTGTCCTTCTTAAATTAAGTCTGTCACGCTTGAAACCATATCAGCGGCGTCATGTTAGTTCTTATGTTGATCATGATGGTATTGCTAATTACAACAATAAAATCTGAAAAAAAAAAATAGAGACCCCAAATGTTATACTAGTGGGAAGCCTCATTTGTTTTCTTAGTTTAATATTCTTACCTTTACATTTTTGCGGCCCCATTGAAGAGCTTGTTTTACTGTAGGAAAAAGTACATCAATTTTTCGTCCTTTTATTGCGCCGCCTGTATCGCCTGCAACCGCTTCTCCATAGCCTTCTACCCAGACTTTGGTACCGAGCGGGATGACTTTCGGATCTACTGCAATCAGCTTCATGTTTGGATTTTTACGAATATTGTAGCCTGCCGCGGTCATTCCACTAGAAGATTCCAGCGGTGTATAAGCCGTCGCTTCAACAATGAACTCTGCTGCTGCCTTTACAGCAGGTTTCACTACATATTGCTTACTTACATAACCGTTCCGGCCATTAAAACTAATTTGATACCAGCCGTTTCCAAGATCCTTTTTTACACTGACAGCTTGTCCTCTGTTTAACTTGCCAATCAGGGCGTAGTTCGTTCCGGTGCCCGAACGTACATTCAGAGAAGTGGCATTGACGTAATAACCTCCGCTACTTGTAGTTCCGCTATTTGTAGTGCTTGTTTCTTTTGTATATTGTGAACTTACATAACCGATTTTACCTTTATAGCTAATCTTTAGCCAGCCATTCTGACGACTTTTCACGTCCAATGCCTGACCATTTGTAACTTTTCCAATGATGATAGAGCTCGTAGCGGGACTTTGACGTACATTCAATACACTTGCATTGACAACAGTAGCCGCTTCGGCCGATGCCGTAAAAAGACCTAATCCCATAAATGCAGCAGCTGCCATACTGATTATTTTCCTCATATGTATGTATCCTCCAGCATTTCACTTTTTTTCCATTATAGCAACTGCATAGTTGAAAAAGAGAGAATACTAGAATTATAAATAAATTTGTAAAAATTTTAATTGTTTTGTAACATTTTGGGAGCATGGGGCCGGTTCTTTGGAAGCAGCAGAACCGTCCCCATGCTTCCCACACAACCATTTGGAAACCTAATCCAAAACCTTATAATTTTTGTGTGCAATGACTGTTATATTTTCTTTAAATTCCAATTCCGTATTATTTTCGGTTATCTTCGTAATTACGGAATTATCATTAACCTTCTCAACGATCCCTTTGACTCCATTTTTAAAAAAGATACGATCGCCGATGTCCGCCTTCTTTTTGGCTTTGAATAACATATGAATCCCTCCAAATGAAACAAATCTCGTTAAAGAATCTTGATGTGAACCTCATTCTAATAAAAAGAATTATCTTAAGCTATTGTTTTTGTCATTTTTAATAGAAAAGTAATGTTTGTAAATAACGACCCAAGCCATTGTGATAAGACTGCAATTTTTGTAACTAAATTAATATTTATTATCTGAATTTTTTGTGTTATAATTACTGTAACAACTTATATATATTATAAAGTTGGAGGTTTACAAAAGAACACAAAAGGAGGAATTTTAAATGGATATTTGTATTAAATGTGGTGAGGAATTAGCTATTATGGAGAGGAATCGAGTGGAATGCTGGGAGTGTAGAGACTCAACAATAGAGGCTTATGCAGAATCAGAATAATGGAAGCAGGAAATAGATCTTTTCCCATATTTCCTCACTTTCATTCAACTCAAGCATCATGTTGTGCACCACTCCCTCGAGCCTACTTCTCAATCAGTTTTTTACAGTAATTTCTCACGCGTATAGAATCGCTGGCTATTAGAAGATACTGGCAATGAAGTTCAATCCAACAAGCATGAAACTACTTTCATCTGTCAAACAACGAGTTCATAAGCGATTTTTTCCACTTTATATTCTCTATGAATCAAATTCAGTTAAATACCACTAATCCCACCATAAAGGTGGGATTTTTCATTATTTCTGATATGGATCCCCTCTAGCAAAATTTAAAAATGATTAAAACTTTGTTTGTGCGAATGTAGTCGAATTACCTAATCTTGAATTTTTGGTTATAATAGAGGAATATGGATTTTTTTAAAAGGGGGTTGCGGCCTTGGAGTCCACACCTGCTAGTGAACAAATGGGATATTTTGAGGAACAAGTTCGGGAGCTGCTGGTTCCCACTGATCCAGAGGATGCGAAGCTTGTTCAAAAGGGTTTAATGCTTTACCGCCAAGGGGTGGTGAAGCAATTACAAATATTTAATGATAAAATCACCTCCACCGTCCATGACGTGACGCCTTGCTATGTAAAGCTGGATTTGGTGTTCGCCTCAATGAGTTCGTGTTCGTGTCCTGGAGAGGGCTTTTGCCGCCATCAGATTGCGACCTTTTTCGCTGCTTTTTCCAAATTTGGCAGTGTCGGGGACTGGGTAACAGCGTGGCGTGAACCTGCACGCGAGCAGAAGTCCGCTGCGGATTGGGGCATGCAGACGGCGAAAGATCTAATTAAAGCGAACAGCATTTTGAAGCCCGACTACAGCCGTTGGGTGCAGTCATTTGAGGTGAGCTTTGATACGCTGCTTGCCTCGAAAAAGTATACGAGCCCTTATGTGATTCCAGAGTTGTATGGGATTTATGAGCGGCGTATCCATGCGAGCGCGCCAGTTGAGCAGGAATGGCGGTTGCTCTATGAGCTGGTAGCGATTGTGGTGTCGTTCCGGAAGCTGGCTATGTTGAGTGAGTCGCTTGGGCATGATGAGGACACGGTACGGCGTGCCTATCTCCACTTGTTTCACAATTTGTTAGATGATGCGGAAGAACTTGCTGTAAAAATTGGCGTGCAGTCGCTGCCATTTGCGTTTGATGAGTTTATTGAGCGGCTGAAGGATGATGCGTTTGACCTCTTGAAGTGTGCGAATGGGTTGGAGCTTGAGCGGATTCATTTGTACAGGCATTTATGGGTGGTATTTTTCAAAAAGAAGGCTTGGCGCGAGGCTGAGTTGACGAAGATTGAGGCTGCACTGAAAGGGCTCCAGGATTGGGAGAATCCACTGGTACTGATGGTGGCCGGTGTCCACCTCAATCTGCTTATTGGGAATGATGAGACGGCGCTGAAGCTGATCGGTCAGTTTTCGAATGAGGAGATTGTTCCCTATCTGCTTTATTGGATTGAGTATTTGTCTGTTTTGAAGGCTTGGCGCCGGGTTGGAGTTTTGATTGAGTTATTTTTGCAAAAAGTGAAGGCGTATTTGGAGGCGTTAGGCGGTTATCATAGTTGTGTGACGTTTGTGCGGAATTCTTTGAAGTCGGTGGCCTCTTTTTGTGCGGAAAATGACCGGCTTGATTTGTATGAGCGCGCTTTGCTTGTGATGCTGCCATATAGTTTTGGGGAGTATGAGTATTTGTTGTTTGAGCGCAAGCAGTATGACCGCTGGGGCGAGCTTCAGGCGTTTGTCGGGCTGGATTTTTATGATTTGCCGAAGGATCGCTTGAAGGTGATTGAGAAGGAGCGGCCTGAGGTGCTGCTGGGGATGCTTCATCAGACGGCGCAGCGGGAGATTGATCAGAAGAACAGGTCGAGCTATAAGATGGCGGTGCGGCATTTGAAGAAGCTGCGGACGTTGTATAAGAAGTTGAAGCGTGTGGATGATTGGGAGTATTTCATGGAGACGCTGATGGAGCGGACGAAACGATTGCGTGCGTTTCATGAGGAGTGCCGGCGGAGTAAGTTGGTGGATGTTTAATGATGAATGCCAGTTGGGCTATCGATTTGTCGATGGTTTGGCTGGTATTTTTATTTTTAGTGGTGAACATAGCTATTGGCCACTATTGAAATTACCAGTTTTCATGACTTTTCGTTTTTATCAACATCTTTGCATGTTTCATGATCCTATACGGGACTTTACCGGCCGATTTGCGAATTTTACCGGACACATTTTGATTTTTACCTGCCACTTTTTAAATTTACCGGACACATTTTGATTTTTACCTGCCTTTTTTTAAAATTTACCGGACACCCTCTTTAAAAAGCCCACCTTCTATCCCCTCCTCAACCACACAAAAAAGGTACCAAGCCCCAGGGCCTCAGTACCTCCAATAGAAACTTTCCAATTTCTACATGAAATCTAGGATCCTTCGGAATACTTGGATCCACTCCTCTTAACGGCGGAATTTGAGCACATTAACTGAACAGGAATGATATATTCATAGGTTTTATAAAATGGATGATTAATGAACTCCGCTTTCATATTTTGCGAACTTTCCTCAACATCACGGCCAATCACATAAATATTCTCTATCCAACCGGATAGCACTTCAATCAATTTTTCAACCCGCTTCTCTACACCTGTCTCTAAAGAATATCAGTTAACGCTTGTTCTATATTACTCTCAGACAGCCCCTCTATACTTCCTACCTTAAAACAAACACTAAATGTGGTCCCTTGCCCGCTTGTTTCCACCTTTATTTTGGAATTGTGCCGGGCTGCTACACTATGGCAAACGGATAAACCCAATCCCGTGCCGTGTACCTTTGTACTAAAGAAAGGGGTGCCGATTTTTTCAAGCAGCTCTTCCTTGATGCCACAGCCTTGATCCTGTATCTGCAGGACAACCTCATCCGCTTCATGGAATGTTTTGATCGTCAGCGTTCCGCCGTCCGGCATCGCCTCGATACCGTTGAGCGAAAGATTGAGGATCAATTGGCGAATCTCTTTTTCGTCCAATTTTAATGGCGGGCATTCACTCAATTCAAGGCTGACATGGTTGCCTGTGCACATCGCCTTTGCCTGGATGAGCGGGAATAATACCTGTATGATAGAGTTGAGTTCCTTCAATTTTCGTTTTTCCGGATTTGGTTTCGAAACCGAGAGAAACTCTGTAATGATGTTATGAGCTCGATCGAGTTCCTCAATCATAATATCAAAATATTCAGGGCTGGAGGAATCTCTCGACATTTGTAAAAAGCCGCGAACGGTTGTCATCGGGTTACGAATTTCATGGACAATCCCTGCCGCCATTTCCCCCATTATATTAAGGCGGTCAAAACGGACCATTTCCTTCTCCAAAAAAACCCTTTCGGTAATATCAGTGATCACACTTAGAAGGAATTCCTCCCCATGTATTTTTACAATTTCTGTTGATAATAAACCCTCGCGGAGATCGCCGAACTTTGTCAAAAAGCTCATCTCCGCATTGCGGACCTGTTTCTCCGCATTGCGGGGTGCAAAATCGGTTCCCCAGCTGTCATCCGTATCGATAATATACTGCAGTACGTCAGACTGCCTGCCAATCACTTCATCATAATCATAACCGGTATTATTCACCCAGCTTTCATTCACATTGATATATCGCTTATCCGTCAGTGATCTTAATGACACCATGCATGGTGTGGCGTCAAATATTTTCCGGAAACGTTCTTCCTCCGTCTGTTTCCGCCCGGTAACATCGCGAATGGAACAAACGTAAATACGCTGATGCTCCATCCTTGCCTCGCCAATCTGAACATCTACAGGTAACCGGAAGGCATCCTTCCGAAGGGCAAACGTTTCAATCGTCTTTCCTAAACAGGACTCATGATCCCCTTCTACCATAAGCCCCGGAACGATGATACTGATATGATTTCCGATCAGTTCCTCCGGTGTATAGCTAAACATGCTCGCTGCTGCGGGGTTAACCGTTAATACGTATCCTTCTTCATCCAGAGTAGTAATGGTATCAATCGAGGTTTCCCCGATGACTTTCAGCAATTCATTTTGGAGCTTAATTTGCTCCTGGTACCGATGCATGGTCACAATCGCTTCAACCTTCATTTTCAGGGTTTCCGGATGAAACGGCTTGAATATATAGTCGATTGCCCCGGCAGAATAGCCTTGTTTCACATGCTCCATCGCCTGACTAATCGCGGTGATAAAAACAATCGGAATATGCTTTGACTTTTCCCGGGATTTGATGAGCCTGGCTGTTTCAAAACCATCCAGCCCCGGCATTTGCACATCAAGCAAAATGACGGCAAAGTTTTTAGTCAGCACCTGTTTCAGTGCTTCCTCCCCGGAATAGGCACTGACTAAATGATATTCAGGAGAGTCAAGCACCCCCTCAAGCGCCAGCAGATTTTCAGGACGATCGTCGACGAGTAATATATTGACTTTTCGTGTTTCACTACTTAATTTTGCGGTATAGTTTTTCATTCGAATCTATCTCCTCATAACACCCGGCCTTACTGGTAAAGGCAATTCCTTCTTTTTGGCCCAGCCCCAGAATTCCGGATACAATTAAACTTTCAAAAAACAAGTCATGGACGCGATTTTGCAGCTTGGTATTAAAATATATCATCACATTTCGGCAAATGATCACGTGAAATTCATTAAACGAGTGATCGACCGCCAGATTATGGGGAGCAAACACGACATCTTCACACAGAAAGGAGTGAAAGGCCGCCTGTCCGTCTTTTACGATGTAATATTCACTGAATGCTCTTGTTCCTCCGGCCTTTAAATAATTCTTAGTATATAACTGCATTCTTTTTAGGGGGAAGGCCCCCTGTTTTGCTATTTTTAGGATCGACTCATTCATATCTGTCGCATAAATTCGCGTTTTTTCAAGCAAGCCTTCCTCATGCAGCAGGATTAACATCGAATAGACCTCTTCTCCTGAAGAACAGCCTGCATGCCAAATGAGAATCAATTCATATTCCTTTAAAAGCGGTACGACATTTCGGCGAAAGGACAGAAAAAAATCCGGATCACGGAACATCTCCGTTACATTAATAGAAAAGTCCTCCACCAAAGTCTTCATGGCCTGGCGATCATGGAGAACTTTTTCCTGTAAACCGGATACAGTAGCCAGCTTTTCAGCTTGAATTCGTTGCCAAATTATCCGCTGAACGGACGAGAACACATAGTTTCGAAAATCGAATCCATAATGCCGATAGATCGCTTCGAGTAACAGCTCCATTTCGATTTTCTCAAGCTCATCTGCCGTTTCTGTTTCACATAATATCTTTTTGTCTAATGATTCGTTTCCCATTGCTTCCACCTATCTGTACAGCCAAACCTGCATCAGCGAAAAAAGCTGATCAAGCTGAACAGGTTTGCTGATGTAGTCGGAGGCACCCGCCTCAATGCATTTTTCCCGGTCATTTTTCATCGCCTTGGCAGTAAGGGCAATAATCGGCAAGGTTTGATATTGAGGGATTTGCCGAATAGCGGTAATGGCCTCATATCCATCCATTTCCGGCATCATGATATCCATCAGGACGAGCTCAATGTCAGGATTTTCTTGCAGGAGCTTAATCCCTTGGCAGCCATTTTCAGCAAACACGACTTTCATCTGCTTTTTCTCGAGAGCTGTCGTAAGCGCAAAAATATTGCGCATATCATCATCGACAATCAAGATTTTTTTGCCATACCAGAAGGGATCACAGCTCTGTAACAAAGGAGTCTCTTCCTCAATTTTGGCTGGTTCTTCAAGGGCCGCAGCAGCTTCTAACTGAAAACTTCCCGCTGCAGCAGGATCGTCCACTTCATCGATAGGTAAAAATAAGGTAATCGTGCTTCCTTTGCCTTTGATGCTTTCCATCTGAAGCACTCCGCCTAACACCTGGGCGATTTCCCTGCTAATCGATAATCCCAATCCCGTTCCGCCATATTTCC
Source organism: Neobacillus cucumis (assembly GCF_023715505.1). The sequence goes on along the minus strand of NZ_JAMBOH010000046.1, from coordinate 7,715 downwards.
GGCTCGTTGTGCCATCCCCTTGATGAAACGCTTGAAAAATCAGGTTCTGCTGCTCTTTCGGTATCCCAATTCCTGTATCTGTGACCGAAAAAGCAAGGGCTGAGTCGATATTTTTCATTTCGGGATATTGGGATAACGCCTCTTTCTCCGCTTTGAAGATCCGCAGCATTACCTTGCCTTGGTCGGTAAATTTCATCGCATTGGACAGCAAATTTTTTAATATTTGAAGCAGCCGGTATTCATCGGTAATGATCGTTTCAGGCAATCCTTCCTCCTGCTGAACGGTAAACTTCAGGCCCTTCTGACGTGCCACAGGGAGGAACTGTTTTTCCAAAGAAGTACCAATGCTCATCAGGCTGGCTGCATCCGGAATAATATCGATTTTTCCCGACTCTACTTTGGACAAGTCCAGAATGTCATTGATTAACTGCAGGAGGTCATTTCCGGACGAATAGATGGTGCGGGCAAATTCCACTTGTTTCTCCTTTAGATTTCCATCGTCATTGTCTGCAAGCAGGCGGGCCAAAATCAGCAAGCTGTTAAGCGGAGTCCGCAGTTCATGTGACATATTGGCGAGAAATTCCGATTTGTACTTTGAACTGAGCTCAAGCTGTTCTGCATTTTCTTCGAGCTCCATTTTGGTTTTTTCCAGTTCGTTCGACTTTTGTTCGGCGTGCTTATATTGTTCTTCGAGTTTTTCGTTAATGCTTTGCAGTTCTTCCTGCTGGAGTCTTAACTCTTCCGATTGGCTCTGAAGCTCTTCGGTTAACTCCTTTGATTCTTTTAACAATTTTTCAATCTGCATCCGGCCGGCCACACTGTTAATGGTAATTCCCACATCGTTTAATACCTGTTTAAGCAGCGTTTGCTGGATGGAACTGAACTGATCAAATGAGGCCAGCTCAATGGCTGCGATCACTTGCCCTTCAAATTCTACCGGCATAATGATAATGCTGGCCGGCTCTGCCGCCCCTGTCCCGGAAGAAATTTGGATATAGTGCGCTGGAATATTCGTAAGCAGCATCATTCTGTTCTCCAATGCAGCTTGTCCGACCAGTCCTTCCCCGAAGCGTACATCCGGTGAAATCATTTCCTGGCCGCGATACGCATAGGCGGCCACCCTATGGAGACGTTTTTGCTCCCTGACCCCCTGTGTGACATAGAAAACACCGTAGCTCGCTCCCATCATCGGCGTGATCTTCGTAATGAATAGCTCCGCTAACGTCTCCAAATCATGAATACCTTGGTACATGGTCGCCATTTCGGTAATATTTGTCTCTAACCAGCTTTGTTCATGAAGAGCTTTGGCCATTTCATTAAAAGCCTGGGCGATATCTCCGGTTTCATCTTTGGAGCGGACCTCAATGCGCGGCAATGGCGTACTAGCTTTAAAATCGGATGTGACATCAGCAATCACTTTCGTTATTTTAAATAGATTGCGTGTAATGTTCCGGGATAACAGAAGTCCAATTACAATAGTAAAAATAAAAGCAAAAATACTTAATAGGAGGGTCGTTGTCATCACCTTATCAACCAGCTCTGTATTTCTTTTGATCCCTTCCTCCATTAATTGCTGGTTGCGGTCGGTTATGAATTTGGCTGTAGGCTGCAGCTGTTTACCGATCGGCAAAACGTGCGTAACGAAATAATCCGAAGCCGCTTGCAGATCATGACTGTTTTGATAGTTCGCAAGTAAAATTTCATATTGTTTCTGGAATTCCTTATTATATCCTTCTAACTTTGCTACAGCCTCTTTCGTCTCCGGTCTGACGACCAAATACTTCGTTTCATTTACTAGATTATTTAAACTAGTATTGGCTGTCCGCAGTTGCGATAAAAAATCCGGACTTTGCGTCAAAAGATAGCCCCGTAAACTGCTTGTCTGCTGCAGGGCCAACACTTGGATATCTTTTGTATTCGATAAAATCTGTACCCGCCGATCCATCAATTCCGAATAGGAATCGTTGACCTTGGTTATGTAATAATAGAAAATTAAACTAATGTTTCCAAAAAATATCGCAGCTGCTAAGAACCCTATGAACATTTTTTTCCCGATTGTTAATCTCACACTAAACCCCCGCCTATTACACTATTCCTACTGTGCTTCTTTTCAAAATACTCTGTCTTTTCCTATCATACCATATTGCACGTTAAGAAACATAACATGAAGATGTCACTTAATCACCTACTATCATAATGCCTTTTTTACCATCTATTTCTAGCGTTCACAATATTGTCACAAAATCGTCACAATTTCGAGACCTCTTTCGACAAACTGGCAGATTCTGTTTGGCATATACTTATCCATGTTGAATGTTGTGTTATAAAAACTTACATATAAAAGGTGGCCAATGAAAAATAGGTGGAGGGACAAAATGATAGACATGGTAGCAAAGAAGAAGAAAAAGCATGTATTTTCCGATTATACAAATCTTACATTCTATGACGAAACATTTGATCAACTCGGTTTTGTAAGACCCCCTTATCAAAGACTGTACCAGCAATTCTCAAAGATGGAGATAGAAGAGCTGCATCATCTTAACTCATTCATGCAATCGCAAATGGTGAAACAAGGAATCACCTTCACGCTGTACAGCGACAACCAGGATGATTCCTCTCTAGAACGAACCATTCCTTTTGATATGATTCCAAGAATTATCACTTCCAATGAATGGCAGCAGCTGGAGCAAGGCCTCAAACAAAGAGTAAGGGCCTTAAATGAATTCATACGGGATGTTTACCATGAACAAAACATCCTTAAGGACCAGGTAATTCCTAGAAAAATGGTTGTTACCAATCCCTATTTCCGCCCGGAAATGGCAGGGTTGGATATTCCGAACAACGTTTATATTCCTTTGTCGGGAATCGATCTGATTCGAAGTGAAACCGGGGAATTTTATGTTCTTGAAGACAATTTGCGCAGCCCTTCCGGTTTGTCCTATGTCTATAAAAACCGCTCCTTGATGATGCATCTTTTCCCCAAGTTATTCTTTGAATACCAGGTTCGGGATATTGATTATGGTTTGAACGCCTTATTAAGCAGTTTACGAAGCCTTGCTCCCAATGGCAAACCGGATCCTCTCGTTGTTCTGCTTACACCGGGTGTACATAACGCAGCTTATTATGATCATAGCTTCCTGGCCCAAGAAATGGGGATTGAGCTTGTGGAAGGAAGAGACCTAACAGTTATTGATCAAAAGGTTTACTTAAAAGGAATTCAAGGACTTCGGCAGGTAGATGTCATTTATAGAAGAATTGATGATGAATTCCTTGACCCACTTGCTTTCCGCCCCGATTCCTTATTAGGTGTTCCCGGACTGATGAATGCTTACCGGGCAGGCCAGGTCGCTATCGCCAATGCCCCAGGAACAGGAGTCGCCGATGATAAAGCGATTTATACTTACGTTCCGGAGATGATCCGGTACTACCTGAAGGAAGAACCGATCTTAAAAAATGTTCCTACTTATATTCTTTCGAAACAGGAAGACAGAGAGTATGTTCTTTCCCATTTATCTGAAATGGTGGTCAAGGAAAGGAGTCTTTCCGGAGGATACGGAATGTTGATCGGCCCTACTGCATCGGAACACGAACGCCGGGTATTCGCCGAAAATATTGTCCGTTTTCCCGATCGATATATTGCCCAGCCAACGATCAAGCTATCATGCGCCCCTTCTCTGTCAGACGGAGAAGTGTACCCGTGCCATATTGATTTACGCGCCTTTGTCTTTATGGGGAACGATATTCATATTGTCCCGGGCGGGCTTACTAGAGTAGCACTGAAAAAAGGCTCCCTCGTCGTCAATTCGTCACAAGGCGGCGGGACCAAGGATACTTGGGTGTTGTAAGAAAAGCGGAGGCGCCTTGGTCAGCCCTGACAAGCACAAGACGAGCCGGCCGAAAGGTTGCTCTTTAACCTTTTGGACGGATTGGCTTGTGACCTCGAGGGGCTAGGCGCTGGAGCTGGACAATTCTTTAGGTAAAAACTTTTATACTTTCTTACCTAGTAAGAAAAGCGGAGGCGCCTCACACCAGCTCCGACAGGCAAATGTTCTTCGGCAAGAAAAGTCCGCCTTTTGACTTTTATTGCCAAAGGTTATTTGAACCCGAGGAGTTAGGTGCAGGAGCTGGACAATTCTCAAAGTCTATAAAAATTTAATGAGGTGAAAAATCATGATGAATCGATGCGCTGAATTGTTGTTTTGGGTAGGCCGTTATATGGAAAGAGCAGAAAACCATACGAGATTGATCGATGTTAATTATCATATGCGCCATGAACTGAAAGGAATAGATAATAATCAGGACTATATCTGGGAAAGGCTCGTTTCCGCGATTGGGGATGTTGATCTTTTTAAGACTCGTCACCTGGATATTAACGAAACATCTGTTCTGGAATTTCTAACTTTTGACCGGCGCCATGCAAATTCTATTTTTTCCTGCATCCAGCAAACAAGAACGAATATGCGGGCTTTACGCCAGCTGCTGCCAAGCGAACTATGGGATACGATTAATGATTTTTTCCTATGGTTAAAGGAACAAACGGTCAACACCGTGATGATCCAATCTCCTCATATGTTCTATCAACGCGTAAGGGAATGGATCTCTCTGTTCAATGGAATAGCAGAATCTGTTATGGTTCGGGGAATGGAGTGGAATTTTATCCAAGCCGGCAAATATCTGGAGCGGGCGGAAAACACCGTGCGCATTCTCCATTCCATCTTTACGAATTTTATAAAAGATGGCTTTCCTTATAGGGATAAGGATCACTATAATCGCATGATTGTTCTGCTCAAGTCGGTCGGCGGCTATGAAGCCTTCCGCAAGCTTCAAGCGGATGAAGTAACCTTTACAAAAGTGACGGAATTTATGATGCTAAATCCGGGGTTTCCGCGTTCCGTCCATTTCGCATTAACCTCTTTGGACAGTTGTTTAAATACAATTAAGCAGCAAGACTATCATTTTGCAATATTATCAGACCAAGCGATTCAATTGACAGCGCAAATCAAAGCTACTCTTGCTGGAGGACATCCTGAATTCGACGGGCTGGTCCCGCTTAACGACATGTTAATTTCCTGTCATCAACTGGGAATCGATATTTCAAAAACCTTTTTTCAGGAGGAGACCATTACAGCGTGAAATTACAAATATCTCACCTTACCCATTATACCTATCAGGAGCCAGTAACGGACAGTGTCAATGAAGTTCGGCTTTCGCCGAGAACAGATGACCGCCAATCCTGCTGTAAACATTCGATTGTGGTTGAGCCCTCGGTCCCTCTGTTTACATACGAAGACTATTTTGGCAATACCGCTCATTTTTTTACCGTACCTTCCCCTCATCTGGAGCTTTTGATTCATTCTTATTCCATTGTGGAAACCGATGAGAAAAATCATGACGCCAAAAATCGGCTGCCCTATGCAACCGAGCGGAATATTTTAAGCAGTGAACCGTTTCAAAATAAGTATGCGGAATATTTAATGGAAACTGGTTACACCCGTATCACTCCTGAATTAAATACATTTTGCCGGGAAACAATCAACGAACGGAACGCTGGCAATGTATATGAGCTGCTAGAACAAATTTCAAGCACCATTTATTCAAATTTTACTTATGATACCGAAGTCACTCATGTTCATACAACAGTGGAGGAAACCCTCCAGTTAAAAAGCGGGGTCTGCCAGGACTACGCCCATTTGATGATTGCCATCGGCCGGATGTTTAATATCCCGGCCCGTTATGTCAGCGGCTATCAATTTATTGGTGATCTAAACGACGGTCAAACCGAGGTTCAGCACGCTTCACATGCCTGGGTAGAAGCCTATGTCCCATTAACAGGGTGGATAGGTTTCGACCCTACCAATAACGGTAAAGTAAACTGGCGTTATGTAAAAATCAGCCATGGGCGGGATTATAGTGATATCGTGCCGGTTAAAGGCGTATATCAGGGCACCAATAAACAGCATTTGCAAGTAACTGTCGATGTGAAAAGAATGGAAGAAAATTGAAACTAATTAACAAGCCTAACAGAGGCTGTTGAGAGTCCGAAGAGTTCATCTCATTCGGGCTGGGTAAAAAATTACACCAATAAAGACGATTCTTTTTATCGTAATTATTTAAAAAAAGGAATAAACCCGTTTCCCCTGGTTTATTCCTTTTTTATTAATATGAAAATTTCTTATTGAAGCGGTCGAGAAATATCACTTAACGCATCCCCTGCTTCATTAATATGAATGTCAACTGTTGCCAGGTCACCAATAGCACAAATGCCAACCAATTCTCCATTTTGTACCACAGGGATACGGCGGATTTGATTATCAGACATCAAACGAGCACATTCATGTGCATCTGTTTCTGGAGAACAGGTAATTACATCTGAAGTCATAACATCATGACAATGGATTGAGCTACAGTCTTTTCCATCAGCAACACAGTTTAGGACAATATCACGGTCAGTGATCATTCCCACCACTTTTTTACCTTCACAAACCGGTACGGAACCACAATTAATATCACGCATAATTTTTGCTGCGGCTGTCACTGGCTCATGCGGTGTACATACCTTTACATCTTTTGACATTAAATCTTGTACTTTTGTCATTTTTCCTTTCCTCCCTTTTCGGTTAAAATCATTTGTCTAATGTATTTTCTCCATTCAGAATTAAAATATTACTTACCAAAAATTTTAGGGAGGCATTTGAACTAAGGGACATTGTTGACTTAACCTGCTTCGCTAGTACGAAAAAAAATAGCCACCAAAATGATAGCTTGAACTTCAAGTTTTGCACCCATTATTTTAAGTACACACTTTGACAATCTTTATTGTGGAAACAAATCAGATTCTTTTTTTATTTTATAATAAGATTATGAAAATAATAGATAAATTAGGGATGGCTAAGTTAAAAAAGTACAAAAAAAAACGCTTATATAAGCGCTTTTATACCTTTTAATTTTTTTACGCGCCTTAGAGGATTCGAACCTCTGACCGTACGCTTAGAAGGCGTATGCTCTATCCAGCTGAGCTAAAGGCGCATTATATAAATGGTGGAAATAGGGATTTGAACCCTCGCGCCGGTTACCCGACCTACACTCTTAGCAGGGGCGCCTCTTCAGCCTCTTAAGTAATTCTCCATAAAAAAAATGGCTCCGCAGGTAGGACTCGAACCTACGACCGATCGGTTAACAGCCGATTGCTCTACCACTGAGCTACTGCGGAACAAAAATATATTATTATGGTGGGCCTAAATGGACTCGAACCATCGACCTCACGCTTATCAGGCGTGCGCTCTAACCAGCTGAGCTATAGGCCCATATTGGTGGAGCGGGTGATGGGAATCGAACCCACTACATCAGCTTGGAAGGCTGAGGTTTTACCAGTAAACTACACCCGCAAATTATTTTAAATGGGGCGGCTGATGGGAATCGAACCCACGAATGCCTGAACCACAATCAGGTGCGTTAACCACTTCGCCACAACCGCCATATTGGTGGAGGGGGACGGATTCGAACCGCCGAACCCTGAGGGAGCGGATTTACAGTCCGCCGCGTTTAGCCACTTCGCTACCCCTCCACATATAACAAACATAGACTAAAAGGTGGCTCAGGACGGAATCGAACCGCCGACACAAGGATTTTCAGTCCTTTGCTCTACCGACTGAGCTACTGAGCCATCAAATGGCGGTCTGGACGGGACTCGAACCCGCGACCTCCTGCGTGACAGG
>NZ_JAMBOH010000045.1 GCF_023715505.1 Neobacillus cucumis | reverse complement strand
TTGCCCTCCAGGCTATCATGCCCGCCCCTCAATGTAAATTCGAAATAGCGTAGTCCACTTACGATAATTATGAGCGTTGCGAAAAATTTCATTGTTGATAATTTTACACAATTTAATGGACTTGACTTCAATTAGCCTGATTGACTACACAACTACCTCATTTTCCACCTGCTCAGTCGTCAATTAGCCTGATTGACTACCCAACTACCTCATTTTCCACCTGCTCAGTCGTCTATAAGCCTGATTGACTACCCAACTACCTCATTTTCCACCTGCTCAGTCGTCAATTAGCCTGATTGACTACACAACTACCTCATTTTCCACCTGCTAGGTCGTCAATTAGCCTGATTGACTACCCAACTACCTCATTTTTCACCTGCTCGGTCGTCAATTAGCCTGATTGACTACACAACTACCTTATTTTTCACCTGCTCGGTCGTCTATAAGCCTGATTGACTACACAACTACCTCGTTTTCCACTTGCTCGGTCGTCTATAAGCCTGATTGACTACACAACTACCTCATTTTCCACTTGCTCAGTCGTCAATAAGCCTGATTGACTACCCAACTACCTCGTTTTTCACCTGCTCGGTCGTCAATAAAATCTATCAACCTTCTACCTTTGTTATTCTTTAATAGCATCATTATATACGTGGATAAAATATACACCTATTACAAAAAATCGGCCTGTTCTCTTTTCAAAAACAGCCCGATCATGCGAGATGAGATTATCATACTATTTTAGTGATCCCCTACTGCTTCAAACTCCCACTAACTGTAGACCAAATAACATCCTTCGCAGCAAGAAGTTGATTTGGTAGATCCATATCCAAACTAAATGGAAGACTAATAAAATTAAGGGCAAAAAAGCAGCCAGCTAAAATGGTCTGTCCAAACAGAATAACACCCAAAACAACCGCTGGGATAAACTTCGTTTGAACCAGTGCCGCCCTCCTCTTCGGATTGCTTCTCGACATAAAAGCTTGCCTGCACACCTGAACCGCACCAATCATCGATTGAACAAATAGAACCGATGCCAGGAAAATACCAATATGAACGAGTAACGTTTCGAAGTTAATATTGACAGGTAAAACCAAAACACTTTCATAACGGAAATAGACCGGCAAAACCAATAAAACTACAGTTGAAAGGCCCCATAATACCCCATAGGCATTGCGAATCCACAACAATAAGGCAACAACACTAAGCCCTAAATACAAATAAATCACCAAATGATAGTGGCCTTTCAATACTAAATAAAGCATTCCAATCGCTGCCACCGAAGCGCCCGTATAACCTGCATACGAAATAAGCGCTCTTTTAAATGGTGAAGCAGCACTCCCCGTTGTCTGTCCTGAACCATCCCAATAAAGATGAATTTTACTACCCTCCAAACAAGCACTGATCACGAGATTAACTAAGTTATGAAAGTGGGCAAAATAGGCCCTTAAAAAGGGAAGCATGCTCCCCACCAAAGCTGCACCCAAATAAATCAAAATCAACGTTGTCGTATTCAATGTACATCCTCCTCTCTTTGCCAGATAGAAAGAAAAGCACCAGCCCTATAAGGCGGTGCTCCTCCCTTGAATTATAATGCGGCCACTTTTTCCTTATCACCCTTTAACTTTTCAAGTTCCTTATTCAGCTCTTCATCGCTCACATAATTGTCATATGCTGCATCGAACTGAGCTAATGAAGTTGCAAACTGGTTGCCTGCTTGTACTTCGGCTTCCATCATTAAGATTTTTTCTTCGGCACGGGCCACTCCTCTAGCAATATCATCCGTATTGAAAGAAACCGTTACTTTCTGGATTTGTTTCATCGACTGAGCCACATTCGCACGTGATGCTAGTAAAATTTTCTTCTGTTGCATTTGGTTATAGGTTTCCTTGAGCTGGTCCAATTTTTCAACAAGGATTTGTGTTTGTCCCTTAATCGAAGCTAATTGATCAACATATACTTGTAACTGGTTTTCTTTGCTGAGCTTTTCCTGCACAGCTAGTTTTGCCATTGCCTCGTTACCTTGCTCAAGTGCCAGCTTCGCCTGACGTGTACGCTTGTCCACTAATGATTTGGTCTCAGAAATGAGTGCCGCTTGTTTTTTCTCTACAAAAATTTGTCGAGCTAGAGCATTCTGACCTTTGACAATTTCTTGTTCCATTTCCCTAGAATACTCATTCAGCATTGCAATTGGATCTTCAATCCCATCTAGTAAACCGTTAATTTCTGCCATTGTAATTGTTTTTAATCGTTTAAAAATACCCATTTTTATTCATTCTCCTTTTTAGTTAAAATCGTTTTTTCCCATTGATCCAAAATGGTAGCATTTTGGTTTGTTACTGGAATATGTGAACCTGCAAGTGATGTGTCAATAAACTGCTGCATCGAAGAAGTTTTCGATTTCTTTCTTAGCCATCTTACTAGTAGAACTAGAACTGCTAGTCCAATAATAAGAAACAGCCAAGGGAATTCGCCCCCATGGTGTGCACCATTCATCATCTGGTGATGATCGAAGCCGCCATACTGCCGCATTCCACCAGGACCATGTTCACCACGTGGACCTCTAGCAAAAGCACTGCCGCCTCCTAATAGGAAGTGGATTACGTTGATCACTAGCACTGTCGAGGCAATGATGACTCCCCAGAAAATACCCTTTTTTGCTTTTGTATTCATCTCTTTTTTCCTCCTTTCGTTACCTGATGTAATGAATATTAATAGAGAATGGTGAAAACTTGGTGAAAAGAGGAAACTATTTTTAAAATATAAGAAAAGCGTAAGGCGCCCGCCTATCGGCGACAAGCACAAGACGAGCCGGCTGAAAGGTTGTTCTTTAACCTTTTGGACCGATTGATCTAAATGTGGAGGCGACTGTTCTGGGGCGTCTTATGACTCGAGTCCCAAGGAGCCGCAACTGGATAAGCTTGTGACCTCCAGCCGATGGCGCCTGGAGCTGGACAATTCTCGAAGTCGAAATTTATTCTTTCTTATCTTTGAAAAAAAAAGAAGACTGTTTTCACAAAGAAAACAGCCTTCTTTTACTTGATAGGAGCACTACTAAACTTACCCCTTGTTTCAATACACGGTTACAGTTCTTGTTGCGCTTACCTTTCCATATGCATCTTTGGCATATACATATAGTTTAGTTCCTGCCCGTTGCTTTGAAATATTCAATTTATAATCTCCATAGGCATTTGCCTTTGTCGTATATGTCTTTGTCCCAATTTTAATAACTACTGTTACATTTTTCTCGGTTTTCCCAGTCACGGCTGTAGAATAATACCTGACAGTATTCACAGTCGGCATGTTCGGCGCAACACGAATCACTGCAGTACTTCTTGGGGCACTTATACGGCCTGCGCTGTCTTTAGCAGTGACGGAAAGGCTCATCCCTGTATTTTGTACGGGTATGGCCACTTTATAGTTCCCATATTTATCGGCTTTTGCAGTGTAAGATTTTCCCGCGATGACGACCGCCACTGTTACATTTGCTTCTGTTTTCCCCGTCACAGTCACAGCTTTATTATTAACTGTGTTCACACTTGGTATATTCGGAGCTGCTTTTACGACTGTAAGGGTCCTAGCCGCCCCAATATTTCCTGCACTGTCTTTCGCTGATACCGAAATCTTGGTAGCTGCATTTTGTACCGGAATGACAACTTTGAAATTTCCGGTTCCGTCCACCTTTTTACTATAGGCTTTCCCAGCGATGGTCACAGTCACGGTTGCATTCGCCTCTGTTTTCCCTGATAGTTCTGAAGACTTATTAGTCACAGAATTCACTGTCGGGGCTACTGGGGCTGTTTTATCTGCTACTACGATTGTTACAGAAGGACTTAGCGCGTTCAGTTGATCCTTATACAAGATCGTCAGCTTTGTTCCAGCTTTTTGAACAGGAATGGAAGCCTTAAAAGATTTGTTTGCATTAGCCATGGCACTGCCAATCAACTTATTTCCATTCATGATTTGTACTAAGGCATTTGCCGGTGCTGTACCAGATACAGCTGCATCATTATCATCCACAGGACTGATAACAGGAGATTCTAGTTTTTTTATAATATAAGCAGAGGGAATATAACCAACTAGTTTTTGATCCTCGGTTTTGACTGGGTACCAGACAAATTGGTTTAAACTGCTTATATTTTGGTCATATTTAAAATCCCCGTTAATGATTAGCGTTGTATTTTTTGCCAACAGTTTTAAAATTGGTGAATTCTGCGTAGTAGGTTTTGACCTTAAATTCACCTCACCTATTGTGACTACCTTGTTCCCAGTTTGAAAAAGAGACATAGAAGCATGCATCTGGTCAGTAAGAGTATACTGCAGCTTATTAAACAAGATATTTTCAGCACTGCCTGATTTATATACAAAGTCAGCTGTACTGAAAGGGTACTGCCCTAGTTTGGTATTATCTAAGAAACTGTTTTGTTCAATTTTGGTAAAGACTTCTTCCTGGTATGCGTCCGCATTTCTACTCCCATCTTTCTGAACGAAAGGACTGTTTATGGGCTTTGTCCCATTGTAAGCCATAACTGGAAAGTACCAATTTTCAATGACCTCTGGGCCCGCTTCTTTTATTTTAGGAAGATCTTTACGCTGATACATGCTACTTAGAATATCAACGCCAGCCTGGATATTGTAGATGATATCATCTTTCAATCTCTGCTGATCATAGCTTGATTGATTGGTAATTTGCATGATCCCAATTCCGCTGTCCGGGGTAATTAAAGGCTTGCCACTATCAAATTGCCGCAAGCCGCTTTCTTGTACAGCGACAGCTTTTACTACTTCCGGAGGAATGTTTGCTGCTAAAGCCGCATTTGTCAGCAAGCAGTTGATGTACTGAAAAGATGGATTTTGATTAGGCATTAATGCCCCAAATGATGCACATTTAGCTGGCCATGTCATCTCCGCAGAAGCATTTTCATGGGTCCAAACCGGGAGTATGAAACAGGTTAAAAGGAATACTTTTAAAAGGATGGATCTCATTCTTTGAATCTCCTATCTATTTATTTCCAATATTTATATAGTTTATTTTATCATGATAGATTATCATTTTGGTATAATTTAGGTAGAAGTCTATTAAAAAGAAAAAAAGAGAGGTGCTGGTACACTTCTCTAAACAGAATTAGATTAACTTTATCCCACTAACAAAAATCAATACCGCCACCACCGCCCGCAGCGGTCTTGTCGGAACCTTTGCAGAAATCGTACTGCCTATTAATACCCCGGGAATCGAGCCGATGAGTAAATTCCCTACCAGCATATAGTTAACCGAACCAAAACCAATGTGAAGCAATCCTGCAACTGTGACTAGAAAAAAGGCATGCGTAATATCCGTACCAACCATCTCGGATGTCTTCATTTTATAAAGATAAATCATCGCCACAGCGAACAAAGAACCTGATCCTAATGACGTAAGTCCGACAATAAATCCAAAGATGCAACCGATGAGGATGGTTAGCCCCTTTTTCTCACTCAAAGGTTTGGCTTGTATGCGATTAGGCCGTAGTCTTTTTTCAAAAAACGTTTTAAAGATGATAGCTAATGAAACAAATATGAGAACATAGCCAAGGGCATTGCGAATGATCTGTTCCTGATTGTGGTAAGAAGCTTCAAAGAAATGAAGGGCCATAATCGCAATCGCGGCACTCGGGATACTTCCAATCGCTAGATACTTCACCATTTGGAGATTGACCGTTTTTTGTTTCCAATGTCCAAATACACCAAAAAGTTTTGTAATGGAGTTATAAACAAGGTCTGTCCCAACCGCAATCGAAGGATTCACCCCTATTAAAATTAGCACAGGAGTTAGAAGCGCTGCCCCGCCCACTCCAGTTAACCCTACCAAAAAGCCGACCAATAAACCCATCAATGCAATCCCTATACTCATATCGATCTCACGCCCAATCCTAATTCCAAGTATTTATATAGGATTATATAGTTTTGTTATCATCTTGTAAACAAACTTTTTACTAGATTCTGAAAATTATCCCTAATGAACGCATATTTTTTCGAATAATAAAAAGGAACACAGCTTGCCCTCGTCACCATTTCATCCGCTGCCACTTAAAACTTTTTCTCAGTCTCGGTCTGACCTCCTAAAAAAACAAGTAAATTAGTCCTAGTTTAATTAAGACAAGGTTTGAATATAAATTAGTGAATCCTATAATTTTCCATATATTATAAGTTTTTATTAGGAGGTCACAATGATCGTATTTAATCAGGTAAATAAGTTCTACGGGGATTTCCATGTCTTAAAAGATATTAATCTGACAATCAAGCAAGGGGAAGTCGTCGTAGTAATAGGCCCTTCTGGTTCAGGAAAAAGTACCTTACTCCGCTGTATCAATCAATTGGAAAAAATTTCCGACGGGACACTCACCGTTAATGGGGTATCAGTCAGGGATAAAAAAACAGATATCAATAGGCTAAGGCGCAATATAGGCATGGTTTTTCAGCATTTTAATTTATATCCTCACAAAACCGTCCTTGAGAATATCATTCTTGCTCCCATGAAAGTATTAGGCCAACCCGAATCTGAGGCGAAGGATACAGCCAGACATTATCTCGATAAGGTAGGGATTTTAGATAAGGCTGAAGCTTATCCTTCCCAACTTTCCGGAGGACAGCAGCAGCGTGTAGCCATAGCTCGCGGCCTTGCAATGAAACCAAAAATCATGCTTTTCGACGAACCCACCTCCGCTCTTGATCCCGAAATGATTGGGGAGGTTCTAGATGTGATGAAAGCCCTGGCCAAAGAAGGGATGACGATGGTCGTAGTAACCCACGAGATGGGCTTTGCCAGAGAAGTGGCAGACCGAATCGTATTTATGGATGAGGGGCGAATTTTAGAAGAGGCAGTTCCGGCTGAGTTTTATGAGAATCCGCGTGAAGAACGGGCTCGCTTATTTCTCAGTCGTATATTAAATCATTAATTGGAGGTAAGGAAATGTTCAAAACAAAAAATTTCGTAAAAATGGCGGTAGTATCAATAATGGCTGCCATTTTTCTTGCTGGCTGCGGCGGGGACAAGGACTCTAAGGGCAACAGCAAGGATGTTCTTGCCCAAATCAAGGAACATAAAAAAATCGTGTTTGGAGTCAAAAATGACACTCGTTTGTTTGGATTGAAAAATCCTTCGACAGGTGAGGTGGAAGGATTCGATATTGATCTTTCCAAAGCATTGGCGGAAGAAATGTTTGGCAAGGATGTTAAGCCTGAGTACGTGGAGGTTACTTCAAAAACCAGGGTTGGCCTCCTCAATAATGGTAAGGTGGATGCGGTAGTCGCTACAATGACCATCACGGAAGAACGTAAAAAAGAAGTCGATTTTACGGATGTTTATTTTCAAGCTGGGCAATCCTTACTTGTGAAAAAAGGCAGCAAGATTCAGAGCATTAAAGATTTGAAAAAAGGCACGAAGGTGCTTGCGGTTAAAGGCTCGACATCTGCGATCAATATTCGTGAAAAAGCTCCTGAAACAACAGTACTGGAATACGAAAACTATGCCGAAGCCTTTACAGCCTTAAAAGCAGGTAAGGGTGATGCTCTGACAACAGATGATGCCATCCTTTATGGAATGGCAGAAGAAGATCCGTCATTTGAACTGGTCGGAGGAACGTTCACAGAAGAGCCTTACGGGATCGCTGTTAAAAAAGGCAATAAAGAGCTTGTCGATGCGTTGAATAAGGCATTAAAAAGCCTGAAGGATTCAGGAAAGTACGATGAAATTAAGGATAAATGGATTAAAAATTAATAATTGATACCGGGTTTCTCGTCAGGATGGGCAGTGGGTTTCCAGACCTGCTCATCCTGATTCATGAGGAGGAGATCGTTTGCTGGATTTCTCGATACTTACCACTCATATAGATTCGTTTTTGCAAGGATTAAAAATAACCATTATTTCCAGTTTAATCGCTTTATTAGGCAGCTTTATTTTGGGAACACTTCTTGCTGTCATGCGGATTGCCCCGTTTAAATCTCTTAACTGGATTGGTACGGCATATGTTGAATTTATTCGGAATATACCTGTACTCGTTATTGTGTTTTTCACTTATTTGTCTGGAAACCTTGGCGGGATGGCTGCGGGAACCATCGGATTGACCATCTATACAGCGGCTTTCATAGCGGAAGCAATCCGTGCCGGAATCATGTCGGTAGCTAGAGGGCAAATGGAAGCGGCCCGCTCTACAGGACTAAGTTACGGCCAGGCCATGAGAATGGTTATCCTCCCCCAGGCGATCAAGATCGTCATCCCTCCTCTTGGCAACCAATTTATCAATTTAGTTAAAAATTCATCATTGCTGGCAGTCGTTGCAGGTGGGGATTTAATGTATCAGGGGGACCTAATTTCTGCAAAGACCTACGTAACCTTTGATACCTATGTTTTTGTTGCTTTATTTTATTTAATTTTAACGATCCCTTTAAGTCTTGGTGTAGGGTTTTTAGAAAAACGCATGGCTAGAAGTAATTGAGGAGGTGCCTAGATGGATGTTCTAGCACCGTTCATGGAAGTTTATAACCCGGACAATTTAAAATTTTTGCTCGAAGGATTTGCTGTCACCCTTAAGGTCGCTGCCATTTCAATTGTGCTCAGCTTCATGATTGGCGGTCTTATTGGCACTCTCAGATATGCACGGATCCCTGTTGTATCTCCAGTACTTGCCGTGGTTGTCGAGACGATTCGTAATCTTCCTTTGCTGCTGATCATTTTCTTCGCCTATTTTGCCTTGCCCGAAATCGGGATCGAAATGGAAATAACGACTGCAGCGATCGCAGCGTTGACGGTTTTTGAATCAGCCATGCTGTCTGAAATTATCCGAAGCGGTTTAAATTCGATTGAAAAAGGACAGATTGAAGCAGCACGTGCGTCTGGACTGAACTACCTCCAGACCTTACGCTATATCATCTTGCCCCAAGCTCTGAGAAGAATGGTTCCACCTATTGTCAGTCAATTTATTTCTCTGCTTAAAGATACATCGTTAGCCGTCGTGATTGCATTGCCGGATTTATTGCACAATGGACAAATTATTTACGCGCAAAAGGGATCATATGTGATACCTGTTTTTGTCATTGTAGCGTTCATGTATTTTATCGTAAATTATGCTTTGTCACTTGTTGCACGAAGGTTAGAAATAAAACAAACATAAGAAATCCGGCTCCTAAATTGGGCCGGATTTCTTTCTCTTGTCTGGTTTTAAAAAAACTATTCTAACTCTTTTTGAACTGTGTCTATTTGGTGATCCATATTCATTTGTTTATCTGTCCGATGATCTATACTAATATTGGTCACAATCCTTTCCGGACCATTTGAAATAGCTTTTTGATGGATCTCTTTGGCAACTTCCCATAAATGGTCAATATCGCCTTCTACAACTGTTGAAGTAGGAGTCAACTCATACTTTAAATCATTTTCCTCAATGATACGGACAGCATTTGTAACCTGTGTACTAAAACTGGGAGAATCTGTTCCGATTGGAACAATACTAATTTCTAGTAACGGCATTACTTTCACTCCTAAGTTAGTTTTTTTTCATGAATCCATTCAAATGGAAACTTTGAACTTTCTCAGAAGTGCTTTATTTATTAGGTTCGGATGGAACCGAGATATCTTTAAGGGCCTCCCCTGCCTTTTCACTCGACTGATTATTTACAGCTAAATCACCAAGAGAGACCATTCCCACCAACTTTTCATTTTCCACTATAGGAAGGCGGCGAATTTGTTCGTGTGACATTATTTTTGCAGCTTCCTCAATGGACATATCTTTGGTACCTTTTACTACCATATCTGTGATTAATTTAGAAACGGGTGATTCTTCCGAAAGGTCGTTTGCTAATCCCTTTATCACTAAATCGCGGTCGGTAATGATGCCCACTAATTTTTCATTTTCACAAACTGGGATCACACCTACATCCAGTTCTTTCATCTTAATCGCTACTTCTTTACAAGTACTTTCAGGAGTACAGCAATCAATATCGGTTGTCATTACACTAGCAACATTCATTTTAATGCCTCCTTTGTTAGTCTTGTTTGTGACATACCCGGCCTATTTTATTGTTAAACCTGATTATTCTTTAAAAACCAATATCTATTCTAAGGAAATTGGATTTTATTCCTAATAGGAGAGGCGGATTCTACCTAATTCAGCTAGAATTCTACAAAATAAGAAGGAAATTCTACGAAATCGCGGATGATTTTACTTAATTCAGCCGGAATTCTGCGAAAACCAGAACTTATTCTACAAAAATTGGAAATAAATCTCCATCCCATCAAAAAACCCCCCAGCTGGGAGGTTTATAGATTATGCTATATGCTTGCTACCTTCCGCGTTTTCATTCTTATCTTTCATCCGGCTAAAAATATTCGCCAAAACTGAACCAGATAAATTATGCCAAACACTGAAAATCGCACTAGGTACAGCTGCTAATGGCGAGAAGTGAGCCGTTGCGATTGCCACTCCTAAACCGGAATTCTGCATGCCGACTTCCATTGCGACAGCCTTCTGTTTCGCAAGATCCATCCCGCATAAACGGGCAAAGAAAAATCCAATCAA
This sequence comes from Neobacillus cucumis, assembly GCF_023715505.1. The sequence goes on along the minus strand of NZ_JAMBOH010000045.1, from coordinate 15,999 downwards.
GAATCCTAACAGATTGTGAAGAATAACCACTCCAAAAATGAGCAAACCAGTTTCCGCAATCTTCGCCGCACTGCCTGCTACAACCGCGGAGACAATTAGCACAATCGCAATAACAGATACTAGCGGCAATGCTTTGGCACCGGCCTTCGCCTGTTTCCCAAAGAACTTTTTAATAATAAAGCCAAGCGCCAATGGAACAATGACAACTTGTACAATCGATAGGAATAAAGACGCCACACTAACATTCACCCATTTACTCGCAAACAGAAGAATAAGCAACGGTGTGACAATTGGTGCTAGAATCGTAGAAACAGAGGCAATCGCAACTGCGAGCGCTACATTTCCTCTTGCTAGAAACACCATAACATTTGAAGCCGTTCCGCTCGGGCAGCATCCTACTAAAATAACGCCCACAGCAACTTCTTTTGGTAAATCAAGACCGACCGCCAATATAAACGCTAAGAGCGGCATGATGATAAAGTGACCGATGACCCCTAACGCCACTTCTTTTGGTCTTCTAAAAACTTCTTTAAAATCCGATAACTCCAGTGTCAGCCCCATGCCGAACATAACAATTCCTAATAAAGGAACAATATATCCTCCCAGCCACACAAAGTGAGCTGGAAAATTAAAAGCAACAACAGCAAAGATTAATACCCATAATGTAAAGGTCTTTCCGGCAAATCCGCTGATTTTCTCGATGACTCCCATAATATAATCCCCCTAAATTATTTCGTTTTTCCAAATAATCAATATTTTAATATATTAGTATAAATATTTAAAAAAATCAATATTTTCTATACAATAATTATTTTTCGGAAAAACATTGCAAAATGCAAAGGCTTACAGCTTTTAAGAGGATTTTTAGTAGATATTTCAATTGTGCATTTTTCAAAAATTTTCTATATAATTAAAATTATATTTTTTAAAGGAGCAGATAAAATGACAAAAACACTTACTAGAGCACCCTTCAAAGCCGACCATGTCGGAAGCTTCCTGCGTCCGGAACGTCTAAAGCAAGCACGTCTTCAAAAAGAAAACGGAGAAATCACAGCCGAACAGCTGCGTGCCATTGAAGATGAAGAGATCATTAAATTAGTAGAAAAACAAAAAGAAGTAGGTCTTTCAGCTGTAACCGATGGAGAATTGCGCCGTGCCTGGTGGCATTTCGACTTCCTAGCAGGATTAGAAGGCGTAGAGCTTTATGAAGCTGAGTCAGGTATTCAATTTAATGGTGTTCAAACAAGAGCACACGGAATAAAAGTAACGGGTAAACTAGACTTCGGTCAGCATCCATTTATCGAAGACTATAAATTCTTGGACAGTATCAAAGGTGACCACGTTGCGAAATTCACGATCCCAAGTCCAAATATGCTCTTCTTTAGAGGGGTTATTGAGGAAGCGGCATATCCAAACAAAGATGAGTTCTTTGATGATTTAATTAAGGCTTACCAAAAAGCAATTCAAGCATTTTATGATGCAGGCTGCCGTTATTTGCAATTAGATGATACTTCTTGGGCTGTTTTCTTCTCAGAGAAAGGCCAGCAGCAAATTGCCGACAAAGGCTATACACCAGAAGAGTTAATTAAAATTTTCACTCGTGCCATCAATGAATCGATTGCCAACAAACCAGAAGATATGGTGATCACGATGCATATCTGCCGCGGAAACTTTAAATCTACATACACAGCTAGCGGCGGTTATGATAATGCTTCAGAATATATCTTTGGTGAATTAAAGGTAGATGGCTTATTCCTTGAGTTTGATGATGAGCGCTCTGGCGGCTTTACTCCGCTACAACACGTGAACCGTAAGGATTTACAGATAGTTCTTGGACTGATTACATCTAAGTTTGGTGAATTAGAGGATCCTGAGCTAATCAAAACACGTATTGCTGAAGCAGCGAAGTATGTAGATTTAGATCAACTCTGCCTAAGCCCGCAATGTGGATTCTCTTCCACTGAAGAAGGCAACCTACTAACAGAAGAACAGCAATGGGATAAAGTTAGACATGTGATTTCTATTGCGAATGATGTATGGAAATAAATTAATAATTACCACGACAAACACCCACTGGAAAGTGGGTTTTTTTGGGAGTATGGGGACGGTTCTCTTGCTTCTGAAGCAGAAGAACCGTCCCCATGCTTACCTACTTATCTCTGAACTCCTACAATCACGTTTGCAATTTGCTGGGCTTTGACTTCAAGCTGAAGAGAGGTAACCTCTGGGTTAAGGGCTTCTTCTAGGGTATGGCACTGCGTTTGAATTGAAAATACGCCGTTGAGGTATTTATTGACTTCTTCCAGGTTGGTATCAATTCTTCCCGCAATCCCAATGACAGGTTTTCCATATTTCCTCGCAAGCTTGGCGATTCCGAACGGCACCTTGCCCATCATCGACTGGTTATCAAGGCTTCCCTCTCCAGTAATCACGACATCGGCCGACTTTATTTTATCCTCTAGGCCGGTTAGCTCCATCACTAGCTCCACCCCGGACCGAATCGACCCTCTCAACGGACCGACAATGGCTCCACCTAAACCTCCGGCGGCGCCAGCCCCGGCCACTTCTTGAACATCAACATCATAGTTCTCCTTAATCAAAGCAGAAAACCGTTGCAATGCGCTATCTAAGACAACGATCTCGTCCTCACTGGCCCCTTTTTGCCTACCAAAGATATGGGCCGCACCATTTGGTCCATAAAATGGGTTCGTCACATCACTAGCCGCGATAAAGGTACAATCCTCAACCCCAGGCAGTACATTCCGATCCGAAAAAGTGGCCACCTGTAATAACGGATTTGCCTCGGCCCCGATGTGTTCTCCTTTTTCATCAAAGAACTCCCAGCCTAAAGCCTGGAGCATGCCGATTCCACCGTCGTTGGTGGCACTTCCTCCCAGTGAAAGAATAAAGTGGCGATAACCTTTGTCGATAGCATCCTTAATCTGCTCGCCAAACCCATAAGTGTTGGTGACCATCGGATTCCGTAATTCCGTTGGAACAAGAGGCAACCCACTGCTCCTTGCACATTCGATAAAAACAAATTCTTTATCTTCTTGACTAAAAACAACATAACTAGTCGTTATTTTTTCCATGAGGGGAGAATGAACTTGCACCTCAATCTCCTGCCCTTTTCCACCATGAAGGAGTGCATCAATCGTTCCCTCTCCACCGTCAGCCATGGGAGAAATGACCACCTGGGCATCTGGCATCGCCCGTAAGGTACCTTTTTCTACACATTTCCCTACTTCTAATGAAGAAAGTGAATCCTTGAAGGAATCTGTCGCAATCAAAAAATTCATTCTTCTCACCTTACCCATACAAATTGGTACGGCTCAAGCGTAATTTGGGAATCGATCTCTCTACCTGTTAACAGGTCACGACCCTTGATCCCAATTTCCGCTACTACCGGTTGCGAATCAACATTGACGATGAAGAAAACTTCATCCCCAGTTGTATCATTGCGACGCTTCAAGGCAAATAAGTTCGAACCAAGGTCTACCACTGTTTGCGGTGCATACGGCGAGAAGGCGCTTTGCTGCTGGCGAATGGAAATCATCTTCCGTAATCCTTGGAAGATACCCTGGCGACGTGGATTTTCCACTAACTCTCTCGTAATCTCAGCAAACTCAAGCTTTTCACGGTTGATACGGCGATTAATGCCTGATGCTTCTAGACCTTCATAATCATTTTCTGAACCTAGCAAAGAGTGGTAGTAAATCGCAGGTACACCCATCACTGATAAAAGAATCGAGTGAGCTGCAAGCATCTTTTTCACCGCTAATTCTTCTGTATCATCTTCCCCCTTATTAATTAAGGCGTTGGAGTAGTTGATATTCATTTCATAGACAGACTGGCTGCCATCGGTATTCGTCTTATAGGAAATCCTTCCGCCGTTTTCAACGACCTTATCGACTAATCTTTGTTTCTCTTCTTCTGTTAAAATACCTTCTGTTGGGCGCATGCCAATTCCGTCATGGCTGGCAAGGAAATTAAAGTACGTGGCCTCATTTGACACCTTGCCAATCGTCTGTGCCCAGGAAGACAGCTTCGTCGCATCATGAGTAGTCATCGTATGCAGGACAAGCGGCGGCAGAGAAAACTGATAGACCATATGCGCTTCATTCGTACCATCACCAAAGTAGCTGATGTTTTCCTGATGCGGCACATTCGTTTCCGTAATAATCTGCGTATTCGGCTTGAAATGATTTAACACATCGCGCCACAGTTGAATGATCGCATGGGCTTCCGGTAAATGCATGGAAGAGGTACCTGATTCCTTCCAGATGAATCCAATTGCATCCAAACGAATGCTGGACGCTCCTTTATGTGCATAGGATAGTAAAATTTCCGTTGTTTCAACCAGAACAGGGAAATGACGGAAGTTCAAATCCACTTGGTCCTCACTGAACGTAGTCCAAGCTGTCTTCACCCCATCCTTCCCCTCATACTCATGGAAAAGCGGCGATGTTCTTGGGCGAACCACATTCTCAGTGTTAAACTCTGGGTCCTTCGGAATGAAATATCCCTGATATTTTTCCTCCCCGTTGAGGTAGCCTTGGAACCACTCACTTGATTTGGAGATATGGTTGGCGACAAAGTCGTACATCAGCCTGTAATCACTAGACATGTTTTTGATATGGTCCCATTTCCCTAACTCTGGGTTAATCTCGTTATAATCGACAACGGAAAAACCATCATCAGACGTGTAAGGGAACATTGGCAGCAAATGAACATCAGTGATCGTATCCTCAACTTCCTTTTTTAAAAACTGATGCAATGTTTCTAACGTCGGTTTCCCCTGCTCGAAAATACTGTCACCATACGTGATTAAATAAACATTTTTCTCAGAAGGGGCATCAATCTTGTCCCATTGTTCCTTCTCCCATTGATCAATCAACTTCCGAAACTGATCTAAAAAGCTTTCCTGATATTCTTCTTTATAAATACTCTTCAGTTTCTGTTCTATTTTTGTAAGGATCATCACATCTTCATCTCCTAAATCTCTTTATAAAAAGGCTGTAGATCATGTCTACAGCGTTAAATTAAAATCTATTCATATTCTGCCTTTATTTTTCCCCATAGAAGCTCTGCTGTTCTATCAACCTTGTAATCTGCATTGGCAAGGTTCCGGCCAACGGCTACGGCAAACATTCCGCTCGCTTTAATCGCTTCGATCCCAGCTTGCGCATCCTCGATTCCAATTGAATACTCAGGGTCGGCACCCAGTCCTTTGCAGGCCGTTAAAAAGATTTCTGGGTCTGGCTTGGATTTACTAATCTTCGCTGCATCCGCAACATAATCAAGAGCATCTTCAAGCTGTAATGCCTTTAATACCGTTCCAGCATTCTTCGAAACGGACGCAAGCCCTATCGGAAGCCCCTCTTCCTTAATAGCAGCAATCAATTCCGGGATGCCCGGCAATATATCGTCAGGTGTTAATTCTGTTAAAAATTCACAGTAATGAGCATTCTTCTTAGCCGCCATTTCTTCCTTTTGTGTCAGACTAAAGTCGTTTTGGCGGTTGCCCTCCCGTAAAATCAACTCAAGGGAATCCATTCGGCTGACCCCTTTCAACCGTTCATTAAACTCTTCATCAATGAAGATACCGAGCTCTTCGGCCAGCTGTTTCCAAGCAAGAAAGTGAAAATGGGCCGTATCCGTGATCACCCCATCTAAATCAAACACAACCGCCTCAATCCGTTTGTTCTCCATCACTCCACCCCTTTTAGTTCGTCATCGGTACTTCAAGCCGGTCACACAGCTTGAATATGTCACCATTTATATTAATTTCCAATTCAGGTCCTGAAAGTTTAGTAATCTCGCATACTTGTTTTGTCAGCTTGAATTCAAGCGTTCTCCCTTGATAAGTTAGCGGGAACTTTAGCTCGGTCCAGTTTTCCGGAAGCTTAGGATCTAAAGCCAGCCGGTCCAAACCTATTTTCAAATTCGCAAAACCAAACATCGCCGCCAGCCAAATGGCCCCTAGTGATGCAGCATGAAGTCCTTCGTCTGATGAATGCGGATTCGGTCCCAAATCGATTAAACAAGCTTCCTGGAAAAAGCGGTATGCCGCTTCATCATCATCACAGCGGGCAGCCACAATCGCGTGGATCGCCTTGCTTAGGGAAGAATCGTGAATCGTATGGTCCTCGTAATAGAAAAGGTTTTTCATGACGACTTCATTGGAAAACGAATCCGGGAACAGATAGAGCAGCATGACAAGATCGGCCTGCTTGAGAATCTGCATTTCATTGACTTCCTGGCGCGAATAATCTAGTAAAATCGCTTGGCTTCCCTGCTTTTGTTTATAAGGAGTCAAGTCAATCGCTGGTTTCGTTAAGAATGTATCGTCCTGTGGAATAATCATCTCGTCATTTGGCTTTTGCAAATACAGACGTTTTAAAAAGTCCCGTCCCTGCTCGATTATTGATGAATCGACATCTCCATATTGCTCCATAAAATAAAGGGCTTGTTCTACATTGTAATAGGCCATATAATTCGTATAAGCATTGTTATTGATGTGCTCCGTATACTCGTCCGGCCCGATTACATCATGGATGGAAAGCCGTTCCCCTTCATCCACGGTTCGACTGATCCAAAAACGTGCTGTTTCTTTAAGCAGAGCAAGGCCTTCATTTTTCATAAACTCTTCATCTATCGTATTCTCGTAATACTGAACAACAGCAAAGGCGATGTCAGCCACGATATGATGCTCAGCAAGGGCGGAAGCCACTTTTTGGCGAGTTCCAGTTCGAATATTGATGGCCGCATACTCTGGTGTCTCCTCTTTTCCTGTAAAGGCGCTTTCCCATGGGAATAAAGCTCCCTGATAACCATTTTGCACAGCTTTTTCCTGTGCCTCCCGTAAATGCTTGTAACGATACAGTAACAGCTTTTTCGCGGTTTCCGGCTCGGTGTAAAGATGGAACGGAGCAAGGAAAATTTCCGTATCCCAGAAAACATGCCCTTTATATCCTTCACCAGTAAGACCTTTGGCACCGATACTGAAGCGATCATCATGGGCCGGGGTCATGATCTCCATATGATAGAGAGCAAAATCCATCGCCGTCTGATCAAACTCATCTGTTGATGTGATTATAATCCTCTTCTGTTCCCAAAATTCCTTCCATGCTGCAGCGGATCTTTTTAGTAAATCCTCATACTGCTGTAAGGCTATCGCTTGAACCGCTTCCAAACTAACGGTTTCGGGACGATCGCATTCATGAGAAGTATAAACCGTGCTTAATTTTTCAAACACGAATGGTTCATCCTTCGCCACTTCCTGCGAAATGGCGGCCAGCAGCTGGCGGTTTTTCGCTGAGAACGTCTTCTTGCTATGTTCAGGTATATGGAAGCTTGAACCAACCGCCACCGTTACGCCTGATTCAGTCGTTTTATAAACACCCTGAATGATTTCTTCATTAAATACTCGGACACTTTCCTCGATTAAATGCTGTTTTCCGAAGTTTGTTTGCTGAGCATTGATTCCGGTCACAATTTTAACTGCGGCTGGTTGATCTAAGCTGATAAGAGTTAATTTAGATGCAATAACATGCAAGTCATGCTTGGCAACAAAGCGCTGCAACAGAAGCTCATAGCGGGCACCTGTTTTACTCTTCCAGACTACCTCCCGCCGCAATTCACCAGTTTCGAACTGAAGCGACCGTTCATAAGAAAGGACCTCACCATCAAGCAGGGAAAACGGCTGTCCGTCGATTTCAATCACGATTCCGGTAATGTCCGGTAAATTGACCAGCTCTGAAGGTTCATTAGCTGTCGCCTTATTGTAGACCCCTGCCACATACATTCCTCGGGTTTGACCGGTATAGTCCTCCTCATGAGTACCGCGGATACCTAAGTAACCATTTCCCAATGCTAGCAAACTCGAATACTTATTCAGATAATGTACATCAAATCCATGTTCATATATTCCCCGTTTTTTATTCATAGGGTTACACTTTCCCCTTTTTCAGCAGATTGATACAATGCTTCGATAAGCTGTTGGATGACGTATCCTTGCCTTCCGTCGGCGACCATCACGTCTTTTCCTAAGCAGCGATCAACAAAGGCTTCCATACTTTTTGGATGACGGTCAGCGTCAGCGGTTTTTCTATCCAAAAGATAGACAAGCTCGCCGCCTTCATCTGTATAGATCTGTGCTGGAAAAAGAGTAGCACCAGCCTCGTCGCCGCAAAATTCTACGTTCATGATCGAAGTATCCTTAATATTTAAGGCAAAAGAGGTTTCAAGCTGTATTAAACCTCCGCCTTCAAGCTCAATAAAACCAAATAAGGAATCCTCAACCTCATATTTGTTCGGGTCCCATTCACCCAATGTGCCTTTTGATTTTTTCGTCCCAATCTTTTGGTACATTTTCGCTGACACACGCTTAATTTTTGGAAATCCAAGTACATATAGGGCAGCATCAAGCATATGCGCTCCAAGATCAATCAGCGGACCGCCTCCCTGGACTTCCTTATCCGTAAAACTGCCCCAGCCAGGAATTCCGCAGCGCCGTAAGGCTTTTACCTTCGTTACATAAACATCCCCGAGTATGCCTTCCTTCACCTTATCATGGAGAATTGTGACATCGTCAGCAAAGCGATGGTGGAAATCATAAGCGAGCAGACAGCCATTCGCTTCCGCTGCGTCCCGCATCTGTTTTGCTTCCGCCGCCGATATGGCCGGTGGTTTTTCGCAGATCACATCGCAGCCATGGGCGATGGCAAGCAGAACATTCTCACAATGGAAGCGATTCGGTGTACAGACACTGACGATATCCGGCTTGACGGCAGCATGCATTTCTTCAGCATTCGTAAAGTATTGGGGGATGCCATTGCGCTCAGCAAAGTCCTTCACCCGTTCTGGATTAGGACCAACAACGGCAGCCAATTCTAGTTCTTCGCGTGTTTGATAATAGGAGACATGAACTTTTTCCGCTACCTGTCCGGCTCCAATGATGGCCACTTTCTTTTTCAAAGCAACTGCCAGCCTCCTTTAACGTGATGCTTCTCTTAGATGTGCTAATGCCTGTTTGTATTCAGCTTTAGGATCATTTCCACGGATTCGGCATTCAAGTGTCAGAAATCCGTCATATCCATCCTCTTTTAGCTGGTCAAAGTGTTTCTTAAAGTCAATCGAGCCGCTGCCTGGCTGATAACGGTGATTATCGGCTAAATGGATATGGCCAATTAAGTCACGGTTTTCGTGTAAAGCTTTTGAGATGCCGTCCTCTTCGATATTCATATGATAAAAATCCGCGATGATTTTTACATGCTTCAACTTGTTTTCTTCAATATAGCTTCGGGCATCGGCCAACGTATTAATCATATGATCTTGGTAACGATTCAATGGCTCAAGGAAAATCGTCGTCCCTGTTTCTTCCGCCACCTTGTCCAAATAAAGGAGAGAATCCGTTACCGCCTTGCGGTCACCCTCTTGACTGCGCGGAGACTGCATCGGCGGGAGTCGATACGTGAACATTCCCCAAGCTGCCGGCACGACGATTCCCTTTCCGCCTACCTGCTGCAGCGCTTCGAGGATTTGTTTAATTTCCGCCAATCCATTCTCCCTGCGCTCTTCAATAAAATCACCAATCCAGCCATTATATCCCCCACAGGCAGTAGTAACCGGGATTCCTGTTTCGGCGATTGCTTCCTTTACCTCTTCTAAATGGTCAACCAACAGCTTCCCGTCGATTTCAAAGCCGTCAAATCCTACTTCCTTGAGATAACGAAACTTTCCCTTAATATCCTCTGGAAAAAACGCCTGGTTCTGTGTGCCAATTTTCATTACCGATTCCTCCTAGGGTGTATTCAGAAGCCGTCCAAACAGGACGGCTATATGTGTTTACTTTTTATACTCGATTCCCATTTTAATGCTTAGCTCAGGGTGCTTATCGATGTATTCCATATAGGACTCAGCACTCTCTTCAAAGCGGACAACCGGATCAATGATATCGACACAATTTAAATAACCGTTCATTAATAATTCCCAGCAAGTCGCTTCAATTCGCTTGCGGTTCCAGCGAGGATAATCTGGATTTGGTTCACTCGCCGCACGTGAGAAGACAATCTTTGCATTGTTGAAATGAGCTTCCCTACCTAAATTCAAGCCCTCAGGGAATGGCTTTGTAAAAGCAACATAGGAGATAATTCCGCCATATGCGATTCCCTTTAACGCAGACTGAAGGGCTGCAACGTTTCCACTTGTTTCAATAATGGAATCCGCTCCGAGCTTGTTGGTTAGTCTTTTCACTTCATAGCCAACATCCGTAGAGATTGGATCCAAACAGAAATCGGCACCATTTCTTAAGGCGATGTCACGGCGCTTTTCTAAAGGATCTACCCCAATAACGATGCTTGCTCCTGCTTTTTTTGCAAGCTGAATGGCTATTTGACCGATCGCACCTAATCCCACAACAACGACATAATCTCCGGCACGAACATTGGCATCACGGACTCCGCTTAACGCGAACTGAGCCGGATCGTAGCAAACCGCGTTTTGCCATTTTGCACCTTCTGGCATCTTGAGCAGGCGGTGGTTATCGACTGCATTGGCAATGACTGTTTCCATGATGGGACCATACGTACAAACCGTTTCGCCGATTTCATAATCGGTTACCTCATTGCCTTTTTCGACAATTTTACCGACAACCATGTTTCCAAGCTGGAATTCACCAAAGACGATCCCAGGTGCAGCTCCTTCTTCACGAGGCATAAACATGCGCCACTTTTCATCGAAATATTCATCGATAAACGGCGTGATCCCACGGAAGTCAATGACCTCGGTACCATGTTTTGGCGAAGCAAACTCAACATCAATTCTTACCTCATTTGCTTGTAACGCACGATCTTCATATTCCACTAACGCAGCGACTCTTGGTGCTGCAGCAATAAGTTTTTTCATAGTAACAACCTCTTTCAATAGTATGATGTAAGCGGGGGAAGCACCCCCACTGGTTGAGCTTTTTTTACCCTTTAACGCCGCCTTCTGTCGCACCGCCCTTAATGAAGTGGTCAGAAAGAGCATACATGATGACAACCGGTAAGGCTGTAATAAGTGACGCTGCCATCATCCTTCCCCAAACATAATCAGGGGTACTGAACAATGTGTTTAATCCGATTGGCAGGGTGAAGTTAACTGAATCTGATAAGAAAATCGACGCAAACAAGTAATCGTTCCACGAAACCATAAACGAATAAACAAACACAGAGATAATCCCAGATACCGATAACGGAATAATAATATAGAAGATAATCTGAATTCGGTTTAAGCCATCGATTGAAGCTGCTTCTTCCAGATCATCCGGAATCGTATCAAAGTAACTTTTTAACATAAAAATCGCAGTCGGCAAGGTCTGAACAATCATTGTTATCACAAGCGCTGTTTTCGTATCGTATAGGCCAAGACCTGAAATGATTTTGAACAAAGGTACAACAAGCAAAATCCCAGAAAACATATACACGGTATAGAAGCTTGCATTAATGGTTGTTCTACCGGTAAACTTCAGCCTCGACAAGGCATAGGCACCGAATATCCCAATTAATACCGCGATTGTAGATGCCGTAAGGGAAACGGCTAAGCTGTTTTTAAAATAAGACAGAAACGGAAAAATATCAGGGTTAAAAATATCGATATAATGCTTCAATGTCCAATCCTTCGGCAGCATGGTCGGACTGGTGGACACCGCTTCCTTCGACGATTTAAAGGATGTCATCAGCATGACAAAGAAAGGAAATAAACTAACGATTAATAGCGCAATCAGTGCCGTGTAAAAGCCAACCTTCCTAACTGTCTTTACCTTTTTGGTACTTGCCATCGCCATTAGTATTTCACCCGCTTTCGTGTTGCTATAATTACAATAGAAAGAATAATAAACAGAATGACTGAAATCGAAGCAGCTTTACCAAGGTCATTGAAAGCAAATGCTGTTTTATACAGGTAAATACCTAGTATGTTCACTTTGTTTGTCAGCAGATAAACATCGGTGAACATATAGAACAACCAGATCGAACGAAGTGTAACAACGGTGATTAACACCGGCATAATCGCTGGAAGCGTAACGATCTTAAATTTGTTCCAGGCAGATGCCCCATCAATTTCGGCTGCTTCATAAATACTAGAATCAATGGTTTGAAGTATCGCCAAGAAAGAAATAAAAGCGTAAGGAAAGTATCTCCAGATGGCAAATAACACAACTAGGATAAAACTGCTCACTGGTTTATCAAACCAAAGCGGCGCCTTGTCAAATAGCCCAAGGACATCTACACCCAAATAATTGATGACACCATAGCTGTTATTGAACATGTACTTCCATGCAAACACTAAAGAAATAGACGGAGTAACATAGGATAAGATGATCAATGAACGTGCCAGCTTCCGAAATTTGAATGGCCGGTTAAAGAAGATGGCCACACCTAATCCCAGCGCTGTACTTCCGGCTACGGCAAGTATCATGTATAAAAGCGTTATTCCCAATGATTTAAGAAACGCCACGTCAGTTAAAATGTCTGTGTAATGCTTCAACCCGACAAATGTGGCATCCAGCCTCGGATTGATCGGTAGATCTAAAAAGCTGATTTGAATATTTGAAATCATCGGATAGGCAACAAGCAACAGTACTAAGAAGATACTTGGAAATAGCAGAACAAGTGCCAATTTCAAATCTGATTTCTCTCTCTTTATCGCTTTCATGGTTTCCCTCCCTAAAAAGTCATCTTGTTTTTGAACCACCTGAGCAGGAAGGAGGAACAGTAAAACTGTTTACAAATCAGGAAGGCAACTTTCCACAGCCACTAACTTTTAAACATCTTTACTGTTCCTAAAACTCCCTAAGGTAATGGTTTTAGTTTGGATAGCGGCGGGAAGGTGCTCAGGATCCCGCCACCAGAAAAAATTTACTTTTTGTCTAAAATCTCTTGAATGGACTTGCTCGCTGTTTTTAACTCACTGTTAATGCTCTTTCCACCAACCGTAATCCCATTGACCATTTTTGGGATAGCACCAGAGCTAGTGATATCACCCATTTCCAAGAAGTTCTTACCATCTACTAATCCAAACACTTGAATATCGTTATAAGATGCTGCTATTTCATTCGATAGTTCACCAAAAGCTTTCACTACCTCGTTTGATTGATATTTTTCGTTCTCAATGACCTGCTTGCTGACAGGCTGTGCTCCTCCTGGAGACATTAAAACCCAATCTGTCATGTTTTCTGGCTGTGCCATAAATTCTACGAACTTTTCTGCTGCCTTTTTCTGGTCATCTTCCAGGCCAGAAGAAATCGTTAAGGCTGAAACGGTTCCAAATACGGCTTTTGTTTTTTGAGTTGGGATCGCAAAGCCAATATTAGCGGCATTTCCTTCCTCAAATACAGCTGGAAGAAGATAAGTAGAGTAAACCGCCATTGGTGCGGATCCGTTCATGAACGCATCTTTTACTTCGGTAACATCATTAGATCCTGGCATGGTGTATTTAGATAATTCTTGATAGAAAGTTAGTGCTTCCTTCATTTCTGTCGAGTTAACAGCTAACTTTCCTTTGCCATCAAGAATATTGGCATTGTTTGATAACGCGAATTGAGAGAACGCCTGCTCGGAGAAACCACCTTCAACTGTCGGGATAGCAATTCCGTACTTTTTGTTCTTTTCATCTGTAAACGCTTTAGCAATTGCTAACACATCGTCCCAATTCTTTGGTTCTTGAAATCCTTTTGCAGCAAGCATTTCTTTGTTATACCAAATCCCTTGAACCCATCCGCTGATTGGTACACCTGTATAGCTTTTTCCATCCTCAGTTTTTACTAATTTCAATGCACCCTCGTAAAAATTCTCTTTGCCAGCTTTCGCGAGGACCGATTTAACAGATCCTTTGTCTATTAATTGATCTTTATCCATTACCTTCGCGTAATCCTGTCCCACTTCCAAAACGGCAGGAAGTTTGCCAGCACTTGCTAACGTAACAATCTTCGTATTATAGGAATCTTCTTCAACTGGAACCTGCTTAATTTTGATATCAGGATTTTCTTTTTCAAATTTTGCAACCAGTTTATCAATAACTGCTAAACGTTCCTGTTCAACGGAAGAATGCATGAACTCAATCGTAACTTTTCCACTGCCATCTGCTTTCTCTCCCCCACCGCAAGCGGTCAAAGCCGCAATGACTAGAAGCATCATAAATAAGTAGAGTCCTTTTTTTATCATTGATCCTGCCTCCTCGCAGAAAATATATTTTTAATGAATGGTTGTCCGTAATCGGTTTCATAAAAGTAAAAATAAATGTCGGTTTTTAGTATTTCACTACGACAAAAATGTAATCCCTCCCCGTGGTACCGCTCCCACAAACGGTAAAAAAATATAAAGTTTCTAGATTCATTTACGTGGTACCGCTCCCAGTTCATTAAAAAAAAAGAGAGTGAAAGGTATGGTACCGCTCCCACAAGGTAAATATAGTACAGAAAATATAATCTGTCAACCGAACAATTATATATTTCAATTTTAAAAAAACAAGTTGATTGATTCCGTTTTCATCTCTATAATGTATCGTGTATTGCTCCCACTTATAAGTAACTCCTACGAATTGATATATCCAATAGTGTAAACGGATCTACTTCCGTTTATTTTGACAAAAAAACAATTCCATTTGGAGAGGAGGGAGTTTTTTGGGCTACACCATATATGATATTGCCCGGGCGGCAAATGTTTCAAAATCAACTGTATCCCGAGTGCTGAATAACCAAACTAATATCTCAGATGAAGCACGTGAGCGCGTCATGAGAGCCATTGAACAATTAAATTATCAGCCCAGTAAGTTAGCAAGGGCACTTTCCTCCGGATTTGATGCGGTTATGGTCGTATCACGGTCAGCAAAAACAACCACACACAACCCCTTTTTCGCTGATATCCTGCAAACCATAGCGGAAAAAGCAGAGGAAGAAAACTTTGATGTGATTTTGCAGACATCTAAAAATAGCAAGGACGAACTCGAAAAGTGCATAGCCAAAATCCGCGGAAAAATGATTAAAGGGATTATCATGCTAAGTTCACCAGCTAAAGAGGACTTTCTTAAACAGCTGGATCTTTTTAATATACCGATAGTTGTCATTGGAAAAGTAGAAGGTGATTTTCAAAATATCTTCTCAGTTGATACGGATAACTTTCAGGATAGCTATGATTTAACTAAATATCTAATTGAACAAGGTCATCAGGATATTGCCTGCTTGCATTCACCATTAGACTATCATGTCTCTATTGACAGGCTTGAGGGCTATAAAGCCTGTATGAATGATTATGGTTTACCACTTCGGAAGGAATGGGTGATCGACAGCGGTTATACCCTTGATTCAGGAAGTTTGGCAGCTAAACAGCTGTTCGCCACTAAACAGCGCCCAACAGCCGTGTTTGCGACAGATGATTTAAAAGTCGTGAGTGTCTATAAAACAGCTTCAGAACTGAACATTACCATCCCGAAAGAACTTTCGATCACGGGCTACAGTAATATGGGGCATACCTCATTTCTTACCCCGGCCTTGACCTGTATAGAAATACCAGTCCGAGAACTAGGAAAGGCTGGAGCTGCCATCCTGTTCTCTAAAATAAAAGAAAATAACGTACTGACAGCACAGACGGTCATAGAAACAAAGAAAATCGTTCGGAATTCTGTTTTAAAAAGAGAGTAATACATTAAAACCCTTCATCTAAAAAAATAACGGGTTCCCTTTTGAGGTGCAAACATTGCAAATCGCATCCTATTTTTTGTCACTACTATCAATGGAATTCTCTGATTAAATAACATCAATAAATGCAAAGAAGGGATAGCTTAAAGGCTATCCCTTAAATTCTCTATCGACTACCTATAATTAAATAAATTTAATCACTAGTGTTGCGTTAATTAAATTTCAATATTAAAAACACTCTAAATCTTCACTAATTTTATTTTGTGCAAAGAAAAAGTCCTTTATAATGAATAAGTCAGGTGGTAACCCGTCCAAATCCACTA
>NZ_JAMBOH010000044.1 GCF_023715505.1 Neobacillus cucumis | reverse complement strand
GTTCTCATGCTTCCGAAGCATGAGAACCGTCCCCGCGCTCCCTTTTTGAGCAAAAAAAATCCGGCACAATGGCCGGATTATCAAAGGGGGTTTGAATAAGTGTGAATAAACATAGTATAGCGCCTAGATATGAACAAACTATTAATAAACGATTAATATTTTCTAAAAATATGATTTTCGATGGGAGAGGAGCTTGAACTCATTTTTAAAACCGTTTCCTCGGGTATGTATGTTAAAATGGTAATAAAAGGAGGGATTTGGTTTTGAAAAAAGTGATAGGGATCCTGCTCCTGCTCGTCATTACCGCTCTTGCAGGCTGCAGCAAGGAACCCACCCCAGAACAGCGATTCTCCGATTACATAGCCTTATGGAACCAGCAAAAGTTTACGAAAATGTATGATTATCTTTCTAGTGATGCAAAAAAGAATATCACCAAGGAACAGTTTGCAAGTCGCTATCAAAAACTCTACGATGATCTTCAGATTAACAACCTCAAGATTGACTTCAAAAAGCCGAAAGAGAGTCAGGGCGACAAGGAACAAGCCCAATATTCTTTTACCACCAGCATGGATAGTATCGCTGGACCGATAAAATATACACAGCAAGCTAGATTGCAAGAAGAAAAAAGAGACGATAACAAGAACTGGTATATAGACTGGAATACGGAATTTATTTTTAAAGGATTAAAAGAAGGCGACACGATTGGCGTGAGCACGACAGCGCCGAAACGAGGCGAGATCCTTGACCGCAACGGCTCAGGTCTGGCGGTGAATGGCCAGGTGTACGAGGTCGGAGTGGTCGCAGGAAAGGCGGATGATCCTGTCATTGCGCAGTTGGCTCCCTTGTTAAAAATGACGCCGGAGCAGATTAAGAAGGCGCTCGGGGCAAGCTGGGTGAAGCCAGGGCAGTTCGTACCCTTGAGGAAGGTGTCGATGGACGACAAGGAACGGATCACACAGTTGGTCGCACTGGAGCCGGTCCAGACGCGCAAGGTAGATGCGCGGGTTTATCCTAATGGGCAGTCTGCGGCACAGCTTATTGGCTATGTGGGGGCGATTACAGCAGACGAACTTGAGAAGCTCAAAGATAAGGGCTACACGAGCAGCGATGTGATTGGAAAGCGCGGCCTTGAACAGGTGCTGGATGAGCAGCTGAAGGGGACGAGCGGCGTGAAGATTGTCATCAAGAAAAAGGCCGCCGGGGCAGCGAATGTGGTGCTGGCCGAAAAGCCGGTGGTTGACGGCAAGGATGTCAAGCTGACGATTGATGCTGAGCTGCAGAAATCGGTGTTTACCGAGATGGGCGGGGAAGCTGGTACTGCGGCGGCAATGAATCCGTTAACCGGTGAGACACTTGCGCTTGTCAGCAGTCCGTCGTTTGACCCGAATCAAGCAGTCCTTGGTTTTTCTGCGGAAGAATGGAAGACACTTCAGGATGATCCAAAGAAGCCGTTGACGACGCGGTTTAAGCAGGCGTATGCGCCGGGATCGGTGATGAAACCATTGACGGCCGCGGTTGGTTTGACGAATGGGATGATTGTGCCGGGTGAAGCGGTGCCGATCATCGGCAAGCAATGGCAAAAGGATAAATCCTGGGGTAAGTACTTTGTGACAAGAGTTCATGCGGGTACAGATCCTGTTAACCTGGAAAAAGCACTCGTGTATTCCGATAATATTTATTTTGCACAGGCAGCCTTGAAGATCGGGAAAGACAAGTTTGTGGACGGGTTGAAAAGGTTTGGATTTGAAGAGGATCTTGGCTATCCGTACCCACTTGAGAAGTCGATGACCGGTTCGATGGGAAATGATATTGCAGTCGCTGACTCAGGCTATGGTCAGGGTCAGGTAGAGATGAGTATTGTCCATTTGTTGTCTGCTTATACTCCATTTGTGAATGGCAGCGGCAATATGATCAAACCGATTCTGCTGGCGGATGAGCAGCAGGGGCAGGTTTGGAAGAATGCGGTAGTTTCAGCTGAGAACGCTAAGCTACTTAGCGCAGATTTGCGTAAGATTGTGAGCGACCCTAAAGGCACCGCACATGCGGCGGAGATTTCAGGGTATCCGTTAGCAGGCAAGACGGGGACAGCGGAGATTAAGCAGAAGCAAGGCGAAACGGGCACCGAAAATGGCTGGTTTATTGCTTATAATGCGGATAATCCGAGCTTGCTGGTGGCGATGATGGTCGAGAATGTGCAGGGCCGGGGCGGATCAACTGTACCGGTGAAAAAAGTGAAGAGTGTGTTTGAGAAATGGAAATAAGATGGGGGCACAAGTGATTTTTTATGTCACTTGTGCTTTTTTATTGGGGAAAAAGGGAGGGACACGTGATTTTAGAGCAGGGAAATTAGTGGACTAGAGCTTACCTGCTTTATAAAAAAACACCAGTCAACATTCGCATTTTTAGAAAATAATAACCGAGTATTGAAATTACCGACCCATGATCCAAAAACAGAAGAAAGGCTTAGAATGAAGTAGGAAAATAGTCATCGGTTTACTATAAAAAAATATTATTAGGTTATTTTAGTTCATGACCTTAGTATTAATTTATTTTCAAAATATAACAAATTAAGACAATATTAGTGTATTATGTAATAGAAAATACATAAAATTTTGGGGGAATACCTATGTCGAAGTTAGTGTCATGTAAAGCTTGTCAGAAAGAGATTGCCAAAGGCGTTAAGAAATGTCCCAGCTGTGGAAAAGATCAGCGCAACTGGTTCATGAGACACAAAATATTATCCTTTATAGGGTTTGTTGTTGTGCTTGGTATCATTGGGAGTCTAGGTAGTGGCGGTAGTGATACGGCATCAACTTCTACTAAGTCAACTGCCGTGGAAAAAGAGAAACAGGAAACTACTTATAAAGTAGGAGATGTTATTTCCATTGATGATAAGGTTCAAGTCAGTGTAACGAAGGTGGAGGAAAAAGCACAAGTAGGAAGTGAATTTGTAAACAAGAAAGCTTCTGACGGCGGAACGCTTGTTGCATTACAATTAACTGTTAAGAACATCTCAAAAAAACCAATCGGATCATTCTCATTACCAAACTTTAAATTAGTAGACCAAGAGGGCACAGAATATGATTCGGATATAGATGCTACTTCCAGCTATGCAGTAGAAACTGATATCGATAACTCTAAAATCATGAGTGATTTGAATCCTGGCATTCAAGTAAATGATGTACAAGTGTTTGAGATTTCTAAAGAAGCATACGCAAGTGGCAAATGGTTCGTCCAAGTTGATGGAGATATGAAGGTTGAAATCAAATAAAAAAACAGTGTAGGCTCACAGACAATGAGAGCCTATTTTTTTTTCACCATAATTTAGCTTAAAATGAAGACAAGATGAAACGTTGATTGCAAAACCCTTGTAATGATTGTTGCCGAAATTTTTTGGTTGTGAATGGAGAGGGGGTTTCCTCGGAACCAACTGTATCAACCACTTGCCAAAAAAATAGAGGATCACGAAAAGGTTAGGCAGATAGATAAATCTGCCTAACCTCATCCACAAACCTACATATTCCACTCCACAATCAAATCCTGAGCATCCGCCGTTAATTTGGTCTTCAAAGCAGCATCGATGTTACCGAGCTGCTTGATAAAATCCTCCAAAAATTTCGCAGCCTGATCCGGTCTGCCAATCTCTAACTGATGCTGAGCCTGATCCAGTTTATTTTTTAAAACAGGTGTATTTAACTCAAGGTCTACGGTGTGCTTCAGGGCTTGCAGGCTTGGTGTGTAATCCACACCTGGTGCCTTCAATTTGCCGGCAGAGACCGTGTCTTTAATATCCTCGCCAAGGTAAAAACCAATGTGCGGCGGCTGATTGTAGGCGCTATTCTGCATGCCGATTCCGTTTTTGTACAAAGGATCCTGCATCAAGGTGTACAGTCTGTAGTTAGTCGGGATGGTCGTACTAAACACTCGAAGCTCTGTATCATCGGTTGTTGGCAGGAGAACCTCTTCACGCCAGTCGCCAAGGATATCAGCTTGCAGCGTTGGCGTCGCCTTTGTACCGTTATTACTATGAACACCTGCAAAAGATTTCAAAGGATCGACCTTACCTGTGTTCTCGTTGTATTTCGTAATAGATGTGTCATCTAGCAATTCCTGCAACAGGTCTCCGTCCCAATAAAGGGCAAAGTTAGTCGATAGGCCGCTTGGCTTTTTGTCTGCTTCGACACCGCCTTGGACATTGTAAATCCCGCCGCCTGTTGCAACCGTTGATCCGGCCGCTCCCCAGAACTCATACCCAGGGCTCGAGGTGATGTTTGCGGCCACACCACGGCCTGCGTCAACGGATGCGTAGAAGGACTTTAAAGTTTCCCCTGTTGCCCCGTCATGCAGCTCCTCAGAGGCTACAGCCGGGATTTCATGGACTTCAAAGACACTAAGCCCTTCACGGTCAGGATCAAATGCCCCGACGTGTGACGCATCGCCATGGGAGCCTTGTTCGCGCCCCATATTACCGTCCATTGTATAAAGAATACTGCCATCCTGATCAAGCGTCAGGGAACCTGCGATGATTTCATCATAGCCATCATTATCCACATCACCAGTAGATAAATTGTGGAAACCTAAGCTGCCGCCGCGGCCCTCTTTAGCGGAGTCAAACGTCCATTCCTCCTTCAGCTTGCCATCGACTAAGCTATAAGCGGCAAAGGTGGTACGCTCGTAATAACCTCTTCCAATAATCGCACTTGGTTTTTTACCATCCAAGTAAGCTACACCGGATAGGAAACGGTCGGAACGGTTAAACCACGTGTCACCCCATGAAGCGCCGCCGTCTTCTTCGCCAACAGGGAAGGCATAATCAATGGTATCAATGACCTTACCTGTTTCCCCATTGAAAACGGACATATATTCAGGCCCGCCAAAGACATGGCCGCCGGAGTTAACATATTTGCCATCATCCTCTGGGTGACCGATTGCACTGACGACCTTACTGCGGTCAAATTTTCCATCAGTAGCACCGTATGTTTTCGTACCATCTGCTGTTTTAATGAGGAATTCACTTTTTCCATCGCCATCAAAATCTGCGACAACAAATTGATTGTAATGCGCGCCAGATGTAAGGTTATGGCCCATATTCATCCGCCATAACAGGGTGCCATCCAATTTGTAGGCATCAAAAATGGTTGGGCCTGTTGGGGTGGCAAAGGAACTGTCAATGGCGTTTGATGGGTACCATTTGACAATGACCTCCAGCTCGCCGTCACCGTCCAAATCGCCAACACCGGAGTCGTTCACCGAGTAGGTATAGGCTTGACCATTGGAAAGGGTGCCGCCTTCTGGTTTTTGCATTGGGATGGATAGATAATCCTTACTTGCTGCTTTCACTTCATTTTTCTCAGTGGATTTACCATTTACCAGTGTTTCCACCGTGTAAGTGTCCTCAGGAGAACCTGCGGCATCATTGTAGTTAGTAACATCAAGTGACTCGATATTCAATTTCTCGCCATTCCGGTACACATTGAACTTCACGTCTTTGTCATATTCATCTGCAAGTAAACGCCAGCTCACAAAAATGCCGTCAGTTGATTTAAGAGCAATGACACCTCTGTCAAGGAACTCCGTTTGCCTGTCTGTTTCAGGTGGTGTCAGGCGATTATAAACATAGATTTTTGCGGTCTTGTTAAAAGAATTCGCAATTCCTTCAGTTTCAGCAAGGGTGCCTTTAAACTCGTATACCCCTGCTTCACTAGGGTTCCATTCCTTGCCAACCGTTTCCCACTTCGTTACAGCGACATCTCGTTTACTATTATCGGCAAGCGAGACGTTAACGGTTTTAGGAAGACCAATGGATGCGATGTCTTTTGTTGTTTTATCTACATAGACACGGTGGTATGGTAGTTTTTCGACCATATATAGGGTGTTATCCGCAACAGGGACATTGGAAACTTCGACATTATCCAGATAGGTGTTCCATGTTTCATTATTTCCGGCTGTCCGGATACCGACGAGCCTCATGCTGGCGACGGAGCCATCAAATAGGGAGCTGTCGATAGGTGAGGTATGTTCTTCTATCGCAGTGCCATTTTGATCGGCTATTTTTAAGCTTACTTGATTGGTGCTGATATCAAAATTAACCTCAAAATGGTACCAGGCCTCTGGATTAGTGATGCTCGTTTTCGTTGGAGCTTGACCGCGTGCGAAAAAAGTCAGCGG
This sequence comes from Neobacillus cucumis, assembly GCF_023715505.1. The sequence goes on along the minus strand of NZ_JAMBOH010000044.1, from coordinate 23,639 downwards.
GGACTTGTTGGTATTGTTTAGGGTGAAGACAATGTTGCCTGAGCTGTCCAGGAGTCTAAATTCGCCGCCATTTTCATCGGGAGTCGAGCCTTTATCATTGATTTTGCCAGGATACCAGTCGAATTTAACAAGAATGTTTTGCCCTTTCGCTGCAGTGTCAAGGTTCTTGGTAGCCACGCGGCCGCCTTTTTGGTCGACAACGCTGTATTGGAGCTTGGAGGTGGCGTTACCACCGACATTATCTTTATTAATAGTGAGGGTCGCATTTGCGGTTGTAAATCCCCATGGATCGTTATTTTCAAAATCAGTACTTGAAAATGTTTTGTAGTCTGTAACAGCACTTGCATATGGAAGATTTGAAAAAATAAGGCCTAATGTGGTTGCAATAGCAAAGATTTTTGTTTTCCCCAATTCGTTTCACTCCTTTGTTTTTTGGACCAAGGATAGAGGTTTTTCATGGTGAAGGTCTCTCCTGAGAATGTTGCTTAAGATTTTTGAAAAATTTCCCCCTTTCGTCGTTAGATTGTGATTACCAGTTGGATGCAAACGATTTCAAAAAATGAAAACCTAGTAAAACATCCATAACGTTATGAATGTTAGCACCAGGCTGATCAGCCCGTCTATGAGACATTTTTGCAATAAAAAAAGCCTTGGGGCTCAAGGCTTTCACGAGAATTGGACTTTTTTTCTGTGATGTTACTTTTTTGAAAAATAGTTCTTTGGATTCGGCCGCGTGGCGGTTTCTGGGAGATTCCTCCTATGTTTGATCGGGCCTGATGGAAGAGCAGATTATCTCTATTCCTCAGGGTGGAATTGATATTTTTTCAAATCAATGACGCCATTCAATCCAATTTCAACACCTTCACCTTCAAGGGAGAACAGCTGCTCATGGTAGGATTCGTCGTCTGAGAGGGCGATCTTACCTTGGCTATTGATGACACGGTGCCAGGGAAGCTGATATTTCCTGCTCATCGAGTGAAGGACACGAACAACCTGGCGGGCGGCACGGGGGCTTCCGGCAAGCGCGGCAATTTGGCCATAAGTCATGACCTTGCCCTCCGGGATGCTGCGAATAATTTGTATGACATTTTCCGTAAATGGGGTCATGAAGGAAGATCCTTTCCAAGTGATTATTAAGTAAGCATAATTTATGATAGGACCATTATATAATATTTTGAACAGGCAAGTAGAGTCTTCCCGTGGCTGGACTAGCGGGAGAATTTAAATTTTTCCAGGCCACTCTTTGCAAAAATCGATAAACAAATTGCATTAAAATAACATTTTTTTAAAAAAATCCTTCGACAAAATTCTGCACATGGCATTAGGCCATTCACGTTTTGAATAGAGGAGAAACCCTTGGGAGACGTGGCTTTCCGGCGAATGTCGAAAAAACCGACATTGTCCTATTTTCGAAAAGATTCTTGACCCGCCATATCCCGATTGTCTATTTTGTGCATAAACCCTTATCCAAGCTAATAAAATGGTTACAAACCTTTACAAAGAGAGTGTTTGAGGTGAGGAGTCGTTTGAAGATAGCGGGTATTCAGCCGGGGACATGATTATTCATTGTATTGACAGAAGGTAACCACTTTCTGCCGTGTGGAACAAATATGCAGCCAGTGTCCGCCTAGCGTGGATAATGTCTTTTTGTGGTGCCTGTCACCATTAACACTACACACGGAAGTAGAATTCGTCGAAGTGATAAGCGGGTCTCATTTCACACTTCTCACATCCAATTTAGGGAGGGCGAGAGTGTGCACGATTACATCAAAGAGAGAACTATCAAGATTGGAAAGTATATCGTGGAGACGAGGAAAACGGTTCGCGTCATTGCGAAGGAGTTTGGCGTATCCAAAAGTACGGTCCATAAGGATTTGACAGAAAGACTTCCTGAGATTAATCCAGATTTGGCAAATGAGGTAAAGGAAATTCTAGATTACCATAAATCAATTCGTCACCTCAGGGGTGGAGAGGCGACAAAAATGAAATATCAAAAAGAAGAAAAGGAAGGCGAGGCTGTAAAGTAAGTTTAAGTCACTTTCCAAAGGAACCTCATTTAACGAAGAAACTTCCATTGAAACCTAAAAAAAGGTGAAACAAGCAATCTGATCCCAGATTGCTCTTTTCATGCAAACAGTTCGATTTTTTATCCAGAACTCCTAAACTTCAACAAAAATCCTCAAAACGACATTATAATTACATTAAATTGTTATGGAAAACTTAAGGAATATGGTACAATTGTCAATTAGGGAAAGTATCTGGATTTTTGTTTCCAAGGAGGAAAGAAAAGAGAATGTTTGCAAGGGATATTGGGATTGACTTAGGAACGGCCAACGTGCTAATTCACGTAAAAGGCCGTGGAATTGTACTGAATGAACCTTCCGTCGTGGCGATTGATAAAAATACAAATAGGGTTTTAGCTGTAGGTGAAGAAGCACGCCGCATGGTCGGCCGTACACCTGGAAACATCGTGGCGATCCGACCGCTTAAAGATGGCGTAATCGCTGACTTTGATGTAACAGAAGCGATGCTAAAGCACTTTATTAATAAATTAAACGTAAAAGGCTTTCTATCGAAGCCGCGCATCCTAATCTGCTGTCCAACGAACATCACTAGCGTTGAGCAAAAGGCGATCAGGGAAGCTGCTGAAAAAAGCGGCGGTAAAAAGATTTACTTGGAAGAAGAGCCAAAGGTTGCGGCAATTGGTGCCGGTATGGACATCTTCCAGCCAAGCGGTAACATGGTAGTAGATATCGGGGGAGGAACAACAGATGTGGCCGTACTTTCAATGGGCGATATCGTAACTTCTTCCTCCATTAAAATGGCCGGCGATAAGTTCGACATGGAGATCCTCAACCATATCAAGCGCGAGTACAAGCTATTGATTGGGGAGCGCACGGCTGAAAATATTAAAATTAACATCGGTACCGTTTTCCCAGGTTCCCGCAAAGAGGAAATGGAAATTCGCGGCCGTGACATGGTGAGCGGACTGCCTCGTACTATTACCGTTTATTCTGAAGAAATCGAAGGCGCATTGCGTGAATCAGTGGCTGTTATCGTTCAAGCAGCAAAAAGTGTACTTGAGCGTACCCCGCCAGAACTTTCTGCCGATATTATTGACCGCGGAGTGATTCTAACCGGAGGCGGTGCATTGCTGCACGGCATCGACATGCTCCTTGCTGAAGAACTGAAGGTACCAGTATTGGTTGCTGAAAACCCAATGGATTGCGTAGCAATCGGCACAGGCATCATGCTTGATAACATCGACCGCATTCCAAACCGCAAACTAGGATAAAAATAAACCCAACAAAAGTCTAATGAACCAGGCTGGACAAGCCTCACGTCATTGGGCTTTTTTACTTGGGAGCATGGGGACGTTTCTTGCGCTTCCAGAGAAGCATGAGAAACGTCCCCATGCTCCTTCCAGAAAATAAATAATGAGTATTTCGGAATAATTTTTTATAATAGTGATATTAAACCGGTTATAATATGTATTAACTCGCCAAATTTGTGGAAAACGCGGAATTTGGTTAAAGGGGAATTAACGAATGACAGGAAATAATGGACAGGTCAGAACGAGAGAAGAACATAAAAAGGCAAAACAAGAGGTACTGCAATCCACCAAAGTGGTAGAGAAGACAGATTCCACACCAGTACCTCAAGCCCAAAAACGAGTTCGGATTCGCTTGATTCCGGTCTGGCTTCGTCTTGTTCTTTTATTAGTTAGTGTATTTATTTGTGTGACAGCGGGAGCAGCGGTTGGATATGGTATGCTTGGCGGGGGAAATGTGGGAGACGTATTTAAAGAATCAACATGGACGCATATAATCGATTTAGTCGATAAGAAATAACCAGGAAGGGAGTAATTGCCCTTCCTATTTCTATATAGTAGAATGGAATCAGTTACTAGGAGGAGGTACTAAAATGTTGGATATCGAACAAATCAAAGAAATCATCCCGCACCGCTACCCATTTTTACTTGTGGACCGTATCTTGGAAGTAGAAGAAGGCAAGAGAGCGGTCGGTATAAAAAATGTGTCTGCGAATGAAGAGTTTTTTAACGGTCACTTCCCAGACTATCCTGTTATGCCCGGCGTACTCATCGTTGAGGCACTTGCGCAGGTCGGGGCTGTCGCGATGTTAAAAAAAGAAGAGAACCGCGGCCGCTTAGCCTTTTTTGCAGGAATTGACAATTGCCGTTTTAAAAAGCAAGTCAAACCTGGTGATCAGCTTCGCCTCGAAGTGGAAATGACTCGTTTGCGCGGCCCAATCGGCAAGGGGAAAGCAGTTGCGACGGTCGACGGTGAAATTGCTTGTGAAGCAGAAATCACGTTTGCGCTTGGAGAGAAAAAGGAATAGTTTACAACACGGCTGGGGGATCTCAGTCGTTTTTTTTTGGATAAAAGTAATCAAATGGAGGGTACCCTAAGAAGGCAAATCGATTTTAGAAAGGGGATCTTATCTTGAAGAATAAGCTTTTTCACTTACTCATTGGGTCTATCTTGTCGGGGGTACTTTTAGTGGGCTGTAACAATAATGATGATAATCGAAATGTGCCAATCACCGATAATAAAATTCAAAATCCTGGTACCGATAACAAAATAAGGGACAATATCCAAAATCCCACCAATAACAACCTAAGGAATAATATCCAAAATCCTGCCGATAACAATCTAAGGGATGACAATAACAACGGCTTAGGCGATAACAATAATATCGACGATGATGACGTAAACGACAATGATCGTTTTAGAAATACAAATGATACAAACACTGATACTGACAAAGACCCAATAAAAGATAGAAACACAAAGCAAGAGGAAATCATCGAGGATGACCTTGATACGAACGACCGTAACCATCGAGACCGATAAAAAAAGGGACAGGCGAACCTGTCCTTTTCCTCAAGAAAATCCGTTGACCATTAGTGCCGCAGCTAAAGCAATCAGGACAATGATCACAATATAGACAAGAATCGCTAGTATCGTAATGATCCATCCTGCCACCTTACGGCCTGTTTTAATAAAATAAATCCCCAACGCAATCGGACCGAAAATAAAACCTAAAATAGCCCACAGCCAACGGCTTTTGTTATGCTTGGGTGCATCAATGAACAAAAAAATGGCAAATGCTAAACTAATAAGAAAACCAATCAAACTCTCCAAAAAAACTCCCCCTTTGTCATTTAAGTATCCCCTAAAAATACCCAAAAAGGCAACAAAAAATTCATAAAGAAAATCGCAAGCGCCTTGGTCAGCCCCGATATAGGGCGACTTGTCGACTGGCCTGCGAAAGCAAGGTCAAAGACTAGTCGCCCGTAATGCGTACAGAAAGCGATAGCTTTATGTAGCCAGCATAAGACGAGCCGGCCGAAAGGTTGCTTTTTAACCTTTTGGACAAATTGTTCTAAATGTGGAGGCGTGTCTGGGACTCTAGACTAAGACGTACCCTGCAAGAAGGCGCATTTTGCCTTCTTCAGGGGGTGGCTAGACTTGCGTCCCAAGGAGCCGAAACTGGATAAGCTGTAGACCATCGAGGGGCTAGGCGCTGGAGCTAGACAATTCTCAAAGTTAGTTACTTTTATACTTTCCTAACGCATAAAAAAACCAGCCTGGGCTGGTTTTTAATGATTCTTCACTTTAATTTTTGGTTTACTTTGCATTTTTTCCTTGAATTCTTTAAGTAGTTCCGGTCCTTTGAACCCCTTTTCAATCAGGCTGTCAAGCAAAAGCTCAGAATAATCACTCTTATTCCGGCGCAACTGGCCTTGAAACAGGACGCTTATATGTTTTTCGAATTTAATCAGCGAGCAAATCTTGGTTTGAAAATAGGCAGGGGCGTTCTCTTTCTTGGTGATGACCGCTTCAATGATGATATCACGGTCCTCCTCGGAGATTTTTTTAAAATAATCATAGAGGGACAGGTCTGTATAAGCTTCAAGCAGCCAGGTGGAGTGTTCGTCTTCTTTGTTCAAAATTAAGCCATCCACTAATGGGATTTCCACTGAATTTCCATCATCCACTACATCCAATGAGTATAATTTAAAAGATTTCATCGCTACCTCCTATATCATTTTTCCTAATTATAACATATGTCATGAGAAAGCAAATGTCGAAAAGTCTTTGTCGAAACTTGGTTAATCTTGGTTAACAGGGGAAAAGGGGTAGATGAATGACGAAATCAGGGGAGATAATTGAAGTTCGTAACAAAAACAGCCCTGATAATTCCTTTATCGTCATTTTACAACAGTGTAACAGAGACGCTATGATAAAGCCATCAAATGGTGAAGGAGTGAAAATATGATCAATCAGGTCACACTTGTCGGCCGGTTAACCCGCGATCCAGAATTAAGAAAAACTACGGAAGGAACGGCTGTGACGCAAGTTACGCTTGCCGTAAATCGTCCATTTCGTAATCATAATGGCGAATTTGAGACCGATTTTGTACAGTGTACAATTTGGCGGAAGGCCGCAGAAAACACCTGCCAATACTGTAGAAAAGGAGCGGTGGTAGGAATTACCGGCAGACTGCAATCACGCAATTACGATAATAAAGAGGGTAAAAGAGTGTATGTCACCGAAGTAGTCGTGGAAACCATCCGTTTCCTAAGTGCCAAGCCGCATGATGTGGTACCGGAACCAAAAAAGGAGGAGACAGCCGTTGGGATTTCATGAGGACGACCTTAACAATCTAGAGCAGCTGCTTGAGAGTTTAATTAAGATGGTTGGTAAGGCCAATAAAAATGTGGACAGTCTGCAAGTCCGGGTCCGTCAGTTAGAATGTCTGATTCGCGAGCAACAGCCTATCATCAAGGAACGAGACCCCCTAGTAATCTACCCAAGGCATCATCACCACTCTTCTGAAAAATTTTCATTACATCTTTGAACTGCCATTGAAAATCACCCTTTGGGGCTCGCGTAACAGCGAGTTTAAAAAATATATTCAACTCCCTTAGTATAAAAAATCAAACAATTCCCCGATGTATCCCCATTATTCCGGCATCTTATATGATGCCGATTTTTTTATAATTTTTCTGAGTAATAAATGTATAGAATTCAGCGGGCAGGGCAAACTAGTTGAAAAAACCCCCCTGTTTTTTTTAAAAGAAGCCGCTGAATTCGTTCAGCGGCTTCTTAGTGTTACATTTTGTCTTTATGCTTCTTATTTACTCTTATAAACGTAGTAATGGCGTCGGAATAGAAACTTTTGCGTTTGGGGTGCATGAGGTGGAGCTCGACAAGCGCCTTTTTTAAATCGGGCTCATCCTGCAAAAGCTGAAGAATCATACCAACATCCGGATCCTCGAGTTTTTCCTTTAATACAAACCCAGGTGCCTCTACATTTGGCAGAAGCAGATTGAGTTCATCTACTAGATACTCTTTTTCCACCTTATAGATCTCCGCAAATTGTATGACAGTTTGGTAGTTGGGAATCGCTTTACCTGTTTCGTAACGACTAATCGTTGATCGGTGCATTTTCATCATATCTGCCAGTGTTTCTTGCGACCAGTTTTGCTTATCACGCAGTTCCCTTAATTTTTCTGATAAAGCCATCTCTTTCACCGCCGTAAAAACAATTCTTGTTTTTAACTTAACGGTTTAATAGTTTGAAAAACTGTAATGTGAACGTTGCGTGAAAATCATGCACAAATGGGAAAATTTGATGCTTTTCGGCAGGGAGATTACAGGAATAAAGGATATTATTGTCGAATAACAAAAGCTGGTGTAAATAATTGTCATTACTGGAGGTTTTGTGTTTGGAGAATAATAGCAGATTGATATTTATTGGAGAAATTATTAATAGCCAAGAAATACGGATTACAAGAAAACCGAGCATTTACGATGCATTCTTATTATCAGAAAAGTCATTCTCAACTTTCCCATCATCTATGAACCCTTCCTATCAATCGGTCCCACTAGAGGAACAAGCAAATATTTCAATCCATACTAATTGTTACCATATCATACTCTCCTACCAGCACAATTCCCTGCAAATAGCAGCAAGCAGCAAAAAGCTTACGGAAGAAGAAGTGATAGAAGTATTCACCAACTTTATTGTGAAGAAAGGGGACAGGTTCACCTATTTAGGGACCTCACCCTATCGTAAAACACGTCAACGAGTAAAGAAAAAAGAGCGCATCCTTGCCGTAGAAAAGCCGGTGCCTGTCACCGTAAATGGTATTTTCACTATATAAAACTATATAAAGCTTTTTTCGAATTATGGGAGTTGATAATTTATCCACGCGGCCTAAAAGTTGACACTGTTATGCCACAGATTAGACACTATTTATAGAAATAAGACAAAATGTGATACACTTTTATTCTTTCTGTAACATGACTGTTACATTAGTCTGGTATAAATATAGTAACTAAGGAGGGAGAAGCGTATGCCAACGACGAAAAAGCGTATAATTCTCGTGTTACTTACAACTATGTTATGTGTATCAGGTTCAATGGTTACATATGCACAAACAAACACTGAAGCGCTACATAACGCCGAAGCCCAGCTGGAGCAGAAGCAACAAGTAGTAGAACAAAAAGTACAAGAACAACAAACGGTTAATAAAGAAATAGAAAATATTCAAGCAGAATTAACATCCCTTGCCGATGAAATTGCTAAGAACAGAGAGGCAATGGCAAAGACACAGGAAAAGATCGATGCAACCAATAAGTTGATCGAAGAGAAAAAACAAGAAATAGTTGTGATTGAGGATAAAATGCTTGCTCGGGAAGATGTGATGAAAAAGCGGGCAGTAGCTATGCAGCAAAATAGCAACGTTAACTTAATGTTAAACATATTCTTTGAATCTAATAGTATCTCAGATTTTATCCAGCGTGCTAGTGCAGCATCAGAATTAATTGATGCAGACAAAGATATTTTGACAGCACAGCAAGAGGATCTTAAACAAATCGAAGAAGATAAAGCAGTAATTGACCGTCAAGAGAAGGTTTTAGAAGAAGATCAGAAAGCGCTTGCAGACCAACAGGCCGAGCTTGATCAAAATATTCAAAAAAGACAACAATCTTTAACCGTTATGCAACAGAAATTCGCGCAAATTTCCCAGCAGGTTGCAGTCGCTCAGCAGGAAAAAGCGGGAATTGAGTCACAAATGAAGAACCTTCAAGCAGCGATCCAACAAGAGCAGGCAGAGGCAAAGGCACGTGCCGCAGCAGCTGCGGCTGCAGCAAAATCAAGCGCAGCAACAGCTAGACCGGCAGCTGCACCAGTAAGAAATAACGGAGCTTCACAAGGTGTTGCGCAAGGTAAAGAAATCTATGTGACAGCAACTGCGTATACTGTCGATTGTAAGGGCTGCTCCGGACGTACAGCTACAGGCCTTAATGTTGCTGCGAATCCAAATATGAAAGTAATCGCAGTAGATCCAAGAATTATTCCTCTTGGAAGCAGAGTTTGGGTAGAAGGCTATGGCCAAGCGATTGCTGGTGACACGGGTGGTGCCATTAAGGGCCACAGAATCGATATTTTAATGCCAACAAAAGCACAAGCTATAGCTTTTGGAAGAAGAACCGTAAAAGTTGTCATCTTGAATTAGCTTGTGAAGAGCTAGTTTCCTAGAAACTAGGTTACTTGCAGAAGCTTAATAATTGATTAATAATACAATACCCGGGGACCTAACAAATAAAACTGTTAGGTCTCTTTTTTTACTGTCGAGATTGTATCGATTAGATTGTATCGATTGTGATAAAAGGAGAAATGGTGCCTGTCACCATTATTGATGTTTGCACTGTATTTAGGGTAGTATTCGCCGTTTTCAATATGAATTAGTTTTGCTCACTGTCACTTTCCTTAGGCAGCAGGGTTTGATTACCTTTATTGATGATTTTCGAGACAATCGTGCCGTTATCACCAATATTTATATTGCTGCCAATGATGGTGGAGTTGGCTGTATGGCTATTTTGATAGGTGGGCCCATAATTAATGTTGGCATTATTCGAAAGATTGTCCACGATAAAATTAGTGATATTGATGAAGAATTTCATATTTTTTCACCGTCCTAATTCATCTTATTGCCTGCTCATCACAATGATTGTCCAAATACCTAAAAGAATGGTAAGACCTAATTAATTTTTGTGAAAAACGAAGTAAGAACTACTTGGTTGTGATTGACCCGACAAAATGGACCTATGTATCAAATGCCTATAGAAATAAAATAACTAAAGACCTGCGGCTTCAGCAGGTCTTTTCTCTATCTATCAGCCTTCCAACCAAAGATAAGCTGACAGTGTATATAATTCCTCCTTAAAACATAACCGACCAGGTTCTAGGACCGACAATTCCATCCGCTGCTAAACCATGGCTCTTTTGATAAGCCTTTACGGCTGCTTCAGTTTTAGGACCGAAAATCCCATCTGGGGCTACTCCCACTCTTTTTTGAATCAGTTTTATATTCGCGGCATCGTTTGAGCCCCGTTTAATCAGATGACCAGGATAAGGGCGATTTACGGCCGCAGGACCCGCTGTTTCAAGTTTGGCCCTCGTCTTCGGACCGACAATTCCATCGACAGCAAGCCCATGCTTCGCTTGAAACGATCTTACCGCAGCCTCTGTTTCTTTTCCGAAATCACTGTCCGTCCCATATTTCGGGAGCTTTTCTCCAGCTTTGATCAGATACTGTTGCAGTTTTTTTACATCTGGACCTTTATCTCCTAATTTTAACAAATTGGGACTTGATTTTGTTGAGGATGATGGTTTTGATGTTGATATTGTAGATGGTACTTCCGTATGTGCAGCGGCAACAAGGGTAGGATGAAGGGTATCATAATTGATTGCCCGGCTAACAAACTCGTCTCTATCGATCGATGTTCCAGGGCACGTCTTACTAGCATGCTCGCGGTGGAACATAATTTTAGCCCCGCAGGCAGTCACAAGATAATGCTGCAATTTTAACATTGAATCCAGCTGGGCGCCTTCTAATACATCATGGCCAATATCAAAGTTACCTAACATTTCGGTCATGAATGCCCCTTCATTGTAGCCGGCGATACCTGCTGGTGTTTCATTAAAAGGCCTGCCAGTGACAAATAACCCATCTGGCATGAGTGTGACATGTTGTCCGATGTCATCCCAACCACGCGTGTTAACATGGAAATTCCTCATTGCTTGTTGTAATTGGAGATGGTTCTTGCCGTTAAAATCATTATGATTAGGTTCCCAAGTATGATGTACCTGAGTATATTTGTACTTCCTGCCCTTTAACCTTTGAATAACTTGGTCAACCGTGAGAATTTCAAATGCCATCGTTTTCCACTCCTTTAATCAACATATGTTAAACTATGCAATTATGGGTGGGCGGTGCATGACCACTTGGCGTCCACAGGAGAGTGCTTGGCCAAATGGGCAAAAAAAATCCAGCTGACGAGCAGCCGGATCCGAAAAAATATAGTATTAAAAAGGGGGTCATTTATGAAAAAGAGGTAAAATCAATTTCATAGGTTTATCTTACACCCCATAGATGAACAAACTATGAACAAATCATGAAGCTTATTTAAAAAATATTCGAAGGTTAATTGAATGAAAAAAAGTTGAACGTAATATTGATAATTAATTTAAAATATTTTCAGCTGGAAAAAATGGAGGGACGATAAATGACGATAAATTTACAATCCGTTCAAGCCACCATGCTCATCCCGCTTTGGGGGCGAGCGACAGCAAGTGAGAAGAATCCGGATATCTTGTACGACAAAGAAGCGATCGAAATCATTGCCGGCTGTGAGTTCGATTTTACCGAAATTGCTAAGACGTTTGGGGAATACGGCGGCATCAGCTATATTGTCCGTGCTCGAAAAATAGACGATACAATCCGGGCATTTATCAAAAAACATCCCCGGGCCACCATTGTTAACATCGGGGCGGGGCTGGATACGACTTTTTCAAGGGTGGATAACGGCATGATTAACTGGTATAACCTTGATTTACCCGATGCAATTGCCTTCCGGCAGACACTAATCGCTGACACACCAAGGAATACCTGCATCGCCAAATCTTTTTTCGATGTGTCCTGGTTTGACGATGTGATTTTTAATAAGGAGGATGCTATCCTTTTTATCTCTGCTGGGGTTTTCTATTATTTTCAGGCAAATCAGCTTAAAGCGATGTTTCAGCAAATGGCATCACGCTTTCCGGGCGGTGAGTTGTTCTTTGATGCAGAATCGAAATTTGCCGTAAACATCTCCAACCGGACCGTTGAAAAAACAGGAAACAAGGGCGCGAAAATGTATTTCTATGTCAACAATCCCAGAATACTTGAAAGCTGGTCGCCGAACATCAAGATAGTATCATCCGAACCATATTTTAAAGGCATTCCGGTCAGCAAGCAGTGGGAGGGCGGGACGCGCTTAATGGTGAGGCTTGTCGATTTAATCAAGATGTTAAAGTTTGTGCATTTGCGATTTATCCAATAGAAATTACCTAAGTCACTAGTACCTGTGGCTTTTTTTTTATATTTTAACTTGGCCATTGATTCTTACTGAGGAACGGCTTGAATGCCATCTACGATTTTTCTTAAGCTATAGCGACTTTATCAAAACGGACCGGCTGCACTCAGCTGGTCTTTCTTTTTAGTCATAGAAAAAAAGTCCTTGCATTAGGAATGTGATAAAGGTTACTATTATAGTAGTAACCAATTGGAGAATCTGTGGAAGGGAGGTTGGATTAGTTGAATTTTAAAGTATATATTTTAGCCATTGTGTCTTTTGTAGTCGGGATGGCGGAATTAATTGTTGGCGGAATTTTAGACATTGTTTCGAGCGGGCTAGGCGTTTCTGTTAGTAAAGCCGGTGAACTAATCACCATCTATTCACTAGTTTTTGCAATTTCGTCTCCGGTCCTGTTAACGTTAACCGCTAAGGTGGAAAGGAAACGATTAGCGCTTATCACATTAAGCTTGTTTTTCGTGGGTAATCTTGTGGCTTTTCTAAGTCCCAATTTTCTTGTGCTTTTCCTATCAAGGATAATCTCAGCCGCATGTGGGTCATTATTAGTCGTCCTCTGTGTAACGATTGGTTCTAGTATTGTAAAAGAAGAATTTCGTGCACGAGCGATTGGGATCATCTTTATGGGGATCAGCGGTTCCTTAGTATTAGGGGTACCGGCGGGACTTATCGTAGGGAATCACTTCGGCTGGCGTTCACCATTCCTGTTCATTGCGATCCTTACACTTATTTCGATGATTGGGGTTTATTTCTTTTTAGGAAAAATTGAACCCAAACCAGTTATCTCACTTGGCAAACAATTAAACACTTTAAAAAATTTAAAGATTTTGTTTGCTCAATTAACATCTGTCTTGTTTTTAACGGGTCATTTAACACTGTATGCCTATCTAACGCCATTTCTAAAATCTACCTTACATTTAGATGCTGCATGGGTAAGCTTTTTCTATTTTATCTTTGGTATTTCAGCTGTCTTTGGCGGAGGCTTGGGCGGTTTTATGGCAGACAAATGGGGGTCTAAGAAAAGTATTTTGACCATTGTGGTGATCTTTTCCCTTGTGATGTTCATCCTGCCAAAAGTAACTTTTTCTCTCATTCTGTTTGTGATTGTGATGATGGTGTGGAGTATGTTAAGCTGGGCGATTACACCTGCGCAGCAAAACTATTTAATTGAGACCGCGCCGGAGACATCGGATATTCAACAAAGTTTAAATAATTCAGCTTTACATGTTGGAATTGCTTTAGGATCGATTATTGGCGGTATGGTGATTAATCATTATTCCGTTCTATATAATGCCTCGATTGGCGGGATTTTTGTCTTCTTCGCCTTACTATGTGCCATTTTTTCCATTACACGGGGAAATGTGAGAAATAGAGAGGCAGAACAAATTTAAAGGAGGTGAACATGATTACAGGGGCTGCCATCTCTGTAATCATGAGCAAATGAGTGTTCATATTAATGCAAAACAAGGTGAAATTGCCGAAAATATTCTATTACCTGGAGATCCTTTACGTGCGAAGTATATCGCTGAGACTTTTTTAGAAGAGGTCCATTGCTACAATGAGGTTCGGGGGATGCTTGGATTTACAGGAACGTATAAGGGGAAACGAGTTTCCGTTCAGGGAACAGGGATGGGGATTCCTTCTATTTCGATTTATGTAAATGAATTAATCCGCGATTATGGGGTAAAGAACTTAATTCGGGTTGGTTCCTGCGGAGCCATTCAAAAGGATATCCATGTACGTGATGTGATTCTTGCCATGACTTCATCAACGGATTCAAATATCAACCGCCTAACCTTTCCAGGGATTGATTATGCACCATGTGCTGATTTTAAAATGTTAAACAAAGCGTTTGAACATGGTATTCACATGGGAATGGATATTAAGGCAGGCAATGTGTTATCGGCTGACATGTTTTACCGTGACAGCATGGAGATCGTGAAGAAGTTAGGAGACTATGGGGTCTTAGCTGTAGAGATGGAAACAACTGCTTTGTACACTTTAGCGGCTAAGTATGGAGCTTCGGCACTATCGATTCTCACGGTCAGCGACCATATTTTTACCGGGGAAGATACAACAGCTGAGGAGCGGCAGACCACCTTTAATGATATGGTCGTTATTGCTCTTGAAACCCTTACTAAATAAATGATGGTAAAAGGCAGGGGAATATCCCTCTGCCTTTTCTTAATAGCGAAGCCGTAACAGAAGATGTTTAAATTCTTCATCATTCATTAACTGGTCTTCATATTTTTTGGTGATTTTTGTTAACACGACATCATGATAGAAAAACTCGACAAAAAACTTCACAAACGGCTTTGATTTTGTAAGCATGGCTTGCCATGAATCGTTTTCGACACCGGCAAACAAAATCGTCTCTTCATCAATAATGATGAGGCGGTTTTTCTCTAATCTGCGGTGTTCTTCATTGGGCGATAGGATATGCAGGGAGGATAAGGGTGATTCTTGAATATCACCCACAACAAGTGCCTCGATTTTTACGCCTGATTGTTCTTTTTCGATTAAAATTGGCAAAAACGCTTGGAAATCTTCTTTCCAAACCGAAATTTGAATCGAATGCTTCGCTTCTTGGAGTAGCTGTTTACATTGGAGTTGAATAGAAGAATCAACCTTTAAACTCCAGACGCGGTCATCAGACCTGTTGTTTTGATGGGTATTGTTTTTCAATTGACCGATATTTTCTTCAAATTCCTTCGTTAACTTTTCAATAACTAGATTTAAAGGCAGAGCGGTATAGAGCTTTTTCTTTTCGGAAACAGAGTCTAATACCAGACCTTTTTCAACCATCCGCGTCAGCACTTCATAGATCTTTGCTTTGGGAACACCGGAATATTTAACAATGAGCGTGGCATCCAACGGTTCACTCGAAGACGCGAGAACTTCAAATACTTGGCTTTCATATTGAGAAAATCCAAACTTTCTAAGCATCATTCTGACCTCTTTTAAAAAAATTGAAAACACTAAATTAATCATATGGGATAAAACGAGCGTTGTAAAATATTTCTTATGACTGAAATGTGATATCTGGCTTTACAAGATTGGTTACTACTGTTATCAATGATCGTTCGTTAAAAATTTTTCACTTAGTAATTGTAAACGGATTCAAAAGGGAGGAAGACAGCAGGGAGGAACTTAACGGTGAAGTACATCAATGCCAGATTGTAATTGTAGTTTTAACACTAGTAAAAAAGAAGACCTCTTAAAATACGTACGAGGTCTTCTTTTTATTAACTAACCGCATGAAGCAGAAAATTAGTAAAGAATAACAGTGAAATAATGATGCTTGAAAGTGAAATCTGTTTTAATTTATTGGAAAAAACTTTAACAAGCGGATAAGCAATAAATCCGAAAGCAATTCCATCAACAATACTATAGGTTAATGGAATCATGATGATCACCAGAAAGGCCGGAAATGCTTCAGTAAAATCAGAGAAATCGATATTTACTACATTTTTCATCATCAATCCCCCGATAATAATGAGAATCGGAGTGATCGCCGTTTCTGGCACTAGTTTGATAAACGGTATGAAAAATAGAGATAACAGAAGGAGTGAACCTGTTACAACAGAGGTTAATCCAGTTCTGCCGCCCGTGGTAATACCCGCCGCTGATTCAACCGTCGAAACAGCAGGACTCGTGCCTAACAATCCACAAACAATCGTGGAAATCGAGATTGCCTTTAAGGATTTCTCGTTCTTTTCGGGAGCCTGCAGCATCCCATTTACTTGGGAATGCACCAACCCGATATTTTCAAAAACAAGCACTAACACCAATGAGAAGACAGCGGACCAAAATGGAAGGAACGACCACTTTCCGAAATGGCTGCTTAGAAACACATCCTTATAGCTCTCAAAGGAAATGAAGCTAGTGTTCATCCCTGTAAAATCAACCAGTCCAAAAAAATAGGAAACAATCGTCCCAAGAATAATGGTGATTAAAAAATTCCCCGGTACTTTCTTTAAGAACAGAAATAACGCAATGATGAGATTAATAATCGAAGCCAACACAACAGGCGAAGATAACTCACCAAGGGAAACAAAATTAGTCGGGTTTCCGACAACAATCCCGCTTTTTTGCAGACCAATAAAGGCAATAAATAGGCCAATACCAACTGATATTGATTCTTTTAATGAATCTGGAATCGCTCTTGTTAGGATGCTGTGTAACTTCGTAAAGGCAACGATCACAAAAAGTATGCCAGAAAGGACAACAGCCCCTAAAGCCTCCTTATAATCAAGCCCCAACGAACCAACAATCGTAAACGTAAATAAGGCATTAATCCCCATCCCCGGAACGATAATTAACGGTGCATTGGCGATAAAGGCAACCAGTAAACATCCGATAAACGATGATAATACAGTTGCAATAATTCCAGCTTCTAAAGGGATTCCTGCATCTTCAAGAATCTTTCCGTTGACGGCAAGAATATAGACGATCGAAAAAAATGAGGTTAACCCTGCTATAACCTCCTTTCTAATATTGGTTTCATGCTGCTTAAGTTTAAATACCCCTTTCATCATTTTTAATCACACTTTCGCGATTTCCCTCTCCCACCCGCATGAAGTTCATTTATTTAACTTATGCCGGGGGTAATTATAACAAAAATGTAAGATGACATAAACAAAAAAAAATATCCAGCTGAAAATCAGCTGGACCAAACAATATATAATTAAAAGGGGGTCATTTATGAAAAAGAGGTAAAATCAATTTCATAGGTTTATCTTACACCACATAGATGAACAAACTATTAACAAATCATGAAGGTTATTTAAAAGTCATTAGTACAGGTGACTTTTTTAAAAGATAAGAAAGTATAAATGTTTTTGACTTCGAAAATTGTCCAGCTCCAGCGCCTAGCCCCTCGAGGTCACAAGCCAATCCGTCCAAAAGGTTAAAGAGCAACCTTTCGGCCGGCTCGTCTTGTGCTTGTCGGGGCTGACCAAGGCGCTTGCGCTTTTCTTAGTTCAGGCCGCTAAGGCAAAGGGTAATGATGGTATTGAGATGACTGGGAATGTGGTGTTTGTTATCTTTCGTATGGGTATTTTCCTATATTTTGTAGAATAACCGCCTGAGTTCGGAGAAAATCTTCTGAGATTTGTAGAATTCTTACCTATTATTTAGGGTGTTGGAAGTTGATTTCCAATTTTTGTAGAATTCATGTGAAGAATGGTAGAATTACTTAAAATTTTGGTCAATTATCGCTGTAATTGGTAGAATTCAGCCGTATTTTTGTAGAATTCACATCATTTCATCCCAAAAAGACCTTTAAAATAAGTGGCTAGCACCAAATAGGGCAGAAGGAAATTCCCTCTGCCTTTTTGCTATCCTAATATTCTTAATGATTCTTGGACAAAGGCCGGTATATCATCCGGCTGCCGGCTAGTGACCAGTTGATTCTGGCACACGACAACCTCTTTGTCATGCAAATTAGCGCCAGCATTCTTTAAATCCACATGAATTGATTTATAACCAGTTACATCACGCCCCTCAAGCGTTTCTGCCGTGATGAGCAGCTGGGGTCCGTGGCAAATCGCTAATACCGGTTTTTTAGCATCCATAAAAGCTTTGGCGAATTGGACAAAACGCTCATCTGCCCGGAGGATATCCGGTGAAAAGCCACCAGGAATGAAAAGGGCATCAAAGTCCTCTGGAGAGACGTCATCAATACTTTTATCGATAACTACCTCACTCTGGCCCTGTTTTCCTTGGACGGTTTTTCCTTTTTTCATTTCGATTGCAGTGACCTCATGACCCTTTTCTTTAAAGGCCTGGACTGGCTCGCTGTACTCGGAATCCTCGAAATGATCTGTTACTACCACAGCAATTTTTTTGCTCATAGCAATCCACTCCTTTTCTAAGACTCCATATTAAAGTACCCGTTGTGAGGGTGGATGAAACCTGTTCATGGGACAAGGGATTTGCAGATATTAACAAAAAATCGATTTTATTAACAAACCCCATCCACATCCACAAAAATAGAGGCTGTCCAAATTGGGCAGCCCCTTGCTCTTACATAAAAAATTTAATGCCAATTAAGATTGCTTCCACTACTGCCACGCCCAATAGTAAGTTCAATTTAAGCGCGCTTCTTTTCTCCAGCTTTGCCAGGTCTTGTTTGCTCGTCATCTGGCTGGAGAGGGCTTGGAGTGACTCTTGATGGTGGCTGTTCACCGACTCCATTTGTTCTCGCAATTGTTCTATTTCCGCCTTGTGAACCTCGAGCTCCGCTAGCTGTTTTTGGGCGAGGCACTCGAGTTGATACACAACTTTGTTGATTAGCGCCTCTTCACGCACCACAAGAATGCTATTGATGGCCTCGGAATGTTTGTGGAACATTTCTTTGTACGATTGCTGCAGCTGCTGCAAACGGTTATCCATTGCCAACAGTGCCGTGACATGGGTAGCTAATTTTTCTTGTGTTTTTGCTAAGTCATCTTTTGTAAGAGTGAAAAACGCCTCATTTTGCTCCAAAAATTTTCGATTATTTTCGGCTGAAACCGTTAGTTCGCGCGTGAATTCAGCGATTTCGTTAGAAACGGTATCCACTGTAGTGACGGCTTTTTCCAACAGTTCCTTGTTTCTGCCTTCTAATGAGTGCATTTTTTCTTTAAAATCACCGTAAAAAATGTCTTCGTTCAGCTTCTTTAATTCATTAACTGCATGTTCGTATTCATTTTTTGTAGGGAAATTGGTTTGAACCATCTATACATCGCCTCCTCTGTTTACAGATTCGATTATCTTCTCACCGTCTTGCCGCAAAAGCTGCAAATAGTGTGCCGCAAGATAGCGGTCTTCCGATTTTCCATATAGGAAATCCTGCTGCAACTCTTCCTTATACTCCAGCCAATGCTTGATCAAATAACCCTGTAACTGAGACCCATGCTCATGGAATTGATTCCGCAATTGGCAGGCCTTTTGATAGCGGGCTTTAAGCTCGGCTTCTTCCTTTTGGTATGTAACCAAATGGTTTTCAAGATTGTTTATTTTTTGTCTGTACTCAAGCTTCGATGCCTCTGCCTCTTTGACAATTAGCTCTTTTTGCGCTGTTACTTCATTTAAAATCGATGTTAATAGGTGATTATAATTTTGATACATCTCCGTCACCCAATCATGTGCTAGGGAGCGCATTTTGAACAGGGCCTTTTCATAGGTATTCTTAAACCAGAAGGCGTCGATTTTTTGCTCGATCGGTGGAATCGGAGGGACGAAGGGAAGCTCTAAAGGAGTTGCTAGCTCTATTTTAAAAAAATGAGCTTCCTGTTTAAGGATAAGGATGGAAGTCCCTAAGTCTCTTTCTACCGCTATCTGCAATCTAGACACATCTTCGTTGATGATGCTCGCTTTTCGATCATGGGGAGTATACTCAATGGTGTCATCCACCAATTCCCAAATATGGTCGGATTCCGTATTTTTAAGCTCAATCTGTTTGAGGAATCGGTCATAGTCATCAATTTCAATGGCAAATCCGTCCGCTTGTATTTGGGCTTCCTCTTTTTTATGGTCAATGATGGATGATTGTTTTGTAATTAACAGCTCGTACGGTTCGATTTGTTTTTCATAGTTTTTCAGCTTCATCCTCATTTCTTCGTCGGCCTCTTGATAAAATTTGATGAGGCGGCCTGAGGAAGGTTCATTTGGGTTTTCAAGGTCCGCTTGCAGAATGTGCAAAAGGTCTTCGATTGAGTCGGAAAGTCCTTCATTCTTATAGGGATTGAAATGGTTGAGGAATTCCTCTTTCGCCTTAAAGACCCATTCAAAACGTTTTTTATGGAAATCAATCAATGTAGAATTCATTTTTAGAATCCAACTCCTGCATTTCTACTTATGAAAACAGATTACCAGATTATTCTACCATTTTTATGGAGAAACTGATGGACTTTTCTCAGAAAATTAAATCATTGTTAATCAAAAAGTAGATTTTGTCATAAAAACGAAAGGTGCGGATTCAATTAAGGGAGATTAAGCAGTGTGAACTTTAATAGAGGGGGGGAGTATTTTTTTAATAAAAAAGGGAGGAGAATGATCTCCTCCCTTTATGGCCTAGCCCTTAATCATCATCTCGTTGTTCAGCTCGGGCTTTTCCGCCTTTTTCCCCAATTTCTTCATAAAATTCTTTATCGTGGTTCTTTGAGGTGGCTTCTCCGCCTTTACGGCCGATTTCTTGATAAAATTCTTTGTCGTGGTTTTCTGAGGTGGCTTCTCCACCTTTACGACCGATTTCTTGGTAAAATTCCTTATCATGTGTACGAGAAGTCTCTTCTCCGCCTTTACGGCCTGCTTCTTCCACTGTCATACTGCCTCTGTTTTCTTTTTCATTGTTTGCCATAATAAAATCCCTCCTAGTGTTATTTGGAATTGCTATTTGACTTACACTCTTTATGTACCCGGGCTTCCCGGCTCTAAACCTTTTTTTTTAAAACAAAAAGAAAAAGGGCTGATCTGGGGAAACAGATTCAGCCCTCATCCTTTAAAAGATAAGAATGTCTAAGTTTGGACTTCGAGAATTGTCCAGCTCCAGGCGCCATCGGCTCGAGGTCACAAGCCAATCCGTCCAAAAGGTTAAAGAACAACCTTTCGGCCGGCTCGTCTTGTGCTTGTCGCCGATAGGCGGGCGCCTTGCGCTTTTCTTAGTTATTGCATGGAAATCCAGACACTCTTCACTTCTGTATAGTTATTAAGTGCATAGGAGCCCATTTCACGCCCGATGCCTGATTGTTTATATCCACCAAACGGGGAAGCGGCATCAAAGGCATTGTAGCAGTTGACCCAAACAGTACCGGCACGGAGTTTACTAGAAATATAGTGCGCCTTCGCCACGTCGCGAGTCCATACACCTGCTGCCAGTCCATATTCGCTATTGTTTGCACGATTAATTAATTCGTCCAAATCGTCATAGGCAATAGCTGAAATAACCGGTCCAAAGATTTCTTCCTTGGCAATCGTCATTTCATCACGGACATTGGCAAAGATAGTAGGGGAGACAAAGTAGCCTTGCTCCTGAGGCTTGATGCCGCCAGTTACAAGCTGTGCACCTTCATTAAGTCCTCTTTCAATATAGCCGAGCACTCGTTTTTGCTGCTCATCGGATACAAGCGGTCCGATTTCTGTATCCGCATGAATTCCAGCACCTTGTTTGATCTTGTCCGCATGGGCAGCCATATCAGCTACCACATTATCAAACTGCTTTTTCTGAATAAACACGCGGGAACCGGCACAGCAAACCTGTCCTTGATTGAACATAACACCGTTAAGTGCACCAGGAATGGCCTTGGTTAGGTCAGCATCTGGTAGGATGATGTTAGGCGACTTTCCACCAAGCTCAAGGGTGACCCGTTTCAATGTTTTAGAGGCATTGGCCATAATCTGTTTTCCAACTTCAGTGGAGCCGGTAAAAGCAATTTTATCAACCAAAGGATGGTCGACAAGCGGCTGGCCTGCGGTTTCCCCAAAACCAGGGACGATGTTGACAACCCCTGCTGGGAAGCCAGCTTCTTGGATTAATTCTGCTAAAAATAATGCAGATAATGGTGTTTGTTCTGCTGGTTTGAGAACCACTGTACACCCAGTGGCAAGGGCAGCTCCCAGTTTCCACATGGCCATGAGAAGAGGGAAGTTCCACGGGATTATTTGGCCGACAACCCCGACTGCTTCATGACGTGTAAAGTTAAAGTATGGACCGCTGACAGGAATTGTTTGTCCAACGATTTTCGTCGACCAACCGGCATAATAGCGCATGTGCTCAATCGCCAGAGGGATATCGGCGTTGCTAGTTTCACGAATTGGTTTACCATTGTCTAGAGTCTCGAGTTGTGCTAGTTCCTCAGCGTTCTCTTCCATTAAATCAGCAAGCTTGTACATCAGGCGACTCCGATTCGCCGCACTCATTTTGGACCATGGCCCCTCATCGAATGCCTTACGGGCAGCTTTTACAGCCAAATCGATATCTTCTGCGCCGGCTTCATAAACACAGGCTAATACTTCTCCAGTTGCTGGATTATATGAATCGAAGGTTTTCTGAGACTTACTTTCAACAAATTCACCATTGATAAATAGTTTCTTCTTTCCACTTAAAAACTTCTCTACTTTTTCTTTTAGAACTGCGGTTATTTGACTCATAAAATCCCTCCATAAAAGTAGTTGTCTATGTATTTACTCATGGTGGCGCTCACATGAAAAATCGTAACACTGTGATTATAGTAGATTCAATGATTTGTTTTACAAAAATTCTGACAACAAATGACGTAAAGCAATAATTTTCCTGTTTCTCCTAACAATATTCATGAAAACTAGATGAATATATACAAAACTTCACTAAACCTGACAAACTTATCAATCAAATGATAAAAAGTGATAGCACCTAGTCTGTCACCTTTCTGGGTAATGTGATGGTCATCTCAGTACCTTGTCCAAGTTCACTATGAACCGTCATCACACCTTCATGGAGCTCGATAATTTTTTTCGCAATCGAAAGGCCGAGGCCGCTGCCACCGGAGGCACGATTACGGAATTTATCGCCTTTGTAAAATCGCTCAAATAGATGGATTTGTGTTTCTTTGTCCATGCCAATCCCTGTATCCGTAATTCAGATCGAGGCAGACTCTTCCTCTGTCTCGATTAGCTTAACAGAAATCGTTCCTTTTTCAGGTGTAAATTTAATGCTGTTATGAATCAAATTGGTCCGAACCTGATCCATTAACTCTTCATCCGCAGTAATCGTTATGCTTTTAAGAGCCACTTCCATTTCAATCTCCTTCTCAAGCCATTGTGGTTCACAGGCGCTGGTAGATTTGACTCCTTTTCTTTTTACACAATTATACGGACTTAATCCAAAAAGTTCTATTGACTATCCAGATGACTGATTTTTGGGGATGACGGTCGTCAATAAGTTCCATTGACTACCCGGATGGCTGAATTTTGGGGATGACGGTCGTCAATAAGCTCTATTGACTACCCAGATGGCTGAATTTTGGGGATGACGGTAGTCAAAAAGCTCTATTGACTACCCAGATGACTGATTTTTGGGGATGACGGTCGTTAATAAATAGTCAAGTCCATTAAATTGTGTAAAATTATCAACAATGAAATTTTTCGCAACGCTCATAATTATCGTAAGTGGACTACGCTATTTCGAATTTACATTGAGGGGCGGGCATGATAGCCTGGAGGGCA
>NZ_JAMBOH010000043.1 GCF_023715505.1 Neobacillus cucumis | reverse complement strand
CGGAACAAGTTCCGAAAGATTCGCTCGACTTGCATGTATTAGGCACGCCGCCAGCGTTCGTCCTGAGCCAGGATCAAACTCTCCATGAAAGTTGATTAGCTCATTTTGTTACGTTGGCTTAGTTTCATATAAAAACTAATATTATTGTTTGTTGACGTTTTTGTTTGTTTAGTTTTCAAAGAACAATCATTTCAATAATGCCTCATCAGAAGCAACTTTACTAATATAACACATCGTTGAAATCGAGTCAATAACTTTTTTGCTTGAAATTGTTATTAACTTTCCTCTCAACAACCGCTTGAATATAATACCACCATGGTTATGTGGGGTCAATACCAAATTTCACTTTTTCATTTCTTTTCTCCTATCAATTTAAAAAAGAAGCCAGCCATTCGGCAGCTTCTTTTTTAAACTTACTTAGTGATCTTAACAATACCTTCTTGTTTCATATTAACTTGACCCGACTTCTCAATTACCACCTTTTCGCCTTCGGCTAGGTTTGTGAAGACAACCGGAGTAATAGTAGAAGTTGCATTTTCTTTAATATAGTTAATATCGAACTTCAAGAGTGGCTGACCTTGCTCAATAATTTCATTTTCTGTCACTAATGTTTCGAATCCTTGACCTTTTAAGTTAACCGTATCAATCCCTACATGGATGAGGATCTCACGTCCAGTATCAGAAAGAATGCCAATCGCATGTTTAGTTGGGAACAAGTTAACAATCTTACCATTAACAGGTGATACCACCATACCTTCTGAAGGTACAATCGCAAAACCATCACCCATCATCTTACCAGCAAACACTTGGTCAGGAACTTCCGTAATTGGCTTGATTTCACCCTTAAGTGGTGCAGCGAATACTTCGTTTTGACGTGCATTCTGCATAGCATCAGTAGTAGTAGTCTGAGCCTGCTTTTGTTCAGGAGCCGCTGCACGAGGACGTTTCCCTGACATGATATCTTTCATTTGACCTTTAATGGTTTCAGAACGTGGGCCAAAGATAGCCTGAATATTGTTACCTACTTCAAGTACACCTGCCGCACCAAGTCGTTTTAATTCATCTTTGTTAACATTTTTAATATCTTTTACCGATACACGAAGACGTGTAATACACGCATCAAGATTTGCGATATTATCCCTACCGCCCATAGCATCTAAAATATTAGTAGCTAAATCTCCGCCTGCAGCCTTTCCTGCTGTTTGTTCGCCTTCTTCTTCCTCTAGCTCACGACCAGGTGTTTTAAGATCAAACTTACGAATTGCAAAACGGAAACCAAAGTAGTAAATAACCGCAAACACAAGACCAACTGGAATTACAAGCCATGCATGTGTCTGTGGATTGATTAATCCAAATAGTACATAGTCAATTAAACCACCAGAGAATGTCATACCGATTTTTACATCTAACAGATGCATTACCATAAATGATAAACCAGCAAATATAGCATGAATACCAAACAATATTGGAGCAACGAATAGGAATGAGAATTCAATTGGTTCAGTAATACCTGTTAGGAAAGCAGTTAGACCAGCCGATGCCATTAAACCACCAACAAACACTTTCTTTTCAGGCTTAGCTTCATGATAGATTGCTAATGCCGCTGCTGGAAGACCAAACATCATGAATGGGAATTTACCAGTCATAAATGTACCAGCAGTAAGATTTTTTACGTGATCTGAAATCTGAGCCATAAAGATACGCTGGTCACCGTGAACAACCTGACCTGCTTTAGTAGTATACGTTCCGAATTCATACCAGAAAGGTGAATAGAAAATATGATGTAATCCAAATGGAATCAACGAACGTTCAATAACCCCGAAAATAAATGCAGAAAGAGTTAGGTTCGCATTAACCATGTTGTTAGAGAATGCGTTCAATCCAGATTGAATTGGCGGCCAAATCACTAGCATGATTAATCCAAGGATGATTGCTGTAGCAGCTGTGATAATTGGAACGAAACGCTTTCCAGCAAAGAAACCTAAATAAGATGGTAATTCAATCTCGAAAAACTTGTTATATAGAGAGGAAGCAATGATACCTACGATAATCCCGCCGAAAACCCCTGTTTGTAGTGTTGGTACACCAAGAACACTCACATAACTTGTTCCATTAATATCCTTCGCATCAATACCTAAAACTGTACCCATTGTTACATTCATAATTAAGTACCCTATAATCGCTGCTAGACCAGCTGTTCCTTCTCCCCCAGCTAAACCTACAGCAACACCAACCGCAAATAAAAGCGGCAAGTTACCAAAAACAATATTACCAGCATTTTGCATTACATTTGCAACCATAGCGATCCCGCTATTATCTAGCCAAGGCGCTAAGTTTAATAATGCCGGATTCACTAATGCCGCACCTATTGCAAGTAAAATACCGGCAGCCGGTAAAAGAGCAACTGGTAACATAAGCGCTTTACCGACTTTTTGTAATGTACCAAAAGCGTTTTTCATTTAAATGACCTCCTGAATTTTTTTAGCTCATTAAGCGGTTACACAATAGGTAAAAAATAACAAAAAAGGCATGAGTAAAAGTACTATTGAAACGAAAGTGTTTAGGTATAGAATACCCCAAATCCTTCAATTCAATTAATACTTTCCACTCATGCCTGATCGAATCAGTAACACGTAAAAAATAATAAGTGCTATTTAAATTTATTTTGAAGTCTCTGCAAATGCATCGTTAGATAAACGGCCTCTGCATTGAAAACCTTCATTTTTAATGTTTGCTGCATCACTTTAATGAGCTTCCATGAGAGATTATAGCACACCGGATATTCAACTTTCAATAGGTTTGCAATTTTTTCTGGTTCCTCAACCTTTTCAGCTTTTATCACGCGTTCAATTGCGAAACGGAGATGGCGGACAAGCCTCATGTAATCAATACTTTCCTTGTCAATTTCAATATCAAATTGATCCTCAACCATGGCAACTAATCTGCTGACAAGCTGTGAGTGCTGATTAACATCCGATAAATCTTTATTGGTCAAGGCACTATGAATGTGTAAAGCAATAAATCCGATTTCACCTACTGGAAGGAGTATTCCTGTTTTTTCACCAATGTGTTCAACCACCGTTGAAGCGATTTCATATTCATGCCGATAAAGCGCCTTTGTTTCGACTAAAAATGGATTCCTCATTTCCATTCCTTTCGATGCTCTTGTAAGGGCGAACATTAAGTGGTCTGTTAGGGCCACATGAATATGTTCATTTAAATCTGTATGTGTACGCTGTTTGATTATATCAATCGCAGAGATAATGACCTCTAAATAATCTAAATCAATAAACGGAAGCAATTTAATGTAATTTTCCTGCTCCTTTTCATCTTTCAAAACAAAAAGCTTTTCAACGGTTTCTGTTTCAATATAGTCGCCTCGTTTGCGATTAAACCCTATACCTTTCCCAATCAAGACAACTTCTTTGAAGGAAGGGTGTTCAGCAATTAATACATTGTTATTTAATACTTTATCGATTAATAGGTTCGCCATACCTTCACCCCCGTTTCTCCTGCAAACACTTACTATTTTCATGTTATAAGAGGTTAAACAGTAAGTCAACGACATTGTTCGACAAAGATTCAAATAATGAAAGTAGTCTGTCACAATTTCGCCCCGATATACAAAAAGGGAACTGTATGGTCACAGTTCCCCCGGAGTGTTTGATTTATTTTAAGATAAAATATAACACAAAGATCACAAAGAATAGGTACATGATTGGGTTAATCTCTTTTATGCGGCCTTTTACAATCATTGTAATCGGGTAGAAAATAAACCCTACTGCAATCCCAGTAGCAATACTGTATGACAGCGGCATTGCAATCATTGTTAAGAATGCTGGAACAGCAATCTCAAATTTTTTCCAATCAATATTACCTAATGAGGAAACCATCAATACCCCAACAATGATTAAAGCTGGTGCCGTTACCGGTGCTGTTACAACGGACAGTAACGGGAAGAAAAAGAGTGATAAGATAAACAGTCCGGCAGTAACTAATGAAGCAAACCCTGTTCTTGCTCCAGCAGCAACCCCTGCTGATGATTCAATGTAAGAAGTTGTTGTTGAAGTACCAAGGACAGCACCGACAGTTGTTGCAATTGAATCAGAAATTAACGCTCGGCCAGCGCGAGGAAGTTTATTATCTTTCATGATTCCTGCTTGGTTTGCTACAGCCACCAACGTTCCTGCGTTATCAAAGAAATCAACAAACAAGAAAGTCAAAATAATTCCGAGCATGGATGTCGTATAAAAAGAACTGTCACCAAACGATTGAAATGCCGCACCAAAAGTAGGTGCTAAACTTGGAACTGTATCTACCACTTTATGAGGCATCTTAATTTCTCCAAAGATCATTCCTACAATAACGGTAATTACCATACCGTAGAAAACAGCTCCATTAATTCCTCTTGTCATCAAAATAACTGTAACGATGATACCAAAAATCGCCAAAAGTGTTGAAGGAGCAGTTAAATCCCCCAAACCAACTAGTGTTGCATCATTATTGACAATAATCTTAGCATTTTGTAAGCCAACAAATGTAATAAACAAACCAATACCTGCCCCAACTGCATGCTTTAAATCAGCTGGTATTGCGTTAATAATTTTTTCACGAAGACCTGTAAGTGTTAGTAAAAGAAAGAAGATACCGGAAATAAGAACCGCACCTAGTGCATGCTGCCAAGGAATACCACTTCCTAAAACAACAGTATAAGCAAAGAAAGCATTTAAACCCATACCCGGCGCTAATGCCAGCGGATACTTTCCAAGCAGACCCATTACAATGGAACCAAGGGCTGATGCTAGGGCTGTGGCCACAAATACTGCACCGTAGTCCATTCTTAATGCATCTGGAAAGTCTTTGATGGATGCAAGTGATAATGTTAACGGGTTTACAACTAGTATATAAGCCATCGCTAAGAAGGTGGTTAAGCCCCCAATAAATTCACGACGATAATTTGTGCCATGTTTTTCAAACTCAAAATACTTATGCATTTCTTTTCCCCCTATAAATCTTTTCTTTATTATGCAAAAAAATACTCCGGTATATTCTACAGGAGCATGACTATAGGCTCGTGCAATATAAGAGGAAAAGAAAGCCTCTTTATTTCACACTGCCTCGTAGTCAAGCCATTTACGGTGGCTCGGTAGAAACTCTTGGGCCATATTCCCAATATTATACGATGCAATTATTTTATTTCCCTTTTTCCGTTTTTTATTGTAACAGGTAGTAAACAAGTTGTAAACAAAAATACGAACGATGATAAAAAAATTTTTTTCATCGTTCGTATTTTTGTTCAATAAAGCTAAACTTCATCACCATTCCCCATAAATCGACATTGTCATGCTGACTTTCGCCGTCCAGCTCCAGCCCTGTGTTCAAAAAAATAAGACGAGCAGTTTCGGCTCGTCCTAGATTAAAGCTATTATGCTTTTTTAGTTTATTCCCATTCAATGGTTGCAGGCGGCTTGCTCGTGATATCGTAAACAACACGGTTCACATGAGGTACCTCATTCACGATTCGAGTAGAGATCAGTTCTAATACATCCCACGGAATTCGCGCCCAGTCTGATGTCATCCCATCAATAGAAGTAACGGCCCGGATCCCGATTGTATAATCATAGGTCCGTGCATCACCCATAACACCAACACTGCGGATATCTGGCAGCACGGTGAAGTATTGCCAAATTTCACGGTCAAGCCCAGCCTTTTTGATTTCTTCGCGTAAAATCCAATCCGATTCACGGACAATTTCAAGCTTGTCATCTGAAATAGCTCCTAAGACACGAATTCCAAGACCAGGACCAGGGAATGGCTGACGCCAAACAATATCATCAGGAATGCCGAGTTCCGTACCAAGGGCACGAACCTCATCCTTGAATAAGGTATTGAGCGGTTCGATTAATTTAAATTGCATGTCCTCTGGAAGACCGCCTACATTGTGATGCGATTTAATGGTTTGTGCTGTTGCTGTTCCACTTTCAATAATATCCGTGTAAAGGGTACCTTGAGCTAAAAACTCGATTCCTTCAAGCTTTGTTGCTTCATCATCAAACACATAAATAAATTCATTGCCGATAATTTTTCGCTTTTTCTCCGGATCTGAAACGCCCTCTAATTTTGAAAGGAATCGTTCCTTTGCATCGACTTTAATCACATTCATATGGAAGCCTTCTGAAAAAGTCTTCATGACACTCTCCGCTTCATTTTTCCGAAGCAGTCCATGGTCAACAAAGATACATGTAAGTTGGTCACCAATTGCTTTATGAATTAGTACTGCTACCACAGAAGAATCTACCCCGCCGCTCAACGCACAAAGGACTTTTTTGTCACCAACGGTCTCGCGAATCTTGGCCATTTCCATCTCAATAAAGTTTTCCATTGACCAAGTGGCATTGCATTCACAAACCTTAAAGACATAATTCTTGAGCAATTCATTTCCATATACGGAATGAAGAACTTCCGGATGGAATTGAACGGCATAAAGTTTGCGCTGTTCATCGCTCATCGCCGCAATTGGACAAGATGGGCTTGTTCCATTAACGGTGAACCCTTCTGGTGTTTCAACAACAAGGTCACCATGACTCATCCAAACAGTCTGTTCGCTAGGCAGTCCATCAAATAAGGTTGATGGTTGTTCAACGACCACTGTCGCCTTACCATACTCACGCTGCTGCGCTTTTTCAACTTTCCCGTTAAAATGGACGGTCATTAACTGCATTCCGTAACAAATTCCTAGAATCGGCAAGCCCATTTCAAAAATGGCTTCATCACAGCGGAATGAATTTTCATCATAAACGCTGTTTGGACCACCAGAAAAGATAATCCCCTTTGGATTCATTTTGCGAATTTCTTCAGCAGTTATGGTATGTGGATGAAGCTCACTGTACACACCGAACTCACGAATGCGGCGGGTAATCAGTTGATTATATTGGCTTCCAAAGTCTAACACAACAATTAAATCTTGCTTTTCCGTCAAAACAGTCACCCCTCAATTTCTAAATAATAATACTAGCTTATACAATTAAGTGGAAAAATAAAAAAAAACTAGAATTCTCTTCCCAACATAAACAGGAAGGCAGAATTCTAGTTATCTCGCAAAAGTATCACTAAAAAAATTCCGCCTTCATAGTCAGGCCATTTACGGCGGCCCGGTAGATACTCTCGAACCCTATTTTCGAGGATATATGAAGGTATTCAACCTTATTAGAAAAGCGCAAGGCGCTTAGACTTCGGCGACAAGCACAAGACGAGCCGGCAGGAAGGTTGGTTTTTACCTTCATGACGGATTGGCTTGTGACCTCGAGCCGATGGCGCCTGGAGCTAGACATTGAATTAAAACTTATTGTAACAATAAGGCGTTTTTCCGGTCAAGCGATTGTCTTTTTAATTAAATTTTCCCACAATTCACGCGTTTCTTTCCAAGTTCCTTTTGGCAGACGTTGATGATAAAGATATTGTTCATAGCGGGCGGTTAAACGGGTCATTTCTCTTGTTGAAAAAAACGTATCAATATAACGTGCATAACTTTGAAGGGTTTGATCTTCTTTTCGCTTTAAACCATAACGCTCTAACTGATTTAATAATATCAGATACGCAGAGCCAAAATTTTCATCCTTTTTCTTGTATTTATAAAAGAACAAGATCCCATATGGAGCCCATCGTCCACGTAAGCGGTAAAGAAGGACCCCTATTCCCGCTAATAGAAGAGTAATAAAAAGAATCCTACCCCAATGCAATTTTACCTTAGTCATGAATGTTTCCTTCCAATCGGATGGGTTAGAATCCTTCTTTGCCATTGTAGGATTTTTCTCTTCCTTCTGCGTTTTTTTTACGGATGAGGGTGTAATTCGCTGGTTACTTACGACCGAATCCCCTTCCACATCATAATTGATATTAACTTCATTGGAAAAGCCTATCGTCGGCTCAAATGGCACCCAGCCCAAATTGGGGAAGAAGACCTCTACCCATGAATGGGCATTATTATTGGTAACTTCATAAAACTGTTTGGAAGAGCCCTCATCACCGTATGCCTGAAACTCACCACCAGTGTAGCCCTTTACCCAGCGTGTAGGAATGCCGATTGTTCTCAGCATGACCGCCATAGAAGTTGAAAAGTTATCACAGTAACCTCTTTTGGTTTCGAACAAGAATTGATCGACATAATCATCCTTCTCACCCGGAACGGCAACATTTTTCTGATCATAGATATATCCGGTATTACTAAAATACTCTTCAACTGCCTTTGCCTTGTCATACCAGTTTGTCTTTCCCCTTGTAATTTCTTCTGCCAATTCTTTTACCCGCGGCGGCAAATGACTTGGCACCATCGTATATTTTTCATAAAAAGCCCTGTTCATCTCTGCAGGAAACGCAGTTGTCTTCAATAACTCAGAAGCTTTATATTTTGGAATATCAAATTCAACGGTAAAAAATTGGGGTACCACAGGCTGCTGATTACTAGTAACAAAGCTAATTTTCTCATTGTTTCCATCGATTAAAAACTCATTTGTATGTTGGTTAGAAGGCTGTATAGATAATACCTTAGTAACCCCTGCTGGATACATAACATAATTAAATTTATAACTGCCGTTCAAAGTCACACGGGTTGTTTCTTTTATTTTTTCCACTTCTGCCGGGATCGAATAGATAGGGACAAGATCGCCCTTTTTAAAAGATTGAAATGTTGATCCAGACGCAATCCAGCCCTTCCCCGTATACATATCTTTCGTTTCCATTTTCCAATAGTTTTCCCCATTGCCTTTATAGGCAAATACAGCCTGGTCATCCCCAACAAATGGACCACCTAAGGCTGTATCATCGGTACTATACCCGATTCGGTGCGGTCCTGCTCCATGGCTGGATGTACCTGCCTTGTCATTGCTAGCCGTCAAATACGGAACGGGATCCGGCCAGATTGGCGACGCTTTGGGTGCAGCTATCCCAACCAAAACACTGAAAAGAATCATCAAAGATAGGGGAATCATCCACTTTCGAATCTTACCTGCGTCAAAATGAACCTTCTCTTTTTGGATAATTCGGTAAAAGGTCAGCATCCCCATAACCGCAAACCCCGCCACAACCGTTCGAATAATAGCTATTTTCGCACTATAGGGTGTAAACGTATCTAGTACCGTTATATAGACCAATGTCATAAAGAAAAAGATAAAGATCCGCTGTTTTCTTAAAAGCCAGTAGTGAATTAAGTAAACCATTAACCCTAGCAGGATAAAAAACAAAAGGGTTCGGAATTCATTAGATAGGTTGTACCACTGTCTGCCAATAAGGTAGCGGATATTATCCATACAATCCATCGTGAAGGATGACAACCAACTAATGTTAAAAAGTCCTTCCTCATAGTGCAGATGATGGATCGAAACCAGGATAAAAATAACCATCAGGGTCGATTGCCAAATCACCTTGAGATTTAGAAAGGATGCAGTAAAAGAAATAATTAAAAAAATAATAAAGATGCCCATATTACTAGTATCGGTTAATTGGTTGACCGGACGAAGCCATTCCCATAATAAGAAAAAACTGAACACGTATAAAAGAAACGTAGGAATATCCCTTTTCATACTCGTAAGCTCACCTCCGAAAAGGCTGACCTTTGCTCGCCTTCATTAACCATGACGACTCGAATTCCGCGGGCATTGGCAATCGCGATCAGAGAGCGTTCATTGTCTGAGGCTGTTCCCTTTTTCCCTTTGATAAGAAAAAGGGTGATTGAATCTTTCCTTTGCCCAAGAAAACTTATCTTTTCAATTAATGGTTTTGTCAACTGAGCCGTGACCAGTATAAAGGATACGGTTTGCTGCATAAACAGCCCCTCTGCTTCAATAACCTTTTCAAACGTCTTTGAGCTTTTCGCCTCGATTTTAGCCAGATGATAAAAGAGTTGTCTAAAGTGTGGTTCTCCCCCGCTAATAGGAAAGTATGCCCTGTCTTTACTAAAGGTTAAGAATCCTGTCTGTGCACCCTTCTTTAAAACAGCTCGAACGAGTGAAGCCGTATAGGATACAACTGCTTCAAAGCACTTATCAGGTGTACAGTCCATAATCACAAACACATCGTGTGACTGGCGCTGTTCAAATTCCTTTGTCATGATTTCGTTTCTCTTAGCTGACGCTTTCCAATTAATCCATGAAAAACGATCTCCTGGCTGGTAATCTCTTACCCCAACCGCCATGGAGGTATCACGCTGGACCCGTTCTCTCGATGCAGTTAGGCCTTGATCGAATTGGTTCTCAAATGGCTGGTAAAACAGCTCGGAATAAGCAGGATAGACAATGATTTTCCCTTCTTGAGCAAGAGTTTTTTCTTTTTCAAATAACCCAAGAGGATCACCAATTTTGAGGGTAAAGGAACGAAAAAAATGTTCACCCCGTGGCAGTTTATCAATGATATATTCATAGGAAAATTCCTTTTTCAAGCCTGGCAGGATAAGGGCCTTTGCTTTTTTACGTTGTTGAGCTGATTTTAGAGGTTCATCCAATTGATCTTCGATAAGTAGAAAGAATAAGGGGAAGGCTTTCGTTCGCCTTACCTTTACGGTTACCTTTAAGGATTCCCCGTCATTGAAATCACTCTTTGGCAAAATCCTTGTGACTTCCAATTCATTTAATGAATATAGGGATAATGCAATGCAATAAAAAGCAAATGGTAAAAAGCTATAAAATAAAAACCAGCTGACAAATCCTCCTTCGAACATGGCATATGAGAACGTGAGGAGAATCAGAATAAGTAAGAGAATAAATCTCCATATTTTTTTAAAAAGAATCGACTGTCCTATCATGATTACTTCACAAGCCTTTGAACCGGTACAGGTACTCTTGCAATTACACGGTTGACAATTTCTTCTGCTGTGATTCCCTCAAATTTTGCCTCTGACTTCAAAATAATACGGTGTGATAAAACAAATTGAGCTAAATACTGAATATCATCCGGCAGACAAAAGTCACGGTTGTACATAAACGCATAGGCCTGGGCAGCTTTCATAAGGGCAATCGATCCCCTTGGACTTGCACCAAGATAGACGCTGCCATGCCCTCTTGTCCTGTTGACAATATCGACTATGTAACGCTTTATGGTATCATCGACAAAAACATTTTTAATTTCATTCTGGAGACCAATCAATTCTTCGAGGTTAATCACAGGTGTAAGCTCTTCAATCGGCGGTACCTTTTGGGCCCGGTTGAGTACTTCCATTTCCTCTTGCAAATCTGGGTAGCCCATTTTCATCTTTAGCAAGAAGCGATCAAGCTGCGCCTCGGGAAGTGGATACGTCCCCTCGTACTCAATTGGGTTTTGTGTAGCCATTACAAAAAAAGGCCGGTTTAATTTATGGGTCACACCATCAATGGTAACGCTTGCTTCTTCCATCCCTTCTAGGAGTGCGGATTGAGTTTTCGGTGATGTGCGGTTGATTTCATCAGCTAGGATAATGTTTCCCATGAGAGGACCTGGGCGAAATTGAAATTCTAGTTCTTTCGGATTGTATATGGACACACCCGTTACGTCGGACGGTAAAAGATCCGGTGTGAATTGAATCCTTCGGAAATTGGCATTGATTGACGTGGCGAGGGCACGAACCATCATCGTTTTCCCGACACCAGGGACGTCTTCAAGTAACACATGTCCTCCCGCAAGCAGTGCCACTAAACTTAATTCTGCGACATTCCGTTTTCCAATCATCACCTTTTCAATGTTTTCTATTATTCTTTCGATTGTCGGATTCATTTGTTCGTGAGACAAGGTAATACCTCCTTCTTGCAGTTTAAACGATTTATGGTATTCAAATATGTATTCTCGTTTTTTTGGAAAATTCCTGTAAAAAACACATATTATACAAAATGCAGACAAATATTAGGAAGGAATGTTGGTTAATATGTTTCAAAATATCCATGTTAGCTCTTCTTATTAAATATGAGCGGATTTTCCTTTAGGGGATTATAAAAAAACAAAAGGACCCCTCCGATAAGGAGAGATCTCGCTTTATTGAAAGGATATTAAAGTTAACTTTTGACCCCTTTTTCCCTCGAGCGTCAGCGTAACAATTTCCCCTTGGTGATTAAATAATTCATTGATCATTTTGCCTGTGGCTTTAGCGGTATTAGTATGGCCATCACCTGTGATAAAAAGA
The DNA here is from genome assembly GCF_023715505.1 of Neobacillus cucumis. The sequence continues at coordinate 17,793 of NZ_JAMBOH010000043.1, read as the reverse complement.
AAAGTTCCTTCGGAGTCTATCGCACCTATTTGTCCGGTAACCTTGATTCGATTTGGTATGGATGCGGTTGTGACAGGAATTCTGATTTGTTGTCCAATCTTCAATTTAGTTGGCTTTACTGTCGGGTTCAGCTTTTGAATAGCTGTTAAAGTGATCCCTAAGTCTTTAGCGAGTTTTGTAAAAGTATCGCCCTTTTTTATCACATATTCAGCAGATGGACTTGTTTCTTTGCTTTTTAAATATTTTCCGCTTACAAACGCCGCTTTACCTTGAAAGTTTATCTTTGCCCAGCCATTGACACTCGAAATCACAGTAACAGGATCGTTTAATTTTAATGAACCTAATACATCACTGCCAGTGGAAGCTGCTTCTCTCACTCTTAACGTTGAGGCTGTCACATACATGATCTTAGCCTCTGTTTCGACGGTGGTTGAGTCTACTTCTGTTTGTGTTAAATAGTCAGCGCTAACAAAACACACACGTCCTTTTATCAGAATGCCAGCCCAGCCGTTTTCTACAAAAGAAACCTTCACAATATCACCTTTTTTATATTTCCCAATAATACTGCCTTCAGTGGTTGGTTGAGACCGTACGTTTAAGGTTGTGGCAGTGACGGTTCTGTCTTCAACCTTTGGCAGTAAAATCTTCTTGCCCGTAATAGAGGTCAGACCATTTGCATCCAATATTCCCTGAACGGTCACCCCATGTTTGGCTGCGATTTCCTCAATTTTTTCATTGTTTTTCACCTGGTACGTGTATTCCTGAATATAAGCTGCATTCGCATTAATGGTATATAGTCCAAGAACTACTGTAAAAATCCCCGTAACAATAAGTCTTTTAATTGGATTCTTTTGAATCCATTGTTGAACCTGTTTTACATATGTATGTAAATTCTCACTTATATCTTTTAATAAACCTCCAACATCCAATACATTACGGATATCAAACAAATGGACGTTTTTATAATATTCACGTTTTTCCATTCTTGAGGTAAAAACCGGGACAGGTTTAATCTGTTTGTTTTTACCGTATGTTTCCTTTCTACTTAGTATAAATTCCCCAGTTGTATGTATCTCATTGTTCATAATTAAACTTTTCTCCTATCTTTCTATGAAGTTTAAGTATTTGGCCCACCATTAATTTCCTCTATATGAACTATCTACCTATTAGTAAAATTCGACTTTCCTCTAAATTTTCTGTCCATATTTCGAGTTTTTTCTACAAGTTTCTATAAAAGATACCCTAACTTATAAAAAAAGAAGATGAATCTTCGGAATATGCAGGCATTCCAGATTCATCCTCTAATATCTAAGTATAGCCCTGAGTTTAAAGATTTGCCGTGTTAAATGTGTCCCCGCCCTCAATGGTGCCGGTCTTAAACCCTTTATTAAACCAGCGCATTCTCTGCTCAGAGCTTCCATGTGTAAAACTCTCCGGAACCACATAGCCCTGTGCTTTTTTCTGAATATTATCATCGCCAACAGAGTTGGCTGCATTTAATGCCTCTTCCAAGTCACCCTTTTCAAGGTATCCCTTCCCCTGCGCATAGTGAGCCCAGACACCGGCCAAATAGTCTGCCTGTAATTCATACCGGACAGAGTACTCATTTGTTCGCTTCTTGGCTGTGGAAACTTGATCTCCCGAATGCAAAAGCGTCTGTACATGGTGACCTACCTCATGGGCAATGACGTAGGCCATCGCAAAATCACCCGGTGCTTGAAATTTGTCTTTCAGTTTCTGATAAAAGCTCAAATCAATGTAAAGCTTGTAGTCACCTGGACAATAAAACGGACCCACAGCTGCACTTTGAAATCCACAAGCTGATTGGACACTGCCGCTGTACAAAACGAGCTTAGGATTTTCATAGGTAAGCCCTCTTTTTTTAAATTCCTCAGACCATATATCTTCTGTATCTGCCAGAACCACAGAAACAAAATCCGCTTGTTCCTTTTCTTTTGCAGTTTCATGGTATGGGGTATTAGTGTCAGATCCATTATTTGTTGTCATGTTGTTCATTATATCCCCGGGATTTCCCCCAAGAAGTGTAAAGAGGAGCACGATGATGATACTGCCGATCCCTCCTCCAATAATGGTTTTACCGCCAATTCCTCTACGGTCTCCAACATTCGAGCTTTCACGTCTTCCCTTCCATTTCATTATTTTACCTCCCTAAAAATGATAGCGGGTTGCCATTTACTATTTCTATAGTGATATACCCATTTAGGAGTATTAAAAGTATGTATACATTCTGAAAGTTATTATGTTAACACCCGTTACCATCGCCCTATCTTTATTATCCAATTTACCCAAATTCAGGAAAATATTAGGTTGTTATTTTAATGAATATAATAATAGAATAGTAATGTATATTAAATACATAAAAAATAATAAATATACAAAATTGGAAGTAAATAGGTGTGAATAAAAAGAAAAAGGCCGTTGCCGGCTTGCTGGTTGCGACTCTTGTTACCACTATTCCATGGACTACAGGTTTTGCCGAGGGACAAAAGTGGACAAACGTTAATGCATACGAAGAACAGGATGGAAGCAAGTTTAATAGTGAAAACTATGATTTTTTAAAATTCTCGCAAATAGGCGCGAAGCTGAGCAGCATTGAGAAACAATCCAACCGTGTGAAATTGGAGGTCCGCGGGACATCAGCAGATGGTAATCCGCTATATGTGGTAACCATTGCCGATCCAACCACCCAAGGAAAGTTTGGTAAAATACAATCTTTACGAAAACAAATGTTTAAAAATCCAGGCAAGGCCCAGGATTGGATTGCCGCTAACCCGGATTTTAAGATTCCGATTATGATTAACGGTTCTATCCATGGAACTGAATTTGTAGGAAGCGATGCTGTTCTTCAGTTGATTGAACGCTTTGCTACACAGAATGATGCCGAGACCAAAAAGATTTTAGCCAACAATATCCTGATATTTAATGTTGTTCAAAATCCCGACGGCCGTGTCAATGCGACACGTTTTAATGGGGAAGGAATTGACTTAAACCGCGACTTCATTACGCAGTCACAACCGGAAACGCAAGAAACCGTTGCACTGATTAAAGAGTGGAATCCAATGGTATTCCTTGATACGCATGGATATGTAAAGAACTATGCTCCAAACCGTCAAGGGTTAATCGAACCTTGTACACCGCCGCATAATCCAAACTATGAGTATGACCTTTATAATAAGTGGGCTTATCAGCAGGCAGAAGCAATGGAATCCAACATTATGGCAGATAACGCTAGTTTTAAAGGCGATCTTTACAAGACTATGCAAGGCGTTTACGTTCCACAGCGGGATGACTCAGCCGGCTGGGATGATTATCCGCCAATTTTCACTCCAATGTATGCCATGTATCATGGTGCCTATGGTCATACACTAGAAGCGCCGACCAACGATTGGGATGGTGTCCGCTGGCAGTATGACGCCATTATGGGTGCTTTGAAATTTGCTACTGAGAATAAGCAAGCGATGATTACCGATCAAATTGAAATGTTTAAACGGGGTATCAATTTTGATCATCCATTCCATCCGGAAGGCTTCTTCCCGAAAGCTTATATCCTGCCGGTTGATGAAAAGGATCCGACTGTAACAGATAAGGCTGTTAATCATTTACTAAAAAATGATATTGAGGTCGTTCAGGCTTCAAAGGATTTTATTGCAGATGGAGAATCCTATCCTAAAGGAACTTATATTGTAAAGATGGATCAGGCTAAGGCTGGGTTGGCCAACACCATGCTTTGGGACGGTGAAGACATCACCAATGATACACCAGCCATGTATGATATTTCAGCATGGAGTCTGCCAGAACTTTGGGGATTTGAAGCAGTGCCTGCACAGACATCCGTTGATGTTACATCAACAAAAGTAACACAGGTTACGGAGCAAGGTTCAGTTATTGGTAAGGGACCATTCTTAATTCCTAACAGTTCCGTGAAAGCTGTGAATCTAGCAAATGCATTGTTACAACAAGGCGTAGCTGTAAAGCGTGATGCAAATGGTAACTTCTATACTGAAGCAGCAGCAAATGAAATTTCTGCAGCCGTGAAAGCCTCCGGATTAAAGATCGAATCAACAGCCAAGGTACCTGCGGATGCGGTTGCTATATCAAACTTAAAAGTAGCCATTTTAAAGGATGGTGGTATGGGCAAACAACAATCCCACAGCGGAACAAAGCTTGCCCTAAAGCGTTTAGGTTTTGATGTCACTGAAGTGACCCCAGTAGAGGCCGCCGAAAAGGGTCTTACCGGGTTTGATGTATTTGTTTACAGCGGTACAGAAAGCCTTATTTCTACAAACTTATCTGCTGCAAACAAAGAATTTGGCTTCCAGAATGCTGGCCAGCTAGATTTATTCAAAGCTAACGTGAATGCTTTTATAAACAAGGGCGGTAAATATATTGCCGTGGGTGCTGGTGCATCTAGAGCAACAAAAACACTTGGACTTACCGATGATACAATTAATACCGGCGGGTCTAACAGCAATGGAATTGTAAAGGTAGATTATGAGGGGACTGGTGTCACTGCAGGATATGCTCAGGATGACCTAGGCTTCGTCTATCGTCCAGTTTGGTATACGGGGACTGACAATGATAAGGTCATTGCGAAACTAGCAAACTCTGAGGATTTTTTCATAGCAGGTCACTGGGCAGGTAATGCCGCTGCCAAGGGGCAGGCTGTCATTGTTAAGGAACAGACTAAAGATGTAACCCTAATCGGATTAGAAGCAGGCTTCCGTGATCATACCGATTACTTGTTCCGACTTTTATCCAATGCGATTCTTGAAAAATAAGAACATGATGAGGGCCTGGTTCAAAAACGAGCCAGGCTTTATCAGTATCGCTTTTTCATCCAATCCTTCCTGTACCCTACTTGGTCTCTGTCACTCGAATAATTGGAAGGATAATATGTGAAGGATACTTTTTGTTATGAAAAATGGTTTGCTTTGCTTTTATTGATAGATTGCTGCTAATCAAAGAGCTTCCGGTATTTGGATTAGGCAGGTATTGCGGAAAGCTGCTCGAAGAAATTTCTAGCGTGATTCGATGCCCCGGAAGGAACACATTACTGGTTGCCCAAAGATCAATTTCGTATTCAGTCACTTCCCCATTTAATTCCTTTTCAGGATAAAATCCGTTCCGGTACTTCGCATTAATAATTCCTTCAGCTAAATTTATAGCCCTTCCATCGGGAGCAGTATCGACGAGCTTTGCTGTGAAATCTGTATCCTTCGCATCGGTTAAAGCCCATAACTTCACTTTCACTGGCCCTGTCACTTCTACAGCCTCCGTTAAAGGTGCAGTCGAGTAAACAAGTACATCTTCTCGTTCTTCAATCTCACTTTGGTCAAATGGTCCCATTGTCAGTGGGCCAGCAAATAATGTACCCCCTCCTTTAGTTGGCACAGGATCTGTTGGCTCATATATAAAGGTATCTATCTGCTCATCTTCAGGTTTAATTACTGAAAGATGACCATCACCTAATTTCGTATTAGCATTGCCCTCACTGTGCAAATAAAAATTAGTATATTCAGTTCGTTCAAGCGGCCATTCCATTTCATCACGCCACTGATTAACTCCCATAACAAAAATTTTAACAGGCGCCTCGGTTTCTACTTTGTTATCTATCCCTAATAACCAATGGTTAAACCAGTTAATATGGAGATCCGTAATGTTCTCTTTTAAATTGATCCAGTCACCGGAAGCTTGAACACCGAAGGAGCATTCTCCTTGTACAGAGGAGAAATATCCATGCCCCCATGGTCCGACAATCAGTTTTTGATCCCGACCAGTTTTGGCCATCTCCACGTAATTAGTTAAGGTTGGCCCAATAAAACAGTCATACCAGCCCCCTAAGTGGAAAGCTGGAACCTGCAAATCTTCATACTTATCAGTAATACTTGAATCCTTCCAGTATTCTTCATCTTCAATAGAATGGAGCAATTCCTCAAAAAAGAAATCAGCAACACCAAGTTCCTTTAAAGGCCGCCACTGATTAACCGGAGTAAAATGGTAAAGGTCCTCTAATTTAGCCAGATGAGCTCCGAGATTTTTTAATGCTTCTATTCTTTCCGTCGGTTTTTTATATTTCCGTTTTAATAAATCAGGGGCAATAGATTCGAGTGTCCAAGTTTCAGAAAATCCCAACTGATAGACACCGTTTCGGTATAAAGCCCCATTTCTCTGGTCATTTAACGTCATCGCCGGAAAAATAGCAGCTAAGTGCGGCGGCTTTTTCGACGCAGCCATCAGCTGGGTATATCCATAGTAAGACATACCAAACATTCCAACTTTTCCTGTCGAATACGGAAGGGTTGCAGCCCATTCCACGGTGTCATAACCATCATTTCCTTCCTGTCTAAACGATTGAAACTCCCCTGCCGATTGAAATCTCCCCCTCACATCTTGAATAATCACAATAAAACCATTTTCAACTAGACGATTTGTGTCAAGATACCGATGTGAATAATGTGGCAAATCCTTACTGTAAGGAAGCCGGGTTAATAGAACAGGATAGGTTCCCTCTCTATTCGGCCGATAAATATCTGCATAAAGGACCACTCCATCTCTCATCTCACATGGAACATTTTTTTCTACTAAAATCTGAAACTGTTTCAAGTAATATCCCCTAATTTCTTTTAATTTTTTAAATTGAATGAGATTAAAATACTATCCCATGAATGAAGATTTCATGGGATAGCGTTAATTTTTTATAGATTACTTGCTTGGCTGATTGGATCTTCCTGGATAACGGAAACCTTTTTAGTAAATAAACTAAAAGCAAGCATAACTACCATATTAACCGTAATCGCTACGACACCAATGTCTAAATCTTGAATGAAATGAGGGGCACTAGGAAACATTGTAGACATTGTTGTGCCTTCTAACGTTTGATAAGCGACAATTGCTACTCCCACTATCATCCCGGCGGAAGCACCAATTTTACTAATCGGATTCTTCTTCAATAAACTGAAGGCAAGTGGCGGGAAGAGTTGAAGAACAAAGCTGTAAGCCATTGTCAGCAGTGCAATCATTGTATTTCCTCCATAAAATGTAAAGAACAAAGAAATTAAAGCAATAATCGGAACAAAGATGCGTGTTAATTTTGCCAGTTTCTGATCAGACGTGTTCGGCTTAAAATGTTTAAATATATTTTTCGAAAGAAGTGTTGATGCTGTTAGGATGAGCAATGAACAAGGAATGAGAGCTGCAAGTAATCCTGCTGATCCGATTACACCAATAAACCAGGGTGGCAGTGATTCTTTGGCAATTTTAAACAACGCGAGGTCCGAAGCTGTCCCTTCCAGATTTGGAATTTGCAGTACAGCTGTAAAACCAATAAATAGGATAAATACAAGAACGATTTGATACAAAGGTAAAATGGCAGTGTTTTTTCTTAAGGCAGTCTCACTCTTAGAAGATAAGCTGGCACCAAAGCAATGCGGCCACATATATTGACCCAAAGCAATTGTGATACAGATAGAAACATACCATGAAATACTTAGACCTTTATCAGGCATTAAAAGGAATCCTGGCTTGGCTTTATCTAAAGTCTCAAACATTGGCTGGATTCCACCGTAGTAATGATAGGGCAAATAGAATCCCAAAAATAGGATAACAGTAAGCATAAGAATATCTTTTAATACGGCAGTCCATGCAGAACCATGAATCCCAGAGATATAAACGAAAATGGTTACGGCAATTAAGCCGATCCATACGGCTATTTTCGGGGGAATTGCTCCGTAAGATGCTTCAGAAACAATAATTTGAAATCCTTTCAACTGTAATACAATATATGGAATCATTGAAATTACACCAATTATTGCTACAAGCAATCCCAAATTCTTACTTTGGTATTTTTGGGCGAAGAAATCTGATTGGGTGATGAGATTGTTTTTTTTAGCATAGCGCCAAATTGGAGGCAGAATCCAAAAAGGAATCACATAGGTAAGTGCACAAAAGACATAAATCGTAGGCCCCCCCATGCGGTAAGCTCCACCGCTGGCCCCTAAGAACACAAATGTGGAAAACATTTCCCCTGCCATTAACACAAACATAATCAGCGACCCGAAATTTCTCTCGGCAACGGCCCACTGTTCGAGCTTCATATCCCGCCCTTTTCGAGCTCGTATTCCTAAGTAAATAGCGAAGACAAGTGTTAAACCAATAATAAAAATGGAGCTATTCATTTATTTTGCTCCTTTCGATCATAAATGGCGTTACATACCAAAAGACAGACTGATGTGAGGATGAGCCATAATGTAGACCAAAATACAATAAACGGTAAACCCCAAATATAAGGTTCAATTTTATTAACAACAGTTAATGACCCAATTGCAGGTAAGATGGTCAGAAATGCAATCCACTTCTTCATTCGCAAAAATCCCTTCTAATGTAAATTTTACAGGAGTTCCAGTCCGCTCGTTTGTAGGCGTTTTCATTAAATAGAAGAACGAATTTACTTTATATTCAGATAAATACTTCCAAAAATCCCCCTTCTTATCAAACAGAGAATAAGAAGGGATATAATAGACGAAAGTTTTACCCCATCAAACGATCAAGCCATGGTTAGTATTAAGCCTTTAACGAAATAAGCGAGTGAATAATCTCTACCGCGCGGTCCCCCACTTCCGTAGTCGATGCAGTTCCTTTCATATCAGGTGTTAACACCTTACCCTCCACAAGCAGTTCCTCAATTGCGTCTAGAACTAACTTTCCGTATTTATCGTATCCAAGAAAGTCGAGCAGCTGGCTGGCGGACCAAATTGTTGCTAATGGATTGGCAACACCTTTACCGGCAATATCGGGAGCAGATCCATGGATCGGTTCAAACATCGAAGGATACGTTTTATTTGGATTGATATTGGCTCCGGCCGCAAGCCCAATTCCACCGGCCAAAGCGGCTCCTAAATCGGTTAAAATGTCTCCAAATAAATTAGAGGTTACCACGACTTCAAATCGCTTTGGATCGGTAATCATAAGCATTGCTGCAGCGTCCACTAGATAGGATGCTGTTTTTACATCCGGATACTCCTTGCTAACCTCTTCAAAAACCTGATCCCAAAAGACCATTGAATAATTCAAGGCATTTCCCTTACTAATACTTGTTAACGATTTTCCTTCTCGTCTTGCCGTTTCAAACGCATAACGAATAACTCGTTCTGTTCCTTTACGGGAAAACACCCCAGTTTGCAATACAACTTCGTTATCTAATCCTTTAAATAACCAATCCCCGGCCCCAGCATATTCACCTTCACTATTTTCCCGGATAAACAGCATGTCCACATCTTCAGAGTTGACACCCTTCAAGGGACATACGGCACCTTTGATTAACTTTATTGGACGAATATTGATATACTGATCAAAGCCTTTTCGAATTTTTAATAGTAAATCCCATAATGAGATATGATCCGGTACACCTGGATATCCAACAGCACCTAAAAAAATAGCATCGAAGTTTTTTAACTTCTCCATTCCGTCTGGATCCATCATTACGCCATGTTTCGTGTAATATTCACAGCCCCATGGAAAATACGTGTATTCGAATTGAAGAGATTGATCTAATTCGGCAATTTTATTCAATATTTTAATTCCTTCCTGTAGGACTTCAGGTCCAATTCCATCCCCAGGAATGACAGCAATTTTATAGGTTCTCATCACTTTTCTCCTCTGTTCCAAACAACTAATTTTAATTCTGTCATTTCCTCCACTGCATATTTAACTCCTTCACGACCTGTACCGCTTTCTTTTACACCGCCATAGGGCATTTGGTCAACCCGGAAAGTTGGAATATCGTTGATTATAACAGCCCCTACTTCGAGCGTCTCACTCGCTAATAAAGCTTGATCAATATTCTTTGTATAAATACCTGCCTGAAGCCCGTAACGGGAATTATTTACGTAGCCAATTGCCTCTTCAACGGTTTTTATTTTATTAACAATCACAATCGGAGCAAATACCTCCTGGCAGGATACTTTTAACAGTGGATCAACATTTACAATGACTGTCGGCTCTAAAACTCCATCGATTAGTTTTCCTCCGGTCAATACCAATGCCTCGTTTTGTTTCGCTTCTTCAATCCAGCTTAATGCACGTTCCGTTTCTTTCTTTGAAATTAACGAAGAAAGAAAAGTTTCCGGATCTAAGGGATCTCCAATCTTTAATTTCTTGGCCGCTTCAACTAACTTCTCAACAAATTCATCATATACCTCTTCATGGGCATAAACACGCTGTAAGGAAATACAAACCTGCCCTTGGTTTGAAAATGCACCTATAATACAACGGTCAATGACTTCATCGATATTTGTATCTTTATCTAAAATAACCGCTGCGTTTGACCCCAGCTCTAAAGTCGTTTTCTTTAAACCGGCTTTATTGCGGATACCTATTCCAACCGCGGGGCTTCCCGTAAAGGTAATCATTTGCACCCGATCATCTTTTATTATTGCCTCCCCCACAACTGAACCCGGACCAGTCACAACATTCAATATTCCATCAGGTAATCCAGCTTCTTTAAAAAGATCAGCAATATATAAAGCGGAAAGAGGTGTTTGTAATGCCGGTTTTAATACGATTGAATTTCCAGATGCAATCGCTGGGCCAACTTTGTGGGCAACTAGATTCATTGGAAAGTTAAACGGTGTAATTGCCCCAATAACGCCAATGGGCTTGCGAACGGTATAACCGATTCTCCCCACTCCTCCTGGCGCCGCATCAAAGGGTATCGTTTCACCATGAATTCTTTTTGCTTCCTCTGCTGCAAATTTATAGGTTTCAATCGTTCTTGCAACTTCACCTTTAGCAAAAGAAATCGGCTTTGCTGATTCCATTGCGATTACTTTTGCCGCTTCGTCTGCTCTTTCTTTCAATAATTCTACCACTTTTTCTAAAATCGCAGACCGTTCAAATGCTGGCATTTTTGCAATTACTTGAAATGCTTTCTGAGCTGATTTAATCGCTTCCTTGGTTAACTGCTCATCTGCCATGGCAATTTCAGCAATCACTTCCCCAGAATATGGGGAATGCAGAGGTACATAAACAGAGGTCCTTACTTCCTGACCATTGATAAATAAATGTTTTTTTTCGACAGTCCTCATATTTGTCATCGACCTAACGCCTCCAATACCATTTCATGGAATTGAACAATTGCCTTTTCTGATTTGGAGTATACTCCTTGGTTAAATGCACGGGAATGGAATCCAATTTGTTCTAATTCTACTAATTCAACATCTTCCTGCCTAACTTGTTCCGCAAATGTAACTAGATCCTTTTCTTCTTGCGTCAAGTTTTCATCTCTAAAATAATAGGTGTAAACCCCTAGGGTAGTATCTTGGTCAATCGGAATCATTTGAATGGTTGCCATATTCCCAGGACCTGGGTAAATTGTTACCATCAGATTTGGCCATAACCAATAGAACTCTCCACCCTGCATTTCTGCCTCATTCAAATCTGTTGTTCCCATTGTTTTATCCGGTTTTACTACCGAACCCTGTACGGAGTAGTTTTGACAGGTCACAATTTGATAGTTTTTCATATCAAGAGTAGCAACAAAGCTTGGATGTGCAACATGACAATGATCACATTCTAAATAGTTGTCAATAAATGCTTTCCAGTTTGCTTTAATAACACGAGTCTTTTGACTAACTCTTTTTAACTCGCCTAGGAACGGAAACCTGCCTAATCGTTCAAAGAAATCACCGTAAGTTTCACTTAAAGATTTTGCATGATCATCAAGGTTAACAAAAATTAAAGATTCCAAGATTTCCATTTTGACAGATCTTAGACAGCGGTCCCCAACACACTGAGCATCTTCACCAGTAAAGTTTGGGGCTTTATTTAAAGTACCATTTAAATGAAATGTCCAGCCGTGATATCCGCATTGAAGAATTTTCCTTTGGCCAGCTTCGTTTTTTTCCAGCTTTGTTGCACGATGCGGACAAACATTATAAAATGCCCGAATTACTTCGTCCATACCACGAGTAACAATAATGGGCTCTCCTGCAACATCAGTGGTAAAAAATTGCCCTGGTTTTTCTAATTGACTCACATGACCAACCACCTGCCAGGATTTAGCGAAAACATCGTTCATTTCTTGTTCATACACTTTTGGATCTGTATATAAATCATAAGTCAGTGTTCTTTCAAAGGTCCGATTTGTTTTATTCTGTACCTCGTTATAGGCCATTATGGTTGCCTCCTCATATTGTTTACATCAATTTTTACAGTTTAGTAACTTAATAAATTATCATATTATCTTTGTTATTCCTCCCTCCCTTCTTAACATGATGAGTCATTTGTAATTCACCTCTGAATTCCCTAAAAGTACTTGTTACTAGTAAAAATTAAACGTTTACAAGAATAGGAATATCTTGTTTAATTAACTCAGGTGAGATCCCTCATTCATGTTTATCGACACTCACTTTTATATAATGCAAGTACCGTGCCAATATTTTTAATTATCTTACAACATAGAAAAATATCACTTTTTTCGAAATTTGTTTGAAATTCGAATGAAAAATCGAGTTGATTTCAACTCACAAGAACTAAAAACAACTCATTCTGCAAGGAGAGAGAATGAAATGGTACCTGAAACTCAAAGCCCTTTTGAAATTACAGTAGAGACATTAAAGAAAATCCTCGATTATTCATCAGATGAGATATTTGTGCTGGATTCTGAGCAGCGTGTTATTTATGTTAATGGTGCTTGCGAAAAGCATTACGGTTTAAAACCGGAAGATGTGGTAGGGAAAAAAAACTCTGAGCTCTATGAGAAAGGATATTGGAAGCCTTCCATTGTTCCATTAGTTTTCAAGGAAAAAAAGACAGTTACTATAAAGATGACCACCTATTTAGGGGCAGAACTGTTAACGACAGCGGTCCCGATTTTAAATGAGAAAAATGAAATTGAATTTGTGGTGACTACCTCACAAGAACTGCAAAACTATAAAAGTATCCAAACCGAGAAGGAAGAAAAATTATCCTTCGACAACCATAACAGCGCTACACCAATCACAAATTGTGAAAAGATGAAGAACATCTTAAAAGTATGTGAAAAAATTGCCAAGGTGGATTCAACCATCTTAATCCAAGGTGAATCAGGTACCGGAAAAGGAGTAATTGCTCATTACATCCATAACATCAGTAAACGCAGCGGTAAAACTTTTTTAAAAATAAACTGTGCTGCTTTACCTGAGGACTTATTGGAATCGGAACTGTTTGGATATACAGAAGGGGCATTTACAGGGGCAAGCAAGAACGGTAAAAAAGGCTTGCTTGAAGTAGCAGATCAAGGTACATTATTTCTTGATGAAATCGGGGAAATGCCCTTATCGCTTCAGGCAAAACTACTGCAAGTCATTCAAGAAAAGCAGTTTCTTGCAATCGGCGGCCATAGGATGAAGAAAGTGGATGTTAGGATTATTGCAGCAACCAATCGCGATTTAGTGGAAATGGTGCGGAAAAATCAGTTTCGTGAGGACTTATTTTATCGACTAAACATTATTGATATCCATCTGCCGCCGTTGCGGGAGCGGAGAGAGGATATTATACCCTTAACCTATAATTTCTTATATAAATTTAATAAAACATATGAAATGAATAAAATTATCTCTCAACAATGCCTGGATTTATTTTATTGGTATTCTTGGCCCGGAAACATCCGCCAACTTGAAAATCTCATGGAGAGATTGGTGGTCACGAGCGATTCAATCATACAGCAAAGTGATTTACCAGACTTAATCTTAAGCAATATTAAACCACGAACACAGCATCTTCTCCCCACTAATTTGGATGATGCAATCGAGCATGTGAAGAAAACACTTGTGATACAGTCCTATGAAAAATTAAAGAGTTCAAGAAAAGTGGCAAATGACTTAAATATTAGCCAAACGAGGGCAGTGAAGTTGATTAGCCAATACTGCAATAATTTAGAGGAATGAGACTCTGGTGCCATAATCGGTATAATTAAGAATATATGAAGGCCTGGTTCATTATGAGCCAGGCTTTTTTTATATAAAAGAAGGGCTCCCATAAGGCAGCCCTTCAAGTTATTATTTCTGACTTTTTAATAGGTCAACCCATGGCCAAGTTTATAAACATTACCATCACTATCTTTATAGGCATATTCAAGTCCCTCAGGCATATATTTGTCCTTGTCATATCCCGGCACATCATTTCTTGACACACAATTACCTTCTTCATCAACCGCAATGACAGCTTCACTTGCAGGCAATGTTAACGGCAATACACCTACTGGGCGGCTATTGCCCGCTATTACCTCATACTGCGCCTTATAGTAGGTATCGTAACCAGCAATTAGGACATCAGCCAAAGGTTCAACATTTCCAAGGATCCATGGCAAAATGACATTCACACTCATAATAACTTTTCCACCACGAACATGGATACTATCTGCCACTTCTTTTAGATGGGCCATTCCACTTAAAGTGGTTTCTTGATAGGTAGACCCATCCAAAGCCGTTTCTGTTTTATCTTCGCAGATTTCAAGTTCTAACAGTCCTGGGGTTGCATTGAAATAAGCTCCTGATTTTGGACTTAAGAACAGAATTGCGATGTCGGCCTCTTCATGATTATCAGTCAAAGTAAATTGACCAAGTTCCTGACATTCCTGTCTTGCTTTTTCCGTATAAGCAGTTGCCCGCTCTGGTTCCTTGTGGAACACTTCTACATAAACCTTTTGATTACCAAGCTTATCAGCTGTTAATGGTAAGGTCTGATTAGAATTTTTAAGAACGGTAACCGATTTTTTATGAGCTTCATAAGCAGCATCCCAGTTCGCTTGATTACTAACTACTGAAGCAGCCTTTTCTGGTGAAACATAGGTACGATCATCAAAAAGTCCTAAGGCAAACATCTCGGTAAGAAGTCTTACATTGGCTTCATTAATACGTTTTTCACTAATCCAGCCATTTTCAATTGCCTTTTTAAGGTTCGTAATGTCATTAGTATCAGCGACAAGGTCTGTACCTGCGTTAACAGCCTTGGCAAAACGCTCAGCCTCGCTCTTGTCTTCAACACCCCAGCACATTTTACTTGTCACGCCGCTGTCGCTATTTACATAGCCTTTAAATCCGAGTCTTTCTCTAAGGATATGATTAATAAAATAATGATTAAATGTAAAGCCCACTTCTTCGAATGGAATGTCTTTCCCTTCAAATTCTTGAACCGCACTTTTCTTGATACTTGGAATCGAATAATATGGCATAATCGATGAAGTGCCATGGTCTACAGCTGCTTGGAACGGTGGCAGGTGATATTTTTCTAAGCTGCCTGGAGTTGGATATAAGTTCCACTTTCCTTCAGCATAATGTGGATCGAATCCATTTTCCCTTGCACCGCCGCCAGGGAAGTGTTTTGTTGTCATCGCAATACTATGTTTTCCGACGGTCTCACCTTGGAATTCGTCAATGATCCGGCCGATTGCATCAGAAATAAATTCTGGATCTTCGCCAAATGTTCCATACGTCCGCTGCCATCTAGGATCAGTAGCGGTATCAGCCATATACATATAACCTTTTCTGATTCCGACTGCATCCCACTCATCATGTGCTATTTCAGCAAATTGGCTGATAAGAGAGGCATCACCGCCGTTTTTAATTTCTCCTTTAGCTGCTGCTGCAAGCCCTAAAGTTCCAGGCCAAGTCGAAAAGATTCCAGCAGCATCATTCATACCAAAGATGAATTCAGTATTTTCGTTTCTTGAATTAGATGCGATTAAGCAAGGGATTCCAAGACGTGTTCCCTCACATAATTCATTCATGGTATTAACCCACTCTGCCATTTGAGCTGGACTCCAGTTATCTCGGAGGATGAAGTGGCGCAAATGCATGTTTTCTATCGTATGCGTTGTGCCATATACCTTTTCCAAAGCAAAAATGGTTTCGCCCTTTTCAACAATCCCTTCATCAAGCACGCCATCATGGCTTGTCTTACTCTTATCTTTTTGAGAAAGCCCCATCTGGCGGGTATTTATAAGCATCATACCTACCTTTTCATCGAGATTCATTAATGAAACTAGGTTCTCAGCACGTTCTTTAGGGCTCAAACGCCAATCCTTATATGGCTCTAATTTACCGCTATTATTCAAATCTTTAAATTTTAATCCATCAACTTCGATGATATTCTTGACTCTGACCTCTAAATTTGGTTGTTTATGGTTAGATTCCACTTTATTGCCTCCTAATCTTGCTCACCCTAAAAGAATGCTCGAAATTTATCTTTTGATTTTTACTTTGATTAAAGATTACTATTTTAGAGTGCCCAATTTTTGGTATATCCATTTATTTTAGTAAGCAGTTTATTTTGGATTTTGCTAAAAAAAATGAATGTTACCGCTTGCAGTTATAGAATACCAACAAAAAGCTCAAAATATATAGCAAATTTTGCTAGAATTATTGTAAATGTTGCTTTATGAAAGGAGGATATTATGAAGCAGTCAGTTTTCATCCCAGTAATCGGTAAGGATTTTGAAATTTATTACTTCAACAAAAAATATCATTCCGAAGATCATCTTAAGAAATATAATGAATCATCAGTGAACTTTTCCCAATTAGAGACATTATTCCGCCTTCACAGTCATGATGTTTATGAGTTCCTTGTTTTTCTAGGCGGGGAATGTGAATTTTTCTGTGAGGGAAAGACCTATAACCTGAAGAGAGGGGATGTTGTGGTCATCCCTCCTTATGCTGTCCATGAGGCTAATGTTGAAGATGTTGATAAATATGAACGTATTATTGTTATGGTTAGTAAGCATTTAATGGCAGACTTTGCATCTAGTTCACCATCAATGAAAGAGGATATTGTTTATCAAAAGACACAGGGATCGTTTGTATTGCATCTTCATTCAAAAAATTTCCAAGATATCATTTCTTTATTTCATGAAATCATTAATAGAATTAAGAATGATGAAGAAAATTTTTCCTTTACATTGCATTACTTATTACTTCAAGCTCTACAAGTTATTTTTAATCCTGCAAGCAGTACACCAAACCTTAGCAACAAAGATGAATTAGACCAGAGGTTTGTCTCTATTTTAGAATACATAGATTCACATTTGACGGAGCCAGACTTGAGTTTAGAAAGAGTATCAAATCATTTCCATTTAAATAAATACTATTTTTCTCATTACTTTAAGAAAAACATGAATTTGCCTTTTTATCGTTACGTCTCATTAAAGCGGTTATCTTATTCTGTCACTTTAATTAAACAAAATCAGTTCTCTATCGAGACAATTGCTTTAAAATCTGGTTTTCCTGATTATTCAAGTTTTTATCGGCTCTTTAAAAAAGAGTACAATCTTTCACCTAAAAATTTACAAAAGGAATTTAAAAATTAAAATATAACATAATCATAGTATGCCAATGTTCTATATATTAATTACGTTTCATACATTTTTCGAACTGGCTTTAAATTTTTCTCCATCAATAGTACTAGCTGATTCACTACCCAAAAACCGGTAGGAAAGGAAATAGAGGTAGGGAAAAAGTATCAAATATATCTAACTGAAGGATGGATTACAAAAAGGTTACCACTGCAACATGTATAAAATGTTTCAAACAAAAAATCCTAAGCGGTAAAATGCTGCTTAGGATTTCCTTTATACTTTGCCCTACATTTTATAAAGACTTATTATTTTATAAATTATTTCACTAGTGTTGCGTTAATTAAATTTCAATATTAAAAACACTCTAAATCTTCACTAATTTTATTTTGTGCAAAGAAAAAGTCCTTTATAATGAATAAGTCAGGTGGTAACCCGTCCAAATCCAC
>NZ_JAMBOH010000042.1 GCF_023715505.1 Neobacillus cucumis | reverse complement strand
GATGTTAGTTCATTTGGTAGTTGCTTATTTTGACCATTATTCGATATCATATAGGGGGCACCTCTTCTGTATGGTATTGTGATTCTCGACAAATCAACTATACCAAATGAAGAGGTGTTTTTTCATGGCTATATTTAAAGTCTAGTACCATACTTTAACGGCTCCAAACATTACACACATATAAACTCATTACATTTTTCCAGGTGCGAAAGTTGAGTTAATTATAATGCATTATTAATTCTCCGTTTTAAGTGTCATATTATTGAACTAGAGAACATCAGGTCATCTTAAATATTTCTTCCTTTAATATTCTTCTCTATCCTCGGCAATTCTTGGATACGATCTATAAAATTCATTTTCTTCATATAATCTACTGCTATTTTTAAAACGTTCCTTAAAATATGCAGCCAACTCCTGATCTGTACAATATACAAAACACCCTTTTTGTCCACGTGTCATCAGTGTACGATAGGTATTTCGAATAATTTCATCTGCTAGTTTTTTTGCCTTATCTGGTTCTATCTTTAACATTTTTTTCAGACCTTTTAAAGAATTATCCGTTTTGGCTCGTTTTAAGTAATCAGTGATGACTAAACCATTCTCGTATTGCAAATCATCACCAATAATTACTCCAACATAATCAAATTCAAGTCCTTGACAAGTATGTATACATCCACATTCACTTACTGAGTTCTTCATCAATCGCCCATGTAGCTGTACTTCCAAGATTCCAACTCATTTTAAAATCAAACTCTGGCAACACAATATCATGGTAATCTGGATTACTTTGACCAACTTTGTCCCAATTCCAACAATAACCGGCTACAATCCGAGACTTGTTATTTTTTTTATTAAGATCTTCTATTTCTTTCCTTAACTCCATGGGATCATCAAATACTCTAAAATCATACTGACCGCCCATAAAGTTAGCATTCGCCGTTTCCCTAATTTGAAGAACGTCATCAATCCATGCTAAATATCCATCAGACCCGTTACAACGAAACTGAGACTCCAGGTTCAAAATTGATAGATTGGCTCCAAATTCAGTGGAATATTTCTTTATCGCATCGATACTTCCTGCATCCTTTAAAGTAACTCGCTGCCTTTCGTCTATAAAAAAATGGAGAACTTTGATGCGTTTATAATTTCTTTTGTTTGGTTTTCACCTAAATTTGAAAACATACCCGATTTCTCATTTAACCTATGAGCTTCGTCTACAATCAAAGCATCGAACTCGTCCTTTGGTGCATTAATATAGCTTCCTGACCCTTTAAACAAGTTATCGATATGGCCTTTTCTAAAATCTCTCTTTAATTTTGATGCATAAATATTTCTTGGTGCAGCATTTTTGGTTACATATTGGCAAACCATGCTTTGATTGGTTAATTCAACGAGAAGGTTGATGGCGAGAACAGATTTACCTGTTCCAGGGCCTCCCGTTACAATTAAAACTTGTTTCGTATTTGTTCTAAGTGCTTCTTTTGCCATAAAGATGGCTTGTTCGTAGATTACTTTTTGATCATCAATCATCACAAACTCTGGATTTCCCTTTAACATATTGTTTAAGGAATCCTGTAAAGACTTTGATGGGCGAATCCGTCCATTTTCAATTTTATATAAATTCTCTTTATTATCTCCATATTGAATATACTTCTTAATAAACGCACGAAGTTTGCTCGCTTGCCCCTTAACAAATACTGGGGCCTCATCTATATAATATTGATAAACCTTATCAGTAAGAGGATCATCCTCGCCTTGATCAATATAATTGTGTAAGTAGGCAAATGGATATAACTCCATTTCTTCATCCTGTGCATTTTCATTATAATCTTTTATTAAAGAAGCATATGACCATGCTTGATATGATGGATGGGTAGTTTCCACCAATCCTCGGTTAATGACTGTTTTTACAATGGCTTCTTTTCCTCTAATTACTTCTACTGATTCCCACTGCTTTAGTTCCACAATCACAATTGAATTTTGTTTTCCGCGTTTACCTGAAATAAGAAAGTCAACCCGCTTAGATGTATACGGTATTTTAAATTCGATTGCAACACCAGCATCTTTGGGAATCTCTTGATCACTTAACACACGGTACATATATTGCATAGAATTATCCCATGCCCGCACTTCCCGCTCATTTATACGTCCTATTTTAGAGTTATAGTTCCTTGATATATTATTCACTAGTTCGTCTTGAAAAACATCTTTTAGAAATTCGGATTTTGTCGCCTCATATACAATCATTTAGAAATCATTCCTGACTATATTACTTTGTTAATCATTATTTAGTTTTTTGGCAAAAATTTCAATAGGAATCCATAAAAAATTAAGTTACTATGGTACATACCCACTAATTCTCCACTTTGTCACAAAGTTTGGCAGACTCCAGATATTTAATTAAATTTTAGACTTTCAAGTCTAAAAACTGTCTATATAGCTGTTATACCTTCTTATAATACCCCGCGATCGCTGGAAAAATCTCGAATTCCTTCCTCATTTCACGAAACGAAATCACACCATTGCCTCTAGTTAACTCGAAATCGAGGCAATATTCGTGACAGTTTATGGGCATTTGCTGAAATGTTTTCTTATAGAACTGGATGGCCTCTTGCTCGTTTTTTGCAAAGATAAACACAAATTCCTTTGGTTTCATTTTCAAAGAGTAAACACAAACTTTATGGAAACCCAACACATTATTTTCAATCATTTCTGCAACCTTCTGATGGTATGCTTTCTCTAAGTCTGATGGGGAAAAGTTGTCCTCTAAGGAAATCTTCTTTTCTGCTAATAAATGGTGTATGTAATTGGCCAATGATGATTGTTCATAACGTAAACTATCTAGGTAAAGTTCTTTCACTAACATGTAATAACACCTGGTTATTTGTATATTTGGCATCCGTGGTTATTACTTAAGTGACTATATACAAGTTATGCAACCGTAACACTCGTTCCCTTTTGGTCCTCGATTTTGCCTGTATGCTCGTTATAATTCACCTTAATGCTTCCAACAGGACCATTTCGGTTTTTCGAGACAAAGATCTCAAGGGATTGATCGTTAATCTCCTTGTCATAATACGACTCACGATATAAGAACAAAATGACATCAGCGTCTTGTTCCACACTTCCTGATTCCCGAATATCAGACATCATTGGCCGTTTATCGGCTCTTGCTTCCACTGAGCGATTTAGCTGCGCCAAACAAATGACGGGGCAATTAAAATCCTTCGCCATTGCTTTCAGTGATTTGGATATTTCCGTGACTTGAAGGTGGGAATTCCCTCCGTACATTTGTCCCGATTGGATCAGTGTTAAGTAATCAATCAAAATGATCGGTTTCTTGGCTGGAAATTGATTCATCATTTTCCGCGTTTTCGCTCTGATTTCGGCAATCGATTGTCCAGCCCCATCACAAATTTGCATATGGGTTTGATTGAGAACACCAATTACATCCGACCATTTATCCTTTTGACTTTAACTGAGCATTCTTTTCGGATCCCGCATTTTTGATCGATTAATGCCCCCTGTTGAAGCGATTAATCGGGTGGTGATCAGCCGTTCGGGCATTTCCAAGAAAATACGAGTGGCAAGTAACCAGCCCAACCTATCATTTTGGCGAAATGAAGCATCACATCGGTTTTCCCCATGGAGGGTCTTGCGGCTAGTATTGTTACCTCCCATCATGGAAGCCTCCCGTCACTTCGTCGAGCTTTATGATGCCCGTGGTGGCACATTTTTGCGTGCTTGTTCTTCCCAAGGTGCCTCATAGATATTGGACAAAGCCTGTTGTAAAGACGTGTGATCTGCCATCTTCAGTTGGTTAATTTTATCCAGCTCGGCTAGGACTTTCGCAATCTCCCAATCATTCAAAGCTGCAACAGTTAAGATACGTCTCTTTTCCCGTTCCTTCCATAGGTCAAGAATGAACTTCTCCGTGCTTTCAAATTTTTCAAGATCCGCAAACGATAACAGCTCGGAAAGGTAAGACATTCCCCCGAATGAATCGAGATCGGGTAAGGTGGTCAATGTGATCAAATCGATATTCTTACCTGCCTGGTTTAATTCCAGCATTTTTCGCATTAATTCTTTATGACGTGTACTTTCGAGCTGTTCAGGCTGGACCACGGTATCCTTGAGCAAATTCTCTGCCTTCATCAAGCACCCTAAAAACGCTTTTTCCGCTACACTCATCACTCTTCACCAGCCGTTAGATCGAGTTCAAACCCCTTAGGAATTTGTCTTCCTGTAGATACGGCAGGTTGCTTGTGCTTGGGTACAGGTTTTTGGTTCTCATAATACGAATCAATCTCTTCTACGGTCAGCAATGATTCATTTTCCCAGTTTCTTAGAATCCCAACCACATAACTCAGTCTTCGCTTGTTATTAGCACACGCAATATTCATGGCTTTTAATATGACCTCTTTCGGCTGCAGGAAGCTGGAATCATCTAACCAGGCTAACAGCTGCTGTTTCGCATTAATATTCGAAAAACCAAATCCATTGTAGTCCCAAAACTCTATTATTTCTTTGACATCTTTTTGATTTTGTTGAAATGGATCCTCGATATCTGGATATTTCTCTAGATTTGGATAAAGAGCTTCTTGTTGTTGTTTTTCTTTTTCTTCTTCTTTTTCTTTTTGACCACTCATCGTATAACGACGCGTCAACGTATCGTTACTCTCTTCACATGGAAGATCCAAATATGTATGATGTTCATCTTGCTCGTTAGCTTCATTGTCGAATACCATCTCTTCTTGTTCACAAAAGGATTCATAAAGGCTGCGAATTTCCTGTTTTTGAATAGGTTCCAAAACATATTGAATTAGGGAGAGATCTTCTACCTCCTTTAACTCGGAAACAATACAATCCATCACCGGCTTTCCGCCTTTTTGCAGATTATCCTTCCCCCAGTTTTTAAGTGCCAGTTCTCTTGTTTCCGGATTGTAACGGATTAACCTGTGATGCGAGATAAATCGTTCCATTAAAGAATGAACACTCTCAATCGAATAACCGAGGTCAAACGCCATTTGTTTTTTCGTAATCTTGAATCGGCTACACTTAACTGAACAATAAAATTAAGGTCAAGTAGACTTACGGCCAGTTCTGGGCATACTGCTTACTATCATAAGAGATCCGAACTAGCAACTTTACCAGGAGAGGCGGGTATGCTAGCCTCGTTGGCAAGCCAGATGTCATAGCCATCTGGTTTCCTGGCTGGGAAAGCATGCCCGTAGAGGCTCCTTGTCAAGTTGTGGTGGTTACCCACTAAATTTGGGAGTCTACTCATATCTTGTTCAATTATGGAGGAACGCCAAAATGACAAAAGTTAGAAGGACATTTACCCCGGAATTTAAAGCACAAATGGTCAAGTTATATAAAAATGGAAAGCCTAGAAAAGATCTTATTAGTGAATACGATTTAACACCTTCGGCGTTGGATAAATGGGTTAAGCAAAGTCAAACTTCTGGTTCATTTAAAGAAAAGGATAATAGAACGCCAGAAGAAGCAGAGTTGATCATGCTTCGTAAAGAGAACCAGCGTTTGTTGATGGAGAATGATATTTTAAAGCAAGCAGCGCTGATAATAGGACGAAAGTAAATGTGATCAAAAATAACCGTCACAAATACTCGATATCAGCAATGTGCGACGTCCTACAACTCTCAAGAAGTACCTATTATTATGAAGCAAAAGAGCACACCCAATCAGACGATGAACTTACAGCTTCCATCATCGATATATTTCATAAAAGCCGTCAGAACTATGGTACACGTAAAATTAAACATGAATTAAAAAAGCTTGGTATAGTCTCTTCTAGACGTCGGATTGGCAGAATTATGAAAGAAAATGGACTGGTATCAAAATATACAGTTGCACAGTTTAAGCCTCATGTTGATAAGTGTAATGAATCTAAGGTTGAAAATGAGTTAAATAGGAAATTTGATCAACCAAAAGAATTAGCTGTAGTAGTAAGTGACTTAACATATGTAAGAGTTGAAAACCGATGGAATTATATATGTTTATTTGTTGATCTCTATAATAGGGAGATTATAGGCCACAGTGCTGGTCCTCATAAAGATGCCGATCTTGTATATCAAGCCTTATCAACTGTTAAAGCTGATTTAAGGCAAATTCAGCTTTTCCACACAGATAGAGGAAAGAATTTAAAAACAAGACGATAGATGAAGCACTAGATACATTTGAAATAAAACGTTCATTGAGCATGAAAGGTTGTCCTTACGATAATGCAGTAGCCGAAGCCACATTTAAAATAATCAAGACGGAGTTTGTAAAAGGTAAATATTTTGAGAGTTTGGAACAGTTAAAGTTGGAGTTAGATGATTATGTTCATTGGTTTAATCATATAAGAATTCATGGGACACTTGGGTATTTAAGCCCAATTGAGTACAAAAATGAACACCTTAAAAAAATTGTCTAGTTTAGTGTTGACATACTATCTTATAGATTCCAATTTGAGTGGTACTGGAATTTGTAAGTAGATAGAGATAAAAATACTTGTCCTCCGGGGTCATCTCTTCTGAAACCATCGGATTCTTCCAAAAATCCGTATGTACCATTCTGAACCTTGCCATCTTCCACCACTGCCTTTCTGCTAATAAAATTCCTTCATATTTGATATATAGAAAAATGAAGTAAATGGTCATCTATTATTCATTAAAATGTGAATAGTTTATGACATCCTATCCTTACCTTGTCCTTTACAAGGCTTATGTAGAATACTCCTTCTTAACACTTCTAAAATATCAGGATATAAGGTAATCTGAACTTAATTTTCACGAAAATCAGGGCTTTAGCAGAGCGTCAAAACACCTTCAAATTGAAGATTTATTGAGCAAGGGCTTGACCTGCAATTGATTGGTACAGATAAGCCTAATCATTGCTTAAAGCGATGAAGAAAACTTTTAATCAGTTCAGTGAAAATTGGTCCCTTACGGAGCAGAGAGGAAAAGGCAGTACTGGTAGACCATCTTCCAAGCAGCTTACAGTTGAGGAAAGTCTATAGAAAGCTGAGGCACGAAATAGAAGCAGAACTAGAATTCTAAAAAAAGTTAGACGCCCTCGGAACGCAGAAAAATAGTATCGAAGACGGAGATATTCTTGCTTATCCAAAGATAATCACAAAGTGTTTTATTACTAGAATGGTAAAATACCTCAGTAAGTTTGTAAGGGTAAGCGGGAGTGGATATTACGCATCGATTAAGGCTGATAATCAAAGGGCTTCAGACAAGAAAATGATTGGCAAGATTATAAGTTAATCAAAAAATTCTTTGATTAAAACAAAAGCAGGTACTATTGTTATTAAGTAATGTTCATAAAAGATTGAAAGGATTGTGAGAAAATATAACTTGGTAGGGCAGATCAGGCAGATAATCCTAATAGGAAATGGCAAAGACAACTCGGGAGCATAAACCCCTATCAAATCTACTTGATAGAAAATTTGATCAAGGTGGACCAGGGAAAGTGTTACTTACCAATATTAAATATGTATACTTTGGATCAGCACAGCCAGTTTATTTATCATGTATTAAAGATACGTCTACAAACGAAATTGTTACCTGCAAATCTTTCCAGAAAACTGAAGATGGATATGAAATTTATTAAAAGATATTACAAACTGTATAAGAAGAATTACATTAGTATATCTTGAAACTCTCAAAGACTTATAAAAAAAGACGCTCACTTGATAAAAAGTGTTCGCCTAATAATAATGAAAATGAATATTTTATTTAGTTGGAATGTAAACAAAAAATAGTTCTTCAAATTTTTCTAAAGCTCTAACCATTTCCCTTTTAATGTAGAGTTTTGAAATTCCGACTAATTCGTTAAAGATTTTATTATCATACTTAGCTATTAACGGGAATCTATCCTTCCACTCAAACAAAAATGCTTCCCACGTTTCACCCTTTAATTTATTTTTACCAATAGCTCGTTCATGAACCATGGCACCTGATAAAAGTTCCCCGCATATCACTAGGTTATGTTGAATGCAATCGTTCCTTTCGTCATTTGATAATTTAAAACAATCATCAAATTTGGCACCTAAATCTTTCAGCTCGTTTCGTAGGATCTCAAGTTTTTCTCTTTGTTGTCCATCAATTTTCTCTTCTTTTTTTGATTTTGCCTCTTGAATATTTTTTATTATTTGATTCATAATCTCAAGACTTTTACCAATCCCTACAATATCCAAACCCTTATCCTCACTCACTCTTTACACTTCCTGTCCCTATAATGTTAATTTTAATCGAATCTCTTTTAAGTTACATAATTAACTCAGATTTACAAAGAAATTTCATCTGAATATTGTAACAAATAGGATTTTCTCCCAAATAATACATTACCATTTAATTTCAAAATTTCAATAAAAATAATCGATTGAAATGAACACTCTCTACTGTTGTTGAATGTAATATAAATAAATTTTTCATGATTGATTTATGATTCACTTCAGGATGCTGGAATCATCTAACCATGCTAACAGCTGCTGTTTCGCGTAGATGTTTGAAAAACCAAATCCATAATTTCTTCTCTAACTTCAAAAAAGTTTTGTAATACTCATCTAGCAGAAACAAAACAATTTCCTAGTTTGTCAGGTGTTGGTCAATATACACACTCGCCAATGCGATCATCTTAAGGACCCAGTCTGATTAGGTAAACAGCGTACAATTTATATCAACGTGTACCGGAAGAAAGAACTCTATGCAGCGTAACCACAAATATATATTGAAGCCTAAAATGGAGGTATTACCCTATGCCGAATGAGTTACTGGATGCGAAATTGTCGATATCACGAATTAAGTCGGAGGTCCTGAATTTAGCTGGGGAGCTGCTAGTGAATGAAGTTGCGGATAAGGATTTTGCCATTAATCGACTGCTCGAAATCGTAGAGTTTATTGAGAATAGAGACGTTAAGACCAAAGATATCAAATTGTAAAACCCCGATGTTGAAAAATCGTGAGCTAATTGGAAATGTCAAAACCTAAGTAAAAATGACCGGGCCTGGGGGTCTGGTCATTTTTATTTGAGTTACTATTTTATTAATTTTAATAGGGCTTTGAGGATGAATACAGTCTTCCAGATTCTTCCTTTAGGTAAGGGTGTGATTATGGTAGAAACTCATTAAATCGCCACTTTGTCACAAACCCCGGCTCACTCCAAATATTTACTTTTCCCTGTCTCGCCACCCCCTCATCCTCCGTATATAAAGCCAGATATTTATAGGGTGGATTTATAATATATCCCACTCTTGCGAATCCTTCCTTAAGCAGTGTTTCTTGAACGGATTTTCCATCGAAGTAAACATAAGCTAATAGTAGTCCATACGAATCCCTTGTGACCAATTGTTCCAGCTCTATCGTTAATCTTCCACTTTTCACTAGCTCATCATTCCTCTTGTAAGCCTCTATTGCATATGGCTGAACACACATATCTGGCTTTTTTGATTCCGGTGTATCGATTAATAAATAGCGCACTTTTTCCAACTTTCCGTTGACTCTCACTTTGATGGAATCTCCATCAATGACGTCCACTAATGTGACAGGGACTTGGCCTGTCGGGATGACATTCGCATCCGCTTTACTTGAAGAACTCGCTGGAATTTCAGCCTGCAGCCCGCTGACCCTGGTTTTATTTCTTCTTGCTGAGATGATAGTGGATGAAACTCTAGAAAAGTTGTGACTGCTATTAATGCGACTCCTGTTACTCTTTTTCGCAAAGAAAATACCTCCCTCATTTCAAATTTCCCTCCTAAAACCAGGCATTTTGATGGTTAAATTCTAGCTTTTCCAGCCCTATTGGATCACATCAGAATCGGATTCTTTTACTCTCTTTTTCACAGTTTATATAAGGGTGAATGAAGAAAATGGACAGGAGTTTTTCCTTTTTTGAAGCAATTTAATCTAAAAAATAGATTTAATTACTCAACCAATAAAATAATCAAAAAATAAGCCAAAATGTAAAAAACGGCTCCAAATTACTAATTTAATAGCCAAAAAAGGGCTTTAAGAATTAAAAATGGCCTCAAATTCGATTTTTTGCGATTAGAATTCCTTAGCTATAAACGATATCTTAGAAATGCCAGAAATGTGGATTGTCCTGTTTACTGGCCAAGATCAATGGAATAGGGTGCTCATGTATATGAATTTAAAATCTGGCAATTTCGAGGGATTCGAGCATTATTCGCAATTTAAAAATTTAGAGGAGTTTAACCACCATATGGAAATGTGGCTGCTTGATCATAAGAAGGACTTTACAAAGGGTGAATTAATCGGATTAAAAAGATTAGTGCGGTTCTCTGCCAAGATCCCTGGTGTGTGTAATGCCAAAATTGGAACCATTTTAAAAGCGATTAATCAACAGTATTCTGAAAACATCCTTTCACGTTCGACTTTTAAACGGATGATTCTTAAAGGTAAGAAAATTGGAATTTTCACTGTCTATGAAACCGAAAGAAGCAATGGATCCCAGTCCAGCAATCTCTATGTATTTAATCGTTTTCCTGCTTGTGAACCACCCAAACAAGATAGCATGGACCGCCCTATAGAAACTATTAATCTTTTAAAAACTGAAAAAGAGCAAAAGATAAAAAAACGTAAAGAGGAACCGTATCAATTGGATTACACCTATGTAAGCAATCGTGTTCCACAGCCTTTCGTGGAAATCATTAAATGCTTCTTTCCAGATGCAAAGGTGATTGAAGAATATTGGCATATGACCCAAATCACTGCCTATGGCTATGAACTTGACCATAAAAGGGATCTAATCGTTAACCTTGCCATCAGATCCTTTAAGCAGTTAATTCGAAAACTAAAATGGACCAATTCTGTCAAAAAACCGATTGCTTACTTCTACGGAATTTTAAAAGAGAAGTTTTTTCAGTATTATGAGGAGCGATTAAATGAAAAGCACCAAACAGGAGTGATTCAAATTAAACCGATTTGTTTTGAGTTTAATGGTGAAAAACTAGAGTGGGATTGGTTGAATCCATGAGTTTCATGCTGTATGGAAAATCGGTACCAAGCATCAGCAGTACATCGCATTCCTTAACAGCATGATAGCTCGCATTTAATCATTTTTTTGCCAAAAATATCAAAAACATGAGCATTTAGTTTAGTAGGGCCCTCTTACATTCAAAAAGGTGCACCATGTTTGGTACACTCCTTACCTGTTTATATTATTGCCTTACTTCTTTCCATAATCGTCATTATAGTAAGAAGATAGTTGGATTTAATTCTTTTTTTGCATATAAGGGATGTTTTGGTTGCTTGCACTTCAAAACTTCCAAACAATGTATGGGGGTTTTTTGACTTGAAAGCATCTTCAAAACTTCCTTATCACGATTTCTGTAGGAGCCATTCTCACCCCATGCAACCACCACTAAATTTGCACTCTGAACTGCATTTAGTATGTGATTATTCGTTTTTCTTCCAATAGGGTCATCCATACCTTTTAAATTATCAAAATCAGTGGAACGATAGGAAAATAGATTTACCATTTCAAGAGATCCATATTTACGGTTGTGCCATCTTTTGGCAAAGTCAATGCACCGTTTTAAGGTCGGGTCATCGAATTCTGCGTCAGCGGTACTTGGATTTAAACAAATAAATACAACTTTCTCCTTTGATAAATCCCATACTCTTGTAAGAGAATATCTGTACGTTTCTGTTTCATCAAAAATAGCACTGTTTTTTAGAATAGTTGGCTTTTCAATCTTTTTTCTTAACCATTGTTCAGCTTGTTTTGCTATAAATCTTTCAAATTCGTTTTCTGCTAATTTGTTTGATTCATCTAATACATTTAGGATATCACTCCAAGTAATAATACTAATCCCTTTCAAATTTTTACAACCGTCAATCCTATAGGGGAGCTCTTTCACCACATGAATCATTGATTGGCGGTACTTATTCATGATTGAATATCCTGCAGGTGAATGTTTTTCATCAAATATCAGCAATGAAAAATACAAGTCTTTCCCTTTTGCATAGTCTAAGCCGACATCAATATTACGTATGACCTGATTTCGAGATGTATCATGAGTAGTATTTTTACTAATATCGCTTTTATATTTTGCTTCAATCAACCATACAAACTCGTTGGTTTCTATGATAATATCTACTTCTGTTGGACCTTCTTTTACAAGACGTGCGAACGGTTGGATCTTTTTCCATAAGCTAATTTCCATTGATTCCGAAGAGTATCCAAATTCTTGAGGGAAGGAGTTTTTAAATAACAGCGGAAACCATATATTCGGATTAATTTGTTTAAGACTCCGAAATACATTCCAAGTCATCGCATCTTCACTGTTTTCACTTTTTAAATGGTCTAACTTTTTCCTTCTCCATGTTTGAAGATCAGAATTATATTTGTCAATGATCAATGAATCCCTAAAGTCAAGATTCTTTAAAATTCCGGTCTTTGATTTTTCCTGCACCTTTGATTCCCCCAATTCTGGATTGAATTATTTTCATCGGTTTTTTATTACGCCTGTAGTGCAGTCTTCATTAGTTGACGAGTAAATATGTAAACACCACTCTACTTCTTATCTATGTTTATATGTTCCACATAAACGACATTAGTCCTCTTATTCTTACATATTTTATGAGTAAAACTTACTAATGTATTTATATTACATTGTTAATAGCCAGCTAAAAACATTTCTATAGAATAATCGTTTATTCCTTCGTAGAATTAAAATTTAGAACCAAGGACAATTTATAATAGATTTCAAAAAAAGAATATGCCTCTTCTCAATTAGATGGATGAAATTCTAGGACAGGCTGTACCTTCAGTAATTCATTTTAAAAAATATATGATATGGCAAATATGACTTATAAATTGATTTTTAACCAAAATAATACTCCTGAATATGTAATAGGAAAGGGTTATTATTGGCTAACATTGTAATAGTTTCCTTTTTTGCTTAAAAATAAGATAATAGTAGATAAGTGATTGTTGAAACTATAAGGAGGGGAATAGAGTTGAAAAAAACACTATATTATCCAGGGTTTGAAATTCAAGATGAAACTTGGCTAAAGTTTGCATTGTTATATATGGATGAAATCAGCACAATAGTTCCAATGGAGGCTGAATATTTTTTAAGTGAGGACTACAAATTAGTACATAATGAAACTAATTTATTAAAAAAACATCAGCCAGAGAGTCTTGAGGCAAAAAGAACCACAAGAGAAGTAATTGACTCTATCTCACAATATCTCAATAACCCTAAGAAGATCATAAAAAATTTAGGAGAAATAGATGTTGTTAATCTATGGAGACAAAGTCATAATCAAAATTATGAATTATTTGAAACAAAATTCAGCCATGAATTTGCACATTTTTGCAAAGAATGGGGATTTTCTCAACCTTCTGCAAACGGCATATTAATACCTTCCCAACTTGCAACTACTTACATGGGAGTTTTAGCACATAATATTGGTGATAGGCATGATATGTCAATAATAACTGACATTGAACATGAAGATGAGATAATAAGTTTTTTTGATGATTTATGGACATATAATAATGATTTAGAAGAATTACATCATATGAAAAAATATATTTCTCTTGTATTACCAGTTGATTTAAGAAATATTCCGATTGGGAAAATTATAGATTTAAGGAACCAAGAGAATTTCCAAAAAAACCTAAAAGCTTTCCACTTTGCATTGCAGCAGCTTTCTTCATTTTCTGACAAGAAATTAACTGATTTGAGTTTCAAGGAAATAACAGAAAACATAGAATGGTCATTAAAAGAAATGAGAGCGGATATTATTACCTTAAGTTCTGATTTACTATCTGCCACATTGGCAATATTGCTTGCTTTTAATGGTGGTGGCAAAATATTAGAAATTATCAATGAAGGCCTAGGGTTTGTCCCAGCTGCTGTGAGTGCAGGATCACTATATAATAATATTAAAACTAATAAGAGGAAAATGGCTACTAAATATTTAACTGACCTTCGAAACATAAATGTTTCTCAGAAAAGACAAAATTTGTTATCGAACATTCCTATAATTTAGGTAATTCAATCAAGCTACCTCTGTGACAGTATATTGTTCTCTTCTATATGAGAAATTGGTTTGGAAAAACTGGATATTCGTTGCAATGCATGATTCATTGGATAGCTCATCATCATTTTTTCAGAGTCCTTTCATGTAGCAAATAAATTGAAAAAAAGCCGTAGCTTTGATTAAAAAAATCAAATACGGCTTATGCTATATACATACACCGGAAAGGTGCGTCTTATCTTTTTATCAATAGGGCTTATAAAACGTAGCTATTACTTGATAATTTAATAAGTATAACTCCCCATTTTTTTATGGAAACCAGGATCTGAAGAGATATTGCAATCAATCCCTAAATCTGAAGAAAGCTTTCTAGCAAGGACTTGTAATGGTACAACATATTCTAAAGAAGCAAAATACTGATGATTTTTAAAATCAAAGATTAAATTATGAGTATCATTTTCAAGACCTTTATCAGAGGTTATAACAAAGTTTTTATTTCCTCTTTCCATTTCAAAATAGTTTCTCATATTCATCATTCTATTGTAGTACTGCCCTTCTGAACCAATATAGAGCATGAAGGTATCTTGATCAATAGAATGATAAACGCCATGCATGAATTCCTCTAATTCATATCCAGTTACACTGTATCTAACTGCTTCTAGTACTTTTAATGTTCCTTCCATTAAAGCAGACTTGCACTGCTCATAACCCACAATGATCATTCTTCTAGATTTAAGTAATTCCTCTTTATTATGGTTATACCAATCAACACTTTTTCCAGCAATAGCAGGGATATTATCTGTTGTATCAAGCAAATCGGATACATAGCTCTCATATTCTAACGCAGTGATTTTTTTTGATTTTAAGCCAATGTTTAGAGCCAATAATACCAATGTAGCTACAGTTCCAATATAACCTTTTGTTTTTGGCCCTGCATATTCAGGTCCGACTGAAATTTCTAAGAAACGTTCTGCATGATCCATAATGGGTGTATTTTTCTCAGCAGATGCAGCAATGGTTGCATACCCTTTTTCCTTGGCCTTATCCAAAGCTAGTATGGTAGATGTAGATCTTCCTGCATGAGAAATACCAATGACCAAAGTATTCGAATCAGGTAAAAATTCTTGATCTTTAAAATCCATCGGATATTGAGCAATGACTGGAATACCTAAAACTTTCTCCATTATACTTCTGGACGCTAAACCCGCATGATAACTAGTTCCTGATCCTACTAAATATATTCTATTAATATTCCCCGAGAAAAAGTATTCAGTCGCTTCTTTAAGAATCTCATCTTTATGATCTACCATTCTTCTAACCGCATCTTTTGATTCTACAATATAATCATACATATCCCATGTTTGTTTATTCATATTATTCTCCTCGCCTATTAGTTCAAATCCCTGTTGACCTGTAAATGGATATTCAAGTTCCTATTAATCTTTCCAATTGTTTCATTTGTCCTTGTGATTTAGAAAAACTCTTTGCTCTTTGGAGTAATAGTTTCGACTGATCCACATCTCCAAGAAATTCATAAAGTTTTGCCAGTCTAAAGTAAAGGATGACCACTTCTGGTAAGACCTTTGTTTTTTCAATCTTTTTCTCCAATACACTTATATAGTTCCTGTCATGGTCAATATAAATCGTTTTTAATTCATTCAATTCACGGTATAATTCTTGATTCGATTCTTCATCTATACGATTAATTAGGAAATGGTAGATTTCTAATGCATCATTTCTGTGCCCGAAGTCTAAATAATAAGCGTATACCGATAGTAGGATACTAACCAAATCTTTCATTTTGACATTCGAGTTCCTTATTTGTTCGGTGATCTCTTTTAGTTGATCGTATTGGTTTGTATCTAAATAATATTTTATTTTTAAAACCATGATCGTTTTTGATGAAAAATATAGTTTAATTGGTACGGAAGTCAACAATTCCATATATTCTTCTTCTTTTTTATAAAGTTTATATTCCATCAATAACGACAAATATTTTTTGGTTATAACCTTCTTATAGATAAAACTAGCGAAAATACAGATAAAGAATAATGAAGGTACTAAATAATTAGTCATGGTATCGCTTCAGCATTCTAGCAAATCGCTTTGCTGTAATATGTGGACGAGTGATGGCATTCCCAACGACAACTGCATAAGCCCCCATGTATAAACATTGCACGGCGATTTCAGGAGTTGAAACCTTACCTTCCATAATAACCTTTGTTTCTGTACCTTTTACTGCTTCCACAACATCCCGTAATAAAATAAAGTCAGGTTCGTCCTTAATTGTTACTTGATCGAAGTAACCAGCCTTTGTATATCCTTGTAAGGTAGGAGCTACAAAATCAGCTCCATACTCAGAAGCGATTCTTGCATCTTCAGGAGTTGAAATATCGGCGAAAATGATAGCTTCAGGAATTTCTATTTTTATTTCCTTTATCGTTTCATAGGAGTACTTTCCATCATCTCTCTTATGTTTAGTTGCCTGAACAGCAATAATCTCAGCACCCGCATTCCAAATTTCCCTAGCAGCCTTTAGATCGGGCGTTAAATAAACATCCTTTATATTCCGGTCTATTTTCCAAAGACCGATGATGGGTAAATTGACCGTTTCTTTTATTCTTTTTATGTCGTCCGGTGAATTCGCTCTTACTCCGACAGCTCCAGCCCATTCTGCACATTCGGCCATTTTTACCGTCATTCCATCCATGTAGTGAGGTTCACCCGGAACAGCTTGGCAAGAAACAATTAAACCGTCTTTCAATCCGTCGATAATTTCTTCTCTTCTCATCCTTACCTCCCCTTACTTTAAAACGCCTAAAACCACACCAAGTATACCGAGGATAATCAACCCAAACATGATCCAGGTTCCACTGACTCTCTTCTGCAGAAGACTATAGCAGCCAAACGTAACGAGTAAAGGCAATAATTTAGGCATGATGGAATCTAAGGTTTCTTGAACATTAATCTTAGCGTGATTAATGCTAATGGCCGTAGGTAATTTGATGACGACCATGGAAGCGATCAAAGCCCCAATCACAACCAGGCCAAGAACCTTGGCGGCTTCTGTTAGTTTTTGTAATGTCCCATTTGCACTAATCTTCGCTAAAAACTCGCTGCCACCCTTGTAACCAATTCTAAACCCAAACCATCTTACCAATTCACTCGGTATGACATTCATCAAAAAATACAATAACGGTCCCAAAATACTTCCTTTAATCGCCAATGGCGCACCGATTCCGACACCAATTACCCGAAACGTCCCCCAGAAAAAGGAGTCTCCGATCCCGGCAAGCGGCCCCATTAGTGCAGCTTTTACGGAATTAATGGAAGATACCTCAAACTCTTCTTCTTCGGCATTCGCATATTGTTCTTCCATTGCACAACTGATTCCAAGAATAAATGGCGAAGTAGATGTCGCACAATTGAAAAACTCTAAGTGTCGTTGATACCCTTCTTTTAGCTGTTCATCATTATCACCGTACAATTTTTTAATCACAGGTGTCATGGCCCATCCATATCCAGTCGACATCTGTCTCTCATAATTAAAACAACCAAGAAGCTGGTAATGTCTTAAATAAACACTCATTAAGTCTTTTTTGGTTAACTTCTTTGAGTTATTTTCCATTAGAATAATTCCCCTTCCCTTTGCTTAAATTGATAATATAGATAAGCGCAGATCGCACCAAATATGGCCGCTCCAATCGTTGATATATTGAAAAAAGCTACAAGAGCAAATCCGAGGAATAGAAAGGTAGCGTATTTTTTATCAAGACTTAACTGCATTAACATCGCAATCCCGAGAGCTGGGAGCAGATTTCCTGATTGTGCTAAACCAGCTTGGATCACTTGAGGAATATGATTGACGATCCCTTTAATTACATCTCCACCGACCATAAATCCAATGAACACCATCAAAAACTTAGACAAGAAGTACATGAGTGAACCTGACCAATTTCCAATGGCGATTCCTTTCCAGCTGCCCTTTGCAATCTGATTATCTGCATAATGGGCAAAAGTAGTATTCAATATTGCCACCCCAATGGCTACAAATTGAGCAAGTAACGCGATCGGAATCGCTAATGCTAAAGTGGTTTGATAATCGGCGCCCGTTTGAATCGCTAATGCAGTCGCTAAAGCAGAGCCAACCACCACATCGGGAGGAGTAGATGTTCCAATCCCAACCAATCCCATCCAAACTAATTCCAGCTCACCGCCAATAATTAAACCCGTTTGAAAGTCCCCCATCACCAAACCAACCAGCGGACCAATGATAATGGGCCGATCTAACATGTGCTGCCCGCCTATTCGGCTTTCCATGTAAACGACTGCAGCAATTAAGGCAATTAAAATTCCTTGAATAACCATTACTTTTGCCTCCTCTTAGCTAAATAGTATGAAATGCTTTAAGGATTCCCTCATAATTCATTCTTTCTAAAGAAGGAGTAACTTGAGCAAAAACGTCAATTCCTTTTTCATGCAGCTTTCT
Organism: Neobacillus cucumis; assembly: GCF_023715505.1. The sequence continues at coordinate 12,473 of NZ_JAMBOH010000042.1, read as the reverse complement.
AGCATACTCAAAATCTTCTATTGTCATTTTGATTTGCGGCAATGTTGAAATGAGTTTTTCTTTCTTTTTTAATCCTGCTGTCCCAATATTAACGGTTTTAATACTATCAACCTGTTCACTGACTTTATAGGCATCTTCTATACTTTCAGTCACAACAAAAAACTTTTTACTTTTGTATTTCTCACTATTCAGTAGACTTACGGATTCTTCTATATTTTTTATAATCAAACTAACTCCAGCTGGTTTCGCCATTTTCATCGTCATACTCATAAAAGCATCCTTTGAAGCCGCATCATTCGCCACTAAAATACAATCCGGCTTCAGCGCACTCGTCCAGGAAACCGCAACCATTCCATGGACCAAGCGATCATCCACTCTTACCAAACTAATCATTCGTAAACTCCTTCCCTTCCATTTCTTCGATTAATTTGTTCATGTACACTAATTGTTCTCTTGACGATTTTACAAGCCTCTCAATCGTTTCTTCATTCAGATTTTCAGTACTAAACACAAATTCCAATAGAATCGATAAATTGATCCCGCTAATCACTTTATAGCCAAATGAAGAAATGTATTTTGATGCAATTTTATTTACGCTGCCCCCTGGAATATCTGTCAATACAATGAGTGGAGATCCGGATAATTCTTTCACTTTCTCGACAAAGTCCTTCTCAAAATCGTTGTGTTTAACATAGGCATTCATATAGTGAACATTTTCTATTTGACTGTTGAAAAACTTTACAGACTCGTAAAATCCTTCTGCTAGACGACCATGGGTAGCGATTAAAAATTGATTAGACACTATAAACCCCCTTCCAGAAGTATGAATTGCAATTTGTATAAAGCGATTATTTCTTGTATAACTCAATCAATTATCTTATATGGGAGAAACTTCTTATTTTATGTGGATAGATCGACGTGTCATACCCAATTGATTCGCAATTCCTAGCAGCCATCATTTGAAACGGCAAAATGAATAAGATAGGACTAAACACCTTACTTACAGGGGTAGATAAATATAAGTCTTTACTTCTTAGATTGATTTTTTGATTCGTGATTACAAATTGATGCTCTGTCAGCTGATCTAAAAAGGACCTGAATTTATCTATTGATTTGAGCTCTTCTCCCTCGGATGCAATCATAAAAATATACTGCTTGGAGTCAAAGGCCATCTCATATCCATGAAGCAATTCTTCAAGTTCGTGGGCAGAAAGTGGTTTATGAAAGGTTTCGTACATCTTTAAATAACCTTCCATTGCGGTCACATAATTATAGCCATAGCCTGCGATTGCCCCTTTTTCCATGGTGATTAATTCATATTTGTTCATCCTGTACCATTCTTCAATTTGCTCTACGGCAGTTGGCAGCTGACTAATATCCTTTTCCAACGATTCCATTATTGCTTTATAATCAAGCTCTGATAGATTACCAATCCGCTTGCCAATTTCAACAGCCAAAAGGATGGATGTAAATACAGTAGAGGTATATCCTCTTGTTTCAATCGGTATCCTCTCTTTACCACAATTTAAATGAATTGTTAGCTTCGCTTCATTCGTGATGAAACTGTTTAAATTTTCGGTTAGTGCAACGGTCTGAAGCCCCAGTTGATTCCCTTTTTTCACCGCATTTATGGAGGATACCGACGTTCCCGATTGGGAAATGGCAATGAGTATAGTTTCTTCTTTCTTATAATTCTTATTGAGGATTTCATATCTAGAAAAAAATGTGGGTATCGAAACGGATGTTTCGAAGTCTGTAAATTGATCAAAATACATTTTCATTAATAAGGCCGCATGATAGCTTGTTCCCGATCCCGTCAAATACACTCTTTTAACTTGATTCTTTTCTATTAAGTTTAGTAACGGTATACAAGTATCATCTCTGGAGTCTAAGATTTTTTTTAGCCTATTTGGCTGATCGTAAATATAATCAATCATCTTCATTACTAATCACTCCTATTAGACTTAACAAAGCCATTTCCGCTAAACTATTTTAAAGATCATACCTCCTTATCATTTTATCGTCTTACCAAATGACAAAATATTCGGAAAATAGATGCCGTAACTTCCTTTGCTGCATTTGTTTTATATTATGTATATACAAATGTTAATATGTATATATTTTTCAAATTAAAACTCCCCTTATTATTTACCCATCCCTTTAGCTAATAACCAAGCATTCGAAATATACTCCTTATATATATGGCTCTGCACTGCACTATGTATATACAAATTTGGATATGTATATAATTTTATTCTCTTACCATCCCTTAAAGTCTCATAATACTGTCTATATGGCATAAACTATTAAGACATTGTGAAAGATTTCCAAGAAGAATATAATTAATATGAATCTACTTTCAAAATACCTGAGCCATGGTATGTAAGGAGGATAAGGACTTCACATCTATCTGGAATACAGAAAAGATGCTGGATTTATCTCTTATTTGTCTTGCAGCTTATGGTTTTAGTCATTCATCTTTCAACATTTAATAGTGGAGATTAATCCATGATATATAATCAAATTGAAAGGGTACTACTTACATGAAAAATACCCCCAAATATACAAAAGTGGAAGATTATTTAATTAATAGGATTAATACTGGCGAACTAAAAGTTGGTGATCAGATTGAAACGGAAGAACAATTAGCTGAACTCTTTGGTTACAGTAGAATGACAATAAATAAAGCTCTAAATAAACTTGTAGAAAAAAAATATATCACGCGGATTTCTGGAAAAGGCAGCTTTGTATCATCTTCACATGTTACAAAGTCACTGGAAAATCAATCAAGTTTCACAGAAGATATGAGGAGTATTGGGCTTTTACCAGGATCAAAGCTCCTTTCTTATAAACTTTTAAAGTCTAACGAAATACCTGTGATATCAAAAAAATTGAATTTAAAAGAAAATGTTTTTATTCATTATTTTGTTAGATTAAGAACAGGTAATGGTACTCCAATAGCTATAAGCTATAACTATGTATCTACAGAAGTATTACCTGCAATCAATGTAGAAGCGTTAAATCACTCCTTTTATGATTACTTGAAATCTTTAAGCTATACAGTTCTTGGCAGTGAATTAGAGATGGAGGCAGTTTTGCCTACCCCTGAACAGAAAAAACTATTGCAAATCGACCATGGAGCACTTCTGAAATCAAAAGCTATTACTAACGTTTCATTTGATGGTAAGGAAAGCATTCTGGGATATTTTGAGACTCTTTATAATGGTAATATCTATACATATAAATTTAATAAGTGAATTTATAACAAGTAATTCAGATATCTCCTTATAAGAGGTCACTCCAAAAGTACAAAAATAAAAGAAAAAGGATGAACACCTCCAACTGGTGTTTCACCCTTTTTCTTATCCCCCATATATTGTTCTTCTAAAATAAAATCCGGTGCTTCGCATTAGCCTCTGTAAGTACCTCCAATTTGTTTTTGAAATGCTTGATAAAACGTTTGAATAAAATAATAACTAAATCATTAAACATTAATCTTTTTATACCAAATCGATTGCAGCATGTGTTACAGTAGATTGTGATGGGAGAAATGAAGAAAAGCCTCCATTTATAAAGGTTTATTATTCATTAAATATGATAAATAAAATCCTCAGGTATGACCCGTCTTAAGAAATGCTGCGTTCTTTCTTCATTTGGTCTTGAGAAAATTTCCTTTGGAGAATTCTCTTCTACAATCACACCGCCATCCATAAAGATGACTCGGTTCGCTACATCTTTTGCAAATGACATTTCATGCGTCACTACTAACATGGTTGTTCCTTCTTTTGCAATATTTTTCATTACGGTTAAGACTTCACCGACTAATTCTGGATCTAGTGCAGAAGTGGGTTCATCAAATAAAATAATATCTGGATTTAACGCAATCGCTCTTGCAATGCCAACCCGCTGCTGCTGCCCGCCAGACAGTTCACTAGGGTAGGAATTCAATTTATCTGCTAATCCAACCTTCGCCAAGGCCTGCTTCCCCAGCTCATTGGCATCTGCTTTCGGAACCTTTCTTCCAATGATGAGACCTTCTGTCACATTCTCTAATACTGTTTTATTCGTAAACAGATTATAATTCTGAAACACAAAAGCAATCTTTTGCCTGATTTGATGTATTTGTTTTTTGGTTGCTGATTTAAGGTTTACATGAATATCACCAAAAATGGCTTGCCCCTGATCGGCACGTTCAAGAAAGTTAATGCACCGAAGCAATGTGGTCTTACCAGAGCCACTCGGGCCAAGAATGACAACCACATCACCCCTATCAATCTGTAAATCTACTCCTTTTAAAATCTCATTCTTACCAAAGGACTTGTGGATATTTTTAATCTCTAACATGACTTTGCCTCCAATCATGATCTTAGGCAGCGGCTGCTTTATACTTTCTTAACCGTTTTTCATACAGCTTAAATAAGGTTTCCACTAAGCTGCATAAAATGAGATAGACAAGAAAGATATCGATGTACGCTTCAATAAAATTGTAGCCAGCATTGGCTGCCACTTGAGCTTTTAACGTAATCTCTCTCAATGACAAAGCATAACCCAAAGAGGTGGCTTTAATAAGATTGACCGTTGCCGTACAAATATTGGGCAATGCCACCACTAATATTTGTGGAATGAGTATTCTTCTAAACGCTTGCACATTGTTCAACCCAACGGAATAAGCTGCTTCCAGCTGCCCCTTACTGACCGTGCTAATAGCAGAACGAAATACTTCTATTAAAATAGCCGTTGTATTCAACGAGAAAACAATAAATGCGTACCAAATCGGATTGATATCGTAGATACTCGTTTTAACATGATACTTCTCGAATATGGGAGCCAATAGTAAAGGAGCACTAGTAAAAATAATAAAAATTTGAACAATGACAGGAGTCCCTCTCACAAACGAAACATAGACGCGTGCCAACTGGCTAATCACGGGAATTCGATTAATCCGCGATAAGGCGAGCAAAAATCCTGAAGGTAGAGCAATGAGTAAGGAGACAATCGTAATGAGTAAGGCTACAGGCACTCCAGATAATGCAATAAAAAAGGTTTTTACTAAAAATGGAACATCCAATCCGACCGACATGCTGTCACCCCCTATGTCGTTTTTATAACCATTTTCCCTTTACTAAAAATCTTTTCTAACTTTGAAAAGAACTGTTCAATCAAAATGGATAAAACCCAGTATATAAGAGATAAGGCAAGATAAATTTCTAACGAATGAGAATTATAGTTATTTGAAATAATTAGGCTTGCTTTCCCCATAATATCAACCAAACCAATGGTATACGCTAATGAACCTTCTTTCATTAATTCAAGGAGGCTGTTGCCGAAATTGGGCAATGCGACAACACTTGCTTGCGGCAACACAATTCTCCGAAATGCCTGGGCAGGACTAAGTCCGACACTAACCGCTGCCTCATATTGTCCCCGGTCGATCGCTTCATACGCCGTTCTCATCACCTCAGACATGATGGCCCCAAATTGCAGCGAAAAGGTAATCACAACATAAATCGAAGTGTCAAGATGATTCAGATCTGTACCAAAGTTACTGGCTATTGCCGGAAGCCCATAATACACTAAAAATAAAAGAACAATAGAGGGGGTACACCTTAAAATAGTGGTATACCCATTAGCGATTTTTATGGCAGCCGTACTCGTTCCTAGTTTCATAACAGCTAAGATAAATCCTAGAATCGTACCGAACAAAACCGATAGACCTGCAACCATAAAAGTTACGTGTAAAAACGAAAGAAGTTGTGGCAATGCTCCCCAAATGTAGGCACTATCAAAATACGTTTGCATATTCCACCTCTTTTTAGATGGTTACCTTTTTACAGTACCCAATAGTTTAAATAAATCAGTATTATAGAACTTAACCATCAATTTGTTTGTCTTCTTATCCTCTTTAATTTTCTTGATGGCTTGATCATAGGCATCTGCAAATTCTTGTTCTTTTTTGTTGAATAATGGCCATGTTTTGACAACCGCAAACTCATTATAAACAAGATCATTTGCTAAATTATGATAAGGACCATCCTTTGCAAGAACTTGCTTTTCATACGTTGCTCCCAAATAAATGCCTCCATCTACACGTCCTTCATTTACCCATTGAACGACATCCACTGAGAATGCATCTCCGGCTTCCAGTTTAACTTTATTTTCTGGATTGGCTTGGTTATATTCATCCACAATGGTATATTGAGCATTACTTGCCGCAATAGGTGCTAACGAAAGCTTAGCTTTAGCAAAGTCTGATAAGTCTTTTATATTTTCGTTTTTCTTTTTTAACAAAATACCAACCCCGCTGAGTCCGAGGAATTCTTTCGGAAAAATATAACTCTTCGTTCTTTCCTCTGTGAACCAGGCATTTTTTACCCCTACTTGATATTTGCCTTGCTGCACCCCTACCAATAAGTCTTCACTGGATGTTGGCACATATTCGAATTCATATTCTGGCAATGCCTTATCCACTAATTTCATGACTTCAATTTCATATCCGGTTGGGTTGCCCTTTTCATCTAGGTATCCGATTGGTTTACCGCCTTGATCAAACGCTACTTTTACTTTCCTGACTTCTTTCTTAGCGGCTCCCGCATCCGATTTGGCCCCAGTTGTTGCAGATGAGTCGCAGCCTACGATGATAGTTACTAAAGCGATTCCTGTAGCGACGATTTTAAAAAACTTATTCATTTTCATTGTCTTTTCCTCCCTTAGATTCATATTGTTGAATAGCTGTTTGAGCTAATTTTAAAATGGTTAGATCATCCATTGGCGGATTATGCAGGCCTGCTCGGACATCTCGGTAATAACGCTGCAGTGGATTGGTCAGCTGTAAGCTTTTTGCTCCGACCAATCGCATCGCTTTATCGACCACTGTAATCGCGGAGTTGGTCACAATATGTTTGGCTACAAGTGCTTCATTTGTGATATCCCGTTGACGATCCTCATCAAGGTAAGCCTCTGCCGTACCATATAGGGCAAATCTTGCTTTGTATAATTCCAAGTCCATTTCGCCTAATAACGCCTGCACGTTCGGCAGTTGAGCAATTGTGCCCTTAATACTATTGGGCGAATGGGTATTGGCAAATTCGAGCGCATTGTCCCTGGCCGCCTTTGCGATCCCTAAATAGGTGGCAGGAATCAGCAGACCCCATCCATTCAGTTTAAACCCCGTATGATAACTGGGAATTTCGACTAAGTCCGACTCATCCACTACCACGTTTTCTAATACTAGATCATGGCTGCCGGTACCACGCATCGCGATTACATTCCAATTTTCCTCGATGGTTAGTCCTTCCGCTTCTTTTGGAATCAGGAAAAAGCCTACCGTTCCTTTTTCTTCGATCCAAGCAGAAGTTAAAAAATAATCAAGTTCCGGCGAGCAGGTGGTATAGCTCTTCCGCCCATTAATCACCCATTTTCCAGCTGCCCGCGTAGCACTTGTTTCGGACCGGCCCCCGCGAATGGGACTGCCTGTAGCCATCTCGCTTACTGCTCGGTTAATGATGGCCCCATTATTCACTTCATCAGCAAAAACGGCTAACTTATCTGAATCCCAAAACCGATTTTCAAATAATTCTCCAACGGTCATTAATGTCCATCCAATCGATCACGCGGTGCTGCCATCATAGCTTCCCAATTTTTCTTGTAAGAGAATGGTATCGTATAGAGAAAATCCTGCCCCGCCAAATTCCTCTGGTAAGGTCAATTTGGTATAACCGATTTTTCTTAACATTTGGAAATTCTCTCTAGGGAAGCTGCCCTCCTTATCGATTTGCGAGGCTTGTGCTTTAAAGTCTGCTTCCAATGGGTACAGCCGTTCAAGCCATTTACGCTGCTTGCTATTTTTTACAAATAAGTTCTGCATGCTCTTTGCTCCCTCCTAACACTTAATAAAAAAGACTGCTCCCATTTAGAATGGAAGCAGCCTTCAGTTGACTGATAAGCTAAGCTCATAAGTTTTTTATAACATTTTTGGAATATTATGTATCTATTACATTATAATAAACACATTAATCCTATGTGTCAACTAGGAATTTAGATTTGTATTTCCAATAACTAATTTACATACTCCAGATTCCTATGAATCATCCAGAAATTCTGCACGTAAAGAGAGTTTAAATAAACAGTATAGTTCAAAAATGAGCGAGGCGTTGATTAAAACCAGTCTTCATATCCCATTGCAATTAAGTTATTACGACTCTCAATTAAACAGCCATAAGTACCTGCACAACAGGCAGCTATTCAGCTGGTTTTTCCGATTACACTAATTTTTTTCGCCGCTTTAAAAACGTATATGGCATTAGCCCACGGGCTTACTACAGGGAACAAAACAAGAATCTGGAAAAAAAAGAGAGTGAAATGCAAGCGTACGATTTATGTCAAAGTGTACCGGAAGAATGAACTCTATGCAGCGTAATGACATATATATATTGAAGCCTAAAAATGGAGGGATTGCGCTATGCTGAATGAGTTGCTGGATGCGAAATTGTCGATATCACGAATTAAGTCGGAGGTCCTGAATTTAGCTGGGGAGCTGCTGGCAAATGAATCTGCGGAAAGGGGGGATGCAATTAAACGACTGCTCGAAGTCGTGGAGTTTATTGAGAATAGCGACGTTAAGACTAAAGATATCAAATTGTAACACCCCGATATTGAAAAATTGTGCGCTAATTTGAAACGTCAATACTCAAGTGAAAAATGACCGGGCCTGGGGGTCTGGTCATTTTCGTTGAATTTTGTCGAATAATATTTTCACAGAAAGATAAAACGTAATCACCAACCGAAATGGCAAGAAAAATTATAGTAAGATGGTCAACAAAAGTGGAGTGCCTTATATAAGCTTCCATGATTTGAGGCATACACATGCCACCTTGTTGTTTCAACAGGGTGTACATCCTAAAGTGGTTTCCGAGAGATTGGGGCATTCAACATCTGGAATCACAATGGACACATACCCTCATGTTTTACCGAATATACAAAAAGAAGCTGCCCAACTACTTGAGCAACTTATAAAGTAAAGAATATATATATTAATTTATTATTATTGTGACCAAAGGCCGTTTTTTTCACTTTATACGGTACTAACATTCCCCTAATTAAGTTCATTAAATCCCTTATATCTCAAGGGTGGCGGGACTGCGTGGGAATCGAACCCACCAGACCTGTTACGCAGGTCTCAAACAGTTTTTCAAATATCCTAATGTGCTATGAAGTATTGATTAACAAGATTTCTTGATTTAGAGTGTTATCTTGTAATTTATTATTTAAAATCAAGACACGTATTATCTCATAAAAAATTCCCGGTATTATATTTATTTCGTAATGGTCCAGATTATTGCTTAATTTAGGTTAATTAATGTACCAAGGTGAACAATCCAGGATGGATTTACTCCTACTTTGTCTTCACCTTTTAACCCCTTAAGAATCGCAACCCATTGACCTGTTTTTTGACCAGTTTCTACCTTTTGTTTATGTAGAATTCCTTTCTTTTGTACCATTACATAAGTCGAGTTTCCAATCCCTATGATACTCGTTTCAGGAACTGCTAGTAATTGTTTTGACTGCAGAACTACGTCCAGTGAGGTAGAGTAGCCAGGATATAGCCCTTTTTGTGAATCAAGACTTGCTTTAAAAGAATAGTATGGAATAGGTTCTTGTTGTGAATCTTTATCTTTATAGGTAGGATAATCACTTACCTCCGTTATTTTTCCGTTCCAATTCTTATTGGCAACTACATTGGAGGTTACTATTATAGGTTGGCCTGGTGTAATTTTAGCTTTTTCTGCTTCTGTTAGCTTTCCTTCAATTTTAAATGGATCATTAGAAGCGATTTCCATAATGGCCATTTGCTGATTTTCTTTAGCTTGGAAACCTTGCCCTACATTTTTGTTCAAGTTAACGATCACACCTGCAGTGGTGCTGTAAACAATTAATGAATCGAGCTCGGCTTTGAGCTTTTCAGCCTCCAACGTATATTTTTCTACCTTTAATTCTGCGGCACGGGAGTCAGCTTTTGCTGTATTTAGTTCCGCATTAAGTGACAATATTGATTGATCAGCTATAGGATCTGAATCACCCACATCCGTTAGATTGGTTGTAACGGTGGTATTGCTTGCGTCACTTGTAATAGGTGTAGTAATAGATTCCGCTTCCAGTAAATCATTTTCTAACGAAGCGATTTGCTCTTTCAACTGTTTCGCACTCGATTCTGCTAATTCTTTATTTATTTCTGCTTGTCCTAATTCTGCCGATAATGCTGGGCTTTCATAAGAAAAGAGCTGTTGTCCTTTAGAAACCGTTTCCCCTTCTTTAACAAAAACCTCTTTTATCGATCCCTTTGATGGATTTACATAAATCGTTTCAGTATGACTTTGTACAACACGAGCCGACACTGTTTTTGTTTTCATAAATGTTTTTTCTGTTGGATGAATAAATACTAACTTCTTTAAATCCCTTTTATTAAATTCAATTATTGCTAGACTTACCATAACCAAAATGAGTATAAGAACAAGGATCCCAAGTAAAGTCGATTTCTTCTGACGCGGGGTACGTGCTTGTTTGCTTTCTGTACCAATTCTCTTTGCTGTTTCCATAACCCTACCCTTTCTAACTAGATTAATAGCGAATTTTACAATAAACAGTAAAACAAATTACTACTATATTGTCTATTTTTTACAAGTAAGTTTCAAGGAATATTTTTAGAAAATTAACTATTTACAATTTTAGGGGAGAATAATATTTCCAGTCTTGTTGATTTTAGTAAAGAAGTATATTACACAGCAAAAGATTTGAGCGTTCAAATTATTGATGAAACAAACAGAATAAAAAATAGAGTCCCCGTATTTAATGCAACAAAGCCGGATAAGATGCCTGGCAGGTGTTACTTCAACCTAATGGAAGCAGAATTAAAAGTAATGCCTTTAGGTTTGTTGGAGGTGTACTTCAGAGGAAATAAACGGCCTAGGATGAATAAAGATTATAAAAATCTCGAACTAATAAAAGAATACGTAGAACATAACTAGGTTAAAAGTATAGGTGGTTAAAGGCAAAGATGATCTATGATTACACCGTGCATACCATTGAAAAAGGACTTTCCGCAAAAACAATCAGTGACTACATCGTTCCACTAAAAAATTTACTAAGTTTGGAGTAAACGATGGTATCAAATCATAATCAGAGAATTTGGGGAAGTAAAATGAGCCATCAGGACGTTCGTGAGTTCATTAAAGAGTGTGCCTAGATTAGGAAAAAACCGCTACAGTGCTGCCCACGATTTCCGCAGGTCGGCTATTAAGATGCAGATTTCCCAAATGGAGAAGGCTATGCGTAACGGTGAATTAACCAAGGAGATGCTAGTAAATCAAAACATGCACCACGTAAATGCTGATCCTAAATTGAATGCTCCAAAACATTGTACTAGAAGGATAGCAAAGGAAAGATCGTTCGAACAAAGACTAAAAGTGGAAGATGGGTTCCTGTTCTGGAAAGAGATAAAAACGGTAATGAGGTTAAATACATTCCGTTGTTCGGGAAGAACTCTTAAAACGCAGGAAAGACTACCTTATTGATGCTAATCTAGCTCAGGTGCTCGGGCACAGCCGATCAGATATCCAGTCCTGCTATACCGATGCTGTGCTAAAGAGAAAAAGAAATCATTGGCGAAGGAAGCTACGAAAAAGAAAAAATAACCCCCTCCCTTCATTTTCCTAACTGCAAATTCTCAAGAATTGAATGTTGAAAATAAAAAATTATTGATTCCACCACCTTTTTATCTTAAACTTTTTTATAATATCAAATTTTTCCATTTAAGGAGGGAGTAGGAAGTTGAAATTATTAAAGGCAGCAGTAGTCGTTTTGATGCTATTAAGCTTATCCGCTTGTGATGAGAAGAAGGCCATTCAAAAGGAAATTAAAAAGAAAATAGTTGAATTTCAAAGTGGCCCTACAAAAGAAAATAAACCATCGTTTATAAATCAAAAAGGACCAACCCCTTCAGATATATATGGCTTTTGGGTTAATAAGGATTCTTATATAGTTATTTCAAACTATCACGGAAGGTACCAATTTAAGCAATATGTTAAGAATGAGAGCCAAAACATAAAGCTTTTTGCTGGAATTACTCAGGACAAAAATAAGTTTTCTGGAATTTTTGTAAATGCTGAAAATTTAGGCGATAAAATCTCCCTGGAACTAAATGATCGTAAGGATGAATTAAAGATTGTAACCAAGAATGGAGAAAACACTTATAAATTTACCGACATTACTCCAAATACCTACGTAACGAACTTCTAATACAACTACTAATAAATTTACATCGCTTAAAATTGAGTATATACCCTCAGTGGTAACTTATTAGCCCCAAAATGAACTTGGACAGTAAGAGTAAAATTTATTATACTGCTTAATGTACCAAGGAGGTTGACATCATGAAACGCACAAAACATTCCAAAGAGTTTAAATTACAAGTCATCAAA
>NZ_JAMBOH010000041.1 GCF_023715505.1 Neobacillus cucumis | reverse complement strand
TCTAATTGTAAATAAATTTCCAAATGGATGGAGCCACCTTTGATTGGGTATTTACTTTTTTGGCTCTAAATAAGAAAGATGACTAAACTGAAAATTACGACATTTTTAATGCAACACTAGTGAAATTATTTAATTAAAGCATTTCTAAAATATCTTTGTAAAAGTATTTACATACCACTTCTTCAGAATCAAATTTTTCGAATTGTGATTTAACACCACGTTCGCTATAGTATACTTCCCACTTTCCATTTTTCATTATTGAGGCACAATGCTTCGTTTGGAAGTTCTCCATTTAAGCTATATAAATCCTCCAGTATATTTGATTGAATCAACAACTTAATTAATTCATCTTTACTCATATTTGATGACCCTTCTGAGCACCTTTTGCCCTATTAATTTTTTTCAGATTCGCTAAATTCTTACTGAATACCAAGACCTGCTTTATTCATCGAACCACGGTGCAATTGTTCCTGCCTCTACTTCAACCGGCCTTGTGACTACATGCTTTAACACCTGTATTCAGGCCGTACTGACTGTTTGAATCGCCCGCATTTGCAAGACGGACGGTGCTGCTAAATTTGCTTAAGCTGCTCACACCCGGAACGATGTCCAAAGGAGCTAATAACCCGCGGAACCACCGTTCCCCCGTCCCTAGTTCTCGGCCAGATAAAGTGGTTTTTAATAATAATGTAATTTTATACACAACAAGTTTATAGAATAGGCAGGAATAGCTTTCACTAGTTCTCTAACAATGTTGGCTTAGAAACCCTTGCATCATGCGCCCATTCATCAAGGGATATTTGTCGATACTTATTCAGAATTTGTAGATATTTCCCGGGAATTTGTTGAAATTTGAATAATGATAAATCCGAAGTGTCGAACAATCGAGGAAAGTTGAAGCCGGGAAAGGTTGTTTTAAGCGGGACAACGTATCATTTGTATCGGGTATCGCAATCTAGGTTCCATTTAATTATCTAATCTTTTTCTGATAGACAAGATCTTTAGTGTATCGGCAAAGGGCTTATCCGTATCGCGCAGCGCTATAAGCCTTTAATGTCGTAAAGGCACCTTATTTTCGGAATAACGAGAAAAGCCACTCCCATTTTTCTTTCGGCTTTTGTATCACTTCTTCTAAACGTTTATTAAACTCATTTTGTGAAAGCCATTCTTTTTTCTGTTCATCCCGCAGATTTTGTAATTCTTTTTGTAAATATTCACTTTTTTCTTTTTCTTGATGCAGCAATGTTTCGTAATATGCATTTTGTTGTTCCGTTAATTTTTCAATTTTCGCTTGAGTCCTTTGTGCTGAATTCCCAATACTAGAACTTATTACATGATGATCTTGCTGGAGCCGAGCAACTGTTATTTTAAGCTCAGACATATCGTTTGTCAGTTGGACATTCATTTCACGGGTAGCTGCCATTTCATTGACTAGAAACATTAAGATTTCTTTTAATTGATTGGGGTCTTGGGGCAAGTTTTCATATGTATCGGGTATGGCAAGCTCTTTTTCACTGGATTCTTTGATTCTTTCCTTTTGTTGATACGCAAGTTCCTTTGCTGTATCGTCTAGGGGCTTGTCCGTATCGCGTAACGCTATAAGCGCTCCGATGTCAGATTGAACAAAAATCCGCCGATCGCCATCTTTTAAAAACTCATATCCATTTCGCTCTAAGATCTGGCCATACTTTCGAACTGTAGGTGTTGCAATCCCCACTTCTTCAGCCACTTCTTTAGAGGAGAATGCTCGTTCATTCGGTTGTATATCACGTCGCATATCGTGCCTCCTTTTCTATTAAATATGAGGGTTTTTTGATTTATTTGCAAGCTATATCACCCTGCGATATAAACAAAAAAGGCCAGCCAATCTGTAACCTTTCGGCGTTACATATTGCTGCTGTATCTTTTTTATTAATACTAACTAGATACTAATTTTTTATATAACTCTCAGTTTGATTCTCTGGCAATCATTTTGCTTGTAAATCTCGATCTTCTGCCTAGAAACATCTAAAGCACAACCAGCTCATTAAGCTGGTTGTGCTTCTTTGCGCGCAAAACTTCTGATTGTCCGCTTTAAGACCCTTCCTGATACCTCTTCGAAAACAGTTTCAATTATTTGTATTGTGAATTATATAATCCGCCGTACGAATGGCCAATGCAACGGTTGTAAGTGTAGGGTTTGCACCTAGAGTCGGTAAAATACTATTATCTGCTACATAAAGTCCTGATATGCCGTGAATTTGACCGAATCTATTAACTGCCGAAGTATAAGGATCATTCCCCATACGGCAAGTTCCTGACTCATGATTATCATCCCCGGGTGCACGCATATAAATGTCAGGCCGACCTTCAATGAATCCTAAGGACGAAAAAACCCGTTCCATTCCTGCAGTTAATTGCTGAATGACCACTCGATCCCTATAACTAAAATTGAAATGAACCTGAATCTTTGGTACTCCATATTTGTCTCGCCGATGGGGATCAAGATAGAGCATGTTTTCAAATCGTGGTTCTACATTTCCATAACCATGGAAGATCATCTCTACCCCATCTTGAAGCGGTGTATCAGGTATGCCAAATTCGATTTGATAAGGATTTTCCTTCGTATTTGGAATCAAAATACCAATCCTCCCCAAATCCTCTGGTAACAATTTACGGTTGATTATTGGATTTGCAGCTAAAGCAGAATGATCTATAAGAAAGTGGCCAATCGCTGGACCCGAAATCCCCGAATGAAGGAGCAAGCGTGGTGTTTCAAAAGTACTTGCCGACAAAACAATCGTTTTTGCTTTAATCCAGTATGATTTCAAATCCGGAGACATCACCTTAACTCCCGTTGTTTTCCCTTTTTCGATAAGCAATTGAACAGCGCGAGCCTTAACAGCCAGATCAAATGACCTATAATTTAAAGCCTCTGCAAGGAAGTGGATGGAACTAAATACTGTGTTGGAATGGATCGCGCCATATTTTGTAGGTGTAATGTCGACAGCAAAAGGAATACTTGTTGCATTAATAAATCCATTTGCCCAAAGGCGGTTTAGAATGACTCGGGTGGGGTAACTGGACTTGGAAAAGGTTTCATTCACATTCATGACTTGTTCCGCGATTTTGTAATAAATATTCAGCTCATTTTTGGGGATAGGCCATTGTGAAATAAGGTATGAAGGAATTCGCGGACTAGCGGCTGCCCACTGTAAAGTCCGGCCCCCTAGTGCAAAAACTTGTTTTGCACCCGAAAACTCTGGAAGTGTTTTTCCAAGTGGTTTTGTTATTGAAGTAATGTATTGCGCTGCACGTTCGCGGGAGAGTAATCCGAGATTATCAACATGTGTTGGCAGCAATAGGTCCCCTGCTTCTATCATACCTACTCGTTTTCCTTTATTTCTCCATTGATCACAAAGCCGCCAAAGGGCCGCCCCTCCTCCTGCTCCACTCCCTACGATCAACACATCATAATCTGTTTGTGCCATTTTTTCTAACGGGGTGAGTGGAATCCAGGAATCAACAGTTTCCGGTGAGATCACCTGAGGGCAAGCAGGGGGAAAAGGAGCATGTTTCTTTAAAATGGCGGATGAATTAGAAAAATGGCTGTACGTATCCTGATAGGGATGTTCATCCCATTTTAATCCTATTTTATTTAAAAGCCTTTTTAAGGATTTTGCTGCAGCCAAGAAGAAATCCCGATCTGCGATACCTGGCCTACCCTTTGGTTCAATCGATATAAATCCGGAATAGTTTCTCTCTTTTAATGTAGTGAGTAATTTTATGATTTCAGCGTCACCTTCTCCAGGCGGAACCACTTCTCCAGTATCCTTTCGAGCATCCTTCATATGAATGTAAGAAATATATGGCTCTACAAGAGGATAGGCTTGTGTCATTGGCAACACTGAAGAACGTAAGAAATTAGCCGGATCAAACGCAAAACGAAGGTTAGTGGAATGGATACTTTTAAGAATATCTAGAGTGCGTCCCCCAGTATCCCCATACATGGTCGTATCGTTCTCAAGAAGTAGAATGACACTTTTCTGCTCAGCGATACTTGTCAGCTCTTTTATTCGTCTTAAAACTTCAGCTCTATATTTTAAAGGATTTTCCCCTTTAGGAATGATAAAAGAGCGAATCCGAATATATGGTGTACCAAAATATTTGGCTAAATCAATCGCCCGCATCATATCATTAAGCTGTGGAGTAAAATCATCTGTTATACTATTAACCCCTATCGGTGAAGCGATTGAAGAAATGCAAAAACCACGGATATCCAGGCTTTTTTTTACTTCTGCTATCTCTTCTTCACTGAGTTGTAAAACATTTTTTCCCCCTAGACCACGTAAATCAATATAATAAATCCCTTCGGAGGCCAAAGTATCCATTTGAATTTCCAAATTGGGCGAAATTTCATCACCAAAAGCTGTTAATTTTATCATGTAAAGACACTCTCCTGATCCTGATGGATAATATAATCTGCGGTTCGAATGGCTAAGGCAACAGTCGTAAGTGTCAGGTTTGCTGAACCGATGGACGGAAAGACACTATTATCAGCCACATATAGTCCCTTAACACCATGTATTTGCCCATACCTGTTGACTACAGAAGTGGATGGATCATTACCCATTCGACAGGTTCCAGAGTCATGATTTTGATCACCCGGCGGCATTAGACAGATAGAATGCTGGCCCGTTTTCGAAGTCATATTTATACCACAAATGGAAGAGATCTGTTCAATTGCTCCAGCGATTTCACGAATGATAGCTTTATCCTTTTCGCTAAAGGAAAAATGTATTTGAATCTCCGGTACCCCGAATTCATCCGTTCTATAGGAATCTAATGTAATCTTGTTTTCAAATCTAGGTTCAACCTCCCCAGAACAAAGGAAGTGGATATCTAGTTCCTGATGAAATGATTTTGTCTGGTACGGCTGATACCAAAAATAACGATTGGGTCCTCTTAGCTGGATTTGATAGTGCCTTTCCTTTGTTGAAGGAATTAACATGCTTAACGTTCCTAAAGGATCCGGAAACTTGTCACGGCTTATTGTTCCTGTAGCTAACACAAAAGAATGATTCATTAAATAATGACCGATGGCTTGCCCTTGAATTCCCGAGTGAAGGAGCAATCGAGGTGTTTCAAATGTACTAGCGGACAATACAACGGTCTTTGCTTTTAAAATATAAGTTTTTTTATCTGAAGAGATGACCTTTACGCCAACTACTTTTCCATGATCAACTAGTACTTGAACGGCCCTAGTTTTAACAGTTAAATCGAACCGACGGTGATTTAATGCTTTTGTAAAGAAGTCGATTGCGCCAAAAAATACATCTGAACCCTCCTGTCCATAAATACCTAGACCAAGCTCCGCAGCTATAGGAGAAGGAGCAGCCTCTGTTAGTCCTTTCCTTTGCAACCTATTCAGCAATATTTCTGTGATTTGGGAATCCTTTGTATATTCTCTTGATACATTCATTACCCTTTCTGCGATTCGATAATAGGAGTCCATCTCTTGAACCATGACAGGCCATTGGGCAAGTTCAAACTGATTAAGCCGCGGGGTGATGGCATTCCAAAATAAAGTTCTTCCACCAAAAGCAAAAACTTGTTTTGCCCCCTGAAATTCGGGATTAAATTTACCTAATGGTTTTGATATATACTCATGAAGTTTGTTCATACGTTCACTATTCATTGTAGGAATGTTGGCTGCTTGTGTCGGGAGCAAAAAGTCTCCGGATTCAACCACACCTACTTTTTTTTCATTTTTTCCCCATTGTTCGCATAATCTCCAAGTAGCTGCTCCACCTCCTGCACCAGTGCCAATAATTAAAACATCGTATTCGGTATTGGCCATCTTTTCTAAAGGAGTTGGCGGAATCCAATTTTTCGTCAATGACTTCTCACATCCCTTTATCGATGCTTATCTATGATAAAGATCTGACCTTAAGCGATTATGTTCTATATGAATAATTATCGAAACCTTCTCCCTCATTCATATTAGGTAAATTACGCAGTTATTCCTAGAAGTTAGTGCATAAAAAGAAGAAGCCAAGTGCTTTTAAAAAGCCTTGGCTTCTTCTTTTTATATGCTATCGCCCTTTTCTTCTATTTTCTCTCTTCTAAAAAATGCAAGGATCGTAATAAAAAGCAACGGAAGAACGACAAGGGTGCTAATAACTAATGGCCAAATAATAAATGTCGCTTCAAAATGCTCCGTCTCTGACTTGAACATCGTAAGTGTTAAGAGGAGGGATATAAACGTAACAGGAAAGATAATAATCCGTTCATCCTTTAATTTTAATATTCTTGATAGAGCCTCTTTTAAAACAAACAGCATGATCGATGCTTTCATATAGGAACCAACAATCAAAGCAATTCCAATGAAAGCCTCGATCCTTGTAATAATTTCCTTGATATTAACCAAACGTGCCAATTCAAAAAGTGAAAATTTAAATGTACCTGAGAGTGGTCCTAAAGCCATAATCGTGCAAAGAATAGAAGTAATGATAAAAAAACCTTGAAGCATAAAAGCTGAAAACATATATTTTTTTAATGACTTGGCCTTTTCCTTATTTACGAATGGAAATAAAAATGAAAAAAGGACTAGTTCACCATATGGGAAACCGATTATGGAATAAGTACCATGAATAACTGGTTTCATCCCTGCTGGAAAAGCTGGCAGGAGATATCCTGAGTGATAATTTGGAACATTCAATAATAGTACTAAGGATGCAAAAAAGATTGAATAGCAAAGAAGTAAAATAAACATTCTTGCCATTACTTCAATACCCGCTCTTGCCGTTAATGCTGCGACCAGCAATATTAAAGTATGAAATACGTAATCCGGTGTTTCCGTCATCATTGCTGTAGTGAAAAATCCCCCTATATCAATAACAATATAAGAAAGAATTAAAAAAAGCACGAACAGGATCGGAATACAAATACATAGCGTAATCCACTTTCCAAGTATTTTCCTGCTATAATCGATTAAAGTCCAATTTGGATTTTTACCATACAAATATAAAATACATGACAATAAAACTAATCCATAAACAATGGCAATAATGACTGATAGCCACGCTCCATTATTTGCTGCTAACGTTAGAGGCTGCGGGATGTTAATATAGGATGATCCAAGCATAAAAGAGAGAAATAAACACGCCATTTGTCCAGAACTTATTGTTTCCCTTTTCTTCAATTCACTCTCTCCTTACTATCTATTCAGCTACATGGCTACTTTTATAGCTTCGACAATTTTATGGGCAGGTTTTGAAAAAAGGAATTGAACGGGGTCATTTAAAGTTGGCCATTCTAAATCCAACACATAAATGACACTAAGGTATAGGATGGGCAGCGTCAATATCCCATAAACGATACGTTCTCTACGATTTGTTTGTTTTAATTTTGGACCGTCGTAAACCAAAATACCTAAGCTCACGATCACAAGAACAAGAGTTTTTTCAACCAAGTCTATTCCCCCGTTACTTTTTCGCCAATAGGCATGCCTGTACTTTTAACATTTACTTCAACATCACTGGTAAATTGTATGTCGGCAAAAATGTCACCCCATTCCTTTTCCCACCTTTTCCATAAGGCAGGGTCTTGTTGATAAAGTTTATTCCCTATTCCCAACACATCCACTTTCTCTTCCTGCATACGCTCAATTACTGATTCTAAATTCTTTTTGATTATTTTTTTTATATGATCTTCTAACTTTTTTTCTTCTCCAAGATTGGTTATTGTAGTACATCTTAGTTCACCCATCGTTCCTTCGATTTTAGTAAACAAGTGAATAGCAGGTGGTTTCATGGAGAAATTAGGCTTTATTTTTGTTTTAATTTTGGAGGTTTCAAGCGTTTCCATTTTTAATGTCTTTTGACTCCCATCATCCAAACAAGGAAACTCAATAATTCCACTTTTAAACTCATTCATTAACATAAGAACTTGTTGTACGTCCCTCGGTTGGAGGTGTTCTGCCATTCTTCCTTCACTAATTATAGCCACCCCGCTGCTGTAGGGGGCTTTTGGTTTTTCATCATTCATTTTAAAATATGGGATCGTAGCTGTTTTCGATTTACTATTTAATTGCACATCAATATCTAACATTTTGGCTTTAATGGTCTTACTTGTATATTTGTTTGAATTTTCAATAATCGTTTGTAATTGCTGACTGACTGTTCGTTCAATAAACGGCTTTACTGTTAAATAGTCAACAGCTTTTCCATTCGTGATAATAACAAAGGTATTGAGGCGGACATCTTCATTACGATTAAAAAAGTCAAGAATCTCCCCGATATCCTGCTCCTTCGCAAACTTTTCTCCAATTAAGATGACACGCATATGACTCCAACGGGCTACACGTCCTAAGTATCGATTGATGTCACGGACTCCGTCAAAAACACTTTCATTTTTTGTTTTTATATTCGTATAGGCGGATTTTTCCCCACCGCCCATTCCTCCTGTCGTTTCTGTAGGTGAATAGACTTGTGCGTTTATTTCAATGCCCCCACCTTCTGTTTGATCTAAACTAATCCCCATTATAAAGCCAAAATCCGTTAACTCCCTACTATTCCAACAACCTGTTAAAGATAGTAATAAAAACATAATAGGCAAAGCTTTCATGGAGATAGAATTCATTGTCTACCATCTTCCTTAGGTGATTTAATTCTTACGCATACCACGTACTCTTGGAGTTTCCCACAATGTTTTATGAGGTGCACGAATTAAAACATCAAGTAACTGTTTCGGTCTAAATGGAGTCAGCGGACTAAAGTACGGCGTTCCTAGTGACCGTAACTGCGAAATATGTAACATTATCAGCAGGTAACCGATCATAATTCCAAATCCCCCCAAAATAGCAGCTAAAATCATTAAAGGGAATTGAAGGATTCGTAAACTGATAGAGATGCTGTAGTGTGGCATAGAGAAAGAAGCAATACCTGTTAATGCCACTAAAATAACAATAATTGGGGAAGCAATGTTAGCAGTAATGGCGGCATCACCAATTATTAATGCTCCAACAATACTTACCGCCGAACCAACTGGTCTTGGCAGACGTATGCCGGCTTCTCTGAGTAATTCAAAGAAAAAAATCATGATGATTGCTTCAACAAAAGCAGGAAAAGGGAGCCCTTCTCGAGTATCAAGAATGGCCATTAACAGGTTGGTTGGTATGAGTTCAGGATGAAATGTGGTTAATGCGACATAAATACTAGGTAATGATAGAGCTATAAAAAACGCAGCAATTCTTAACAGACGAATACATGATGAAAACACGACACGATGATAATAATCTTCGCTTGCTTGAAAGAATTCGGTTAATAATCCGGGGCAGATTAATATGGTTCCGGTACCTTGTACCATTACAATAATTTTCCCTTCTAATAAGCTAGAAATGGCTACATCTGGACGTTCAGTAGACCGATATTGGGGAAATGGCGAATAAGTTGAATCCTCAATTAATTCCTCAATATAGGAAGTTTCCAAAATGTCTCCTTTTTTAGCCTCCTCGATCCTTTTTTTAAATTCTGCTAGCGTTTCCGTGTCAACTTTCCCCTCAAGATAGCCAAAGGCGACCTCTGTTTTGGTAGCCCCTCCTGCTCTAAATTTTTCAATTTTAAAATTTGGGTTCTGTAATCGTGTTCGAAGTAACCCGATATTCCTTTGTAGCTGTTCGACAGTTCCTTCACGCGGACCTTTTACCACAGATTCCGTGACAGGTTCAGTGACTTGCCTTGTGTTAATTTGGGTTGCTTGAGCATAGGATAACACTTGGTCCCAGCCATCAAAAAAAATGACAACGTGTCCTTGTAAAATGTTGTCCACCGCCTGCTCAAAGCTATCAACAAGAAGAGCGTTTTGACTAGATATTCCATGCTGACTGAAAAATTTTATGACATCTTTCGGTTTAATCATCGTTGCTGGACCAACTTCATGTTGTACCAAATCCTGCATTGATTCTTTCATGTAATTTACGCTTTTTTCTTGTACCAATGTCTCGAAATAAACCGAGAAGGCGTTATACATTAAATCCGGTCCATATTGCCACGGAAAAATATTTAAATCTTCACAGTTGGAAAGAACATCTTTTAGTTTCTCTAGGTTTTCGTTTGAATTTTTAGAGATTGTGGTAGATTCTTTAAAAAACATTACTGTAACCTCTTTTTTCCTCTTATTGTTTTATTATCGTAAAATGGTTAAGAATTATTCATCGACAAATCCACTTGAAAACTGAAATTAATATAAGAAAAAGGCCCCCAACTGGTTTATTTTCCACAATGGTAGCTGCTTGAGCAAAATAAAAACCCTTCTCTTTTGAGATGGGTTTTTATTTTGCATAATTATAGACATTTCATAATTGGTTCTTATTTTAGTATGGTAAAGATATTCATAGACGTTTAATACAAACAGAATTAACACAAACTAAATATTTATTCTCATCTTTAACACTTATTTTTTTTGCCTGTTAAGAGATGTAGTGTGATACGGGCAGTACCTGTTGTATTTACCAGCCAAACTCCTGAAAGTACCAAAATTACTCCTAGCAATGCAATGGCATTCAGATTTTCCTTTAAAAATAAAGCCCCTGATAGAGTACCCACTACAGGTACAATTAACAAAGAAATCGATGCTTTGCTGGCTTTCATTTTAGAAAGAATATGAGACCATATTACAAAGGCTAATGCAGATGCCAAAATTCCGGAATATAGAAGGTATACTACAGCCATAAGACTCCAATGGGACTGGCCATGTTCAAAACTGAAAGAATACAAGAACAATCCAACAGCTCCAGCAGCCATTTGCCATGTAGTAAATTGAACTGTATCACAGCCTTGTAATTTAGTTTTGAAAATGAAGCTGGATAACGCCCATGTTATCGCAGAGCTTAATGCAAGAATCGGAGCCCAGATTGTTTCTCCAAACTGAATATCCATTGCTAAAAACAACCCCAATACTCCAATCAGAATCCCACCTGTCTTTCTAGTAGTTAATTTCTCTCCAGGAATGAAATAATGAGCCATAAGTGAAAGAAACAATGGCATGCTATAGGTTAGAACAGATGTAAGACCCGCGCTTATATAATTTAAGGAGATTTGGACGGCAATGTTAAAATAAGTGGTTTGTAACAGCCCGCATAAAATATACCACTTTAGTTCCCGTTTACCTGGGAGCGGGATTTTTTTAAAAAAGGTTAACCCAAAAAGTACAATTGCCCCAAGCAAAAACCGATAGGCAGCAAACAAAACAGGTGGGAACACGCCATTTCCTTGTTTCATAATCACAAAATTAAAACCCCAAATTATACATAAAAAAAGCATCAAGCCATTCATTAGCTGACTCCCCCATTTCTTTTAATATAGTAATCAAACAATAATTAAAATTCAAACTTTTTTAATTGACTTCTCTCTTTAGGGGCTGATAACTAATCATGCATCCTACTTTTACATCAGGATTACTCCTTTGCATGCTTTTGTTGTCAGAGCATGCCAACAAAATTAGTTTCCAATGTTATTAAGCTGGGTAAGCATACTTTGTAAGCTTTATAAGTAAACAAAAAGAGAAATGGAGGCAATAACTATGAGTAAAACAGTATTAGGAGTTTATAACTCCAGCGATGAAGTGGTTCGGGCCATAGAGGAATTTCAGAAACAAGGATATTCTGTAAAAGATTTGTCGATTATTGCTAATACAACAGCTGTTCCTTCTTCCATTGAAGAGGAAACAGGCGTGGCTTCTCAGGAGATAAGTGCAACGAGGGAGACTCATACAGAAGAACACCCTGGGTTCTTAGCGAGCCTGTTTACCCCGTTTGAGGATCGAATGTATCAAAATGATGACAGCGGAACTACTCATTACGACCATTTGGTCGCCCAGGGCATTAGGGAAGCAGATGCCCTAAAATACCAAGATGATCTCAATGCTGGAATGATTCTGCTCCTTGGTGAAGAAAAAGGATCAGGTAATGTTGGTGTTGCCGATGATGTCTCCGGAGGAACCCTTGCTAGTGAACAAACGGATTTAGAAGATACTCTCGACACAGATTCGCAGCGCTCAATAAAGCTTCGCGAAGAACAGTTAGATGTTAATAAACGACGAGTTCAGACAGGTGAAGTAGAGGTTAAAAAAGATGTGGTTGAAGAACAGCAAACGTTAAATGTTCCCGTACAACATGAAGAGGTTAGCGTCGAAAGACGGGCAGTGGACAGGACTGAAGCAGATACAACCACACCTATAGGCGATGATGAAACCATTCGCGTTCCAATTGTCGAGGAAAGAGTCGAAGTTACGAAGAAACCTGTTGTAACCGAAGAACTGGTGATTAACAAAAAGGAAGTTACGGAAAACCAACAATTAACAGAAAATGTCAAGCGTGAAAAGGCAAAAGTGAATAAAGAGGGCGATACTTCAGTTAATGAAACTACTACCGATAACAATCGTGTGGATCTTGATAGACTCTAACCATTAATAAATGAGAAAATCTGAAAAAAAGCTCATCCTTTTACTTACTAAAGCAAAAGGATGAGTATTTATCTTTTTTTATTGCATGTAAAAATCTAAAGTAAAGCTTTATGATGTTTGCTTACATCATGCCGCCCAGTCATTTTCATATAGAATAAAACGAAATCGTTTATAAAAGTGGCTTTAAATCATCATTTTAAAAAGGTTCGACTAAATTATTTTAAATGTGATATAAAATCTCGGAGGACAGAAAGGAGGACAAGTTTTATATTATAAATGGATAGGCTCCATTTAATCTAGTTAAATATAAAATGCCTGTCACTCCCTGGAATATCGAAACTTCGACCAATTACCACGAGTACAGGCATTTTATTTAACTATTTAATCATGCATAGGAATGAATATCACTATTTAGTTTGAATTAATAATATTTCATCAATGATGGGAATTTCTTTTTTCAATATGGTTAAGAGATTTCCCTCGATCTGATTGTCGATTTCACAAATCGTTATCGCCGAACCATTGATTTTTGAACGTTCATTCGCCATACGGGCAATATTTAACCCTTTTTGATAAAGAGATCCTGATAGCTCGGCAATAACCCCCTTTCGATCGGTATGGCGGATTACAAGTGTTGGTCGGTCTCCGGAAAATTTTAATGGGTAATCATCCAATTCTTGAACTTCCACTTTGCCGCCGCCTAAGGAACTTGCCAATACCTTTACAGTTCGCATTGCCCCTGATAATTCTACTAACACCGTATTCGGGTGGTAACTTCCAAGCACCCGTTTCGTAAACTCGTATTGTAATCCATTTTCTTCGGCAATGGATTTCGCATTTGGAATGCCTTCATCCATTGTTGTTAACCCAAGAGACCCTGCTAATAATGCTAAATCTGTGCCATGGCCTTGATACGTTTCAGCAAAGGAACCCATCAGGGAGAGCTTTGCAAATAATGGTTTTTCGTTTAACAGCTGAAAGGCTATGTTGCCAATGCGGACAGCACCTGCTGTATGTGAACTTGATGGACCGACCATGACGGGGCCGATAATCTCATAGGCGCTTTGATATTTGGCCGGCCCGCAGCCGCTTGTCTTTTCGCTGAAAATCTGCGCCTTCAATTTTTTACCTGTCGGGGTGCCTGCCAGACCGCCAATCCCGGTTTCCCTTAGCGATTCAGGCATTTGCTGCCCGACTTCATGCATCACATGGATCACCTCATCCGGTGGAATGATGCTGACCACCCCTGCTAACGCCATATCTGCCGCAGCCTGGGCGGTAATCGCGTGTAATCCGTTCCGAAGGATACATGGAATTTCCACCAGCCCGGCGACCGGATCACAAACTAGTCCCAGTGAATTTTTTAAAGCTATTCCGATGGCATTTCCTACCTGCTCTGGAGTGCCGCCGGCAAGCTCAACTAAAGTGCCAGCGGCCATCGCGGTTGCTGAGCCTATTTCCGCCTGGCATCCGCCGGCTGCCCCTGATATGGAGGCTTTATTGGCAATCACCAAGCCAAGGGCAGAGGCCGTGAACATCGACAGTACAATCCGCTCCCGGGGGAATTTTCCGCTGTCCAGAGCGTGTACGAGTACTGCCGGCAAGATTCCCGCTGAGCCTGCAGTCGGTGTCGCCACAATCCGGCCCATTGTCGCATTGACCTCTGATACGGCCAGTGCATTGGCTGCAACATTTAATGTCACGGGATTGATAAAAGATTTTCCATTTTCGGCATATTGGTGAAGTCGGTACCCATCACCGCCGGTCAAGCCGGTACGGGACATGACAGCACTTTTCGTCCCCCTAAGGACAGCCTCTTCCATTACCTTAAATTGCTCGGCCATTTTTTCGATAATCGCTTCCCGTGGAATGCTTTTTTGCTGTATTTCAGTTTGGATCATTAATTCCGCAATCGTTATATTTTGCTGCTTAGCTAGTTCAATTACTTCTCTTAAACTCGTGAAAGACATAGTATCACTCCCTCAAAGAAGACGGTCCCCATGCATGAAGCATTAGAACCGTCCCCCTGTTTCATCTGTTTTCTTTATATTATACTGCTTTCGTTTTGGTGCCTTTTTCGTTTTCGGCTTCGTCTAACGGTACACGTTTTTCCATTTTTAACAGATAGAAAATGGCTGTCATAAATGCAAGGAATCCAATTCCCGCGATTAACGGGATGCGCGTGCTTGGATTGATCGCCATACCGACAAGGACAACCAGTAAAAATACAATGGTAGCGTAGTTGCTGTACGGTGTAAGAGGCATTTTAAATGGATGTTTTTCCATTGCAACAGCGTTTACTTTTCTAAATTTGATTTCACTGATGAGCAGTACAAACCATGGAATCATTCCTGGAAGTACACTCGCACTGTAAACATACACAAAGATGGATGGCGGTGCAACATAGCTTAACACAACACCAATAGCCAAACCTATTAAAACCGTTATGGTTGAATAAACAGGAACCTTATTTTCCGATAATTTGGCAAAAATCTTTGGTGCCTGTCCATTTTTCGCCAATGCGTAAAGCATTCGTGTGGCGCTGAAGATGCCGCTGTTACAGCCGCTCATTGCTGCCGTAATGACGACAAAGTTGATAATACCGGCTGCAGCCGTTATTCCAATTTTAGCAAAAACCGATACGAATGGGCTGCCAACTTGATTGAGCTGGTTCCAAGGATAAACAGTTACAATTACAAAGATAGCACCAATATAGAAAATTAAAATACGCCAAACGGTGGTTTTCACAGCATGTGTAATTGTTTTTTGCGGATTTTCTGCCTCTCCAGCCGTCATCCCTATTAGTTCCACCCCTTGATAAGCACCGATAACGATGGAAAGAGCAAAGAAGAAACCTTTAAATCCCCCGGTAAAAAAGCCGCCGTTTTTCCAGATGTTTGAAAATCCAATTGCATGGCCGCCATTTCCGAACCCAAAGAGAATAATGCCAATACCAGCAATAATCATGAAGACAATCGTTAACACTTTAATTAATGAGAACCAGAATTCAAATTCACCAAAGTTTTTAACTGAAATCATGTTGGCAACGCCCAGAATCACCATCGCGACCACCCCAGGGACCCATGTTGGCAGATGTGGGAACCAGTAATGCATATACGCACCAACAGCGATGATTTCCGACATGCCGACAGTGATCCATTGGAACCAATAGCTCCAAGCTGTCAAATAGCCAGCCAAAGGATGGATATATTTATTGCCGAGGTCAGCAAATGAACCGGTGGTTGGTTCCAAATAAAGCATTTCCCCCATCGAGCGCATGATGAAAAATAAGAAGAGTCCGGCAACTGCATAGGCAATCATAACCGATGGACCCGTCCATTTAATTGTACTGGTCGAACCCATAAATAAACCTACCCCGATCGTACCACCCAAAGCAATCATTTGAATATGACGCGCCTTAAGCCCACGCTTTAATTCCTGGTTTTTTGACATAAACTTCACTCTTTCCCCTTGTATTTTTCAAACCCATTCTTCTTGATGTTATTCTTTCCTTTAAACCAATATAGGTTCCCCAAATCGAATGTCCAATTTTTTGGCTAAGTTTTCGAGCATTGATTTTGTCATACGGTCTAAATCATACCGCGGATTAAAATCCCATTCCTCTTTGGCAGCGGTCGCATCAATGGAGTTTGGCCAAGAGTCAGCAATCTGCTGCCGGACTGGATCAACTTGATAATCCATCGTAAATTCCGGTATAAATTTCCTGATGGAAGCAGCAATTTCTTCAGGTTCAAAGCTCATCGCTGTAATATTAAAGGCATTTCGATGTTTTAATCTCGATGAATCCGCTTCCATTAGTTTGATAATCGAATCAATCGCATCTGGAATATACATCATATCCATGTAAGTGCCTTGCGCAATATAGGACGTATATTTTTTGTTCTTTAATGCTTCATAGTAGATATCAACCGCATAGTCTGTCGTTCCTCCGCCCGGTTGTGTTTTGTAGGAAATCAATCCAGGGAAGCGAACGCCTCGGGTATCGACGCCAAATTTTGCAAAATAATAGTCACATAGCAATTCGGCGCTTACTTTGGTGACACCGTACATCGTGTTTGGCCGTTGGATTGTATCCTGGGGCGTATTATCTTTTGGCGTAGATAGGCCAAAAGCGCCAATCGAGCTTGGTGTAAAGAACTGTGCATTGGAATTCCGCGCCACCTCGAGTGCATTTACCAATCCGCCCATATTTAAATTCCAGGCTAGCAGCGGTTTTTTCTCGGCTGTTGCCGATAGCAGCGCTGCCAAATGGATAATCGTATCAATGTGATAGTCATTGACCAACTTCTGCATTTTCTCTCCATCCAGCACATCCAATGTATCAAATAAACCATTTTCCACCACTGGGTTGCCATCAACATGGCGGACATCAGTGGCAAGGACATTTTTCTCTCCGTAAAGTTCCCTAAGTCTCAACGTTAACTCTGAACCGATTTGACCTAAGCTTCCAGTCACAAGAATTTTTTTCACCGTAAACAACCTCCTGAGTATTTCCCTTATATAATGAACACATGGTATCAAGTTGTAACAGAAGGGACCTATTCCGGAAACGGGGCCCTCCCCTGTTTATCGACTAAACTTAGATGACGCCCAGCTCTTTTCCAACTTTTCCATATACAGCAAGCACTTGGTCCAGCATTTCTTTTGTATGGGCTGCAGTCGGCATATTGCGCACCCTGCCTGTTCCCTTCGGCACTGTCGGGAAGGTGATGGCTTTGGCGTAAACTCCCTCTTCCATTAGACGGCGGGAAAGTTGCTGCGTTAATGTTTCTTCTCCGATAATACATGGCGTAATCGGTGTTTCTGAGTGGCCAATATCAAACCCTAAGTTTTTCAAGCCTTCTTTTAAATAGCGGCCATTTTCCCAAAGCTGATCGACTCTCTCCGTTGATTCCGTCATGATGTTAATCGCTTCAATGCAGGCAGCAGCAGCTCCTGGTGTCAGCGAAGTTGAAAATAGGAATGGACGGGCGCGCACTTTTAACCAATCAATCAATTGCTGGGTACCGGCCACATAGCCGCCCACGACACCAATGGCCTTGGAAAGCGTTCCAATTTGAAAATCAATTTGATCGGAAAGGCCAAAATGTTTAACCGTGCCGGCCCCATTGCCCATAACGCCTGATCCATGTGCGTCATCAACATATGTAAGCAAGCCATATTCTTCAGCGATTTCCACGATTTCCGGAAGCTTTCCCACATCCCCATCCATTGAAAAAACACCATCGGTAATATACATAATTTTTTCATAAGCGCCGCTTTCGACTGCTTCTTTTGCAACCCGCCTTAAATCATCCATGTCCTGATGCTTGACCCGAAGGATTTTTGCTCCGGACAAACGGCAGCCATCAATAATCGAGGCGTGATTCAATTCATCAGAAATAATCGCGTCCTTCTTCGTCATGACTGCCGAGATTGCGCCCATATTGCAATTAAATCCTGACTGGAATGCAATCGCCGCTTCTGTATGCTTAAATTCGGCAATCCTTTTTTCCAATTCATTATGAATGGTCATCGTTCCGTTGATTGTCCGAACGGCACCAGCACCCACACCATACTGTTTTGTGGCTTCGTTTGCCTTTTGGATTAATCTTTCATTGTTTGCTAATCCAAGGTAATTGTTGGACGACATATTGACGACTTCTTTGCCATTGATTGTCACGATTGGGCCATTAGATCCCTCTACTGTATCAATGACGTTATATAGCCCTTTCTCATGCAGCTCTTGCAGCTGGGGAGTTAATATCTCTTCTAAAACTTTTCTTGACATCGTATAAACCTCCATCGATTAACTTTTCAGTGAAAATTTCTATCTATTCTCGATTAAGAAGAGTTAAGTTGAAAACGTTTTCATATACCTAGTTTATATCGCTTTTTGTCGATTTACATTCCCATCTTTGTTGTATGTATCACCCATATTTGCCCTCCTTCACATTTTGGTCACATTCAACCACAAAAAAAGACCATTAAGTTTTAACTTAATGGCTTAATTTCAAAGAGATGAAAAGCGTTAAAGGTCAGGGTGGATTGTAAATAAAGCTCTGCTTCCACTTTTTCCTCATAAATTTGCAGATCAGGGCGGGTTCCCTGCTTGATAAAAGAAATGACCTCCTGGTCGTAAATATCCTGATGCTGCAAATTTATCCAGTTTATATAAAATTCTCCGTTATTTTGATCAAGAATGTGCTTGCGAATTTGGTAACGTCCAGGCGGCAGACCCGAAATCACGACTTTCTTTTCCTTCGTGATGGATTGCAAAAAGAAGCTCTCGACCGAATAAGAAGGATTGATATAGGAGGGGTTATAAACGGCCAATTGATAGCCGCTTTCCCCCATTGCCATGACAAAATCCTCACCTTCAGCTAAAATCCTTAGGGCCATTTTTTCCATCAGCTGGAAATTAAAATAAGCAGGGCGTTTAATTTGATAATAATAAAGGAGAGCAATCCCATTCATGGCAATATGGTCTTGATCCAGATTATTTTTTTCCAGCGAGTGGGTATCAATCCAAAACCCCAAACCGGAAAGTTCCTTCATCGCATCCAGCATTTCTTTAAAAATAAGGGCTGAACGGAAAAAGGTGCCGCTTAAATCCATCGTATTTCCATATAGCGTATTCCAATCCGTAAGAAAAATCGGAATCTTCTCCAAACCCGCAGACGATAAGCATTCCTTTAATCTGCTGCAAGCTTTCTTTACATAATTTTTTACTCCTTCAAAAGTAAGATTATCCATATCGGTAAAATCCACTTCTTCATTCGGATTGCAGGTGAAGCAGACCAGCTCGCAACGATCGGAAATTTGGTTTATAAAGTCATCCGCAGGACCGGGTATAGCCTTTCCTAAAGAAAACGGCACATGAAGACCCACTTTTGCGGCAGAAGCCCACCTTTTAACAGTTTCATAAAAATCTTGATAAAAGCTCTTTGCTGTTTCACCCCATTCCGAGAAAACCAATTCAAACCGCCATTTGCCTACAAAGGCACTGCCAAAATAACTAAGACTGTGCTGTAAGAATTCATCAAGCTTTTTAAGATATTCAGAGCTGCTATCCACTTTCTTTTCAACTTCTACGCGAATGAAAGGAACCAACCCTAATTGCTGAAAGCGGGTGAACAAGGCATCCATCTGATAAAATTGCCCACCGATTTGATAGAGGGGCGTTGTCATCGCAAAGCTGTCCGAAAAAAGGTTCGTAAAATAGATATAGTCAAATCCAAGTTCCTCTTGAATTAACTTTAAGTCTGCCTGCACCTCTTCATGCAAAGCATATTCCAGCTGCCCAATCACCAGTACCTTTAAGGCTTTTTCTTTGATAAAAATGGGCTCCTGCGGCAGGTCCACATATACGGCTGAAGCAGCCGGTTCCATCAGCGTAGTGCTCTTCTCATTTCCTGAAATATACTTGCTGATTTCCATTAAAAAATTTGGCGATTGCAGTAAAGTATATTGTTCCGTTTCATGTTTCATTTCCTCGACATCCATAGGTTCCACTTTATGAAGGCTGCGATATTCAGTAGGCGTTTGCTGGTACATTTCTTTAAAAGCCTTATTAAACGCCTTCACATTGGGAAAACCATTATTCAGCGAGATCTTAAGAATGTTATGGTCGGTATACAGGAGCTCATGAACCGCTGATTTCAAACGGACATTTTTGACATATTGGGAGAAACTAACCCCAACTTCCTGCTTGAAGTAACGCGATAAATAATAAAGAGACAAATACTGCTGCTTGGCGATTTCCTCCAATGATATCGGTTTGCGATAGTTTCTTTCGATAAAAGCCAGGAGTTCTCTAATTCTTTCATCCTTCATTTCGGTGAATTGATGACTCCCGAGGTGTGTTGTTTTAAAATTTCGAATCAACAGTGTAACTAACTGAAAAATCAGTCCGTTAATCTCGATCTCACTTCCATCCTGCTTTTGATAATAGGCAATCAAAATTTTCGCCATTAGTTGGCGAATTTGATCAAAAAGCAGATACAGCCCGTTACCCTCTTTGGATGAATTGCAGTTAAAATAGCACTCATGAATATTCGGATAATGCGGCTCGATTAGATCCAAGGGGATTTGTAACGATAAGACCACATTCTCCTTATTCCCCTTAATAGAGCGTATATCATTGGCATTAATAAGCAGAAGATCATTTTCGGATAATTGGAAGGAATGTTGATTGACCGTGACCTCAATTTCTCCCCTTATAATAAGAAGAATCTCAATTCCTAAACGGATATGGTGTGAGTAATGTTCAATGTTTTGTATACTTATTTGATAAGAATCATCTTTTATTGGCCGGTTCATGAATATTCACCTCAGGACTGGATTAAAAATGTGCGTTGCCCTAGCAAGAACCTGGAATTAAAATTGATTCCATGACTTTTAAATACACGCCTAGAGTGTATTAACTAGGAACTAAACTTAATGCAGGTGACTTGGGATAAACCAAACTCAAACTACTAAAATATAAGCATAATGATGGAAAAGCATACTAAATAGTAAATCAAAGGAGAGAAAACTGCAACTTTTCGTAAGTAGTTTAATGGATTGTTTGCCTTCCTCACCCTATCTCATGTGGGATTTACGCGCGGGTGCAATTACTTTCAATTGAAAAAAGCATGGGTAATACAGGGGACCTTTACAAAGGAGATACTACTTAAAAACGTAGTATCTCCTCTTAAATATTCATATCATCAAAAAAAGGCCAAACTTCCAAGAGAGAAGGTTGACCCCCAAAAACAATGTATCCTAATTTCACTATCTTATCTTAATACCTTCTTTCATACTTTACCTACACCATTTGGAGTTCAACAAATTCAAATTCGATTTCATCCTTCACGGTAAAAATGCCTGTACTGTCTGGAATACCGAATTTTGGTCCTTTACCAGGAGTACAGGCATTTTATTTAACTATTTAATCATGCATAGGAATGAATATTTGTCCAAATCCCTACACTCTTGATTTCCTTATACTCAGGTTTCCACATAGCATCTTCAATAGCAGTCTCAACATCTTGGATATCCGCTCTTGCAATTCCTTCGTATATCGCCGCATTGACTACTTCAATGGCTACGTATTTTGAGACCTCATGAAGTTTTTCAATGGATGGCAGCAGGGATGCTCCAGGTTTACTGGAGTCAGACATTCTTGCAACCGCATAAGCAGCAGCTGCGAACATGCCTTTTGAGATCACTTCTGCTTTTGCCACAATGGCTCCTAGGCCTAGACCTGGGAATACAAATGCGTTATTTGACTGGCCAATTTCATAGGAAACCTCGTTGTATTGGACATTGGCAAAAGGGCTGCCGGTTGCAATTAGAGCCTTGCCATCTGTCCATTTAATTATGTTTTCCGGCAACGCTTCAGTCAGTGCAGTTGGGTTGGACATAGGCAAGATGATAGGACGCTCAACATACTTGGCCATTTCTTTCACAATTTCCTCCGTGAAGGCACCGGCTTGTCCGGAAGTACCGACCAGGATGGTCGGCTTCACCTTCTGAACGACTTCCATTAATGAAATGATTCCATCCTCATTCATATCCCAGTTCTTTACTTCTTCCGCCTTTCTTACATAAGGCTTCTGGAAGTTCAGGACACCTGGTGTTTCATCCGTTAGTAACCCTCGATAGTCAATAGCCCAGAAATGATCATAAGCTTCTTCTCTTGTCAGCCCTTCAAGAACCATAGCATCTGAGATTTGGTCAGCTATACCGATGCCGGCGGCCCCTGGTCCGAAGACAACAATACGCTGTTCCTTCAAAGCAGTTCCTGTTACTTTCGATCCAGACATAACAGCAGCAAGGGTCACTGCCCCTGTTCCCTGGATGTCATCGTTGAAGGTAAGGATGTTGTCACCGTATTTGTCTAAGACCTTACGCGCATTCACGTTGCCAAGATCCTCCCAGTGAATTAGAACCTCTGGAAAAAACTTTCTTGCAGTCTGAACGAATAAATCAATAAATTGATCATAACGCTCACCGCGGACACGGGCGAATTTGTTGCCAATATAGATAGGATCGGCAATCAAAGCCTGATTGTTCGTACCCACATCCAACACGACTGGCAGAACACGGCTTGGATCAATACCAGCTGCCGCTGTGTACACGGCAAGCTTACCAATCGCAATATTAATACCGCCTACCCCTTGGTCACCAATTCCCAGAATGCTTTCTGAGTCGGTAACAACGATTAAATCAATGCCATTTTTGGGCTGTCCAAGATTATAGAATGCCTTCTCCACGCCCGCAGGATCATCAATAGAAAGATATAAACCTCCTGGACGGCGGTAGCTATGGGAGTATGACTGGATCGCATCACCGACAGTAGGTGTGTAGATAATTGGAAGCATTTCTGCTAGGTGTTCTTTCAACAGTCGGTAAAACAGAACAACATTGCGGTTATATAAATCATAGAGCAGACCGTGTTTAAATAGATTCGTCGTCCGCATCGAATATTGTTCATATACCCTATTTACTTGTTCATCAAGGGTGAGCACTTGGGGAGGTAAAAGACCGTCGAGTCCAAGGCCTTCCCTTTCCTCTTTCGTAAAAGCCGTTCCTTTATTCAAAAAAGGATTAGAGAGAACCTCTTTTCCTTTTAACGTTGTAATAATCACATTCTCAGGTACATTCATGGTGTTTCCTTCTTTCTTTCTTAAAAATAACTACTCGGACCATTATGGGAACATAGATTGCTATCCTCCCATGTTAATAACATTTTCCTTATCAAACTAGTTTTTTTAATTTAATGTCTCTTTTTTGTAATTAAACAAAGTAGACAGTAAAACGGCTGACTACTTTGTTTAATCTATCACTTTTTTGCGTATATAAAATTTACGTTACCTTTTTATCAGGCTGCCCTTGCAATCGATTGTTTCGCTTTTTTCTTTTCAGACCTTTTAAATACATAGCTTACAATAAGCGGACAGACGATGGCAGAGATGACACATGCCGCGGCAACTTGTGCAGTAGCTGAAGATGCTACTGCAACTAAGGTCGGATCTGCTGCGGCCACAACAGCTGGTGTAGCTACCGCATTTCCTGCAGTTGACCCTGTTGCTAAACCAACGATTGGGTTTTCTTTAAATAACTTCAATAGGAAGTAAGCTCCAATTCCAGTGAAGGCAGCGATTAATCCTAGTAATATCCCAGGACCTCCAGCATTTACAATAGTTGAAAGATTCATTCCGGCACCTAATGGGAATGAGAAGAATGG
Source organism: Neobacillus cucumis (assembly GCF_023715505.1). Next base: position 7,824 of record NZ_JAMBOH010000041.1, on the reverse strand, counting down.
GATTAATAATAATTTACTGCTTCCAAGAAACTTCCTCATATCAGGATCAATATTACCTAAAATCATTCCGATAACAATTGGAATTAATACTCCTAGAAGTGTTTGAAAAGGAATGGTAGCAAGGCCGGATGCACCTAATGCCACTAATGTGAAAAATGGACCATCTTTTAAAGAAAATAAAGCATATGCGCCTACATCTGTTTCGTCACCATACGATGAAGCAAGAGAAGCATATAACCCGCCATTAGCATTTAATAATGCTGCAAGGATGGCTAATGGTGATAATCCTAGTATTCCGGCAGGCCCAAAAAACATAGCTACAGCTAAACCTATACCAGCACCTACAATAAATTTTCCTGTTAATAATAGTGCACCTTTTTTCAATGCCTTTGGTGCTAATTTGAAATTAATTTGGGAACCGATTAAAAACATAAAACATGCCAAAATGGTTGATGATGCTTCTTTACTGAATAATGCTGTTGTAAAACTTCCAATTTGTAAAACCTGCGGAAAAAATGTATTCGTCAATACCCCTAAAAAAAGTGGAACAACCATCAAACCACCTGGAATTTTATCAAGCGTTTTCTTAATTGGAATTTGCATGTTGAATCCTCCTAAAATAGTTTTTTAATCTTGCAAAAAAGCGATTATTTTTTACTACCATTTTTACCGATTTCTCCAATAAGTGTTGGGAGCGATTCCAATTTTCTAGCTGGCTTTGCCATATTTTAATCCCCCTTTGTCTTTCTACATGTGTATCATAATCCCATATAAATCGCTTTCATAGATTATGAAAGTTTAATAATTCTTTTTGTAAATAAAAAAAGTAAGCAGTTTCAAAAACTACTTACAGAAAGTTTTTTATTAAGTGCTCTTTAAATTTGTTATATTCATGCTGGTATACAGGCCTTCCGACCGTTCCATAGATAACCTTAACTTCAAGGATTCCTAACTCCTTTAAAAAATTAAGATACTTTCTTGCCGAGACCCTTGATATTCCTACAACATTTGCTACTTCATCCGTAGAAAAAGGCCCGTCCTTCAATTCCTGAATCGCATCCCATACCTGCTTTAAGGTATCCTTCGTTAACCCCTTTGGCAGTTCTTCTACTATAACCGCTTCGTCTCTATGCAAAAGTAAGTTATCAAGCTCCTGCTGACTAACCGAATTCTGTTTATCAATGAACCGAGTTTGCTCAAGGTAGGTAGCAAGTGCAGCGTTAAACCGTTCAAACTCGAAGGGCTTAATTAAATAGTCGACAACACCATACCTTAATGCCTTCTTAATTCTATCAAGATCTGAAGCCGCTGAAATGATGATGACATCAATTTCAAAGTCATTTTTCCGAAGGTACGCTAACAGCTCTAGGCCCTGCTTCCCCGGCATAAAAATATCCAGCAGAATGAGCTGAATATCATTCTTTCCCAAAAGTCGGATGGCTTCCGCTACTGAATGGACTGTTGCGGCCAACCGGAACCCATCAATTTTAGCAAGATATTGTTTATTGATTTCTGCTACCATCGGGTCATCTTCGACAATCATTACATTAATCATCGTATTCATCCTCTGCTTTATAAGGTATATACACAGCAAAATTTGTTCCCTTTCCAGGCTTGGACGAAATAATCATGTCCCCTTCCAGTCTTTCAATTGCCTGTGCCAAAAGATATAACCCGAACCCACGGTTTTCTCCTTTCGTAGAAAACCCTTTATCCAGTATTTTGTTTTGGAGTGATGTCGTCATCCCCATCCCTGTGTCTTTAACCTCAATTGTTAAAATATCCTCTGCATAATCAAGTGTAAGGTCGACTTTTTTGTTTGGACTGTCCGCAATCGCCTCCATTGCATTATCGAAGAGATTTCCAATGATGGTTATCAGCTCATGTGTGATTTCCGAGTTTGCAGGCTTGGGAAGTTTACTTACACAATCAAATGATAGAGAAGCACCTGATTCTCTGGCAAAGCTTAGTTTGCCAATTAAAAATCCAGCAAGAACAGGGTCCTGAATTTTCTTCGTTACAAAACCCATTTCTGTTTTCCGGTGGTTAACCGTTTCACTCACATAGGCAGCAAGTGTATCATATTGTTCAGTTCGAACCAGGCCAAGGATGACATGAAGTTTATTCATAAACTCATGTGCCTGGGCACGGAGAGCATCCGCATAGTTACGCACACCTGTGAGCTGTTCGGCCAACAATTGGACTTCGGTTTTATCACGGAATGTAGCGATTGCTCCTACCGGCTCATTATCCACAACCACCGGAACCCTGTTTACTAAAATGGTCACCCCATTCAGGTTTTGTTCTTGATCCAATTCGTTTTCACCCAATTTTATAATGCGGGTTAACCGAGTCTCTGGCAAATAAGCTTCAATGTTCATACCCATAGGGTTCCCTTCAAGCCCGGCTCTCTTAAAAAGCTTTCTCGCTGCCCTGTTTACAAGTGTGATTTTCCCTTCTTGGTCGATGGCTATTATTCCCTCACGCACAGACTGAAGCATGGAACTACGCTCTTCAAGCAGCTTAGCAATAGCGAATGGCTCGAGTCCTAAAAGGATTTTTTTGATGTACCGTGCCAGGCCCACTGCACCGATTACCCCTATTAGGATTCCGATTAACGTCCCAATAACGATCCCAATCCGTGCTTTATGTACCGCCTTTGTAACGTTTTCTAAAGAAATTCCTACAGCAACCGCACCGACTTGTTTTCCATGTGAATTCTTTATTGGAGTAAATGCCCGCATGGATCGACCGAGAGTTCCCTTTGAAATGGAAACATACTCCTTTCCTTTAAGAACAGGCCCTTCATCTCCTCCCCTGAAGTGCTTCCCCACTTCACTAGGATCCGGGTGGGAAAGACGGATTCCTTTCAAGTCCATAACCACAACAAAGTTAACATTCGTTTTATCTTTAACTTGATTGGCAAAATCTTGTACTACCGTACGACTAGTTGTCCCATCTAAAGCATTAATCACCAGCGGGCTTAGGGAAATCATCCTGGCAACATTGAGGGCTTTTTCTTTCTGTGTCTCTTCGACACTGGAGGTAATTCTTTTGCTTATTATTAAATCCGTTATTCCAAGTGATAAAGCGACGACAATGCATACAAATATAATTATAATGGCTTGTAAACTAAATTTGCCTTTCCTCATGATCTCCTCCAGGTTTTATCATAATAATAGTATGTATAAGACATATAAATAAAATGACAAAAGACCGCCAAGCTCATAAACGAGCTGTAAGCAGCCTTTAACATAAATTATCGAATTAGCAATTATCTAAGTTTATTATAATACTTGAAAATGGCTGGACGCTTTTTGTAATTAAAAAAAGTGTTTGCGTAGGTTCACTGAACCTGCTTAAGTGCATTATCTAGTACAAGTGACGGATACCTGCGTTACTCTCTCTTTATCTCCAATGGTCTTAATCCAACCCTATGAGCACCAATATGAAAGAAAAGGCCTCCCAACCGTTTTAGCAAACAGATGGAAGACCTTCTCAAATAATATCTTTTCTTTTTTTTCATGTTTAGAGAACGAGGGCAAATAATAACTTTTACCGGTAAAACTTTGATATAACGATAACAGAGATTTACTCTAATTACATCATGCCGCCCATATAGTTTTATGCTGTAACATTTTTAACCGCATTAGAAGAAAGTCGCATAGAATCCGCATTCTGCAGGTGCTGCGTGTAACATCTTTAACCTAGATTTACTGTGATTTATTGTAGTTCGTTAGCAAAATGTTAGCATGTTGTTAGCCGGTCAATGATGAAATCGAGTTGATGATTCTTATAACAAAAGCGATGCAAATTTTATATGCATCGCTTTTGTTACACATTCCACATGTGTTGATTGTATGTGGCAACACTAGAGATGGTGAGTGCTTTGGTCCGGCCATTTACAGTTGGGACCGCAGTGCAGTAACACAAGAGTTATCGGTAGAAATCCTTTGTCTTTATACAACCGGTTCAGGTTGCTCTTGCTCTTCAAGCCCTTTCCAAACAGCAATAATAAATTCTGAGTCATCCGGCGGAACCCATTCGGATTTGGCTTGATTCAAGTTATCCCAATTATAATACTCTAAAACAGTGGAGTTTTTGTGATCAAGTTCCTGTTGCAGCTGAATACCATATGCTGATTTTACGATATTCAAAAGCCTTTGAGGCATTTCAAGGAGTTCTTTCCCCTGTAGATATTCATAGGCAGCAAACGACTTGGAACTTCCTTTTTCATAATCCGGCGGCATTTCTTCCTCAAATGTATATTGAAAAACAAACTTTTTGTTACCTTTTATATCGCATAGCCTCTCAATTTTATGATTTAAAGTTAGTACCTTTTTAAGCGCTGCTACTGTCTTTATTTCTCCTTTTTTATTGCGTTCAGTCATATCGAAATCGTGTATGCAGGTATATTGAACTCCAAAGTTATTGAGGACGTTCAATACGACATACATTGTGCCTTTCCCTGCACAGTTTACCACAGATGTTCTATTGTAAATTTCACTATCCAAGTCTCCACTACTAGCTAGCTTTTCACCGATTATTTTTAATGCAACAACTTCGGTATCGCCTTCAACTAAAATTACGTTATTGGCAAAAAATATTTCATTAACATACGGGTTAAATCTTAATAATGCTTGAAATTTATCTTTTTCATGACTCGGTAAGCCATAAATATCCGAGTTCACCTGACTAACTACAACATTTTTATCCTCATTCAACGAAAGCTTAGCTAATGTCCTGTGCGGCTTAGCTAAATCAATGAAATTTGGTGAATGGGATGTTGCCAAAACTTGAAAGAAACCCTCATCTGCCAGGCTATAGAGTGTTTCCTTAAAAACTCTTGCAAGATGAGGATGGAGATATAACTCGGGTTCTTCAATAGCAATTATTAAAGGGCGATTTACTCCTTTCTCCTCTCCTTGGTATTTTTTCATGTACATCTTAAACCCTTTAAGTATCGAAAGCATAAATGTCCGTTGCACTCCATTACCCTGGTGCGACAGCATAGTTTCTAGCCCATTAAAGTCAAAATTAGGTTTTAAGGAAGTACTCACTATTTCGTCCAGCGGGTTGACGTCCACATTAAATCTAATTTTGGTTGAAGTAACTTCTTTTAAGAAACCTTGCACCTCTTCCTCAAAGAATTTGATTTTTTCGTTATCATGTGAATTGATTTTATCTTGTAATAGCTGTGTTTTCTCTTTAGCTTCTTTATATTCATCTAGTCCTCGAATAACATCTTTATACAAAGCGTACAAGGTTTTCATATAAGGAGAAGAATCTTTTATATCATCATTGGCATTTTTAACCGCTGGTATGTAGATTACCTCGGGAAACGCGCTTAAAAAATGGGTTCCATTTTTCCCCCCTCCCATTTTTCCATCCCAGCCTTCGCTTCCGAGGTCGTGTTCCTCATTTCCTGAGAGTTTTGATGCACGTTCTACCTTTTCTCCCAAACGATATACCGCCCTTACAATAAACTTTCCGGTTGGTCCATGAAGCGACGCTCTAATACCATGAAGATTTATTTCTTCCTCTGTTAAATCTGAAAAAGTAGCATGAAAACTAATTGGATTAGAAGTGTTGTGTCTATGATAAAGGTTTTTTTCCAGCATTGTGTCGCTGGATCCAAACTTACACAATGCTTCTAATACTGTACTCTTACTACAGTTATTAGGGCCAATAATTATTGATATGTTTTCTATGTCTATAGTTAGTTCCTTAATGCCTTTAAAATTTCTGATAGTTAGATTTGTTAGTTTCATAAACATTACCTCCTAATCCAGTATTTTACTATCTATTACAAAAAATCATATCCTTTTATTTAAAAAGCAACCTTTTGGTCCTCTCATCTTGAGTTATTAATAGTTTTACTTTTGTTATTTTCCAATTACATTTCATTGATATTAAAATGCTCTAATAAAATCTTGTACTTTATTTCTCAAAAGGTTGTATTTACGACAGAGTTAAATCCCGAATGGGTCAGAGCTGCAACCTCTGTAAAAAAACGCCGTCTCTTGCCGGTTCCGACAGAAGAGAAACCGGAGAAAAACATAGCCGTGGGAGCGCCCTTAAGTCACGCTAAAAAAGAGGTCAGGTGAGCTGAGCCAATGCGACAAAGAAAATCAGCACTAGCAATCATTAGTCAAGGTCTTTCTGCTGTTTGGAACGGATTGCTGGAGAGGGAGCGGGAACGGCTCCTTGCAAGTAACGGTTCGGTGGAGTTTCGATTGGTTACGGCCAACGGTGCTTGTCACGATATATGCGGGCGAAACTGCATATGCTTTAAAAGCAAATGACAAGGTGAAGAAATTCAGGTATTAAACAGCAGCATCATCCGGGTTCCCAGCTTTGCACTAAAGTATATACCCCATGATAAATACTACTTCCTCTGTCCCTAGAATCAAGAATAATCTTGTTTTCTGGGGACAGGGGTGGGGTATTTTCATAGTCAGTAACCCGCATAACCTAAAAGTATTTATCCCACCAACTTGTTTTCAATTGATAATGACGACCAACAAATAAGCTCCTCTACAACTGAGAGTGTATCGAATAAATATCTCCGTTACATATTTGTCGCTGTTACTAAGACTGTAAGTACATCCCTTAACAACACTAAGATCCTTTACAGGAGAACGATATTGGAAGTACTTGAAACCCTAATTAATGTCCATAGTTATTATTATTCTTCTTAAACAAATGCACCCGTTAGTCATAATGAACGAAACGGCTCCCATCGCTTAACGTAGGTTGCACTTGGTCATAATGTTACTACCCAAATCAAAACCAAGTGTAGAGCTACACACGAAAAGGAGCCGATTATTATGAAGGATGTACAAAAATTTGTTGGTTTAGACGCCTCTAAAGATACTATTGCTGTTGCGATTGCTGATTCAGGTCGTGGAGAGCCTAGATTTCATGGTACCATACCAAATAAACCAGAAAACATTCGCAAATTAATGAAAAGTTTAGGCGATCCTAAAAATCTATTAGTTTGTTATGAAGCTGGATCTTCTGGATACGGAATCTACCGATTACTTCTATCTATGGACATAGAATGTATGGTTGTAGCACCTACCCTTATTCCAAAGCGTTCAGGAGATCGAGTAAAAACAGACAAAAGGGATGCAATTAGATTAGCTCAGCTACTTCGTGCTGGAGAGCTTACTTCTGTTTGGGTTCCAGATGAAGACCATGAAGCATTGAGAGACTTAATTCGTGCTCGTCATGATGCTCGTGAGGATTTACAAAGTTCTCGTCAGAGACTTGTTCACTTCTTACTTCGTCATGAAATACGTCCCCCTCAAGGGGTTAGAAATTGGTCTGTCAAACATCGCGAATGGTTAAAACGATTAACATTTGAAAGAACTTCCCAACGTATTGTTTTTCAAGAATACCTACATGCAATCAATGTAGTTGAAGATCGTATGAAACGAATCGAAGCTCAAATCCATGAAGAAGCTCTTCAAAGTGAACATGCACTTGTAATTCAAGCACTTCAAACTTTGAGAGGTGTCGCAGAGGTCACTGCCGTTACTTTAGTAGCTGAAATCGGACAGTTTTCTCGCTTTTCTAACCCAAGACAACTGATGTCCTATGCTGGACTCGTTCCTAAAGAATACTCTAGTGGATCAAATCGTTGGCAAGGTTCTATTACTAAGACGGGAAATTCTCAGGTTCGGCGTTCCATGTGTAGAAATCTGTTGGTCTTATCGTCATCGACCTTCTCTTAAAGGTGAATTACTTAAACGGCAAGAAGGTCAAGATCCTGAAGCACAACGTATTGCTTGGAAGGCTCAGCACCGTCTTCATATGAAA
>NZ_JAMBOH010000040.1 GCF_023715505.1 Neobacillus cucumis | reverse complement strand
TTTGCACTGTCCTTACCTCCATATTCCTTCAAGATTATTATTGTTCGGTCCTTCATTCTTTAAGAATTACTATGACCTCTGCTGACTTCTTACAATTCAGTCTGCCATCACTGACAAACTTGTTCCTTGTGAGATGTTCCATCTCTCTTGCCGGGAACCCTTGTAAGACCTCCCCGGGTAAGAGCTATAACCTTCCTCCCATGTAACTGCTGTATTTACTGTATGGAACTCGTGCAGTTATCGGACTTTGTTTTGTTTGGCAAACTCGTCCATTCCAATTCAGCCTTGTATACAGTTTCTGTTCGTCAGTTCGGGATTTTGTCTCCGGCTTCCTTCAGATTCCACCTCACGGTGGACACCCTTGCCATTGGCTAACAGTTCCTACTGCCAAGCCTGTAGTGGACTTTCACCACCAAGTTATAGCCCATGCCGGGCGCACCAAAAAAAGCAGTCCAATTCGTACATATGCGAATCGGACTGCTAATCGTGATATTTATGCTTTATACTCGATAATAGACCCGTTAATCCTAGATAAAGGGTTCCGTTTTAAAGTGCTTTTCTTAAGTTACGTGCGAAATGACAGTCGTATTGGCACCGTTGTTGGTATATAAAAAAGTAAAACTCCCAATAGTAATGGGCGATGAATACAAAACCTTATTTATATAAAAACTTGTGATACGGTTCACCGTAATGCATCAAAATGAAGTTCCCCTGGATTTTTGAGCTAAATTTCACTCCCTTTTACATAGGATGTTTTGGCCTTAATCGAGTAACCAGCAAGAGTAGAAAAAGACGTATGCCAATTCATACGTCCATTCTTGTGTCTTTTAATAAGAAAGCATTCAAAAACCTTTATAATCTTAGACAAGCGTACTTTCATTTACTACTATTTAGAAATCCGTTTTTGTAATTCTTCTCTTTCTGCTTCATATCCTGGTTTTCCAAGGAGGGCAAACATGTTCTTCTTGTATGCCTCTACACCCGGCTGGTCAAAAGGATTTATCCCATTAGCAAACCGTTGATTCCACATGCTTTTTCAAAGAAATAAACCATTCACCGAAAGTATATTCATTTAGTTGATCCAGCTCGACAGATGGGTTAGGAACTCCTCCATCTACATGAGCTAAAACCGTTCCTTGAGCAGCATTCTTGTTAACATAGTCCATGGTTTTTCCAGCTAGATAATTCAATCCATCCAGATCAGCAGCCTCTTTTTTCCATAAAAGGATACTGACTATTAAGCAAAATATGTTTCTAGAACTAGTGAGATTTCAGAACTCTTTGTAAGCAAAAAAGGAGGGGCACTTACTCCACGCAAAATTCAATAGATGGTCAAAAAATATGCAGAGAAACAGCTAAAATCTAGAAAAAAAATGACTCCACATAAATTGTGGCATACTGTGCTACTCATCTTCTTCAAGAGGGGGCTCATTTGGTGACCATTCAAAAGTTACTTAGGCATAAAAGTTTATCCACACCTCAAATTTATACACATAACAATTACAGATTTAAAAGAACTTTCAAAGCAGTACCCAATGCGTAAAATGCGGACTATCATGGGATTAAAGGGAGATTCCATCAGTTCTTTTCAGACACCATACTGTGCTCGAACAGGATCATAACGATATAAACAGCAATACTGCGAATAAGCTAGCATATAGAAGGATTTTAGTTATTTACTTACCTGAACGGCTTTATTCTCAGAGAGCGATAGCGAAAATACTGAATGCCATCTATGAACAAGACTTCCTTGATTCTTCCTTTGGTTTTCGTCCAAAGCGAAATTGTCACGATGCTCCGAAAATCCTAAATTTCTACTTGGAAGGAAGATATATCAACTACATTACTATTTTATCTTCATATTCAGGTATTCCTAATGGGAGCTTCTTACTCGAACCTGCTTTAGGAATATATGCTCTTCTTACTGGTGTTGGACGATATCCTTTCGTTTTCAGCCGTTTGACTAATTATTGAATGTTTTCATCTATATGTCCCCTATATTCTTCTCTTGTTGTTCGATTTACCCTTGTTGCTTTCTAATTTGGAAGTTCATTATGACATTGTTTAAGCGCATCTTCATTTAACATATGCGCAAGTGAAGTAAATTTCATTTCTGGGTGAGATTTTACTAGTTCCGCTATTCTCAATAGTTTTGTTTCCATTAATTTATCTACTACCTCTGTGTGTAGTTAATGTGTCCCTAGTAAGAACAATGACAAGTAACAGCCTTTCCTCACTCAGCATTACCCGACTTCATTGTTACTACGCTGTTATCCGACTGCCTGAGAGACATTTGGTTTCTTCACTTTGTATCGCCTGTACACCATACTCTTCGCTAAAATGCGAAAAGAACTGCAGGCTCTCCCGAGTTGCAGTAACATATCAATGTGTAACGTGCCAAGGTCAATGACTCCGAGAAGGTTTCTATCCTCTTGCCACTTACGATGATAGAAATGTTGCTTTCTGCACAGACCAACGCATCTGCCCTTCTGAATTTGGGTTTTCGAAAAGCTCAATCCTTTCAACCTAACGGCTTTCAGCCCATTACCTAACTGTCTACGCTTAAAGACAGCGGTTACCCGCTGCCCTCCAAGACTCGCTACGAGTGAATGGCTAGTTCATACTCGACGGGAATTTTACCCGCTATATGTTACGACCTAGACTCGTCCGCACGAACTGACCCCAGTTATCCGTGAATTATTGCCAAAACTATGCACTTATAATCTCTTTTTGCACTTCTTCATCTAGTTTCTTCACAAGCTTTTCATTATATGTTTTTCTAAAATTTGGATTTTGGGTAATTTCAGCGCCATAAAAAGTAATGTCTCTGATTTCGTCAATCTCCACCTCAATGATCGCCATTTTTATTGTGATTTCTTCTGTTATTCGTTTTTTAATTCCTGATTTGCCAGATATGGAATAAACCTTGTTCATTCCGATAAAGGTAAATACCATTTCTGCATTTAAAGCTCCTAAATCTACTAGACGCGATTTATGATCGACCGCAAATCGGATTGTCTTATCATCAAGTGCAAACACCCATGATAATGCACTCGAAATAACTCGACCTAATTCTTCGTCATAAACATTTAGCATGACTAGTGTTTTTCCTTGTAATAATTCAACCATTTCATTTGGTAGACGGTCCTCAATTTTTTTCAACTTCATTTGAACAACCTCCATATCTAGTGAGTATGATTAGATATTCTGAAAGTAAAAACAAAGGGTTACCATGTCTTAAAAAAATCAAATTGTCATTGATTAAAAATCCACTTTAGCAGATAAATAGAATTGCTTTTTAACTATTTTCCAAGAAAAGGACGGATTAAAAAGGCAACTTTTCAGTGATCCGTCCATACCTTTGCTTTCTTAACTTTTATGATTCAATTATTTTGACATCACCAATTTCAGTCGTACGTTTCATTTTTGCCGGTGCTGTTTCGATTAAAAATACAGAGATGACTAGAGAAACGATTAATCCTACGATTGAGATCAGTAAAATGTGTTCAATTCCATAATTTTGGGCTACAAATCCTGCAATGACAGGAGATACTCCGCCGCCAAAGATTTCTCCAGCTCCAATGGGAATTCCTGCTGCGGATGCGACTAAAGCAGGAGGAACAGATTCAGTCGTAACCGGTCCCGCAAGCATAGTAAGGCAGCCAAAAATACAACCAGCGATGATAAAAAGTAAAGGAAATAATAGAGCAGCATTAGCTCCAGTATTCATAAATAATAAAATCATTCCAATAGCTACTAATAAGGCTGTCATGAGGACAGGTTTACGTCCAAGTTTATCAGAGATTCCAGGAAGAACTAGTGCACCAATGAATCCTCCAAATCCTACAGCAGATGTAACAAATCCCATTTCACTAATTGATAGTTGTAAGTAGTCAGTAAGATAGTTTGGAATCATTGCACTGATAACGAAAAGAGCCGTCATGACTCCAAATAGTCCAAACATGCATAACCAAACATTTCGGTGTTTAAATAAATCTTTCCATTCTATCTTTTTCATTACTTCCTTCGTCTCTTTTTTATTCAATTGAACGTGCTCAGGCTCTTTAATGACCTTATATAATAAAAAGGCAACGATAAAGCCAGGAATCGAAACAAGAACAAATACCCAATGCCATGAAGGAACAATCTTTAATAATTGGGTAGCAAATATCGGTCCTAGTCCTAAACCAAATAAAACAAAGGCGCTTTGCTGAAGCCCCATATTAAATCCTCTCCGTTTAGGATTTGAAGCTTCTTGTGTGGAGGCGATACTTACTGGTGTAAACGCACCTTCAAAAACTCCCATCATGGCTCTTATCAATAATAGACTCATTAAGCCACCCGCAAGGCCGCTCAACCCTGCTAGTAGAGAAAAGGCAAGCATGGATGGAATCAGAATTTTCCTTCGTCCAATCTTATCTGAAATTCCCCCTAGGAGTATCGAGAATATTCCCCATGAGATTGCTAGAATAGCAGTTATATTCCCTAAATCTTGATAGTTTAAATTTAGATCCTCCATCATAACTGGGAACAATGGAGATATAATCCAACGATCTAACCCTACTAAACCAAATGCAATGGAAAGTAATAAAATCGCCTTCCATTCATATGAGTGATCATGTACTTTGTTCATCTACATCCTCCTTGTAAGCGTATTCAATAAAATTTAAAGCATTTATACGGTGAATATAGTAAAAAACCATTATACCTCCTTTTGCAATAATCAAAAAATTCCAACTATTGAACTAAATATACCTAAAATTTTATTCATTGTAACTGACCATTCTGTTCTGATTTTTCATGAACCAACTGTCCGAAAAAGATAGGTCATTTTTTCTAACGCTTTGAGACTACATTGACGAGAACTGCTTTCTTTGCCTTTTTTAAATACAAAAAAGGGAGCATATCCCCCCTTTGCTTCCTCATTATTTTTTTAAACTTAAAATCCAACAAACATAGGACTACACTTTGTTGAATTGTAAAGAAAGTAAAAATCATTTTTGTTTCCTAACTAAACGTATTCACAAGCCTGTTAAGCTCTTCTGCTCCTTCTTTTAATAACGGAAAAAATACTTCTTTAATTTTTTCCTCAGAGGTCCTCATAGAATTCGTGGAAACATTGATAGCGGCAATGGGTTCGCCTTTTTTATTGAAAATCGGGATGGCAATGGAACGAAGACCTACTTCTAATTCATCGTTTCCCTCTGCATAGCCATTCCTACGGCAATCTTCAAAATTGGCTTCCAGTTTATCGAAGTCAGTTATCGTGTGTTCCGTGAAAGCTTCTACTTTTGCAGTTTCCCAAATCTTTTTTCTCTCCTCCGCTGGCAGCCAAGCAACGAGTGCTTTCCCTAAGGAAGTCGCGTAATATGGAAGCCTCGAACCAACTCTTAAATTAGTACCGATAATCCTTATAGCCGCACTCACCCGGAGTACATAAACGATTTCAGCTCCATCTATTATAGCAACATTGGTCGATTCCTTGATGGTTGATGAGATTCTTTCAAGAATTGGATGCGCTAAATCTGGCAAGTTAAGAGATTCTAAATAATGAGCAGCGAGATCCAAGACTTTTGGCCTTAGCTTGAATTTATTATCGATAGTCAAGGTAAGATATCCGAGGTCAACGAGGGTAAGAGCAAATCTTCTTACCGTAGCCTTATTAATTCCTGTTTTCTTTTCTAGATCACTCAGCGACATTGTATTGTTACTAGAGTCAAAAGCCGTTAATACAGCAAACCCCTTCGCAACAGAATTTACGAAATAATTTGATTCTGCTTTTTTCATCCAATCCCCTCTCTTTTTTGTCATTTTTAATAAAATTTTTTCATTTCTCAAAAAGCTAAACAATACCGTTGATTATTTTCTGAAAAGTTTTTATAATAAAATCATATTACATTATCCGTATAATCATACGCATAGTGTACATTAACATTAAGCAAAATTCAACTATGATTAGAGAAATAGCTTTTCATCTTAAAAGGAGGAGTAAAAAATGAATAAGGTTGTCTCAGTTCATGAAGCAATCTCGCTTATAAAAGATGGAAATACTATCGCTGTCGGCGGATTCGGTTTAGTTGGCTGTCCATTACAGTTAGTTGAAGCGCTAGGAGACCATCCTGTTTATGGGTTAACCATCATTAGTAATAACCTCGGGGAACCTGACGGTAAAGGCCTTGGGAAGATTTTACTGCAAAATAAAATTACCAAAGCAATTGGTTCGTATTTTACAAGCAACATTGATGCTGTCCGATATGTAAATGAAGGCAAGCTTGAAATCGAACTCGTCCCACAAGGTACGCTCGCAGAACGACTTCGCACTGGTGGTGCCGGGATTGGGGGATTTTATACGAAAGCATCAGCTGGTACGCTTCTTGCTGAAAACAAAGAATCACGGATCCTGAACGGAGAAGAATATGTCTTTGAACTTCCATTATGTCCAGATATTGCCCTAATAAAAGCAAAGAAAGCCGACCGATATGGGAACCTCATATTTTCAAAAACTGCCCGTAACTTTAATCCTGATATGGCAAAAGCGGCAAAAATCACGATTGTAGAAGCAGAAGAAATTGTTGAAGTAGGAGAATTAAATCCAGAAGAAATTGTCGTTCCTCATTTATTTGTGAACTACATTGTGAAGGGAGTTAATCCAAATGAACAGTAAACAAAAAATGGCGATTAGAGCGGCAAAGGAAATCAACGATGGCAATATTGTCAATTTAGGAATAGGGATTCCAACTTTGGTCGCTGATTTCTTGCCAAAGGAGAAAATCGTCTTTTTGCATACAGAAAATGGGCTGCTTGGAGTAGGTCCTACCCCTTCGAAAGAAGAGTTAGATCCAGAAATCATTAATGCCGGGAAACTGCCCGTTACCGCTCAGGTCGGAGCTTCCTATTTTTCGTCCTCCGAATCATTCGGCATGATCCGTGGAGGACATGTAGATGTTGCAATCCTTGGTGCCTTACAAGTAGCAGAAAATGGGGATATCGCGAATTGGGCCGTCCCAGGAAAAGAAATTCTCGGCGTTGGCGGTGCGATGGACCTCGTGGCTGGGGCAAAAAAGGTGATTGTCACCACTCAGCATTGTGCAAAAGGCGGGGAGCCTAAGATCCTTCGAAGCTGTACGTTCCCGATTACAGCCAAAAATGTAGTGAGTCTCTTAATAACTGAATATGCGGTGTTTCGATTCGAAAACGGAAAAATGATTTTAGAAGAGTTGACTGAGGACATGACGGAACAGGAACTGAAAGAGATGACACCAGCTGAATATATTGTCTCTACTACCCTATCAAACTATCAAGTGTAATGGAAAGGAGTTTTTTATAATATGGGATATGATTATGTAGTTGTTGAAGCGAAGCGAACAGCGGTTGGAAGATTTGGAGGAAGTTTAAAGTCAATAAATTCAGGGGATTTAGCCGCAGCTGTCATTAAGGATGTTCTTGCATCTACTGGACTTGAAGCAGAAATGGTCAATGAAGTCATCATGGGGGAGGTGCGACAATCAACAGAGTCCTCCAATGTCGCTCGTGTTGCTAGTCTTCGTGCTGGGATTCCTATATCGGCGAGCGCCCAAACGGTAAATCGTCTTTGTGCTTCTGGCATCCAAGCGGTTGTCTCTGGGGTCCAACATCTTGCCTTTCACCCTGATGAAGTGGTCATTGCGGGCGGTACTGAAAATATGAGTCGAGCGCCCATCTATCTTCGAAATGCTCGGTTTGGAGAAGGCAATCCCTATACCGTCGATTCCAATCTTGAAAATGGCCAACAGCCAATTGAAATGTATGGGAAAGATTTAGGGATGGGCGTAACTGCTGAAAACGTGGCAGAGAAATACGATATTAGCCGTGAAGACCAAGATGCTTTCGCTTTAGAAAGCCAAAAACGAGCGAAACAAGCATGGGAAGCTGGAAGATTTAGTTCCCAGATCGCCCCGATTGAAGTAAAAAACAAACGGGAATCTTTCCTATTTAGTAAAGATGAACATATGCGCGAAACAACGTTAGAAAAACTCGCAAGTTTAAAGCCAGTTTTTAAAAAGGATGGGACAGTTACCGCTGGAAATGCTTGTGGCCGTAATGACGGTGCAAGTGCACTCCTCTTAATGACAAAAGAAAAAGCGACATCACTTGGTTTAAGGCCACTAGCAAAGGTGAGCAATTGGGCAATAGCGGGAATCGATCCTCGTTACATGGGAGTTGGCCCCGTTCCGGCGGTGAAAAAGCTTCTAGAAAAAACCGGCCTCCATTTAAACGATATTGGATTAATTGAATTAAATGAAGCCTTTGCATCGCAATCACTTGCAGTGATACAAGAACTTGATATGGATATCAACAAAGTAAATGTCAACGGCGGCGCTATTGCGCTCGGACATCCACTAGGTGCAACAGGTGCGGTCATCATCACAAGGCTTATCCATGAAATGTTGGCTCGAAAAACACAATTTGGCCTAGCAACACTCTGTATAGGCGGCGGTCAGGGCATGGCCATTTTGTTAGAATCCCTGTAGAGTTTATTACCCCTTCTTTAACATAGTACAACTGAACAAAAAGGACGACGGAGCTTAGTCTAGAATACGCCCGCCTCACTGTTCCTTTATCTGTAAATAGAAAATAAGAAGCAAGCATGGATTAACGGGCTCAGGTACGGGAGAGAAAAATGCTAATAACATTGTAAGCAAAGACGCTCAGAGATGTTTATTTGAGCGTTTTTAGACTTAATAATTTACTTCCTTATTAAATTATAGATATTGGGTGCGTTTTGTTGAATTAGGCATTCTATTTTAAAGTTGTCCGTTAAATTCCCCCAAACAATTCCAAAAATCGTTTACTATGCTTGATAGGAGTTCTCTCATAGTATCCAGGTTCCGTATAAAACTTAACCTCTTTATTAATGCTTAACTGAATTCCAGTTTCCAATAAAGCTCTTTTAATTTCTCTATCTCTATCCAAATACCTAATATAATCATTTTTCCAAGAATCTTTTGGGCCAACATTATAACAACTAAAAAATTCTGCTTTTGTCATTGCTCCTATCTGTTTTGCTAATATACAGCTAATTCTTCGTGGTTTTGAATGTGGATATAACCATTAGCATCTCCATTTTGATAAGGATAATGTGGCTCCATACAATCTTCTTTTCTGTTGATAGCAAATCCTATCTGCCCATCTGCGGATATTAGGAAATTTTGTAGAACCTACTAATAAACGTAACTCCTTCATTCCAATCCCCCCGTATGAAAATCAAATACTAGTATTAATTTTACTAAACAAATAGGGATATCTTGACAACCAATACTAAATCCGAGCTAAAATATTATGTTAAAAGATACATCAAAAAAACGGGTACTAATCGACGTACGATTTGGACCCGTTTTTTTCCTCGGTAAGTCAACCCATTTTTTGATAATGCTTCCTGCTTATTTTTATTATACTCTTTTCGGTATTGGTCCCGGTCGTTTTCCATAAAACGCATCCTCAAGCAAGTCCCTAATCGCTTCTATCTCAATAGGTCGAGGATTATAATAAGGATTTTTGGTAGCCAAATCAGCTGCTTTTTCAATATCTTCCTCATTAAACCCAATGCTTTCTAAGGATACTGGTCCTCCTAATGACTGAATGAGGTCGAACAGTGTACCGGCCACATCCTGAATATCTGAATTTAATGCTCTTGAAATCGATTGGATGGCTTTCGGCGTATATTCTGCATTGTAGGCAATCGCATATGGCAGCACTACCGTATGAGTTTCGGCATGTGGAAGTTTAAAGGTTCCTCCTAATGTATGGCAAAGTTTATGATGAAGGGCCATTCCAACAGTTCCTAAGACGGTTCCCCCTAACCAAGCTCCATAAAGAGCATCAGACCGTGCACTTAAATCATTGGGATTCTCAACAATCTTAGGCAAGCTTTTTACAAAAGACTTTATCCCCTCTTCAGCTAGAAGAGAAGTAATTGGATTTGCATTTTGTGAATATAAAGCTTCAACACAATGGGCAATTGAATTTACTCCACTTGTAACAGACAACTTGGCAGGGATAGTCGTTGTGAGTTCAGGATCATAAAGAATGGTTTTGGGTTTAACAATCACATTATTCCCTGTTTTTTTCACTCCATTTTCCGTTATCCCCCATACAGGTGTCATTTCTGAACCGGCATAGGTTGTTGGGAGAGCTAAAATTGGAAGTTCGGTTTCTAAGGCGATGGCCTTGGCAAGACCAATCGGGGAACCTCCACCGACAGTAATAAGACCGTCGATCTGATTCTTTTTAACATATTCTACTGATTCAATCACACTTTCGATTGGTACATGCTGAATGGCCTTTGGATAGATACTTTGACAAAGATCGCCGAGTAAGGCTGCGACCTTACCCGCAAGTTCCATCCCATTTTTTCCTAGTGTCGAAATGACCAAAGCATTTTTCATCCCAAGAAGCTGGATTTCTTTTCCTATCTCTTTTATAGCCCCGTCCCCAAAAACAATTCGACTGGGCTGTGATTCATATAAAAACCTTTTCATAAAATAGACCTCCTAAAATCTCTACTTTTTTGATGAGCGAAGATGGACAAAGATAAAAAGCAGGTATAAAACGATCCATACATTTCCTAAACGTGAATCATTCCATTTGCAATGAGAACACGTAAGGCAAGCTGCAAATTAAATTTTTGATCTCCATCGTTAAAATCAATTTCACCTATATCTTTTAAGCGTTGAATTCGATACTTTAATCCACTTAAAGAGACATTAAGGTCTTTTGCAGATTTTTGCAAGTTGCAATCATTAGCGAGAAAAACATGAAGAGTTAAAAGCAAGTTATTTCCACCTGAATCTTCCTCATATTCCAGCAGTTTTTCCAATGTTTGATTCGCAAATTGATGAAGCTTATCTTGTTCCCGTCCTGCATATAACAGATCGAATAGATTCATGTCTTCAACATTGTAAATTTCGCCAGCTCGTTTTAGTCGAGCCATGATATCAATGGTATTTGTACACTCTTCAAATAATGGTTTCAATTCACTAATATGGGAGGACTCACGGCTAATGAAGATCGACATTCTGACATTTTTTAAAAGGTCTTTCTTCCGCTTTTGAAGTGTCTTTCCGATTTCCATTAAATTTAATCCATTTGAGTGGGTAGGTGCTAATAAAATGATCTTCCCTCTCCTCTCGACAATTAAAACGTCTTTAATGGACGGAGGTATTTGATAGCGAACAATATTGATCAGTTCTTTCCGTAAATCCATCCTGAGTTCATACTCATTTTTCGCAGGATTCCTTTGAGCTGAACTCTCATCTAATTGAATGATCATAAATCGATGAGCTTTGTGAAAGTCAAAACCCATATAGTTTACTCTTTTTTCTAATGAACCAAGAGAAGAGGAACCGGAAACAAGTTCGTCGAGAAAGTCCCCTTTTAACTTGTTCTCGGTATTCAATGCCGTAATTTCCTTTAATAAATCGAATGCCAGTGCTTGTGCGGCTCGTTCTGTGATCATACGTCTCATTTCTTGATCGGTACCATCCACATGGATAACGGACAAGTAGCCCATTACATCATCATTTACAATAATAGGTACGACGGTTCGTTTTGGGAAATCGGGTCGATCAGAAAAGGCTAAATCCTCAGCCTGCTTTTCTTGTGTTAATCTACTTAAAGTCATTTGTAATTCAGAGAACCCTTTTTTCATGGGATCAAGGAGGTATTGATCAATCGGTGTATTTTCTGTTGGTGGTAGCCATGAATTCAGCAACCGAAAGTATTTATCTTGAAAGACGATTGGAGACTGAAGAAGCTGTCCGATCATATCTATAATATCCTGCCTGCTACGACCGGATAAGACCATCTGATTCAGTTGTTCATGTGTATCCATGATCTGTTGAAGCAATTTATTTTGTTCCTTTATTTTTAAATGTGCTTCTTCTAATTCTTCCGCAATCTTGGTCCCATTGTAATAGACTAATTCTGATTCAATTTCACTTCCCCATTCATCCACCGTTTTCCCGACATAACGGCATTCATCATCTCCACGACCAATACAGGTTACTTCTTTATAGATAATTTTTTTGCCAAAAATGGCCGTGGAGACCCCGCTCGCGTACCCAACGAGCGTCCAACAGACAGGTTCGTTTTCAATCCCAAAGTTTTGAATATGTTGGGTGGCTTCATAGGAATCGTGCCAAATTCCTACCATGGAAAAGCTTCCCTTCTCAAGGTCAGCATGTAAATGTTTAACTTGAACCTTTGCAACACCTTCCTGCATATGGTAAATCGGGGCCTGGTTATGTAGAAATTCAATCGTTGCTTGGGGATATAGATTTTTAATGGAGATAGAATCTTTATATCCACACTCCCATCCATAACGGAGTAGAAAGGCTTTTGCCCGTTCACGACCTAATGTGGAAATCAGATCACGGCTTAGCATTCCGAGTGCTTCCGCATTCATCAAAACAAAGCGCTCTCCTTTAAACATAATTTGACCGGGTTGAAAATCAATATCAGGCAATTTATAGGAACTGAATACTTGATTCATCGTATTTCATCCTTATCTTTCAAATTTTACAAGAGAAGACCTTCTTTTTCACTCTATAAGTAATATTTTAAATTTTCTTTTTACCGAGTACAAACCTTTTACTTATTAAAGAAGGAAATCCCCTCCTCTAGAGGCAGCGAAGGGGATGTTTATCGTTTTTTAATAGGAACCTATAGTTTCATTTCCAAAGTCATACGGCCTATTTTATAAATGAGAGATTTCTTTTTCTTGTGCAGGTGCATCCACTTTTGGAGGAAGGGTAAAATTGTAATTCGTTTTAAAGAATGGTTTGTCAAGTCCTCTCTCTAGCATTTCAGACTCGTTTTCACATGTTTCAAATTTCAAAATGAGAGATTCCTTTACAGCACCGATGGAATCGGATTCAATCCATGGATCATCTGGAATGAATAATTGAGTGGTAATCGAATCAAATCCTTCACCAGACACTTTAAAGTGGATATGAGCTGGTCGCCACGAATGACGGTCAACTTTTTTCAATAGATCCCCGACAGGGCCTGTTCTTCCAATCTCATATGGAGCAGGAACGATGGTTTGAACTTCAAAACGGCCTTCAGCATCGCATTGAACTCTGCCGCGAAGATTGAACTCCGGTTGGTCTTGGTCTTCATTTTCATAATAACCATGCTCATTTGCTTGCCATACATCAAGCTCAGCATGAGCAATGGGTTGTTTGTCATTAGATAAAACCTGACCGCTTACGACTAACACATCGCCTTTCGAATATTCTGGGCAAATATTGGCAGGAGTCTTCAGTAATGGAGCACCATCACGATAAAGCGGTCCTTCGACATTATGGTGTGTCACCTCAAGATGATGATGATGCGGACCATTTGTGATCTCATCGACCTTGACAGAGATGCCTAACACATCGGAAAGGAGCATATACTGGTTCTTTTTTCCCACTTCAGTAAAGAAATCAATTGCTTTAAAAAGTTCTTCCTCTGTCACTTGAAACTCTTCCACAAGCTCATGAAGATACTGGGTAAATTTGGCGGTAATTGCAGCTAATCTTGTATCCATTGCAATGAATCCTCCCTATTAACATTTGGATTATTTTGGTAATATATATAAATGACGGAGTTCTCGACATGTACGATTTAAATTAGCGATGGTTTAAATAGACAAGTAAAGTTCATTCTTGGATGATTCGGCCGTCATCTCTAACTGTTCAATATGTTGATGTAAATACTTGCCTATTTGTCTATCCTTATTTTCACGAAACAGTAGGTGAACGCGAAAAGGCTGAGAGCTTTTACTTAAGAACGATTTCTTTACATATAGAAAATATTTTCCTTTCTCCTTTACAAGGAGAAGTGCATTTGCAGATACACCGTTTGAGCAATTCTCCATTTTGACCGTATAGGTTCCCGACCCTATAAACCTACTAGATGGAGCAAGCAATAATTCAAACCAATTACCTTCTTCACCTGTTTTGGATGGAAGAAGATTTCCTGTTCCATTAAGAATTGCCGGTCTTCCTAATAAATTAGAAGCTTTCTCAACCTCTCCCTTTTGGAGATATTCACGAATCAATGTAGAGGATACTTTTTCATTTTCAATGTATATTGGCGGAGCTACTTCAACGTTGATATGAAGAGGTGCACACAGAGTTTTAAGCAACTCTGGTGTCCCTCTTCTTTTTTTGCCAAACCTAAAATTATAACCAATCATGACTTCATATGCATTTATTTCACCCAATACAGTTGTAACAAAAGCTTCGGGAGAAAGATTTACAAATTCTTTAGTAAAAGGAAGTACTAGGTGAACATCAACCCCAAGAGCAGCTAGCATTTCACTGCGTTCCCTTGTACTTTGCAATTGATAAGGTTCACTCCCAGGTTTTAAAAGGGAAAGAGGATGCCGGTCAAAACTAATCACAATCGATTGACAGTTGTTCTTTCGGGCACTTGTGACAATATGACGGATTAGCTGTTGATGACCGCGATGAATCCCATCCCACTTTCCAATCGCCACAAAGCTTCCTTTTCCGTTCTGCTGAAGATCCGAGGCTGACTGTATAACTTGCATTCCCTTTCTCCCCCTTTCCTTGTTTTCCTATTTTACTAGCTCTTTATTTTTCAAGATTTGGTTTACATCATCTGGATTGATCCATGGAGTTCCATCTGCCCAGCCATCAAGATCATATTCGCTCATGCACTGTTCAACAAAGCTTGTGAATTCATCGGCAGAGCCATTTCCTCTTGCCGTGAATAAGTTGTGAATACGAATATCTTCATTATTTCCAGTATAGTTACGTTCGTACAATCCATGTCTTCCGCCAAATTCTGTTCCAACCGCATCCCATAAAAGTTTGATGATTTTATTCTTTTCAAGGCTTTCATAACCGTTTGAGCCACGATAGAATCGGTCAAGAACCGGACGAAGTTCTGGACTTTTAAAATCAAGCGGACTAGAAGGCTGAACAATCAAGGCTCCCGCCACAATGTTTTCAATAATTTCTCTTACTTTTGTCCAAGCTAAGTTTGAGAAAACTCGGTAGGACTGACCGTATTCTAAGTTTGGTAGAGCGCTTCCTGCAGGTCCTTGATCGGGATTCATGGCCATTCCTGTTGAGAAAGCCCAGAATAAATTTCTCCAAGCAATGATTTCCCCAATGTTTGCCTGAACACCTCTAAACTGGCTTGTACCTGTTGTTTCGGTTGCTTTCATGACAAGGCCTGCGATGAAGTCCATTTTAACAGCAAGTCGTGTACAACCATGGAAACAGAATAGATTGACAAATCCGGATTCTTTGAAAAATTGATTTGATTTTTCAATATTTTTATAAATAAGGACATCTTTCCATGGAATTAATACTTTATCTAATACAAGAACTGCATCGTTTTCATCAAATCGGCTGGAAAGCGGATTATCAAATGGACTGCCCATAACGGCTGAGTTCATCTCATAGGATGGGCGGCAAAGTAATTTTAGTCCTGGTGCATCCTGTGGTACGAAGAAGGCAAGTGCATATTCTTCTTTTTGAATTGGCAATGTTCCGTTGTACGCAACAAAGTTGTAATTTGTGATCGCAGAGCCTGTTGCAACCATCTTGGCACCGCTTACAATTATTCCTTCAGAAGTTTCCTCTTCAACATGGATAAAGACATCTGAAGCTTCATGCATTGGTTTATTCCGATCAATTGGCGGATTAATGATCGCATGGTTGATAAATAGATTTCTTTCTTGAGCTTCTTTATACCAACGAAGCGCATTGTCTTCAAACGGAGCATAAAACTCGGAATTTCCGCCTAATGTAGCAAGGAATGACCCTTTATAATCCGGTGATCTGCCCATCCATCCATAAGTTAACTTTGCCCATCCTGCAATGGCATCACGTGCTTTTAATAAATCATCGGCACTTTTACTAGATTTGAAAAATCTTTGTGTGTAACTTCCTCCGCCTGTATCCGTTGGTGCAGTTAATACGTCATAATGCTTAGGATCATGCAAAGCATCATATAAACGAGCAATGGAGCGCACTGAGTTACGAAATGCTGGGTGTGTTGTGACGTCTTCTACCTTTTCTCCATGCAAGTAAACTTGACGATTGTCACGCAGGCTTTCAATATACTCTTCTCCTGTCATTGGTTTACGAATTGTTTTTCCCATTCTCTCTACCTCCTATTATTTAAAAAGATGGTCGTTCTCTCAAGTTGTAGTATTAAGAATATTTTAACTATTTATATCTTAACAATTTTACTTATAGGTGTAATCAACCGAATTGGCTAGTGTTATAAAAAAATTTCTGTCTGAATCGGCTGAATTTCATGAAAGAGTTAAACCGATTCCGTCAGACTAGCAGCGAACTAAAGGAGTAAGCCTTGCTAAGGTTTCATATTCAATTCCATGATCTTCAAAAAACTCAATCGCGCCTGGGTGGTACGGCAACTCGATTCCTCTGTAATATTTTCTTCTGTCACATTAAATGTCGGATGAACTGTTTTCAACTCTTCACTATAATCACAAATAGCCTTTAGGAATCCATAGACAACTTTATTATCCGTTTTTTTATGTGTCACAAAGATAGAAGAGAATGATCCAATTAATATCTCTTCGTCTTGCCCTGGGTACGTACTAGGTTCAGGGGTAAGGGAAGAATAATAAGGTTTATCCGCTAGCAATTTTTCCATGTTATCTGGGTCAACATCTAACACAGTATAATCCCATTTCCGCCTTCTTTGCTATTGGAAGAAGACTCTGCACTACTGTAAGCGGCTAGTAGACCCATTACCAGAATCAAAGAAACCGTTTTCAAGATTACTTTTTTATCATTACGAAATACCCCCTTGAAATTATTAGGAAAGTCCATCATACTAATCCTACTTTCTATTAAACTTAGGTTTCCTTTTTATCTTTTGAACGAATACCAACATTTTTAGTATTCTGATATTTATTTCATTTTCTCTTTTTCACCTACTTAACCTATGTTAATTTTTTTATCCCACTTTGAAACTGTACTAAAAAGACGAAAGTTTACTTTGTCTTCCGCCTTATTCAGCTTAGTTAATAGAAACCTTTCTATTAAAATGAGAAGCGGCTGCTAGTATTCTTTAGGAGTATAAAGCAATCCCGACTAACCCTGAAAGTAAAATAACGTATACGGGGTGCCATTTTAGTTTTAAAAGTGCTAGTAGGGATAAAACGAAAATAATGAGCAAACTTCCCGGTGAAAGCTCGGAGTGAGAGAAATGACACCATTTGTAGTCGCAAATTTAATCGCTGCATAAATGATTAATCCAGTGACAACAGGCCTAAGCCCATAAAACATTGATTGCACGGACGGATTTTGGCTAAACTTATAAAAGAATGTGGCCATAATCAAAATGAGCAGGAGTGATGGCAAAACCATCCCTTATGCCGATACAATGGCCCCAGGCAAACCTGCAGTTGAGTAGCCAACCCACGCAGATGCTGTGCGGCTATGTTGTCGATTTCAAATGTATCGTTTATCCAAGTTGATATTTTCATAGCTTAATTAAAAGTGAGTTCTTATTACGAAGTTTTCTTCAAAAGTGAAGTTAAGAGGATTCAATCCCCCTTCTTCAACGTCGTTCAACAAAAATAAGGATGGATATACCTTCAAAAAAAGCAGTCCAATTCCTATGCGAATTGGACTGCTTATTACTGCTTTAGTTAATGTTTTGTACTTGAAAACAGAATCCGTTATCTAAGATAAGAGTGCCTTCATTTTACTATTATTTTGATATACGTTTTTGTAATTCTTCTCTTTCTGCTTCATATCCTGGTTTACCTAGGAGGGCAAACATGTTTTTCTTATATGCCTCAACCCCTGGCTGGTCAAAAGGATTTACTCCCATTAGCAATCCGCTGATTCCACATGCTTTCTCAAAGAAATAAACCATTTCACCGAAGGTATATTCATTTAATTGGTCCAGCTCGACAGATAGGTTAGGAACTCCTCCATCCACATGTGCTAGGACGGTACCCTGTGCAGCATTCTTATTCACATGGTCCATAGTCTTTCCAGCTAAGTAATTCAATCCATCAAGATCTGCCTCTTCTGCACCAAGGGTAATGTCTACTTTAGGTTCTTTTACAGATACTACCGTTTCAATCAGGTCACGACGTCCTTCTTGTACATATTGTCCCATGGAGTGAAGATCGGTGGAGAAATCGACAGAAGCAGGATATAGTCCTTTTTGGTCCTTTCCTTCACTCTCACCAAATAATTGCTTCCACCATTCAGATACAAAATGAAGGGATGGTTCAAAATTGACTAGCAGTTCTATCGATTTTCCTTTACGGTAAAGAGCATTTCTGACTGCAGCATACTGATAACTTTGGTTTTCTGCCAAGTTCGGGTTATTATATTTATCCGCAGCAGCTGCGGCGCCTGCCATCATTTTATCAATATCTAATCCTGCTGTTGCAATTGGTAATAATCCAACTGCAGTTAACACAGAATATCTGCCGCCGACATCATCTGGAATGACAAAGGTTTCGTATCCTTCTTCATCTGCCAGTGTTTTTAACGCACCTTTAGCACGATCTGTTGTCGCATATATACGTTTTTTCGCTTCCTCTTTCCCATACTTTTTCTCCAGATAATCCCGGAAAATTCGGAACGCAATTGCAGGCTCTGTTGTTGTCCCAGATTTTGATATCACATTGACAGAAATATCTTTGTCCTTAATCACATCAAATAAATGGGTTAGATATGTGGCGCTGATATTTTGGCCAGCAAAATAAATCTCTGTTTTTTCATCCATTTGGTTATGGAACGTATGAGATAGTGCTTCAATAGCAGCTCTTGCACCTAAATAAGAGCCCCCGATACCGATTACGATTAAGGCATCGGAATTACTGCGGATTCTTTCAGATGCTGCTTTGATTCTTGCAAATTCTTTTTTATCATAGCTATGCGGCAGATCTACCCACCCAAGATAATCAGAGCCTGGTCCTTTTTTCTCGTGAAGCATGTTATGTGCTGTTTTTACAAATTCATTTAAATAATCCACTTCATGCTGTTGCATGAAAGACAATGCATTAGAATAATCAAAAGTAATAGCCATTATTGTTTCTCCTCTTTCTATCTTTTAGTTTGGCCGTTTTTACAACCATTGAAAATCGGGATAAAAACCTACCAGGTACTAGTCTGATTCCTACTAGCTTCTTTTTTCATGTTCAGTGGTAACCAGATGCCTCGTCTGATTCCCACTAGCATGACTTTTCAGCTTCAACGGTAATCAGAGGACTCGTTATTCCCTTTAATAATGTATAAGGGCGTTAGTGACTTAACGCCCTTTTGCTTTAACAATTTTTAGATAGTTTTCCAGTCTGCAGCAAATTTTTCAAGTCCTTGATCGGTTAAAGGATGTTTTGATAATTGCTCAATGACCTTAAATGGAATCGTTGCAATATGTGCACCTGCCAACGCGACACGGGTAACATGGTCAGGATGACGAACAGATGCTGCAATGATTTGAGAATCAAGATTTTGAACACGGAACATCTCTGCAATTTTTGCTACCAGTTCCACACCATCTTCATTAATATCATCTAAACGTCCTAAGAATGGTGAAACATACGTAGCTCCTGCACGAGCTGCCAATAATGCCTGGTTCACACTAAAAATCAAAGTAACGTTAGTTTTAACACCTTTTTTCGTTAGGAAGCGGCAAGCCTCTAGGCCATCAAGTGTCATTGGAAGTTTGATGGTAATATTTTTATCACCGCCGTTAATTTTAATGAGTTCTTCTGCTTCCGCAATCATTTGATCTGCTGTTAAAGCATTGGGTGTTACTTCAGCAGAAACAGACTCTACCCCTGGAACGGCATTAAGAATTTCAGCAATACGGTCTTGGAATTTCACGCCTTCTTTTGCTACTAAAGAAGGGTTCGTTGTCACACCTGATAACACACCAATTTTATAAGCCTTTTTAATTTCCTCTAAGTTTGCAGTATCGATAAAAAATTTCATGATGTATTCCTCCAATTATGATTACTTTAGTTTTTTTCGACAGTATGTCCGCCAAATTCATTTCTTAGTGCAGCTACAACTTTTCCTGTAAAGGTATCATCTTCAAGGGAGCGATAACGCATTAATAATGACATGGCAATGACTGGTGTTGCTGTTTTCAGGTCTAATGCTGCTTGTACCGTCCATTTTCCTTCACCTGATGAATGCATAATCCCTTTAATTTTTTCCAAGTTTGGATACTTTGAGAAAGCATTTTCTGTTAATTCCATTAACCAAGAACGAATAACGGATCCATTATTCCAAACTCTTGCTACCTGTTCGTAGTCAAAATCAAATTCGCTTTTCTCAAGAACTTCAAAACCTTCACCAATAGCGGCCATCATTGCATACTCGATTCCATTATGAACCATCTTTAAGAAGTGCCCGCTGCCAGCTTTTCCGGTATATAAGAAGCCATTTTCCACTGCAGTATCCTTGAAAAGGGGTTGTACTACCTCCCATGCTTCTGGATCACCGCCAATCATATAACAAGCGCCATTTCGCGCACCTTCCATACCGCCTGATGTGCCCGCATCCATAAATCTCACGCCGATTTCCTTTAATTCATTGTAGCGTTGAATCGATTCTTTATAGTGGGAATTACCTGCTTCAACGACAATATCACCTTTTTCCAAGAAAGGTAAGATTTCACCGATAACGGAATCCACCACTGCATGAGGCACCATAATCCAAACAATTCTTGGATGTTCCAAGGACTGGATGAGTTCTTTATAACTTGAAACACCAGTTGCTCCATATTCCTTCATATACTCGACTGCACTTGGATTCACATCAAATGCTACTACCTCGTGCTTGTGATCCATTAAATTTTGCCCTAAATTCAATCCCATTTTTCCTAAACCTATAAGTCCTACCTTCATTATGTTCTCCTCCAATGTTCTATAATAATTTTTCTGTTTCCTTAATGATCTATTTAAGAATGTTGTAAGACACTTTTTGCAAGATGCAAAACCTTTTCAGCCGTAAATCCAAATTTCTTCATAACTGCTGCTCCATCACCTGAGGCACCGAATGTCTCGATGGAAAGAATTTTCCCTTCAAATCCCACAAATCTTTCCCATCCAAGTGAAATTCCCATTTCTATGGCAACTCGTTTTGAATTTGAAGAAGGGAGTACAGATTCTTTGTAATCATCTGATTGCTTGCTAAACAATTCCCAGCTTGGCATTGCCACAACACGAACCGATATTTTTTCTTTTTCGAGTTCCGTTTTTGCATTAACTGCCAACGATACTTCTGAACCTGTAGCAATTAAAATTACGTCTGGTGTTGAATTTGTTTCTTCTAGTACATATGCTCCCTTAGAAAGGTTCTCCAAATTAGCTTTTGTCTCATTAAAGATCGGTAAGTTTTGGCGGCTTAAGATTAACGCAACCGGACCTTCTGTCTGCTGAAGAGCATATGCCCAAGCATTGGCAGTCTCATTTGCATCCGTTGGTCTTATCACCGTTAAACCTGGTATAGAACGAAGTGCTGCAAGATGTTCAACCGGTTCATGAGTAGGACCATCCTCACCAACTGCGATGGAATCATGTGTAAATACATAGATCACTGGAAGCTTTGATAAAGCTGCCAGACGGATAGACGGACGAAGATAATCATTAAATACAAAGAATGTACTGACAAAAGGTTTCACACCGCCGTGATAGGCCATACCATTGGCTGCTGCTCCCATTGCATGTTCACGGACCCCAAAGTAAACATTACGTGCACCGTATGATTCAACGGCATACATTTTTTCACCTTTAATTTCTGTCATTGTAGAATGAGAAAGGTCTGCACTTCCGCCAAAGATTGCTGGCACAGTTTTTACATAATGGTTAATTGCTTCCCCGCTGGCCACACGAGTTGAAATGGCTTTCCCTGTATCAAAGGTCAATATATCTTTTGTATCAATCAGCACTTTTCCATCTATCGCATTTGTCAATTGATCGGCTAATTCTGGATATGCTTGCTTATAGGATTCGAATAAGCTTATCCAATTTTGCTCAGTGTCGATCCCTTTATTCTTTAATTGTGCAAAGTGTGCTTTTACTTCCTCTGGCACGTAGAAATCCTCTTCATAAAGCCAGTTATAGGCTTGTTTTGTCGCTTTTCCTTCTTCTGCTCCAAGCGGTGCACCATGTGCTTTATTGGTTCCTGCTACCTTTGGACTGCCATATCCGATGATTGTTCTAATTTCAATCAAACTAGGCTGTTCTGTATTTTGTTTGGCAGCTTCAATAGCATTAGAAATGGCTTCAAGGTCATTTCCATCCTCCACTCTCAAATAATGCCAATTTGCTGATTCTGCTCTTTTCTCGATATTTTCAGAGAATGAAGCATTTAATTCGCCATCCAATGAGATATCATTTGAATCATAAAGAACAACTAGCTTACCAAGTTTCATATGGCCAGCCATTGACATCGCCTCGTAGGAAACACCTTCCATTAAGTCGCCATCTCCGACTAACGCATAGGTGTAGTGGTCAATAACCGGGTGACCTTCTTTATTAAACTTCGCTGCTAAATGTGCTTCTGCCATTGCCATCCCAACTGCGTTCGCAATCCCTTGACCTAATGGACCTGTAGTTGCTTCCACACCTGCTGTATGACCAAATTCAGGATGCCCCGGCGTTTTGCTATTTAACTTCCGAAAGCTTTTCAAATCATCAATCGTGACATCATAGCCAGCTAAATGAAGCATGCTATACAACAAACTTGATCCATGTCCAGCGGATAAAACAAAACGATCGCGGTTAAACCATTTTGGGTTTTCAGGATTGTGATTCAGATGTTTTGCCCATAATGCATACGTCATGGGTGCTGCCCCCATCGGGAGACCAGGATGACCTGAATTTGCCGCATTAATGGCATCAATAGATAATGTTCGAATCGTTGTTACTGCTAAATGATCAATTTTTTGAGACATCGTTATTTCCTCCAGATTATTTTAGATGTGTAGTAACGTTTCCTTACTTTCTTGAAACTTTTCATCAAGCCACCATTTAAAGCCATCTTCCAATAATAAGGAATCAGAAGCTGCAGGTCCAAATGAACCTGAGAGATAAGGATGGAGCGGTACTAAATTTTTCTCAAATGCATGAAGAATCGGCTGTACCCATTCCCATGACAATTCAACTTCTTTCCAATGAGCAAAGAATGTAGAATCCCCGTTAACAGCATCATAGATTAGTCTTTCATACGCTTCAGGTACTCCTAAACCTATTTGTTCATTAGAAAAATTAATTCTTATTGGAGTAAGCTTTCCATTATTCAATGGGTTTTTGCTGTTTAATTGTAAGGAAATATTTTCATTCGGATTGATTTCAATGATTAATAAGTTAGGATCAATTGGATTATTTTTATATGGTTGGTTTTCCTTATTCTTAAATTCGATCACAATCCGCGTCGATTTTTCCTTCATCCTTTTTCCTGTACGAATGTAAAAGGGAACTCCAACCCATGATGGATGATCCATCCACAAACGGGCAGCGATAAATGTATCAGTCATAGAAGAAGGATCTACTCCAGGCTCTTCTAGATAACTTGGAACTTTTTGATCATTTACCTTACCTGAGCTGTATTGGCCGCGGACAATATCGTATGAGACATCTTCTTCTTTTAAAGGACGAAGAGACTCAATGACCTTCCGCTTCTCATGCCTTATTCCCGCTGGGTTAATTTTTTCAGGCTTATCCATGGCTGTCATCATCAAAATTTGCAGCATGTGGTTTTGAACCATATCACGGATTGCCCCTGCTTGGTCGTAATAACCTGCTCGCTTCTCAACCCCAACAGTTTCACTGGCAGTAATTTGGACATTTGCAATATGATCTTTATTCCAAACCGACTGTAGAATGGGGTTGGCGAAAGCCAAGGCTTCTAGGTTTTGAACCATTGGTTTGCCCAGGTAATGGTCAATTCGATAAATTTCCTCTTCCTTAAAAGCACGGCTTAGTTTTTGATTAAGTTCACGTGCAGATTTGAGGTCATGACCAAAAGGCTTTTCAATGATTAATCGTTTCCAGCCAGCTGCCTGACCAAGGCCGCTACTTGTAATATTTAGGGCAATTGTATCAAAAAATTCAGGTGCCACTGAAAGGTAAAACAAACGATTTTGTGTTAAATCAAGTTCGTCTTCCCGCTGCTTAACTAGTTGAAGCAGTTGTTGATAATCTTCTTTATTTGTAACATCCAATCTACTGTAGCGGAAATAGTCTAAAAACTCTCCCATATTTGCTGCCTCATGTTCAAGGCGGCGTGAAAAGTCCAAAATTGAGTCTTTCACTTTTTCATGAAATTCTGAATGAGAAAGCTCTCCTCTTCCGAGTCCAATAATTGATATCGACTGCGGTAATTTTTGATCCACATATAGGTTGTAAAGAGCTGGGAAAATTTTTCTCTTTGCTAAATCTCCTGTAGCTCCAAATAAGACAAAGGTCATTGATTCCATTATTCTCCCCCCATGTTCGTATTCTGATTTCTCCCATTTTCTAGCTTCGGACAATCGTTGCAAGCTTTTTATCTTTAATGGTAATAACAATATCTGCCATGCCTACAAATAATCCGTTATCGACTACACCTGGTTTAAGGTTTAGGTTTTTTTCTAACTCTTTTGGGTGCGTAATTTCTTTAAAGCTGCTGTCTATAATATAGTTACTGTTATCTGTTAGATAAGGGATCCCATCCTTTTGCCTTAAATTCGGATTGCCTCCCAGTTCCCTGATGTGTTTTACTGTCATTTCGTATCCAAATGGAACGACTTCTATCGGCAGTGGAAAAGTTCCTAGTGTATCTACATTTTTATCAGAGTCGGCAACGACAATGAAAGTTTTGGCTGCTGCAGCGATAATTTTCTCTCTTAAGAGGGCACCGCCGCCGCCTTTTATGAGATTTAACTCAGGATCTACCTCATCTGCTCCATCAATGGCGACATCAATGTGTTCAATCTCAGCGAACGAAACAATCGGAATGCCAAGTTCGATCGCCAGTTGTTTCGTTTGTTCTGAAGTCGGAACTCCTTTAATGGAAAGTCCCTGCTGGACTAACTGACCAAGCTTCGTGATGGTATAAAATACAGTCGAACCTGTACCGAGTCCAACTACCATGCCATCTTTCACATATTCAACAGCTTTTTCTCCCACTTCTTTCTTTTCATTCAAGGCTTTATCTCCCTTCAACTAAAGTTGGGATTTCTCCATTATTAATTTTCCATTGTTTCGCAACTTGTTCTCTTGCCATTTGCAAGATTTGTTTATATGGAGTGTCCTTTCTTACAATGACATTGGTATGATAATTTTTTTCCGTTGTAATTAAGTTTTAATGTTACTTCAATCATAATGTTCACTCCTTAATAAGTTCATTAATTTATAATTATTTTTGACGCCTTTTTTCATCAAGTTATTTTTGTTACATGAGTTACTTTATGTAACCATAATATCTCTTACCCTTAAGAAGCGTCAAGTAATTTATCTCGAATTAAGGATATTATTATTTAGTGATGTAAAAAATTCACGCCATCCTAAGTTGGATAGCGTGTGATACTTTTCTTATTCTTTATCCCCCCTCTAAATGTTGCATGTTTTCTTAATGAGCTAGAAATGACTAAATCGCAATATTCCTCAATCATGTCAAATTCTAATTGATGCAGATGCTGTCGGTAAAAGAGATTATTATCTCTGAAGGTACGAATGCTGAAATTCCTGTTATCCTTGTTACTAGCTTTTCTCACTTTTCTACTGTGAAACAACCGTCAGGATTGGAAACCTTTTATGTTGATCCTGAAGCAGATTCTGCAGGTTATCGGATTATCAATTTAGCACAAAAAGGAGATTTAATCGTTGCACAAGATTATGTTCTTACTTCCCTAGGTTTAGCAAAAGGGTGTACGGTTCTTCACCAAAATGGGTATAGCTATACAAATGAGAGCATTGATCAATTTTTACAAACACGTTATTTGAGTGCAATGGCTCAAAAAGCTGAAAGCGTACAAAAGGGCCAATACCATTTACAGCTGAGGATCGGGAGAAATTTAGGAGGCTTTTTAAAAGAGGATTTCAGGATAAAAATTTAGAAAATAAAAGAACCCCCACCTTCTAACATGCAAAAATTAAGCATCAAAAAGGGCCTCTTTTAATATGAAAAAGAATGACACGTCACATAATTAGAAGAAATACACAGATAGAGGTTATTTATAATTAACTCAACTTTCGCACCTGGAAAAATGTAATGAGTTTATATGTGTGTAATGTTTTGGTTAAAGTATGGTACTAGACTTTAAATATAGGCATGAAAAAACACCTCTTCATTTGGTATAGTTGATTTGTCGAGAATCACAATACCATACAGAAGAGGTGCCCCCTATATGATATCGAATAATGGTCAAAATAAGCAACTACCAAATGAACTAACATCGACATTTAAAGAATTACAGGTACTAAAATATCTTAGAAAGGCTGGAATAACAAAGTCTTTGGGCTTTTCTTGTGGTTACCTTTTCCAATTAATTTTTTGTTTGATCTTTGAAAACAAGAATTGGTATCGGACGCTTGAAAGTAGAAAATCTACCGATTTTCCTGCTAAGGACACTGTCTATCGTTTCTTGAATCAGTCAACCTTCGCGTGGCGTAGATTTTTACTGTTTCTTAGTGTCCACACAATTGAAAAGGTAACAAAACTCTCGAAGCATGACCGACCGAAGGTCTTAGTATTAGATGATTCTTCTTATGATCGAAATCGTAGTAAATCCGTCGAATTATTAGCTCGTTGTTTTGATCATGCCTCTCAAAAAATGCGCTTTTATAAAGGCTTCCGTATGCTTACCCTTGGTTGGACAGATGGTGCAACTTTCATTCCTGTGGACTTTTCTTTATTGAGCTCCAAAACAAGCCAAATTAACGGAATATCAAGTAAAATCGACAAGCGGAGCACCGGCTACAAACGCCGTCTTGAAGCCTTACAATCTGCACCAGAACAAATCCCTAATATGATTCAACGTGCGTTGAACGCTGGGATTGATGCTTCATATGTGTTGATGGATACTTGGTTTACCCATCAACCACTTATTAAGAACATCAAAGAGCAAGGGCTTGATGTAATTGGCATGGTTAAGAATTTAAAACAACGTTACCTTGTAGATGATAAGCGTGTCAGCTTAAAGGAACTCTACCGTTTGGCAGCACCTATTCATGGAAGAAAAGGGATTCTTCGCTCTATTCATACTACCCAAGCCAATGGAGTTCCGGTTAAAATGGTATTCGTTCAAAACCGTAATAAAAAGAGCGAATGGCTAGCGATTCTGAGTACAGACTGTACGCTAAGTGACCAAGAAATCATCAGAATTTATGGGATGAGATGGGATATTGAAGTGTTTTTCAAAACAACAAAATCCCTATTAAAACTCCAAAAGGAGTTTCAAGGTCGTTCTTATGACTCCTTAATTAGTCATACAACGATTGTTTTTACACGATATATTGTTCTGTCCAGGCAAAATCGGTGTAGCACGGACCAAAGAACATTAGGCGGTATGTTTTATGAACTTTGTGATGAAATTAGTGACCTCGATTGGGCAATTGCGCTTCAGCAATTAATCGAGCTTCTTGAAGATACCCTTAAAGAGAGTAACAAAAAGATTCAAAAATTAATTAAAAGTCAACTAGAGCAATGGATTGCGGGCTTGCCTAACTATATCAAGGCATACCTGCCTATTTCAGTCTGCGAAAGTTGAGTAATTAAAAAGTGGAAGTAAGATTTTAAAAAATAATGAAAACAGTAAAAGAGGGTTCATTTTAATGAAATAGATTTATCCTCCATTAGAAAAAATATATTGGTCTATTTTGATCTTAAAATCAATTTATGAAAAGGGAAAAGGTGTGCGAAATGAGGACTAAAACGATGTACTCACTGTAATATCAAATAGTTATTAGGAATCAGCAGGGCAAAAGCTTATGAGTTGGTTCATTCTGGGGAATTTCATACAGTGAAAGTCGGTACTAGGATACTCATACCTAAAAAATCTATCTAGAAATGGTTAGAGGGGAAAATTAAAGATTATACGGCTCAAAACGAAAAGAGAGGCTAAAGTAGCATGGATCTTGCTACAGCAGAACTACAAAAGGAATTGGACAACGATATTTCTAAACCTGATCTATACTTGGGTGATTACCTAGATTATTGGCTTAAATTGTATACCAAATCAAATACTTCGCCCAATACCTACAGAGCGTATGAGCAAATCATCCGTGTTAATTTAAAACCTGGATTAGGGACATATTAAGTTACAAGATTTAAACCCTTTACATTTACAAAATTATTATGTGGAAAAACTAGTAGATTTATCTGCTCAAACATTCAAACATCATTATCGATTGTTATCTAAAGCATTGAATGATGCGGTAGATTGGGAGTTTTTGAACAAAAATGTCGCTCAGAAAGCCAAGCCGCCAAAACCAAAAAAATATAGAGCGACTTTCTATTCTAAAGAGGAATTAGACTGACTTATTGAAGCAGCAAAATCGAGTACTGTATATTACCCAATGATTTACACGGCAGGTAATACTGGGGCTCGTTTAGGTGAGTTACGTGCTTTGAAGTGGACTGATATCGACTTTGATAATCGAAGAATAACGATTAC
This sequence comes from Neobacillus cucumis, assembly GCF_023715505.1. The sequence continues at coordinate 5,081 of NZ_JAMBOH010000040.1, read as the reverse complement.
CAAATCCGCTTATGTGGATGAAGAGGGCAAAGTACAAATTAAGGATTTAACAAAGGGTGAAAAAGATGGTACGATTGTGATTGGAAAAAAGCTTATGAATGTATTAAACAGCCACTACACTCGTTATCAAGAGATAAAGAACCGTTTAGGGGATAGCTTTAATTCCAATGATTTAGTTTTTTTAAATTCAAATGGTGATTATACTCACCCACGTGAGTTACACCGAATTTATAAACGTGCAATTAAACAAGCAGGTTTAAAGGATTCTCGCTTTCAGACACAAGGCATTCTCACGCTTCCATTTTGCTACACAAAAAAATGTACATCCCAAAATTGTCAGTGAGCGTTTAGGTCACTGACAATTTTGGGATTACATTAGATTTATATAGTCATGCGGTCCCTTCTCTTCAGGAACAGGCTAGGGAAGTATTTGATGACGATGATGAAAACGAATAGTCAAAGTACCGTTTTGGCACCCAGATGGCACCCCGAGTTTGAAAAGGAATTGAATTGAGATTTGCTACTTAATATAGGAAATGTCTCAATCCCTTGATATATAAGGGTTGGCGGGGCTGCGTGAGAATTGAACCCACCAGACCAGGCACGCAGGTCTCAGGCAGTTTTGAAGACTGAACGTCCTTTATTCAACTTTCTTCCCTGTCATTTAGAACAGTTTAATTCCCGCCAAATCAACTTGAACTTAGTTTTATTAATAAATGTCACTAGTTTTTTCTTATTTAATCACTAGTATTAATGTCTAATTCACTAGTATAAGTATACTCTATATTTTTTAGTTTTCCCTTTCATATCACATCCACACTTTCTAAAAATTCCTTTATTCACTGAAAGTTCTCAAAATACCGTTAAGATAGCTGCAACGCCTGGGAATAACACAGAAATGATGTTAAGCACCACACAAGCAGTTTTGAAGACTGTGTATGGGACCAGTGGTCAAATCAGCTTTAAATTCCCCAGTTATATCAAGGGTCTCGGCAGTCTCTTGATAGTTTTTTAGACCGTTTTCCCTCAACCTCTACAGTCTCCATTTTAGAATAAATATTTACTTAAGACAATTTAAAATATTATCCATTCAACCGTAAGGGGGATCACAACCACCAAAAACCATTTCAAGAGTAGTTATACCAGTTGAAGAAGTAAAAAGACAGGGGTAATTCCGCTTAGTAGTAGACGGCTTTGGTAAATCAATGCATCTGAGTATTGACACCAAAAGAAAAAACGGAATCATTTGGAAACCTTCTTTTTTGTTTGTTTTATTATTATCATAAGGACATTTCTCTCTTTCACTACCTATTTCTAGCCCATCTTCCTTTTGCCATATCCCCGAGGCGCTGTATGTTTATATGCGTTGTTTGATTGGGGGCTTACGTTTAATCCCGCAAAACACCTTGCAAGATAAGGAATCAATTTAATATTTTATAAAAGTTGCCTATCAATATAAGTTAGCATTCCTGTCCTATTTGCTATGTGTCATATAATCAAAGAGCAAAAAATTGGTCACAAAACCTTCCCAAGATATTCAACAATTTTTATTAATTTGTTGAATAATCAACGAATTGCGTTAATTTAACCATTGTATGCATCCTGTATCCTTTTATAATTATAAACAGATGTTGAGCAATCAATATTGTTTATTATTGTGAGAAGAAGTAGAGGGTACACGAGTATGAATCGAAGCAATTTACAATCATATTGAAACTCTCCCGTAAGGAGGAATTAACGTGGAACGCTTATGGACGAAATCGTATATTCTTATGATTATTGGGATGTTTTTCTTATTCACAGCATTTTATATGCTGTATCCAACACTACCGTTGTTTATTAAGAAAAGAGGTGGAAACGAATCCCAGGTAGGTCTGGCAATGGGAGCGTTTATGCTTTCTTCCGTTATCTTTCGACCATTTGTCGGAGGGCTACTGGACCGCTTTGGTAGGCGACCGTTTATCGTTTGGGGATTGCTATTCTTCGCTGTTGCAATGTACATGTACAATTGGATTGAAGGAATCGTTGTATTAATGTTACTCAGAATATTGCATGGGATAACCTGGGCAGCTTCCACAACCGCCATTAGCACCGCCGTAACAGATTTGATTCCGTCCACCCGACGAGGAGAGGGTATGGGTTGGTCTGGGATGGCTATGACATTGGCTATGGCAATAGGTCCGATTTTCGGTCTATGGGTTACACAGAACCTGTCGTACCATTCTCTATTTCTATTTGCAGTGGTCCTCTCTGCCACGGCTCTGGTCTTAACGTTCGGTGCAAAAATGACCTTTACGCCTCAAACGGCTTCAAGGAAAATTGGACTTTTTGAAAAATCGCTCTTTCCCATTACGGCATCCGTCTTCTTACTGTTTATCGCTTATGGCGGTATTACTAGCTTTGTGCCGCTGTTTGCCGACTCAATCAAGGTTAATTCAGGTACATTTTTTTTGGTTTATGCAGCCACGCTTGTTTTAATTCGGCCCTTTGCTGGAAAACTTTCAGACAAATACGGTGAGACGTTTGTTATTATACCAGCAAAAGTGGTTACGATTTCGGCTTTAGTTGTCTTGAGTTTCTCGACCAATTTATTCGGAGTAATCATTTCCGCAATTATGTACGGTATTGGTTTCGGTTCCGCACAACCTGCTCTTCAAGCCGCAACCCTACGTCTTGTCAGCTCAGAACGTACAGGTGTAGCCAATGCTTCTTTTTCTACTGGTGCAGACCTAGGAATCGGGCTAGGTGCTATTATGTTAGGCTGGGTTTCTCAATACTCGAATTTCCATGTTTTGTTCACGGTCAGTGCCGTGTCAGTCACGTTTTCCCTCTTGATGTTTACTTTTTTTGTGAAACGGTCGCTGAAAAACAAAGACTTTAGCACTCAGAACACTGGTTCTCTAGCTTCCAAATCAGGTTGACATAGCCATTTTAATATCTAACTTGGTAGCATCCATGCTAAAATAGTACAAAAAAGCCGATTTTCCTTTCCGTAAGTGGGGTAATCGGCTTTTTCAATAACTTTGTGAAGGAATATACTTAAAATAACCTGCCCGTTAGCCATCCATGCAGCGGAAAAATCGTCGCTGCACCACAGAGAATGAAAATGAATTAGAATCGTCAATACTGATTCTACGGCTGGAGAGGAAGGTCGATGAACTATGGTGCGTTAGAACCCATCCGTTAGTCTGACTCCAACGACCACGGTGCACCACTGACTGTCGCTCCCTTCCTTTTTTTTAAAATGAATGAGCTGCGTCTTCTTAAGTATTGCCTTTTTTCAGATGTTACAGAAGTGAATTTTCATAGTAGTTTAAGTGAAATTCTTCACATTTTCATATGCAAAAAAGGGGCTCAATTTTAGTTTAAATTTCAACAAAAAACCCGACCAATTAACGGCGGGTTCACCTTTCTTTTAAAGCAATTTTGTTAATCAGTTTGGAATTGTACTCATTTGCATCAAAACTATAGTGTACACGACGATGACAATTCGGTACCCTTTTGTTTTTGGGCACCCATTTTGTAAAATAATTAGTTTTCTTTGAACACTCGTTCTGGTTTTCCTTTAACCGTAGTAGGTTTGATAACCAAATCATGAACTTCCATAATACTTTCCTTCAACTGTATGCAATTATTTGAAGGTCTTCCACCGTAATTTTCTCTATGCCATGTCGCAAAATCATGGCCGTTATTATTGTTGTAGACTTGAGGTGAAAGTTTAAGCTCAAGAGGATTAGCGATCCCTGTTGACTCAATGATAATTATGTCTGGTTTAACTCGGCGGTAAAGATTTAACAGGGTTGAACTTAAATCTTCTCGCATTGTACAACAGATACACCCATTTAACATTTCTGCAACCAGCACCTCATCATTGATGAGTAGGCCATCCAAATTGACATCTCCTATCTCGTTCATGATTACTGCTGGTCGTTTCCCGTTCAGTTGAAGGTACTTCAACATATTCGACAGTAAAGTCGTTTTTCCACTACCTAAAAATCCCGAAAGGACATATACAGGTATCACTTTCTTTTCATCTTCCTCTCTAATTCCTTAAATTAGTACTAGACTAGCTTACCTAACGTTAAATGTATTGACTATTATTTGATATGTAAAGTTTAATCTTTATCGGTGTTTCAACTTCATTAGATTTACAAAATCGCTATTCCTTCACCCTAATAAATACGGTTGAAAGTATTAATTAGTTGTTTTATCGAATGATACAGAAGCATACGCATCGTGAAGATGGATGGATTCTTCATTACGACATTCTACTTTAAATGATTGGACAAATGGTACTTCATATAGGTCTGCAGCCACAAGGCGAACCATGTCCTCGACAAAGCGAGGATTTTCATAAGCTTTTTCAGTCACTATTTTTTCATCGAGACGTTTTAAAATCGGGTGAATTACAGCACTGGCGTTGGATTGAGCAGCGTTTAACAGAGTAACTTTCCAGTCAATCGATTCATCATAATCATCCGTTAACAACACATTCATTTTAATGAACCCCCGTTGATTATGAGCACTATACTCACTAATTTCCTTGGAACAAGGGCATAAGGTCGTTACAGTACAGGTTAATTCAACCTTTCTTTCTACAACCTTTCCATTTCGATACGAAAACAAGATTCTTGCATCAGCACTGTTCAATCCTGTAAGAAGAGATGAAGGGGCTGTTTGTTCATAAAACCAAGGGAAACTTACTTTTAGTTGTGCATCCTTTTGGCCTAAACGTTCTGATAATTCTTTAATAAAATCGGATAGTTGCGAAAAGGTTAAGGTAAATCCTTGTCTTCGATACAGCTCCAATTGTTCGGTAAAACGACTCATATTTGTTCCCTTTACATTATGAGGAATAGTGGATGTTAGCGTAAAGGTAGCTATAGTAGTTTGCGTTAGCGGCTCTATCGTTGAGATTACAGTAACATGAGTTTTAACGTTTATAATACCAACAGCGGATTAACCCCCGAATTTTGGACAATTACTCTCTTAATCTATCATTTTCGTAGTTTTTTATTTTTTGATTTCTTTCGTTGTTTTTTCAGAAGGCCAAGTTGCTTGACATGGAGCCTCTGCGGGCA
>NZ_JAMBOH010000004.1 GCF_023715505.1 Neobacillus cucumis | reverse complement strand
AATCAACTATACCAAATGAAGAGGTGTTTTTTCATGCCTATATTTAAAGTCTAGTACCATACTTTAACCACTCCAAACATTACACACATATAAACTCATTACATTTTTCCAGGTGCGAAAGTTGAGTTATAACAAATTTTCAAGTAATATATTTTATTAACTCTTTTTTCCTCCTTGTCGTTTATCAAGAGGTTAAAACAAAAAAGTCTTGGCAATATTACGCACAAGACTCTATTGTTTAATTGGGTTTATAAATCGTATTTCCTTATTAAATAAGTTGGTGTGCAGCTCCAGGCATGACAATAGCTATTAATTAAATGGCTGCCATACGGAGAAAAATCTTTATTCTTTGGATCATATAATTCCCAGAACGTATCCGCTCCATCTTGGATCATGCCGCCCCAATAGTTCTTCATTTCTGCGATTGCCAGCTCTTTTTCTCCTGAAACCAGCAAGGCTTCAATCAAATGATGATACATGTATGGCGTTGCAATTCCAACAGCTGGATTTTCAGCTAAAAGACGCTTCATTAGATTATTATTCTCTTCCTTAGTCAAAACACCTGCCAGGACCATCCAAATTTGGCTTGCCCAAGATACTTGACGGTCGGAGCCACTGATAAAAAATTGCTGTTTTTCATCCCACAAATAGGTTTTAGTAGCTTCCTCAATTTCTGCAAGACGGTCTTTCAAACTATCTTTTTCTGCTGCATTTAATTCTTCCGCAAGACGGATTGCCTGTTTCATGGTGTAAATTAATACTGCTTGAGATGGAGCTTGTTTGTTTAGCCCTTCCTGCCAATCAATGAATGACCACCAATTGGGGGTATCTTTTAGAATTTTGTTTTCATCTAGTCTTTCAAGTGCAAGTTCAACTTGGCGATAGGCAGTCGGCCATAGTTCCTTCAATGTCTCTAAATCGCTTGTAGCAAAATAGTAATCATGTAATGAGGCAGCAAAGAACAAAGAATAGTCGAATAGATAAGTATCATCTGCAATAAGCTGCGGTGCAACAAATACATTCGCTGGAACTTTGCCTTTATCATCTGGAACACCTGCAAATAGGTAAAGACAACGTTTAACAAGGTCATTTGTCCTGAACGTTTGATAGTTTGCTAGTGCTTGCAATCTTAAGTCGCCGAGCCAAAGCCTGCGATCGCGTTTTGGTCCATCTTCAAAAACATCCTGCATGCAATCTGCTAGTGTTTTAATACTAATTTCATCTATTTTTTGAAGTTCCTCATCCTGATGAGAAATCTTTTGTACAGCAGTTATATTTGCTGATGTAACAGCTTTACATTCTACACTTTCAAAGACAACTCGATATTTAGGTGAGGTATCAATCACGTCAAACTTTACATATCTAAAGCTGTAACGACGAGGTAAGGATATAACAGCTGGAAATACATCAACAAAGATAGTCTCTTCTTGAAGCCACGAACTGCTAAGCCATCCATTATAATTCTCAAACAGTTCTGCCATCTCAACTGGCATCTCTCCAATTGTGAGTTTTAGTTTGAGCGGCGCATCAGGCGGACTGCCAGCTGAACGAATCTTAAACGTTAGGTACCCAACCTGATGGTCACCAAAATCCAGAACAAACGAACCATTTTTTCCATATTCAGAGTCTGATAGAGTGGATGCAGGTGCAACAACCTCTGGCCTCCAGCCATGAATGACTTCTGAATCCGCTTTTATTTCTACGATTGATGAAGGCTTCACAATCGTTTCATGAAGTTGTGGCTTCAATTGTTCCGCTGTTTCAATAAATTTTTCATTTCTTACAATCACTTGTTTTTCCAGTTTTTGAATACTCATACCGCTATCCCCTGCTTCTCCCGTTCACTATTCCGTGCATCAATTTCAGCACGAATTTTCGGGTAAATTTTATCAAGATTATAGAAACTCATTGTAATCATGGAGACAACAACTAGTACGGCCGGAATAATTAAGTACCCCATCTTAATCGCCAGCAATGCTTGCTCTGTTTGATGACCTTTTGGCACATAATGTCCCCAGGTTAGCATAAGTCCAAACAACGCACCTGCAACAGCCATCGTCACTTTTCCGATAAAGCCGTTTAATGCTGATAATAAGCCTGATGCATTGATACCTGTTTTCCACTCACCATAATCGACTGGATCTGCCTGCATCGAAAAATAAATGCTTTGGCGGGTTCCATAGCCAATTGCTGCTATACCTGCCCCAACAATTATGACCGGGATGTTTGAACCAGCAAACAACATGATTAAAATACCAACAAGGTTGACCACACTTGAAATCATAAATAATGTACGTTTATACATTTTTTTCGCAATAAATGGTGTTAAAAATGTACCTGCAATCGGAACAAAGGAACCAATTCCTGCAATCGTAGCAACAAGATCTGCTCGATCTAAATTGTAGGTGAAATAATAGATGAGTGCTCCCTGCTGAAAGAAATAAGAACCCCACATAAACAAGATATTTAAAGCAAAAATATAATATGGCTTGTTTCCTTTCAAAGTAGAAAACGCTTGTTTTACAGTTACTTTCTCAACTTGAACCTTTACCTTTTCTTCTACATTTTTAAAAGTATAAAAGAAGAATAAACAAGCAATGATACTGAAGATCACCATCGTCCAAAAGAAACCAGTCGCTTGTGAACCTCCCCCAAGTGTTTTTACCATTGGCATTGTGAGAACACTGACTGCAGTTGCTCCAATAAAGGAAAAAATAATTCGAACCGTTGAAAGCATTGTTCGTTCCTGAGGCTCACTAGTTAAACTTGGTAAAATGGACGCTAGCGGTATGTTAACCATTGTATAAACCATTGAAAGTCCCATATACGTCATATAAGCATAAAGCAGTTTTCCTACCGGTCCTACATCAGGAACATAAAATGCTAGAATTCCAAGAATGGCGAAAGGAATAGCTCCCCAAAGGAAATATGGTCTTGATTTTCCCCATTTTGTGTTTGTTTTATCAATAATAATTCCCATCATTACATCTGCTACACCATCGACAATCCTTGTTAATAAGAATAACAAACTCACTTGAACCGCTTTCAAACCAACAACATCTGTATAATAAAACATTAGATAAAGTCCTATCATTTGCCAAACTAAATTACATGAAAGATCTGCTGCGCCATATCCAATTCTTTGTCGCCACGCACCTGCTGTTGAGTTCATATCGCAACCTCCTGTATATCATATCGCTGTTTGTTGAACTAGTTCATATACTTATTAAACCGCTTTCTGAATTCGTATACAACAAACAGATTACAGTTAAAACTGCTCTTTTTACAGGTTGATTACATGGGTAAAAGGGCATTTAACATATGTCAGCTATTTTCCCTTTTTACGAAATTGACTTGGGGTACAGCCAAAATGCTGTTTAAATTTCCGATGAAAGAAACTGCTGCTTTCATAACCAATTTCAAAAGCAATGTCATCCATACTTTTGGTTGTATTTTTTAACAGTACGGAGGCACGAATCATCCTCTGCATTTGAACAAGTTCTAAGAATGTTTTACCTGTTCGTTCTTTGAGCATATTGCCAAGATAATTAGGATTGAAATTGAATTTTTCAGCAAGTCTGGTTAGACTGCAGTGATTATAATTCTGTTCAATATAATGAAGAATTTCGATAATATTCGCTTTTCCGGACACACGTGTAAGTTCAAAATTTTTGTCAAGCTGATAAGCACGCATTAACTCGGTTAATACGACAGGTAAATACGACTGAACCATTTCAACGGAGTAGTCCTGTTCATCGAAGAACTCACACATCATATTTTTAATAATGTACTGTAGGTTTTCATTGTCCTCAGAGTGAAACAAAATATAATGGTCATGCCTTTGATTCTCCGAAACTGCATTCACTAAAAAGTTAGACACAATCCCTGTATCTCCTAATCGACCTATGAATGATCCAGTAAAGGTCTCTTTTTTCATAATAATATTTATCAAAATATCATGTTCTCCGAGTGCGGGTATGCTGTGTGGTACGTCTACATCTAACATGCATACCTGCCCTTGTGTCAATACTACTTCCTTACCGTTAATATTTTGCTTACAGATACCTGAGTAGACATAATTGATTTCAATAAAAGAATGCATATGAAGAGGCATATCCGCAAATCTATGATGTTTGCTGATAAAAATTGGACCCTTATTGAAAAAGTACTCTTCCTGCATTCTTGGGATGCTGCTGCCACTTTCAACAAGTAACTCGTGTCCATCAAAATCATTGATATTCTTACGAGTTTTTATTTGAATTTCCTCGATTGGGTCATATTTACGTAAATATTGGTCTAATTGTTTATGATTCATAACGATTTCATCCCTAGTTTTTACTTAAGTTGTGATAATGAAGAAGAAATATTTAAATTTAATATAATGGTTGGCAAATTTATATTATCCAAGTGCCAACAAATAAACATTATTGCTTATTCTATAATGGGGAGGGGATTGAAGACAATAGGAGACTTAGACCAATGGCAGAGGTAAAAAAGATCAGTTGTGATACGATACATTAAAAGCAAAAAATAAACAGACCTACTAGACCTGTTTACTTTTGGTTATTAAATTTTATATCCAAGTATGACCATACCAACGTCCTCGCCATTACAAAATCCAGCGATTTTCTTATGCTCTGTTTCCTAAGAACAACTTTTGTCTCCATGCCAGCAGGATTGGTAAGTTAATCAACCAAACGTCTAGGCATAATTCTTTTTTAGTCACCACATAAATGTTTTCTTGATTTCAAACGGTACAGGCATTTCTCCATAAATTTTTGCTTTGCCTGGAATTGTTGAGTGATTATTTCTCTCCTCTATTACACATACCCAATCCTGCCCATATCCACGAGTAGGCGTTATTATTTTTAGAACGCCTCGCTTTTCAACTGCTAAACTAATTGCTTTATCTGTTATAACATTCGCTTGTGTATAGCTTTGTCCATCTCTGGGATTAAACCACCAAATTTGTAGCTGATCTATTTCCAATCTACTTAAATCTATGGTTTCTTCTCCACCTGATGGGAAGTATAGACAAGCAAATTTCCCTTCCTTTTCTACACATGCCTGTATGTGTTCATCTATAACATCTTCGATCTTATCACTCTGTTCAATTAGTAATTCCTGACAAGGAATACATTGACTTAAATCTCTAGATTCCAAAAAATCTCGCAAGATTTTCATCTGCCATGCTCCAGGTTGGTCCAAAGCTTCAAACCAAGAATATTTTCTGAAACTATCTCTTTCCTTTTCGGAAATCATCCAACACACGGATGGATGACCATATGTATGACCAAATGCCCCGGCGAACAAACTCCAATAGGCACGTTTCCTCACCATCCATCCCCCATGGAAATCAGTTCCAACTGGCCAAGAGGTTGGCATTTGCTCATAGGCAGGTTCGCCATCAAAAACAGGCATAGGATTTTTTCTATTATAATCATTTTTTACTAGTTCATAATTTTTCGGTGTTAACCCATGTCCAGATTGAATCATAATAAATGATATCCAGGCATCATCGTCATTCCAATAGGACATTGTTGAACATTCGCCGGTCTCCGCTTCATGGCATGCATGATAAGTGATTAAAAGCTTTTGCCAATCAGGATCTTTTTCGTTATGTTTAATATCCTTTTGTAGAACCCCTTTTGCAATCCCTTCCGCCATTTTCCGCCAAACATCCTTGTAATCCACCCCTAGATGAATGGGCTGCCTGTCCCCACCTAGACACCAAATGATATTTGTTCTATCTTTATAGCGATTACCAATCCATTTTCCGTATTGAAAAGCATTTTCTTTAGTAACAATTTTTTCTGAAAACTCACCCATCCAGTTATGACCTACTACAAGTTCACCCCATACAGGAAGTAACAGTACATAAAATCCATATTCTTCCGCTTTATCTATTATCCAGTCTAAATACTGAAAATATTTTTCATTAGGAGTGTTCAGATTATCATTTAATAAAGCCTTATCTCCAGCTGGATTTCTCATTTCCCTATCCTGTTCCGGATCAAGTGCAACAATCTGTAATACAGTAAATCCTTGTGATTTTCGTTTCTGCATCAAGTAATCAACATCGTCCCATTTTAATCTCTGTGCGATTGTCCAATCCGTATCTGCCATCCAGATAAATGGTTTCCCATTCTGCTGTGTAAAAAATCTTCTATTTTCTGAGATTTTTAACCTATCCATTTTTTCTCCTTTTTAAATGAAATAAATAGTTAGTTCAGATAAAATTTCTACGGTGTTTAATTGGTAAAACATACTAGCAGCAGCCCTGCGCTTTAACATACTAAAACACCATTTACCGACTGCTTCCACCCATGATAATATTTATCTCTTACATCACTAGTCATCAAAGGTTGATACAATTCATGCCCCTGATTTAGTTTATAAATTTCGTCTGTCGATGTCCAAATTCCTACTCCTATACCAGCTAGATAAACGGAACCCATCGAAGATAATTCGGCTACTTCTGAAGCAATCACATCAATATCCAACATATCAGCTTGATATTGCATTAAGAAACGGTTGCTTGTGGCTCCGCCATCCACTTTTACACTCTTTATTTGAATATTGGATTCTGATTGCATCAGTTCAATAACATCCTTAACCTGATAAGCGATACTTTCTAATGCTGCACGGACAATGTGGGGTTTCCCAGTATTTCGGCTTATTCCCATAATTGCAGCACGAGTGAACGGTTTCCAATATGGGGCTCCCAAGCCTACAAAAGCTGGTACAAGATAGACACCTTGATTATCTGAAATCGAACACGCTAACTGCTCTGCCTCGCCAATTTCATCAATTAATTCAAGCTGCTCCTTTAGCCATTTTATCGTATCACCGGTACTATTAATAATCCCTTCGAGTGCATAGCTCACTTTCCCATTTAATCCCCATGCAATGGAAGTGACCAAACCATTGGTACCGTCTACCATTTCTCCAGTTTGCATTAGAACAGAAGTACCGGTCCCGAATGTCGCTTTTGCCATTCCAGGTTCAAAACATTTCTGGCCAAATAATGCACCTTGTGAATCTCCAATTACACCTGAGATAGGAAGTGCTTCGAACGGAAGTGAAGGATCCTCAGTTACACCAAATAGTTCATTAGAATCTTTTACTTCAGGAAGCATTTCTCTTGGTATATCAAAAAGGTGCAACAACTCATCATCCCACTGAAGGCTATGAATATTAAACAGAAGAGTCCTGCTAGCATTGGAATAATCTGTTGCATGAACCTTCCCGCCTGTTAATTTCCAGATAAGCCAACTATCAATCGTACCTAATAAGAGCTTACCTTCTCTTGCTCTATCTTTGACGCCATCCACATGATCCATAATCCATTTCACCTTGGATGCAGAAAAATATGGATCTGCTTTTAACCCGGTTTTTGATTGTATAATCGTTTCATATCCTTGTTCTTCCAACTCTTCACACATATCTGATGTTCTTCGGCATTGCCAAACGATGGCATTGTAAACCGGGATCCCTGTTTCTTTATCCCAAACTACTACCGTTTCTCTTTGATTGGTTATGGCCAATACAGCTAATTCATCTTCTGGAATAGAGATGGTTTGTACCATCTCTGTTAAAAGGGTTTTAACATTTTCATAGATTTCAACAGGGTCGTGCTCTACCCATCCAGTTTGAGGATAGTGCTGAGTATGACTTGCAGAACATTTATGAGTGATTTGCCCTTTTGAATTAACAAGCAAAACCTTTGTTCCTGACGTGCTTTGATCAATTGCAAGGATATATTGCTCGTGAGACATTAGGAACACCTCATCCTTTATTCACCATCTGAATGGCAACCTTCTTGACATTGTCAACACTTAATCCGTAATATTCAAATACTTCAGCTGTTTTTCCGGCAATAGCAGGTTCGTCTGGAAGACCAAGAATCTTAACAGGAACCGGGTGACTTTGTGAAACAACTTCGGAAACAGCTGAACCTAAACCGCCATAAATACTATGCTCTTCTATGGTGATAATTCTTCCTGTTTCCTCAGCAGCATTCAGAATAGCTTCCTTATCTAACGGTTTGATTGTATGCATATTTATGACCCTGCAATCAATGCCATCCATTTGAAGAGCTACCGCGGAATCTAATGCAATTCTGACTGTCTCCCCTGTTGCAATAATCGTAATATCTGTACCTTCTTTCATCGTAACGGCTTTACCGATTTGAAAATCATAGTCTTCAGAAACATATGAATCTTCTACAGGATTGCGGCCAATTCGAAGATAAACCGGTCGATCATATTTTACCAATGCCTCAATCATTTTTTTCGCCTCATGACGATCTGCTGGCATCATGACATCCAGACCAGGAATGGCACGGGTTACGGCTAGATCTTGCAAAGAATGGTGAGACATCCCAAGCGCCCCATAGCTAACGCCTCCGCTTATGCCGATTAGCTTAACATTTGTATTGGAATACGCCACATCTACTTTAATTTGTTCAATACTTCTCATGCTTAAAAAACAAGCTGGTGAGGCAACAAATGGCTTTTTACCAGAAGCCGCCAAGCCTGAAGCAATCCCAACGAGATTTTGTTCTGCAATCCCTACCTCGACGACTTGTTCCGGTAATTCCTTACCAAAATTCACAAGAGAGGCCGAACCTCTAGAATCACTCGTTAAAACTAAAATATCTTTATTTTCTTTCGCTAAATCTAGTAAGACCTCACTGATGGCTTGACGATTGGCAATCTTATTTCCTTTAGCACTTTTTAGAGCAACAATACTCATTGTAACACCTCCAATTGCTTAGAAAGTTCTTCCATGGCTAATTGATATTCTTCTTGACTCGGTACGTGATGATGCCATTTCGCTACATTTTCAGCAAATGAAATCCCCTTACCCTTGACTGTATTGGCGACAATGAGAGTTGGTTTTCCAATAACCCTTGGAGCCTCCTCGAAAACATTCACCAATTGCTCAACGTCATTTCCATCTATCTCGACAACTTCCCAACCAAATGCTCTCCACTTATCCCCGAATGGTTCAAGGGACATAACATCCTCTGTACTTCCAGTGATTTGCAATCTATTGCGATCAATGATGGCTACTAAATTATCCAGCTTGTAATGTGAAGCGGCCATAGCCCCTTCCCAAACTGATCCTTCTGCCTGTTCGCCGTCTCCCATTAAGGTATAGACACGATACGATTTTCCATCCATTTTGGCAGCCAAGGCCATGCCAACTGAAATGGGCAGCCCGTGTCCCAAGGAGCCAGTATTCATTTCCACACCAGGCACTTTATTGTTTGGGTGACCAATTAATCTAGTATTAAATTGAGAGAATGTCTTTAATTCTTCTTTCGGAAAAAATCCTTTGTCTGCTAAAATCGCCCAGTACGACTCAACCGCATGCCCTTTACTCTGGACATAACGATCACGATCCTCCCATTTCGGTTTTTTTGGATCAATATTCATAATATGATAGTGAAGAACTGTTAAGATATCCGTGTTGGATAGAGAGCCGCCTGTATGCCCCGTACCCGCTTCATAAATCATTTTTAGCAGTTCCATTCGAATTTCTGTTGCTTTCCGTTTTAGAAACTCAATTTTGTTCATTCTTTTTACCTCCTCGCTTTATTTATTAAGGTCACTGCCACGAAGCCATGCTCTGATTTCATCTACAGTTGGGTCTACTGGATCAGGATTCAACCCTGGGATATATTCGCATGCCTCAAACAGGACTGGAATCACGTTGGCATGGATACCTACTGAATGGTGAATATACGGACCTTTTACCAGCTTTTCTTCCCACAATGGCCAGTCATTTACTTCTACCCATACATACGATCCTCTCGAGAACGGCCCTTCAATCCCCTTCGCTTTTCCAAGGAAGATTGAATATTCACCATGATCTCCGTCAAAACGGGCAAGTGTCATTTCTCCACCCTTAATTTCCCCTTCATGTGTACCTGGAGAATGATCGTCAAATAAGAAGTGTTTGTTTAACTTTGGCTTTTCTTCTACACTTAACGAAACAGGGAAATTTCCGCAGTGGAATAACAGCTCGCCATTTGGATTTTCAGGATGACGAATCGTAATATCAGCGAAAAAGGTTGGCTGAGTATTCATGGTAGCGGCTTGAACCATAATCGATGTAATCGCACCATGTATATCGGTTTCACATGTTACCGGGATTTGTTCATCAGTCAGAATGGCATTGGCCAAACATGGCATGATGCCAATAATATCCTGTAAGGTTGACCAGCATTGAATCGCAATAGCTGTACTTCTTGTATCATCCGCAAGTTGTTTCATTGCCACTTTTAAGGAAGCGATCCGTCGAACATCCTGTTCTGTGACGCCGCTCCAGTCGAGCTTTTCCTTGATATAGCTCATTGCTTCATCTAATTCCGGGCTGTCTGTCTTTTCGATTTTTAAGGTTACTTTTTTCAATTCTTCTAGTGTGATCGGATGTATCTGAATGCCAAATATTTCCAACAATTCACCTTCATTACAGATTACGGACCAGAAATCAGATGGCCTTGTGGAAATTTGCAAGATTCGTAGATTATTAAATTGCTTGACAACATTAGCTGCAGCAATGAAATTTTTAAAGGCACGTTCAAAAACAGGGCTGTCAACTGCGCAGTTGGTAATATATGTAAATTTGACGTTAAATCTTCTCAGAACTTTACCAGTTGCAAACATTCCACATTGCGTATCACGAAGACGCATCCCATCTTCCAATGGAGCTTCGTCTCTTGGACCCCAAAGCAGAACAGGTTTGCCGATCGCTTTGGCTACACGGGCAACAATATCTTCAGTACCAAAGTTACAGTGTGGAAAAAATAATGCATCCACTTCAGCATCTCTAAATCGCTTTATTATCGCTGGTTCTTCTAAACGCTCATGCAGCAACCCTTCTTCATTGATCCCTTCCAAATCAACAATTTCAAGGCCTAAGCCAAAGCTCTCTATTTTTTCTCTAATTAAATGTTTATACTTTAATGCATCTTCTTTACTAAATACAAATCTTCTTGTTGGCGCAAATCCAAGTTTAATCTTTTCCATTTTCATGTGCCTCCCAAACAATTTCAAAATATAAACACCAAAATAATAAAGCGCATACAAAAATGTTATTTTTAAAAAACTAAATAATTTTAGTTTTCATCCAAACCCTTGAACAAATAATAGCAACTATTAAATAACTAGTCAATTATTTTTATAAATTATTTTAGTATTTAATTTGTTTATTTATTAAAATTTTAGTATTTTTATATGTTTATTGTATGAAAATCTACTATTAATCTAAAGTTTTCTTTATAAGAAACACTTTTTTATCTAAACAGCAGCTAAACATTAACTAAATTAAAACTAAACCAGCTTGTTATATGCTATAATAAAATAAACAAAAAGTTTAACTAACTTAATGATCTTTTTATCTCTTAGGCAGGTGTTAATAAATTAATGAAAATAGATGATATTGCTAAATTAGCTAATGTTTCGAAATCCGCTGTTTCTCTGGCGTTGAATGGAAAAAATGGTGTCAGCCAAAAAACACGTGAGAAGGTCTTGCGAATCGCTCAGGAACATGGATATATTCCACGCCCAATTATTAAAGCTGATCAATTTGTTCAGCTAAACACAAAACTGTTGAGATTTGTAGCAGTCACAAATGCAGGCATTGTAACAGAGCAATATGAATCACTCCCTTTTTTCACGGATTTAATACATAATCTTGACAGACAAATCGGTACCAGTGGTTATTCACTTATGGTTTCCTCAATCAGTATAGAGAACCTCCAAGATGAAATAACCCGACTCGAACAAGAACAAAAGTCTGCAGGTATATTATTGTTAGGTACAAACTTAACACCAGAGCAAATTAATTTAGTTGCCAGTGTACAGCCAAATATTGTTGTGCTGGATACTTGTTTTGAAACGTTGGACGTAAGCTTTGTCGTCATGAACAACGTATATGGTGCATACCAGGCAGGACAATACTTAATGGAGTTAGGACATCAGCAAATTGGTTATGTAGGGTCAAATACGAGAATGTATAATTTTGATATGAGGAAAAAGGGTTTTTTACAAGCACTTAGTGAAAATGGGTTAATGATTGCCGAAACCAATTACTTTTCAGTATCCCCGACAGTGATTTCATCCCAGGATGTGTTTAAAGAGAAAATCAAAAACCGGTTAAACCAATTGCCTTCAGCTTTATTCTGCGAAGCTGATTATATGGCCATTAGCGTTATAAAATCGCTTAATGAATTAGGCGTTAGGGTTCCGGATGACGTATCTGTGATTGGTTTTGATAACATATTTGAGTCCCAAGTGATAACGCCTGAATTAACGACAATCCATGTAAAAAAGGACCGGATTGCTTTACTTGCTGTTGAAAAACTTATAAAACAGATTGAAAATAATGACACAGATAAGATTAAATTGTTTGTGGATACAGAAATCATTGAAAGGAAATCATGTGTAGTTTCAACACTAACGGAAAGCGAAATAAAAGCCTAAAAAAACCTTAGTTTGGTAACATGAACTATAACCCGAATAAGGGACTCTTAAAAAAGTCCCTTATTCGGGTTTTTTGTGCCCCTTAGATTAAAAAAGACGACTTAAAATCCCCATTTTGGAATTTTAGAGTCGTCTTTTTTTGTGGTGATAAAAAGATTTTTGAAAAACCGAAGGTTTTTCAGTACCCTCCTTTAGCTGCTAGGGCCTTTTATAGGGTCTTACTAAGGATATCAATGAATTTTTCATAATCATTACATTATGGCGGTAGGAACAAATGAAAAAGCGGATGAATAGTTGTGTCCTTTTTCTTTTACCGCTTGGATTCACCATTCCAAATATACAATCTCTATATCCTAACTCAGTCAAATATAATTTGCAGCTCGTTTAGCGACCTAAATCCAATCAGTTTTCTCCATTGCAAGTCAGAAGCCGCTAATTGAAGGTTGTCTTTCCAAACTAGGAATGATTTAATCGCAATTTGTGTTTCTAAACGTGCCAACGGGGCACCTAAACAAAAATGCATGCCATATCCAAATGCAAGATGGGGATTCGGATTCCTCGTTATGTCGAATAAATGAGAATCATGGAATTTATTCTGATCTCGATTGGCAGCTCCCAATAATATATATATTTGTTCCCCTTTTTTAATAGTTGTATTGTGGATCTCAATATCCTCAGTAGCAATCCGAGCGGTCATCTGTGTTGGGCTCTCATAGCGTAAACACTCCTCAATCGCTCCTTCAATCAGTAATGGTTTTTTCTTTAGCTCCATCAGTTGATTAGGATGTTTCAATAAGGTAAGGATCGAATTGCTAATAAGATTGACTGTTGTCTCATGACCGGCAATAACAAGTAAAATGCAGGTTGCCAATAATTCCTCATCTGTTAACCTGTCCCCTTGCTGTTCCTCCTTTATTAACAAACTGATAAGATCCTCTTCAGGGCTGTGTCTCCGTATTTTAATTAGTTCATTAAAATAATCCCTTAAGATTATAGTAATTGCATTTCCATTATCTAACGCCTTTCTCGAACGGGTAAAATCAATGGTTTGAATTAAGCTTGCCGCCCATTCTCTAAATTGATATCGCTCTTCTTGAGGTACTCCTAATATTTTCGCGATAACGAGACTTGCTAAAGGAAACGCAAAATCGGAAACCACATCCATTGTTTTCTTATTTTGAAACTTGTGCAGTAAATCGTTTACCGTTTCTTGGATAAAAGGACGAAGATGTTCCACCATTCTAGGAGTAAATAGGTTACTAACCAGGAAACGCAACCGCTTATGGTCTGGTTGATTTTTAAAAAGCATCATGTTATTTTGGATGTTTTTGAGCTGCTCATATTTTTTCGATGTCTGGGGCAGCGGGGTGCGATTTTTAAATCGAGTATCTTTAAGAATGGTTATTGCTTCTTCATATCCTGTCACATACCATCCCGGATACTTTAACAGGTTTCCCCAATAGATTGGGTGCATGGATCGAAGCTTTTCATAAAATGGATAAGGATTTTGAAAAAACTCAGTAGTAGTAAATGAAAGTGGTAATGTTTGATTTAAATCTGTTTTCATGTCAGCCCCCTTTAATTTAATCACAATCATCTTACAGAGATCCATCACTCATATCTCTGTAAAACTTTTAAACTCTTTTATTTTTCTACTGCTAAGCTAGCTTTCATTTCTTCTACTGATTCTACCTCAAATCCTAAGTCACGTAACATCTTATAATCTTCGATTTCTTCTTGGCCAGCTGTTGTTAAATAATCGCCAACGAAAACCGAGTTGGCTGCGTATAGCCCTAACGGCTGTAAGGAACGAAGATTGACTTCGCGTCCACCCGAGATTCGAATTTCCTTAGTTGGATTGATAAAGCGGAATAATGCTAGCACTTTTAAACAATAAAGTGGATTTAATTCTTTTACTCCTTGTAGCGGGGTACCGTCAATGGCATGTAAGAAATTAACTGGGATGGAATCCGCATCAAGAGCTTTTAAGCTGTTAGCCATATCCACTACATCCTGCTTCGTTTCCCTCATACCGACAATAACACCTGAACATGGAGACATACCAGATCCTTTTACCGTCTCAACCGTATTGACGCGATCATCATACGTATGTGATGTGGTAATGTTTGCATGGTTACTCTCGGATGTATTAATATTATGGTTATAACGGTCTACTCCGGCTTCTTTTAGGCGCTTCGCTTGTTCTGGTTTCAACAGCCCTAGACAAGCACAGATTTTTAATCCGTATGTTTCTTTTATTTCCTTTACTGCTTCCACCACGTGATCAATCTCTTTATTTGATGGCCCTCTGCCGCTGGCCACAATACAGTATGTCCCTACATTTAAATCATGGGCACGCTTTGCTCCTTTAAGGATTGTATCCTTATCAACCATACTATACGTATTAATCGGTGCAGTTGAAATAGAAGATTGAGAACAATAACCGCAGTTTTCTGGACATAATCCCGATTTTGTATTCATAATCATATTCAGTTTTACCTTTTTGCCAAAAAAGCGCTTTCTAATTTGAAATGCCGCATGCATGAGCAACAATACATCATCATCCGGACATTCTAAGATTGAAAAAGCCTCGTCACTTGTGACTTCCTTCCCTGCTAATACCTGTTCCGCAAGTTCCATCCATTTATTCAACTTCTTAGCTCCTTTTCGTTTAATAATAAAGTCATATCTACGTGTTCTTTTACCATATTTTTTATGTTTGCCATTGTTAAATCTTTCAGTTTAGGAGTAATTCCTAATATAGGGACACCACATAATTCATCAATTAATTTAGGGTTGGTTATTTCAGCAAGACTAGGATTCTCACTAATCCCATTCAGAATGATACCTGCAATCGTGATCCCTAGACTCTTTGCGTACTGAACCGTTAGAAAAATATGATTGACCGTTCCGAGATTTGGCCGGGCTACAATCAAAATGGGCAGCTTTAATGCTTTTATTAAGTCACTTACTAAAAACTGTTCCCCTAGTGGGACCGAAATACCACCAGCCCCTTCGACAATGAAAAACCCGTGTTTTCCTTTAATCTTTTCCCAACGACCTAATACATCTTCAATCCCAACACTCTTCCCTTCGAGCTTTGCTGCAATGTACGGTGCAAGTGGTTCTTTAAATGGAAAAGGCGTGATCTCTTCGTAAGATAATGATGTTTCAGATAGTTGTTTTAAAAGACTTGTATCGCTTGCTGGATCCTCACGTGGAATACCGCTTAGCAATGGCTTAAACACTCCAACATCTATCTGCCTCTCTTTTAACACTGCTGCTATTCCACTCGCTATGATGGTTTTTCCAACATCAGTATCTGTTCCTGTAACAAAAATTCCGTTTTTCAAATCAGTTTCAGCTCCTTACCAATGCAATAAAAGCACTCTAACAAGTAATCAATTTCATTCGAAGAATGGTCAGAGGTGACGGTTAGGCGGATACGACTTTCCCCAACAGGTACCGTTGGCGGACGGATTGCAGGAGCAAAAATTCCATTTTCCTGGAGCTTTTCGGCAAAAATAACCGCCTCTGTTGGCTCTCCGATCATAACAGGAATAATCGGGGTATCGTCCCCCTTCACGTAAAAGCCCATTTCTACTAAACTCGTTTTTATTTTTTTTACATTTGAATCTAGCAGCTTGCGCTTTGTGTCACTTTCTTCAATTATTTCAAATGCTGCATAGGAGGCAGAGCAAATGGAGGGAGGCATTGCAGTTTGAAATATAAAGGTCCTCGAATGGTTGAGCAGAAAGTCAATTAGAACCCGAGAACCCGCAACAAACCCGCCCTCCGTGCCAACAGCTTTACTTAAGGTTCCGATAACCACATCAGGATGCACACCGAAATGTTCGCTCGTGCCCCTTCCCTTTTCCCCTAAAACACCTGTTGCATGTGCATCATCGACAATTACGTAGGCATGATACCGTTTTGCAAGGGAGATAATCTGATCAAGAGGGGCGATTGTTCCGTCCATACTGAAAACACCATCTGTTACGATAAAACGCCGCATATAGTGAGATGTTTTTTTCAATTTTTCTTCAAGATGATCCATATCGATATGGTTATACACAACAGTTGAGGCTTTGGAAAGTCGGCAGCCATCGATAATACTTGCATGATTTAATTGGTCGCTTAAAATGACATCCCCTTTTTCAGGTAAGGAAGATAACACGCCAACATTTGCTAAAAAGCCGCTTGAAAAAAGTAAGGCAGCTTCCGTTTGCTTAAATTGAGCGATTTTTTCTTCCAGCCTTCGATGCCACTCTGTATGGCCCGTAGTTAATCTAGAGCCGCTGCTGCCTACTCCAAATTCATTCAGGATTGTTTCTGCGGCGTAAACCAACTGCCTGTCATTCGCCAAACCTAAATAATTATTGGAAGAAAAAACCAGATGTCTCTTACCGTCGATTAACATTTCTGGAAGAGGAGCCGTATTCATCGTTCGCAATTTTCGATACAAACCAGCTGCTTTCGTTTGATCAATTCGCTTGCTCAACCATTCATCAAGCTCCAACACTTGTCACCTCATTTGTCACCTCGATGATCGCTTCTTTCATAATCGCAACCATTTCTTTTAGTTCTTCCTTTGTGCTCACATGCGGCGGCATAAAGACGATGGTATCCCCCAATGGCCTTGTTAGCATACCTAGCTCTCTCATTTTCAGTGTAGCCTGATAGCCGATCCGTTTTTCTTTCGGTAAAGGCTCCTTCGTTTCCTTTGAAAAAACAAGCTCGATACCACACATAAACCCAAGCTGACGGATGTCACCAACGTAAGGAAGCGATTTCAGCTCCTCAAGTAATTTATGGAGATACTTAGCCTTTTCGGCTACCTCTTCTACAAGGTTTTCTTTTTCAAATAAACGTAAATTTTCAAGGGCCACTGCACACCCCAGCTGGTTTCCCGTATAGGAATGACCATGGAATAAGGTTTTTAGTTTATCGTAGTCATCATAAAAAGCTTGGTAAATTTCCTCAGTTGTTAAGGTTGCCGCAATTGGTAAGTAGCCACCTGTAATTCCTTTCCCGACTGCCATTAAATCAGGCTGAACCCCTTCGTGTTCACAGGCAAACATCTTTCCTGTTCGGCCAAATCCGGTTGCGACTTCATCGACAATCATTAAGACATCATATTTTGTACAAAGCTCACGGACACCTGCTAAAAATCCATCAGGCATCACAATCATTCCTCCAGCCCCCTGGACCATCGATTCAATTGAAAGCGCAGCGATTTCTTGTTGTTTTTCGATTAGCAGCTGTTCAAGTATATGTAAACATTCGTCTCGGCATATCGTTGGATCACCGCTCTTAGAATGATAGACAAATGGAATGGGAGCTTTATAGCTTTCGAACATGAGCGGTCCGTACACTTGATGGTAAAGATCAATCGAACCAACACTAACGGCGCCAATTGTATCGCCATGATAGCCATTATGCATTGCAATAAATTTTTGCTTCTCCGGTCTTCCAATATTCATCCAATATTGAAACGCCATCTTGAGCGCAATTTCCATCGCTTCCGCACCACTATCTGAATAAAAAACACGAGTCAGTTTTTCTGGACTAATTTCGATTAGTTTTTCTGCCAGCTCTGTTGCCGGGATATTAGTCATTCCTAAAAGAGTAGAGTGGGCAATTTTATCAAGCTGTTTCTTAATCGCTTCGTCCAATTCTTTTTTTCGGTGACCATGGACATTCAACCACAATGCAGAAAAACCATCGTAATATTCTTTGCCATCTGTGTCTTTCATTTTTATCCCTTGCCCGCTTTCTATGATGATCGGATTTTCATCGTAATCTTTCATTTGCGTGAACGGTAACCAAAGGTACTTTTTACTTTTTTCAGTTAATTCGTGTGACATTATCTTCCTCCCATTCAACAAATATTGGCTGTTTTTCTAAGTATTCTATGTATGCATGCAGATCGCTTAAGCCATCCACAAAGAAGATGCGGCAGCCACGTTCATCACCATATTCTTTTAATCTCGTAATCCGCTGATAGCCAATTTTTTTACCTGCAACATATCCAGTAATATATTCAGGATCATCGGACCAGCACAATTCTGCGACTGTAGCTGGATGCTGACTTACCTTTGTTGCGAGAACAAGTGCCTCTTTCACCCTTAGACTTGGAGTTATTTTGTGGTGGTCCGACCATTTGTCAAAATTCGTGGTCAACCAGTCCATTCTCGAAACCCGTACTCCTTTTTCGTTTCGATTATCTATTCGTACACTAGATCGAATATCAAACAAAATGGCCCCTCTAAGCCCGGAATTTTCAGTAATTTGCTCAAATGCTTTTTCAATACATTTTCGGGGAACCCCTGCTATCTCTAATAGGTTCTGTGCGATTGAATGTCCTTCTTTTACAGATTCCACTTCATTTGTACCAATCGGTAATGGCCTTAATTTTGATATTGGTTTATCTATTAATTCAAACTGAATCTGCAAAAAATCAGGGGTCCCTCTTGAATGCGTTAATGCCTTTTCGAGCAGGACATTAACAGCATTTTTCAAATTGTCGTAGGTAGAAATGAGTTCTCCACCGGAAATATGCTTGCCCCCCTGTTCATGGGCTCCATCCTCAGAAGCTCTCATTCTAACACTATAGAAGTCTTCCTTGCTCAAACACTCTCACCCTCCTAACCTTGGTATTTGTTTTAGTATCCTTATTAATTTGATTAGGGGATTTCTTTTTAAAAATCACATCTTTTGTCAGCAATCATTATGAACAAACTTTCTATCTAGTAGATCTTCCCTAAAAAAAGCGCCTCTCTTTCAACCACACCTTTCTAATTGTTAACCAAATATTACTATTGGTTAACATTTAAATGTTAAAATCTTCTACCCATTTTGTCAATAATTTTAATTTCAAACAATTTTCGACAAATCCCCATCGTCCTTGATTGCTTTAACAGCTAACGAGTTACTTCTATATATTTTTTCGTAAAAGTATAATAAAAGTTTTGAACGTTCATAAATTTTTTTTGTTTAACGAACGTTAATAATGACCTTTTTTGATCAAAAAATACCCGTTCGAAAAACGAACAGGTAAAAAAGACAATCGTAATAAAAAGCACATAATCTTTCATTAATGAGCATAGCAGGGGTAGCCCTGCACATCAACTTGCTAAATACTCTCAAACATTTCTTTTCTACTTATGACATCCTTTAGGCCCAAAAAGAAAGCAAAATCATTTTATTTAAAGGTGGATAAGTTCGAATTGTATGTATAAATTAAAGGAATGCATAATCAGGTGTACAGAATACCTGCGATCGCAAAGAAGCTAGATATATCAAGAAATACAGTGTATAAGTACGTAAAGAAGACACTAGATGAAATGGTAGAGTGGACTGCGTCCACCATGACAAGAAGAAAGAAGTTCGACGGACATAAAGAATTAATTCTTCATTGGTTAAGATAATTTCCAGATATAACTGCTTCACAGGTACAGGATTGTTTAAAAGAGAAATTTCCACATACAAAGGTTAGAGAAAGTACAGTCAGGATTATTAAGAATCCTCTATGAAGAATATGGGATTCTAAAAGAAGCTCCAAAGGGATTATGATTCTATTCCTGATCCACCAATGGGTTACAAATTCAAGTGGTAAAAGTTTACTTTTTTTAACCAGAAAAAGGCTCTAAGGAATGATCCCTAGAACCTTTTCTGTATTTAATAAAAGATATTCGAACTTATTTAACGGCTTCCTTTAATTCCTTGCCTGGTTTAAAAGCTGGAATTTTAGAAGCGGGAATTTGAATTTCTTCCCCTGTTTGTGGGTTACGCCCCGTTCGAGCTGCACGTTCGCGAACTTCAAATGTTCCGAAACCGATTAACTGGATTTTTTCTTCCTTAGCAAGAGCATTAGAGATGGTTTCGAGCAACACATCCACAGCTTTTGTGGCATCTTTCTTTGCTAGTTCTGCTTGTGTTGCGACAGCATTTACTAATTCTGTCTTATTCATTATTCAAGCACCTCTTCTTTTTATTTTTTGATATTATGTAGAGATGACAGCATATCATATTTTCAATATATCTGTCACTTGATAATATTAGCTTAAAGATGGAGAAACTCCTGTTTTTTTCAATGATTGATTACTTTAGATAGGGCTTCTAAAGTAATCAGATGTGGGTTTTAATATAACTAACAGCCATTTGAAAATCCAGCTAAATATCCCCGTTTTTAAATACGATTTTTCATATAGTTATTTTCAGTTCAGACAGTGTTTCCACACAATCACTGACAAGTTTATAAAAGTATTCTTTTCTAATACTACCTCCTGCATTGCATTTACAGCTGACATCCCTCGCATGAATACCGGAGTCAATGGGTTATTTTAGAACAATTGTATTAAATGATTCAGGTTTTAAATCAAATTGATAGGCTTGGCCATGGATTTCAAATACTAATTCCCGTTCTTTTTTTAGTGGATTGTTCACAATTAATACAATGGAATTATCCGGATTTTGGAATGCAAGTGCATGAGCCGTTAGATGGCCTTTTGTTTCTAGTCTTTCTGCTCCATTTTTAACAAAATGCGAATGATGTTTTACCACGTAAAATTCAGGATTATATTGGAAACTTTTCGTTTCTGGAACCACAGTAATCATGGAATTTTGTTCCCAGCCCCAAGTGCTGCGGCCTTTTGGCTCTAGAACGGCATTCCAGTATACATATCCATTAGCCCCATTAACAAAATAATGACGGAAAAGGTTACTGACGTATTGCGCATATTCCCAAGAATTTTTGCCGTTTCCACATTCATTTTCCGTTTGTAAGTAACGTAATTCAGGGTAACTCTCAGCAGTCCTTTGGATAGCATGTTTTCCTGCCCATTGATAGCCGACACCCGAGATATACTTATAGGCTTCAGGGTCACTGAGAACATGACCAGCATACACATCAAAATCAGATGTGGTATCCGTCATTAACTCTTGCCAAGGCTCTGGAGCGTTGATTGTCCCCAACCAGATTTCAGTGTCTACATTGTGCTTTTGAAAAGCAGGTCCAAGATAGTCCCGGATAAATTCCAGTAATTGTTCTCCTGTCCATTTACAAGAAGGAAATTTTTGATCAGCCATTACTTCATTTTGAACATGAATTTGGTTGATTTTGATTCCTTCCTTTTCATACGCTTGAACAAACTTCACAAAATAAAGCGCATAGGCCTCAAGAACTTTTTTGTCCCATCTTAATGTTCCAAAGTTGTAGGCTTTCGGAAATTTCAACCAAGTTGGAGGGCTCCATGGTGAAGCGAAAAACTTCATATCTGGATTTCTTTTTTGTGCCTCGCGAATGTATGGGATAAGGTATTTCTGATCCCTTTCAATCGAGAAATGCTCCATCTCATAGTCGTCATTGGTTTCATTATGACTATACCATTCCAAAGCATAATCACTTGCACCAATTGGCAGGCGGCAAAGGGTAAACTGGCAGTCACCATCCTTTGCAAATAAAGAATCTAGTACTTTTGTACGCTCTTCTTCTGACAAGTGATTAAGCGCATACATGCCAAGTTCATTAAAACAGCTGCCGAAACCTTCAACAACACGGCCTTTATTTGCTGTTATGATCAAATTACTTTGTTTATCAGAGGTTTCGATAGGTTCCTTTGTTCGCCAATATGAATCACGTGTTGTTTCAATCCATTTTATAGTCATTAAATTCATTCCTTTCCAATGCTATTTCCACTTATGTAAATGCTTTATTGCTTGTCAGTTTATATCGTTTTTTTAAAGAATTGTGGTATTATCTATGGAAAAATAGTATTTATTTAAAGATAATTGTTAAATTTATTAGTTTTTTAACCTTAATACATATAACAAGCCAAACTCCCCGAGTCCGTTTGGCTTGTTATAATTCTCTATTTATTTATGAGATGTTTAGTTTTCAATTGTTTGAGCCTTTGGAGTATTGTCTAATGTCTCATTAAGCTGCTTGATAAGACCATTAAGCATATCTTCCGTTAATTTTTCTGGATTGAATGCAGCCATGGCACGTAAAGGCATAAATCTCATCATCGCCTGGAACATTTCAAAAGCATCTGAGTCTTCCGCCATATTAGCAAACGGGCTTTCTTCATTTGCCTTTGCAAGTATTTCTTGGACGATTGGAGCAAGTATTGGATTTGCCAAAAGGTCACCTATAGTGGTGTTTCGGTGGACTAGTTTGTTAACTGTAACAGTAGAGTTTACTTCTAGAGTACCTTTTAAAATCATTTCAGCCGAGGACTTCCCTACAAGCACCTCGAACAATCCACTCTCAACATGCCAGTCTTTAAGCTCCACATTGTAATAAGCAAAAGCTCTTTTATCCAAAGTAAAGATTACATCTTTCTCTTCACCCGGTTGTAAATTAACCTTTACAAAGCCCTTTAATTCCTTTCCAGGTCGAATAACAGTACTTTCGACATCACGAACGTAAAGCTGAACAATTTCCTTTCCAGCTCTCTCACCTGTATTTTTAACTGTAACTGTCACTTCAACTATTTCATTATCTAAAATGGATTCTTTGTTAATCAATAGTTTGGAATATTCAAAGCTTGTATAACTCAAACCATAACCGAATGGGAATAACGGTTCTATGGCTTTTGCATCGTAATAGCGGTACCCTACAAAAAGCCCTTCCTTATATTCTACCTTGTCCCCTTCCCCAGGGAAGTTAAGGTAAGAAGGATTATGACGCAGCTCTTTCGGGAATGTTTCAGCCAATTTTCCACTTGGATTCTCATCACCAAATAATAAATCAGCGATGGCGCCTCCTAGCGCCTGACCTCCCAAATACCCTTCCAGGAGACCCTTTACTTTACCAAGCCACGGCATCTCAACTGGTGCACCATTGCTTAAGACGACCACTATATTAGGCTGTACCTCTGCTACCGCTTCAATAAGAATGCGATGATTGTCAGGAATTCTTAAATGCTCTCTGTCATAACCTTCCGATTCATACCGATCCGGAAGACCAACAAATAAAACCGCAACATCCGCATGGATCGCTTTTCCCTTTGCTTCTGAAATTAATTGATCATCTATAAGATCGTTTTTTAAATGATATCCTTTTGCATAAACAATGCTGGCATTTCCTGCACTCTTTTCTATTTCCTCACAAATATTATCCAGCTTGGTCGGCTTGATATGGGAACTTCCACCGCCCTGATATCTTGGGTTAACAGCAAACTCACCGATAACAGCAATCGTTCCGTCCTTTTTTAACGGAAGAATACGATCTTCATTTTTCAGTAAAACCATACTTTCCCTCGCTACTTCTCTAGCAAGCTGGTGGTGTTCCTCTTTATCATAAACTGCGTTTTCTTTTTTGTTATCCACTGCCTTAAAGATAATTTTTAATAATCGTTCCACGGTTTTGTCCAGTGTTTGTTCCGAAAGTTTACCGCTCTTTACCGCTTCAACAATTTTTCTATCTCCTAATCCATTACTTGAAGGCATTTCTAAATCTAATCCGGCTTCTAACCCCTTTGCCCGCTCGTTGACTGCACCCCAGTCTGAAACGACAAACCCATCAAATCCCCATTCATCCTTTAAAATATCAGTCAATAATGTTTTATTTTCTGAAGCATATTCCCCATTTACTTTGTTATAGGAACACATAACAGTCCATGGTTCCCCCTTCTTAACGGCTTTCTCAAAACTAGCAAGATAGATTTCTCTTAACGTCCGTTCATCAACGATTGCATCCACCGACATACGGCGATGTTCCTGATTGTTTGCAGCAAAATGTTTAAGAGATGTACCTACGCCTTGGCTTTGAACACCATTAATGTGGCTGGCCGCTAATTCCGAAGAAAGATAGGGGTCCTCGGAAAAATATTCAAAATTTCTGCCGCACAATGGTGAGCGTTTAATATTCGCACCCGGTCCAAGCAGGACGGCAACGTCCTCAGCCTGACACTCTTCACCCAAGGCAGTACCAACCTTATTAATCAGAGAACGATTCCATGTACTTGCAAGTCCAACAGCGGAAGGGAAACAGGTTGCTGGCACACTATCATAAATCCCCAGGTGATCGGCACTTTGCTGCTGTTTGCGCAGGCCATGCGGGCCATCTGTAACCATAATGGATGGTATGCCTAATCTCTCTATTCCTTTAAGCTGCCAGAAGTTTAGCCCGGAGCAAAGACCAGCCTTTTCTTCAAGTGTCATTTGTTCAATTAATTTTTTAATATCTCTTTCCATCCAACAGTCCTCCTCATTACTATTTCATAGTCTATTGAAGTACCAGAAGTAGTTTTTTATTTAACTGCTCTAGTTTTTGTGAAGATGCTAAGGGAGTAAACTTTTCAAAAATCTATTGAACCATCCAGATAGTTCCTTCTCACCCACATAGCGGATTTTCCAAATGGATGTTCTTAAATTACTATATTTGTTTTAATAGCTTCACTTTACTGATAGGATTTACAATTCTGGACTGTTATTTGTTTTGACTGCAAGGCCAACCATTGGAGTAGAGTTACCTCTTTTCCGCTTTCTTTTACCGGAGAACCATCGTAGTCGAGTACGCATTCGTCCTTGAGCATGTAGATCCAGGTACCATGACTGAAAAATTCAAAGGGATTGCCTTCACTATCCTTGAAAATGCCTGAGGTATCTACGACCTTATCAAAATATGAAAAATGAACATTTGGAGCACCGGCTTTGAGTAGACGCTCATATGTTGGAACCACCGTGATCTCAGGTTTTACGATTTCATCATTTTTTGCATGTGTGAACCAGATCGGAGTATTCTTGATATCTTGAATATTTTGATCAGTAATGACCTCGTCATAGAGAGCTTCGCATACGGGATATGCAGCTGCAAAGAAATCAGGGTAATCGATTATCATTCGCATGGTCATAAAACCCCCGTTAGAACAGCCACCGATGTAGATACGATTTGAATCTATGTTTGAATGTAAATTAATAAACTCATCAATAAGCGCTTTTAGTGCCTTCACGTACATTGAATTTCCGCTCTTAGTGTACTCACCGCTGCCGTCATCCATCCACATTGTGGGTACTTGTGGAGCAAGGACATAACCGCCCCCGAATATTTTCTGTACTTTTTCACTTGACAGGTTTACAACATTATTTCCGGTATAAGCCACCGTCGTGTCATATCCGCCTTCGCCTGCTCCATGCAGCCAGATGATCAAGGGATGTTTATCTCTGCTCATATTTGGCGAAAAATAGCCAAAACGAAGGGGCATCTCAGCATATGATGACTCGCTGTTTACCCACCCTTTGACCTGCTCCATGTTACCGCCGCCGAAATGATCATAGACATGTCCTGAAATGGAATCATTATTGGTTAGTATTTCTTTCACCTGCGTTATGCGAAACTCGCAGAAAACATAAACATTATGTTCCTGCACAAACGCAATTTCCGAGTTCAAACGGTAGATCGCCTCACATTCTAGTTCCAGCGTGGCGTGTCTGCCCATTTCGGTTTTGTTCCCTTCACTGTCTGATGTATACGCATTTGTCACACGACAATAGCCTTTTGACGGATAAAGTTCTACCGAATTCCAATCTTTTCTGAGTTGTATCACTTCGCCCGTTTTTTTGCTTCGTCTCTCGACATAAACGTTGAATGTATCTTCCGATAGTGCCTCTGATTTAATAGATTGGGAAAGTGGAAGAATGATTTTGGTTATATAAGGGCCATAGTCAGTAACCTCTGTCACAGTCATGTAAGAACGATTCATTTTTACCTCTCCTTTTGTTATATTTTAGTCATCCTGACAGCCATATACTGTTTACCTGGAAGTTCTATTCTAAATTTCCCTTCATAAACATCTTCGAGTTCATTAATTGTCATTTCCCAAGTATCGATTACTTCAACTTTATATTGAATGCCAGGTTTCATCCGGTACTCTCTGAAACTAGGTCGATTAAAGCCATAATAATATAAATAAAACAGGTCAGGAATTCCCGCAGAAGGTGCATCCCAAGTGGTTTCTAAAGGATTCAATCCTTCTTCCGGCCCCTCTTCCATTATCCGCCTCAAGAAACCAATTCGCTTTGGACTGTCCCCATGTAACTGTCCACCTTTGGACCACCATAAAATATCTTCTGGATGAAGATATGTTTCGCCATGTCCAACATAACCGCCTCTAACTGCCCCTTCCCAAAACCGGCGTACCATTTCTTCCCCGGAGATATTTCCCCATCCTTGGTCAATATCTCCTTCATAGGCACATTCGTCGATCACGATTGGTTTATTCCACTGTTTTCTCCAGTCATCCGTATTTTCAGATGTTTTATATACATCAATTCGCTGAACACTGCAGTGTGTAATCCAAGGCCGTGAATAATCATAGAATCCCCAACAGTTGTGAATGGAAATAAGATGATGGTGAGGATCATTTTCCGTTATAATCTGAGCAAAGCGCTCCCAATCCTCGATTTCTTTAGCCCACATTAAGTCATATTCATTTGCTAATGACCACCAAAGATTGCGATAGGCTGATAGACGGGCGGTGAGGTATCTCAGATAGCGATCATCCTCCACCTGTTTCATTTCTGCAAATCCCCACCTATCATAGGCGTGGTACAGGATGAGATCGGCTTCAATTCCGAGATTGCCAAGATCTGTGATCCTTTGTTCTAAGTGCTGAAAAAACTTTGGATTAAAACGTGTAAAGTCCCATCCTTCCTCAAGAGACCCTTCAAATGGATAGTACAAAGGCTCATTAGAGTTAAACTGATACGATTTAGGAAAGACACACATTCGTATCTTATTGAATGGTGAAGCCTGTAATGTATTCAATGTTTGTTGAATTAATTTTTCCTCTTGGTGAACCCATGCGTAACAAGTGGTCCCTACTGGAACGTATGGGGTTCCATCTTCATACGAAAAATGAAAAGTATTTTTTACACGGACAGGACCATGGTTTTCCTTAGAAGGACTGACACATGTAAACTTACCTTCTATACCTGCCAGAGATCTAGCGTTGCTCGTTGTTTGAAATGTCCAGCTTCCCTCTATATCCGGCATAAATCTAATTCGATAGATCCCCTCCCCATCATAGAATCCAAGAGTTTTGTATCGTTTCTTTCCATTAAAGTAAAATTCCGCTTCCAAAGTGACGTCAATAAAAGGGTTGCCGTGATGCGGGCCATGAAGTTCGACCTCAAAAGCGGCCCATTTTTCTACTGAGTTCTTTGAATAAACTCTTGCCGATCCCAAAATTACTGACTCAGATTCATAATTAGACGCTGGTGAAACGTAACCAGTCTCTTCTTCTAACTCTTCAAGTGCAGCCAATTCTGAATACAGTTTTTCTACAATATCCGTTGTACGTAAGGACTCAGGCAGCCGCGAAATTAGTTGTTCCAACGTATTTAATTTTACAAACATAATCGGGAATTCAGTAGGTTCCAATAATTGTGGCACATATTTTAGCAAAACTGCTTTGGCATTTTTATTTGCCAGGATCTTACCCATTTTCATATTTGGTGAATAACTCATTTCAACTGTTATCCCCTTTCTCTAAGAGATTTTAGACTTTTTAGGAAATATATGTAAAATATGCTTATTAATATAAAAGAGAACTATCTTTTCAGCTCTCTTTTATTGTCTCACATGGAATTAATGCGCTTCCGTTCCGGTCCTTTTTACAGAGAAGTCAGCGACTTTATTCATTTTTACAAAAACATAGTTACTTAACCACATAAGTAAAAATGCTATAAGACTACCGCTAAAAAACGGGATGACACCGGGTATTTTGATAAAGATGAAACAGAGGAACCCAGTCAAAGTAGCCATACAAAAGGTTGCGATTGGATTTACGGTCATTAAAATAAATGAATTTTTAATCGCCTCTTTCAAGTTAACATCAAAATGAACCAACACTGGGAAAATATATAATAGAGTAAGGATAAATAAGATTATGACAATAACATTGGGGACATAAAGTAATTTAAATGTTGGTACTGTGGTTGCCTCGACTATTCTTATGTTTGAGTACATGAAAAAACATGATAGGCCGATTATAAGTCCTAATAGGTTCCCTTTAACAAATTCCTTTTTATAAGTGAACCAAAACGTTTTAAATACTGGAATATCAGTCTGCTTCAATACCCATTTACGTACCACCGTGAACATAGCCAGTGTGGCCGGAAAAAATCCAAAAACACCAAAACCAAGCAAGGTAAATGAAATCCAAAGAACATTCACATACGCAAACCTTAGGACCCACTCCGAAATACTATAAAATCCCCGCATAAAACCTACCATATGACATTTCCCCCTTGCCTGTTTCTCCTGTTTTTGAATCCTTATCTCGAATCCACGATCATAACGGAGGGCTATTGATATTCAATCAGCCCTCCATTTTATTAAAGTGATAAAATCATCCTTTAACTGAGCCTAAAGCAATTCCTTTTACCAAGTACTTTTGGAAGAAAGGATAGGCGATGAGTATCGGCAGAATACCGATTACCGCAATGGCCATCCGTACAGCTGTAGTTGGAACTTGTGCTGCCGCCGTACTTGTGATAGAACCTAAATTGCTGGTTGCTAAGAATTGAATGTCTGACAGCATCCTGTTTAATATGTTTTGAATACTAAATAGTGAAGGCTCTGTAATATAGATAAGTCCATTGAACCAGTCATTCCAATAAATAATGGTTTGAAGCAGACCGATTGTAGCCAGAATTGGCAGGGAAAGCGGCAGAATGATCGAGAAGAATGTTCTAAATTCACCTGCACCATCCATCCGTGCTGACTCGATTACGGGCTCTGGTATCGAAGTCATAAAGAATGTTCTCATTAATAAAACGTTAAATCCGTTCATAAGGAGCCCCGGAACGATTAATGCCCAGATTGTATTTTTGATATCAAACACCTGCGTATAGACAAGATACGTTGGAACAAGTCCGCCGTTAAACAATAGAGTAAAGAAAACGATGAAAGCAAAAATATTCTTATAAGGTAAATCACGTCGTGAAAGTCCATAAGCCAAAAACGATGTCATCACCAAACTTACAAAAGTTCCAAATATGGTTACGAATACCGTTATTCCGTACGCTCGTAAAATACTCGATGAATTAGATAGCAGGTAATCATAGGCCGCGAAGCTTATTTCCTTAGGTATAAAGGAATACCCTTCCTTCAAAATGGATGCTTCATCACTCAGGGAAGAAGACAAAAGAATGATAAAAGGAATAATGCTGCCTGCGGCAAGTAGGATTAAAACAATATGTGATACCCATTGTGTGATTCGATCGGATCTATACATCCTTTTCCACCTCCAATTTAAAATAATGCATTGTCTTTACTTTTTCTACGAACGAGATAATTTGATAATAAAACAAGTACAAATCCGACAATGGATTGATACAAACCTGCTGCGGCCGACATACCGATATCCCCGAGCTGCATTAAACCTCGGTACACATACGTATCAATAACATTGGTTGTATCATAGATAGCACCTGAATTCATTGGTACTTGATAGAACAGTCCGAAATCAGAGTAGAAAATGCGGCCGATTGCCAATAAGGTCATCATAATAATAACTGGCATAATCGAAGGAATCGTAATGTGAATGATTTGATGCCATTTATTCGCTCCATCTAAAGTGGCTGCCTCGTAATATTCTTGGTCTATTCCAATAATGGCAGCTAGGTAAATAACACATAAGAACCCTACGCCCTTCCACATATTGATAAAGGTTAAAATATATGGCCAATATTTTGCTTCGTTATACCATGAGATACCATCAAGCCCCAGCATTGGTAAGATGGTTTTATTCAAATAACCAACATCTTCACTAAGGAAGGCAAATCCCAAATAACTGACGATTACCATCGAGATTAGGAACGGCAAGAGGATGACACTTTGGTAAAAGCTTTTTGCCAGCTTATTTTTAATTTCATTTAGCATTATTGCTACAGCGATGGCTATTACTGTATTTAAAATAATAAAGCCGCCATTATAAAGAATGGTATTCCGAGTAATGACAAACGCATCTCTTGTACTAAACAAGTACTCAAAGTTTTTGAAGCCAATCCAATCACTGGCTAAGATCCCTTTAGCATAGTTAATATCTTTAAAAGCAATGATAAGACCAAACATTGGCAAATAATTATTGATCAATAAGTAAACCAATCCAGGCATCATCATGATAAAAAGTGGTAAAGCCCTTTTTAATCTTATCCGCCTGGAGTTTACCTTTTTCGCAGGAACCGCTTGGATCCCTGCTTCCAATTTCTTTACTGTCACTTCTGACATCCCTTTTCCCCCTTTTTTAATATCAAAATGTTTCCGCTTACAAAATGATCATTCAAACTTATAACTTTATTTTATAAAACTAGTTATATAGAAACTATCCAAAATACGACTTCTTATTTTTGTTTATCCGACTTTTCAGAATATATATTCAATACTAAGTTCTGGATATAGATGGAAGCAGAAGAACCGTCCCCATGCTTCTATGAAAAAAGAGAACTAGGTCTCCTAGTTCTCTTTTTCTGTTTCCTTATTGCTTTGCTTTCCAAGCTTCAAACTGCTTTTTCTTTTCGGCGATGATTTTATCTAGGCCTGCTGCTTTTAGCTTTTTGTTAAACTCTGGTAAGCTCTTTCCTGGGTCCAAGGTACCTGATTCAAGTCCTAATTTATACTGATTAATTACGTTTGTTGCAGCGGCCATTTCTGTTTTCACTGGGTCTGGGTTAAATGTGAAACCAAAGGCAGGAGAGAAAATAGCAGAATCGTTATGTTTCTTCATGACTTCCCAATAATTTGCTGGATTCCCTTCCCAAGGAAGAGTAAGGAAGTTATTTCCAATTTGCCATTGTCCAAACACGTATTTGGATTCCTTGACATTATCCGGTAATTTAATGGTTCCGTCCGATTTAACTTGATAATGCTTCCCTTCGATACCATTATCAAGTAGATTCATAATATCCTTATCCGTATAAAGTAAATTGATCAATTCCATTGCTTTTTCTGGATTTTGGCTGTTTCTGGCAATGGACAGGTTAAAGCCTGTTGCTGCATCCGTGTATGAATACACATCGGATAATTTCACAGATACCATATCATATCCAGTGATCCCTTTTTCTTGAACATCAAAACCAGGTTTCATATGGGAGAAATAGCCAAATCCTTTATTAGCCTTCACAATATTGGCAGCAGCGTCTTGTGAAGTCGCTGCATCCTTCATAATATAGCCGGCCTTGAACCATTTTCTCGCCAACTTAACCGCATCCACATATTCTGGCTCTTCAAACATATTGACGACTTTCTTGTCTTTAAAGGAAACTACTCCAAGGCTGTCCCCTAGAATATCATATTTCCCACCGGCAAGGACTGAAGCCACTGTTGTTACTCCCGTATTTACAATCGGAGTTAAAGTTGGTTCTTTTTCTTTAACGATTTTAAAAACACTTTCCAAGTCAGCAAATGTTTTCACTTGAGACAGATCGATTTTATATTTATCTACTATATCTTTTCTCATGATAAAACCATAATAAGAACCCCAGTCACGGATACTTGGTATACCATACATTTTACCATTTACTTTGTTGCCTTCTAAAAGACGTTTAGGTACGACATTCAGAATATCTTTGCCATTAGATTTAACCAAATCATCTAATGCAAGTAATTGTCCTTTTGCGGCTTGTGTACTATAGCCAAAGAAGGATGAGGAAACGACCAAATCAATTTTCTCGTTTCCTGTCAGCATTAAGTTCGTTTGCTGTTGATAGTTAGCAGCATTAATTGGTACTAACTTCACAGTAGCATTGATTTTCTTTTTAACTATTTTATTAATTTCATCCTGCACTAATGGAAGATCATCTATCTTTGTAAAGGTGATATACGCCATATTAATCTGATAGGGCTGACCCTTTGAGTCCGTACCATCATTACTGCTTGTACTGCTTTCCTTTGAACTGCAGCCAGCTAAAACTAAAATAGCTGATATTGCGATTAAGAAAAACCTTGTAAATGCCTTAAACCAATTCATCGTTTTCTTTCCCCCTTGTTTTCTAGTCGATTCTATGAATCTTTTTGAAAGCGTTACCATAGAACTAATTTTAGTATAGAGGATGGGAGAAAAAAAACTTACTAAAAATCCGACTTTTTATTTTTGTTATAACGACTTTTCTGAAAATAGTGACTTTTTTCGATATTCCATCGGATTTAATGCTGTAGATCTCTTGAAAATAGTGGAAAAATAGGAAAAATTAGAATATCCCGCAGACAATGCTACTTCACTTACAGGCAATTTTGTTTCTAGTAATAGTTTTTTAGCGTATTCAATCCGCTGCAGCTGTAGGTAGTCAGATATGGATAACCCTGTTTGTTTTTTAAAAACCCTAGTTAAATAGTCCGGATTCAGATAAACGAAATTGGCAATATCTTCACGAGATAACCGTTGTTCACCAAGATGATCATGAATATATTTTTTCACTATATCCACCACTGATCCTTTTTCCTGAGGCAAATGAAGCTGGTCCATGGCTACATCTGCTATATAAATAACCCAATTATGGAGCGAATTTAAAGATTTCAACACTCTTTGCGGCTTTTCAGTCAGTAGGTTTTGAGAATAAACTTGATTGGCTTGAATTCCTTTTACCTGAAGAACATAAAAGATTAATTGCAAAAAATCTTGATAAAACAAATGCAATGATTGTGCGGTTATATTTTCATCTGCCTTTTTCCAATTTGTAAAATATAGATTAATAGCCTCTAAAAATTTTTCTTTTGGACCACTTTTCATTAAACTTGTCCAATCAGCTGTAGGCAGTAACGGTAAAGAACATAATGATTTTTTTTGATTGTTACATACCATTGTCTTATTACTTACGGTTACATTATTTCGATCAAATTCATGCAAAGTTTGGACCATTCCTACTAATTCTTCAATAGAAACCTGATGACCAATGTAACCGCAAAGATCACATAAAAAAAACTCAGCAAATTCCAAAACAAACCGATTACAATTTTCCTTAAACTCTTTTAAATTGATGGAGTCTACTAGAGCAATAATCATTAAGACATATCCATCTTCTAAATTAAGGACATACCCATCCATATGATACTCTTCTACAATTTCAGCAAGAGCCTTCTTCAACGCATATTGGCTCACCTTTTCTTCATGTACCGACAGATCTTCTTTCCATTCTTGTACATGAAATAAAATTGGCAGAAAAGTATTTATATCTGAATAAGATAATTGGTAATTCTTCAACTGTTTTTCAATTGTTTCCTTGGTAGCAGGGAAAACTTGATTAATTAAATCTAACCAGAACCGTTCTTCCATAACGGTATAGTGAGACTTTTTTAATTGAAGATATGATTCCTCTACCATTCTTGCTTCTCGATCTTTTTTGATTTTCTCTAATGCTTCTTGGATTACTTCTTCTAGTTCTTGATAATCAACTGGTTTAAGTAAATAGTTAAAACTTTTCAATTGTAAGGCTTGTTTCGCATAGAAAAAGTCTGAATGGCAGGTTAAAAAAATGGCTTCCGTTTCAGAGTAAAGTTCACGCACCCACTTTAACAACTCCAGGCCGGAACCTTTAGGCATTTCAATATCACATAATAACAAATCAACCTTGTGATTTAAAAACACTTCTTGGGCTTGTCTTAAGTTATTAGCTGTATAAACAGATGTGATATCATGCTTTTGCCAATTAACTCCCGCTTGTACACCCCGAATGGAATGTATTTCATCATCAACGATAAGTACATGAAATTGACTCATAACCATGCCACCTTTTTATTTTAGATTAATTCGTTAGGAATTCGTACCTGGACTGTTGCTCCCCTGCCCAGTTCATTGAAAAATAATATGGTTGCCTTATCATGATATAACAAACTTAATCTTTGTTTAACATTCCAAATGCCCATTCGCTCCCCTTCCTCATTTGTCAATGATTTGTCTTCTCTCAAACTGCATAAAACATCCTCTGGGAAACCTTCTCCTGTATCCTGAATTTTAATGTTTAAATACTTAGGGTCATCGTCTTTCATTACCACTATGAAAATATCAAGAGGATCATCAAGATTAAAGGCATGTTTAATTGAATTTTCGACAATGGTTTGTATGACAAGTGGAGGAATCTTGCATTTTGAAAATTCTAGTGGTGACTCTATGTAATATTTAAAGGATTCAGGAAATCGTAGTTGTTGAATTTTCAAATAATTATCTGTATGCTTTAGTTCATCTTCTAAGCAAACAAAATAGGAATTACTGCGACACATAAACCGAAAGTAATTGGCCAGACATTTAGCCATCTCTTGAATAACTGCAAAATCCTTAACTGTCGCCAGGTTATAAATAATATTTAATGAATTAAGGAAAAAGTGCGGGTTGATCTGCAGCTGCAAATGCTTTAATTCTGCTTTTTGTAAATTTAACTTTTCTTCATATACATTTATTTTTAAATCCTTAATCTCAGAGACCATATGGTTGAAGGTGCCATTCATCACCCGAAACTCAGTCGAATTCCGATTAGCAGGAAGACGAATATCCAAATCTCCTTTTCGCAGTTTCTTCATGGCGGAGACAATTCGATTGATAGGTTGTAGAAAAACTTTTCTCATAATAAAAA
The DNA here is from genome assembly GCF_023715505.1 of Neobacillus cucumis. The sequence continues at coordinate 346,307 of NZ_JAMBOH010000004.1, read as the reverse complement.
TAAAAAATAGTAAGAACAGTACAGCTAATAAAGTAATTAACGACGAAATTCTTTGTAAAAATGGAAGTTTCTCTAGGATTTCTTTCTCGGGAATCAATGCTGCAAGATAAAAATTAGCTTGTGATGATTTTTTCTTCATTAATACAAACCGATCATTTTCCCCAGTTATGACATACTTTTTTTGTTTAATCGTTAAATCTATTTTTTCCTTCTTAATAAAGGTCTTATTAGTAATGGGTTCTAAGTTGGAAGTTGCCAGCAAGGCTCTTCCTGTATCTCCAAAATCAATATATTTAAACGGTGTAATAAGTTTGTCCATATTCACCCAGGCGCCAACATATACTCCATCAACGTTATAAAATTGAATCAAATAATAATCTTTTGCCCCTTTCCAGATATTCCATCTCCCTTCACTAAGCTCCTCTGGGTGTTTCTCTAGTAACTGATAAATTTCATCTCTTGCCTCATAACGCTCAAAATAATTATCTGAAGAATTTTGTGTAAATAATAAATCCTTATAGGCCTCCGAATAGATAAAAATAGAATCGATTGAGGTGTATAAATAAGACTGATTGGTAATCGTATTAAATAAACGTATTTTTGCTTCTTCATATTCATTGGGATCTAAGGCATCATTATATTGAAGATAATACAAATCTGTATTGTTCTGAGTCATTTGAAAGATGTATTTTCCAGCACCGTCTAACCCTTTATCAATTTGGTCCATATAAATATTCAGCATATTTTTATTTGATTGGGCTACCTGACTCCTAATCACTTCCACTGCATAATAGTTATTTACAATATGGACAACGATTAGTGGGCCGATAATTAAAAATACACTTAAAAAGAGTTTAAACAGTAACGAATTAATAATTGGCTTTATCGTCCGCATAGATAGCCCTCCTGATGTAATCCCTTACAAACTACTAAATTATATTATACATGATTTATTTTTTAAATAATGAAAAAACTTTAAATAAATTGTCATCAAATTCATTCAAAAGTCCTATATTGATTACCCTTGAGGCGCTTTTTCTCATGCTTAGTAATCAATAGCTTCCATTGACTACCCTCAGCGCGCCTTTTTCTTTTGCTCAGTCATCAATAACGTCCATTGACTACCCTCAGCACTCTTTTTTCTTTTGCTCGGTCGTCAATAGCGTCTATTGACTACCCTCGGCGCTCTTTTTTTCTCTTGCTCAGTCATCAATAACGTCCATTGACTACCCTCAGCACTCTTTTTTCTTTTGCTCGATCGTCAATAGCGTCTATTGATTACCCTCGGCGCTCTTTTTTCTTTTGCTCGGTCGTCAATAGCGTCTATTGTCTACCTTCGGCGCTCTTTTTTCTTTTGCTCGGTCGTCAATAGCGTCGTATACTTAAAACCTGCTAGTAAAGCAAAAAGCCTTGAGCATTCACTCAAGACTCGTGTTAAAGTATTATTTTATTAGACTTATAGTGATCCATAAATAACGGATCTTAGTCTTGGCTGCTGATAATCTTCAAAGTTTGGGAGCATTTGCTGCATATAAACAGCTGAAAGTTTTTCTTTAGGACAAATAGTTACCCATGTTCCTGACATCCCGTTCCAGCCAAATTCACCAACAGGACTGTTGCTGCCAGACGTTGGTGGATCTATCATGACCTGCACTCCAAGACCATAGCCGTAACCTGCCAGGCGATTCCAATTAAAATCTGAGGAATTTTGTGAGTTTAAATGATTTGTTGACATTAGTTGGATTGTATTTCTTCCTATAATTCGATTACCATTCAATTCTCCTCCACTGGCTAACATATGGGCAAATTGGCTATAATCACCTAGAGTAGAGAAAAGCCCTCCACCTCCGCTCTCAAAACTTGTATCAACTTTCGGAAACATATCTAAGGTTTTAATTAGCTTACCTTCTTCATTTCGGATATAAAAGTTGGAAAGATGCTCTTTTTTCTCTTCAGGCAGATTAAAATATGTGTTATTCATTGATAAAGGTTTAAAGATTTCCTCATTTAGAAATTGACCAAGCGTTTTTCCAGATATGACCTCTATTAAAGCACCTAAAACATCGTGACTATATCCATACTTCCATGCCGTTCCGGGATCAAATGCTAGCGGAATAGTACTTAGTGCTTTAGAAAGGGCTTGAATATAGGTTTCTTTAGTAAAGTCCTCTTGGCTATTTAATTGTTCTTCTACTTCCCTTACCCGAATTTCCTGTTCCATTGTTCCCCAGCTATAACTTAGCCCTGATGTCATTGTGAACAGATCCTTGACCCTAATTTGTGTCGACGCAGGCGAAATTTCCTGTTTTCCTTCTTTACTGGTCCGATAGACCTGAGGACTTTTAAATTCGGGCAAATATTCCTCAAGCGGATCATTCAGCAAAAACTTTCCTCGTTCGTATAAAATTAAAGCTGCAGTACATGTAACGATCTTTGTCATAGAGTGGATTCGAAAAATCGTATCAGATGTAATTGGTTTTTGCGTTTCCAAATCCGCATAGCCAATGTACTCTTCAAATACCTTTTCCCCATCGTGCATTACAGCACAAGAACAGCCCACAGGCCCCTTCTCTACAAAACTTTTCAATAATGGTCGTAAGTTTTGATATGACAACATCTATCTTTCCAACTCCTCTATTAACTTTTATTTTATTATGAATGGTATTAGTAGACTTATAGAAAAAGAGAACTGGAGTAAAATCCAGCTCCCTAACCATCAAAAATTATTTATTTTTCTTCCACTTATCATATTGCTTTTGTTTCTCAGCGATGATTTTCTCCAAACCTGCTTGTTTCAGCTTTTTATTGAATTCTGGTAAGCTCTTATTGGGATCTAATGTACCTGATTCAATCCCTACTTTATATTGATTAAGTACGTTTGTTGCTGCGGCGATTTCTGTTTTTACTGGATCTGGATTAAATGTAAAACCAAAAGCTGGAGAGAAGATAGCAGAGTCGTTGTGCTTCTTAAAAATTTCCCAATAATTTGGCGGGTTTCCTTCCCAAGGATAGGTTAGGAAATTATTTCCAATTTCCCATTGTCCAAAAACATATTTAGATTCTTTAACACCATCCGGTAATTTAATAGTTCCATCTGATTTAACTACGTAATGCTTCCCTTCAATACCATTTGCAATTAAATTCATAATGTCTTTGTCAGTGTAAAGTAAGTTCATAAGCTCCATTGCTTTTTCTGGATTTTGGCTGTTTCTCGCAATGGACATCCCAAAGGATGTAGCAGAATCAGTGTAAGAGTAAACATCTGTAAATCTAACAGCTACCATTTCATGCTCTGTGATTCCTTGTTCCTGTACTTCAAAACCTGGCTTCATATGAGAAAAGTAACCAAACCCTTTTCCTGCTTTTACGATATTAGCTGCTGCTTCTTGTGATGTTGCAGCATCCTTCATGACATACCCTGCTTTGAACCATTTTCTTGTTAATGCTACTGAATCCTTATAATCTGGATCTTCAAACATATTGATAAATTTTTTGTCTTTAAAAGACATGACGCCCAAGCCATCACCAAGAACATCATACTTTCCGCCATTTAAGACGCTTGTCGTTGTGATGGCACCTGTATTAACAATTGGGGCTAAAGTTGGTTCTTTTTCTTTGACAACTTTAAACACCTTCTCTAAATCCGAAAAGGATTTTACCTGAGAAAGGTCAATGTTATATTTATCCACAATGTCCGTTCTCATAACAAAACCATAATCGACGCCCCAGTCTCTTGCACTTGGGACTGCATAGAGTTTCCCGTTCACTCTGTCTCCTTCAAGAAGCGTTTTAGGCACTGCTTCTAAAATCCCTTTACCGTATTTCTCCAGAAGTTCATCTAACGGAAGATATTGCCCCTTGACAGCAGATGTATTATAGCCAAAGAATGATGAGGATACGATTAAGTCGAGTTTTTCATTTCCTGTCAGCAGCAGGTTAGATTGCTGCGACCAAGCGGAGCCGTTAATTGGCATTAGTTTAACGGTTGCATTGATCTTTTTCTTGGTAATTTTATTGATTTCCTTTTGAACCAATGGCAAATCGTCAATTTTTGTAAAGGCTAGGTATGCCATTGTCAGTTGATACGGTTCGCCTTTTCCATTAGAATCACCTTTACTAGCAGTGCCGCTTTGCTTCGAGGAACATCCGGTCAGAATTAAAAAAGCTGACATTATGACCACGATAAATCTGACAAAAAATTTACCCTTACCCATTGTTTTCCCCCTTATTTTTGATTTTGATCACGCACATTGGAAACGCTATCAAAATATTTTTTAAGAATTTGATATGATCTCCTTCTTACCTTCATTTTAAAAGAGAATACAAAGATAGACTTACTAAAAAAGCGACTTATCATTTTCAATTTTCCGACTTTTCTACCGAATACCGGCTTTTCTTATGGATTATTATCACTCATTAAAGTTTCTCACCTGTCTCAATTACCGTATAATCCAAGTATTTTTCAACATTGTGATAAACATCATCCCAAGAACTGCTGCATCTTGAGCTGTTTGATTTCCAATTGTTTTGCCAGTCTTTCTGTTGCTCTTACGGCTGCCAAAGGGTTGGCTGCCCCCATATTGGTGATACTCTTTACATTCTTTTCAATACATAAAGGGAGTATCTTTTCCATACGGTACTCTAGTAGTTTCTTTATATCCTTTTGTTGGATCGAGGAGTTTTTGCTATTGTGCAAGTGAGATGGTCCTTTCTGCTAGACATTCGAAAATAATATAGTCCCAGTTTCCCTTTTTAAGCTGGTTCAATCCGATCTCCAGCATATCCGGCTCCGGAACCTGTTCTTATCTTTTTCAAGTTAAAAAACCTCCAAAAAACAGGTTAACCCGAAAAATTGAACTTTTTTCAAGCGTCCAAATTTCGGGCCTCATTTATCACATTTGTCTTTGTCGATTACGCAAATCACGCCATTGTATCAGTTGTATATTCTCTGAACGCAGTAGTTCCTGGATTTCTTCATCCCGAAATATTTCAAATTCAAACCACCTCATTGGCCAAGTTTCCGTGATGCCTTTTAATTCACTGGTATCCAGGGACGGATGGAAGACTAATTCCGTTACACCTGGTTTTAATGAGCGAATACAGTTAATCGCTGCCTCTTTTGTGATTTGATAGGCTGGTTCTTTTCCTTCAGGTGCAAAAAAAGGTAACATTTCAATATGATCTGGCAATTGTATCCCCTTTTTGTCTGCAAGAGTGACAATTTCCTCATGATTTGTCTGGGTTCTGAACGAGTGACCTTGTTTGGCATATCTTAATGGCAATTGATACCTTTCGCAAAGGTCTAACAGAATGTCCATGACATGGTGCATACTTCCCATGTGATTATCAATGTTGGTGGGGTCTAGCCCTGATTTAAGCGCAAACTCTATCTGAGCGATTGCTTCTTCCCTAAGCTGGTCAGGGTCAGCCTGCTTTAAAGCAGTAGCGGTATCTGCAGGAAAATACCCATTTTTGTCCACCAGAGTATTCATATTTGAACTAAGCGGTCCCCATTTATAGGCATTCCATTCAGATGTATGGGTTAGATGGATTCCAACGTCCATCGAAGGATTCTTTTTAATAAGATGGATGGCTTCCAATGTCCAAGGACATGTCATCATGAGACTAGCGGAGGTAATCGCTCCTTCCGTAAATAGCGTATTGATAGCTTCATTTGTTGAATGACACATTCCAAAATCATCAGCATTGAGAATTAAAAAACGTTCATTTGACATTTTTTCTACACCTACCTTACATTGGCAAGTTTTTCTTGCTTAAAGACCCATTCAATCATTTCTTTATTTTCGTAAGCTGGTACCCACGAACCATGGTTATATTTGAATTCAGCTGGATATTCGGTGTAAATTGGATTTCCCCCAGCATTTCGAATAGCCTCAATTATATTTTGAGAATAAGATACCGGAATGACGCTGTCATCCACAGCATGAAATTCCCATATTGGTTTATTTCCGAGTAAATAAGCCTTTTCTGGATCACCACCGCCCGCGATTGGTACCATCGCAGCAAACAAATCCGGATACTTCATATTTAAATTGTACGTACCAAAGCCCCCCTGGGACAATCCTGTTGAGTATAAGCGGTTACTGTCAATATTATAATTATTTCTAACATGCTGCAGGATTTCATAGGCCGTCCCAAGGTCTGTAGAAAACTCAAAAACTCGACTTAAATTGATATTATTATCGGAATCCCGAGTTATTCCAAATCCACCATCAGGTACGTTTCGAGCTTGTGGAGCTAATACAAAGGCCTGATGTTTAGCTTGATTTTCAGGTGCAGCCCAAATAACTGCACCATCATTAGCAGTAATCTGCTTTACATTATCCGTTCCACGTTCCCCGCCGCCATGTAAAAATAGTACTAGTGGATAAGATTTATTTGGGTCGTAATTCTCAGGTACATAAAGACGATATGGCATTGAGTTATAAGTTAATTTTAAAAATTTATCAGCAATGGACTCTCTTGTTACAAATGTATAAGTCAAATCAACCACCTCACTATTTGTCTTTCCATTGGTAACTTCTAATACGCTGCTATTAACGTTCCCCCTTATAGCAATTGCCTTTATGACCGTATTTTGGCTTATAGTAATTGGTTCAGTATATAAGAGGCTTTGTTTTGTTGGAATGCTTCCATCAAGCGTATAGTAAATACTAACACCTGGTGTAACAGAACCTAATTCAATAGTTTGTGATTTATAGTATTCTCCTGGTGGCAAAGAGGGAGTTGGAGCGGCAACTTTCCCTCTATTATCAGTATCCTTTGCAAAGGCTGTGATAGTATATGATGGAAAAATAAGTAAAGCTAACATTAGTAAACCAATTAATTTTCTTAATCTTCTATTTTTCATTTGTCTTCCTTTCCCCCTTATAAAACTTTTTAATGCACTTTCTGGGATCGAAGTTATAGATAATTAGTTTTAAAGTTTTTTGTAACTGTAACTGTAATTGTAACTGTAATTTTAATTGTAATTTTATTTGTTTTTTTGATATTTTTCGGTTCTTTCATCCTGAATCTTGCCAGACCAATTTAGACCAAAGGTAAAGTCATATTTATTTCCCTCAGTGTCCACGTGACATTCCATGTCGTGAGCCACATCTTCCAATTGTTCTTCGACTGTTTTAATGCTGGCAGGCATTTGCATTGGCAGAAGACCTGAGGGTTCAGTACCGCCTGTTAAAATCTCAAAAATCGCTTGATCTTGTACTCCGAAATTCGCAAGAATAACATCAACATTACCTTCAAATTCTTCGACAACCGTCGGGTTTGATAACAAAATCGAAACTACTACCGGTTTGCCTTTCATTATTTCAACTGTATCTAACACCATATCCAAATCGGTTGTATTACTTGGTACCACCGTTTTCCCTTTGTAAGATCGGTTTAAAACGTCACCCGGACGCGCATCACCTGCAAGACTTTTTTCGCGGGCAAAATTCGCCGTATAAGATTTATACTGAAGGCTGATTGGTACATACCCATTACCTCCTTCTTTCACATCCTCATGGCTATAACCTGTTCCTGATTTTGGTGTACTGATAAAAACCAGACCAAAATCTGCTTCATCTGGGTTATCTGTCACCTTGAAATATTTCTTTGCCACTTCGACACTAACTGGATATTCGTATTTTTCAGGTGTTGGATTACCAAACCAATCTTTGCCGGCAGGCGTAAATCTTTTAGGAATATATGCTGCCTTGCCCTTACTTAATGGCAGTATTTGATTCTTGTTTTTCAACATAACAATAGACTTTAGCTGCACATCATATCCTTCCTGCATATACTCTGGTTTCCCAACCTCTTGGACAGTTTTTTCTACTTTTAGATAAGGGTTTTCAAAAAGACCTAAACGAAAGATATTTTTTAATAGACGTACTGCCGATTCTTCAAAGCGTTGTCGCATAAACGCTTCACCATGTTCAGCAACGCCCATTTGGTACGCTTCCAAAATCGGGCCAGCTTCATTATTTCCTCCGAATTGATCGACTCCGGCCATAATTAATTTGTAATGTCGTTCTGAAACGGACAGTTCTTCGACACCCCATGGCTTCCCGCCGACAAATGTATCAATATTCTCCGGTTCATCGGCAGTAATGATCCAATCCGTGCAAACAACACCATCATAACCATATCTGTTTCGAAGCAACTCATTAATTAAGTAAGAGTTATAAGAATTACCGATATTTTCCCCATTAACCGGATCTTGATCAACTGATATGGTATAATAAGGCATAACAGCAGAAGCCATCTTTGTTTTACCAGGTAAGTTAAAGGCACCTTCTGTAAATGGAATTAAATGTTCTGCAAAATTACCACCTGGATAAACGGCATACTTACCATATCCATAGTGGGCATCTCTTCCGCTTTCGCCAGAGCCGCCCCCGGGCCAATGTTTTACCATTGCGTTGACGCTGTCGTAACCCTAGCCTTCGGCAATTTCTTTATCACCCGATGAATCCTGAAACCCGACCACATACGCACGAGCCATATCTGCAGATAGCTGTGAATCTTCCCCAAAGGTTCCATTAAAACGGAACCAGCGTGGATCGGTTGCAATATCAATTTGGGGAGAAAGAGCAGTTGTAATCCCTAATGCCCGATACTCCTTTGAGGCAATTTCCCCAAATTTTTCTGCTATTTCTGGATTAAATGTAGCTGCAAGCCCCAGCGGCTCAGGCCACATGGAAATTTTACCGCCTGCTCCTGCATTAAATTCGGTACTCGAATCTGAACCATGTCGTGGGTCTGAGCTATTGTTTGCTGGGATGCCAAGCCCTGTTCCTTCTGCAAATGCCTGAATATTGTTATTCCAGCGCGCAGCCGTTTCAGGATTTTCTAAAGTTGTTACAAGGATATGTCTCAAATTATCTTTAAATAGAAACTCGATTTGTTCATCGGTTAAGTCCCATGGCTTTACACCACTTTCTTCGTAAGATTTGCCTCCATATGTACCAGCAAACCAGCCCTTACTCCCTGCCGGTACGGCTTGATGCCTGCTGTATAGCATGAGTCCGGCAATTTGCTCAATTGTCATTTTAGATGCAAGGTCCTTTGCTCTTTCTTCAGGAGTTAACCTCCAGTCCTCATATTTATCTATTTTTCCGTCTTTGTTTAAATCCTAAAAAAAATATCCATCTTTTTGGATAATGGTAACCCCAGAGGTTTCTGAATAACCTAACGTTGGTCCATCATTATTTTCAATATATTTAATCTGGTCTTCAGTATTAATTAACGCTTTATGATCATTCATTCAAAATCCTCCCAACTATATTGTTATTTCAACTAAGAATAACTTTCATAATGACGAAGGGCGCTGTGGCTGGACAATTCTTAAAGTCGAAATTTTTTTCTTATTTTCTCAGAAAAGGAGGATTTCAATATCCCCCATTTCTTTTTTTTACACTTTGGTTAGAATTCGATTGTTTTTCCTGTCTTTGCCGAGGTATAGATTGCCTCTAAAATTTGTGTGACAACTAATGCTTGTTCCGGTTTAACTAGTGGCTCTGTATCATGAATAATGCAATCGAGCCACTGTCTCGCCTCTTTTACACCAGGTTCTTCCGCACCGGCATCAAAATAGGCAATCCCCCCGCCAGTCGCTGGTTTGGTTTCCACCAACTTACCGTATTTCGCGCTATTGAAAACTAGCTCACTTGTAGGTGACTTTGGTAATGCCTTCATTTCTGCGCCACCCTCAGTACCACATAACGAAGTCATCGCCTCACGAACATCCGTGGTATTTAGTGCCCACGCACATTCTAGAATGATTGTGGCTCCGTTTTGCATCTTAATAAATCCAAAAGCAGAATCCTCTACTTTAAATGTTTCCGGGTCCCATGGACCGAATAAATTACCTTCATGTTTATCTGCAAGCTTATAGAAAACTGATCCTGTTACAGATTGCGGTTTGTAATTGTCCATACACCAAAGAGTCAAATCCAATGCATGAGTACCAATATCAATTAGAGGTCCTCCCCCTTGTTGTTCTACATCTAGAAATACACCCCATGTAGGAACAGCTCTTCTTCGTATGGCATGTGCCTTTGCGAAATAAATATCGCCGAATTCACCTTCTCTTGAGGCCTTGTACAATACTTCTGAATCATCCCGAAAACGGTTTTGGTAGCCTATTGTCAGTTTCTTGCCTGTCCGATTAGCTGCATCAATCATTTCCTGGGCTTCTTTAGAATTAATGGCCATTGGCTTTTCACACATAACATGCTTTCCCGCTTCTAGTGCATCAATAGTAATAAAGGAGTGTTGCAAATTTGGAGTAAGTACATGCACAACATCAATCGAGTCATCCTGTAATAGCTCTTTATAATTGCTATAAACTTTTGCTTGTTCGGTGCCAAATTGCTGTGCTGCTGTAACGGCTCTTTCCTCAACCACGTCACAAAAGGCAGTCATTTCTCCTAAGTGACTTAACTTTGCCAATGAGGGCATATGCTTTTGATTAGCAATTCCACCACAGCCGATAATACCAATTTTCAACTTCTTGGACATATGAAAAACACTCCTCTTGAATTATTTTTTGATAAATCCTTGCACATAGTTCTCCATCACTTTTAAATCGTCCGCAATGCTTGTAAATTTATTTCCAAGCTGTCCTTCGTTTTCCACAATGGCATAACGGATATATCCTAATTCATTCAGCGTTTGATATGTTTCTTGAAAATGAACAATACCAGTACCGAGATTAACGAAATCGTTTGGCTTCACAATTTCTGTATATAATTTCATCGTATCTTGGTTATCCTCTTGGCTTAAAGCGGCAAATATGTTAACCGGATTGACATGTTTACCTAAATCCTTTTGATGGATTATGTCACAGCGATTACCCAATTTTTCAAGCAATGAAATCGGATCATATCCACCTCTCATCACCCAAACAAGGTCAAGTTCAAATTTTACGTTCTCTGAATCTGTATTTTCGACTAGAAGTTCAAATAAGGAGGTTTCTCCAATTCTCTTAAACTCATGTGCATGATTATGATAATAAAAGCTTAACCCCGCTTCCTTACACTTCTTTCCTAATTGATTAAGCTGTTCTGCTGTTCTAAGGGTGTCCTCACGTCCGGATATGAACGCCATTGGGAAAACAATTGACTGACATCCAAGTAATGCATTTTCTTCAATAATCTTATCCCAATCGGCATCAAGCAGCGCCTTGCCTGGAGCAACACCTTCATGTGCTGCAAATGCTTTTAATCCCAAGTCGTCAAACTTTTGTTTTATTAAAGGAAGGGAAAAGGTATCAGTAAACCGTTCACCCGTAGCAAAATTAGCAGAAATCAACTCTACATTTTTGTAACCTATTTCAGCTACCTTTTCTAAGGTACCGAAATAATCTTCGTTTAACTCTCTGAACACTGAAAATAGATTTAATCCAATTTCCATCACGTAACTTCCCCATTTCTTTTTTATTTGTAAACTCAGATCTCGAAAGTTTCTTAATTCACTATTAATTCACAGCTCCAAATCCTTGCTATAATTGTTTTTTTAAAAATTAACAAACTAATTCAAAAGACGCTTCTTTCACAACTTTCGAGTTGGAACCAATGTAAACTTTGAACTCTCCTGCCTCCGCTTGATACCTCATGTCAGCAGTATAATATTTCAAATCCTCTTCGGTAATTGTGAAAATTACATCCTTACTTTCACCAGGATGTAAATCAACCTTTTTAAATCCTTTGAGTTCTTTAACTGGGCGTACAACACTGCCGTAGAGATCCTGAATATAAAGCTGAACCACCTCCTCCCCTGGCATGGATCCAGTATTCGTGACGGTGACACTAACATTTATTTTTTCTGTCTTTGTCAGTTGATTCTTATCGATTTTCATTTCCGAATAGGTAAAGGTTGTATAGCTTAAGCCGTAACCAAAAGGGTAAAGAGGCTCGTTTGGTCCATCAAGATATTTGGATATAAATTTCTCATGCTGATTTTTCTTCGTTAACGGTCTTCCTGTATTAAAGTGGTTATAATAAACTGGAACCTGCCCGGTTTGGATAGGGAAACTCATCGTTAGCTTTCCTGAAGGATTATAATCTCCAACTAGTACATCAGTAATGGCATGTCCTGCTTCCGATCCTAAGAACCATGTTTCAACAATGGCATCTACATTTTTATCAAACCATTCTAGGACCAGTGGACGTCCATTTGTTAAGACAAGCACAGTAGGCTTACCCAATTTGATCATTTCTTCAGTTAATTTTCTTTGGGCTTCAGGTAATTCTATATCCATCCTAGAGGCAGCTTCCCCAGACATCACACTGTTTTCTCCCAACGCCAAAATGATTACATCTGCCTGTTTTGCCTGCTGAAGAGCTTCTTCTATTCCACCTTCCATTTCGCTATCGACTCTACAACCTTCTGCAAATAAAAGATTACTTTGGTTGACGAATTTTGATTTCAGACCTTCGATCAAAGTAACTGTTTTATCGCTATACCTGGAGAACTGCCAAGGACCTAATAAATCTTTATTATTAGCAAATGGTCCTATTACAGCAATTTTTCCTTTTTCTTTTTTTAAAGGAAGCACCCCATTATTTTTTAACAGGACGATTGATTTTTGGGCCAGCTCCCGGCTTGCCTGCAAATGTTCCTTACAGAAATGATATTCCATTTCTTTATCTGGTCTTATATAGCGGAATGGATCGTCCATGATTCCAATTTTAAATTTATAAGTAAGAATCCTTTTTACCGCATCATCCAATTGACTTTCTAGTATTCTTCCTTCCTCAATTAATTCAGGCAGATACTGTAAATAAGAAGTAGAGACCATTTCAATATCCATAGTGGCATCAACTGCCATTTTTGCCGCTTCCTTACTGTCCTTGGCAGCTCCATGAACAGCAATTTCATCGACAGAACCGTAATCGGAAATCAGGATCCCTTCAAAACCTAGTTCTTCTCTTAACAAATCTTTCAACAATCCTTTATTGCCGGCTACAGGGATTCCTTGATAAATATTAAACGCATTCATTACCGAACCTGCTCCAGCCTCTAATCCTGCCTTAAATGGCGGGAGATAAACATTTCTTAATGTTCCCTGAGAAATGTCCACGGTATTATAATCCCGGCCGCCTTCTGCTGCACCATAGGCAATAAAGTGCTTCAAGCAAGCAATAATTGTTTCCTCACTAAAGAGGCTATCCCCTTGAAATCCCTCTACCTGAGCTTTTGCAATTAAAGATCCTAAGTACGGGTCTTCACCTGCGCCTTCAACCACTCTTCCCCATCTGGCATCCCTTGTGATGTCCACCATCGGGCCATGATTATATGTAATTCCTGATGCAGACGCTTCTTTGGCTGAAATGGCACACGCCCTTTTGATTCCTTCCAAATCCCAGCTTGATGCCCAGGCTAATGGAACAGGAAAAATCGTTTGATAGCCATGAATAATATCAGCATTAAATAGTAAAGGGATTCCTAATCGTGATTTTTCTACAGCAATTTTTTGTAATTCAAACACTCTATTAATATCAAATGCTCCTAAAATGGAACCAGCTCTTCCGTCCTCTACCAATTTCTCTGGGGGATCTGCTTCAATATCTCTACCAAAGGAGAAATTAGAAGCCATACATTGACTCATTTGTCCAACCTTTTCTAAAACTGTCATCCTAGCAACTAGTTGATTAACTTTTTCTTGGATTTCTTCATTAGTTCTTTCAACTATATTTTCAGAGTTTCGGTATTTTTCCACTTCCATTAATAAGGCCTCTGATATGGAATCACCCTCTCCCTTTTGCCCCTTAATTTGCAGCTCGCCAAATGAGTGAAGGTTCATGCGGCCTGTAAATGTTTCTTCAGAAAAGGTAAAGTTAATTTCAACCTTTTCCTCGGATAAAAGTTTAAACCTGCCTGCAGCCTGAAGGACATCTCCTTCAACTGTTACTAGATTAAATTCAAAGTTTAATGGAATCGGCTCAGTTTTGACTTGTAAGCAATAAGCATTGTCTATTTTTTCGATTATAAAAACAACCTTCATTTTAGCCAGTGGAGTTTCCAAAATGGTATTCCATGTCCCTATCATGCTACGTCCTCCTATTAGTAAAGCTAGATTCGTTGGCGAAAACGTTTATAAAACTGAATTCTCTGTATTTCCACCTGTCAAAGCGGCTAATAAATCATGTTTTGAATCTTCATCTGGTTTATAGCTAAAATAGTCGAAATGGGCTGGGGCAGTGGATGCTTTTCCATTTCCAGTCGCATACATTCCGAAAAACAGGCCCGTAAAACCACCGGCAACTTCAGATGCGAGCATGGAACTTTCACCTTTACCTAAAGTAATTTTTTCACCATTTGAGGACATAAAGGAAAAAGTAAAACTAAAATCATCGGCGTTTATTCCAAGGATGACCCTTGGCAAATCGTACTCCACCTCTGCTTCCACCTTCCACATGCTACCAATTCTACGGCGGAATTGAATAAAAGATTTTCCTTCTTTTTGAATCTTAGCTATTTCATAATGATAATGCTCGTTCATAAATACAGTCAGCCCTGCTTCTTCTCCCTCATCATTAGGGATAAATTCCATTAGGGTAGAAATTTCACAATTAAGATGCTGCTGCCTTCGTCCCACAAATGCGGGAGAGTCTGTATCATTCAAAGTGCATGATTGACCACGAATGGTTAGCCAACCAGATCGTTCCGTTAAGGACCAAGAGATTGGAGCCGGATTACGGTAAAAATTCCATTCTAGCGGAAGGGAGGTGGTATCAAAATCTTCTATCTCCTGCCATGGCTGAGATGGGCCTAAAGGCAGGGACTTTGCATCATTTTCTACTTCAGCATGCCCTTCTACTCCCATAATAGGCCACCCTCCTTCGGTCCAATGGACTGAAACTAGGTTGGTTTCGCGCCCTATGTGATGACGTTTTGGATAACCGACAGGCCTGATTCCTAGAAACACAGACCACCAGCTGCCATCTAATGCTTGGATTAAATCAGCATGCCCTGTGGCTTGAATTGGTTTATCCGTACTTCGATTCGAAAGAATTGGATTATTCGGATTGCCCTCAAAAGGCCCGTAAGGACTTCTGCTTCTTGCGATTGTTACCATATGGCCATATTCTGTACCGCCCTCGGCAATTAGTAAATAATACCACCCATTGATTTTATATAAATGCGGTCCTTCCGGGGAGCTGCCACCTGTTCCTTTCCAAATTAACCGACGCTCAGTTAACAGTTGTCCAGACTCAATATCGAGCTCAGCCTGATAGATTCCCACCGCTTCACCACTTCCAAAAGCGCTTGTTCCAGTTATGTAAACCCTTCCATCTTCATTGAAAAATAAGGATGGATCAATTCCGCCCCAGCCCTCAATGAATACTGGCTCGGACCAAGGGCCATCTGGATGTTCAGCATATACATAAAAATTCTTAGTTGTTGAGATATTGGTTGTAATTACATAAAAGAGTCCATTGTGATACCGGATTGTGGGGGCGAATATTCCCTGTGAAGGTCCCATTTTATGTATACGGGTCAGCGGCAATTGACTTTCACGAGTTAGTACATGACCAATCTGATTCCAATTCACTAAATCTGTACTATGAAAAATCGGTATGCCTGGGAAATATTCAAACGAACTGGTTACTAAATAATAATCTTTGCCAACCCTGCAAACACTTGGATCAGGGTGAAATCCGCTTATGATTGGATTAGTATATATCATTTCAATATCACGTCCGATCTTTATTAGATTTGGAATCTTTATTAATAGTCTTTTCTACTTTAAGAATAGAACAAATAAAAATCCTTTCCTACTGTAAATACGACTAATCATTTTCAAATTTCCGACTTTTTATAACACTTTAAATTACTTATAAGGTCAAAAGCCAAACACGTTGTTGTGTTTGGCTTATTACTCACTAAACCTTTTTAATGTCCTATTCTGACCTTTTTCTTTTTATTAAATGGCTAAGCTATTATTGCACAATCACTTTTATTTCATTAAGCTTCACATCTAACTCGTCCAGAACTTCCGCTGAAATTTGCAAGAACGGCATATGGGACAGTTCTCTTAAGGATTGATGGCCTATGTTGGCAATCATCTCCTGAGGAAATGCTGCAGTTTGAGGTACTGTATCCGCCAATACATGTTTTACTTCTTCATTTCCAAGCAGTTCACTTAATGGCAAATGTGTACTGTAATATTTTAAATAGGCCACTTCAGGCGTATAGGAGAATTCCCAGGTTCCGCTGTTTAACTCAACCTGCACCTGTTTACCTGATTGACTTGCACTAACTTCTAAGTCGTTTAATGACCTTCCATTCAGAAGTACGTTTTCTAGTTTAGCATCAGGCAATTCAACAGTAGCTGTCGCATTAAAAGGAATAACAAACTTAAACTTCAACTGTCCTTCTTCATTTAGCTCCCACTGACTTTCGTATAAACCTGCAGCAGTATCCAATCTTGCATTAGCATACTTCAATCGATAATCGGGCTGCGGTGCCAATCTTACATGCCTAAAGCCTGGTTGATCTTCAACAGGGTTGATACCTGCCACGTTTCGATACATCCATTCCACAATCGATCCATAAGCATAGTGATTTAAAGAGTTCATATCCGTTCCGCTAATTTTGCCGTCAGGCAACACGGAATTCCAGCGTTCCCAAATCGTTGTCGCACCCATTGTGACAGCATATAACCAACTCGGATAATCCTTATTTAAAAGTAACGTATAAGCTAAATCATTGTTTCCGTTCTCAGAAAGCACTCTGCATAGATACGGTGTCCCAACAAAACCAGTCTTCAAGTGATTCTTGTCCTTTTTTAATCTTTCACGCAAATCATTAGCTAGTCTGTTTCGATGCTCATCTGGAACAAGGTCCATAAATAAGGCAACAACTAACGCCGTCTGGTTATTCAAGGCTAGTCGTCCCGTGGAAGTAAAGTATTCTGCTTGGATTGCCGCTCTTACTTCATTTGATAACAGTTCGTACTCGCAAGCAATTTCCTTCTTGCCAAGTACCTTGGCTGCTTTAGCCACGAGCATTGAAGAATAGCAATAATAGGCAGAGGATATAAAAGCTGTTTCTGTTCCACCCATTGGAGAATTAGGGTCCTCCCCATCCAATGCCAGCCAGTCACCAAAATGGAAACCTGTTGTCCAAAGCCTTTTAGAACCAGAAGCTTCGTCTGCCCTCTTAATAAAATCTACCCAGCCCTTCATACTTTCGAATTGCTGTTCGAGTATCGCTTTATCTCCATAGTGAAGATAAACATTCCACGGGATAACGGTAGCTGCCTCTCCCCATGCACTTGAACCGCCGCCTTTAACAGTTGCCATAGGGACTACCATTGGAACCATTCCATTTAGTGATGATTGTTCCTGTGCAAGGTCATAACCGTATTTACTGAAGAAAGCATAGGTATCCATATTGAAGGCAGCTGTTCCTGAAAAGACCTGGGCGTCACCCGTCCAGCCCATGCGTTCGTCTCGCTGAGGGCAATCTGTTGGTACATCTAAGAAATTCCCTTTTTGACCCCATAAGGCGTTCAAGAATAATCTATTAACCAATGGATTACTAGTTTCTAAACTTCCCGTTTGATCCATATCCGAATACAAGACACATCCTGTAAAATCATCCTTATTTACTTCCCCGTTCCAACCGGAGACTTTCACATATCTGAAGCCGTAATAAGTAAAATGCGGCCTTACCGTTGATTCTTCTCCATTGGAGATATACCTAAACTCTGCCTTTGCAGTACGCAGATTGTCTTGATAAAAATTTCCTTCTTGCAGGAGTTCAGCATACTGTAAAACAATTTCGGACCCCTTTGTAGCATTAGTTCTAAACTGAACCCAGCCAACCATGTTCTGACCCATATCCAGCACTGTTTCTCCAGCTGGAGTTTTAATCACTTCAATTGGCTTTAACTCTTCCTTCACTACTACCGGCAGGCTTAATCTTGCCTTTAGTCTGTCGTATCCTGAGTCAAGAATCTTAACATTGTACGGCGTACCATCAGTAAAGGTTGCATCGTAAATCTCACCATCATATAAACCACTAAATAAGATATTGCTCTTTCTGGCTTTCCATGAGTCATCCGAATGAATGACGGTCGTTGTTCCATCTGCATGGTTTAAAACAATTTCACATAAAAGGGCAAACTGATTACCATAAACTTCCGTTTGTCCGCCTTCAAAACCAAAGCGGCCCTTGTATAATCCATTTCCAAGACTAACTTCGACAGAGTTTTGTCCCGTTCTAACTAGATTGGTAATATCATAGGTCTGGTATTGCAGCCATTTGTCATATGCGTTGAAATTTGGAGTAAGATACTCATTCCCAGCTTTTTCACCGTTAATCTCCATTTCATATAAACCTAAGCCACATACATAGGCACGGGCAGAAACAACTTCCTTTGACAGGTCAAAATTCCTGTTTAACACAGAGTGTATTTCCTTATCAAAATCTGGTGTAATCCACTTTGCCTCCCAAGTTTTTGCCATTTTGGCCGTTTCAAACCAAGCAGTGTCACTAGCAGCTACATCCCCATTATCCGCCCAAACTTTTACTCTCCAAAAGTAGCGTGTACATGGCTCTAATTTAATCGGAAGTTCGAATGCAAGACTATCAATCTCCACACTCTTTCCAGTGTCAAAAATAATGTTCGCAAATTTCTCATCAAGGGCAACTTCAATTTGCGCAGCTGATTGTTTTTTAGCCGTTGTGTCATATGTAACAAAAGACAAACGAGGCTTTCCTAAATCAAATCCCAGTGGGTTTGTTATCCGGTTTGTTTTCAAATTTTTTATTCTCATGTTTTCTTTTTCCTCTCCATAAGTATTCATAAAACATGTATCTTTATTAATTCAAGTTGATCTTGCCATAAATTTATTGTAGCAAACGCTTTTATTTAATTTAATATTGAAAAACAAGATTAACATTGCTCGAATCAAAGAATATAGTTAAAAGGGTTTAGGGATGGATTAAATTGAGCAGCACTCCATCGTAATAATGGAGTGCTTACTCTTATTTAAAATCTAGTATCCCATTTCCCGCAAAACGGATCGACAGGACTCTTCCCTTTAAACTCAGATTTTCCTAGAATCTTATCCACTATTGCCTCAACCACAAATTCATTAGATGAATAGGCATTAATATAGGTCTTCACCATTGGCACATCCTGCAGGTGGAACGGGTTCGCAACCGAAATAAACAATGTAGGAATATCTTTAACAAACCAAGGAGCGTTTGCATTTAACGGCTGCTGCCAATTAATTCTAACCGTTGTTTGGTTACTAGCCGTTTCAAGGTTGGCAACGTAAATAATCAGATCATATTTCGCTTTAAAATCGTTGACACTCATAAATAGCTCTGGGAAATTAACTTGCTTGTCATTATAAAGTTCCACTTGGAAACCGGCATTTTCAAGGGAATCAATAAACGGATTGGTTACGGAACCACCTTCCTTTAGTCCCCCTTCTTGATCACCTAATACATATAGACGGACCCGTTTATGCTGATCAACATTAATAGGCAGCAGTTTTTGTGTATCCTTTACTAATGTAACCGATTGGTCTGCACATTCTCTTGCCCAATCCTTATGCTCTCCACACTGTAATACCGATAAATCCGCTTCCCCAGGTACTAAAGTTCCCATCTCCTTTTGTATATGCAGACCTAGTGATGCTTTCAGAGCAAGTATTCTAGTAACAGCTTCATCTACTCTTTCTAAGGTTAGAATACCTGTCTTAATCCCTTTTAACATAAACTCATAATCTTCTTTTATATTTCGGTTGAAGAGGAACATATCACAGCCTGAAGCAATTGCCTTAGGTACAGCGATTTCTCTTCTTTCTGAAGCAGTGAAACCAAGCATCGGTGTTGCATCTGTAACGATTAAACCATTAAAACCTAATTTTTCTCTTAATAATCCATTAAGTATTTCTGGTGCTAGTGTGGCCGGCTTGATTTGTTCATCTTCAATTCCTGGCAAAAGAGTTTTTGAATACTCTGGGAGCATAATATGTCCTGCCATAATCGATTTAGCCCCGCTGTCTATCATTTCTTGGTAAACCATCCCAAAGGTTTGATCCCATTCTTCGATGGATAAGGTGTTTACAGATGATAAAAGATGCTGATCTCTGTCATCGACCCCATCACCTGGGAAGTGCTTGACAGCTGCTGCGAGTCCGCTTTCATGTATTCCCTTCATAAAAGCTTTAGACATTTGAGCAACTCTAATTGGGTCAGACCCATACGTTCTTACATTTGTGATAGGGTTTCGATAATTCATATCAATATCAACAATCGGCGCAAAAGCCCAGTTACACCCGGCTGCCCGTCCTTCACGGCCAGCTACTAATCCTAATTTATAGGCCATATCTTCATTGTCTGTTGCAGCCACCTGCATTTGTTTTCCGAAATAGGTGCCATCCGTAGCAATCCCATTCCCACCAGCTTCTAAGTTAGCAGAAATCAATAAAGGAACTGGAGATAACTCTTGTAACAATCGATGTGTTTCCTGCATCTTTGCCCCAGTATCTGGCCGATACATGATACCTCCAGGATGATATTCTGCAATAAATGCTTCTAAATCTTGCTTAATATCTGAACTGCCAATCGGACAAAATAATTGCCCCACTTTTTCATGTAAAGTCATCGATTGTAGAGTTTCTTCCACCCACTCGATATCTTTATCACTTAAGAAGAAAGGTTTATTTTTTAAATGGGCTAGACTGGCATTAAGTTTTAACATTACTTTCAACTCCTAATCTCATTAACTTCTAATAGCTGGTCTATATCTAAATTCGTTAAATCCTGTAATTTCATATCCGCATTTAAGCAAGTGGCTGCGGAACCTATACCTACCGCTTTCATCCCAGCAGCCTTTGCCGCATCAACTCCAGCTTGGGCATCTTCAATAACAGCGCATTCTTCAGGCTCCACTCCGAGCATTTTGGCTGCTAGTAAAAATACCTCCGGATCAGGCTTACTATTTTTGATACTGTTTCCATCGGCAATAGTGTCAAAGTTCGAAGTTAATCCAATCTGCTCTAGAATAAAAGGCGTGTTTTTACTAGAAGAACCAATGGCAATTTTTATATCCCTTGTTTTTAAACTTATTAAAAGATTAATAATCCCTGGTAAAATGTCATTGGGCGATAACTTGTTAAGCAGTTCACAATAGATGTCATTTTTTCGCTGTGCAAGAAGGTACTTTTCACTTTCACTGTAGATTTTGTCCGAATGACTCAGAATAATATCCAGACTTTCTATTCTGCTTACACCGCGAAGTCTTTCATTTATATTCCTATCAAAATATATATTTTCTTGATCGCTGATTTGTTTCCAGGCTTGGTAATGATATTCATCCGTCGAAACAATCACACCATCCAAATCAAAAATAACTGCTGAAATTTTCATAGTTCCCATCCTTATATCAAATAGTAAGCGATGTTGCCATCAATTGCCGCATCATCTGAAAGCGTTTCCTATTACTATTATTATGATATAAAAAACCGACTAAAATCGCTTTCCCCTTTTTGGCTGAAAACAGGCCGATATTTGTTCTATTTTCTTTTTCAATATGTTTGTAGATTAAGGGAGGATGAAAAAAAAGAGCCCTATTAACAAGAGCTCCAATCGACTATGAATCATTATGTCATTATTTTATACCAGCTTTTAATGCTAAAAATATTCTTCCATACCACAGTCAGATACCTATAAATCCCTCATTGCTTTTGCAATTTCTATACATAAATCTTCAGCTTGAGCGACATGTCCTAATTTATCAATAAATGCATGAGTCATCCCTTTATAACGGAAACAAGTGGTTTCTACTCCAGCATCCTGAAGCTGTTTGGCATAAAACTCTGTGTGAATACGTAACCCGTCAAACTCTGCCCCTGCTAAAATAGCTTTAGGAAGTCCTGTATGAGATTTCGCAAGCATTGGACTAACATATGGATTATAGATTTCTTCCTTATCAGAAATATAAGCTCCTAAAAACAGATCATCTTCAACTTTTGTAGGTCTTCCAAGTGAAATAAGCCCATTGATGATGTCCTTGTGCTCCTCTGACTTTTCAAAAAAGTTCTCACTCCACTCATATCCGTCAACCTTTGCATCCGCCATCGTAACTGCCGGGTAAATCAGTACCTGCATCGCAATTTTTGGTGTTCCTTCATTTCTTGCTTTCAAACAGACTGCCGCTGCATAATTTCCTCCGGCACTATCTCCGCCAACACTGATTTTTTCAGGATCAATTCCATATGCTTCTGCATGATCATAAACATGCTTTACCGCATAATAATTGTCATTAAAACCATTAGGGAATGGCTTTTCTGGAGCTAAAGAATAATCTACGTTAAATACCACTCCATCAGTTAATTCAGCTAACAATTTGCAGAAGTTTTCAACCGTATAGACGCTGCCGCCAATCCAGCCGCCTCCATGAAAAAATACGAATGCAGGCCGTTTTGGATTCTTTTCGGATTTTCTTGGATAGTAACGCCACAAGCCTACTGTATTTCCGCTATCTGTGATTTCTTCATATTTTGTATGAATTTCCACAGTGTTTAAATTATAATTAGGGAACCCCATGTTTTCCCGCATGATGGGAATTAATACTTCCATTGGCGGCATGGCTGCAGGTTCTTCTCCCTCTAATTTTCCAGCCCAATGATTTTCCATAAGACTTAATTCCGTAGGATCGATATATCCTGGTCTGTCTTCACCTAGGCTTGGTTTTACTATTATGTTAACTCCCTGATTTTCTATAATCGTAGTTTCCTTTTGTAACTGGTCGATGGCACTTGTATCATATTTTCGCATGATAATATCTCCTCTCTAAACTATAATTTTTCGATCTAACCTTTTAAAAGATTCCCTTTAAAGTGGAGTATAAGACTATGATTGTTAAACTAAAGGACAAAGTGCTCTGGTACGATCCCACCTATAGAAAACGCTTTCTTATATGAGTTTTATAATATACCTAGTTCTTGTATAATACATCCCTTTTTTTGACTGAAAATAGGCAAATTTTTGTCCTAAAAAATTATAAAGCACCATAATAGAATGGTGTCCTTATTCTATAACGTTTTCATAATGTTTAATATTAAATTCAAAGGGCTTTTTGCTTGAATCAAAGATTATGTTTATTGCAATAATGCATTACTTTCAATTTCTCTATTCAAAATTACTTTCTTCTTTTTCATGTACATGATAGACTTCTTTTTAAAAAGGATTTTGGATGGATGAAAAGAAATTTATCATATATTGAAGAGATAGTACCTTTGTACTTCCCAAATGAAAACTGGGAGATTGTCCCCGGACCAAGTGGGGAAAACAATACAACTCTATTTATTGTGGCAAACAATGAGCAATACGTACTGAGAATTTACGAGACCCATCGAGATGAAGACAAGGTAAGCTATGAACATGCTGTATTATTAGCATTAAAAGAACGGCCTCTTTCCTTTTCCATTCCAGTACCAATGAGAACAAAAGATGGGCAAACCATTGTCAAAACTGAATCCGGATTTCTTGCAGGATTGTTTAAATTTATCGATGGGAAGAATCCTGCCTTAGAGGACTTAGATCAAATATATTCATTTGGTAAGGTGGCTGGTCAGCTTACTGCAGAGCTTGCCGAGGTCAGTGTAAATCAACTGCCAATATATAAACCGTATTATGATATGGATAGTACACACCCAAGATGTTCTTTGGATCAGATTAAAGACTTTTCCCTAACTCCACCAGAGGACTTTGTGGAGTTAACTCAAGAATTATTAATGATCTACAAACAACTAATCTCTTTTCAAGACAGAGTCCCATTTTTAAAAAGGCTACCCCACCAGCCCGTCCATGGAGATTTAAATGCTTCCAACATCCTTTCGGGAAGGGATGGAAAGATTTCCGCCATTCTTGATTTTGAATTTATTACACATGACTTGCGAGTCATGGAAGTTGCGGTTTCTATTTCCGATTTTATAGATGATGAAGAGGATGAGACCATTATTTTTAAAAAGATTATTGCCTTCCTAACGGGATATGGTAGTAGGATTAAGCTGACAAAAGGAGAAATTCAAGCTCTTCCTCTTCTAATCCAACTTCGAAGTTTAGATGTGTTTATCCATTTTCTCGGCCGTTATTGGGACGGAGTTGACTCTATTGATACGGTCAAGAAGTATATTCGTAAGGCTGCACAAAGAGTTTCATGGATTTTAATACATCAAGACAAGTTCATCAAATTCTGTGATAAATAGTATAAATAAAAATAAAGCTGCCAACCTATGGCAGCTTACTACAAAAATGGTATTGACTAGTCTGATGATTAATTTTCTTGGATGAAGGTCGTCAATAAGCTCTGTTGACTACCCTCATGGTCCATCTTCTTGATTGACGGGGGTCAATATTTTTGTTCTCTAACCCCGTTACCACAATGATGCTCCATTAAATTAGAAATTATATAGAATAGTCAAACCAATCAAAATAAGCAGGGGTACTCTTTTTCTGTCCATTTCCCGCAGCATAAATTCCAAAGTATACACCCGTAAATCCACCCGCTACTTCTGTCGATAAAAGAGAACATTCACCTGAGCCTAAAATAGTAGACTCTCCGTCTTGCTGTTTATAGGAAAATGTATAGTTTTTAGCATCAGCATGAACCGTTAAAACAATCGCTTCTTCTCCATACTCATGTTCAGACTCCACTTTCCAAAGGGATCCTATTCTTCGTCTTACAAAGACCTTTTTTACACCATCTCTTATTCCTAGTGCTATTTCATAATGAAATCGCTCATTCATGAAGACAGTTAGCCCAGCCTCTTCCCCCTCCTCAGTTGGAGAGAATTCTAGCATTGTTGAAACTTTGCATTCAAAATGCTGCTGCCTACGACCAACAAACGCTTGAGAGTCTAAGTCATTTAAACTTGTTAAAGGCCCATATAACGTTAGGAATCCAGGTCTATCAGTTAAAGACCAGCTATCCTCACTAGGATTACGCAGGAAATTCCAAGAGAAGCCTAAGGCAGCCTCATTAAAATCATCTTTACAACTTAGCTGCTCTTTGTCCTCTATTTTGAGTGTTCTTCCGTCCATTTCTAATTCGACTTGGGCCCCAATTATTGGCCAGCCTTCGTTATTCCAATCCACTGGTGCCAAAAAAGTTTCCCTGCCAAGATGATGATGCTTTCCGCTAAATGGAATGGGGGCAGGACAGATTCCTAAAAATACCGTCCACCAGCTGCCATCTGTATATTCAACTAGATCGGCATGTCCGGTAGCTTGAATAGGGCTTGCACTGCTGCGATGGGTAAGAATTGGGTTATTGGGGTGATTTTCAAAAGGACCAAAAGGCTGTTTGCTTCGAGCCATTGTCACCATATGCCCGTATTCGGTTCCACCTTCTGCGATCATTAAATAATACAAGCCGTTTATTTTATAGAGATGCGGTCCCTCAGGATGGGCCCCGCCTGTACCTTGCCATATTAAGCGGCGCTCAGTAAGAATCTCTCCTGTATTAACATCAATTTCAGCCTGATAAATCCCCGAAGATTCTCCACAAAAGATATCCTGTGTGCCGGTTAAATAGACCTTCCCATCTTCATCAAATAAAAGAGAGGGATCTATTCCAGACCAATCCAGCCAAATTGGTTCTGACCAAGGACCTTCAGGTTTTTCAGTCCATACAATAAAATTTTTTCCGATTGATAGATTCGTAGTAATCATATAAAACCGGCCATTATTATATCGAATGGTTGGGGCAAAAATCCCCATGGAACTCTTTGATTCTTGTAAAGGTAATTGACTATCGCGAGTTAAACAATGACCTAGCTGTTTCCAATTGACAAGATCCTTTGAGTGAAAAATCGGTACACCAGGGAAGTATTCAAAGGAACTTGTAACTAGATAAAAATCCTCTCCTACTCTACAAATGCTGGGGTCTGGGTGAAAGCCGCTAATGACAGGATTTTTATATATCATATTTCGAATTCGCTTCTGTATAGATTTAATAGTTTTTCCGGTTCGTAATACACGGCGTTGTTCTTTGAGATCTCCCCTAACACACGGCCGCTTTCTTTTACAAATCTCTCTTGTGTTTCACGGTTTAATCCAATAATCCCAAAGTGCGGATCATAGCCAAATGTCCATTCATAGTTATCAAATGTGGACCAATATAGATAACCCAGGACTTGAATCCCATCCCCAAGGCACGAATGCAACCCTTTAAGACCACGTTGGATAAATTCAACCCGACGGCTATCATCATTTGTTGCAATTCCGTGCTCCGTTACCAGCACAGGGATATTTAACTCTTTGGCTACATTTCGAATCGTTCTAGCTAGTGCTTCTGGATAATACTCATACCCCATCGCGGTCACTTCTGTTCCTTCCGCCAGCGGAACTTGCCCTTCTGGACCATATACTTCACGTGTATAATTCTGTACGCCGATAAAGTCATCGCCTTCAATGATAGATTTAAATTGTCCAAAATAATCATGCCAAACTTTTGCAGCTAGCTCTTCCCCACCTTCAATGGCTTGAATTTCAGGCAATGCTAATGAAAGTCCAACTTTGGTGGACGGGTTAATTTTCTTCATTACTTCCCGTGCTTTGCAGTGCGCATCTTTCACAATTTCTAATGACTCCTCATCGGAAGCCATATGGAAAGTAAAATATAGATCAATGGTTGTCCCGCATTTTGCGGCGGCCGATTCACGCCAGCCTGGTGCTGTCCAAGATTTAGCATCCATACCAACAGGAGGCATAAAGTTCATATTAATAAATAATTCTTTTAACATTACTGGCAGATTGACTTCATTCATGGTCAATACATAAGGAATATCCTGACCAAACTCCTTAAATACAACCTCACAATATTTCGCGAAAAGGTCTGCAGTCTCAGGATTTTTCCAACCGCCTATCTTCATAAGCCACTGTGGCGACGTAAAATGCATCATAGTAACCACTGGTGTAATGTTGTTGTCGTAACATGTTTTAATAACATCTCGATAATGGTCCAATTCTTTTTGAGAATAAACACCCTGTTCAGGCTCTATTCTTGACCACTCTATGGAAAAACGATAGCTGTTAAGACCAAGACTTGCCATGAGTTCGATATCTTGTTTGTAGCGATTATAGTGATCGACCGCATCTCCCGAATAATCTCTGTAAGGTGATCCTTCAGAATATTCTTCAGCCCACATATCTGATTTATTGTTGTTTCCTTCTACCTGGTAGGCAGATGTTGCGGTTCCCCATAGAAAGGAACTAGGAAAAACATATTTCATAGTAATTTACCTCCTGAACTCATTGAAAAATCATTCCTAATAAAGTAATAATAGCAATCCACTACAAAAGATATAATGTTAAAAGACTAGCTAGTAATTGCTCGAATCATAGATATTA
The DNA here is from genome assembly GCF_023715505.1 of Neobacillus cucumis. The sequence goes on along the minus strand of NZ_JAMBOH010000004.1, from coordinate 318,914 downwards.
ATTTATAAAGTAGAAACTTGTATTATTGACTTTTTGTACTTATTGTTAGAATTTATTTATAATAAAATTAAGAAATCGATTACTCAAATCATTATTCATAGGGAGCAGATATGGACCGACTAGATCTTGAAGGATACTTAGACGCCTATCATATAGGGCCAATTGATAAAGAAAGAGTTTTAAAGGAGTATTATCCTCTTACTGTAATGGTAAATGAAGAACCTGTTTATCTATTTAATAGAGCATTTGATATAAACGATACACCCATTGATGAGAACATATCCATTTCCCAGCAACCATATGGCTCGGTTATTCCTCTTCACATGCATGATTACATTGAGTTGATGTTTGTCTATCGAGGGAAATGTACCGTCTTAATAAAAGGAAAAAAGGTTAATTTGCACAAAGGGGAACTTATTTTAATTAATAAAGAAGTACCTCATAGCGTAGCTGCAATTACTAAAGAAGATATTGTTATTAATATTATACTGAAGCAGGACTATCTTTCACCGAGCTTTCTAAGAAGATTGTCACAGAAAAGCATTATCCCCCAGTTCATGATCGAATCACTCGTGAGTCATAGGAAGCTAAATCAATACTTGATTTTTAGACCAGAAGGAAACAAGGTAACGGAAATCATGGAGAATATTATGTGTGAATTTTTTAATCGTGACTTTTGTTCTTCAGAAATCATTGACTCTTATTTGATTGTTTTATTTTCTACCTTAATCCGTTACAATCATTACCAGACAAGTTATGATGCTGAAGTGGAGAATAATTCATTAATAGACTTTTTGAAATATATCGAAGACAATTACCGGGACTGTTCACTAGTTAGAATGGGGCAGACCTTTGGCTTTAATCCAAGTTATCTGTCTACATTGCTAAAAAAAGGTACTGGGAAATCATTTAAAGAACTCCTTCAGATGCAACGGCTGAACCAGGCTGCCTTGTATTTGTCTAATACTGATTTACCAATACCTGAAATCGCTCAAGAAGTAGGATATTCCAGCGTTACCTTCTTTTATAAAAAGTTTAAAGAACTGTTTAAGGAGACCCCCTCTATCTATAAGGAAAAGCATAAACAATGACAAAAACCATCCCTTGAAGGATGGTTTTCATTTGGTATTCTATTTAAAATGTTTTTTCAACCAACTATTAGCTAAATCAAACCAAACCTTGCATTCTGGGTTTATATGACTTGCATCGCCTGCAGTCGTCTCATCACATAGGGATAAGCCATGGACACCACTCTCAAAAACATGCAGTTCATATGGTACTTTATTCTTTGCCAACATGGTCGCAAATCTTAAAGAGTTCTCCGCATAAACAAGATCGTCATCAGCAGTGTGCCAGAGGAATGTCGGCGGTGTTTGCGATGATACATAGTTTACTGGACTAGCTTCTAAAAGTTGTTCATCACTAGGATTAGGCTTACCAAATACAGCTTTGCCCGAAATCTCCCAGAACCCTTTAATAAACTCATTAGCTTCTGTGTCTACTTTCTCCTTCATTATCTGGTAATCTACTAACGGGTATCCAAGAATTACTGCATTAGGCTTAAACACTTCATGATCAACATTAAACTTTTCATTTAATAAGCTGCTATTCCAGTGAACACCAAGACTGGCTGACAAATGAGCTCCTGCCGAAAAACCACATACAGCAATTTTATCTGTATCCACTAACCACTTTGATGCACTTTCGCGGATAATTAGCATTGCCTTGGCTAAATCAAACAATGGCTGTGGATAAGCAGATTTCTCATTAGGAGCAGGGAGGTTATTGAAATCTTGAACCTTCTTCTTAAAATAGGTCGTATAGCGAAGAACAAACGTATGATATCCGAGAGAAGCAAAACGCATAGCCACCGGTTCAGCCTCACGATCCGAGGTCCCTAGATATCCACCGCCTGGGCAAATTATGACCGCAGGGCGCAACTGGTCCTTTTGAAATTCCATCGAGTTATTAAGAATATAAGTATGTAAGGTTACTGTTTCACTATCATCCCAAACTTGGATTTTTTCAATTAGCATTTAAACTTCTCTCCCTTGATAAATTTCCTATATTTTCTATTATACTTTAACTTATACAACAATAGAGGTGAATCTAAGTATAGTTCACCCCTATTTTTCAATATTTGATTAAACTGCTTTTTCGTTAAGATCATTATTGACCTTCAACTTGGATCCCATTTCCGGAATCGGAAGAACAAACACTGCTGAAAGAATGGAGAAAGCCGCTAATACTAAGAAGAAGAAAGTATATCCATCTCCGCCAAATAGGCTTACGCCTAAAGCAATTAAAGCAGGTGCTGCGAAATTTACTAGTGTTGATGCTAGATTTGTTGTCGTATTCATAATCGAGATGTCTTTTGCAGCATTCTCTTTGTTTGGGAGAATTCGGTTTACAAGGGCATTGTCTACCGCACCGTATAATCCAAACCCAAAGTTAAAGATAAAGTTCCCTACGATAACCCAAGTGAGATTCGATGAGAAGGCAAATGTGATGAGACAAACTCCTGTTAAAAGGGCTGCACCGATAACAAAAGGCTTTTGTTTTTTCACCTTATCGGATAAAAAGCCACCAAGTATTCCAGCTGCAACCATTACCCCGATAGCTGGAGCAGTAAGTCCCATTAATTGAAAAATCTTTGTTTCACCCAAGTGAAATCTTGCGATATAGAAAAGCGTTAACATATTCATTCCGGCATTTGTAAAATAAATAAATAGCTTCGTTAATAATGCCCATGTATAGGAAGGATGCTTTTTAAAACTTGGATAAAAAACACGAATTCCAAACGACTTCTTATCAGCTTTTGTTGCTGTTCCGGCAAAATAATTATCTTTAATGAGAAGAGCAGCTAGGAACCCACCAATTAATTGAACAATAATCATAGTAATCATTTTTTCACTTTGGGTAGACTTAGCAAAGACCCCCATTAACATTTGTCCAGTCATTACGAAAGCAGGTGCTGCAGCACCGATAATGCCCGAAATTCGACCAAACTTTTCTTGTTCTACTTGTTCTGGAACAATCGCATAACAAGAGAGTGATACCATTCCATAAAAGAATTGTGCCAAGCACCAGGAAATGACCATCATTGGGATCGAGGTAGAATAAGCTAGAGCTAACATACAAACGGCTCCGCCGATACTTCCACCAATAATCCAGAATCGCCTTCTACCCATCTTTACACGAGTTTTATCTGCAATGATCCCACTGAATAGTCCAAAAATAACAACTGCAATACCTGTAATCCCAGATGCTGTACCATACACAGCTGTTGAATGTTCCGGCCCAACAATTTTTATAATAATAAATTGAATTAGTCCAAACGCTAATAATACTAACGGTGCTATTGCAGTTCCAACTCCAAGGATTGATGCGACGATCAATCTTCCAAAAGGTGTCTTATTCATTACCGTATTCTCCATTTTATAGCCTCCTTATTTTAAAACGCTTTATTTCACCTTAAAAAACTACTTTTTATTATTCCCTATGAATCCTTCTTACTGGAAACGCTTCCTTATGTACTTCATTATAGAGATATGAAAACCTTTACACTATCCGTTATTTGTTCAAAGCAGGTACGTAAATTGTCATTTCTGGTCATTATGGTTCCTTTGTACTAATTTACCGCAACAAAAAATGGCAGGTTGGTTCCTGCCTCAACTTGTATTCAAACTTACTCTAACCGGGTTGAATCCTGCCTATAGTGTTTTTTGTGGAATAATTTCATATAATTGAACTTCATGGGGTTCAAGATTGGCTGTTAAAATATAATTTTCTTCAATACGGACATCACTTATTTGAAGTCTAGGTACACTAGAATTTTTCAAATAACTAATTTCTTCCGTACTCATGTTTTGAGGTGCACCCATCTCAACCCACTTATCAAATGAACTTCCATTATCTCTGTTTAATTGGTATTGCTTTACTTTGTATGTTCCTTTTTTCAATTCGTTCAAGATGAATTTCATTTCAATTGGATTCTGATTAAGAAACACATTGTATCTATTTTCTAAATCGATGTTTGCATGCTGGTTCATACAATACAGCCGGTCATAATGGCAATAGTGATATAAAAGAAGTTGATAGCCATTAGAATTTTTTGTAAGGAAATAGCCATCTCCTTGAGAAATAAGTTGATTCCCCAATTTACCCAGCAGCTGATACGCAAAAAAAGCTGGTTTTGGAATATTCCGATTGGTGATTAACCCAAGACCTCCATGAAAATCGATCGTCGACGCTCTTCTTTCCTCAATTAAATCCGTTATCGTCCAATAGCCAAAGCTTTGAATCGAATCCATATTCTCCAAGAGATTTTTTACGATATAGGCAGCTTTAAAGCTGGTATCATTCGTTAAATCACGGTGATAAGCAGTAGAATTCCATTCAGATAGGTGAATTTCAATTTCTTCTAAATTATTGTCCGCCAATATCTGTTTGAGATCAGCGATTCGGTTTTTCAGGAAGCTTTCATCTCTTGAAATGTAACCAAAATCCATAGTATCTTCATTAGTTAGATTCTTTTTCTTATTTACATCCATTTCATCATGTGAATAATTGTGGAACGAGATAAAATCAGGGATACAGTTCTCTCTCCTGCAAAAATCTAAAAATTGCTGCAGCCAGTCATTGTTTTTAATCGAAACAATACTTGGTCCGCCTACTTTATAAAGTGGATTGATTCCCTTGATCGTATCGTACGTATTTTTATATAATGTGCAATAATCTTCAAAGGTTCCTCGCCAAAACACATAAAAATCAGGTTCATTCCATACTTCAAAATACCAGTGTAAGATTTCTTCTTCCCCATAAAGATTCTCATAATGTCCAATAAACGCCTTTAAGAGATCATTCCATTTTTCTATGTCCTTGGGTTTACTTACATTACTCTCTTTAAAAAATACGGATTCAATACGATCTGCTAATTCCCTTGGCATAAAGCCTAACTCGACAAACGGCTTAACTTGAATACTTCGTAAAAATTCTATTAGCTTATCTGTATAGAGAAAATTAAATTCAGGTACTCCTTGTTCATCTTCACCATAAACCATCATTTCATCGTCAAAAATCCCATGAAAACGGAGATATTTGAAATCCGTCGCACCCTTAACCATCTTCAGTTGGTTTTGTATATCGGTGTATAGACACTCTTTGGCCTTTCCAACAGTCATAAGATTCTTCCAAGTATGTGTAAGCCTTCGTACCTTTACATCCATATTAATTTTAATCGTCTTTTTTTGAACGGCCTTATGTTCGACCACTAATGCTTGTTCATTACTAGGCAAAAAGGCAAATAATTGGTGGAATGCCTGTGTTTTGTCAATTTCCACATAGTTCGCAAGCGTTACCTTATTACTCTCCGTTTTCTTTGGTTCCATCTCTATCGCACGACGGTATTCACTCGGTGTCTGATGGTAAAATTCCTTAAAAGCCCGGTTAAAGGCCTTTACGCTTGAAAATCCATTATCAAGCGCAATCTGCGTCAGTGGAATATCGGTAAAGACAATATCTTTTACAGCATGATCAAGCCGAATACTATCGACGTATTTCGAAAAAGGCATCCCCAAATGTTTTTGGATAAACTTTGATAAGTAATGCACAGACAAAAACTCAATCTGCGATAATTCATTCAACGTAATCTGCTGCTTGAAATTGTCCTTTACATAGGAGGTAATTCTTAGTAATCGTTCAATGTGTTTCTGGCTGGAAAGTTTATTCTCCTTCTCTGTCTCTTCTTTAAAATTTTTGATTAATAGATAGATTAGCTGAAAATAGAAGGACTTTATTTGTAATTCGTATCCTTCGCCCTCTTTGTTGATGACCCACATCATCTGCGCTAACAAGGAGCGGAGTTCATTAAACTCTGCTTGGTGTTGTTCATCATATAAAAACGATTTACAAGAGAAGACAAAGGAGTCGACATCTTTTATACTTTCTTTTAAGTCAGGAATCGGCAGTTGAATCGTTAATAATAAGTTCTCTTCTTGGTGTCCAATGGCATGAATGTCGTTTGCATTGATCAGGAATACGTCTTTTTCATTTAACTCAAAACGCTTATCATTCACTGACACACTCACTTTTCCTTTTAGAACAAAAATGATCTCGATGCTGTCATGCCAATGATTTGTTACATAATCCACACTATTTAAAAAAATATGCAAGGGCAGTTCTTTATTCATTTCGATGATTTCATAGGTAAAATTCATAACGGTCACCCATCTTGATTAAATCAAATTATTTTTTCTAGTATACATCTATCTATCGTAAAGTGTAAAAAAACAGACCAGTTATGGCCTGTTAGTCTACAATTAATAACTTTATCTTTTTTTCTTCCAGTTCGTTTTTAGTTTCTTTATCTATTTTTGAATCTGTAATAATGCAGTCGATGTTTGTAACTGGAACGATCTGTGAAAAAGCACGTGTTCCAAATTTACTAGAATCCACCATTAAAATGGTTTCATCGGCGATTTCCCTCATCTGCTTCTTTAATAACGCTTGTGATTCATTAAAATCACTTAATCCTCGTTCTAAATGGACCCCTTTACAGGAAAGAAACGCTTTATTTACATGATACATGCTAAGTGATCGTTCTGCTAGCGGTCCGACATAGGATAAAGATTGCGACAGCAATGTTCCGCCAGTGGAAATCACTTTGATTTGTTCTTTTTTACTAAGCTCAATCGCTACTTTAATTGAATTTGTCAAAACGGTTAAAGGCATATCGGGCAGTTCCTTTGCGACATACCATGCTGTCGTACTTGCATCAAGTACAATTTGATCACCTGGCTCAATTAAACGGACTGCAGCCGCAGCAATCGCTTTCTTTTGTTCCGCATTTGTGATTTCTCTTTCTAAATAAGAAACTTCCCCTTGATCCTTTTCTATACTAACCGCACCGCCATGAGAGCGCATTAATAAATTTTCTTTTTCTAGCTTTTCTAGATCCCGGCGAATCGTTTCCTCTGTTACGGAGAAAATTTTACTTAGTTCCGTTACCCGAATGCTTAATCGTTCATTCACCAATTCCACAATCTTTTTTTGTCGTTCTGCTACCAGCACTTGTTCTGCCCCTTTCTAACAATTTTTATTTATGTTGTTTTATATTTGTTTTTTACCTATTCTCACTATAACTATAACATATTTTTTTGAAAAACAAACACATATAATACAAAAAGAAAGATCCAACGAATATTTTTTTGTTTTTCAAGCGAAAAAGGACAGGCTCTCTACACACGCCTATCCTCAATCAAGCCAACTTATTTAAAAAACAGCGCCACTTAAATGAGCTAAATTATCTAAAGAATACTTCACTTTACCGCTTTAACGCTTTATTAACAAATTTCTGTACGATATTAGCAAAATTCCAAGAGATATTAACAAAAATCAGGAGATACTAACAAAATTTGATAACATATTAACAAATTCCAGGAGATATTAACAAATCCCCCCACAATCGCCAAAAAAGCCAATCACGACAAGTGATTGGCTTTAATCTATTTCTTTTACTAAAACAGTTTCCAATTTTAGAGTTCTTAACTCGTCAATAATGGCTTCAACCTTGTCCACTTTAAGATTCTCCTCTTGTAATTCCGCCAATTCCTTCAAGCTTCTAGCTTTTGTTGAAAAAATAGCAGGTGGTTTTGTGATACCAGGGGCAAATTTCTCTAAAATAGCAACAGCCTCATTATAATCAAGGAAATCAATAATTCGTGTATCTTCGGTAAAGCTTGGTCTCAATCCACTCCCGTTTCGATACCTAAAATAATAAGACCCAGAACCAACCGTTAATCGTACACCCTCTATGGTTTCCATATATGAATGAATACCCCCTGAAACCAATGGTTTATTTCCTTCCAGGACATCAGCAAGCCTTGCTTTAGGTAAAAGGATCTCTGCGGTTGTATTCACAGGAATTTCAACCTCTATTTCTACCACTTCATTAGTAAGTTTCCAGGCTGATATAATCCTTCCATACATGGATTCATAGGAAGCTTTTGCTTGAGTAAACGAAATTCCCGCGAATTTTGGTTCGATTTTTATTTTCTTATAAGCTGGAACAGCTGGATCCATATCAATCCCCGCTACGACTCTATACATCCAATTTCCAATCGAACCATAAGCATAATGATTGAAGGAATTCATTTGGTCACTCCAGAATGAACCGTCTTGCTTAATACTGTCCCAATGTTCCCAAACGGTTGTGGCTCCTTTTTTAACTTGGTAAAGCCAGGATGGAAAATCATCCTTCATTAATAATTTGACGGCTGTTTCGTGATATCCGCCTTTTGAAAGAGCTAAACTAATATACGGTGTTCCGACAAATCCTGTATTCAAATGATAATCATTTTGAATGAGTAATTGGTTTAGTTCATAGGCTGTCCGTTCTTTGGCTTTTCCGTCCACCATATCAAACATGAGAGCAATGACATGGGCTGTTTGTGTTGGAGACACCAGTCTGCCTGATGGCGAAACAAATTCATCATTAAATTGTTCAATAATCTTATCCAATAAGAAACTATATTCCTGCACTTCATTTGATTTCCCAAGGACCTTGGCCGCATCTCTTAGAATCCTAGTTGACTGGGCATAAAAGACGGTGGCAATAAAATCTCTTGCTGTGGCGCCAACAAAGCTATTTTCTTTCGCATCCAGGGCTAACCAATCACCAAAATGAAAACCAGTGTTCCATAGATATTCGTTTTTGCCCTGCCTGCGGATATATTCTACCCATGCCTTCATGCTGTCATATTGCTCTGCCAGTAATCGTTTATCTCCGTATGTTTGATACATAGTCCAAGGAATAATCGTGGCTGCATCGCCCCAAGCAGCAGAACCCTTTCCACCTTCTACATTTGGAATCACAAACGGTACATTGCCATCTGGAAGCTGATCCGCTTTTAAATCTCTGAGCCACTTTGTAAAAAATGGGCCACCATGATAATTAAATAGTGCAGTTGGAATAAAGACCTGTGCATCGGCTGTCCATCCAAGCCGTTCACTCCGCTGCGGGCAATCTGTGGGCACATCCACGAAATTACCTCTTTGGCCCCAAACAATATTCTGCTGCAAGCGATTAACCAGTGGATCGGAGCACTCAAATTCGCCTGACTTCTCCATATCAGAATGAATGACTTCACCTACAAAGTTTTCAAGCGGCAGTCCATGTTCTTGTCCCGGATATCCTTCGATTTTCACATACCGGAAACCTTGGAATGTGAAATGTGGAGCAAAGGTTTCTATTCCATCGCCTTTTGTCATATATTCTACCGTTTGCTTTGCAAATTTTAGATTGCCAAAGTAAATATTCCCGTCCTTATCCAGTACCTCGGCGTGCCGTAAGACAATTCGAGTTCCTTTAGGTGCATTCACTTTAAATCGAATTCTACCGACCATGTTTTGCCCCATGTCTAAAACAGTATCACCAGCAGGGGTTACAAAAGAGTTTATTGGATTTAGAACTTCTGTTACACGGGTTGGGTCGTTTTCTTGTGCTACCAACTGAGTAATTGGCATTTCTTGAAGAATCGTACCTGTCCAATCCTGATCATTATAATTGGACTGGCTCCAGCCCTCTTTTTCAATCCTTGCATCGTACGTCTCCCCATGGTAAATTTCTGAAAATAAAATCGGGCCTGTTGAAGCCCTCCAATTGTTGTCCGTTACAATGACTTCTTCTGTTCCGTCTTTATAGGTTACATGGATTTGAAATTTTGCTGCCCGTCTGTCCCCATAGATATTGCAGTTATTTTCCCTGACAAGGTTTCCTTTATACCAGCCATCTGCCAGTATAATGCCCATTGCATTGGAACCTTCTTGAAGCTGTTCGGTCAAATCATATGTTTGATACTGAAGACGTTTATGATAGCTCGTCCAACCCGGCGCGAGAAGTTCATCACCGACACGGTTTCCATTTAAATATAATTCGTAAAGACCTACGCCAGTCCCATAAATTCGGGCAGAAGTAATACCAGGTTTTAAGGAAAATTCTTTTCTTAATAGAAAAGCAGGCTCGCTTAGAGGATCTATTCCTTCTGGATCTGGTGTGATCCATTCTGCCTTCCATTCTTCAGGAGATAACAGACCCGTTTCCCACCAAGCAACATCACTCCAATTGGATTCACGTTCAAAGTTATCCCATACTTTTACACGATAAAAATACCTTGTTCGAGAATGCAAATCAGGACCATCATATTTGATGTGGATTGATTCATCTGATGTGATAACCCCGGTATCCCATAAGTTGGAAGTGAAGTCTTCATGATTTATAGCTACTTGAATCTGATATGCTCTTTGCATCGTTCCCCGTCGGTCTGATTGGATTTTCCAGCTAATACGTGGTCTTTTTATATCAATTCCTAGCGGATTATTTCGATATTCGCATGTTAATGCATTTACTTTTAACAGTGTCATTTTTTTATTCCTCTCAATCCATACTTTGTTTCTAAAAAAACTGCCAAATACTTAAAGACAATAGGGATGAATGTATACCAAGTACATTCATCCCCCTTTTCATTTTTCAACAATTGATTATATAACTATTTCGTTTGTAGAATCATGGCTGCTTTCCTTTTTAGATTCCATTTCAGGAATTGGCAGGACTACAACAGCAGAAAAGATAGAGAATGCTGCTAAAACCAAGAAGAAGAGAGTATATCCATCTCCGCCAAATAACTTTACCCCTAAACCGATTAAGGCAGGTGCTGCAAAATTCACTAATGTTGCTGATAGATTGGTGGTTGTGTTCATAATCGAAATATCTTTTGCTGCATTCTCTTTGGAAGGGAGAATTCGGTTTACAAGGGCGTTATCTACTGCACCGTACATTCCAAAACCAAAGTTAAAGATAAAGTTTCCAACAATAACCCATGTAATATTAGAGGAGAAGGCAAAGGCAATTAAACAGATCCCTGTTACAAGGGCTGCCCCCATAACAAACGGCTTTTGTTTTTTCACCTTATCTGAAAGAAATCCTCCTAGGATACCAGCTAAAACCATTAACATGATAGCAGGTGCTGTAAGCGCCATTAATTGAAAAATCTTTGTTTGATCCAAGTGAAATCTTGCAATATAGAAAAGAGTTAACATACCCATTCCAGCATTTGAAAAATTAATAAATAACTTTGTTAATAACGCCCAAGTATAAGACGGATACTTTTTAACACTCGGATAGAAACCTCGAATCCCTATGGACTTTTTCTCACTATTTGATGCCCCTGCAAAATAATTATCTTTAATCAACAGTGCTGCTAAAATTCCACCAACCAGTTGGACAATAATCATCGTAATCATTTTCTCTTCAAGAGTTGACTTAGCAAAGGCTCCCATTATCATCTGTCCTGTCATAACGAAAGCTGGTGCGGCTGCACCGATTAGACCAGAAACTCGTCCGAACTTCTCTGGTTCAACTTGTTCAGGGACAATGGCGTAACATGAGAGTGAAACCATTCCATAGAAGAAATTTGTTAGACACAAAGCAATGATAAACACTGGGATGGATGAAGCATACGTAAGAGCTAACATGGAAAGTGCTCCACCAATACTGCCCGCAATCATCCAAAACCTTCTTCTCCCCATCTTTAGCCGGGTCTTATCAGCAATCACTCCACTAAAAAGCCCAAAAATAACGACGGCAATACCGGAAATCCCAGATGCTGTAGCAAAGGCAGCAGTTGCATGCTCTTGTCCAACTATTTTAATAACAATAAATGTAGAAAGTCCAAAACCAAGCAGTACTAATGGCGCGATCGAGGTGCCTACACCAAGCATTGCAGCTACTAATAATCTTCCAAAAGGCGTCTTCTTCATCATACTATTTTCCATTGATTTAACCCCCTTTAATTTTAAACCGTTATTCTAGGTAAACGCTTGGAGTCGACATTTGCCGTAATCCTTGTACAAATCCCCTCCCTTTTGATATTTCAATTTTAGCAAGCGTTTTCAATAATTTTAATGTTAAAAGTAAAGTAGTGTATTGCTTGATTCAAAGATATTGTCAGCCCCCGAGCTGGACCCGGGAGCCGCAGTAATTTATTTTGATACGAATGTGTCCATTTGTGCAATACGACCTAGCAAACATGCGCTTTCTTTTACTTTTCGTTCCTGTGTGGTTCGGTCTACTTCAATTAAGCCAAATTTCATCGAATAGCCGGATTGCCATTCAAAGTTATCAAAAGTTGTCCAGTGAAGATAGCCTCTGACGTCAAACCCTTCATCCAGACAAGCCTTCACACCTTCTAAACTTCTTTGGATAAATTCTACCCGTCTATCGTCATCATCCGTTGCTATACCGTGTTCTGTGATCATAATTGGTATAGATAAGTCTTTAGAGACTTTTCGAATCACGTTAGCAAGAGCTTCAGGATAAAATTCATATCCCATTTGTGTAAGTTCAGCTCCTTCGGCAGGCTTCACTTGTCCTTCCGGGCCGTATACTTCTCTGGTGTAATTTTGAAGCCCGAAAAAGTCATCCCCTTCTAACATCGGTAAATATTGCCTAAAATAACTGTGCCATTTTTGCGCGGCCCATTCTTCGCCTCCAGGGATAGACTGGATATCTGATAGAGCCATCGATAAGCCTACTTTGGTATCTGGCTGAATCCGTTTGATTGCCTCACGTGCCTTTCGATGTGTTTCTTTTAAAATATTAATAGAGGACTCATCCGAAATCATATGGAACGTGAAGTAATTTTCAATCGTCGTTCCACACAATTTAGCTGCTGACTCTCTCCATTTAGGAGCCACCCAGGCATCTCTATCAATCCCAACTGGAGGTATAAAGCCGATTTTTGAGAAAATCTCACGTAACATAACTGGTAGATTTATTTCATTCATCGTTAATGCGTACGGGATTAAATGCCCGATTTCACGGAATACCACTTCACAATATTTAGCAAAACGATCAGGAACCTCCGGGCTGGCCCATCCTCCCAGTCTCATTAGCCATTTTGGTGAAGAAAAGTGATGCAAAGCAACGACAGGTGTTATTCCATGTTTATGACATGTTTCAAGCACATCCCGATAATGCTCAATTGCCGAACGTGAATATTGCCCTGGTTCGGGTTCGATTCTAGACCATTCGATTGAGAACCTATAAGTGTTCAATCCTAGACTAGCCATAAGGGCAATATCCTCTCGATAAAGCCGGTAATGATCAATGGTATCGCCTGATTTATCTCTATATGGCGAGCCTTCTGCATGCTCTTCCGCCCAGAAATCGCTGTTATAATTATTCCCCTCAACTTGGTATGCTGCTGTCGTCGAACCCCAAAGAAAATTGGTTGGAAAGTTAAATTCCATTTTTAACACTCCTTGTATTCTTATATCCTGCTGATTACCTATATTGTAGCAAACGTTTTCAATGGTTTTAATATTAAAAACAAAGAGGTTTATTGCTTGAATCAAAGATTTTGGTGATACCTCACTTTTTCTCAAAAAAATAAAACCGCTGTTTAGGCGGTTTCATTACGTGATTTGACTTTTAATAATATCATTTTGAGACCTGTTATCTCGATATTCTTTCGGTGTCTGGAGGTAAACTTGATTAAATTTCTTATAGAAAAAAGATACGCTTGAATACCCAACTTCTTCTGCAATATCAGGTATTGGCAGATCTGAGTTACTTAGATATAGAGCAGCCTTGTTCAATCTTTGAATTTGAAGGAGATCCTTAAAGGACTTACCGGTTGCCTTTTTAAGAACAGCAGAAATATAGTTTGGATGATATTTATAGTGATCTGCCATTTCCGTTAAACTACAATCCTTAAAATGATCATCAATATACTTTAAAAACTCAAGGACAATGGCATCCTTTTGCATGATTTCGTCCTTTTGTGTATTGTTCGAACTGTTACTATGACGGATTAGTTCGGTAAACAATATGAAAAGATAAGCATCAATCATTTCCAACGTAAAAATGTCCTTTTCAAAATACTCACACATAATTTGCTCCATAATACCAACCACTTTTGAATGTACTTCAAAAGGGAAGAAAAGATAGTTATTTGCTCTTCGACTATCGATCAGGGAGTCAATTAGGAATTGGGAGATAATACTCTTATTGGTGAAACGGCTGAGGAATCCTGTTGATAAATAGTCATGCTTAAGCTTCATTTCAATAATGATATCAGATTTTGATGTCTCGTTTATCGTATGAGGGGTGTTTTTATCAATCATAATGGTTCCGCCCTCAGTAATGTTTATTTCGTGATCCTCCATGGTAACCGTGCATTTCCCTTTGTAGACGTAGATTAATTCAATATACTGATGAATATGCATAGGGACGAGCGCAGCGACGGGACACTGGGATATGAAAATGTTATCCTCAATCGGATTAATTGTGGGATCAAAGATCATATTGAAATTGTATACTGGCTCACCATTTAATACAGTTACCGGCTCTGGATTATAGGTGTTTTTAATAACATTCCAATCAGGTGCCTCCCTGGTGTTGTTGGTTTCGAGTAAAGACCGCAAATCAGTACTATTCATATGAACCCTCCCATCAAACCGAATTGGGAATTAATTTACAATTAATGTGGAATTCTTTTATTAATTTGTAGAATTCCTTCTTTATCTTGTAGAATAACTTAAAACTTCGTAGAATTCTTCATTTATTTCGTTGAATTCTTCAATTTTTTGTAGAATCCCTTCTTTTTCCTAAAAAAGAAGACCCAAAAAGGAGTCTATTATTCTCCTTATTTGAGTCTTCCCCAAAAAATCCACTTATCGCTTTAATAAAACCTCTTGCTCATACGCCTTTACTTCTTCTAACCAAGATTCTTTTACTGGTACGCCCATTTTTTCACAGTAGTAATCCCAAACTGCACCAAATGGATAGGTCTTGAACTCTTCCATTAACGCTAATCTTTCTGTGAAGTTTCCTTCTTCTTGAAGCTGTTTTAAATACTCGTTTGGTACTAACATAGCAGATAGCAATGCCTTAATCATATTGCGAGTTCCGATTGTCCAAGCAGCAACTCGGTTGATGCTGGCATCAAAGAAATCAAGTCCGATGATCACACGGTCTAACGCATCATTACGTACAATTTCTAAGGCGATTTCTTTTAATTCATCATCAAGGATAACTACATGGTCACTGTCCCAACGTACAGGTCTTGAAACGTGAAGGGCAAGCTTTTCACTAAATAAAAGCATGGATGAAATCTTATTTGATACGGTTTCAGTTGGATGATAGTGTCCTGTATCCAACAAGCATAATTTATCATTTTTCATTGCATAATTTAGATAAAATTCATGAGAACCCACTACATAAGATTCTGAGCCAAGTCCAAATACCTTACTCTCCACGGCATCAAGATTATATTTTTCATCTACCTCTACTGCAAAAATCTTATCTAATGATTCTTTTAATCTTTTTCTTGGAGTTAAACGGTCACTTGGAATATCCTTGTAGCCATCTGGAATCCAAATATTTGTTAAGGCTGGTGTACCAAGTTCTTTTCCGAAATATTCACCAATTTTCCGGCTGCCAATGCAGTGATTAATCCAGAATTCGCGAATCTCTTCGTTTGGATGGGAAAGTGTCAGGCCATCATCTGCTTTAGGATGTGAAAACAACGTTGGGTTGTAGTCTAACCCTAAACCATTTTCCTTTGCCCATTTCACCCAGTTTTCGAAGTGCTTTGGTTCTAATTGATCTCTTTCTACTACTTCTCCATTTGTTTCTGCATAGATGGCATGCAGGTTAATACGATGTTTCCCTGGAATTAAAGAAAGTGCTTTTTCTAAGTCAGCTCTTAATTCTTCAGGTGTTGATGCTTTACCAGGATAATTTCCAGTAACGGAAATTCCACCTGATAATTCTTTCTGATTTACTTCAAAACCACCGATATCGTCACCCTGCCAGCAATGAATCGAAATCGGAACATTCTTTAAGGTTTCGATTACTTCATCAACATTAATTCCCCATTTTTCATAAGCCTTTTTAGCAAGTTCATAGTTTTCTTGAATAGACATGTATTTTCTTCCTCTCCATGGTTAGTTTGTAATCGGTGCCGTTGGTAAATATTTCTTTACCTCAAATGATTTTTTAACAATCGTACGCGCCTCTTTAATATCTTCAATTTCATCAAGGGCCATTAACTGCGCCACGATATTACCAATCGCAGTAGCTTCAACTGGTCCTGCATATACTTCTTTCTTCGTTACATCCGCGACAAGTTGATTTAACATCCCATTTTGACAGCCGCCGCCGATGACATTGATTTTCTCAAATCTCTTTTCAAAAATTTCTTCAATTTCGTGAACGGCGTCCTGATAGCTGACTGCTAAACTATCATATACGCATTTTGCGACTTCTCCCGGTGTGCTAGGAATCGGCTGACCCGTTTCCACACAATAATTCATGATTTCCTGAACCATGTTCTCAGGTTTTAAGAAACGGTCATCATTGACGTTAACAATAGCTCTGAAGTTCTCTGCTTCTCTGGCCAAATCCACCAGTTCGGCAAACGAATACTCATTATTGTAGTTGCGTCTTACCTCTTGAATCATCCAAAGGCCCATAATATTTTTTAAGAACCGGTATTGATAATCGATTCCGCCTTCATTCGTAAAATTGTAGTCCAGTGCCTTTGTTACACAGATAGGGAAGTAGTTTTCTACCCCAATTAAAGACCATGTACCAGAACTGATATAAATCGTTTCATTTTCTTCAGGTACGGCAATAACAGCTGAACCTGTATCATGTGTTGCCGGTAGAATCACTTGGAGGTCAAAACCCAACTCTGAAACCAGTTCTTCTGTTAATGTTCCAAGAACAGTCTTCGGTGTCTTAATTTCATGGAACATTTCCTTATTTATTCCCAATAGATCCAATAAGTCATGATCCCACTTTTTCGTAAAGGCATTAACTAACTGTGTCGATGTAGCATTGGTATATTCATTTGCTTTTTTTCCTGTAAGTAGATAATTAAAATAATCCGGAATCATTAAGAATGATTTTGCCTTATCTAGGATTTCCGGTGAGTTTTGTTTAATAGAATAAAGTTGATAAATGGTATTAAACTTTTGGAACTGGATACCTGTTTCTAGATAAAGGCGTTCCTTCATGATTTTTTCAAAAACCTGTTCCATCATTCCATCTGTTCTAGGGTCACGATAAGAGACTGCCTCTGTTAATGGTTGATCCTTTTCATCCAATAACACAAAGTCGACTGCCCAAGTATCAATTCCGATACTATCCGGCTTTATGCCAAGTTCATTGCACTTTTTTAATCCATTTTTTATTTCTTGAAAAAGCTTGTCAGCTTCCCAGCAATAGGAGTCACCTTTTTTGACAATATTGTTTTCAAAACGATGAATTTCATCTAGTTTTAATAACCCATTTTCTAAGTAGCCTAAAATAAGCCGGCCGCTTGATGCACCAATATCTACAGCAATACTGTATTTTGTCATTAACATCACCTCTCGGTTGGAAACGCTTACTGATATACTTATATAATACTAGAAAATGACGTATTTCCTATAACTTGATTCAACTAATTTATTGTCCTTATTTGCATTTTCCTTTGATTTCTCATATAAAAAACACCACAAATCCTCCTGTGGTGTTTTAAAATTATCCAATATATTTACGGCGATGAACTCCCCATACAATAAAACTTAGAGCAATCATCGTTCCTCCAGTCAAACAAACCCCCTGCCACTTCCACATGTTCCAAGCATAGCTGCCAATCGATGAACCAAGTGAACCACCAAGGAAGTAAGTCACCATAAAAACGGTATTTAACCGGCTTCTAGCCTCTGGGACTAAACTGTAAATCCTTGTTTGATTTGAAACCTGTGCTCCCTGAACTCCTAAATCTAATAGGATCACTCCTACGATCAATCCCCATATAGATGAACCAAAAAGACCAAAGAATAAATAGGATAACAACGTAATCAGTATGAACATGCCAACCATAGACTTTGTACTAAACCGATCGGCTAACCGTCCGACAGCTGGAGCTGCGGCCGCCCCTACCACTCCTACTAATCCAAATAGGCCGGTCTCTTGACTTCCAAAATTATAAGGATTCCCCTCTAGATAAAAAGCAAGCGATGTCCAGAATACACTGAAACTTCCGAACAACAGTGCACCTACAAGAGAGGCTTCTCGTAAAGTTGGCTGGGTTATGATTAACTCTCCTAAGGACGTTAATACTTGACGGTACGTCAACGTCGTTTCCGGATGGCTTTTTGGCAAGAAACTTCGCAAAATGACCGCTAATGCCAGCATTAAAATAGCAGCTACCCAATACATTGACCGCCAGCCAAAACTTCCACCAATAAAACCCGCTATGGTTCGAGCAAGAAGAATCCCAAAAAGTA
Organism: Neobacillus cucumis; assembly: GCF_023715505.1. Next base: position 300,572 of record NZ_JAMBOH010000004.1, on the reverse strand, counting down.
ATCCGCTCATGACACTTCCAATCACTTTTCCTCTTTCTAGCGGCTCAGCCATCTGTGCTGCTAGTGGAATAATGACTTGAGGTACAACCGTTGTAATCCCAACGGCCAAACTAGCGATATAAATCCAGGGGAGATTTTGAGCGGCTGCTACTCCAACGAGTGAAACCGTTACGGCACTTAATAAAATAGTTATAAGCAGACGTCGCTCCCTCATATCCCCTAACGGTACAAACAAAAACATGCCAATCGCATAACCAATTTGTGTAAACATTGAAATGTTGCCGATTTGGTGGGAATTCGCATGAAATGTACGGCCCATATCAGCTAAAAGCGGCTGATTGTAATAAAGGTTTGCCACTGCAAGTCCACATGTGATTGACATCAGTAAGACTAGTCGTTTTGTTAGTATCTGCCCTTTTGGTTTATTCATTTCAAGCTCTGTTACATTGTTTGTCATTCGTATTTCTCCCTATTCCCAATCCCGTTAGTCATATTTTAATTATTTTACTCTATTAGAAAAGAATCACTCCATTTTCACGCAAGAAAAATTATTATTTGAGGAGACAGATTATTAACCGGTCAGACGATCTGTTAGACTAATAAAAAGTCTTCCCTGAGTGGGAGAACTAATCACATTGCCGCTTTATTTGACCCAGTAGACACTGCACTTTTAGCCGATGGCATATTCGCAATAAATACACCTAATAATACCAAAATACCGCCAATAATTTGATTTAATAAAATATGATTTCCTAGAATAAAATGAGAGGCAAGAATGGCGACAAACGGCTGAATATTCATAAACATTGAAGCTGTACCTGCACCCACTTTAGCTACGCCTTTATTCCACCAAAAGCCGGCAATACCTTGAGCCATGATTCCAGCAAAAATCAACAAAATCCACATAAAAAGAGAATGGCTGATGACAGAGCCGCTAACAAAACTTTCGACTCCGGCAGCAGGAATCATCAGTACACTTCCTAGGACGGTTGAGTATATCGTAATAATAAACGTGTTCATAGTTTTGGATAAACCTCGGATAAACAATATACTAATCGAAAGGCAAAGCATGGCGATTAGTATGTTAAAATCTCCCCAGGATATTCCCAAACCCCCATTTGCAACGCCAATAATTGAAAAAACACCAATTAAACTAATAATGGCTCCTACCGATTTTTTTATTGTAAACTTGACCTTAAGGATGATTCGTTCCATTAAAATTGTCGCTACTGGTGCCAAGGAAATAATTAATGATGCGTTAGCTGGTGTTGTATGATGGAGACCAGTAAAATAAAAGGTTTGATTTAACAGGGTTCCAAAGATTCCAACACCAATGAGGTATTTCCACTCTGAAAGGGTGGGACGCTTCATTCCTTTATGAATCATAGCAACGATTATCAAAAAAAGTGATGTAAAGCAAATTCGAACGGTTGATAAAAAAACAGGTGAAAAACCTTGCAGTAAAAAGGCACTGACCGGATAATTACACCCCCATAAAACAGAAACCAAAAAGAGACTAATAAAAGCTTTTATCATACTACTCGACATTTACCTTAGACAACCCTTCTCAAAACGATTTTGTTGGTGACTTTTATTAGTATAGCACGGTATTTCGCATATCGAAAGAAGTATCAAAGGGAAATTTCATTCATTTTTCCTAAAGGATAACGGAGTAGATTCTCTTTATTTGCCAGCAGTCTATCCCTTTTTCTACTATATATAAGAATAGGATATTGATAAACTATAATTATAAGAATTTTAGGCCAACAAAGGAGGGTGATTAACATGGATACAACTGTTATTGAGAAAAAATTGATGGAAATGAGTGAATATGAAAAAAGGTATTCAGGCACAGCTGAACACCCAAGACATTACTCCCACTTAGAAGACTCAGAACTTACTTTTTCTAAGGGCATTCAAGCACCCGACATTGTTCCAGTAGATTACTTTTTTAAACCTTTTCAAAATGTTGTTTTTTTAAAACATCCTCGTTTTATCAAATTTACCGAACATAGACATTCCTTTATTGAAATGAACTATGTATACTCAGGTACTTGTACACAATACATTAATGGCAAAGAGGTTATCCTCAAAGAAGGAGATCTTTGTTTACTAGATACCAATGTTATGCACGGAATTGAAAGCGCCTCCGAAAATGATATTATTATCAACATCATGATTCGAACAAGTTATTTTGATTCGGCACTGCTTCAAAGACTATCAGGAAATGATTTATTAACCGACTTTTTCGTAAATGCCATTTATCAACAAAAGAAAGATAGCAGGTATATCATTTTTCCTAAAGGTTCCAACAATCGACTTAAAGAAATCATCATCCAAGCATTGGGAGAATTCTTTCATCCGCAGCTTTGCTCGAATGAGGCCATCAATTCTTATATGCTGTTAATTTTTATAGAGCTTTTAAGGATTTATAATAGCTATTCTAAAGACAAAGAAGAACAAACCTTTAAGAAAGCGATTATCTCGGAGATTCTAAGTTTTATGGAACAAAATTATCAATCGATGACACTAGAACAAACGGCTGAGAAGTTTCACTTTCATCCGAATCATCTAACTAGATTACTAAAAACCAATTTAGGTAAGACATTTATTGAATTATCACATCAATTAAAAATAAAAAATGCCTGCACCCTGTTAGAGAATACTGATTTTACAATCGATCAGATCGCAAATAAAGTTGGGTACACCAATATTACCTTTTTCTATAAATCATTTAAAAAAATTCATTGCGTTACTCCTGCCGATATCGCAAAAAGAACCACGAAAGCCCTATTCCTTAGTAGACTTTCGTGGTTTTTAGTTGCAAATTAATTTGTGAACAAATTGTGACCAAAATCACCAAAAAGAACGATATAACCAAAACATTGTCAGACTATTCTTTAAAATTTATACTTTCAATTAGAGTTTACATCTTGGCTTAATTCATTTTTTGTAAGTGTTTACAATTTTATAAGAATCGGAGGATTGGGAAATGAAAATCAATTTTAAAGGTCTGACAACACAGGTTGTAATCGCAATAGTTCTTGGTATTATCTTTGGTGCGATATTTCCTAAAGCAGGTGCGGATTTAAAAGTCTTATCGGATATCTTTGTTAAAATGATCAAAATGGTGATTGCACCGATTATCTTCTTAACAATTGTCGTTGGGATTGCCGGTATGGGGGATATGAAAAAAGTCGGAAGGATCGGCGGAAAAGCATTATTATACTTTGAAATCGTTTCCACTATATCTTTGGCAATCGGAATCCTGTTTGCCACTATTTTTAAACCTGGTGCGGGAGTTAATGCACATAGTGCGAAAGCAGATATTACTCAATTTACTAAACAAGCCGCCGAAGGAAGTCACAGTTTCATGGATTTTATCATGGGAATCATTCCTGATAACTTTTTAGGCGCGATGGTAAACGGTCAGCTTCTTCCAATTCTTTTCTTAGCTGTACTATTTGGAATTGCCTTATCTGGCCTTGGCGAAAAAGGAAAATCAGTTATTGATCTTTTTGAAAAACTGTCTGAAACATTCTTTCGGATTGTAAATATTATTATGTACTATTCACCTATAGCAGCGTTTGGTGCTATCTCCTATACAATTGGTGAATTCGGTATCGGTTCCCTCGTATCTCTTGGAAAATTATTCGGGTTAACTGTCTTAGCTATGGTAGTGTTTATTGTTGTCATTCTGGGCGGTATTGCGAAGTTCTATCGATTTAATATCTTTCAATTTATAAGTTATATCAAAGATGAAATTTTCTTAGTCCTAGGGACATCATCATCTGAATCGGCTCTTCCTAAAATGGTTGAAAAGCTAGAGAAATATGGTTGTTCTAAGTCAGTTGTAGGTCTTGTCGTTCCTACTGGATACTCTTTTAATCTAGATGGAACATCTATCTATCTTTCTATGGCTGCCCTATTTATTGCGCAGGCTTTCGGGGTTCACTTAAGCTTTGTTCAAGAGGTTACATTACTAGGAGTATTAATGCTTACCTCCAAAGGAGCTGCGGGTGTAACAGGCTCCGGGTTTGTTACTTTGGCGGCAACACTAGCTGCCTTCCCAAGTGTTCCAGTTGAAGGAATTGCCCTTCTTCTAGGGGTTGACCGATTTATGTCTACAGCTCGTGCCTTAACAAACTTAATTGGCAATGGGGTCGCAACAGTTGTTGTTTCGAAAATGGAAAATGAGTTCGATGAGAATGTTAATTCCAAGCAATCTATTAGTAAAACGGCCTAACCTCGTTCAAATCTAGATAATAGACTTCAGCCACGAAAACCGTGGCTGTTTTTTTGAGGATAGGAAAAAAAGTAGGGTATAATGGTAGAAAAGATATTAAAGGAGAAAAGTATGGAGCCAATCAAAGTTTTGATTGTCGAGGATGACCCAATGGTCATGGAGATTAATGCTCAATTCGTTTCCAAGCTTACTGGCTTTAAGTTAGCTGGAAAAGCTTTCAATGGTAAAGAAGCGCTCTCATTCATCAACGAAGAAAAGCCAAATCTCGTTTTGTTAGATTTCTTTTTACCAGACACAAATGGACTTACTTTGTTACAAACCATTAGAAATAACCATTATCCTTTAGACGTTATTCTCTTAACAGCCAATCGCGATCCACAACATATCCAGGAGATTTTCCGGGCAGGTGTTGTGGATTATATTGTCAAACCATTCCGGTTTGACCGTTTTCAAACAGCACTTGAGCAATATCGTCAAACCTTAAAAAAATTCAAAGAAAATAGACCCTTTGAGCAGGCGGATTTGGATGCATTAATGGGAGTTCAACTAAAGGAAGGCGAGTCAGAGGAATATTTGCCAAAAGGGTTAAATGACAGAACTCTCCAACAAATTTTACAATTTTTAAAAGGACAAGCTGAACCTCTTTCTTCTGAAGATGTTGCCGCAGGCATTGGATTAGCACGTGTCACTGTTCGCCGGTATTTAGACTATCTAGAGAAAAAAGGCGATATTGTGATGGAGATTCAATATGGTTCTGTCGGCCGTCCAATGAATAAGTACAGGTTATAGCCTTTTTTTTAAAATGGAAAGGGGTGATCCTGTGCGAAAAAAAAGACCACGGTTTCGTCTTCAAACAACTATGACCTTTTTAGTATGCGGGGTTGTGGCCCTTGCTTTATTTGTCACCGATTTGCTCATAAGTCATGAAATTGGAGAAACGACACTAAATAATCAAACGGATAAAGCGATGAATATTGCCAGGATGGTTGCGCATTCTCCCCTTACTATTAACAATTTGGAACAAAAGCAAAATGAACGGGAGATACAGAATTATACCAGCGAAATGACTAAGATAACTGCCGTCGAATTTATTGTTGTGATGGATATGAATGGGATACGGAAAACGCATCCTAGTCCAGATAAAATTGGTCAACATTTTGTTGGAGGCGATGAAGGACCCGTTCTCCGGGGTCAAGAAAAGACCTCCATCGCAAAGGGAACATTAGGGTACTCTTTAAGAGCCTTTACTCCCGTATTTTCAGACTCTGGAAAACAAATTGGCGCTGTTGCGGTAGGAATTTCTCTTAATAAGGTGAAGCATGACGTTAAAAACAGCAAACATGTCATTTATTTAGCTGTTATTTTCGGCGTATTAATTGGAGTTATTGGGGCAATTTTTTTAGCTAGAAAAATAAAGAAAAGTATGTTTGGACTGGAACCATTTGAAATTGGTAAATTACTTGAAGAAAGAAGTGCCATGCTTCAATCAACTAAGGAAGGAATTCTAGCTGTTGATCAGGATGCCCGCATCACACTCATTAATAATGAGGCACTGCGGTTATTCGAAGAAGCGGGAATGAAAGAAAACCCTGTCGGCCACTTAGTGGACCAATACCTCCCTCAACTTCAATTGCGAAATGTCTTAGAAACAGGGAAACCGAGTCTGAATATTGAAGTTGATTTATCTGGTATTACCCTATTTGCAAACCAACTACCGATTATTGTCGGTAATCAAATGGTTGGTGCCATTACTACTTTTCGTAACAAAACAGAAATTAATAAGTTAGCAGAAGAGCTCACTGGGGTCACACTTTATGCAGAGGCATTAAGGGCCCAATCCCATGAATTCATGAACAAACTTCATGTTGTGTTAGGATTAGTTCACTTGCAGCAATATGAAAAGCTTTCCGATTATATTGATCAGATTTCCGACCAACTTCAAAATGAAGTCGGTTATATTGTCAGTAAAATAAAGGACCCCGCTCTAGCAGGGTTCATACTTGGAAAAATGAGCTACGCAAGGGAAATGGGGGCAGAACTTTCTTTTTCAGGAGAAAGTACCTTGCCTGAGCCTGCCCTGCCTGAAACTACTCATGAAATAATCACTATAATTGGAAACTTAACTGATAATGCTTTAGAGGCTCTTTCCGGTCAAGAGAATAAAAAGGTATTCATTCATTTTGATTATTATGATCATGAGCTTTTAATTGAAATAGCGGACAATGGTCCCGGGATAGAAGAGGATATAGTTAAGCAGGTATTTTCGAAGGGGTTTTCTACAAAAGGGAACGATCGAGGAATCGGTTTATTTCTTGTTAAACGCAGCGTAGATAAACTTCACGGTCAGATAGAACTTTCTACAGAGGTTGGAAAAGGAACGAGATTTACTGTTACTCTCCCCTACAATTAAAGGGAAGAGCTAACAGTGTGTTTATTGATAGAGCAAGAGAAAAAGTCCGGGCAGCGGTTGTCAAAGCAACGCATGAAACAGGTGTGGCATGCAAAGAGCTTCGGAGGGCAGCAAATTCAGCCAAAATTTAGGTCGTAATAACCTATTAGTCTATATTAGAGTTAAGGGACCGCCAATGATAAGAGGCGGTCCCTTTTTCTTTAAGCGATTCATGGATTTTAACCTTTTAGCTTTTAAGCTCATTTATCCTACATAACTCATTTAATTTGTATTCAATATTAATTTGTCCAGATGGTGCAGTGAATTCAACTCTTCTTTCCTTTTCATAATATTGATAATTTGAATATTCCATCTCGGTCACATAATCATTCAGCTCTTGAATGCAGCCTGGTTCGACATTTGTTAGTGAAATAACAGCAATTGAATTAGCTGGTACCATGACTTGTAAGAACATTTTTTTTCTTCTTTTATCTCCCATTTCACCTTAATATCACCATAAATAGATTCAAATTGCGTTTTCGCATATTTTAATCGGTCATTATAATGCGGTTCGATCTTAAACTTGCTGTATCCTGGTTCAATTGGAGTTAAGCCGCCAATATGGCGAACCAGCCAATCCCCTACACAACCGAATGCATAGTGGTTAAAAGAGAAAGCCCCCACAGTACCATCCGGTTTAATCGCTTCCCATGATTCCCAAATGGTTGTTGCACCATTCTTGACTTCATAAAGCCATGAAGGGCAGGCTGTTTGGAAGAGCAGCTTATAGGCAATTTCCTCATAGCCATTTTCACATAAGACATCCATAATATACGGAACAGATAAGAATCCTGTATCAATTTTATAATTATTTTTCTTGATTAACGCTACTAATCTTTCTACCGCTCTTTTCTTTTGCACTTCTGAAAGCAGATTAAATGCAAGTGCTAACGTATAAACACCCTGGTAATCCGAAGTCATCATCCCTGATTCTGTGACACAAGCAATTCCAAATGCTTCCTTTACCTTATTATGAAGAGTGTGATAATAATCAGACTGCTCTTGTTTTCCCAGGATTTTTGCAATCTCAGCTAATAAACCAGCGGAATAAGCATAATAGGCAGTAGCAATAGAATCCTTGGTAGCAAATGCAGAAGCGATAGGTCCTTGCGGCTCTTTACCAAGCATAAAACTCGGGATCATCCAGTCACCAAAATGGAACTTTGTATCCCATAAATAGCGAACATAGTCTTCTTCCACATTTTCTTTATTTTCTGCTGCACTTTTTTGTACAAAATCAAGCCATTTTTCCATTGCAGGGAAGCATTGTTCAAGGATATGTTTATCCCCGTATCTCCGATAAAGTACCCAAGGAACAATAAGAATAGCATCTCCCCAGCCGGCTGAAGAAATAGTTCCAGTAAATTTTTTGTCATTCCAAATGTTCTTTGGAGCAGGGCTGAAATTAAGAATTTCTCCATCTTCTGTCTGCTCTTGCTGTAAATTCCAAAGCCACCTTGTCAAAAATGCCTGGACATCCATATTAAAAGCAGCGGTGGGAGCAAAAACTTGTAAATCACCGGTCCAGCCTGCTCGTTCTCGTTGCGGGCAATCTGTCGGAATTGACAGCATATTCCCTTTTTGGCTCCATTGGATATTTTTCCAGAGTTGATTAATCTCTGGATCAGATGTTGTAAAATGTCCTGTTACCTTCATATTTGAGTACAAGACAATTGCTGAGATATCCTCTCGATGAAGCTCAGAATGAAAGCCTGATAGCCGGACATAACGGAAACCATGGAAAGTAAATGTTGGTTCAAAAACCTCTCCAATCTCACCGCTCGTAACATAATAATCCGTTTGCTCTTTATTTCTTCCTACTATATTGTTAAAAAACTCACCGTTTGCATCCAAGACTTCACTGTGTTCAAATTTAAGTTCCTGCCCTTTTGAACCATACACGCGAAACCGGATACGACCTGCAATTACTTGGCCGAAGTCGATGATATATGCTTGGCTCTGATCCTTCCAAATATCAACAGGAGATAGAATTTCAACCGGCTTAACAAATTCACCATATTGTGCTCGTAAGTTATCTAACCTATAATCAGCAACTGCAACGGGTGTCCATTCATGTGTTACACTTTCATATCCAGGTCGATCCCATCCAGACTTTTCAAGGTTTTTGTCCTGTTTTTCCCCGATGAAAATATCGCTGTAAACAAAGTGACTGTTAGATGATAAAAACGAACTGTCTGTTGCGATTATTTGTTTTGTTTGGTCTGTAAAAGATATTTCCAATTGTGCTAGCAATCCTAATCTGTAGCCGTATTGGGCGCTTCCTCCCGGAATACTTATCCTACCTGCATACCATCCATCTGCAAGAATCACGCCCAAAACATTTTCACCGTCACAAAGATACGGCAAAACATCATAGGTTTGATACTGCAGATAGTTGGAATATGATGTGTAATCAGGTGTAAATTCTGCATCCGTGATTTTTTGACCATTGATTTTTGCGTGATAAAGTCCATGAGCAGTAATGTAAAGGCGAGCTTTCGCTATTTTCTTCTGGTCAATGTGGAAGGATTTACGAACCAATTTTGGCGGGTGCAATCTACCTTCTGGGGATGGTAAATCCCCTTTCTTCTTATTAATAAACATATCCTCTAATGTCAATTCCGGTTCTTCTATTACATTTTCTTGCTGTGGTTCAATCCATTTTGCTACCCATTCATCCTCGTGTAAAAGGCCCATTTCCCAATGTCCTTCACTTCTCCATGCTGATTCCTCATCATTAGAACTCCAAACACGGACTTGCCAGGTGTAGGTGGTTTTACTCTTCAATAAAGGACCTTCGTATGGAATGTTTACCGAAATTTGAGAATGTACCATATGGGAATCCCAAATCAGCTTTTTAAAACCTGAAGATTCTTTTTCAAACACATTTATTTGATAGGCAGACTGATTTATGCCTGTCCCTTCACTTTCTATTATCCAGCTGAAACGCGGCTGCAGGATATCTGCTCCCATCAGACTATCTTGATTTTCTATTTTTAACTTGATGACCTGGATCAAGATTTTTCCTCCTCATTTGCCCTCTATATCTCATGTTGTTTACAATAAGTGGTGCTACCATTATTTCAAAAAGAACCACTGCTATTGCAATGAGTATCAAGGTTATATTCACGTGTAACCTCCAACATATGGATAAAATCCACGCAATTAAGGAGCGGATCTTATCATTTTTTTACTGGGCAATTTCAATATTAGCAGCTTCTTTCCTTTCCAATTCTGGAATTGGTTTAACGATAATTCCTACTAGTATTCCGAAAATAGCCAGTACTCCAAAGAATAATGGATAGCCTCCTGCCGCAACAATTGGACTTGCTGCCGAGTTGGCAAGCGATCCTCCAATATCATTGGCAATGTTGACGATTCCCATATCTTTTGCTGCATCTTCAGGATGTGGAAGGACTCTTGACATCAGTGCAATATCGACTGCTAAGAACATTCCAAAGCCAAGGGAAATGACTGAACCACATACATAGGAAAAGCCAATACTAGGAGCAAAACCATAGCCTAAAATACCGATTGCCGTTACGGCTGCCGCAAGAAATACAAATGGTTTTTGGCGTCCAAATTTATCAGAGAGACCACCACCGATGATACTGGCCACTGCTAAGATTGGGATGGTAATGTTCATACTTGTAGAGACAATACCTGCTAGATCTTGCTGAGAAACATGAAAACGCTCTAGATAATAGACACTAGTAAAAGAAGCAGCCGTATAGGCAATACCCATGAAAAATCTGGTTAATACTCCAAATGTGAAGTAAGGATATTTTCTTGGACTTGGATAAATCAGAGACATTTTTTCACCGAATGTTAAGGAATCATTTTTACCGCGTTCTTGTTGATACTCCACTTTTCCTTCTTTTATTAAAAAGCTTGTAATAATGGCAAAGACAACACAAATCATTCCAAGTAATAAAAATTTCTTTTCAATCGCCCAGCTATTTAAGATAAACATAAAGTTAATCCCAATCATAATCGCAAGCGGGCTGACAAGCCCATATATCCCAGAAGCAGTACCACGTTTGTTTTCCGGAACTTGATCAGGAATTAAAGCGGTTATGGCCGTACTCATAAAACTTAACAAGAGTTTGGCAAGTGCCCAAAATAACGAGACCATTGTAAACGATTTAGCAGCCCCCACCCCGTAAAGTGCAGCGGCTCCCCCTATTGAACCAATCAAGATCCAAGGGCGTCTTCGTCCTATTTTCCAAGTTGTTCTGTCGCTAATCACGCCTGCCATGTATTGACTTAAAATACCAATAATGCCTGTAGTTAGACCAATGATACTAAAGTTTTTGGTAACGTTCGCAGGGTCAAGCATAGCTAATTTCACTGTTAGCAGGAACGCTAGTGGTGTAATGAGTGCGAGATTATAACCAAAGCTTCCAATCGAAATACCAGCAATTAAACGAGGAAAAGGTGTTTTGATTACATTAGGATTCATTATTTAACCTTCTTTCCTATTTTATTTTTCAACAATTTGAGAGCGCTTCTATTCTTAGTTTAAAGGAGACACTAATGGTTAACTATAGCCATATGCGACATAATTCCTATCCATTTCAAACATAAGTTTATTAAAATAGTCTGAATTTTTATTCGCACTAGCAATTGTAAAGAAGGATAACCATTCTAGCGGGACCATCATAAAAAAGGGCAAGCAGTTTATTCCGAACTGCTTGCCCTTAAATAAATAATTTCTATATTAAAATTAATCAAGATTTGAGCAACTAAAAGCACACAGTGTTGATCTAGAAAGCTCTAAGTAACTCGAATTTTACCAACTCTTCTATTTCCATTACCATCTTTAATATTCAGTGCTCTTTGGGACTTAGGACTACCTGGAAATGATATGAGGCCAGCCTTAAACAGGGCATATCCGATAAAGCTAGCAAAGATCGTACTTCCGATCAGAAACCAGATGAATCTTCTGCCAACATTGTGTAACATATTTTCACCTCTTTAACCTCTCATTGATGATAAATATGATGAAATCATCTTTTTTATGTCGTCTCAACTTCAAATTAGTTTTATTAAGAAATGTGACTAGTTTTTTTTTATTTAAACAATAGTTTTACGATTTTTTCATGGTAAAGGTCGTTTATAACTGTCAGAGAAGCAAAAAACCACTCTCTTATGTTGATTAAAAAATCCACGCATTTATGTGCGTGGACTTAGCCAAACTTCTTTTACTCATCATAAACTTTTATCTAAAGTACAATGCATGAATCTCCAATTCTTTTATCTTATTAAATTGCAATTTTATTTAATGTTTACCAGAAGGCCCTTGGAAGGCACATTTAAATATCGGCCCTACTTGTACTAGTTTTCCCTTATGAAAGTTCTCTTCGAAAAAAATCTTCTATTGTATTAAAAATCAACAAATCCATTTCTTCAACAATCTCCTCTACCTCATTCTTTGAGGCATAATACGTTGATATCCTTGGGCCACCTTCATCTAAATTTGTACGATTCAGGAATCCATGGCCCAGCCCATTAATAAGATAAAGAGACACATTATTCTTTTTATCTGCTAGTTCCTGATATAATAACTTACTTTGATGTGCAGGAACAGCTATGTCACTTAACCCATGCATAATTAGAAATGGCGGAAGCCCTGATTTTACATACGTCAATGGATTGGCTTCCTTTACACGTTCGGGACAAGTTAGTATAGGTGCTCCTAAAAACAACGATTCAAACGAATCAGGGTCAGTTGTTTTTTTATCTTTTGGAATATGAACTGACTCAGGATCTTCTTCACTTATTCCGTACAGTTCTCGTTGTTCATCGATTTGAAGGAAATTTATTGGCCCATAACCAATCGCAACTGCTTGCACCTCACTTGTCATTTCAGAATAAAGAGGATTTTCTCCGATGAATTGGTTAGGTTCAGTTATTGCAGCAAGTGCAGCAAGATGCCCTCCTGCCGATGAGCCCCAAAGGCCTATTTTATTACCGTCTAAACCATACTCCGCTGCGATTGTTTTAACCCATCTAATGGCTGTTTTTACATCATGAATTTGAGCAGGGAAGGTATCTTCATCACTTAACCGGTAATCAATGCTTACCATTGCAAAGCCTTTGCTGGCAAAATACCGGGTGAAATCCGGACCTAATTTGCGATCCCCAAACCGCCATCCCCCGCCATGCAGCCAAATAATCACTGGCAGAGGCTCTTTTTTCAACCTGGGTAAATATATATCAGCTAATAACTGTCTTCCATTTATCTCCGCGTAAACGAGATCTGTTATGATTTCCACAGAATGATCTACTACATTTTCCAATGAAAATCCTCCTTTAAAGATGGTATTTTTTAATTAATGATAATCTTCTTGTCACTATTAATCTTTTACAGGACGACCGCCAAGCACTTTCAGATCAAGAATATCTAAATTTTGGAGTACTCGATCAAAACGGAGTGGAGCCGGCTCACTCGGGAAAATATAATCATCATAATCATCACCAAGAGTACGGAAAAATGGCTCAAATAGACCAGTAGCAAGGATACCAAACATTTTAGTGTAATGAGAATCCATTCGGTAAGAATGAACCGTGTTAGCAGGCACATGTAGAAAATCTCCAGGACTTAAAGTGATTTCTTCTCCATTTGCCCACAATGTAACTTGACCCTCGATACAGAAGAAAATTTCCGTATGCTCTTCATGATAATGCTCAGGGATAGCTTCACCTTTAGGACCTTCTGAAACAACAAAAATAAATTCACCATTAGAATTTGCTTGAGTGGTCATCAAGGTATGAAGTTGATCTCCCGTAACTAAGCGTATGCCCTCTCCCGTATCAAGGACATATGGCGCAGCCTCTTCAGGTACTTCCCCATTTTCTACTAGTTGTGATGTACCGATAACGTAACCATCACAGAAAAACTCTACATCTGCAGTGCGTGAGGCTTTCTCAAATTTTTCAATGGATGGTTCATTCACGGCTTTTGGAGGGTGCACAAATCGGTCATAGGGCTCGCCGATAACGGAATAAAGTTGTGACACATTTCCTTTCGAAGTAAAAGATAAAACCTGAGTTCGATGGCTGAGCATTTTATAGCTGTGTTCCGTACCAGCAGGAACATAAGCATAGTTTCCTTCCGTAAGTAAATATTTCTTATTAGCAATCACAAGCTCAAGCCGCCCATGAAGTATATAGATTCCTTCATGACTATGTAAATGTTTATGAGTTGGGAAAGAGTCTCCCTTTCCTCCTGAAAGAATGACCATTTCTACTAAGTTTTCCGTACTCTTTCCATTCGCAATAATAGTAGCTAATTGCCTGCCAAATATATAACGTTCCCCTTCCCCATTTCTTAACAAATAAGGAATCTTGTGATTTGGCAGGTTGTTCGTAAATAAATTACTCATTGTAATCCTCCTCTATGTTTAACCCTTTATAATCTAGTTAATTGCTAAGTTACCTAGTCGGTACCGCTAACTTCAAGATATAGTATATGGTAGAATGACAAGGGAGAGAAATATAACTAATAGTTCACAGTTATTCCTTTTTTTCATACAGGTAATTAGTCCACCGTCCATATTCAACAAGAAAGGAGCTATTGCCTATGGATCTTAAACAATTACGTTACTTTGTCTCTGTTGCGGAACGGTTGAGTTTTACTGAGGCGGCAATGGAACATTTTGTAGCTCAATCAGCTATTAGCAAGCAAATTTCTAATCTTGAAGACCTAATAGGAGTTCAATTGTTTATTAGAAATAGAAGGACTGTCCAATTAACGAAGGCTGGAGCTCAATTATTAAAAGATGCCAAAGGTGTAATAGCGCATTATGAAGAAGCAATAAGTAATGCTAGACTAAGAGGAAGCGATTTGTCGGGAAGTATAAAAATTGGGTATTTAGGACTTGAGAAACTCTTTTTACCAAGACTGATTAATCAATTCACCAAGAAATATCGAGATGTTAATATTGAATTAATTCAATACACGAGGGATACACTCAATGCCTCCTTAAAACTTGGAGATATTGATATTGGTTTTACTTTATCGTTATCAATTGATAAATTCCCCGAAATTACCTCTAGGAAAATATCCAATATACCTTTTACAGTGGTAATGAACAGTGAACATCCTCTAGCGAACCATAGAAAAATTAGTATTAAATCGATTGCCAATGAACCAATCATTGTGATTAATCCAGAGGTATCCCCAGATGGTTTCAAACATATTTCGGAACTCTTCATAGAGTATGGTATCTCTCCAAACATCATACAGGAATGTTCCCAGTTTGAAACTGTGTTACTCATGGTTGAAGCGGGTATTGGTATTTCCATTCTTCCCGCTGCAATGGTCAATCCCCCTCCAACGCTTCGCTTTATTGAATTAGAAGAGAATATAGAGGAAATTGATTTCATTATTGCCTGGAATAAAAATAATCTTAATCCATTAATCTCTTTATTTACGAAAGAATTTGAGTCTTTTATGGATACACACGAGGACGGACTAATATTTAAAACTAAAAAATCCACGCCATAAAGAGCGTGGATTTACTTCATTCTCCTTTGTAATGTCAAAGGCTACTATTGAAACATCTTATTAAAATAACGGGGTTGATGTTAACTGGAAAAGTTAATCCATCCATTAAAATTTGATCGTTTATCTAAGTCTAAATTACTGCATTAAAAAAGTTGGGCAAAGGACATCCTCAAAGCATGAACAGGATGTCCTATTTATGCACAACAGATATAGTTGATAAGTAGCAAACAGCTGCAAAATTTCAAAAGTTACTGAATTCTCATTTTTGGTCAGAAACTATTCTACTAGAGTTATACATCTTTATTTTATCTTTGGACTACTATATTTCCAATCAAAATTTTCTATAAAATGGACGAATGCCTTAACGACATTCCATTCAAGGGATTCCTTATGATAATACATCCACGTTCTTCGCAATATAGGATTTCCTTCTAGATCGGTTATAAGGACTTTGGATAAGTCCTCTATACCATTAAGTATCCTACTGGAAAGGATACCATATCCTAAACCATTTATAACCATTTCCTTACACGTATCAACTTGGTCGACTTCTATACTGATAAAGGGTGCTTGCGCATAATTTTCAGCCCACCAATGATCAATGGTTGATTTTAATAAGTAATCCCCTCTATATTCAATTCTAGGAAGACGAGGAAGATCCCTAATTTCAATCTCATCTTTTGAAGCAATGCAAATGGTTTCCTCAAATAATTGATGTGTCGATAATCCCCTGCACCCATAGTCTCCCCGAACAAAACCAATATGAACATCTTTATTGTGTATAAGTTGAGTTACGTCTCTGCTCCACCCCGTAATCACTTTGAATTCCACATGGGGAAATTGGCTTTTAAACAGTTTCAAAATATAAGGAAGTTCATAATTCGCAAAAAAATTAGATACCCCCAATTTCAACGTACCTACCACTTTATCACTTTCGTTATTACTCATATTTTGGACATTTTCTTTTATCTTCTCATAATGAGCAAGGGCCTCCTCAGCACATTGAACAAGATATTCCCCTTGTGGGGTAAAATGCACTCCACGGCTTTCACGGGTTACGATTGTAACTCCCAGCTCCTCCTGCATATGCTTTAATCTACTCGTTAAAGCAGGTTGAGTAAGAAATAATAATCGAGCTGTTTTTGTAAGATTTTTTTGATTATAAAGTACTTTCAGTATTTCCCAGTCACGGTAATCCATTGTCCCACCCTGTAATGATATAAAGATTTTTTATCAGTAAAAATAATTTTTTTCAATTTTATTTATTTTCATTATTGCATTATCCTTATCCTTAATCAATGTTAATTACTTCTATAACCTATCCAAATATTATTATACGAAAACTCAAACATGGGGGTATTCCAGAATGGGAGAACAGGAAAATCAACGAAATCCATGGAGGAAATTGAATGGTCCAAACCTTGGCTATGTAATCGAACAATATGAGCGCTATATGAACGGTATAGATACTGTCGAGCCAAAATTAATAGAGTTATTTAATACATGGGGATCACCCTTGTCTTTTGAGACAAGTCAATTGAAAGAAAACGCCGAACATGGATCTGTTATTTCAGGTAATTCAGTAGATATAGAGAAAGTGATGAAAGTTGTAAAACTGCTGGAAGACATTCGCTCACATGGACATCTAGCGGCAAATATAAATCCGTTAGATATGAATGAAAAGCATCATGATTTGTTCTGTCCTGAAAAATATGGGATAAGTGACTACGACTTGAAAGCGATTCCAGCTAAACTCGTTTGGAGGGAGACACCTGATGGCATTCAAACCGCATTGGATGCTATAAACCATTTAAAGAATCTTTATACTTCTTCACTAGCCTTTGAATTTAACCATGTTGATAATATGGACGAAAAAGCATGGTTAACCCAGATCGTGGAAACAGGGAGCATGCATCGCTCCTTATCGAAAGAAGAACAAACAAACCTATTAAAGAGTTTGACAGAGGTGGAAGGATTTGAACAATTTTCACATAAAACCTTTGTCGGTCAAAAGAGATTTTCTATTGAAGGTGTAGACATGCTCGTACCTATGCTAAATGAAGCGATTCACGAAGGTGTCGGGGATCAAGTACAAAATGTCTTGATTGGAATGGCTCATCGCGGCCGCTTAAGTGTCTTAGCGCATGTATTAAACAAACCATACAGCAGGATTTTCTCTGAGTTTCAGCACTCTTCCGCCAAACAACAAGGACCGTCGGCAGATTTAGTAGATATTAGTGAGGGTTGGACAGGAGATGTGAAATACCATTTAGGCTACAATCGGTTCGTCGAAGGTGCAAGTCCCCTTCGTACACGTATTACCTTAGCGAATAATCCGAGTCATCTTGAATTTGTCGATCCCGTGATCGAAGGGTTTACAAGAGCAGCCCAGGAAGAACGTCAAAAAGCAGGATATCCTGAACAGGATGTTAAGAAAGCATTTCCAATACTGGTACATGGAGATGCTGCATTTCCAGGCCAGGGAATTGTAGCGGAGACTTTAAATTTAGGTGGATTAAATGGATATCGAACAGGTGGTACCATTCATATCATTACGAACAACATGATCGGATTTACGACAGATAGCCGGGATTCTCGTTTTACGAGATATGCGAGTGACTTGGCAAAAGGGTTTGAAATCCCCATTGTGCATGTAAATGCGGATGATCCAGAAGCTTGTCTGGAAGCTGTTCGTCTTGCCTATCAATACCGTGCTCGCTTCCAAAAGGATTTTTTGATTGATTTAGTGGGATACCGCCGATTCGGCCACAATGAAATGGACGACCCTGCGGTCACCCAGCCCCAGGTATACAAAAAAGTTTCGGGCCATTTAACGGTAAGAGCCTTATATTCCGAACAGTTGAGAAATAAAGGTATTTTGAATGATCAAGAGGTCGAACAAATCAATCGCAGCGTCCAAGAAAGGCTCCAAGCCGAATATGACCAAGTGTTGGAGAGGAAACCTTATGTGCCATCTGCAGTTGTAGAGGTTCCTGAGGTGATCACGAAAGGAATTCCGAAATTAAAAACAAGTGTACAGCTTAACACCCTTCGTGAATTAAATCATGAATTGCTGAAATGGCCGGAAAGCTTTCACGTTTATCCAAAATTAAAGCGGATTCTGGAGCGCCGTGAAATAGCACTCGAGGAAAATGGGAAAGTAGAATGGGCGGTAGCGGAAGTGCTGGCATTCGCGACATTGTTAAAAGAAGGAACACCGATCCGGCTAACGGGACAGGATTCAGAGCGTGGAACGTTCGCTCAGCGACACATTGTGCTGCACGACGCAGAAACCAACGAAACCTATTCACCCTTGCATCATCTTAAGCAAGCACGCGCTTCGTTTGCGGTTCATAATAGTCCACTATCTGAAGCGGCTGTTGTAGGTTTTGAATATGGCTATAACGTCTTTGCTCCTGAAACACTTGTAATATGGGAAGCACAATACGGTGACTTTGCTAACACAGCACAACCTCTGTTTGATCAATTTGTTTCATCCGCTAGAGCAAAATGGGGACAAAAGTCAGGGCTTACTCTTCTTTTGCCTCATGGTTTTGAAGGCCAGGGTCCAGAGCACTCCAGTGCCCGTCTTGAACGCTTTTTACAGTTGGCGGCAGAAAACAACTGGACGGTTGCAAACTTGACAAGTGCTGCCCAATACTTTCATATTTTACGCCGGCAAGCATCCATCTTAGGAACAGAATTTGTTCGACCATTGGTCATTATGACACCAAAAAGTCTGCTTCGTCACCCGCTGGTCTCTTCTCCTGGCACTGCTCTAAGCGATGGCAGTTTCCAAACGGTTGTAGAACAACCTCAGCTCGGAAAAGAGAGAGAAAAAGTAAAGCGGCTAGTGTTAACGACTGGTAAGATGGCCATCGATCTGGCTGCAGAAATTGACTCAAGTAAAGAAATTCAAACATTAGACGAAATACACATCATTCGTATCGAACAATTGTATCCATTCCCGAAGGAGAAAGTACTAGAAATTTTAAAGCGCTATCCGAACCTGAAGGAAATCGTTTGGGTACAGGAAGAACCAAAGAATATGGGAGCATGGCATTATATCGCCCCTACCCTCTTTGAACTTGCTTCCGGCAAACTGACAGTCGGTTACATTGGACGACAGGCGCGTTCAAGCACGGCAGTAGGCGATTCAATCGTTCATAAAAAGGAACAAGAACATATTGTCCAACAGGCTTTGAATTTTAATATTTTAACAGATACACAGAAACAAGAAAGAGAGTTAGTTAGAAGCTAACCATGATCAACAGCAAATACCCAGATAAAAATATTACTTAATATACTTAGGAGAGATGAAACTTGATGGAAATTAAGGTACCGGAGTTAGCAGAATCCATTTCAGAAGGAACGATCTCACAATGGCTCATTAATATTGGTGACAAAGTATCCAAAGGAGATAGTGTCGTAGAACTGGAAACAGATAAAGTCAATATAGAATTAAATGCTGAATATTCAGGTGTAGTTACGAAGGTATTAAAAGAAACAGGCGATACGGTAGAAGTAGGCGATGTAATTGCAATTATTGAGGATGGCACAGCTGAGGAAACCGTTGTCACCACAACAGCTCCGGAAAAATCGGTAGAAGAAACTTTAAATCAACAAAGCATCCGGTCAGAGCAAGAATATCCGAAAGCCAACCGACCGATTGCTTCTCCAGCTGCAAGAAAATGGGCAAGAGAACTGGGAATCGATTTAAACCAGGTAAACAGCAGTGACCCATTAGGCAGAATTAGGTCAAACGATGTCAAAGCCTATTCACCTGCACCTCCGGTAACAGAAGAACCAAAATTGGAAAAGGCAAGTCCAAAACGAATGGAACAACAAAAAGATGTTGAGTTTGATAAACCTGTAGAACGTGTAAAAATGTCACGCAGACGTCAAACCATCGCTAGACGCCTCGTAGAGGTCCAACAAACAGCGGCGATGTTGACCACATTTAACGAAGTTGACATGTCTGCCATTATGGATTTACGCAATAAGCGGAAAGATGCCTTTTTCGATAAACATGGTGTTCGTCTTGGATTTATGTCATTTTTTACAAAAGCGGTGGTTTCAGCCTTAAAGCAATTCCCTCTTTTAAATGCAGAAATTCAAGGAGATGAATTTCTGATCAAGAAGTTTTACGATATCGGAATTGCGGTGGCAGCGCCAGAAGGTTTGGTCGTTCCAGTTGTACGCAATGCGAACCAGAAAAATTTTGCGGAAATCGAACAAGAAATCGGTAATCTTGGTAAAAAGGCTCGTGATAACGCCCTCACTTTGAATGATTTGCAAGGTGGAACCTTTACGATTACAAATGGTGGAGTTTTTGGATCCCTAATGTCAACACCGATTTTGAATAGTCCGCAAGTAGGCATTCTCGGTATGCATAAGATCCAAACAAGGCCAGTAGCAATTGATAGTGAACGAATGGCAAACCGTCCGATGATGTATATCGCACTGTCTTACGATCATCGAATTGTGGATGGGAAAGAAGCCGTTAGCTTCCTGGCTATGGTAAAAGAATTGTTGGAAGATCCAGAAACCTTATTATTAGAAAGCTAAAATTTAAACAGTGGTTTTTAATTTAAGGCTCTGTTAAAGGTTATTGGTGATTTTTAAACACGTTGATTGGAGTGGAAGGCGGCGAAGACTCCTGCGGGAGTACGGGGCAGGGGAGACCCCGCAGGCGCAAGTGCGCCGAGGAGGCTCCCCGGCACGCCCGCGGAAAGCGAAGCCGCCTGGAGCGGAAATCAACATTCAAGATTAATACAACCTAATTTTTAAAAATAAAACGTCAATAGTTTGATATGTTTAGGGAGATCATCAATGGAAGCTAAATATTGTAAAGAATCAAGAGTGATACGAACAAGTCGTGTATTCCCAAACGATGTGAATAATCATAATACATTATTTGGCGGCCGGTTAATGAGTGATATAGACCAAGTCGCCTCTATTTCCGCAGCGCGCCATAGTCGAAGCGAATGTGTAACTGCTTCAACGGATTCAGTCGATTTTTTACATCCAGTACGCCCTACCGATTCCGTCTGTTTTGAATCTTATGTGACATGGAAAGGCACATCATCAATGGAAGTATTTGTGAAAATTATCGCGGAAGACTTAAAAAGCGGTAAGCGTAAAATCGCAGCGACTGCCCTCTTAACATTTGTTGCCCTTGATGAACATAAGCGCCCAACATGGGTTCCGGAAGTCATCCCAGAAACAGAAGAAGAGAAAAAATTACATGAAACCGCCCCCGAACGGGCAAGAGCGCGTAAAGAAAGAAAACAAAAAAGTAAAGAGTTAGCTGCGTTTTTAACATTGGATCAGCCCTAGGATCGACACACCTCATGAAGGATATAAATGCGGTTAAGAATGAGGAAAGTTCCCTTTTAATTGGAGGAATTTTTAATGTGGGTCATCACTCACTATTCAAATTTAAATATAACGATGTTTGAATTTAACACAGAAACAAAGGCAAAAGAGGCTTTCCAAAACCTGGAGGGCTGCAAGATTCTTTCACAAATAGTTTTCCTTAATGATCTTATTTAGCTTTAGTCGCTGTTTAGAACTTTTCCATGTTAAACAAAGTTAAAAACTCTTTATGAGCCCTCTTCTCTTTTCCTATAAACATAAAACTTAAACCAAAGGGAGAAACAATACATGTCAACTTTACGTCAAGAAGCATTAAAGATGCATAAAGAAAAGCGAGGAAAGCTGGGCGTTCACTCAAAAGTCGCAGTAAGTAATGCAAACGATTTAAGTCTTGCGTATTCACCCGGTGTTGCAGAGCCCTGCTTAGATATTCATCAAGACGAAAGCAAAGTATTTGATTACACGATGAAAGGAAATCTGGTTGCCGTTGTTTCGAACGGAACAGCTGTTTTGGGCCTTGGAAATATTGGCCCGAAAGCTGCGATGCCGGTTATGGAAGGGAAAGCATTGTTATTCAAATCGTTCGCTGATGTAGATGCATTTCCCATTTGCCTTGATACGATGGACCCCGATAAAATTGTCGAGGTGGTTAAACTTTTACAACCCACTTTTGGCGGAGTAAACTTGGAAGACATCGCAGCACCGCAATGCTTTGAAATTGAGGATCGCTTACGAAAAATGTGCGATATTCCCATTTTCCATGATGACCAACACGGAACAGCTATTGTGACGGCTGCTGGCTTAATAAATGCTCTTAAACTCGTTGATAAAGACATTGAAGAGATACGCGTCATAGCAAACGGTGCCGGGGCGGCAGGTGTGGCCATTGTGAAGCTATTACTTAATATGGGGGTAAAGGATGTCATCTTATGTGATACAAATGGGATTATATATGAAGGACGTCCTGTCGGAATGAATCCATTCAAAGAAGAAATGGCCCGCATCACCAATAAAGAACAAAAACAAGGGACACTAGCGGATGCTCTTGTAGGAGCGGATGTATTTGTTGGCGTATCAGCGGCTGGTTCCGTGACAAAAGAAATGGTTCGTTCCATGAACCATGATCCGATCATTTTTGCCATGGCCAATCCCGTACCAGAAATCATGCCTGAGGATGCAAAAGAAGCCGGGGCACTAGTCGTTGGAACAGGGCGCTCTGATTTCCCGAATCAAGTCAATAACGTTTTGGCATTCCCTGGGATTTTCCGTGGCGCTTTAGATGTACAGGCAAAAGAAATCAATGAAGAAATGAAGTTGGCTGCCGTGTATGCCATTGCTGGATTAATTTCAGACGATGAACTTTATCCCGACTATGTAATTCCTGATCCATTTGACCGCCGGGTAGCTGCCCATGTAGCAGCTGCGGTTGCTAAAACTGCAATGGAAACGGGTGTTGCACAAAAAATGGTAAATGTTGAAGAGATAAAAAAGCGTCTATTAACACAAGTAGAAGAAAAACAACCTGTTCTTTTATAAATCTAACAACAAAAGTACCACCTAAATCACTACTTTGAAGTTTCTATAAAGCCTATTTAACTATGGTTTGATGAGGGGGTGGGCATGTAAGTGGTCCCCCTACTCACACTATTTTGACAAGTTTCTACTATAACTATATTGTGTCGTGTCCAATAGTTAATGTTACATTTATGTAAAAAGACCGCAATTAACATTGCGGTCAAAAATAATTCATCCGGCTCCAGACCGTTTATCGCTTATACATATGCCATCACCCCAAACGGCATGGAAATGATATTAGCTTACTTCCTAATTAAGGATTTGAAAAACCAGCAATCGAAAATTAGAAATTATTCAAATGGGCAGGGCTGAGGATATGCTTCTTTACTGCAGTAATTGGAATCTACATCATAACTCTTTAATTTACAGTTGTCTGCATCAACTTTTACGTGATAATCGTTCTTTTTCCTCTTCGGATCGCGTCAACACCGTGGAATTTCCCAGTCGCGAACGTTGGAACAAGAGCACAACAAGTGAAACAAACAGAAGCAGATCTATTTGAATTATACAAAGACCCTAACTTAAATCATAAACCTGAACAGTTAGCTAAACGTGGTGGTACCTTCTATTCAGATGCTGCAGGTGAAACCATTGCATCGATCTATGCGAATAAAAATACACACATCGTTGTTTCAACGAAAAATAACGGTGCGGTTCCTGACCTTGCCCCAGATGATGTTGTGGAAGTATCCGCTTATATCGGCGCTGCAGGTGCAAGACCAATTGCTTTTGGTTCTCTTCCAGCGGCAGAAAGAGGCTGGCTGCAGGTAATGAAGAATATGGAACTATGTGTTGAAGAGGCAGCCGTATCTGGTGATTACGGATTAGCGTTGCAAGCATTTACGATAAATCCACTCATTCCTAGTGGTGAAACGGCAAAGCGTGTTCTAGATGAGCTTTTAATTGTACATAAAGAATATCTGCCACAATTTGCTGAAAAAATTGCAGAATTAGTGGCAGCAGGTATTACTGTAAAAGACGAAATAGCTAGAAACTTATCTAAAGAAGAAGTAGTTAATGTCTAATTAAAAGTGGTAGCTTGCTTTTACGAATTTTTGATGCAAGCAGACTGGGAAAAATTCCATGTTGATGTGAATAATATTTTCTGCAAGCTTGTGATACGCCTAACTTTTTAAAAGAAAACTGTTGTAACAAGAAAATATATTCATTTTATAGAAAAACAGCAGACAGAACCAAAATTCTGTCTGCTGTTTCATTCTTTAAACTATTTGTTTCTCTAATTGATTTTTCCACAACGTGCTGGTATCCATAATAAATTAAAGAGCCCTGTACAGTACAGGCTTCTTACCATTGAGAAATCAGCTTAATATTTTTTTTCAACTTTATGGGGGCAAATCACTTTTTTTCATTATTGTAAATTTCCCTCTGCTTAAGAAGCTCGTAAACTTCTGAATCTAATTTCTTGGCGAGTTCAGGATTATAGGTTTTCACATATTCGGGTTCAACCGTTACCTTGCCGCCATAAAACATAACATTCTCTACTTCTTCAATTTCAATTGTAACCACACAAAGCTTCAACGTCTTTTCGAAAATTTCGGATACGGTAGCTCTTCCGCGTACAGAATAGCAGCTTCCATCGCCTATCATTCCAACAATCACAGTAGGATTGCTTTGAATATTAGTAATACTTGATGCTTTATGACCAAGAGCCACCTTTATTTGTGTGCCCTCCGGGTTAGCATTTACCCATGAAACGACACTCAATTGCGGAAGTTTTGTTTCTGCATCCACCGTTATCAACGAAATCATCTTTTCTCCCTGCAAAGAAGAAGTGAGCGCTGGACTCAGACGTTCTAAAGTTTTAGTCATCAGGTTCCACTCCTTCTATTTTAATATTCGACTTTTACTGGAAGACCTAGCTCTAGCTTACCAAAAAGTTCTCCTACCCAATCAAAATTGAAAGCTGTATGCTGTGCTCCGGCATGAATATCCCGCCAAAACTGCTGAAGTGGATGTCTCTCACTTGAAGCAGCAGCACCGCTGCTAGTGTAGATGGTTTCCATGGCTTCTGTACACATTTCCGCACAATAAGCATAATTACAGCGCAAGCGTACCCGTTCCGGATATTCAAGTACCCGTCCGGACTCTACTAGTTCTAAGGATTTATGGAGAAGAGCGTCCGCTGCTTCAATTTTTGCCGCTACCTTTGCCAGACGAATTTGTTGATGGGTTAAGTTTGCGACGGCGCCTCCACCCCTAGCTTTATTTTTCCCAATAACCTGGTCCCGCCAAATTTCATAAGCTCCTTTAGTTGCGCCAAGAATGACGGATAAAAGTGTAACCGGCATAACAGCTGATAATTGGATACGGTAAAGTGGTGCTGTATTAAGATCCATTCCAGGTGAGATTCCATGAAGATTCCATGGTTCTAACTCCATTGTTCGGTATTTTGGAACAAAAACGTCTGTTAACTGCAATAAATTACTGCCAGTTCCTCTCATACCAATGACTTGCCAAACATCAATCACTTTCAGATCGCTTTTAGGAACGAGGAAATACAAGACCTTGGTTTCGTCTCCATCTTCAGATACTGGCGCTGGGGCACTAAGCATGACCCAATCACAGTGATTGATCCCTGATGAGAATCCCCATTTACCGCTTAGTTTATATCCACCATTTACACGGCTGATGGTTGAATCCGGACTTGGATTAATCGATGTGGCAAGACATGCATCAGGATTGTTTTGCCAGACATCTGCTTGTGCCCGATTTGGGAAGAATGCCAGCATCCAGTTGTGCAATAGCAGGAGCGAATAGCACCAGCCTGTGGAAGCATCTCCTTTAGACACTTCTATTGCAGTATCAGCTAATGTCTTCCAATTAAGTTCATGCCCGCCCCAGCGGCTCGGAATTAAGGACCGAACCAAGCCTGATGAAATGAATTCTTGGATTGTTTCAGGTGGCTGATGTCTTAGTTCTTCACCAAGATTTGGCCGCATTCGTAGGGAAGCAGACAATTCTTTTGCACGCTCGACTGCTTCCTCATATGAGAACTTCTTTAATACTTCATTCATATTCTCATTCTCCTCTGGTTTATTTTTCTGTGTTCGGTGTCCCATATGTGTGGAAAGTGGATGGAAGCGGTGTTCCCCATGCTAACCCTTTTTTCCGTTCTTTCGGGGTCCAAGTTACCGTTTCCCAATCCGGTGTATAGATGAGAAAACCGCCCGAGCATACCTCAATTCGATTACCTCCAGGCTCATACACGTATACAAACATCGTTTGGCCTGCAACATGTTTATTAGGAGGTGCTTCAATGAAAATTCCATTATCTAAAAATACATCTGCCGCCCGGAGTACCATTTCGGTACTTTCTACTTTGAATGCAGCATGATGGAAACGCCCTTTTGCGCCAGATTTATCCAGAGAAATAGCAAGATCATATGATTTATTGGTAACATGAAGCCAAGCAGTGGTTTGTTTGCCTTCATCCGTTATCGCCTGCTCACTTAATCTGAAACCGAGGTGATTTCGATAAAAAGTGCTATCCGCATCGACATTGGAGCTGAACAAATTAATATGATCCAGCTGCGTCACGCTTGTACCTCTTGCCGAAAACTTTTGAGGCTGATTTTTCAGACCCGGCTTTAAATGTTCCGGTGTTACAAATTTATCCGCCTCATAAAATACTTCTAATACATGCCCATCCGCATCGTGAAATTGGTAGGAGCGTCCATGGCCGTAATCTCCCTCAGTCCATCCAATTCCGTATCCGCTTTTCTCTAAATCAATAACACGCCGCTCAAGTGCTTGTTGTGAATAGGCCCTTAACCCCACATGACCTAAACCAGCTTGGCCTGCCTCTGTCAGCTTCAAGCTGTAAAGCTGCTGATCCCCCCAGCCGCGGAGAAAAACCGATTGTCCTTCTCGATGGACGATTTCCATTCCGAGTAGGTCACGGAAAAACTCTAGACTCTCGTTTGGCTTAGGGGTTAATAATTCGATATGGGCTAAGTGGGCAATATCTCGTATTGGTTCAAGATTCATAGTCATTCTTTATTCACCTCCACGATGGTTGTCTCAATTGCACCAATCCCAGAAATTTCAACTTTTACTCTGTCACCATCCTGTAAGAACTTGTTCTGTGCTTCCCCTACGCCACCAGGTGTACCTGTAAGAACGATGTCCCCTGGCTCTAAAGTAACGATGCCTGATAAAAACTCAACAAGGTGATTGACATTGAACAAAAGCTGTTCTGTATTAGAAAGTTGTCTTAATTCATCGTTTACTGTTAAAGAAATATCCAGGCTGTGCGGATTTGGAATTTCATCCTTTGTGACCAAAACCGGACCGAGCGGAAGGCTCTTATCGAGTGTTTTGCCTTGCAGCCATTGAATGGTTCGTTTTTGCATATCACGAGCTGTGATATCGTTTGCGACGGTGTAGCCAAATACATAGTCCAAGGCATCCTCATATGGAATGTCTTTTCCTTCTTTCCCAATGACAAATGCTAATTCTGCCTCGTAGTCTAGCTTTTTAGTCAAATTGGAATATAGCGGAAAGGTATCATTGGGACCGGAAATCGCTGTAGCAAATTTAGCAAAAATAACTGGATGAACCGGAAAATCTCGCTTCATTTCAAGAATATGATTCTTGTAATTAAGCCCAACACAGATAATTTTATTCGGCTTTAGTACAGGTGCTCCGATTTGAACATTTTCCTTTTTATAAATTGCCGATGACTTTTCAGCATTTTCAAGAGCATATGTTACGGCCTCTTTCGCAATCTTTAAGGTTAAGTCCCCACCTGCGATAAACTCGATTGGGTTTTCTGGTAATAAAGCGTTTGCAATTTCTACCGCTCTTTTCTGATCGCTCTCGTTTAACAATTCGATGTACGCTTGCTGTGGGTCTACAATCTTATTCTCGTCAACTAGTATGCCAAGTCGTAATGGGTTATTATTTGTGGAATAGGTTAGAAATTTCATGAGATCTCCTCCTTATGTTTAACAACAGTGTGTTTTTCTCTTTAAAACAATGATAAGGCAGATTGATTTCTTTTTGAAATACACATATTGTATTTGAGAAATCACGATTTTCGATAAATTGCCACTTTTTCTTTTCCATTGCTGTATTATTCCTAATTTACTAGTTTCTAAATCTAGACAAAATTGCCTCATGAGTCCTTCATGCGGACAGGATCTTAAAGTTTTCTATCATTCTTGTCCTCATGACGCCTTCATGAAGACAAAACCCTTTGATTTTATTCCCTTCTTGTCCTCATGGGACCAGTATTTGGTTATTTCCATAGGAATTCTACAAAGTTACTGCTGAATTCTACTAATTAGAGAAGCAATTCTACAAATATTAGATTTATTCTACAATTTCAGGCTTCGATTCCACAAAATTGGAATATAATTACCACCTATTGGAATTTATATCTATAATTTCTTGGGGAAACAAAAAAAACACTCCGCCTAAAAGGAGTATTTCGTTCGCTAATATTCATTTTCCAAAAAGATGCCTGCGGAAAAATGCTTCTACTAACTCAAATATTCTCTTTTTACCAGTCTCTATCTGTTCAGACTCGCCAGCTCGAGCCCTGCGTAAGGTAACTTCTAGAGACTCTTCATCAAGATCCTTCTTATTAAAAAAGGCATGCCCCAGTCCTTCAATCAAACAAAGATCTGTCTCATTCCCATTTTTACTGAGTGCACTATATAGCAGCTCACTCTGGTGTACCGGAACCGCTAAATCACACACCCCATGAAGAATAAGAAATGGCGGTACTTTATCATCAATATAAGTGATTGGATTCGCTTCACGGACAAGGTGCGGAACTGTTTGAATGGGTGCTCCCAACAATTGTGACTCAGGTGATTCCGGGTCAGTATGGCGCTGAACGGAATTAAGACGAATGGATTCCGTATCATCAGAAGAAACAGACGTTGAATGATCGTATTCCTCCATCTGCAAGAAATCTGTAGGACCATACCCGTCAACTACTGCTTGTACGTCACTAAAATATTCCCAATTCCCTAACTCCAAACCTTCGAGTCTGCCTGAACCCGTGGTACCGGCCAGTGCCGCTAAATGTCCTCCAGCTGATGAACCCCAAAGACCAATGTGCTTACTATCAAAACCATATTTCTTAGCGACCGCACGAATCCAACGAATGGCCGCCTTTACATCATAAATTTGCGCAGGAAAAATCGCTTCACTGCTTAATCGGTACTCAATACTAGCCATGGCATATCCACGTTCTGCAAATCTAACTTTTAAATCCGGTCCTAGCTTTCTATCCCCAATTCGCCAACCGCCGCCGTGGAGCCAGACAATAACTGGCACTGGCCCCTCGGCTCCGATAGGCAAATAAAGATCGAGAAGTAACGATTTCCCATTTGGTGAGGCAAATTCGAGATCAGTTAAAACCCTTACTTCATAACGTTGACTCATTTTCAATGAACCTCTTCAACTTTTGCTGGTGGTGGACCTGGAGGCTTGCCTAATAATTTTAAATCGAGCTCATGAATACGTTGAATCACTCGGTCAAACCGATATGGTGCCGGCTCACTAGGGAAGATTGGATGTTCATATGAATCTCCAAGAATACGGAAAAAGTCTTCAAAGTCCCCTGGAGTCAATAATCCAAAAAACTTTGTATAGTGGGCATCACAGCGAAAGCGATGAGGTGTATTTGCTGGCACATAGGCAAAATCTCCTGGTAATAGGTGTAATTCTTCGCCATCCACCCATAGTGTCATTTCCCCTTGTAAACACATAAATGTTTCGTTGGTTCTTTCATGAGCGTGCTCACCAATGGCTTGTCCTTTTGGTCCTTCGGAAACGAGTGCAAGAAATTGGCTGTTTGTTGCCTCTTTTATAGTTAGGAGTGTATGAACGGTATCACCGCTAAGAAGATGGACTCCTTCCCCTGATTCCAGTACATACGGTTGAACTTCCTGCGGAATGGTAGAGCCTTTAGCCAATTCTGGTAAGCCAGCAGTTGGATGATTAGTGACCAATTTTATATCAATATCAGCAGGTATTTGGGTAAAAGTATCCTGGTTTAAGAGGTTCATAGAAACTGGCGGACGTTCAAATTTAGTAAATGGCTCTCCTATTAGAGAATATAACTTTGCGACATGACCGTTAATAGTGAAAGAATAGAAGCGAGTTCGATGGCTTTGCATCCGATAGGCATGTACAGTCCCTGCCGGAATACTTATATAGTCACCTGCAGTTAATAAATATAACTGCCCATTAAGTTCTACTTCTAGTCTACCGTCGAGTACAACAATGCCCTCATGAGCTTTTTCATGAACATGTGCCGGGAAACTGTCACCTTTCCCTCCCCATAATTGAACAATCTCCATCATATCACCGGTGCTGTCCGTTGTAGCGACAATGGAGGCAACCTGGGTACCGAAAAGGTATCGCTCTCCCTCTCCGTTTTTAATAAAATATGGTTTCTTTTGGTTAGGTAACTTGCCAACGACCTTTAGAACCATCTAACCACTCCCTATCATACTCATTTAAATGATTAAGCGCTTTCAAAATAACCATAATACGAATAAAGAAAAATGGGAAATATACGTATTCGATTTCTGTAATCCCATTTTCGTATTATTTGTTTGGTGCCGCTTTAATAGATAACTTTTTGAGGTAGACTACTAGTATTTACATACGCTAATTAAAGAATAGTTTCACAATTTCGACAACTTATTATTTATTATGATAAAATAATGGTAACTAAATAACAAGTGAGGATCCTATGGATATACGACAATTACGCTATTTTATTACCGTAGCTGAGCATTTAAATTTTACAAAAGCAGCCAACCAACTCTATGTTGCTCAATCAGCGATCAGCCATCAGATTGCCGATTTGGAAGAACAAGTGGGCGTAAAACTATTTATTCGAAATAAGCGTTCCGTCCAGCTTACCCCTGCTGGTGCTGTCTTTTTAAAGGAAGCCATGGAGATTATAGAAAAAACATCAGGGGCTATTGAAAAAGCAAAACAAACGGATGCGGGAGTCATAGGCAGTTTGTCGATTGGTTTTTTGAGTGTTCATGTACGCAGTTTTTTACCAGAGATTATCAAACAGTTCCGTGCGCTTTATCCGAAAGTTGAATTACATTTAAATCACTATCCTAGTAAAATGCTTAAGGAAGCGTTAGAAGAAGGAGAAATTGACATAGCTTTGACGCAGCCTACTGGATTACATAGAATTGAGGAAATTGAGATTCAAACGGTCGCAAACGAAAGATATTGTATTGTTATGCATGAAAATCACCCTCTTGCTAATCGCAAAACAATCAAGCTTGCTGATCTTGCAAAAGAGCCTTTCATCATTCATAACCGCCATGATTCACCTATAGGTTCCTATGATTTTATCGTCCATTTATGTGAACAAAATGGGCTCACTCCAAGAATTGTCAGTCAACCCCGCTTTGTCGATACTGTTCCAATTCTGGTGGAATCTGAGATAGGCATCTCTATATTGCCTAAAAGTTTTGAAGCTGTATCCAGCCCTTCGCTTCGATTTATCGAAATTGACGGCCTAGAGGGGCATGATTTTGAACTCGTTATGGCGTGGAAGAAAAACAATTTGAATCCGTCTATATCACTGTTTCTAGATGTTCTGCCATAAAATAAAGAAAGCCTGTCAATTGAGACAGGCTTTCTTTATTCCTTTATTATCTTGTAAACGCAGCAGGCACCCCGCCGTCTACTGTTAACATACAACCAGTTGTACGATCAGATTTTGATGAAGCAAAGAATGCAATTGATTCTGCAATATCGCTAGGATAAATGTTTACTAGTAAAGTAGTGCGTTTACGATAGTGTTCTTCTAATTGATCAGGGTGAATACCGTAAGCTGTGGCACGCTCTTCACGCCATCTTGATCCCCAAATCGCTGAACCTTGAAGAACTGCATCTGGAAGAACAGAGTTTACGCGGATGCCAAACTCGCCGCCTTCTGCTGCAATACATCTTGCTAAGTGAGTTTCTAGCGCTTTTACAGAGCTATATGCAGCTGCATTTTTACCGGCATACACAGAGTTTTTAGAACCAATGAATACCATGTTACCGCCAATGCCTTGATCTTTCATTTGCTTGAATGCTTCGCGGGCAACTAAGAAGTATCCTGTTCCTAGTACATTCATGTTTAAGTTCCACTCTTTAAGCGTTGTTTCCTCGAACGGGCTTGATGTTGCTAAACCTGCGTTATTGACAATAATGTCTACGCCGCCAAATGTTAAAGCCGTTTGATCGAATGCAGCTTGAACCTGCTCTTCACTCGTAACATCCATCTTAACAGCAAGCGCACGGTCAGCCCCAAATTGTTCGTTTATCTCAGCAGCTACTTTTTCAGCGCCTTCAAGGTTTAGGTCAGCTAGAACAACTTGAGCTCCTTCCGACACAAGACGGCGTGCCGTTGCACTTCCAATTCCGCCTGCCCCTCCAGTAATAAATGCCACTTTTCTAGAGAATTCTGCCTCAGCTGGAGCAAGAGATAATTTGTATAATTCTAATGGCCAGTATTCTACATTATAGGATTCGTTTGCACTTAAAGAAACAAAATCACCTAGTGTTGTAGCACCCTTCATAACAGCAATTGCACGGTGATATAATGCACCGCTAATTCTTGAGTTCTTAATATCCTTGCCAGTATTAACCATACCAACACCTGGAATTAGAATAACACGCGGTGCCGGTTCAAACATTTTGTCGCCTTCATTTTTATTTTGTTCAAAATATTCTTTGTAAGATTGTTTAAAACTTGCCACTCCTTCTTTCACACTAGCAATCAATGCTTCAACATCTTTTGTTTGTGGATCCCAATTCACATAAAGTGGAACCATTTTTGTATGAACAAGATGGTCCGGACATGCTGCACCGATTTGTGAAAGTTCTGGTGCATTGTAGCTGTTCACAAATTGCAGTACATCTTCACCACGGTCGTAAGTTAAAAGCATTTTCTTCTCATCACTTACCGCGCCGCGGATGACTGGCAATACTTTTGCTAGAATGCTAGTTGCTTCTTCTTCAGAAAGAGATTGATATTTTTGACCGCCAAATACAGAGGCTCCATTAATTCTTTCATTAATAAATTGTTCTGCTTCATTAATAATTTGAATGGTTTTTGCGTATGCTTCCTCAGAAGTTTCTCCCCATGTTACAAGACCGTGTTTTTCCATTAATACTAGTTCTGCATTTGGGTTATTTAATACTCCCTGTGCGATCATTTTTGAAAGAGTGAATCCAGGGCGAATATATGGTACCCAAACAAAACGATTCCCAAAAATCTCTTCAGCTAATTGCTTACCATTGTCTGCGCAGCAAAGGCTAATGATTGCGTCTGGATGTGTGTGGTCCACATGTTTGAAAGGTAAGAATGCATGCAATAATGTTTCAATTGATGCTCTTGGGTGTTTGCTGTCGATCATACAATGTGATAGATATGTTACCATGTCTTCATCTGTCATTTCGTCGCGCTCGAATAATGGACGAATGTCTTCTAAGTTAAGACCCGTAAAATTGTTTGCTTTCATTGTTGCTAAATCCGAACCGCTTCCTTTTACCCACATAACCTCAACATCACGGCCGCGGAAATCCTTTTCAATTGTCTTCATGGAAGTGTTACCGCCGCCATAGTTACATACCGCACGATCTGACCCAATTAAATTGGAACGATATACTAATTCATCTACCCCTTTTGTTACTTGTGAAGCTGTTTCTTGATTCCAAAGATTCTGTACCATCCGAAATCCTCCGTTTATTTTGTTTTTATGTTTGTTATCTTCTGTTTTTATTATAATATATGTTTGTTTATTTTTGAATAGAAAGTTCACAAATCTTTCATTTTTTTTGTTTTTTTATTTTTTCTCAAAGATATAGGTTGCCCACTTAGAGCAGATTGATTTGCTGCCATTGTTACATGATGTGTTTTTAAGGCATCTTGGTAGGTTGATAATATTTTAGAAGTGTCTCCGGTTAGGACAGCATCCAGAAAAATTTGATTCTCTGTGATGTATGGATTTGATTCTTCCTTAAATTCTTCTACTCTATTCCCCTTCACCACTCGTAATAAATCATTATGTAGTTCAATGACCCCTTCATCTGAATATAACTCAAGTCCTACCCTTCCAGAGTTTGGCAGGATACACGTATTGTATATGGTCGCAATGGTCCCATTTTCTAGTTTCATCGTGACACTGCCAACATCGGGCACCGTCGTTCCCTCTACCTTTCCCTGCATGATTTGATTATTAAAAGCAGCATATACTTCGTGTATTTCACCACATAAGTAACGTAATAAGTCCACAATATGTGTCGTCTGTTCGACAAATTGCCCGCCCGATTTATGTACATCTCTCCACCAAGGAACCATCGGCATATTTCCCATCCAATAACCGAGTGCCATCCCAACTTGACTTTCATTCAGCAGTGATAAAGCTCTATTAGTTAAATCCTTATAACGCCAGTGATAACCAACCGATGTAATAAGTCCTGTTTCTGCTATTTTCTTCGCAATTTCATCTGGTGCATCATTCATTGCAAGCGGCTTTTCCACAAAAAATGGGATATTCCTTTCAAGTAAGGCATATTCAATGGCCCCATGAGCATACGGTGGTACACAAATATATACAGCATCTAATTTTTGCTTGTCTAACATCTCTTCCACATTTGCATATGCGGTGGCATTTGACCAATTCCTCGCCTCTTTCTCAGCCTTTTCCATACTGGTGCCGCAAAAAGCTGTAACATCCACTCCATTCATTTCCCCTAAAATACGTGCATGAGTTTTGGAAAACCACCCTGTACCAACAAAACCAACCTTCATAAAAAATCCCCCCTTTTTTAAGTATCCACCCATAAATTAAACGTTTTCATTTCTCTTAGGCAAAAAAGGCAAAGCTCATTCTAAAAATAAAGCTGTCCAGAAAAAATCAATTTTCATGATTTCCTTGAACAGCCTTATTTTTTATCTCATATTATAGGTCATTAATAACAATATAGGTTGCTTTTACCGGTCCATGCACACCCACAACAAGGTTTAATTCAATGTCGGCTGAATTACTTGGTCCAGTTATAAAATTAATGCAGGATGCTACATGGCCTGTTTTTTGATGGATTTCCCTCATCTTTTGCGCTGCTTGTGTCATTCTAGGAACAATGGAACTCTTGGGAATTAAAGCAATATAGGTAGCTGGTAAAAAGCTTACGGTCCGTCCTTTATTCTCATCACTAAATAAAACAACTGTTCCCGATTCAGCCAGTGTGATTTCACTGATTGTTATCCCAACATTAGCCTGCTCTGCTTTAGCAATGTTTTCTTCACCCTTTGTATGGTCCCATTCATGCACGTCAATATTTTGGTTTGGCCATTCTTGCTTCATTAAAGAATCGAGTCCCCACTGGGAAAACCGCTCATCCTTCCATGTGACAACCGGGCCCCCGCCAAAATTAGTGACAACTTCATTAAGGGTGGAGGATAACTCGTTTCTATCAATCGTATAAATTGTTGTATGGATTTTTTTACAATGTTCTTTTAGGACCTCTACTAATTCATCCTGCGAAGCATCTTTCAGCACTTCATCTTGGGGGCGGAAGTTCCAGCTTGGTCTCTCAACCGGTGTAGAAATTCGCGGACGCCCAAGTCTAGTGGCAATTTGATTTAGAAAGGCTTCTCGATTTTGTATAGTTCCTGCCATAATCATTTGCCCCCTTGTTCTCGGTTTTTAAACCAATCTCTGAATCTTTCTTTATTTGGTGCTGGAAACTCGCGAATATCGGTCCAGGCTTTTAATGGTCCAGGTCCTTTTGAAATCTTATCTCCAACTGTAAATGGGGTCATTGCGGCCGGAGCAATTTTGGACCCAATTTTATATAAAGTTGGTGAAGAAGCACCTAAGCCAAATGCCTTCATAGCCAATTTTTCTGAGATCGGTGCTTTTCCTTCTTTTTCTACTATTACTTCACGATGCTTATGAAGAAGATTGTGCAGCGGAATTTTCACTGGACAAACTTCGGTACAAGCCCCACAAAGTGTTGACGCATATGGAAGTTCTTTATAATCATCATAACCGCCTAGTAATGGTGACAAGACCGCTCCAATTGGTCCCGCATAAATAGATCCATAGGAATGTCCCCCGACATGACGATAAACGGGACAAACATTGACACATGCTGCACAACGGATACATTGGAGAACGGATTGGAATTCTCCGCCAAGTATATTAGACCTGCCATTATCCACGATCACTAGGTGGAATTCTTCTGGACCGTCTACATCCAATTCCTCTCTAGGTCCTGTTAGCACTGTGATATAACTTGTTAACTTCTGCCCAACGGCACTTCTAGTTAATAGGGAGACGAGAACTTCCATCTCTTCAAAGGTCGGAACAATCCGCTCCATTCCCATTACGGTAATTTGTGTCTTTGGTAAGGCTGTAACTAAATCAGCATTCCCTTCATTAGTAACAAGACTGAATGATCCTGTCTCGGCAACAGCAAAGTTACAGCCAGTGATTCCAATATCAGCTGTCAAATATTCCTGACGCAAGGTTTCTCTTGCATGCCAAGCCAATTCCTCCGGCTTGGAAGTCTTTGTGTAACCAAGCTTTTCCGTAAATACATCCCTGATTTGCTCTTTATTTTTATGTAAAGCTGGTACGACAATATGGGATGGCGGATCGTGGTCATCCACTTGGAGGATGTATTCCCCAAGGTCAGTTTCAATGACCTCGCAGCCTTCCTGCTCCAACATACCATTTAAGCTGATTTCCTCAGTTACCATTGATTTTGATTTAACTATTTTTTTTGCATTTTTTTGATGAACGATGCCACGAATATATTCATTGGCTTCTTCCTTTGTTTGGGCAAAAAATACATGCCCGCCCCGTTTTGCCACATTTTCGCTTAATTGCTCTAAATAATAATCCAGGTGTTCTAAAACATGCTGACGGATTTCTTCCCCATGTGAGCGCCAGTCTTCCCAATTTCCAAGTTCTTCAGCAGCAACACGTCTTTTTACACCCATACCGTCTTGCGCACTGGCCACTGCCCCGCGCATAAAGGAATCGTGAATCCCATTATCAACGCGTTCCTTAAATTGCTGGTCACTGATTTTCATTGCCATCTATTTTTCCCCCATTCCAAGCAATTTCGTAGTTGGTCATCAAAAAATCTTTTAGTGGCTATTTAATACTTCCGCAATATGCAGCACCTTAATCGGCTTTCCTTTGCGATCAATCCGTCCGCCGATATTCATCAAACAGCCTGCATCCGCACCAATTAAATAATCTGCCTCTGTTTCTTCCACATGGCAAACCTTTTCATCAACCATTTGCTCAGAAATTTGCGTCATTTTAACAGAGAAGGTTCCTCCGAATCCACAGCATTGTTCTTTTCCTGGTAATTCGGTAAA
The DNA here is from genome assembly GCF_023715505.1 of Neobacillus cucumis. The sequence continues at coordinate 263,011 of NZ_JAMBOH010000004.1, read as the reverse complement.
CTCTAATCCTTTGACATTATTTAATAGAATCATTGGTGCTCTTTTAACACCTAGTAGTCTTGTCATATGGCAAGAGGTATGATAGGTAGCTTTCCCCTCAAATTTCGCCCCAACATCTTCAACCTTTAACACATCTACAATGAATTGAGTCAGTTCGTATGTTTTAGCTGCCAGTTTTTTGGCCTTTGGTTCCCAAACAGGATCTCCTTTAAAGATATGAGGATATTCGTGGAACATAAACGCACATGAGCCGGATGGACACACCACATATTCAGCATGCTGAAAAGTGTCAATCATTCGCTTCATAGCCTCTTTAGATTCTTTTGTATAACCACTATTATAAGCTGGCTGACCGCAGCATACTTGGGATTCCGGAAATTCAATCTCACAGCCTAGTCTCTCAAGCAGTTCAACAGTAGCTTTCCCTACATTACTCTGGAACATATCTACAAGGCATGTTGCAAACAAGCTTACCTTCATTATTTCTCATCCCTTCAAATGGAGCTAAAAAACCTGATGAAATTGGTTTTTTTGTTTTTATTTATTTTTGTTTTAATTATATTACATGTTTGTTTGTTTTTGAATAGTTATCTGCTAATAAAAAAATAAATCGACAGATGCATAGCAACTCTCGATTATTTGATAACCTCTAATTTTCCGTTTTGCTCCTCAACTAGTAAAAAAATGGGGCGCTCGTTCGGAGTTTGATTTGGCGCATGAATGGTCAGCATTAATTCATTTTTGAATGTTTTAAATAACATACCGTGCCCCCCGTCTTCATCCATTAATGGCTGCTCTTCGTGAATCCAAGGCCCATCAATTGTTCCTGTTAATGACCGGGCTATCCCAACAGCATAACCACTTGCACTCCTACTTGACCATATCATTAATAAACCGCCATTTTGTGTTTGATAGATAAATGGACCATCTGTCACATAATCTGTATCTCCCCGAACAGGAATGGTCCACTTTGCATCAGAAGCCTTAATCAAAACAATGGGGTCCCCGATTGCCGATTTAAAATCTAAGGCTAATCGAACAGCACAAATTTCTCCGTCGTGGACCTGTAACCACTCGTGACAAAAGATAAGCCAAGGATTTTTATGTTCATCAATAAATAAAGTTCCGTCTAGACATTCCCAATCTCGTGGTGTTACAGGCTCCTCTGTTAACGGATGAAATGGACCTAATGGGTCGTTCGATGTTAAGATTTGGGTTCCACGGCACTTTCCGTCAGCTTTAAAACTGGCAAACATATAATATCGATCATTATGATAAAAAACCTCCGGTGCCCAGAAATGTTGGTCCGCCCAGAATTCAGCGTCTGGTCGAAACACTTGATAAGGTCCCTCCCAGTTTTTTAAATCACTGCTTTTATAAGCATCGAAACCTGTCGAAGGCCCATTCCAAACATTTTCATCCGTAGTGCCATACAAATAATAAGTGTTAGAGTCCCTGTCTGATAGAATAAAAGGATCCCTAATGCGGATATCATCCTTTGTTAACAAATGCCTTTCCTCCCTTTGAAGATAATAATTTAATTGTTTACTAGTTTTCTAAAATCCCTGTTTCCTCAACCATAATTCACATAGTCTAGGCCATTCTCTAGCCTCGAGATGTTCTTCCGCCAAACCTAACCCGTGCCTGCCACTTTCGAAGATATGAAGGTCAAAGGGAACTTTATGACGGCCTAATCCGGCGACAAATTTTAAACTATTTTCAACAGGAACAGAGGCATCATCAGCTGTATGCCATAAAAATGCCGGCGGTGTTTGCTCTGTAATTTGATTTTCATTGGATAATAGTTCCACTAACTCGGCTTCTGGTTTTTCACCTAATAAATTTAATCGGCTTCCTTCGTGCGTATATTCTCCCATCGAGATTACAGGATAACAAAGTACCATCAAATCAGGACGGCTGCTACACCGTTCGATAGGGTCTTCTGCAACTGGGTTTCCAAAATCATAATGAGTCCCCGCACTTGATGCAAGATGGCCACCAGCTGAAAACCCAAGAATTCCTATACGATTGGGATCTAGATTCCAATCTGCGGAATGATATCGAACCATTCGAATTGCTCGCTTCGCATCATTTAATGGAACAGGGTGTTTAAAAGGCGCAACCCGATAGTTGAGAACCACCGCTGAAACTCCAATTGAATTTAGCCATTCTGCAATCGGGTATGCCTCATGTTCTGCTCTTCTTGCATAACCTCCACCTGCCACAACGATCATAACAGGATAGGGTCCAGGTCCTTCAAGCAAATATGGCTGAATGCTTGGAGCACTTTCATTTGGTCCATTTTCTTCTAACTTTACATTATCCCAAAGTAATATTATTTCTGTCATTCTTTCACCTTCCCACATTAAAATTAAGTTTAAAAACCATATGTAACCATACGTTCTTTAAAATGAATTGAAATGGGAGAGAAAGCCTATTTAATGCTGTCTCTCCCACTTTTTGAATTATTTTAGAGTTAACTCAGCCTTCGCATTAAAGCTGTCCCCGTCTTGTAAGAACCCGGTAATAGTAATTTGAACAGTTCCAGTGTATCCTTTTAGAGCTTCTGAAACTTGTTTTTTATCAAATTTAACCATTAACTTATTGGTTTTCTTTCCATTGACAGACGGATGAGATTCAGCAAAGATCGTTTTACCATTAACAACCATTTTTACAGTAGCAGAATTGATATCTGCCACTTCATGTTCCTTATTCAATTCAATATTAACAGTCAATGGAACATTGCCGTTTGTCTGTTTCGTATCAATTGAATTCGGATTGACATCAACATTAGCAGTAATTACTTTATTCAAGTACATGCTAGGCACTGGAGGGGCAGCCATATCATTTCCTAAGAAGTAACTAGTATGCGGCGGCTGATTATAGCCCACATTTTGCCAAGCAATACCAGAACGGTAAACAGGGTCATGCATGAGTGTCCGGATACGTTGTTCGGTCACATCTGTTGTTGTGTAGATACGTAGTGCACTGCTATCTTCCGTTCTCCAAATGACTTCTTCTCGCCAATCACCTAATAAATCTACCTGTAAGCTTGGGTTTCCTTTTGTTCCATTGTTTGAGAAGGTCCCATTCGCTGTTAGAATATTGACTAGTTTGTTATTTTGATAGTCCCACTTTCCAATCATTCCTACCCCAACCTGATTGGTTTCATCAAAATTCCCATGATCTAGTACTTCACGCTGGAGGTCACCATCCCACCATATCGCAAAGTTAGCTCCTGGAATAGTTGTGGAAATTTTTTCACCTTTTGCAGTGAATAAACCACCGGTAGTATCATTCCATGCGCCGCCAACGGCCCATGATTCCTCCCCTGGGTACCTTGGATCAATATCCGCAGACAATCCTCTCCCAGTATCTCTTCCGGTATATTCACCCCAAATGGCTTCTCCTGTTTCCGCATCACGGAATTCAATTCCGTACTTGGCATCTGTATGCTCATGTACCGCAAAAAATTCTAAGCCTGGTCGGGTAGGATCTAAATCCCCTAGATGTTCGGCATCTCCATGGCCTAGTCCAGTGGTATAGAGCCCGGTTCCATTATCATCAATAGCTGCTGCACCATAGATAATTTCATCTTTGCCATCCTGGTCAACATCAGCCACACTTAAATTGTGATATCCTTGACCCGCATAACCCTCATTCCCTGATTTGTTACTATCAAACGTCCACACTTTCGTTAATTTCCCATCACGCCAATTATAAGCTGCTATGACGGCTCTTGTGTAATAGCCTCGTGCCATAATTAGGCTTGGTCTTTCCCCATCCAGATAGGCAATACCAGCTAAAAAGCGGTCTACACGATTACCGTAGCTATCTCCCCAATCAGCGACATTGCCTCTTGGTGGATCATAATCGACGGTTGTTAGGGCTTTCCCTGTTAAGCCATCGAATATAGTTAAAAATTCTGGCCCGCTTAAAATATAGCCGCTTGAATTCCGGTAATCCGCATTGGCATCACCAATTACAGTTCCTTGGCCATCAACGGTTCCATCCGCCGTTTTGATCGCAACTTCTGCTTTACCGTCTCCATCTAAATCATAAACCATCATTTGTGTATAATGGGCCCCGGAACGAATATTTTTGCCTAAATCGATCCGCCACAGTCTTGTGCCATCAAACTTATAGGCATCAACATACGTATTTCCAGTATAGCCTGATTGAGAATTATCCTTTGCATTGCTTGGATACCATTTTAGGATGATTTCGTATTGACCATCTCCATCCACATCCCCTACACTTGCATCGTTGGCACTGTATGTATAGGATTTTCCATCAGGCGTAGTTCCCCCTTGTGGTTTCTGGATTGGGAGGTCGTAATAATTCTGTCCCCATACGGTTGCTGCAGCTTCTGCGAGCGGTTCTTCGTTCCCATTAAATACCGCACGGATATCATATTTGGAATCCTTTGTTCCATTTTTGTCTAAAAAGTTTGTGCTCGATGTAATAGGCTCTTTATTAACCTTTTGGCCGTCTCGATAAACGTTAAAGGCAACACCTTCTGGATCTGTCCCTAACATACGCCAGCCCACATAAACACCATTCTCCACCTTAACAGCAACTAAACCTCGATCGAGATTTTCCATTTGACGTTGGAGTACTTTCGTTATGGGTGTCTCAATGGAATTTGAAGGATCCGAAATACCTCCTAAACTAACAGCCGAAACCCTATAATAGTAGTGTCTTGTTGGTGAAATAGACTGGTCAGTAAATTCACCATTATTTGAGATGCCGACTCTTTCAAATGGTCCTTGTGATGATTTTGCCCGATACACATAATACATCAAAGCATCCTCGGCACCCTTCCATGTAAAGGATATAGATTTATCGGTTGAATTAACAAGTGTAAGACTAGTTGGAGATTCAGGTAATGCCTTTGTTTCATCCACTAAAGCAACATTAATAGGTGTGCTTTTTCCAGACTCGATGCCACTCTCATTTACTTGGGAAACTGTATATTCATATTTAAACCCCAGCTGAACCGTTTCATCGATAAATTCGGGCGTACTTGAGCTTCCTACCTTCGTCGGTGATGCGTCTCCATCTGCTTTACGATAAATATTGTAACTTTCGGCCCCATTTAATTGATCCCATTTTAAGGAGACAGACGTATCCGGATACAGTTTCTTTTCAGTTAATGTTAAACCTGTAGGAGTAGTCATAGGGAAAATTTCAATGGCATTGACCCGGCCATCTCCGCTAAATGCAAAATTCATTTGTCCATCCTGGACTGGAATCATTTCATCTTTTTCTGAAAATTTCCCACTGCTAGTTGAAATGGTACCGAGTGCTTTTCCCTCTATCGAAAGATTCGTTTTATTAGATGCGATGGAGTCGCCCGCTGTAACTTTTACGTAATATTCACCATTTGGAACATCCACCGAAAATCCATAATTACTATTAATAACAAAATCTCTTAAAAGATCATCCGGAGTTCCACGATCGCGATAATCGACTCCCTTGTTTAGTCCATATCCTTTTTCACTGCTATAAATCATTGTGTTAGCTACTTGTGTATATCCTTTAGCAACAGGACTAGTACTGGAACCAAAGTCAAATTTGAGACTAGTCAACTCGGCTGCATGGGTTTGTTTTGGGGTAACCATTCCAATTCCAGAGAACATCGATAAGACCATAGCCGAACTTACGACAACCGGTAATTTTTTCTTTGAGAATTTTTTAATCACAATTTTCCTCCTAGTAAAGAATAGAATAATAGCGAAATTCTTTATGAGAAGATTCTTGGATGCCGTCCTAATCCCCCTTTCATACAGTTTATATAAAAAATCGGGCAGCCGTTTAGGGAACCCGCTTTCTATATACTTTGTTCCTGTAAGTAAACCTCATGCTTACGTTGAATTTTGTTAAATGCGTTACATGCCGGTTTCATGAATAACATTGCTAATAAATTTCCGCTAAATAAGATACAGATAGGCGGTACATAGGATAGAACAAAACAGATTCCAAAACTTCCTATCAGCATATATAAAGTGGATAAAGGATTCATGATCATAACAAAAAATGAATTCTTGATTACATCCGTTAGTTTCATCTCATAATGGACAAAAATCGGAATGAGGTAAAATAGCGTACATACAAAAATAAACGTGATGATGAATAATGGTATATAGAGAAATGTAGCCATATTTTTTGCTGCGTTTTGGATGAATAACAGATCTGCATATAACACCAATCCTGCAGCGACAATAAACACACCGAGAAGATTACTTTTTACAAATTCCTTTTTAATAGAAGCCCAGTAGGTTTTAACAATGGAAACCTCCTCTTCGCCTATCATCCATTTTCGCACAACCGCAAACATCGCCACAGTCGAAGGAAAAAAGCCGAAAACACCCAGACCAAGAATAGTTGAAGCAATCCATAATAGATTTAGTAAAGCTAGTTTCGAGATCCAATCCATCAGTTTATAAATACCGCCCAAAATACTCGAAGTTTCCATACCCATCCTCCTTCTGATTTTTTTAAAAGTTGATCAAGCCCTGCCACTCCCGTATTAAGGAGTGGCACGAATCATCAACCTTTTAATCCGCTTGTACTGATTCCCTCTACTACAAATCTTTGGAAGGTAAAGAAAATAACAAAGACAGGAACCAAGGTCACTACGGACATGGCAAACATGGCACCCCAGTTAGAAACGGTTTCATTACTTAAGAACATATTTAACGCCATTGAAACGGTATATTTGGCCGGGCTGTTTAAGTATAAAACCGGTCCTAGTAAGGAATCCCAAGTCCAATAGAAAGAGAAAATCGCCGCAGTTGCCAACGCCGGTTTAATTAATGGCAAAATGATTTTATAGAAAATATTAAAGGTATTACACCCATCAATCGTTGCAGCTTCATCCAATTCTCTTGGAATCGTGCGGATAAATTGAACTAGTAAGAAAATAAAGAATGGATGTCCAAAGTACGCTGGTATTGCAATCGGCTTAATCGAATTTAGCCATCCAAGTTTTGAAAAGATGATATATTGAGGAACCATGACAACCTCATATGGCAGCATTAATGTTACCATCATAAGTCCAAACCAGAGTGCTTTCCCTTTAAATTCTAATCTTGCAAACCCAAAGGCAATTAAGGACGATGAAATAACTTGACCAATTAAGGTTACGACAACCAGAACCGCAGTATTCTTTATAAACACTCCGAAGGAATTACCGCCAATCCCCTTCCAGCCTTCAGCAAAGTTATCTAAAATAAATGGATCAGGTATTAGTGATTTGGCTGTTACGAAGATGGCATTACTTTCTTTAAACGAACTCATCAGAAGCCAAATAACCGGATAAAGCATTAGGACGGCAAATCCACCTACAAGGATATGATAAGTCCACCATTTTACTGATTTTATCCGCATACGTTATTTCCCTCCTTCTGATTCGTAGTGAACCCAGAATTTTGATGTTGCAAAAATGATGGCCGTTAAAACCCCTACGATAATGAGCATGACCCATGCCATTGCAGCCGCATAGCCCATGTTGAAGAATTCGAATCCTTGTAAGAATAAATAAAGGGAGTATAAAAGTGTTCCATCCAAAGGTCCCCCGGTACCTTTTGAAATGATAAACGCTGGAACAAATGTCATAAAGGCACCAATCGTCTGCATGACTGCGTTAAATAAAATGACTGGGCTTAACATTGGAAGGGTTATTTTGAAGAATTTATGCCATCCGTTAGCACCGTCCACACTTGCAGCTTCATAATAGCTTTTTGGAATTCCTTTTAAACCTGCTAAGAAGATTAACATCGAGGAACCAAACTGCCACACGGACAAAAAGATTAACATCCATAATGCAGCTGTTGGGTCACCGAACCATCTGACACTAGGGATACCTAGCAGTTCTAATAAGAGATTAATAATCCCTTTATCTCCAAAGATATTACGCCACATAATTGCGACAGCCACGCTCCCGCCAATCAGTGATGGCAGATAAAATAAGGAGCGGTATAAGCCAACTGCCCGAGAGGCTGTATTTAATATCGCCGCAATTAGAAGTGCAAATGCTAGTCTTAGCGGTACACCAGCGAATACATAAATGAGGGTAACTTTTAATGATTGCCAATACCTTGGGTCTGCAGTAAACATTTTTTTATAGTTTTCTAATCCAATCCATTGTGGCGCGGAAAATAGATTATATTTTGTAAATGATAAGTATAATGAAACAAGTATAGGTATTAATGTAAAAGCAAGGAATCCAACCACAAAAGGGCTAATAAATAAATAGCCTTTTATATTTTCCCTAATTGCCCGTTTCCGTGCGCTCACAGGTGCGATATAAATACTTTCTTGAACGTGTTCTTTTACGACGCGTGTAGCCATTTTGCCATCTCCTTTTCTCCGGACCATCACCCTAAGATTGAAAGGGCGATAGCTGATCCGAGAAAGGACCAGCTATCGGATTAAAATTATTTCTTATTTTGAGCCAAAATGCTTTCAGCTTGTTGTCTAAATTGTTTCGCAGCATCTTCTACTTTTATGTTTCCATAGCTCATTTGTTCATTCAAGCTATCAAAAAGCTCGATAACTTCCCCTGCTCCAACTGGATCTGGACCATTAAATGCTGAACTATGTTTTTCAGCCCATTCCACGTAATCAAATACTTGTTTTTGTGCTGGAGTTAGTAATGGCTTCAATGCTTCTTTGACTGCTGCAGATCCTGGTACACCACGATCTCCGAGCGCTAATTTGTTTGCTTCAATATCATTAGTTAGGAAGTTAATAAACTTTGCTGCCTCTTCTTTATGCTCAGAGTTGTTTGCCATTGACCAGAACATACTTGGTTTTAAGAATAGTCCTTTATCACTATCAGGTCCTGGCATGTTATTGATTTCAAGCGGTCTGTTTGCCACTTGCTGTAAGCCAACAAACTGGTTAGACCATTGCCAAATACCAATTGCTTTTTGTTTTACAACAGGATCATCTTCGATTCCTTTTACCTGTGCCATATAGTCAGGTGTTGGAACCGCTTTATCTTTTACTAAACCAGAAGTCATTTTAAAGAAGTCTACAAATAATTTGTCGTCCTTATATCCTAAACCTGTACCATTCTTGCTATAAAGAGACTTTCCTTGTGTTCTTAAATAATAATTAAAAAATACGTCTGCCTTAACACCGGTATCTACAAATAGGCCTGCAGCCTTTGCTTTTTTAGCGATTTCTTTATAATCATCCCATGTCCAGTTTTCATCAATAGATTCTACACCGGCCTTTTTAAGTAATGCTGGGTCATAGTGATAACCTAGTACGTTTACCCCTGCATTGAGACCGTATAATTTGTCACCAAGTTTTCCGCCATCAATAATATTTTGATTGGTGTCTTTGGTGTCGATTTGCTTGTCTAAGTATGGAGTCAAATCAGCAATTTGATTGTTTTCTGCATACTGTGAGAAATATGAGAGGTCCATTTGAATAATATCTGGCAATTGGTTGGCAGCTGCTTGAGGAGCTAACTTTTTCCAATAATCATCCCAGCTCGCATATTCTGCTTCAATCTTCACATTAGGGTTTTGCTTCTCATACATATCGATGATTTTTAATGTGTAATCATGTCTTGGCTGTGATCCCCACCAAGCAATACGAAGTGTAACTTTTTCATCTTTACTTGCAGCTTTTTCTTTCCCAGCAGATTCGCTCTTACTTGTGGTACTGCTTCCGCTGCATGCTGCTAATGAGAATACTAGAATCAGTGAAAACAGCATAACCATGAACTTTTTCATTAATTGAATCCCCCTTTTTCTTTTTTTGTAAGTGTTTACATTCGTTATTATACCTTTACTATTAGAATTGTCTGAATATAAATAACCGAGTAGTTTGTTTAAAAATCAGACATTCTATTATTGAATAATAGAACTCCGATAAATTTAGCTGTTGATTTCCGCTCTTGGAGCTCGCTTTCCGCGGGCTTGCCGGGGAGCATCCTCGGCGCATTAGCGCCTGTCGGGTCTCCCCTGTTCCGTACTCCCACAGGAGTCGAGCACCTTCCGCTCCAATCAACAGATATAAAATCATCAATATTGTGAACCAAAATAAAAAGACTCCGATATGGGTAATAACACAATCCCCAACGGAGTCTTTTAAGTTACTTATTTATTTTTCTGAAGTATTTCATTTGCCTCTTTTCTAAATCTTTGTGCCCCTTCTAGTGGTGTAATTTTTTTAAAAAGAATTTGTTCAGAGATATCCTGTAACAAATGAACAACTTCAATTCCTCCAAGTGGATCTGCTGCCTCAACCTTGCTATTTGTATTTTCAACATTGAATACGTAGTCAAAAGCCTTTTTTTGTTCTGTGGAAAGACCCTTTTTGACTGTCTCCGCCACTTTAGTTGAAACGGGAACGCCTCTTTCACCTTTAATTAACTTATTAGCTTGAATATCGTTAACAAAAAAGTTAATAAATCTTGCAGCGGCCTCCTTATGTTTGGAGCTTTTAGTGATTGAAAAAAGCATACTGGCTCTTATAGACAAACTTGTCTGTTGATTTGGCCCTGGCGGGGCATATATCTCTAGCTCCCGTCCTGATTCTTTTGAAAAACCATAATATTGATTGGAATATGCCCAAGTCATCGGAGCTTGTTTGTTCACTAATAGCTCATCTTCAATCCCTTTAATCTGTTCTGTTATATCAACCCTTGGGAACGCTCCTTCGTCTAGTAATCTTAATTGTCTTTCGAAATAATCGACAAATAATTGATCATCTTCATACCCTAATGATGTGCCCTCTGGATTATATAAATCCTTTCCATTGGTTCGCAAAAAGTAGGGGAAAAATACCTCTGGCGGTTTCATTCCATTAGTTCCATATATATTTTTTTGTTTGTGGACCTGCATGGCTATTTTTTCAAAGTCCTCCCATATCCAGTTCTGCGTTGGGACCTGATTCGTTGCAGAGGCAACTAAATTGGGGTCCATGATAACAGCAGGGGCATTTAACCCTAATGGGAAACCATAAATTTGATCCTTTACTTTTCCCCCTGAAAGGATTTTCTCATCAATGTATTTGGTATTAATGGTGTTATTTTCGATGTAGGGTGTTAAATCTTCAAGTAAGTTGTTGGCACTATACGCTTTTAAATAGAGAAGATCCATTTGCATAATGTCTGGTAACTGGTTTGCAGCGGCCATTGGAGCTAACCGCTTCCAATAATCATCCCAATTTGAAAATTCAAATTCAATATGGATGTCTGGGTTCTTTTCTTCAAACAATTTTATTACCTTCAGTGTATAATCGTTTCTAGGCTGTTCGCCCCACCAAGCAAACCTCAGGTTGATTTTCTCTTCCTTATTTTTGGAAGAATCCGCACTGCTGTTTTCTGAACATCCAGTGAAGGCCAACATTACTACCAGGGGTAAAATGGAGATTAATAGTTTTTTCATCGTTTTATTCCCCTTTTGTCTCATTCTACATACCTTGGACAGATTCTCGTTTATATTCGGATGGCGTAAACCCAGTTTGCTTTTTGAAAACCTGACTAAAATATTGGGCATTATCCCCAAACCCAATTTTTTCTGCTAGCTCAAAGATTTTTACATCACTTTCATTTTCAATCATATAAATGGCCTTTTCGATTCGAACCCGAGTCAGATAATTAGAGAATTTCTCACCTGTCTCTTTTTTAAACAGCTTTCCGAGATAATCGGCATTCATATACAACATCTCATTTGCCACCCATTGCAGGCTAAGCTGAGAATCAGCTATATGGTTTTTTATAATTTCAAGTACTCTGCTGATAATGGCGGAATGTCTATTTTTGGTTTGTTGAAAAAATCCATCCGTTATTTCCTCGGCGATATCCTTGAAAAAGGACTTCATACTTTGAATTGTTTCTAATTCTAAAAGAACCTGCAGCTTCGTTAAGTATGAGTTCATACTATTGGTATCGCACAAACGAATCATGCTATTAAAAAGTTGAATGACATATGATTTTGTAGCACTTATATCGAATCTCAAATCGGCTAAATAGTCGAAAAAAGTTATAATTTCATCCTCAACTTCTCTCCAACAGCCAGATTTGACTAATCGGCAGAATTTCTGGTCATCATAATAAAACTCCTGCTGATCATGATCATCATTTTGATTTTCTATGTCTTCTTTGGTAATAATGCTGCCTTCACCTAAATAAAAACGATAATTTAGACAATCTAGTGCTTCCTTATATAATTTATTCGCATTGCTGATGTTCCCTGTTTCACTTACAGCAATGGTGCAATCCAGTTGATAATATTGATAAAAGTTTTTTCTAATCTTTTCAATTTTTTCATAAAGCAGACTATTTTCACCATCATCCTTTACAAGAATTAAAATTAATTCTCCTATCGAGCAACTAAGAATATATGATTGAAAATTCAGTTCAGCTATGTTCTTTATGGCAAACAATTGCTCAACTTGAAATGGGCCCTCTATCTGGAATAAAACTAGGCGAACATTGGATATGTCTAAATCTAACTCAAGAAGTTTTTGATAGGCTGTAGAGTCGGTATTTTCATAAATATTTGTAATATATTCCTTCAACCACTGTTCCTTGGCATAAGGAAGAACATTTTCAAGAGATTCTTGCAGATTATTAATAAATTGTTCCCGCTCTTTCTCCTGATTTAACTCTTCACTTATTTCCTTAAGTGCTTCGATAATCGTATTTTCATTACAGGGTTTAAGCAAATAATGTTTAACCCCATACACCATTGCCTGCTTGGCATAATCAAATTCACTAAACCCTGATAACAATATAAAACGGATTTCTGGATAATGTTTATGTACTTTTGCCACCAATTCAAGCCCATTCATTCCAGGCATTTTAATATCACTAATCACAATATCCGGCATATTCTCAGTGATTTTTTCAAAGGCTTCAAGTCCATTCTTCGCCGTCCCGATTAAACTTGTCCCGATTGACTCCCATTTAATCACTTTTGACATACCGTCGGTTATGATTCTTTCATCATCAACTAACAATACTTTGTACATGTTCTTCCCCCCTGTCATATGGCAAAACTAAGATGATTTTAGCTCCATTATTAGGCTCACTCTCAATTTCAACGCCGTAATCGTTTCCAAATGAAAGTTTAATCCGATCCATTATATTGGCTAAGCCAATACCTTGTCCCCTTGTCTTTACCTCCCCTTTCTTTAACTTTTCTAGAAAAGAAGGCTCCATTCCGGGACCATTATCTTCCACGATTAGCTGAAAATTTTCCTTATTTACTACTGAATAAATTCTTATTTTACATACATCTACCATATTCTCCAGCGCATAATGAATGGCATTTTCCACTAGGGGCTGCAAGGTTAATTTAGGGATATAGACATCAAACAGGTCAGAATCAACCTGCATGTTAAAGTCCAATCTTTCTTCAAATCTATATTTTTGTATAACAATATAATTCTTAACAATATTTAACTCATCTTCAATCGGGATGAGCTTCTTCTTTAGGCTGATTGAATTTCGCAGCAGAAAACCAAGCGCTTCAACCATTTTAGATATTTGGTCTTGATCATTCATTTTAGCGAGCCAGTTGATTGACTCCAAGGTGTTGTATAAAAAATGAGGATTTATCTGTGCTTGTAAGGCTTTAAATTCAGTTTCTTTAATCGTAAGCTGCTTTGAGAGGTTTTCATTCACCAATTCATCAATTTGTTGAGTCATACCTTGAAAGGTTTCATGTAACTTACCTACCTCATCATTAGAGAGGACGGAAGACGTCAAGAAACCCTTCTGAGCTTCTTTAAAATCGCCATTTTGTACATATTGCATACCTTCAACTAAATTCTCCAAAGGAATGGTTATATTCCTGGCAAATCTGATCCCTAGGATTGTGACAATAAAAAACATTATAATAAAAATGATGACTAGTACTGTTTTTATGAAACTAATATTTTTAAAGATTTGATTAAATGGTATAGCATTCACATAACTCCAATCAAAATAATGAGAGTTGATGTGAACCAGGAAATAATTTTTACCTCCAATCGTTTTTATTTGATAGCCGGGTTTCTCATTTATGGACAAAGCTATTTTTTTCAACGGACTTGCAGATTCTGTCGGATAAATAAGTTCTTTATCATTGGTGATTAAAAACTCGCCATCAATTTTACTTGATCCCTCAAAGAGGCTGCTGACAAGTTTGTCCATATTCATATTAATAATTAATGTACCTAGCGGTTCAAAACTCAAATTCTTATATTGTCTAATTTCTCGAGCCGTAACAATCGTAAAATCTTTTCCATGGGGGTTTACCCAGATGTTTTTTCCATCTGCTAATAATGCTTCTCGCAAAATACTCATTTTTAGATCAGACGGTAATTTAAAAGATCTAGGGCCAGCAACATACTCTTCCCCGTTCGTATCGACAAGAATTACGGATTGTATATATTTCTCGTTGTTCACGTAGCTTAATAATTTATCCACCATATTCGAATGGATACGATATTGCTCGTACTCTGTCCTCTTGGCATCGTTTGATGCTAAGTATTGTTGAATTTGAGGGTCGGTCAAGATATTGTAAGAAACATCTTCCATTTTTTGAAGTTCATTTTCTATGATATTGGAGGATGTACTTAACACTTGCGAAGATTTACTGTAGATTTGTTCATCATAAATATGAAAAGCATATTGTAATCCAAGGAAGGTGAATAAAAAGGAACTAATCATAATCCACGAAACTAAAATAAACAGTTTATATTTGATTTTTAGATTCGCATAATTTCTTTTCAATAAATCAAAAGCTTTCTTCATTAAAGTTTTCTCCAATTGATTATTTTGAACATTTCGAACATTCAACGCACTGTAAGCGCAAACATATTGCTTATATTGTATATCATTCTACATTTTTTTTAAACACCGAGATACTAGTAATGTAGATTATCTATAAAACTAAAAAAACCATATCACCTCTGTATTGATATGGATTCTATAAATAAAAAGATGGTTAAACCTAACCATCTTTTTAAACTCTCATTTGATTGGCGTCCTGTTTCAGCTTTCGGTATTGGCTTGGTGGAATACCAATTTGTTTTTTAAATATACGATTAAAATAACTATGTCTGTAACCTACACTCTCAGCTATATCATTTATTTTCATATCTGACTGTATCAGCAATTCTTTTGCTTTCTCAATCCTTAGCTGGGTTAAATAATCAATAAAATTAATCCCAACAATCTGTTTAAATGCTTTACTTAGAGAATAAGGATTTGTCCCCACTTCATCTGCACAACTTTCCAAAGAAATATCGTGCATGTAATTGTCCTCGATTTTTGTCACTACATGCTCTATTATTCTCTTTAATTCTATATTCATACGACCTTCCAGCCTCTGAATATATGGACTGATGACATCATTTACAAACCAATCATTAATTCTATCAGCATTACGTATTTGAGAGAGGTCTTCATACATATTTTTTCCTTCGAACAAGTCATTCGGATGAATCCCCGAATGTAATATTTCGTGCTGAATACTGCTATATAGTTGAATAACAGCCTGTTGAATGTAAATTTCACTAATTTCTCTGCTAGTTAATTCTTGGGTGAATTTTTTGATCAACACTTCAATTTCATCAAGATGACCGATTCGAATCGCTTGAATAATCTCTTTTTCGGTTGCAAATGGATAATGGAAATCAATATCATTTCTATTATTTCTGTACTCCTCTAAATCAATAACCTGGTTGATGTTTTCAAATGTTCTGAATCGCTTTCCTGTCCTTACTTCTTCAAAGATGTATGGTATTTTCTTTACACTTTCGGTTTTTTCACTAATTGTAATGGTTACCTGTAATTTTATAATCCTGTTCACAGCCTCGGTCACATTCTCTGCAAAACGATGTAACTCTTCCCGAAAGGAATCATCATGATGATAAATGACTAACATCCCTGCTGATAGATCAGAAAAGTTTATAACATTAAATTGCTCAAACATCTCTTTTGCAATTTCTCCCATAATGTTAGCCGCCATGAAGGTAACCAGTCCATCATCATTTGTGGAGATGTTGTCTTTGGAATCGTTAAAACCAGTAAGTTGAAGATCCAAAGCAATAAAGGATCTATTTCTTAAATTCCATCCATATGTCTCCATGCGCTGCCGCAAATCTTCTTCATGATAATGGAAAAAATACCCTTGAACTAATTGATAGATGAAACTATTTTTTAGCTCTTTTACTTGTTCTGAAAGTCGATTTTCCAGCAAATCACTTTTTTGGGACATCTCTATCCACTGCTGTTCAATGATGGAAAACTCATCCTTACCGTACTGATTCCAGCTATCTGTTTCCTCTCCAACTAAATTTCTGACTAATTTGCGGACAGGTGCATATATTTTTACAGAAGTGAACCAGGACAAAATAATCGCTAGAATAAGAGCGGAGGCACTTATAATAATGATTAACCTTGACACAAATACAATTGGTGCTGTAATTGATGACATGGGCGCCGCAGAGACATATGTCCAGTTGGAATTAATCCTTGTAAAATGACCAAATGAAATTGAATACATTATATGATTAAACTCAAATGGAAAAGACCCACTCTTTTCCTTTTGTTTCCCTATTTCTTTTTTTAAGGCATTTATAAAATTTGATTGATTAGTACTGTTTGAGGATAGTATTACTTTATTTTGTTCATTTAACAGGATAGTTGCCCCATTTTCATAAGGGGTTATTGTCTTTAATAGTTGAAGTGCTTTCTTATGATCGATCGTTACAATTAAAGCGCCAAAGGGGTCTTTACTGGTTATTGGAATGGGACTGACAAAAGCCAGAGTTGGTAATCTTCTCCCTTTACTTTGAGAATACTCTACCCAATGAAGTTCCGTTCCTTTTGAAAGTAAACTATTATAAAAAATCTTCTGTTTTTCATCTAATACATTGTACTGAGGCTTAAATAAGATGGGTTCATCCAAATCTAAATACAATTCGTCATCACTTATCAAATTATGGCTTCCTTGCAATAATGATAACGTCTTGGTTATATCATAGGCTTCATTAAACTGCTTAACAAAATCAATATTTTTTAAAGAATCCCCAAATCGAGGTTCAAATACCCAATGTGTGGTATATTCCTCTATATATTGAAATTGTTCATCCATATTATTTGCCCGTTGAACGATTTGGCTGGCATTGGATGCCCTAAGCTCATCTTCTACTTTTCCGACACCAAACCAATAGATACATAGACCAGTGATCAGTCCTGGAATGCTAGCAATAAGTAAAATAAGAATAAAGCTATTGCGATGAAAGTTCCCTTTCCACTGAAAACGTTTTACTTTTTTTGTATCAATGTTTGTAAATAGCATTAAGAACACTCCATGTATAAAGCATAATCATAATAGTATAATTATATTATTGCATAACTCCCCCAAAAAATGAAGGCGCTTTAAATTTCACTATTTATAATTCAAAAAAACTTGGCTGCAATTGCATGCCAAATTTAAACCTTCATTTTACATATTGATAGTAAAGTTTTGAAAAACTAAATTTATATGTCTACTTTTATGTCTCTTCACCAAATTCTGTGGTTTACACTCAATTCCAGAAATAAGTTAGCTAGATTGGTGCCCAATCTATGGTAACTCCTTCATCAGCTTACAGACCACAAAGTTGGTAGAATGGAAGCTGTCAAGTGCTTTCCTTGACGGCTTCCATTCTACCAACTATCCTGTAAAAAGCTGAAGAAGGATGTGGTTAGGCAACCTGATTTTTATAAGTTTTTCCTGTACACTCCAAAAATACACGTAGTCTAAATCTTTCTAGATTTCTAAATCCAAAGGCACGTCTTTTAATGTTTTTAATCTTATGGTTAGTACCTTCTATCCGACCATTTGTAAATGGAGTAAGAAAGTATTGGAGAATCTGTGCCTTCCAGTTTTCTATGGTTTTAGCCACTTGATGAAAAGCAGGAAATGGACTGCTCCATGCTAGCTGGATCCATTCTTCTAAGAGTGATTCACCTGTATCATAATCAGGTGCTTTGTACACATCTCTGAATAACTCTTTAAGGTAGTAGGCATAAGACAACTCTAGGTGCTCTTCGAGCACGTCGTCTAGTCGTTGCTTTTGATAAGGTGTTAACTTTTCAGTACCCTTTAAGAGTATGAAACGACCCTTTTTCAAGGCAGGAAACTTCTTTCTTACTTGATCTAGCGCATGAGTTACCTTTTGCACCACATGATACTTATAAACCACAATACAGGTCTCAGGAAATGCTGATTTCACAGCTTTATGGAAGGGATCCCACATATCGATAACAACTGTATGAACGAATTTATTTGAAAGGATATTCTTCGTTAAAAGTAATTGAGTAGAATCGTAACTACGCTGATGTTCCATACCCAACACACATCCGGTTTTCGCATCCATAAGAACAGTCTCGTATCGGTGACCTTTTCGAACAGCGATTTCATCAAGGCTAAGAACTAACTTGTTGTTTTCTAAAACACTTTCAAGGTGTTCTAAATGTTTCATTTCTTTTTCTTTAGCTATGGAATAAAAAATTCTCTCAACCGTGGTATAAGGCACTTTTTCCTTTCGACTAACGTCTTGAATAGTGGAGCCGTTGCACATTTCGTATAAATATTCTCTGTATCTGTTGGTTTGTTGTTTATTAGATCCAATTGATTTAAAGGATTGTGAAAATACCGCATTACAATTGTGACAACGGTACCTATTAACTTTTACAAAAAGGTAAAGAGGCTTTCCTAAGACAGATAAGTCACGAACCTTTCTTGTCCGCCAGTCATGGACATGACTGGCAGGAAAGCCACAGCAAGAACAATGTTCCTCAGTCGTACTTTTCTCTACGTGTAAGAGATTACAATCTTCAAGAAATACTTGTTTAACAACTTCAAATTCTGGCAAATCTAGTGATACGGAAAACACTTTCAGACCCTCCTGTTATGTTTAGTCGGCGCTAACATTATTGCCAGGAATCTGTGAGTGTTTTCATTTTTTTTGTTAAATCACAAAATGTGGTGATGAATCACTTTTATTTATTCCATTTTACAACTGCTGTCTCCCCTGCCCCTGTAGCAGCCCGTTCCGCTCTCTCGATTCTTGAAAAGGCAAAGAAAGATGACCACATAATCACAACTGCTAGCGTACTGCCACTGAATAATGGGATTAGTCCAGGTACTGTGGTCATTAAAAGATAGACTGCACTCCCCCCAATCACTATTAAAATGGTAGAAAGCGGATTCAATAACATGATTATAAAAGAACTTTTTAATACCTGATAAACCTTTAAATCATAATGAACAAAAGTAGGAAAGGTATAACATACAGTTAAAACAAACCCTAGACATATAACTAGTGCAGGATAATAGATTAAATTAAGCAGTCCTCCCGTGGTTTTTATTAAATGAATATCTACATATAAGAAATACCCTAGTATAAACAAAATAAGCCCGAGCAGATTACTTTTAAAAAAGTCTTTTTTAAAAGAATCCAGAAAAGTTTTAAATACGGGTATATCAAAATCACCCATTAGCATTTTCCTGATAACGACAAACATTGCCATTGTTGCAGGAAAAAAACCAAAAACAATTAAACCAAAAGTGGAAAAAACCATCCATAAGAGATTAATAAAGGCAAGCTTCATGATCCAATCACAAAGTTTATAAAATCCGCCGATTGCCCCTTTCATTTGCATGTTCCATCCCTCCTATCTATCTAACAAGTGTAAGCTAATTTAATACTGCCTGGTGAATAACTAAGTTAGCATAGGCTGCTTTCATTGGTGCCATTTGCCTGAAACCTATTTTTCCGCGGCCATAAATGGGACCGTATGTCTGACCATCATCTACCCATTCAAGTACAACTAATTCATTAATGGAAAACTGGACCATCCCATCATATTTTACTAATTTCATATGATAAGGAGGAAGGGCATCCTCTACAGGCGGCAATGGGTCGGCACCTATGGCGGTTAAATGGAATCCAAAGCTTTTCCGTAAATTACACGTGCGAAACGACCTTTCATCTGCATACTTATGCCTGAAATAGGATAAGTGCAGAGCATTTATAGCCCCTGAATGATATTCCGGATATAAACCATTCCTATCCGGCAATTGTTCATCAAACACGTCCTCACCATTTCTCCCGGTTGCAGCGAAAAAGAACATACAAAGACCTGGTTCCCGAAGAGGGTAGAATTCCCACTCAATAATGATTTTGTCCGGAAAATCTATTGGACACCAATAAACCCAGTGTGCATGATCCCCAAAAAGATCAGGGTCTAGTTCATTCTCTAAATGTAAACGATTATGTTCAAAGCCTATCTTGGCTCTACCTTCTAATTTCCAACCCGTTAAATCGTTTTGATCTGATAGGGGATTAGCGTAGAGGCATTCTCCTTTTTCAAATTGTTTCATTATCACTGAGCATTACCTCCTTTAAAGCTAAATTTGCTAATTATATACATATTAATATAAGACCCTAACACTTTTCCTACAACCATACTTTTTTGCGATACGCTATCTGACTAATTTAAAACAGCTCTTTATAGTAACAATCACTAATTTAATTTAAAAGAAATCCCAAGTGGAAAATATTCACTTGGGATATTCAGCATTTACAAATATAAAAATTTATTTATTGGATAACAAATATTCAGCACCCCGGATTAGATAATTAGTATGAAAACTGTCCCCAGCCTGCCATCAGTGCTTGATTCTCAAGATAAATCGGAACATTTGAATCACCGGCCAGAAAAAGATTGATTGGAACTGCTGTATCCTTTCCTTTCATGCTATCTTCCTCCCTCGATATTACTAAAATCTTGCTCTATCAAATTATTTCCAGTAAATCCTATACTATTTATAAAGCTTTAACGTTACAGGGCCAATCAGTCCGGACTTTATCGGTTCTTTGGCATACTCGTTTGCCTTACTGTTAGTAACTATTACCTCTATATTTAGGGTATACGTATCCAAATTTTGGGTTATGTCAAATAGATATGGACTCCAGAGCTTGGCACCCGCACTTTTTCCATTGACGATAACTTCAGCAAGCTCGCAAACTTCTCCTAAGTCTACCTCAGCCTTTTTATAATTATTTATGGAATCCAAAGTAACTATAGTTTGATAAATAGATTCACCCGAAAAATATTTCATATCGTCAAACTCAGACAATGGAACCAATTTTTCAATTGGTTCTTTATCACGAAATGGGTTTGTGATCGTCCATTTGTTTACATTTATATCGATAACTTGTTGTGATTTTTTGCTTCGATTTGCAAAAGGCGGTGATTCATTTTGATTTACGCAGATAATCAAAGATTCCCGATGTTTTAGTGAAAGATTGAATTTTGTATACTCTGGATCCGCTACATTTATTTCTATTGTTTCTATATCAGAGTACCATGCATCCCACTTTTCTAGAGTACCTTTACATTTAAGAGCCAATTCGCCCTCAATGTCATGATCGTCTTCATT
Organism: Neobacillus cucumis; assembly: GCF_023715505.1. The sequence continues at coordinate 241,556 of NZ_JAMBOH010000004.1, read as the reverse complement.
TACCAATACATAGAAATCAATGCCTTCTTTGACGATATGTGTCACCCGAAGCCCAGGATTATGCGGTGTTATATAAACATCCCGGGATTCGACACGATCAATCGCCCCTATTACGCTGTGATAGTTATAAATATGGACGATATTATCTTTTAACGGAAGATTTTTCTTTTCGGGATTATAAACGAAGACTGTACCCCCGTTTTCAAGAAATAGATTGAGTTTATGGACGAGCTCAATGGAAACGAGTTGTTCAAGATTTTCAATTATAATCACTCGATAATTTTGTTTTTGAATTTTCACTTTACCTTCTTCGATTATACAGTGATGAAGAAACAGATCTTCTTCCAAGTAATTAAATTCGATTTGGTTCGTATATAACGGTTCAGCAATTTTCCAGGGAATATGATCCTCTTCACATAAAATGGCAATGTCCGTAACGTTTGTACAATCACTCAGCAGCCAGGACATCTTTTTTTCATAATCAGCGATCAATTTATAATATTTCCACCATGAGTTATGAGGACCGTTATCCGGTGCACGCTCATTTAAACGTCCTCCTTCAATGGAATAATAAAATGCATGGGGATAAAGTTGATTAACTCCCCGGACAAAAAGCCAATCGACGAACCATTTCATATCATCTACTGTAAATTGCCATTGGTGTCCATTCGGCCCGCAGCAGCCGAAACACTCATTGGCATTTCGAGGCAATCCGCGATGCCTTGCCGCATCGGAGGAACATTTCCCCAGCGTACTGTCACGCCCTGTAACTCCTTTATTGTCTTCCGGGCCTACCCATCTCCACACCAGATCCTGGCCAGGCAGCTGAAAATATTTTAAAAATCCGATATCATCACTTGTTTCCGGATGCCCTGTCAGTTGAATACCATGACTTTCACACCACTCGGAAATGGGGCGGTAATACGTTTCCTGGAGCCGTTTATTGACCGTTTTTTTAAATTTTCTTCTTTTGACATTTGTGTCACTTCCGATGTCAAACCATAACGATAACAAGTCCGTAGGATCATTCCCATGGTTCTTATAATATTCCATAAAGCCAATCGTCCACGGCTTAATCTTTTCCGTGTCAACACAACGGCCAACAACATTAGGTTCATCTGTAAAAAGCGCTGGTATGGTATTTCCGAAGTATTCCTTAAAATGTTCATAATAGACATCATGGGTTACACGGATAAACTTTTGCATTGCATCCGGGTTTAACAAATCTCCTGCTGGCGGTGCTCCCGGCTCGCCATCATCTTCCCCAAAATGGAGACCACGAATCGTTCCATTTGAAAACGTTGAAATAAGCAAAACAATCGACCAATTTCCCTTTTCTTTTGGTTGAAAGGAAACGGTATTGTTCTCAACTTCTAACGAAATGACGGAATGTGGATCAATTTTCATTTCCCCTGTAACCTTTGCAGCAACGGCGAGGACAATCTCCTCGTATTCTTCCAATTTTTCTGTTATTTGTGTAAAACCATTAACCTTATAGGACAACATTCGCAGTCCGCGGGCAGCATATTCCGGATTGTTCTCAACCACCTTTCCATGGGCGGAGCCTGATGGATACATACCTTCATCATAAATAATGACTTTCATGCCTAATTTTGTAGCTTCTTGCATGATAAATCGCATCAGATCCATAAATTTTAGTCCTAAATATTCAATATCCTCGGGAATACCAATACGTGGATGGGCAACAACGCCGAAAACCCCTTTTGATTTAAAATCACTCAATTGTCTAGCAATCTCTTCTTTATTGAGATTTCCATTTAAAAACCAAAATGGCAAAATGGAGTAGTCCGCAGAAGGATCATTAAAATCATGTTTTAGTTGTGTTAAATTGTTCATTTGCTCACCTTCGATTGTTGATAACTTACTACAGGCAGTTCTACATTTTGGCAATCTTCCAGACCCATGCTTTATTTCCTTCCGTATATATATTTTGTTGGCATGTCATTCCCCTCAATAGGAAAAAATTTAGTTTAAAAATTTCTTTTGTCAAAAAAATATAAATTAATGTTTACGCTAGAGTACTAAAAAGTTACTAGAGTTTAGCAAAATAAAACAAGCGGTTAGATTTATAAGCATCCCACCGCCTGCATTCTTAGATTAAAATGTATGCTTTTATCCTTTGACTGACCCTAAAAGCATCCCTTTTGCAAAATGTTTTTGCAAGAATGGATAAACAATTAAAATTGGCAAAGTAGCCACAACTACAACAGCTAATTTTAATGATTGTGCAGGAGGCTCAACATATGATGCTCCTTGAGAAGCGGTATCCGCAAGATTGCCTTGCGATAAAATAATAATTTGTTGGAGCAGCACTTGGACAGGCCACTTGGTGTTGTCACTAATATACAATAGGGCATGAAAGAAATCGTTCCAAATCCCGACCGCATAAAATAACGCAAATGTAGCAAGGACTGGTTTCGACAGTGGTAAGATAATTCTCCAAAAAATCCCCATTTCTGTACAACCATCAATCTTAGCTGCTTCTTCCAATTCATTCGGAATACCTTGAAAGAAAGTTTTGACGATGATTAAATTAAATGGATTGATAGCACCTGGTAAGATTAATGACCAATAGGAATCTAACAATCCTAGTGATTTAACTACGATATACGTAGGGATCATTCCACCACTGAATAACATCGAAAATACAATCATATTCATAAACAAGTTGCGTCCCAATAAATTCTTTCTCGATAAGGGGTAAGCCATTGTAAATGTAAAGAATAGACAAACCAAGGTACCAACTAAGGTGACAGCTATCGATACCAGAATGCTGCGCGAGAATGTTGCGGTTGAGAAAATATATTTATAGGCACTTAGAGTAAACGTTTCCGGCCAGATAAAAAAGTTTCTCCTAGTTAACTCAGCCTCTGTAGCAAACGATCCTGCTATTATATAAAGAAATGGCAGAATCATAATAATCCCGATGATGGCTAAAATAACAACGTTAAAGGCATCAAATATACGCCCTCCACGTGTATTATGCATTTTAAGATTTGACATATTCTGCACCTCCTTGAACATTGCACATTAAAAGATTCCTTCCTCTCCCATTTTCTTGGCTAATTTGTTTGAGCCTAAAACAAGAATGATTCCTATAACAGACTTAAAGAGCCCGACAGCCGTACTATAGCTATACGCCCCCTGTGTAATCCCAACAAAATAAACATACGTATCAAATACATCAGCAACTCCACGGTTTAATGAATTGGACATTAAGTAAATTTGTTGGAAGCCAGTGTCCAGAAAACGGCCAAGTTGCAGGATGAGCATGACTATGATTGTACTTCTAATAGCAGGAAGAGTGACATGCCATAATCGTCTAAATCTTCCTGCACCGTCAACAATCGCAGCTTCATACTGTTCTTTATCAACGGATGTAAGTGCAGCTAAGAAGATAACCGTTCCCCAGCCAGTCTCTTTCCAAATAATTTGCAGCATCATTAATGGGCGAAACCAATTAGGTGATGATAGAAAATCAATCTGTTTCCCGTAAATATGGGAGACAATTTCATTCACAATGCCACCGCTTGTGGTAAAAAAGATATATGTAATGCTCGCAATGATTACCCATGACATGAAATGGGGAACATAAATAAACGTTTGCATAACTCTCTTATACGAATCAACCCGTAATTCATTTAACAGAATGGATAAAATTATCGGTGCCGGAAAGAAAAATACCAAGTTTAACACTGCAAAAATAGCTGTATTTTTTAATAGTCGAAAGAAATCAGGATTTTTAAAGAAATCTATAAAGTTATCAAATCCAACCCATTTACTTCCAAGCACTCCCGTAAAAGGTGAATAATCTTGGAAGGCTATAACAATACCCCACATTGGAAGATATTTAAACACAATAAAATAGACCAACCCCGGGAGCAGTAGAATATAGAGCCATTTATCTCTAATGATCCGTTGAATCGGAGAAACCTCTGACTTTATTTTTGTTTTTGATCCTATTGCCGGTTGGGGTATATCAGTTTCAGCAACTTGCGCACTGATTTTTTCCATTATTGATTCTCTCCTTTCCTTCTATGTTTTTATTTCATTTGCAGAAACAGGCAGTTCGAAAACCGCCTGTTCTTTAACTGGATGTTTACTTATTGTTTTCTTTGTATAATTTATTTATTTCTGCTACATAATCGTCTCCGCCAGAACTGCGCCATAATTTAATGGCATCTTTAAATCCTTTTTCATCAATTTGACCAACAATATATTTTATACGGGCATCATTGATGATGTTGTCTAACTGTTGTCCTTTTTGCGCGTATACATCAGAAATCAAGGAAGCAGCAGGATTTGGAACAACAATTTTTTCATTCTCTTTCATAATTTCATTTTCTTTTACTTGGAGCGGTGAATACTCTGGATGTTTGAAATTACTTACAGGAATCCCTGGTACAAATTGGTTTAGGTCTGTATATTCAGTAGATTCCGGGTCTTGAGCTGTGAAAAGAGGTACGATATTGTTATTCTCCATCTTATAATGACGTCCCTCGACACCAGCATAGGCGATTGTTTGAGCCGGTTCATTATTCAGCTTATCTATAAAAGATAATACTTGTTTTAATTGTGCTTCAGTTTTCACACTTGATTTTGGAATTGCCAGCATGCCGCTATAACCCGCAGTAGGCAGATTATGAAGTCCCTCTGGGCCTGAGACGGCTCCCATTACACCAACTGCGTCTTTTAAATTAGGATCGATCTTTTCCATAGCAGTCTGATTACGATGGGCTTGGTCCAATACGTTAACAATGGCTCCGGCTTCTCCCTTTTGAAATGGAATATCCCATTGTCCGGAGTCCATTACAGCAAAATCATGATTGATTAATTTTTCGTCATACAATTTCTTAAAGAATTTCAATGCAGTCATATATTCTGGTGTCATAAAATCAGGCTGGAGTTTTCCATCGCTTGTTAAGCCAAATTTATTCGGAGCACCAAACCATGTTTGCATAACATCGAACGGACCGGTAAACTTTGAAATAACCATACCGTACGTATCTTTTTTACCATCCCCATCAGGGTCATTGTTTGTGAATGCTTTTAAGACATTATAAAAATCGTCAATCGTTTTAGGCTCTTGTAATCCCAACTTTTTCAACCAATCCTGGCGGAAATAGATCCCGTTTCTTCCAAGCGGGCGGGCCCGATAAATCCCATATACTTTTCCATCAATTTCACTATTTTGTAAGGTCACTTCATTGGCCTTACTTAAATTTGGATAATCTTTTAAATACGGTGTTAAGTCCCAAAATGCTCCATTACGGACAGCACTGACGAAACTTGGGATTTTATCAGGAATCATGATAATCGTCGGAAGCTTGCCTGAGGCTAAAGTTACATTTAACTTATCAGAATAAACCGAATTCAGAACATAATTTACAGTAATATTAGACTTTGTATACTTTTCAAGCGCTTTTAGGGCCGGACTGTTACTAGAAGGTGGCGTAGCTGAAAACGCTGTGGTCATAATTGAAATATTTAATTTACCATCTTTTGAATTACTAGCTTCACTTGATGTCTTTTCAGAATTACTGCATGCTACAAGGGAAGAAAGGAGCATGGCTGATAATGCTGGAATAGCCACCTTTTTACCGAACTTTTTTCTGTTTTTCATTTTGGTTACCCCCAATTTAATATTTTCATTTCCAAGAATTACCAATTACTAGGTATGCTTTACTAATCCAGTAATTGTGTCGTGCTATACTCATAATTTAAACCGCTTTCATTTTACGGACAATTACATTTTTTTGTCTTAACGAAACCCTTGATATGACAAGGCTTTCAAACCTTTAAGCACTTTATTGTTGGACTAATACTTTCTTGAATTCTTGGTTTGGCAGGTATTCACCAATTAACTCCAAAGATACAATCGTATTTAGACACCACTGTGATGTAGTATTAGTCGTAATACTTGGAACTTCGGTTAACTTCCTCCAACTTTGGACCTCTTCTTCTTTTATTGGCAACACCATTTGACTGATCTCTTCATCTAATAGTAGATTCCAAGCTTTTTCGGCCAGGTTTTTATCTTTATTCCTTGCGGCGGCATAAGCAACCATTCCAGAAGCAAGCATTGGCAGACTAAATAATTTATTGTGAAGGATACCATTACTTCTAGCTAATTTTTCTTCATTACTTAGAACGTAAAATTCGCCAAATTCTGCTAACATATCCTCCCATTCTGCATCTTCGAGGACCTGTGCGAGTTCCATCCACGCCTGGGGACCCCCGAAAGCAATCACCATATGATAGCCTCCTTCATTTCCGTCTCCCATATGTAGGAGAGTGCTTGTCTTAGGGTCATATCCAAAGGTCGGACCCGATAACAACCGGAACGGCAACTTTTTTAATGTATTTATGCCCGTCATGATCTTTTCTTTGTACGTTTGATTTTCTGTACGTTCCCACTCTGATAACCAATTGGAACAAAAGGCAGCCCAATCTGGACCGACTCGGGCATGTGTCGGGAATTGTTCAGTTGTATAAAACTCTCTCATTGGATCTAGATTGGCTAATGCTTGGTCGGCATCTTTTACTTCGGTAAGTAAATCTCTTACTCTTTCATCGGTTGTTAAGAAATAATAGTATTTATGTAATCCCGCCATACTAATACGCGCTTCTTTACAGCCGCAGCCCCAATGAACCACATTATGACGAGAACCTAACCCAGCGTACTCACCAAAGTGATAACAATCCACTTCACTGGTATGTCTTGTCATCGCCTCTGCCATGATAAACACGTCTTCTCGTCCTGACCGTAAAAATGAATACCAGAGCCAAATATTTGGCACGAGCTCCGTATTTTGCCAAGCGAAACCTCCGATATCATACATCCATTGATGACGGACTGGATCATAGGTATGCATGACGTCACCATAATTCCAATAACCATACCATCTTCGCTGTTCGATTTCCTTCTTATAAAAATGGAAGGCTTTATCAATTTGTTCTTCCAACTTTGCTTTCATTGGGGTGGTACGATCGACTAAACTCCAAACACCAGAAGCTTTCGTCTGGTGATAATATTCGGGCTCACATACTAATAATAAAGGAGCTTGCCATTCTTCTATTTTATTTATAAGCTCTTCATTTGAAGGTCTATCAGTATAAAATTGTAAATAGACCTCACTGGTATTGGCAATCCCAAACGGAGTGGAACGCATTTCATCAAAACCCTCGTAGGCACTGACAACATGTGTTTCGTTATTATAATGCCGCAGATCCATTGCTCCTGAATCCGGTGACCAAAACCAGGCTTTCAATTTTGCTTCATACTTATTTAAATCACTAACTTCCAGTGCTGAGGGGAATTTTTGCCAAAAATTCTTTATCCCGACTGAGATCCCATGATCCTCTCCACCGATATAAAGCAAACCCTTTGCTCTAGTACCATGAGTGGATTCCACCCAGGCAGAGGATTCTTGTGTCCGTTTGGTGATTCGATAATGGTCTGCTGAATCCTGCTGAAGTTTGAAATCATTCCAAATGGCATTTTGTTTAGCATGTTCTAATAATTGAGAGTGTTTTTCTTCTGTTAGGGTAACTATTTCACCGGCTATCTGTTTTTGAAACAAGCCATCCACATTTCTGTGTCTTCTGGTAAGAAGAAGCTGGGCTGCTTCTGAATAAATCTCTTCATCTCCTGAAAAACGTACATTACGATTCCACGCTTCTCCTGTAAGTGGAACGGATAATTCCAGTCCTACACCTTTAATAAAATCCTTCTCGGGATCGCCATCGTAGAAAAGGGTATGAACGGTTCGAACGGATTCAGTGTTTGCATAAAAGTAAAGCCTTAATTCAAACGGAAGTAATGTACCTGTTCCTGATTCAGCCTGATGGGTTCCTTCAACCTTAATAACGGCTCTTAAAGGACCATTTTGCTCAATTTCCACTTTGTTGATCATTCCTTCTAATGGTTCTTCGCGGATGACCGTAATCCCACTTTCCTTACTGCGAGTCTCTCTAATTGCATTTAATTTACCGTCAAACGCAACCGTTTTTGTCCCTCTTTTTACAAAATTAATAATCTTATTCCCTTGTTTATTAAGGGAGAATATTAGTTTACCTGTATCGATTACAATCGTATGATTAATTTCCTTTACCTGCAAGATACTGTCAGATTTTATATGTTCACTAATAGATACCTCATATGAATCCTCATCTCCTTGAAGGACTGCTGCATGACCAGTCCACTTTACACTTCCATCTGGCCAAAAGGCCATTGGCCATGTTTGTAACGAACTTTTTTTACCGCTGCTACTCCCAAGACAGATGATATCTTCCCTTTTTAATGTCCCTCTTTCCCAAGGAATCCCCCAAGAAATTCCTGTAAGATCCTTTGGCCTTTTGTTTAACCAATGTAATTTCATAATCTCACTCCTCCACTGGCTGGTTTATATGCTACAATCCTATTATTTTCAATCTTTCACTTTCCTTCAACGTTCAATTTTTGCGAACATTATCATTTGACTTATTATGATCACCTAAGACATTTTTGCACTATTAACAAAAAAAAACAGGCATTTATTTTTTGCCTGTTTAATCCTGATTATTCACTTTTTATCAATTTTCCTTCTACCAGCTGTGGCAGACTTTCAAATTCAGGAACTTCTGCCAGATAGATATTCCCGTATCCGGTGCGATCACTTGTAAACAAGATCTTGTTCCCATCGGGAGTATAGCGGGGATGAACATGGACTTGCTGAATTTGAAAACTTCCACGATGCTTACAAAGAATCCGCGGCCCTTCCATTCCCTCATTTGTTTTTTTCCATAGAAAGATACAATCCTGATACCTTTCACCATGGTAGGCACTTGATTGTTGACCATCTCCTACAATGTAGGTGGAATCATTGGAATGGATGTGCATATTTTGATAGGGAAATTCAAATTCTTCGCAAACAGAATTATCATATTTAGCAAACCCAAGGAATTTTCCGTCTTTACGGTCCAATGATTCGGTAAAACCATGGTAGCCAATATGTAGACCGTCCGCATGCCAATACTCATGTCCCGCATATTGGTTTGGTTCTCCCTCTCTTATTTTCCAGACTTCACCGGTATTAATATTCAATACCCAAATACGATGGTCCACTTTTTCCCATGGACCCTCATGACAGAAGGTAATAAGATGCGGCTGTGTTGGTGAAGCGTTGACATGGCCAATCCATCGTTTTTCCTCATGAATTACTTTTGTTTCTCCCGTCTCAAATGATAGTAAACATATTTGACAGTGCGGTCGTGCTGCTTCAGTTTCTTCAAACCCTACATACCCGCCTGATAAATTACTCTTAATGGTTTGGGACAAGTCCTCAGAGAGACCAAAACATAGGTGTTTTCCATCAGCAGTACAGCTAAGATTGCTAAAGTTATATCCGTGTGGCAAAGTAAAGATCACTTTTTCCTCATATGAATCTAGGTCGATCGCGATAATCGTTTTACCATAGGTAAAGTACGCTTCATTTTTGACAGGGTTGATATAGGTACCTTGTATTCCCTTCGAAGCGTTCTTATCTAGGTCTGTTATTTGTGTTAATTCACCGTTCTTCAGGTCCAGACTAAATAAGTTTGTGCTGTTTCCACGGTCCGAACAAATTAAAATTTTAGAACCGTTGTCATACCAGCCGTCATTGGTAAAATATAGATGATAACTATGAGCCAAGTAATCTGTTAATTGTGTAATGGCCGCTCCCGTAATCGGATCTCGGAATTCCTTCATTTCAGATGGCCATTTAGTTCCCTTCCCCATGTTCCATTCCTCTTTTCTATCTATTAATCTAAATAAAATACCTGCTTTAATTCAATTGATACCGGGCTATTATCAGGGTTGGTTTCCATAATATCTTTCATATAGGCCCACCATTTCTGGCAAACTTCGGTTTCAGCCATTGCATTCCACTTTTCTTCACTTTCGATTTCAACATAGGCAAACAGATTATTCGTTTTTTCATCAAGAAAAATCGAGTAATGATGGGCTCCATGATTTTTTAATTCTAGTGCAAGCTCAGGCCATATTTCATCATGGCGTTTCTTGTATTCTTGTTGAAATCCTTCAAACACCTTCATCACTGTTGCTTTTCGAATCATCTAAAACACTCCTTATCATTAATACGAATCACTCTATATTCAAATTTACCGATTTCTAGTTTTCCCGGGCTAACTTTGCGATTCGTCTGTAAATCGATTCCTTCCAATGGCAAGGTAACGCTTCCACCATTACCGTCCATGTTGATCACAAACCAAACAGAATATCCATCACCCTGTCTCGGAGCAACGATGGTTCCTTTTGTTACGTCTGTTCTAAGTGATAAATTGGCTTCTTGTGAATAATGATCCACAAGTTTCTGTAACATTAGGGCTCCTTCCGCCCCTTGCGGCATCGAACCAAGCATGACCATTTTTCCAGCCCCAAGACGATGCTCGGTAATAAAGGATTTTCCTTCAGATAGTCCCTCTTCAATCATGCCGACTGACTTTTCTTGGTCAAATTCGAATACTGAACTCCACAGCCCAAGCGGTGCAGATACATCAAAGGCACGGCCGATGGTTCCGCTGTTATCCATAGGGAAAGTAAATAAAACCTCCGCACCAGCGGTATTCTCAAGCTCCCCCAAAGCTCGATCCGTATGGACCGTATGGGACTCAGTCCTTCCTCCTGTTAAAGGGCCTGCAATCCAGACTCCACCATTTTCAACAAATTGCTTCGCACGAGCTAAAAACTCTGATGACACATACGGGATAAACGGTGTCAATAATACTTTATACCCCTCAAGGCTTGCCCCTTCAGGAATAAGGTCGCGATGGATCCCCATGGATAATACCTTTTCATAAAAATCTGTTACTAATGCACGGTGATTTAACCCACGGTGTGATTCCGTTTTCAAAAAAGCCTTTGCCCGGTCAGAATAGGTGATGGCCAATTCTGCTTGACTCGGTCTTGTCGCTAGGATAATAGGTTCGATTTCTTTTCTCATCTTTTCTACTTCCAGCACATTCGCATAGCCCACTGTTGGTTTTCCCCATGCACTTATAACAGAACCGTGCGGCTGCTCGCAGCCGGCACGCTGCTGTCTCCACAACCAATACGAAAATCCTTCCGCCCCTAAGGCATATGCTGCAGCCGCCTCGACTTTTAAATACCCATTTGGATGCGGGCTTGCGTAGCTTTCGAGCGATGCAGCATACGATGTGCTGGTTTCCATTACCCAAAAGTCTTTGCCTTTCTTAAAGTTCCGCCACAAATCACTGTTAATAAGATAGGCAGGGAAATTATCGATGGTTGCATAGGTATCAAAAGAGGCAAAGTCAAGGTTTTTAAAGAGTCTCTCATTATCAACACTAAACATAACTGAACTATTATGGGTAATGGGTGCACATGAATACTTTCTAATAATCGCTGCTTGCTCATCACAAAATTCTGCAATTTTTTCCATTGAAAATAATTGATACATGGTACTCAACGATGAGTTGTGTAAAAATGGTGCATGACCTGGCGGTGGTACTTGTTCAAAGCTGTGGTAGTATTCACTCCAAATTTGCGTACCCCATGCTTCATTCAGTTGCTCGATCGTCCCATAACGCTCCTCTAACCACTGATGCCATAATTCTTTACATGTAGCGCACATACATTCACTAACATGACATTTAAATTCATTATCAATCTGCCAGCCAATCACACCTGGCAGACTACCCACTGCTTGGGCAATATGTTCTGTTATCAGAGCGGCTCTTTCACGGAAGTAGAAATGGTTGGTGCAGGCATGCTGTCTTGAGCCATGTCCCATTACTCTTCCATCCCGCTCGACATACATCCTTTCTGGATGACCGTCTGTGAACCAGATTGGCGGTGTGGGAGTCGGCGTACACATCACGGTATCAATACCATTTTCATAGAGTTTATTAATCACATTCATAAAGAAGGATAAATCAAACTGACCTTCTTTCGGCTCCATATTGGACCAAGCAAATTCACCGATTCTTACTACATTAATCCCCGTTTGTTTCATCATTTCAATGTCTTCATTTATTACCTTTTCATCCCATAGTTCAGGATAATAAGCTGCTCCGTGATATAACTTTTTGCCCAATTGACTTCACCTCAGTATTTTGTATTTAGGCTTGATGCTTCTATCAATCTATTTTTTAATAAAATCAGTGATGGGTAATTGTAATTCCTTTATCCCTTCTATGACTAATTTTGCAACCTCATTTGCTCCGTGTTCACAAAAATGGGTGTTATCCTGAATCCCTTCTGGGTAATTAGGATGTACATTGGGTTCAAACCATGTAAATAATTGCTTTGAACCTTCTACGCCTAATGATTCATATAGCTTTGTTGTCTTTGCTAATAAATCAATTAGCTGTACCTCTAGCTTTTCAGCTAATTGAATCATTGATTGAGGATAGTCCCCTAATGAGTGGACTAGGTTATCCTTTTCATCAAAATGTCTGCGATTTACGGATGTAAGTAAGATGGGAGTAGCTCCTTTTTCCCTAGCACCTTTAATATATTCTGTCAGGTATGACTGATACGTTGTAAAGGCTTCTGTCCCATATGGTTTTTGGTCATTATGTCCAAATTGAATGAACAAATAATCTCCCGGTTGAATCGATTCCAGGATCGTTTTTAACCGTCCTTCTTCAATAAAGCTGTTTGTACTGGCTCCACCTTTTGCATGATTATGGACTTTTACCTCATCCGTGAAAAAGGATTGAAAGACCTGCCCCCATCCCGCCATGGGTGCTTCATGAGGCGGGCAGTTGGCTACTGTTGAATCTCCTGCTAAAAAAATTTGGACTGGCCTCTTTGAAACCATTTTAAACCCCTCCTATTTACTATTTCACCTTTGATTTTTGTATAGGTTTTACCTCATAGATATTTGGTACCGGCGGCTTTTCCATATTGTGTCCGAGATAGAACCCAGGATGAGGCGGCTGATTATAGGCCACATTTTGCCAGGCAATGGCTAATCGATAATTTGGATCGTGCATCAGTGTGTAAATCCGATGATCTGTTATATCAGTTGTGGTATAGATTCTAAGTGCTGTACTATCATCAGTGCGCCAAATAACCTCCTCGCGCCAATCCCCCAGAATATCGGCCTGTAAACAAGGATTCCCCTTTGTTCCATTATTTGATCTAGTTCCGTCCGCTGTTAACAGATTCACTAGTCTGCCATTTTCATAGTCCCATTTATCAATTTTTCCTACACCAATTCCAGTTTCAATTTCATAATCATGGTCGAGAAGTTCCCTTAACAGATCCCCATCCCACCAGATCGCAAAATTAAACGATTGTGGGTTTACATCCGATATTTTTTCCCCAGAGCTGCTATATAGACCTGCACCTCCAGTTTTCCAATGAGTCGACGACCAAACCTCGACTCCCTCGTATCTTGGATCAATATCGGCGGCCATCCCTCTGCCAACATCTTCAACTGATGGAATTCCCCAAAGAATTTCTCCTGTTCTTGCGTCATGAATTTCTGTGCCATTTTCTTGTGGAGTCTCATGCACTTGGAAGATTTCTAAACCGGACCTGCTGGGGATGAAGTTCCCGACGTGGATAGCATCGCCATGTCCTAGACCAGTGGTATAGAGCCCTGTTCCGTTGTGATCAATCACACAGGAGCCATAGATAATTTCATCCTTGCCATCATCATCGACATCTGCAACGCTTACACTATGGTTTCCTTGACCGGAGTATCCCTCATTACCAGGTTCAAGACTATCAAACTTCCATAATTTTGACAGTTCCGCGGTGCGCCAATTATAAGCAACTAACACTGCTCTGGTGTAGTAGCCACGGCACATCACTAGACTTGGTCTTTCGCCGTCAAGATAGGCAATGCAGGCGAGAAACCGGTCGACACGGTTCCCTTTATCATCTCCCCAATCGGAACCTTTTCCTCTTGGCGGATCATATTCTGTTGTTACCAGCTCTTTACCTGTTGATCCCTCAAATATAGTCAAATACTCGGGTCCTTCCAGAATAAAACCATCTTTATTCCGATAATCGGCATCTGCATCTCCTATTACATTTCCTAATCCATCTAGCGTTCCATCTGCTGTTTTACAGGCGATTTCCGCCTTCCCATCACCATCAAGGTCATAAACGAGAAATTGAGTATAATGCGCTCCGGCGCGGATGTTTTTCCCTAAATCTATTCTCCATAAATGGGAACCATTTAATTTATAGGCATCTAAGTAGACGTTTCCTGTATACCCCTTATGGGCGTTGTCATGAGAGTTCGTTGGGTCCCATTTTAAGATGATTTCATATTCTCCATCTCCATCCACATCTCCCACGCTAGCATCATTTGCTTGATAGGTATAGGAGACACCGTCCGGAGAGATTCCTCCTTCTGGTTTATTTAGTGCAATGGTCAAATAGTTCGTATCCCACACCTCCGCTTGCTCTGAAGGCTGCTGTTCCACACCATTAAGTACAGGACAAACAGTATAGATTGAACTGTAATCACCGGTTGGATCCAAGTAATTTGTACTTGTAGTAATGGGTGAATTATTCACTTTCATAGCATCCCGATAGAGGTTGAATGAAATATCTTCTGGATCGGTCCCAAACAAGCGCCACCCAACATAAACACCATTCTTAACCTTGACTGCGATTAGACCACGATTTAAGTTCTCCATTTGACGTAAAGCTGCTGACTGTTTATTACGAATATCTGACATCCATTTGATCCTCCTCAATTGTTTATTCGTTGGACACCATAAGGGTAATGGAAGTAGGATTAGCCCACAATTACATTTTTTTGAATCGTAACGTTTTAAGACCGTTTTAAAATTTGGACTTTCTTGTTTCTTTGTACTTTTTTGTTATTCTTCTCAACATAAATAAATCAATCATAAGTCTTGTCGCTGAATAAACAATTCTTCCAGTCTATTAGAAAGTTCATCATCGGATAAAGGATTACGATGAGTATTTTCCAAATAAATATATTTTTCTGTTTCAGGCATCAAATATTCCTTATACCATATGAAGAAATCAGGGCTATCTCCGTGCATTCTAATAAATTTGCGTAAAGCATCGAGTGAATACAGGGTACTTTTTACATTGGTTAACCAATCTGCGCGATAAAAATTTCCCCATTTCTCGTGTTCCGACCGTTTTAATGCGAGAATACTATCGTTATAATATCGTAACGATTGTGACACTCGAACAAATGCAAGCGCGTATTCTTGTTCCTTAAAATGGACATATGCATTACATAAGGCTATAAAACCTATACATCCAGAAACGTGTAGTTCAACGTGTAATGTAAACTGGTCGTAGAATCGTTGCTGATCCTCTTTACCAAGTTCGGCACTCAAGTTCCGGCAGTGCTGTAATAATCCTTCCCAGCCCTTCAGCCCCTTTTCGCATTTGTTCTTAAACCAAAGGACCTGCTCATCAAAGGGGATCTCACCTGTTGCCCAAAAGAGTTTGGATAAAGGGATATCGGCTTTTCCCTGAAGCCAGTGGCCGATGATTTTCCTGGCAGGGTGATGGTAGAATTCTTCTCCCGCTCTATCATCTTTATTTTCACCATATGGGATGGATTGGATGAAATAGCTTTGATAAAGCTGTTCAATTTGTTTGTTATCCGATTGGTACAAACGCTTTATAAAACGCTCTAAGTGTTTTTCTTGATTGACAGTTCCTTTGCTCCATAATTCACTTACTAAATCTAAAGGATAGAGATGGGGCCGAATATTTCCGCTGTTTAATAATAGATAGGAATCTGCTCTTGCCTCGAAGGCTTTTTCCACTTCCTCAATAATTATTTCTGGTGGTGAGGGAAACATCGTTAAATGATTGGAGGCCTGCAGGTCATGAAAGGTAATATGATAGTAAATTCCATGTTCACCTGGATCGTCCGCAGTCGGCAAGGAAGGTATCCTGAGATTTTCATTTCCTTGTCTGCGTGTCACCATTTTCCCATATCCATTATCAGCCCAAATGTAGATGACACCCTCTGGCACCTTGATATGCCCTTCTTTATACAACTCTGCAATTTCACCATATAGGGCCATTGAACAAACCGGCTGTTCGACAGATTGCTTAATCAATTCATATTGCCTTTCCACAACCTTTGAAATCATGTCACCCCGTTTTTCTGGAGTGTCAAATTCCGGGGCATACTGCCAAAAGGGTGCATCCCCTTGTCCGCGGAATGAGAGGACCCAAATGATTTTTTGATTTTTTTGTTTTTCTACCGCTTCCTTCCAAAGATTCTCAAAGAGTTCTGGATTTTCTCGATAGTTTGGTTTTTGGCCAGGATAAGCACGTAAAAACATTTCAGCTCCCAAAGGTTCTGCATGGTGATGGGTGATCCATAGCCCCATGTCTGACGCTAAATCGCTATGAACTCCATGTTTTGGAAGATCTGTGCCTGGGATTACCATATTACCCCCACAGCGTAATAGAGCTTCAAACACGGGATACCATACTTCTTTTGTAGGTGGATACTCTTCCTTCCAACCTATTAAATAAACCTCATCATTCACGAACCAGCCTCGATACCTTACCTTGGGCTTTTCAGAAGTATAATTCTTAATAGGGATTTGAACGCTCTTTTTTTGTTTAATTGATAAATCAGCCCAAAACCAAAAAGGATCAATGCCTAAATAATCCTTACTGTAATGGAGAAGTCCATAGATAATTCCAAGATCATCGTTCCCAATGATGTGCATGACCGGTTTCCCATTTTGAACATTGAACCGGAAACAATAACCCTCCGGCCACTCGGGACCCTTATCCTCCTTTGAGGCATATCGAATGATCAAATCAGGGTTCTCTTCAAGTGAGGATGTTAATTTAGGAGGCTTTCCAAATACCTTTTTATGATCCCGTACGATCATATCCAGTGCATATTGCACTGGCGTTGTCATGTTATCTGGCGGAAAAATAACGGTATTTTCATTAATTAGAAGATACGATTGATTGAACATATTCTCCCCCTGCTTTTTTTGGTTATGTAAAAATACCTGTGGAAGGAAAGCCCCTCCGCAGGTTGAGAACAGTGTACCCTAATTTTTTTTATGGGATTTTAGTAACAATGATAAAAAGGCAAGGACAAGGCCTTGACCCCAGCCTTGGACTCTTTTATAAGGAACTCCTTTATAGCCTCCGGCATCATCCATAACCGCTGTTCCGGCTGAAACATTCATGATGGAACCGTCCTCTTTGACTTGCTTCAAGATACCGTCAATTGATTTTTGAACATATTTGTTGTAAAGCTTTCCTTTTGTTAGTAATGCAGCAGCAATCCCTGCGGACCCTGATGTTTCTAAGTAAGATTCAGGATCTGTCACAATTGTATGCCAAAGTCCAGAATCGTCTTGTAAGCGAACCAATGCACTTAGCTGATCACGGAGTGAACCCTGAATAATCATGAAGGATGGATGCTGTACCCTTACAAGTTCCAGTGCCCTGGCCATTGTGTAGGCTGCCCAGCTGTTTCCTCGGGCCCAAAATATCCCGGACATATGGTTTTGGGCGATGTTATCCCAGCCATGATAGTATAGGTTGGTCAAGTCATCCTGGAGAAACTGCTCGTGACCATGATATTGTTTTAAGCCAAAATCAATATAATCGTTCCGATCCAGCATATGCCCAATTCGTAAAAGAAAATAGCCGGCCATAAACATCGTATCGACCCATGCCTGCTCAGGGAATACACTATTGGCACCGTTTACAGTATGCTGCAGAACACCATCTGCAAATCGCTCCGCATCATTCAATAAGAAATCTGCCATTTGAATGGCATACTCTAAATATTTCTCCTCATCGGTTGCTTTATATAAAGTGAGGAGAGTATGACCGATGGATGAGGCATTCACAGTTAGCTTAGGAAGTCCATCCTCTAATTCTTCATCGACCCAATCCTTAATAAACTGTAAATATCTTTTCTCGCCAGTTGCTTCATAGCTTTCCGCAACACCGTAAAAGGCAACTCCGCCCGGCCAGTCCCAGCTGAAATCCATTTTAGAGGTCCTATCGACGATGTGTTCAATAGCTTCTTTTACTTTTTCTTCATCAAATACTAGTTGAGGCATTTTTATCCCACCCAAAATTAATAAATATAAATAGTTGGTATAACTTTTTGAATTCGATTGAGCTTGGAATGACATTTTATCGGCGATTTTCAGTAAAATATCAGCGATTTTTCTTTTTTCGTCAAAAAATAAAAAACAATGTTATGCCCCTAATCGTTCACTAAACTAATTGCGAACAATCACTAGTCTGCTTTAATAATTCATTTATACTAAAAGGACGATTTTCCTTAGATGACCGCCATACGCCTTCACCAACAGCAATCGAATAGGCCCCCGCTTCGGCACCTGCTAAAATTTGATAAGGACGTTTTGGATCAACCCCTATAAAGAGATCTTCCTGAAGCAATGGGTCGCCCCCGCCATGTCCCCCCTCGTTTTGCAAGACATGAATGATTTCTTTAGAACCAAATAGTGGATAATATTCAATCGTCTGTTCCGGGAATGGGAAAGGAATTCTGCTTGGTTCATGAAATTCTGTCGTTTCAATTCTTCCTTTTGTTCCATTTATAGCTAGGCGATAACCTTCATATGGAAGCGAAAAATTAACGGAGTAGCTTAAAAAGGCCCCTTTATCGTACTTAACCGTCACGGCATAGGTATCTTCAATTTCGATTTCATGGTCGAAAATACAAGAGTCAGGACGATAATTCGTATAGTTTTGTGCCGACTTTTCAATACCTTCAGATTTGATATGATCATCTTTTACTGCCATGTTATTTCGGCGATTCGACCAGCGCATAAAATATTGGCAATTTTGTTTTTCCTGACAAGTACTGCAATAACGATGATCGGTTGGACTTGGATTCAATTCTCCATCCTTGCCATAATAATTTAAGGCACCATAGGCAAAGACCTGCTCCGGCTTTTGATCAATCCACCAATTGACCAAATCGAAGTGGTGAGTTGATTTATGAATTGATAAACCGCCTGAACGATTCCGATCGCGATTCCAACGCTTGAAGTAACTGGCACCGTGATAGGTGTCGATATACCAGTTCAAATCAACAGAAGTAACTCGGCCAATTTTTCCTTCTAAAATCATCTCCTTAATTTTCCGATGGAAAGGATTATAGCGGTAATTGAAGGCTACAATAACTTTTCCATTACTTCTTGCCTCAGCCTCCATGACCCTTTTTGCATCATTGGCATTCGTCACCATAGGCTTTTCCGTGATTACCGTTAAATCATTCTCTAAACCTTGTAAAATATAATCAATATGTGTGTCATCCCGGCTCGTCACCACTACTGTATTGGCATTGGTCTCTTTAATCATTTGTTGAAATTGGTTTGGCTGATAAGCAGGGATCGAACTTAAGGATGGAAAACTTTCCTTTGCGATTTCAATTCTGCGCTCATCCGGATCGAGTAACCCTACAATTTCATTTTGCTGTGAAAATTGTGTTAATACTGGCTGAATAAACATCCCAAGTGCACGATTGCTTAGTCCGCAGACTACGATTCTTTTCATTTTCGTTCCCCCCATTCCCGTAGGTTAAGCTTGTTTACCTATTTACCTATAAAAAATCCCCATTGTAATTCTGTTTGTAAGCAAAATTAAAATGGGTATTTTCATTTAATGAACTTTATTCATTTTTCAATTAGGCAGTTTTGAACTTGAGTGGTGATTTTAGCCCCAATCAGCTTTCTTACAATCAACCATAACATCTAAAGAAATTAAGAGCTTAACCAGCCGCCGTCAACCGGTAAGATGTGACCGTTAACGTAATTGGAGGCATCAGAAGCTAGGAAAATGACCGCTCCTTTTAAATCTTCTGGAGTCCCCCAACGTCCCTGTGGAATTCTTGAGGTAATAGAGGCCTTCCGGCTTTCATCTCCGCGGATTGGAGCCGTATTATCCGTTACCATATAGCCTGGTGCTATCGCATTGACATTTACGCCTTTGCCTGCCCACTCATTTGCAAATGACTTAGTCAAACCTGCCACCGCATGTTTGCTGGCTGTATAGGCAGGTACACGTAATCCACCTTGAAAAGATAACATAGAAGCAATATTAATGATTTTCCCTGAGCCTTTTTCAATCATATGTTTGCCCACTTCACGGCATAATTGGAAAACGGCATGTTGATTGACATTAATGACTTCATACCAATCCTCATCAGAAAAATTCTCCGCTTGTGCACGGCGAATGATACCTGCATTGTTTACTAAAATATCAATTTGTCCAGCAACGGATAATGCCTCCACAACAAGATCACTAGGCGCCCCTTGCTTTGACAAATCGATTTTAAGGTCATGAAAAGTTCCGCCGATTGCTTCAATCTTCTCACGCGTTGCGGACATATCGCTCATGCCTGCACCAATGACAGTTGCCCCCGCTTCCGCTAGACCAATTGCCATGCCTTGGCCAAGCCCCCGGCTTGCACCAGTGATAAGGGCCACTTTCCCTTCTAATGAAAATAAAGATTTCATGTTACTTCCTCCTTCCAAGTCCTTTTAGGCTTGTTCGTACTTATTTTTTAAGAAAGCTAGACTTTCATTAATATAAGGTTCTGTCGTTTCTTCCATTAAAATATTGAGATATGGCTTTTTCTGTTTAACCTGTTTCAATACAACATCATAATTTAATAGTCCCTGGCCAACTGCCACTGTCTTCAATTGATCATCCTCTACAACAAAATCCTTTGCATGGAGAATTACAACTCTGTCACCAAGCAGTTCAAATGCTTCCTGGATAATTTTGTCCTGTTCTTGATAGTTATCAATCGTTAATAGATTGACTGGATCAAGAATTACTTGAAGATTATTGGAGTTAACCATATCCAATAGTCGTTTCATCACTTTTGAAGAATAAATCGGATGATTCACCCCAGCTTCAATCCCAACAATGACTCCAAATTTCTCCGCTTCCCGCACTAGTTCCCGAACACTTTCAACCACTTCCAGAAACGGCTCTTCCTTAAAGTTTTCAACTGTATACACAATTTCTGGATTGACGTTACCCGTTTCGGTCCCGACTATACTGCAACCAAAATCCCTCGCAAAGCGGACATGCTCTTTAAATCGCTCGATCCCTTTTCTCCGTTCTGCGTGGTCGGGGTGAATCATGTTGAAATAGCAGCCTAAAACGGCAACTTGAACATTTTTGCGCGCGAACGCTGTTCCAATATGATGGGCCAAACCAGGACTTAATGTCCCTGGTTCGAGCTTCATATAATCAAAGGATTTACCTAAGGCTAACTGAACAGATGTGAGCCCTTTCCCTGCGATTTCTTCTACTAACTCTTCGAGTGGACGATTTTCCACATCATGTGCTCTTATGCCAATATTCAATTCCATCACCTACATTCTGTTTTTCTAGAATAAAACCATCTTATCCAAGAGTCACTCACCCTTATCCGATAGTTAATTTATTGCTGGAAGAGACTACCTTAATTCCTCCATTTTGACATGATCCATGTCATCATAAGTGATGTTTTCGCCACACATCCCCCAAATGAAGGTGTAATTGCTTGTTGCTGTACCAGTATGAATGGACCAGCTTGGAGAGATGGCCGCTTGTTCGTTTTTCATAACCAAATGTCTTGTTTCATCCGGTTTGCCCATGAAGTGGAAGACACGAGTTTCCGGTTCCATATCAAAATATAAATAAACTTCCATACGGCGTTCATGCGTATGACAAGGCATGGTATTCCACACGCTTCCAGGGGATAGCATTGTTAATCCCATTTGAAGCTGGCAGGACTCACATACATTCGGATGAATATATTGGTGAATTTTCCGCTCATTTAACGTTTCTGGACTACCTGCTTCAAGCGGTTTAATTTCATTGATATCAATCTTCACCGTTGGATATTTATGGTGGGCTGGTGTGGAATTGATATAAAATTTCGCTGGATTTTTTGGATCATTGGATCTAAATAAAACCTCTTTGGTTCCTTTTCCTACATACAAACCGTCATAGCGCTGCATATCATATTCTTCACCGTCAAGAATGACTAGGCCGTCTCCGCCAATATTGATAATCCCCATCTCACGGCGTTCTAAGAAATAACTTACTCCTAATTCCTTATCAAGCTTAATAGTCAATTCCTTATCTGCTGGTGTAACCCCACCGAAGATCATGCGGTCCACATGGGTATAAGTTAGCTGGACTTGGTCCGCTTCGAAGAGTGTTTCTACTAAAAACTCCCTTCTTAGCTCCTCAGTATTATATTTCTTCATATCTTCCGGATGATGTGCATAACGAGTTTCCATTTTTCATTCTCCTTTTCTATGTTTCTATTTTTATAATTCCTTAGCGGACAATTTTTCCTGCTTCGTTGTCCAATACTTTCACTATTTCCTCTACTGTAAAAGCATTGCAATCTCCATGAATGGTATGTTTAAGCGCTGATGCCATGAAAGCGAAAGAAATGGTCCGAGATAATGGCCAATTTTCTAAGATGCCGTGCAACACACCAGCCGCAAAAGCATCCCCGCCGCCAACCCGGTCCACTATATGATCGATCATATGCTCCTTGGATTGGAATAGCTCGCCTCTTGTATAGATATTGCCTTGCAGCTTATTGGTAGAGGCAGAAAGAACTGTACGAAAAGTAGAGCTCATGTATTGGATATTCGGGTACAACTCATTTATTTTTTCATAGTAGTATTTCAGTTTTTCTGCTTTTGGAAGTGAGTGATTTGGAGGTTCGATACCTAATAAATAAACCGCATCCAATTCTCCGCAGAAACAGATATCAATATAGCTTAAAAGCGGCTTTATCGCTTCCGAGCACGCTTGTTGGCTCCATAGTGACGCCCGATAATTAAAATCGAGACTGGTCATAATTCCTGCTTCTTTTGCCTTCTTAACTGCCATCAGCACAAGATCTCTTAAATTCTGCGATAAGGCTAGCGTAATTCCGGTAACGTGAAATAAGTCAATTCCTTGGAATAGTTCATCAAAGTTTAATTCTTCCACCGATAAACTGGAAAAACTTGAATACTTACGATCATAGGTTACTTGTGTACTTCTTCCGCCAACTCCACTCTCCAGATAATAGGTTCCTAACCGTTCTCCGCCTTTGATAAGGGAATTGGTATCAACTCCATAAGATTTTAGATGTCTTTCTACAGCAGCACCCAGTGGATTACTTGGGACTTTGCTGACAAATTTGACATCATGGCCAAACTGTGAAAGCGAAACCGCCACATTGGCCTCTGCTCCGCCATAATGCATCAACAGGTTATCTGCCTGAAAAAGTCTTTCTCCTGATTTGGTAGAGAGACGCAGCATAATCTCTCCAAGTGTCACAATCTTTTTCATGTTCTGCTCCTCAACCTTATATTCTGTAATACAAGTATTCTACTAATGATAGAATCGCCATAGATTGCCCATAAGGCATTCCCGTTACAGGGATTTCCTTGTAAAATTCTTGCGTCTCTCCCATTGCGGTTCCTGCTGATACATGTTGTAATTCACCTTTGTCGTCTATATTCTCAACCACTGCCAGTATCGCTTTTAGTCCCATATTTAAATATTTTTTATCCGTATAACGCTTCCGAACAGCCTTTAAGGTCCCGAAAGCAAAACCTGCTGTACAAGATGCCTCCACATAAGAAGATGGGTCATTTAGCACTGTATGCCATAAACCGCTTTCATTTTGGTATGTCTCAAGCGCTTCAATTTGTCTATTAAGCGTGTCAATGAGTACTTGACGAACTGGATCATTATCCGGTAAATCTACTAAATCTAAAAACTCTGGAATCGCAATGGTTACCCAGGAATTGCCGCGGCCCCATAGCGCTTTTGCAAAGTTGTGATTTCCTTCAAACGTCCAACCGTGGAACCATAATCCCGTTTTCTTATCAAACAGATATTTAATATGTACCAAGAATTGCTTTTTCGCTTCTTCAATATACTCCGGCTTGTTTAGTAATAAACCGATTTTAGTTAACGGTAAAACACTCATCATTAAGGTGTCATCCCATAATTGTTGATAATTTTCAGATCCAAACACGACATGCTGGATTCCGCCATCCTTTGTCCTTGGCATATCGTGATAGAGCCAATCGCCCCAAGTTTCTAAGTATGGAAGATAGGTAGGATTGTTGGTTTCTTCATACAAATAGGCAAGTGTTAGCATTTGCACCATTGTGTTAACGTTTTTTTCGACCGGCGGTTCTTTAAACTGATCGTCGAACCATTTTACGATGATATTTAATACGTTTTCATTTTTTGTCAGTTTATAGTACTTCATCATTCCATACAGTCCAACACCTGCTGTCCATTCCCAATAGTTAAAGCTCTTATTATCAATTTTTCTGCCATCGGCAAGCGGAATGGCATATTTCCCGTCTGGATCATTTAAGTTAACTAGATTATCAATCAGTAATTCAATTTTCTTTTCAATTTCATTTCTGTGCAATTTGATTACCTCCACTAATGTTATTACAAGGGCGTGTGAATACATGAAATTTTAGTGTTAAGCATTCTTTTTCATTATATAAAAACCCTTTTTTAAAATAAATTTAAAATTCCGTTTTCTTTTATTAAAAAACAGTGTTTTCTTAGGACTGATCTTCAAGCAAATATACAAACTTTGAAATGGGCAGCTTTGTCGCACTAATGCCTTCCGCAACAAGTTTAGCCATTTGTTTGGCCCCTTTTTTCGTAAAATGGGTAAAATCGGTTTCATTGACAGACGCCATAAAAAAAGTAAAAGCTTCCTCATAACCAATGGATTCAAATAACGTTAAGCTTTTTTCCATTAAATCAATGAAAACCACGTTTTCTTCTTTGGCTATTTCCTTCATTGCTTGGCAGTATTCTGGGAAATCATTAATAAACTGGTCATTTTCACAATGGAGCCTGGCAACAGGTGTAATGAATACCGGTTCTGCCTGGCATTTCCTAGCACTCTCTACATACATCTTTAAATAGTCTTTATAAGTAGTTGAAGGATCCGTATAACGTTCAGGTTTGTATTCAGTGGCGTCATTATGCCCCATTTGAATCAACAAATAGTCGCCTTCCTTCATTTCTCCTGCGATTTTATGTAATCGCCCTTCCTCTACAAAGGTTTTAGAGCTTCTCCCACCGATGGCATAATTGATTACCTGAACATCGTCTGTTAGATAGTCTTGGAGAAACTCTCCCCAGCCACCTTGATTTTTTTCGCCTAGACCATAGGATTGGACAGTCGAATCCGCTGCTAGAAAAATTTTCGTTTTGTTTATAGTCAAGAATGAACCCCCTCTCACATCCACTGGCTTACTGTCTGTCTTTTAATAAATAACATAACCTAGACCTGCTTACCATTAGACATTTTTGCACCTGCCAGATACTTAATTGTACTTTTTTGCTTTGATAGCACCTTTTTGAATCAGCAGGAAATTGGTCCATTTGTACTGTGAAAATGGGCTTAAATCCTCTTTTTTCACTAGGAATACACTGTATTTTCACAAATAATAACGGAATTTTAAATTAATTGTTCAGAATAATTAAAATATAATTAAGAGGGTTTTTTCATCCTGAAATCCACTTTGCTTTAATCTCTAATGAGGGAGAGGTGGTTCAGTACGAATTTGTAAGCGTAATCATATATATAAACTTTTCGAAATAAGTTTTTAGGAGGATAAAAATTTGAAGAAACGTTCTATCACCAAAAAGCTTTTATCAACCACAATCGCATTACCCCTGCTATTAACAAGTGTTTCCACTGCCACTGCCAGCGGAGTACAGAGCACCCAACCTTCAAGCAAGTTCCAGGGAAAAGGAGTCCAATTAGAGTACCTTGACAGAGGTTTAGTAGCCGCCTCTACATCTGAAGGGGTCTTCTTAAGCTGGCGCCTGCTGGCAAATGAGGCAAGAGGGTCTTCTGAAACAGGTTTAACTGGTGTAGATTTTAATGTCTATCGCGACGGGCAAAAGATCGCGACTGTTACAGACAGTACAAACTTCTTAGATAAAAACGGTAGCTCTTCATCCAAGTACTATGTTAGTTCTGTTTTAGACGGTAAAGAATTAGACCAGAGCGCTACCGTCGCAGCATGGGGTCAAGCCTATTATGATTTAACCCTAAAAAAACCAGCGGACGGAGTGACCCCAGCTGGTGAAACCTACTCTTATTCGGCAAATGATATGAGTGTTGGGGATGTTGACGGAGACGGAAAATACGAATTTTTTGTCAAATGGTATCCTTCTAATGCCAAGGATGTGTCACAAGTAGGCTACACCGGTAATACGTATATTGATTGCTACAAGTTTGACGGTACTCTCCTCTATCGCATCGATTTAGGAGTGAATATTCGATCCGGTGCCCACTATACCCAATTCCTTGTATATGATTTTGATGGGGACGGAAAATCCGAAATCATGTTCAAAACCGCGCCAGGAACAAAGGTGATCAAATACGACCAAGTTGGAAACATCACCTCTGAAAAATTTATCACAATGCAGCAAAAGGACATTGAAGCAGGATACAGCAATACAGATGATTATCGAATGAGTAAAGAAGATTATTATAATCATGTGGTTAAAATGTTTATGAACTGGGACAAGCAGGAAGAGGTAGTGAAGGGCATTGGTCAAAAACACTGGAAGAATGTTTTGGAATTGCAAAGAAATACAGCTACCCACTTTCGAAAGAAGATGCTGAAAGTTTAACAGATTATTTCATGGATGTATATGCTCCTAGTAGAAGCAGCAATAACAAGCTAAGAAACTTTGAAGGATTTATTGTTGACGGCCCGGAGTATTTGTCTGTCTTTAAAGGAGAAACAGGTGCCGAGATGGATACCATAGACTATAAACCTGGACGTTATGACGATGGCCTAATGTGGGGAGATTACGCGATGGCAAGAATTGAACCAGGAAACCGTGTCGACCGCTTCCTAGCAAGTGTAGCGTACCTCGATGGTGAAAAGCCTTATGCCGTTTTTGGCCGCGGTTATTACACAAGAACCAATCTGGTTACATATTGCTGGGATGGAAAAAAACTTAAGGAAAACTGGGCGGTTGACAGCGGCTGGACACCAATGACTAATCCATTTAATGATAGTCCACATGGAAAAGACGGTACGGATCCACAATACGGTTCGATTACTACCCAGGGAGCACACTCGTTAAGTGCTGCAGATGTTGATGGAGATGGAAAGCAAGAAATAGTCTATGGAGGAGCTACAATCGATCATGACGGCTCTCTGTTATACAGTTCAAAGGATATCTTGCCGCCTCAAAGCTCGTCACCAGGAACACTTGCCAGATTAGGACATGGGGATGCCCTTCATGTAACCGACATTGATCCAAATAGACCTGGTTTAGAAACCTTTATGGTTCATGAGGGAGCAACAGGGGCTCCATATGGGTATTCACTCCGTGATGCAAAAACAGGTCAAACCATTTATGGCGGTTATACTGGTAAAGATACTGGCCGAGGTATGATTGGAGATGTTGATCCATCACATCCCGGGTTAGAAACTTGGGCTGTTGGTCTGTGGACAGCGGATGGACAAAAAATTAGTAACACTGCACCAGGAACGAATATGAATATAAAGTGGGCTGCAGATATGACTACACAGATTGTGGACGGGGCACGAGATGTCACTCCTACTATTAAAGATTGGCTGAAAGGAACTGTACTTACGGCTGAGGGTACTAAAACTAATAATGATACAAAGGGAAATCCTGGGTTAGTAGCTGATATATTGGGTGACTGGCGTGAGGAACTCCTTGTCCGAACTGCCGATAGCTCGGCCATCCGGGTTTACCTCAGCACGGAAGTGACAAATCATAAATTGTATACATTAATGCACGACCCTCAATATCGCGCCGAAGTTGCCAGACAAAATACGGCTTATAATCAGCCTTCGTACACAAGCTTTTATTTTGGAAGTGATATAGACTGGGCAAATGTTCCAATCAAAGTATACTGGACCCCAGCTGTCTTGTCAGCAATCGAGAAAAAGATTACCGATTATAAAGCAAATGGGGATGTAACCGGACCAATTGTTCCACAATTAGAAAACTCATTGAAACAAGCCCAGTCCCACTTGGAAAAAGGGTCGGTTAATACTGCACTAACTTTTATGGAAAAATTCGCTTCTGAATTAGCCAAGAAAATGAATCAAAACTATCTATCATCCAATGCAAAATCGAACCTAAGCCATGACGCACAAGAAATGATAGATATGTTAGAAAAAGTAGAGAAATAGATAAGACAATTTGCGGATAGAGTATTCAATTGCAATAATCTGCTCCCACTTGCAGATAGAGTGTTTCAATTTGCGTAAAGCAAATCATAAAGTGAAAAAGAAACTTAAACTTATAAAAGGTGCCAAACAACTGATGAAGATAAGTTGTTTGACACCCTTTTTCAATTTGATAATCCTAGTCGTTCCAATTCCAGAAGCCGGGTCTTCATTTCTAAACCACCACGATAACCAGTCAACGCTCCGTTCTTTCCCACGACACGATGGCAAGGAACCGTTATTAATATGGGGTTAGCGCCAATTGCTGTACCGACTGCACGAACGGCCGCGGGTTTGTTTATTATATTGGCTATTTCGGAATAAGATCTTGTTTCACCATAGGGGATCTCACACAAAGCGTTCCATACTGATTGTTGGAAGTCCGTTCCATTGTAATCAAACGGAATGGTAAAGCATTTCCGTTTGCCATCTAGGTATTCAGCAAGTTCAATCTGATATTGCTTGAGTTCTTCCCGACTTTCAACAATAGGACTTCCGGGAAAGCGTTTCGCTGCCCATTCAGCCAATTCTTCAAACGGCATACCCTGAGAACCTACAAAGCAAAGTCCCTTTGAGGTAGCCGCCATGTACAGCTTCCAATCTTTATAGTTTAATATTGACCAATGAATTGTCGGCTTAGTCTGAGATTTCACGTTCTCATTCCTCCGTGTTACATTTTGACTGACGGTATTGTGCAGGTGTTTCTCCCGTCTTCTTTTTAAAAAGTGTAATAAAATAAGGTGTATTAGGGATACCTACCATTCTAGATATTTCAGTAACTGCTCTGTTTGACTTTATTAAAAGCTCTTTAGCCTTTACGATCCTGACTTCTTGAATATATTCAACAGGTGTCATCCCTTTTACTTTTTTAAAAGTTCTCTGCAAATGATAGGGACTTCCATGACTGATGTCCGCTAGCGTTTCAAGCGTCAATTTGCTATGATAATTTTCATTGATAAAAGTAGTAATCGAATGAATCCATTCCTGGTCGGGCAGGTTTGGTTCAGTGGGCTTGCAGCGTTTACACGGACGATAATTCGCTGCCAAGGCTTCTTCTGCACTTTGAAAGATTCTAACATTATCTTTTTTGGGAACACGTGACTTGCAGGACGGTTTACAAAATATCCCTGTGGTTTTTACCGCGTAAAAAAATAAATCATTATACGAAGCGTTGTTTTCGATAATTGCCTGCCATTTTTTAGCTGTTATCATTCCGTTATCAAAACCTTTTTGTCCACTCATTGTTCCACCTCTAACCGTATTATAACGCAACCCAAATAGAAATAGCCTGTTTTCAAAATAGAAAAGCAAGATTACGAAATCATTTTTTGTGATAATAATAGGAAAAGAATGCGGGTGATTATTTGACTAAGACAAGTGGAAATCATTGGTATGACGGCAATGATAAGCTTTATATTCATTTACCGCCAGACTTTAATATGGCGGTAAATCTTGGTTATTTAGGACGGAATAAGAATGAATGCATGTTTGACATTGAAGATAAAATTATTACAAGAGTAGTTCATACAGGGGTAACCAACAGACTTGTTCAGATATACGTAAATGATAATAACCAAATGATTGTTCAGTTTATAGATTCTACACCAGACGAAAAAGAATGGAGAAAAGTTTTTAGTTTCATTTGGGAATGGTTTGACTTTGACCGGGACTTATCTCCATTTTACGGAATGGCCAAAGGAGATCCGCTGCTCGAAAAACCAGCCCAGGAATTCCGCGGATTAAGGGTAATTGGTGTGCCCGACTTGTTCGAGGCTTTTTGTTGGGGCGTTCTAGGGCAGCAAATTAATTTAGCTTTTGCCTACACACTAAAAAGACAGTTTGTTGAAAAATTTGGGGAGTCCATTGAATGGAATGGTAAGAAATATTGGACCTTCCCAACCTATGAAAAAATCAGTAAATTAACACCGGAGGATTTTGCGGATATTAAAATGACTGTGAGAAAGAGTGAATATATTATTGGTATCGCCCAATTAATGAACAGTGGTGAACTTTCAAAAGAAAAACTATTGGCTATGGATTTTAAAGACGCTGAAAAAAGTTTGATTAAGATACGCGGGATTGGTCCATGGACAGCCAATTACGTATTAATGCGCTGCTTACGATTTCCGACAGCTTTTCCAATTGATGATGTGGGTTTGCATAACGCCATCAAGTTCTTAAGGGGTTCGGAGAAAAAGCCTTCCAAGGAAGAACTAATGGAACTTTCATTAAACTGGTCCGGTTGGCAGGCCTATGCTACGTTTTACTTATGGAGGGTGCTTTATTAGAAGTAATTAGGTATGAAGTTCCGGGTTGTTTACATGGAGCAGGATTATTAAAAAAATCATTTACCATTAATTTTTTTATCAACCAAATCAAAAAAGTCCTAACACCATAGATGTTAGGACTAGTTATGACCTGTGAGGGGTTCGAACCCCCGACCTCAACCCTGTCAAGGTTGCGCTCTCCCAGCTGAGCTAACAGATCTCTTATTAAACTACAAATTTAATTATAGTGAAATTGCTCAGAATGTCAATACCATTTTAATCAATTTTTCGAAAAAATAATATTAGAACAAGTGTTCCTAATTAACTTGAATAAGGAACTAACGTTCGGTTATAATAGAACTATCAACCAAAAGGAGTGAGTACCATGGATGGGCTTTTAATCCGCTCAATTGAAGAACATATGCCAATTGAAATGATTTATCTTGCTGAAAACCAAGAGCTTTCCCAAAGAAAGCTAATCGTGAAAGAAATAAACGATAACTACATTCGTGCCTATTGCCTGCTTCGGAAACAAATGCGCACGTTTAAACGGGAAAACATTTTATCGATCATGCCGGAAAATCGTTCCCATCGATCATACCTCCATTAGACCCACCTCACCTCTCACAATCATTCCCTTCCTATTAAGCAACATCTTTCTAGTTATGATAAAATGCAGTTGTATCAAACGAACTTCGGGGGGCAATCCATGCAGTATCCAAAAGGCACAATCAAAGAATATACCTTTCACAGCTCAGAACTACAAGAAAACATGCAGATTCTTATCTATCTGCCAGCAAGCTTTTCACCACTTTTCAAATACTCACTGCTAATTGCTCAGGACGGCAGAGATTATTTTCAGCTTGGCCGAATCGGGCGATTAGCAGATGAGTTACTTTTTAAACAAGAAATTGAAAATTTAATTATTGTTGGGGTACCCTATAAGAATGTACAAGACCGACGTCGGAAATACCATCCGGATGGTGATCAAAACCACCAGTACATTCGTTTTTTAGCACACGAATTAGTTCCCTATCTAGATATGGAATTTCCAACCTATCAAATGGGTTCCACTAGGGCATTAATTGGTGACTCTCTTGGTGCCACTGTTTCCTTAATGACAGCGGTCCACTATCCGCATTCCTTTGGAAAAGTAGTACTTCAATCACCATATGTCGATGAGCAAGTCCTCAATTTAGTAGAAAATTTTAAAGAAGGGCAGCTTATAGAAATTTATCATGTGATTGGAACTCAAGAAACAGAAGTCCCAACAACGGACGGAAAAGTAAAAGACTTTTTACGTCCAAACAGGGTACTTGCAAAAAAATTAAAAGCAAAACCAATTACATACTTTTTTGAAGAATTTAATGGTACCCATACATGGACCTATTGGCAGCCTGATTTAAAGCGGGCGCTTAAAATGTTTTTTTAGAACTTCTATAGAAATTTTAATTTATTTAATGTATTTAGAAAATTTGCTATAATAATTGAAAGCGATTTTATCAATGTTTTTGTAAAATAATTTCTATATTGGAGGTAACCGCATGAAATTTGGTGTTGTCATTTTCCCATCGAAAAAGCTTCAAGATGTTGTGAATTCTTATCGTAAACGTTACGATCCGCATTATGCTCTTATCCCTCCTCACTTGACATTAAAAAGTGCTTTTGAAGCAACAGAAGAAAATGCCAAGATTTTTGCTGATAAACTACGTAAAATTGCTGAAAAGACTGGCCCTTTTTCTTTAAAAACGGCGAAAATCAGTTCCTTCAAGCCAGTAAATAATGTAATCTATTTTAAGGTGGAGCCAACGAACGAACTTTCCACCCTACATTCGGATATCAATCGCGAATTGAATGATGAAAATACAGAATATGCCTTTGTCCCTCATATTACGATTGGCCAAAAGCTGTCAAATGATGAACACTCTGATGTTTATGGGTCACTCCGGATGACAAAAATTGATCATGAAGAAACGATTGACCGCTTTCATCTGCTTTATCAATTAGAGAATGGTTCTTGGACCGTATATGAAACATTTCGGCTTGGAAAGGAATCGTAAGACGTGAAAATCAAAGTTGTTGAAAATCAAAAAGAACTTGAAGATGCCTTTTCAATTAGAAAAATTGTTTTCGTTAAGGAGCAAAATGTTCCGATTGAAGAGGAAATAGACCAATACGAGGATGACGCCACACATTTTGTTATGTATGGAGATACCGACAATCCACTTGCTGCAGGGAGATTTCGAGTAGTTGATGGTTATGGTAAAGTCGAACGGATTTGTGTGTTAAAAGAAGCCCGTAAATCCGGAGCAGGAAGAAAAATGATGAATGCCATCGAAACCTTCGCTCGGAAACAAGGCTTACACAAACTAAAACTAAATGCCCAAACCCATGCGATTCCCTTCTATGCAGGACTTGGCTATGAGGTAGTATCGGAAGAATTTTTGGATGCAGGTATTCCTCATAAAACAATGGTAAAACAAATTCCTACAGAAGCACTTGCCGACTAACCGGCAGGTGCTTCTTTTAACTAGATAATGAATCAAACCCTTTCAGAAGCTGGCTGGTTTTGTTAAGATAGAACATGTGTTATTTTCGCGAAATAGAGGTTTTAATATATGAAAACAGCTTTCTATCAACAACAGCTTATTCAACTCTCACAATTGGCTCGAGATCAGTACCAAAAAATATATCTAGCAGGAAAAAATGGAGAACTTGACTGTCCCACCTGCCATGAAAAAGTAAGATTATTTCTCGGCATCGGGATGGAGCCACATTTTTTTCATGTCCATATACCTGAAAAAAAATGCCTTGATTCTGACCCCATTAAGAAATCGGATGTTACTCCACACTATATCGAGAGGAATGGTTTCAAAATCCCCCAAGGACGGACCATTACTGTAACAAACACAAACTTAGAACTATTTCAACCTGCTAAACCGATTGAATACTCTATTCCTTATACACCATCCAAGAAACATATAGAGCAGGAACTGCCGCTCTATTTGCGATTGCTTGCTGAAAAAGGTGTGGTCCTCGATAAAAGCCAAGTAGAAGCCGTCATCCAAACAGATGGCTCGTTATTAGTCCTAGCAGGCGCAGGGAGCGGCAAAACACGTGTATTAACCACAAGAACCGCTTACATGCTCGAGGTGAAACAGGTAGATCCTGGCTCTATAATGCTTGTAACTTTTACCTCCAAGGCCGCTGCAGAAATGAAAAATCGCCTTCTTTCCTATCCAAATATTCAGCGAGGAAAGATCAATCAACTTGTTACCGGTACCTTTCACAGTATCTTCTATCGAATCTTAATGTTCCATGATGCTGCCCATTGGTCCTCAAATAAATTACTCAAGAAGGATTGGCAGCGCGATAAAATCCTTAAAGCGGCTGGGAAAGACCTCCAATTGTCTGAAAAGGAATTTGCTTATGATTTAGCACTGCAGCAAATTGGTTTTTGGAAAAATTCTCTTCTCATGCCGGATGAAGTCAAACCCACATCTGATTGGGAAGAGAGCGCGGTGTTTTTATATAAAAAGTATGAAGAATATAAACAAAAAGAAGGATTATTTGATTTTGACGATATGTTAATTGGCTGTTATCAGTTATTTATTTCATCTCCTCCTCTTCTAGAGTATTACCAAGACAAGTTCAGATACTTTCTAATTGATGAATTTCAAGATATAAACAGGGTTCAATATGAGCTGATTAAACTGTTATCTGGCAAACATAAAAATGTCTGTGCGGTTGGTGATGATGACCAGGCCATCTACTCATTCAGGGGCAGTGACCCAAGTTATCTTTTAGATTTTGAAAAAGACTTTCCTAAGGCAAAATTAGTAACTCTTGAGCAGAATTATCGTTCTTCACATGAAATTGTCGCTGCTGCTAATCAAATGATTGCCCTTAATAAAAAACGCAGATTAAAACGCATGGAAGCACAATACGCTTCAGGGATCCTTCCTCAATTGTTTTTTCCATATGATGAAGAAGAAGAGGCTACCATGATTGTTACCGATATACAGGAGAGAATTTCACAAGGTGCGAAACCCGGAGATTTTGCCATCCTTTATCGGACAAATGTCAGCTCGCGGGCAGTCTTTGAAAGATTAGCCGCCTCGAACCTCCCTTTTAAAATTGATCAAGATGCCGAGGCATTTTACGATCGTTTTATCGTTAGAAGCGCCCTTTCCTTTCTTAAGGTAAGTCTAAATGAAGACGACCCGAATGCCATGAGCGATTTACTGCCATTATTATTTTTAAAACAATCGGTCCTTAAAGACCTAAAAGCCGAAAGCATTCTGAAGGATTGCAGCCTTCTAGAGGCCCTTTCGCACCTAAAAACTGCTCACGCTTTTCAAGAGAAAAAATTAAAAAAGGCGGTTACCCTTATCCGCGGGCTTAAACATTTATCGCCGTCTGTTGCGATTGAGCAAATTGAAAAAGAAATTGGATTCCTTGATTTTCTAAAGAAACGAGGGAATGAATCGAGTAAGCTTGAAAAAGGCTCTGATGACTTAAAAGATCTTAAAGTTGCATCCAAAAGCTTTACAAAAATAGAGGCTTTGTTGGAACACGCACTGCATATGTCGGCCATGAATAAGGAAATTAAGAATATGAGCAGACATTTCACTGACGCCATCACACTTAGTACCATTCACCGGGCTAAAGGGCTGGAATATAATACCGTTTATATGATCAGTGCTGTAGACGGTAGCTTACCGCACGACTTTGCCCTTGAATCTTACCGGGCCGGCGATTATGCTCCACTTGAAGAAGAAAGAAGATTATTCTATGTAGCGATGACAAGAGCAAAGGAGGAGCTGTTAATCTCCATTCCAAGTAACAGGCGGGGAAAGAAAGCTAATCGTTCCAGATTTTTAGCTCCCATCAATAAAAAGAGGAAGACCAATTTGTAAAAACAATTGGTCATTCCCCTTTCTACTTTTTATTCATCATTTGAGCAATTGTATTAAAATCAAGCTGTTTTCCATCGTTAATAATCGATTTCACGATTTGATCTTCCATGTCTTTACTTACTGGTTTATTGGCAATTTGAGAAACTCTCCGGATGACATTACGAACTGTTTTTTCATCTTTAAAGTTAGCATTTTGCAGGGAGTTTGCTAAATCAAAAATATCTTTCATATTAACGCCTGTTTTCTTTTCTATGTTCTTAAAGAACCCATTATCCATGGTAAAATTTCACGCTCCTTCATAGACTACTTTATTCTATGAAGTTGGGAAAAAAAGGTGAATGTGATGAAATTAACTACAAAGATAAGGGTTACATATTCGGACTGTCTTCAATCTTATGTAATAACAGAAAGGGCTGGCCCTTTTTAGGTCCAGCCCCCTCCATCTCATTGTCTATTAATAGAAGCTTGCGCCAACAATGATTAAAAGGATGAATAATACTACGATAAGCACGAAAGTGGAACCGTAGCCATAACCGCCGCCGTAGCCGTAGCCGCCGTATCCAAAGCACATAGACTGTCACCTCACTTTCGGTAATCTCATTAATAACATATGAAATTACTTAATCATGTGTACTAGGCATGACAGCCTTATGGGAAAATTGGCTATAAAAATGAGTATTTTACCCTTTTGGCTTAAAAATTAGTGCGCCAATAAACCCAAAAATTATTGCAGCAGAAATACCAGAGCTTGTTACTTGGAACATCCCAGTTAAAACGCCAATAATTCCATGTGCTTTAGCGTCTTGGAGTGCCCCATGAACAAGAGAATTTCCAAAACTGGTAATCGGGATCGTTGCTCCGGCACCTGCAAAATCAACCAGTGGCTCATATAACCCTAACCCATCTAAGACCGCTCCAGCAACCACCAGCAAGCTCATGGTATGGCCCGGTGTGAGTTTCGCTACATCAAACAATAATTGCCCTACTACACAAATTAATCCGCCTACAACAAAGGCCCAAAAAAACATTGCAAGCATCGATTCACCCCTTTTCACCATTCATCTCAATTGCAACAGCATGGGCAATACATGGAATTGTCTCTTTTTGTTGAAAGCTTAGCGGGGACAATAATGCTCCTGTAGCGACGACTAATATTCGTTTGTATGTCCCCTTTTTCATTTCATTTAGTAAATGTCCATATAAGACAGTCGCCGAACACCCCGCTCCACTGCCACCGGCTTGAACAGGCTGGTCATCTTTATACATCAATAATCCACAATCCTGAAATTGTTTTTTATCCACTTTCAGTCCATTTTTATTTAACAATTCAAAAGCAGTATCATGACCAATTCGTCCAAGGTCACCTGTCACAATCAAATCATAATATGATGGATCTAATTGCAAATCACGAAAATGAGCGGTAATGGTATCCGCGGCTGCGGGAGCCATTGCCCCGCCCATATTAAAAGGATCTGATAAACCCATATCCACGACTTTTCCAATTGTTGCCGACGTGGTCACCGGATTATTCTCACCCGGTTTATTCGGCTCAACCAGCGCAACTCCCGCACCTGTAATCGTCCATTGTGCAGTTGGCGGTTTCTGTCCCCCGTATTCGGTTGGATAGCGAAACTGTTTTTCGACAGCAGAGTTATGGCTGGATGCCCCTGTTAAAACGTAATTTGCCCCCTGATAATTAACGACAAAGGAAGATAAGGCTAAACCCTCCATCGATGTTGAGCAGGCGCCAAATAAACCGAAGTAGGGAATCTGCATGGTCCTTGCGGCAAAGCTTGTTGGAGTGATCTGATTAATCAAGTCACCGGCAAATAAAAACTGGACCTGTTCTTTTTGGATATTCCCTTTTTTTATCGCGGTTTTAATTGCTTCTTCGAGCAATAACCGATGGGCTTTTTCATAAGAATCTTGTCCCATCCATAAATCATCGTACAGCAGGTCAAAGTCATTCGCCAAGTTGCCGTTTGCTTCAAACGGTCCCCCTGTTACACCTGTTGCTGTAATCATTGGCCGATTGTTAAAAACCCATGATTGCTGCCCCTTTAACAATTACAAAACCCCCCACATCACAAGTAGCGTCTTAATTAATGCAACAACAAACGCTGAGAACACTCCGAATAAAATCACTGAACCTGCAAGCTTAAACATATTTCCACCAACACCGAGGACAAACCCTTCAGTCCGGTGTTCAATGGCTGCAGAGATTACTGAATTCCCGAACCCAGTTACCGGTACCGCACTCCCCGCACCAGCAAATTGGCCAATGTGGTCATAAACGCCAAAACCAGTTAACAACATCGAAAAAAAGACCATTGTTGCAACAGTAGGGTTTCCAACGTTCTGCTCGGTAAAGTTAAAATAATATATGTAGAAATAACTGACAGCTTGGCCAATCATACAAATAATCCCGCCAACTAAAAATGCTTTAATACAATTTTTTAAAACTGGACGCTTTAGTTCATGTTTTTGTTGTAGTGTTTGATAGTTTTTCTGCTGAGGGGTCATCTTTTTCTGCTTGCTAGCCATCCTGATACATCCTTTCTTACTTCATATCTTCCGTCATCTTAACAATTTCCTCTAAACGCTTTTCAGCCTTAGAATGTGATAACCTTCCTGATTTCATCCCCTCGTTCAGCCTGACAGCTTCCAAGAAAATCTTATAATCACTTGATACTGTAAAGTTTTCCTTTGGATGTTTTTTTTCTAGCTTCTTATTTAAGTTCTTTTCGATTGTCTTCATTTTAAATCTGTGCATATGTTTTACCTTATAGACCACTAATGTATCTTTTTCTCCTTTGATAACCGCAACGTCATATAGCTCTGGTAAAGAACTCACATCTCTTTTGATATCCTCTACCCGATCACTATTGTTTTCCCGCTCCGTACTAAGCGGGGGCGGATTTGTTGTTTTCATGAGCGCTAATTGACTTTCTTTAACCGGCTGATTTTGAGAACATGCCGTCAACAATAATAAACTCACACTTATAATCAAACGATATGCCACTTTCATATGCTTCACTTTCCTTGTCCCGTTGAGTGTTTGAATACTACTTTAGTTTTTTCTATATCCTGCAAAATTATAACTGAATAACTATGGCACCTTAAATTAAAAAAACTGCCAGTTTTACCAGCAGTTTTTGCGTTACTTTGAAGTTTTTTTACTGCATCCGCAGCCTTTATTCTTCTTAGTAGTTGTCGATTTGCGAATGGATTGTGTCATTTGTTTGTTTTGATTTTTATTGTTCACTTCTTCTCTCCCCTTTCAGTGTTTGCTACTAGTTAGAATATGTCGAATTAACGAATCTTGTCTCCACGAAAGCATTATTTTTCGATAAAAAGCTGGACACATAATTCCATCAGGGAAGCAAAACCGGCCACTGCTAAAACTAAGATTATTGGTCTAGAAAATTCTGGACAGATATAATGAAAACCGACTATAAAGGCAGCTGACCACACTCCTGTACACCAATAACAACTAAGCAGTTCACCTATAAACTTCTTAATTCCTGCTTTTTTGGGAACATAATAAATTTCAACTTCCCCTTCATGTTCCTCCCTTACTTCGTCAAAAAAAGGTTCGCGAATAAACTCAAAGATTCGATCGAAAACAAGCAATCTCGTCAGCCGAAAGCTTGCCAGCGATAATAGAAGCAACGTTAAATAGGTTATATTCATACCGGCTACTATCCTTTCTGAGATTAAATAGATGATTGACCAGCCTA
This sequence comes from Neobacillus cucumis, assembly GCF_023715505.1. The sequence goes on along the minus strand of NZ_JAMBOH010000004.1, from coordinate 202,343 downwards.
ATTTTGACAAACAAGGCGTTTGTCCGTTTCCCAAAAGCGCTCATATAAATATGTTAGTACTGTAAGATATATCACGGAATAAGGAGGAAAAATTAATGGGTTGTGGAAATAATAACAACTTTCACGGTGAAAACTGCGTTTGCGAAGTAGTTCGTGCGATTAAGGATATTCAAGATAATGCAGTTGAAGCAGTTGAACAAGAATGTACTGAGTGTACTAGCTGCTTTACCGAACCGCTAGGATCGATGGTGTCGCCTACAAGGAGAGACCCGGTTGATACGCGTGTATTTGTTCTAAGTACTGCTGATGGTACGCCATTTCATGCATTCTTAACAGAGGAATGTGATGCATGTGTATCTATCTTCTTCCGCGTTGAGGATGTATTTGATAACTGCTGTGCAACTCTTCGTGTGTTAGTACCAGGCCATCGGGATAACAATGGACAGTTTGTTCCGGTTAATCTCGTTTCAGGCGGAGAAAAATGCTGCATTGACCTTAAGAAGGTTTGTAAAGTTGACAGATTCCGCGCGAGCAGAGATTGCATCACCGTTGACTTAAGCTGCTTCTGTGCAGTGCAATGTATCGCTGATGTTAACCTTGGACTTTGCAATTAAGGACGAAACAGCAGTATTAAAGCTGACCAATTACTTGGAGCTCGAGGCTACTATTAATCAGATTCTAAGATGATTAACAAAAATTGAACAAATGAGCCAGTCGTAAAACGGCTGGCTTTTTTATTTTCTTTATCTCTGTATTCCAATCATAATGACGTTAGTTAACTGTTCTAATGGAATGGTTTTCGAGGTTTGATTGTGGAAACGTATGGTTACATCTTGGTCTGTGTATTCTGTTAAATAACCTTGAAAGTTTCCTCGCGCAGTATAAAAGACGCATGGTACAGGGGGCAGAACTTTTGGAAAGTTCATTAGATAGTCTAAACGCTCAAGCAGTTCCATCTCTTTAAATGGTTTGACCTTTTTTAAGAAAGACCTTTGTTTCCCCTTTGGTTTTTCTGTGGATTGAACCTCAAGCTGCACCGAGTTATCCTGATTTTCAAGAACCAGTTCCTCTTTTGCAGGGGGGATTGTTTTTTTTGTTTCTTGTAGCACTGACGGCTCATCCTCGTTTGCTGCCAGTTCCTCTTTTGCAGGGGAGAGTGTTTTCTTAGTTTTTTGTTGCACTGGCTGTTCATCCTCGAGTGGTGCTGGTTCCTGTCGATTCGTATAAACATCCTGCATATTTAAATTTGAAGGCGGCCTTACAAACGCCTGGTGGATAAATAACATGGGTCCCTGGCTCTTCTTCGTTGACAAGCAATTCACCTCCTTGTTACGAAATCACACACATTATATATATGCGATATGCCTATCTTGGTTCATTTATGGCAAACAAAAAGCCTGCTAAAGAGCTAGCAGGCTGTTTTTTTTAAAGGATATGGTAACCAGAATCTACATGGATGTTTTCGCCAGTAATTCCCCGTGAAAGATCACTGAATAGGAATAGGGCTGTGTCACCGACTTCTTCTGGAGTAGTCGTTCTCCGTAATGGAGCTTTTGCTTCAATTTCACTTAAAATCGAATTGAATTCCCCAATTGCCTTTGCTGATAATGTTCGGATCGGACCAGCAGAAATGGAATTAACACGAATTCCGTCTTTTCCTAAATCAGAAGCCAAGTAGCGGACACTTGCATCCAAAGAGGCTTTTGCAACACCCATTACATTATAGTTTGGAATAGCTCGCTCTCCGCCTAAGTATGTTAGAGTTACAATACTTCCTCCTTCAGTCATTAGTTCGCGCGCTACTTTCGCCACTGCTGTCAACGAATATGAACTGATATTTTGTGCAAGCAGGAATCCATCCCTTGATGTGCTTACAAACTCACCTTTTAAGTCTTCAGTTTTTGCAAACGCAATACAGTGTGCTAAACCATGAATGGTACCCACAGCTTCCTTAATTTCAGCAAAGCAGCTTGCAATTGCTTCATCACTTGTTACATCACATGGAAGCACAAGAGTTCCCTCTGCCTCTAAAGAGTTAGCTAAATCACGAACACTGCTCTCAATTCTTTCACCCGCATATGTAAAAATTAATCTTGCTCCTGCATTGTGAAGTGAACGGGCAATTCCCCAAGCAATACTGCGTTTATTAGCTACACCCATAACAACAAAAGTTTTTCCCGAAAGATTCATATTGAAATAGTCCTCCTACTATAATTACATGATATTAGTACTTGGTACTAATTTTACACTACTTCCCCTTAAATGAAAAGGCTCGGATACTATTCTTTCCCAAACTCTTTAGCATGTCTCACAAAATTCCAATTCCCGCTTCAATTCAACAACATACTCCTTTGATCCGGTAACAATTAAACGATCATCCATTTGCAATTCCGTATCACCGTGAGGGACAATCGAATCCTTTCCTCTAAAAATACGAACAAAGATTACATCGCCTGTAAATGGAAATTGCCTCAAATGCATTCCATCAAAGTGTGTGTTTAACATCTTGATTTCATAAAGCCCTGTCTCTTGATTGGTCAAGATATTAATAACTGTTGGGGATTCAATTAATGCCCGAAGCAGTGTTTTTGTCGACATAAATGAAGAGAACACCTCAATATTTTGCTCACGTAATTTTTGTTCTAGTTCTATGCTTTCAATCCGGGCTATGACCCTGGAAACACCTTTTTCCTTCGCTTCAATAGACAAACTTGCATTTAAATTCTCATCACCAGTAGAAATGACTACAATTTCTGATTGAAAAACATTTGCTCTGGAAATAGAATCGATGGAGTAATCGATGATTTCAACAATATCAAAGAGTGAATTAGCAATTTGTTTATCTGATTTCTCCATTTTCGTATGATAAAGAATCGGAGCATAAAGGCCTGACTTTAAATCTTGTGATAAAGATAGAGTTACCTGGTTAGCACCTAAAAATGCCACACTAACCTTTTTGCTTTTCACAGCCTCCAACGGAAAGAGCTTTTTGAAAACCATTGGTGTAAAAATTGATGTAATCACGGCCACCAATATCAAGGTTCCACTCATTTGGGGAGTTATTACTTCCATCCTTTCACCAATGGTTGCAGCTGCAATCACAAGTGAAAGCGTGGAGGTTAGCAAAAAGCCTGAAGAAATAACCGTTTTCGTATCATACCAAATCTTTAATAGAAAAACTGGCACAAGCTTTGATAAAAGCAGTCCAATCAATAATAGCGGTATAAGCAATAGAAGCTTCTTTTCACTAAAGAGTGACCAAACATCCAGATTAACCCCAACCATCACAAAAAAGATAGGGATTAAAAAGCCATAGCCAAAGGAATCAAGTTTATGGACGAGTTCCTGGTTGGGGGATAGTAATGAAACTAAAACACCGGCTAGAAAGGCGCCAAGGATATTCTCCGCACCGACCGTCTCTGATAAGCCCACCAGTACAATAATCAATGTAAATACCGCCCTTGTGCCAATTTGCACAGTTCCTGTTGACAATGTTTCAATAAAGGTTCGAGTTTTAAATTTCTTACCAATAAAATAAAGAACAATACCTGCTCCAAATAATATCAAGAGCAGCCACGTATTCCCATGGCCAGCCTCATATATTGAAACAAATACGGCTAATAAAATCATTGTTACTAAATCGGCTATTACCGCAACAAGCAAGATGATTTGCCCGATGACCGTTTTCATCAAATGGGCCTCTTTTAATGTGGGCACTACTACTCCAAGGGAAATGGTTGAGATAATTAACGTCATCAAAAAGGCATTATCAATAAATCCTGCTAGAACAAATAGATAGGATAGTATTAGGGAGAATATAAAAATTCCAGCAAAAACCGTCGTTGCTGTAACAAAAGTATTGGGCTCCTTTTTTCCATTAGCAAGTGCATCCCGTTTTTTGCTGCCGCGAAAGGCGGTAAAATCAATTTCTAGCCCGCTTAAAAACATAAGGAAAATGAAGCCTAGTGTCGAAAGGGTGGACAGCCAGGCATCCTGATGGACAATATCGAAGCCGCTTTTCCCAATCATGAGACCCATAATAATTTCTGCAACCACAACCGGGATAAAATTCAATTTAAATCGATGCAGAATAATTGGTGTTAAAAATGCTGTAGTCACAACTACAAGCAGCGAAAGTACAGAAATGTGTTGTTCCATTATTTAAACCACCTTTCAAAACTAGGATTCCTTCTTATAAAAGCAACTGAATAAACTAAAGATAAATAAGAACTAACAGGGGGTGCCATCCTATGAAAATTGATATTATCGGTGACATACACGGTTGTTTTAACGAATTGAAAGAACTAACTTTAAAGCTTGGTTACAGTTGGGAAACAGGGTTACCAGTCCATTCCTCAGGAAGGACTCTTGGTTTTGTTGGTGACTTAACGGACAGAGGGCCTGCATCCATTAAGGTGATTGAGGTCGTTTGGCAGCTCGTAGTCCAACACCAAAATGCGCATTACACACCAGGCAATCATTGCAATAAGCTGTATCGCTTTTTTCTCGGAAATAAAGTTCAGGTGACACACGGGCTAGAAACCACGGTAGCTGAATATGAATCATTATATAAAAAAGATCAACAATCCATTCGAAAAAAATTTATCGAGCTGTATGAAAAAGCCCCACTCTACTTAGTATTGGACAATGGAAAGCTTGTTATAGCACATGCCGGTATTAAACAGGAATATATCGGCCAAACACATGGAAAAGTAAAAGAATTTGTCCTTTATGGTGATATTACTGGTAAAAAAAATCCGGATGGATCACCAGTTAGGTTGGATTGGGCAAAAAATTATCATGGCAATGCCTGTATTGTTTATGGTCATACTCCGGTCAAAGAGCCCCGTATTATTAATAACACGTATAACATAGATACAGGAGCTGTGTTTGGCGGTAAATTGACGGCATTACGTTATCCGGAGATGGAATTGGTGTCTGTTCCTTCTACTATGCCACATGTTCAAGAAAAATTTAAACAATTTGATTAGTTTCGTTTGAAAATAATACAAAAGGCTGACCGCTATTCAAGCAGGTCAGCCTCTAAAATACGATTCATATCCTCCGGGGGTGGAGCCGAAAAGGACATATCTTTTTTATAAAAGGGATGAAGGAATTGAATTTTTTTACAATGAAGGGCTTGCCGTTTGATTAAGGAAGTATCTCCTCCATATAAATCATCTCCGAGCAGAGGATGTCCTAAGAACGACATATGAACTCTTATCTGATGTGTACGCCCTGTTTCAAGTCTAAGCTCGAGATGAGTAAATGTAGAGTAGCTCTTAATTACCTTATAATGGGTACAAGCATATTGACCATCAGCCCGTACTTCCCGTTCAATAATGCTATCCTGTTTGCGGCCAATCGGTTCAATAATAGTTCCATTATCAACTTCAAGTATACCACTTGCAAAAGCTTCGTATGTCCTTTTCACCAATCCATTTTGCTGCATTTTACTAAATAAATGATGAACATGACGGTGCTTAGCGATTAAAACTATTCCTGAAGTGTCACGGTCTAGCCTTGTGACAATATGGGAAGTCGCCTGAATCCCCACTCGCTGGTAATATCCCACAAGAGCATTTGCAAGGCTGCCTTTCGGATGTTCACGAGATGGGATCGTGTTCATCATCGCTGGTTTGTTTACCACAAGTAAAAATTCATCTTCATACAATATGGTTAACGGGATATTCTCCGCCATAACTCCCTCACTCGGAATTTCAGCAGGAAAAATCACAGACAACGAATCACCTTCGTTTAGCTTATATCTTACATTCACTTCCTCATTATTAACAAGAATAAAGCCGCCTCTAAATTTAATATCCGTTAAAGCAATTCGGGAGATTTCTTCTTGTTTTAAGAACTCTTTAACTAATAAACCCGCACTGGACTTATCAATAATCCAGTTCAACTTAAAACGTGCTTCCATCAACAAGGTCCTCCGGCTTAATCAGATATAAATGAATCATGGACCCTTTTCCAAAATGGAAACGGTCTAAAGCGGGCAAAACGAATTTTTTCTTCTGGTACCCTATATTGGATCGATTTAACGTCCTTATGAAGTAGTGTCAGGTGATCAATGGTTACCTGAAAATCAGATTTTTTTACTGGCTTAAGCATACAGGTATGGTGTGCTGGCAATATTAGCGGAGAGCCAACTGTTCGAAACACCCTGTTATTAATAGAAGCCATTTCTGCAACTTGTAAGGCTGAAATCGACGGATGAATGATCGCCCCGCCAAGAGCTTTATTATAAGCTGTACTGCCTGATGGAGTAGAAATGCAAAGGCCATCACCACGGAACCGTTCAAAATGCTCTCCTCGAATTTCTACATCCATCACAAGTGTACCCTCGACACTTTTCACCGTAGATTCATTCAGTGCTAAGTAACGGGATTCTTTTCCGGCATGTGTGTAGCGGATAATGACTTCAAGAAGCGGGTACTCTACAACTTGATATGGGGTTTTTGCGATGGCTATTACCAGCTTTTCAATTTCATCCGGTATCCAATCTGCGTAAAATCCAAGGTGCCCAGTATGTATTCCGACGAATGCTGTTTTACTTAGCCGGCTGCTGTAGCGGTGGAACGCATAGAGAAGTGTCCCGTCACCGCCAATGGAAACAACAATATCAGGTTGATCTTCATCGTAAATAAGATCAAAGTCAAGTAAATATGTCCTCATTTTACTCATTAAAATATTGGACTTTTGATCCCCTTTTGATGTAATCGCAAATTTCATCTTATTTTCTCCTTACAAATCGGCATTCACAGGCGGATGTTAGTTTTTTTCCTCTTGTGTCAATTCCTTTTTTCGGGTAAAAAATGCTTGTGCTTCCTGGATTTCACCACGTATTAAAGACATTTCCTCGTCTAAACGAAATGCCGCTTCTGCAGCTCTTAGTAATCTCATTTTGATATCTGAAGGAAATACTCCTTTGTATTTATAGTTAAGTGAATGTTCGATGGTCGCCCAGAAATTCATCGCTAACGTCCTTATTTGGATTTCAGCAAGAATTTTCTTTTCCCCATGAATAGTTTGGACGGGATATTGAATGACAACATGGTATGAGCGGTATCCACTTGTTTTTTCGTGAGAAATATAATCTCTTTCTTCTACAATTTCAAAATCGTTGCGAATCCTTAATAAATTAACCACAGTATGAATATCATCGACAAACTGACACATAATCCGCATGCCGGCTATATCCTGCATCTCCTCTTCCAAGCTTTCAAGCGGAATCCCTTTTTGGTTCGCTTTATCAAGAATACTTGCAATTGGTTTGACTCTGCCTGTTACAAATTCAATCGGTGAATGAGAGGAATCTAACTCATACTGCCCTCTCATCCCTTTTAATTTTACTTTCAATTCAGAAACTGCCTGTTTATATGGTGCTAAAAATTGATCCCAATGCTTCATGAATTCACCTCAAAGAAAACCAAATTGTTTAGATGAGCGAAACTTTTTTCCGCTTCAGCGCAAAGCTCAAACAGTTAGGAAAAATCCCTCCACTTTCGTTACAAACTCATCACCATAGTTACTATTGCCTTTAATATTGCTCAGGATATATTCTAGTTCATCATGAAAGTTTATGAGTTCAATTTGTTCTTGATTAGATTTAACAAGTACAGGTAGTTTTAGTTCATTTGCTGTTTTTAAATAAGACCAGAAGTCTTCCGCTAAAACAATATATGTATAGTCTTCTTGATCCTCCAAAAGGTAAATAAATGCACTATTATCTGAATCAACAAGTATTTGCTCACTAGGAATTAACCCGGTAATAGATTCATCAGTTTCTAAAATTAGTTTATGATCGGTTACTATTGCTGTTTGAATGATTATTTTCTTCTTCATGACTAAACCTCCATCTTTCACTTTCCTATTTTAGCATAATCGGACCATTTCTCCCAAGGATTGCTTTTTTAAAATGATCAATAAGCGGAAACTAGACAGCATCCAACGTTCATCGGTATGATGAAATTATCTTAATGGCGAAAGGAAGACAAAAGATGTCACAAAATATTGAAATTGAGTTTAAAAACATGCTAACAAAAGCAGAATATGAAAGAATTTTACTTTCGTTTAACATTGGGGAAAAGCATATTTTCACTCAGGAGAATCTGTACTTTGATACGCCAGATTTTGCTTTAAAAAAAGCAGATAGTGCATTAAGGATTCGAAAAAAAGGCACGGACTATGTGATGACTCTTAAACAGCCAAGAGAGATTGGGCTGCTTGAAACTAATCAAAAATTAACTTACGAGGAAACAACTGCGGCTATTAATGAAGGCAGACTACCTGGTGGACAAATAAAACAATTAATACAAGATAATAACATCCCTTTCGCCAAAATTGAATATTTTGGTTCACTTATGACTAATCGAGCAGAGATTTCCTATGATAATGGACTACTCGTACTTGACCACAGTATCTATCTTGAACATGAAGATTATGAAATGGAATATGAAGTAGGTGATTATCAAGAAGGCCTTAAAAGTTTTCACGCACTTCTAGCCCGATTTAAAATCCCAGAACGGCAAACCCAAAATAAAGTCCGCCGTTTCTATAATCAAAAATATAAACAAACTAAAACTAAATAGGAACAGCCACTTTTATTACATAGGGTGTGTTAAAGGTTAGTGATAATAATTAGCGTGATTAGAGCGGAAATCAACACGCTAGTTTGATAAAGCCATGAGATTAAAAAGTTTCAATTTTAAAAATCAGTCTTTTTCAAGGCAATTCATTTGAGATATGAAATGGGCATTGTTAAAATATGAATACAATATCGATGAAAGGAGTTGTCAACATGATCGATAATAAACTTACACCATTTGAAGTTATTGGTGAAGATACACTGCACCGTCTTGTCGACACTTTCTATAGCCTTGTTGCACAACATCCTGACCTTGCGCCCATATTTCCGAATCAATTTTCTGAGATTGCCCGGAAACAAAAGCAATTTTTAACACAATATTTAGGAGGTCCTCCTCTGTATACAGAAGAACATGGTCACCCGATGATGCGTGCACGTCATTTACCATTTCCCGTTACACCAACCCGTGCAAGGGCTTGGTTATCATGTATGAAGAAAGCGATGGATATAATCGGATTAGAAGGGCCGGTAAGAGAGGAATTTTACGCGCGACTGCATCTTACTGCCCAACATATGATTAACACGCCTGATGATGGCGAGATTACGGGTGAAAATTGTGAATAATTCTTCGTCACCTGTTCCCAAGAATTCTTTCAATGGGAATGAGAAAAAACCAATCGAAATATATATGTTTATTGACCCGCTATGTCCTGAGTGCTGGGCATTAGAGCCGATTGTCAAAAAACTTCGAATTGAGTATGGCCGGTACTTTTCCATTAAACATGTATTAAGTGGACGATTAGCTAACTTAAATTTGAGTAAAAAGAAGAACTATGAAAATATTGCTCAAGTTTGGGAAAAAACAGCCAGCAGGTCGGGGATGTCTTGCGACGGCAGTCTTTGGTTAGAGAATCCGATTGATAATCCTTATATTGTCTCCATAGCGATTAAAGCGGCTGAATTACAAGGAAGACGAGCGGGATTACGTTTCTTTCGCAGAATCCAGGAAATGTTATTTTTAGAAAAGCAAAACCCTTCAAACTTAGAAGTATTAAAGGAATGTGCGGATAGTGCTGGCTTAGATGTCGAGGAATTCATGAAAGATATTCATTCCGACAGCGCGGCCAAGGCCTTTCAATGTGATTTAAAAATTACTTCCGAGATGGATGTAACTGAAATTCCAACCCTGGTATTTTTCAATGAAAATATTGAGGATGAAGGGATTAAAATTGCCGGTTCTTACCACTATGAGGTTTATGTACAAATATTAGAAGAAATGCTTTCTGAAAGACCGGAGAAATCACCACCGCCGCCATTAGAATCATTTCTTAAGTTTTTTAAGTTTGTTGCTTCAAAGGAAATTGCCGTTGTTTATAATATGTCGATTTCGCAAATTGAACGGGAAATGAAAAAGCTCTTGTTAAAGCAGGTGGTTGAGCAAATACCAGCTAAATATGGTACATTTTGGCGATATATTGATGAATAGACAAGTGTCAATCACGAGACGATTGGCACTTGTCTTTTTTTATAATTAGGTTTTTCAACTGAATTAAAAATGCCTCACAGCATTTCCGACTGTAAGGCATTTTTCTATTAATACGAACAAAGGGGATGGGAGAAATTTTTCACGGTCAAACAAAAGGGGTATATGTTTGTTGTGATCAACTTCACGTATAGAATATACCATGCTGCATCAGCCTATGACAATAAGCTTGTGCTTTATTTCACAATATTGTCATATAGTAATAAATTCACGATTTGGACAATAGACTTAAAATAAGTAAACAAAAAGGTGGCTTTTAAATGGGCAAATTACCTTATATCATTATGATTCTTTTTATTGCGCTTGCCTTTTTTCTTAATCTCCTTGCATTAATTCACATTTTCCCTATGCTGCTAAGTGCGCCCATCCTGTTTATATCTATACTTATTTTTATTGTTTATCTAAATGATCGGAGACGTTTTAGAGGCTTTTAAATGGGTTGGAGCCTAAACGCTCCATCCCATTTTTAAAAGTACATAACCTTTGGTAATTGCCCTGATCTAGTGCCAATCGCTAGTTTGTTTTGCTAAACGGGCCCCTTCGCTGTTCTTAGGATAACAGTTTTTCTAATTCATTTAATTTTTCTTCAAATACCTTACAAGCATCCGCAATTGGAGCAGCACTGGTCATATCTACTCCTGCCTTTTTAAGAACCTCAATTGGATAATCGGAACTTCCTGCACTGAGGAATTCTTCAATATAACGCTTCACAGCAGGCTCGCCTTCTTCAAGAATCTGTTTGCTTAATGCTGTTGCAGCACTAAATCCTGTAGCATATTGATATACATAATAGTTGTAATAAAAATGCGGAATTCTTGCCCATTCCAAACCGATTTCCTCATCAATAACAATATCCTCTTCCCCGAAATACTTCTTATTTAATGCATAATAAGCTTCAGTTAAGGAATCAGCGGTCAATGCCTCATTATTTTGTGCCTTCTGATGAATTAAGTGTTCAAATTCAGCAAACATGGTCTGACGGAACACAGTCCCCCTAAAGCCCTCCAAATAATGATTCAGTAGGTAAATTCTTTTTTGTTCATCATCAATGGTTTTTAATAAATAGTCATTGAGCAGTGCCTCATTACAGGTGGAGGCTACTTCCGCCACAAATATGGAGTAATTACCATATGCATACGGCTGGTTTTTGCGAGTATAGTAACTATGCACGGAGTGGCCAAATTCATGAGCAAGCGTAAATAAATTATTTACATTATCCTGCCAGTTCATTAAAATGTAAGGATGCGTGCCATAGGCTCCGGATGAGTAGGCACCACTGCGTTTACCTTTGTTCTCATGAACATCCACCCAGCGGTTTTCGAATCCTTCTGTAAGGATATTTGAATATTCCTCACCTAATGGTGCTAGACCCTTTACCACTAAATCTTTTGCTTCCTCATACTTAATTTCCATTTTTACATCTTTCACCAGCGGTGTATACAAATCATACATATGAAGCTCCTCAAGTCCGAGTACCTTCTTACGGAGCTTTATATAGCGATGTAACAAGTGAAGATTTTCCGTCACTGTATTCACTAGGTTATCATAAACACTCTCAGGAATGTTATTCGCTGATAATGCCGCATGTCTTGCGGAATCATATTTCCGTATTCTCGCATTGAAATTATCCTTTTTTACATTCCCGCTTAGCGTACTTGCAAAAGTATTTTTAAAAGCTCCATAAGTCTTATAAACGGCGGCAAAAGCGTCACGTCTGACACGCTGATCTGCACTTTCCAAGAAGCGGCTGTAACGTCCGTGAGTTACTTCGACCTCCTCGCCGTTTTCATCTTGAATGGTGGGAAATTCTAAGTCTGCATTGTTCAACATACCAAAAGTATTACTAGAGGCATCCATTACTTCACTAGCTTCAGCGAGTAACGCCTCCTGTTCTGCACTAAGTACATGTGGTCTTTGTAAATTGATTTCTTCAATTGCATGTTGATATAATTTTAATTCTGCCTTTTCATTTAAGAAACTATTTACTTTCTCTTCGTCAATTGATAGAATTTCCGGAACAATAAATGCTAGCTGGCTGGCCGCTTGGGAATAGAGATTCTTCATCCTGTCATCTAAGCCTTGGTAGAAGGAGTTCGTTGTATCTTGGTCATAGCGCATATGGGAATATGTATAGAGCTTACCGATTCGTTCTAACAATTTGTCTTGAAACTGTAAAGCTTGATAGAGCGTTTCAGCACTTTCTCCTAGTTTTCCTTCGTATTGCTTTATCTCAGGTATCTCTTTCTTAATTTCTTGAAACTCTTTTTCCCAATCCTGATCACTCGCAAAAATATCTTCTAATTTCCACGTATCCTCAACAGGAATTTCACTTCTTGCTGGCAGCTGCTTTACTTTTGTTTCATTCGCCATTATTTATCCTCCATTCATTTTACTTGGAAATACTTACTATTAAATTATTCTCCTTATTTTGCTTATATCCTTTAAAAACAAATCGAAATACCCTCCTACTATATTATGCCCATATGGGGGTTATTAGTATTAATTTCCCACTTCTATCATCTTGATTGCACATTTTCATATTGGGCTAAGAAATTCTGTTTTGCTTCTTCTCTTTCACGGTTGGTATGAGGGATTAGAATTTTCTTTTGCACTTCAAATATCCTGTCACCTTTCTTTTTAAGGAAATTTATTTTCACAAGAAGTTCTAGATACTCAATCATTGCCGTAAACGGAGTTGCATTTTTCACTTGTGGCAGATGACGAACTATGATCTGTTTTTTTTGGACTCTTTTTTGATAGGAAGTGTTAACCTCTTTGAGCGTGATTAAATCTTTGGTATTTTTGTGGGCTAAAATATCGACAAACAAATAGGTTTGCCAAATAAACGGAGGTGTTTGAATAAGGACAGAATGGGCAACTGGCAGACCAATTTCAGGAGGAAACAGGAAGATATTTAATCCTTGGTTATAAATCTCCTGCAAAAAGGGCTTATGCTCGGTCCTTGGATGAAGGGCCCAGTTAAACATATATCTTTCCACTTCCCTATTCCAGCTTGACTGGGAAATGGGATGGTCATTCTGTGGTTCTAGTATAGCATCCAGCTCAATGGTTTGAATTGGTAGTGATGAAAGATGTGCGAAAGAATTTTTTATGGAGAAGGGAGTAATTGATTCCACTAATTGAAAGAGTTGTTTATCGGGGCAATAAGCAGGGATATAAAGTTTCCCGGATGATGCAGTTCTTAAAAATGAATATTGGAAGTTTGACAATGTAATAAGATCTTTTCGTTTTTGATGAAGATGGCTGCTAGATATGACCCATAACGGGGTATAACCATTTTCTAAATAAGTATTAGTTCTTTTCGTCAAAACTTTATCAGGTAATGTAGAACATTGATATTCTAATGCATACCTTTGGCCATTATATTTAAACATAATATCGGGCCGCTGCTGGATGTTTCGATCATAATACTCAAGAACTGATCCTATATTTTGTTTGAGAAGCCACTGAAAAAGCTGCCTCTTCCCCTCTAGATGCTCATAAGTTTCATTCTCGTAAAGTTCACGGCATTGACTACTTTGTTTATGGGCAAAGTGAAAGATTCTTTGATCCCCCAGTCTCAGCAAAACTGTTTCCCTACAGACTGGACAAACAAATTCCTCCTTATCGCGCAGTGACATAAGTGTTTCCTTCTTGTAATCAAACCCTAAGCAAATCTTTTTCCCAGTTTTGGTTAATGCAGTTAACAAAACATTCCCCTCCTTTTATATCTATCAATTCGACTATCCCCCACCATAATCCTTTTAATTATTAAAAAACTCGCCGGTTTTTCGACGAGTTTCTACATTTTCATATAATTAAAGTAGTGGTGATAATAACCTAGCGGTTGATTCTAAAATTCTAAAACCAATATGCCTTTGCTGAAAGGTTTTCATATCGAGCTGTCTAGCATACTTTAAATCATTGGTGTACTCTTCCACAAGCTCTTCCGTACTTTTAGTTCGGAATAAAAATGCATTCACTTCAAAATTCAAGTGAAAACTCCTCATATCCATATTAGAGGTTCCAATCGAAGCGAGTTCGTTGTCGACAATTATAATTTTACTATGCATAAACCCGCGCTCATATTCATACACTTTTACCCCAGCTTCAAGCAATTCTGGAAAATAGGATCTTGATGCATGAAAGACGATTCGTTTATCTGGGCGATTTGGCACAAGGAGTCTTACATCGACACCACTCAGGGCTGCCACTTTAATTGCTGAGAATATATCTTCATCTGGGATAAAATATGGGGATGCAATCCAAACAGATTTTTCAGCTGATGCAATCATGGAGAAAAAGATATTTTTAATGACGCTCCATTCATTATCAGGCCCCCCTGCAATAAGCTGTACACCACCATGACGTTTATTATCTAATTGAGGTGAAAGGTATTCCGCTGTTAGAAAGCTATGATTGGTCATATAATACCAGTCTTGTAAAAAGATTAATTGGAGTGTACGGACTGCTTCGCCCTTCAGCATTAAATGGGTATCACGCCAAAACCCAATTTCTTCGTTTCTCCCTAAATATTCATCCCCGATGTTCAACCCGCCTACAAATCCAATGGTCCCATCAATGACAATAATCTTTCGGTGATTACGGAAGTTAAATTTATTATTTAAAAAAGGCAATTTTACAGGCCCAAACGAAACAGCTTCAATACCCGCATTTCTTAAATCATTAATGTAGCTTTTAGAAAGCTGCCAGGAGCCGACCGCATCAAAAAGAAATCGAATCTTAACACCTTCACTTGCCTTTTGAATTAATATTTCTTTAATTTCCTGACCGATCAGATCGTGACGAACAATATAATATTCAAGGTGAATATGATGTCTTGCCCTTTTTAGTTGTTCGGTAATGTGTCGAAAGGTTTCCTCTCCATTTGTTAAAACTTTTGTAGAGGTATCAAAGGAAATCGGACTATTCCCCAGTTTCTGAGCCAGCCTAAATAATTTCCCCTGATGTTGCCCCATTAAACTGAGTTTCTCCTGACTCCTTAGATCGTCCTCTCCCTCAACGGTTAGAAACGCTTGCTTATCAAGGAAATATTTCTTTCTAAACATCCTTTCCTTTCGATAATTGCGCCCGAACAATAAATAAAAAATAAACCCGATTAACGGAAAACTTCCTAAAACCACTAGCCAGGTAATGGTTTGTGTAGGATGACGATTCTCAAAGAAAATGACAAACCCTATAAAAATAACAGACAGTGTAATTAAAACACTCAAGAATCCGAAGATGCCGCTTTCCAGTTGGTCTTTAAAATAAAACAATAATCCGGATAAAATAGCTAAAAATAAGACCACCCTAACCGTGTTTTTCAGTGCACTCACCTGCCAAAATTTTCAAATATATCCAATGATAAAAAGACCGATTTCAAATGTGAAATCGGTATAATTATTAGCTAAAATATTTTCGTATTTCCGAGAATACGTCTTTCGGCATAATCTCTTTACCGTATTCTTGAATTCGATGAATGGTAAGCTGTGTCTCGTAACCATATTCCAATAAAATACTGAGAATATCATCTATTTCATCTTCTTCATATACATCTTCGGGAAATTCAGTATATAAATAATATTTTCCATCAAAGTGATAAAGCTTTGTATCTAAATTATCTAAACCTTCTCGATTTGATAAGCTAATAATATCTTCAAAATCCTTAAAGGCAAGTAGGAATTCCAAAGTCTCTTCCTCTAGCATTAATTCATCTTCATCTGTATGATGATGACTAAAGTGCTGATCTAAGATCTCTTCAATTTTGTCATCAACGGGAATGTCCTTTATTTTGTCATTAGGGATAGGGAGCTCAAACTTTTGTCCGTCTTTTGAGAGTTGGGCCTTGGTAACAAGAACCTCTAACCCCTTATCAAGTGCTTGGACTTGGATCCATAGTGGGCCTTCAACAACAAAATCTTCCTCACCATGAACTTCATCCATCATTTCCCAAAAGAGTTCCTCACTGCGCTCTCGATTGTACCAGATTTCTTCGCGATCAAAGCCTCTCTCCTCAATATCACCGTAGGAAATGTAGAATTTCACAGTATATTCATCAATTCGTTCAATCTCCATCATAACCTCTCCCTTCCGTTTCCGTATTGAAGGGACAAATACCCCCAAGCAGATAATACTATTATGATTGACATCTAAAAAAGGAAATACTCTTGTACTTTCATTTTATGACAAAAGTACTTATATGGGAAATAAAAAAAAATAAAATCTTAAAAACCGTTAGTTAGCCTAATGATTAATATAAGATATTCCCTTAATCATAGCAAAATGAATGATAATATTCAAATTAAATGCGTATAGAAAAAAAGACCTTCATAAGAAGGTCTTTTATTTAATTAACCATTTTTTGCGCTTCACGCAACTGAAAAGTTCTAACCCTTCTAGGTAAGAAGCGTCTGATTTCGTCCTCATTATAACCAACCTGTAGACGTTTTTCATCAATAATGATTGGGCGGCGTAACAAACCAGGATTTTCTTTTATTAATTTAAATAAATCCTGTAATGGCATTAAATCCAAGTTTACATCTAACTTTTGAAAAGTTTTTGACCTTGTAGAGATGATCTCATCCGTACCATCTTCAGTCATTCGTAAAATTTCCTTAATCTCGTCCATGGATAATGGCTCAGAGAAGATATTTCTTTCAGTGTATGGAATTTCATGTTCTTCTAACCATGATTTTGCTTTCCTGCATGATGTACAACTTGGTGAAGTGTATAGTGTAACCATCCGTTCTTCACACTCCTCTTTAATTTACATACTTGTAATCTTATATAGTCATGTACCCATTTTTATTGTGGAAGAAACCCTTTTTTTCGTAATTAAAATAATTATAAATAAGTAATTTCTATCATAAATTATACACCACTGTCTCAAAAAAAGGTATCCCTTTTTTGAAAAATAATATCCACAGAAGCTAATTTCAATTTATTTGGTTACATGGTATTAGACGAATAATTTTCTAAAAGGTTTCATATTTTTTTCCATTATAAAGCTTCTACATTTAAAAAAATTACTTCCAACATTAAAATCTTCGTATTCAGCACCTTTCTATATGGGTAATTGCCATACGGAAAGGTGCATGCTTTTTTACTGCCTTCATTTTAAAAGTCTAATCTTAATTTACTCTTAACTTCAATTCTCAATTAAATGGCACTAAATGAAAACGCATTCATTAATTGATGAATTTCTATAATTTTTACTTTCAATAAATTACGAGTTCTTTTACAATAAAATAAGGGAAGGTTTATAATCAGATCGTTTTCTTTAATTAACTTAATGGAGGAATTCATGATGGGTGCTTACATAACAGATTTGATGATCGTTGCTTTATTAATTATTGGCATTACTGCTTTAATGGGTGTTATAACCAATGGTATTGGGGAAAAAATATTCGGTGGTAAGCGTAGAACTGAATTTACTGATGAAAGTGCGAAATACCGGACTGGATGGAAAATGGTTGGCGGTAAAAAAAATTAAATTATAAAAGCGGAAGCGTCTTCCTTTCATACCTGTAGATAAAAAACGATCTCAATTGTAAATCGAGATCGTTTTTTTCTATTTCTTAGAATTTTCTTGAATTTGTTTGAATTCTTTTTCTGAACAAAGGACAAAGTGCCCGGGAGTTACTTCCCTAAATTCAATGGATTCATTATCTGCATAATTGTGACATGCAGGATCATAGGTTTTACGTTTTCTTGTTCGCTCACTAATTGGATCAGGAGCAGGTATTGCTGATAATAGTGACTGTGTATATGGGTGAAGTGGATTTTTATAAAGCTCATCTGCAGGTGCAAGCTCGACCATCTTACCAAAATACATTACACCGATCCGGTCACTTATATATTTAACCATTGATAAATCATGGGCAATAAATAGATAGGTTAACCCTTTTTCTTTTTGAAGCTTTTTCATTAAATTAACTACTTGTGCTTGAATTGATACGTCTAATGCAGAGATTGGTTCATCAGCAATAATAAATTCAGGCTCAACAGCTAGCGCTCTGGCAATTCCAATTCGTTGTCGCTGCCCTCCGCTAAATTCATGTGGATAGCGATTGGCGTGCTCTCTATTTAAACCAACAGTTTCCAGCAGCTCATATACACGGTTCATGCGCTCTTCTCGCGTTTTTGCCAAACCATGAATATCGATTCCCTCTGCAATTACATCGGCAATCTTTAACCTTGGGTTTAGTGAAGCATATGGATCCTGAAAAATCATTTGCATTTTACGGTTGAATTTTTTTAAATCATTTTTTGATTTTTTTCCATGTACGTTTATACCGTCATATAAAACCTCGCCGCCAGTAGCATCATATAATCGGATAATCGTACGGCCCGTTGTAGATTTTCCACATCCTGACTCACCTACTAATCCCATTACTTCTCCTTGGTATATATCAAAAGAAACATTATCTACCGCTTTAACCTCATTTGGTTTTCCTTCATTAAAATATTGCTTTAAATTTTTGATTTCAAGCAGTTTCTTTCCTTCAGCCATTTACTTCCCCCCCTTTACCCCTTGGTATTGACTTTGGCGCCTCTTCACTGTCTCTGGAGGTTCAACCTTTGGTGCGTCGGGATGCAATAGCCATGTTGCAGCATAATGTGTTTCTGAAACCTTAAAGAAAGGAGGCTCTTGTACTAAATCAATTTTCATAGCATAAGGATTACGAGGTGCAAATGCATCCCCTTTTGGCGGATCTAATAAATCAGGAGGTGTTCCTGGAATGGAATATAGCTCTTCATCATCTGTTTCCATGTCAGGCATTGAGCTTATTAGTCCCCATGTATACGGATGCTGCGGATTGTAGAAAATCTCATCCGAGGTCCCAATTTCTACAATCTTACCTCCATACATTACCGCCACCCTATCAGCAACATTTGCCACAACTCCAAGATCATGTGTAATAAAAATAATCGAAGTATCAATCTTCTTTTGCAGATCTTTCATTAATTCAAGGATTTGGGCTTGAATCGTAACGTCAAGTGCAGTTGTAGGTTCATCAGCGATCAGAACTTTAGGATTACATGCAAGTGCAATCGCGATAACTACCCTTTGTCTCATTCCTCCTGAGAACTGATGAGGATATTGATTCACCCGAATTTCAGGCTTGGGAATTCCCACAAGTCTTAGAAGCTCTATTGCTCTTTCTTTTGCCGCATGTTTGCTCATATTTTGATGTTTTATTAACGGCTCCGTGATTTGATTTCCTATTTTCATAGTTGGGTTTAGTGAAGTCATCGGGTCTTGGAAAATCATTGATATTTCATGACCGCGGATCTTTTGCATTTGCTTATCTGACAACTTCGTTAAATCCTTCCCACCAAAAAGGATATGACCACTTTTAATCTCAGAATTTTGTGCAGGAAGCAGACCCATGATTGATTTAGACGTAACCGATTTACCAGAACCAGATTCACCAACAATCGCCAAAGTCTCCCCT
Organism: Neobacillus cucumis; assembly: GCF_023715505.1. Next base: position 182,743 of record NZ_JAMBOH010000004.1, on the reverse strand, counting down.
TTTATTAAATCGAAGCTGACACCGCGAATAGCTTTTACCTCACCTGAAAAAGTATGAAACGATATATTTAAATCCTTAACTTCTAAAATTTTATCCATTCTTATTCACCTGCCTTCTAATCACGCATTTTTGGATCAAGGGCATCCCGTAATCCATCAGCTACTAAGTTAAAGCAAACCATAATTACTGCAATCATGATTGATGGAACAACCATCTGATATGGAAAAGCAATCATTGATTTAAATCCGTCATTCACCAATGTACCTAAAGATGCGTTTGGTTCTTGAAGCCCTAAACCGATAAAGCTTAAGAACGCTTCAAAAAAGATCGCATTTGGAATAGAAAACATCGTGTTAATTATGATAACACCAAACATGTTTGGAATCATGTGTTTAAAGATAATTGAACTATTTGAGGCACCCAATGTTTTAGCTGCCAGTACAAATTCCTGGTTTTTAAACTTCAGCACCTGCGCACGAACAACACGAGCCATACTCGTCCAACTTGTAAGTGTGATTGCAATGATAATTGGGGTTATTCCCGGCTTCAATACAAGAATCATTAATACCGCAACGATTAAGTTTGGAATCCCAACTATAACCTCGAGAATCCGCTGCATGACACTATCTACTCTTCCACCAATATAACCAGAAACAGCTCCATAGGTTACACCAATAAGCATATCGACTAACGCAGCCATAAATGCAATGAAAAGAGAAATTTGCGTACCTTTCCAAAGACGGGCAAAAATATCCCGGCCAAGGCCGTCTGTCCCCAGCCAATAATATTCTTTAACATTGCGGACTTCATAAGCATTATATTCGGTACCGTTTCTTCTAGTTAAGGTACCATCAAACGGAAGCCAATGGACATTTTCTAAACCTTGAACACGCGGCGGCAGATTATTATTTTTGGCAACTTGCGTATCAAATTGGTATGGCGTTAAATATGGACCTACTAATGCCAATATTACCAAAATGACGATTACTACCAAACTGACAACAGCACCTTTATTTTTTCTAAGCCTAAGCCATGAGTCCTGCCAAAAATTTAAGCTTGGCTTAGCAATTTTTTCACTTTTGGAAGGATCGATATTGGCAGGTGCAAACATTTCTTTTGAGATGCTAGTTTCTTTGTTTACCATTTAACTCTTCCCCCCCGAAATCCGTATACGCGGGTCAATAATACCGTAAAGAATATCGACTATTAATATTACAAATACGAATAATACTGCAAATAATATATTTGTACCCATAATGACTGGATAGTCATTTACCATAATTGATTTTACGAATTGTTCTCCAATACCTGGAATTCCAAAGATATTCTCTATTACTAAAGAACCTGTCATAAGGCTGACAGTTAACGGACCCATTACTGTTACTACTGGAATTAAAGCATTACGCAGTGCATGCTTTAAACTAATTTGCCAAAAGCTGGCCCCTTTTGCTTTAGCCAAGGTAATGTAATCTGAACCTAAAACTTCAACCATTTCTGTTCTCATGAAACGGGCCGCAATAGAGATTGGAAACATCGCTAAAGCGATTGTAGGAAGTACTGTGTATTCCGGCCCTCTCCAAAACATAACTGGGAACCATTCTAATTTAACGGCGACATAATATTGTAGTAATCCCGCAAAAATAAAAGAAGGAATAGACTTTCCAATAACAGCTATGAAAGTTGCACCATAGTCTACCCAAGTATTTTGTTTCAGCGCACCGATAACTCCTAATAAGATCCCTAATAGTGCCCCTACAACCATTGACTGCACACCAAGAATTGCGGAAGGTTGGATTCGCTGGGCAAGAAGTTCTGTGACAGGGGTATTGTTAAATTGGAAGGAGATACCTAAATCACCTTTAAACATATTCACCATATAATGAAAGTATTGTACTGGCAATGGATCACTTAATCCATACTTGGCATTCAGAATATTACGTTGGGCTTCCGTGAGTTTTTCCCAGTTATTAAAAGGCGTACCTGGAATTAATTTCATGAGGAAAAAGGTTATAGATACAACAATGAATAAAGTTAAAATCATGTAGAAAATCCGTTGTAAAAGATATTTCGCCATGCCTACACCTCCTAATTAATTGAATTTTCGACTTTGTTCGACAATTCTGATACAGGTAAAAAGAGAGTATATTGAATAATATACTCTCTTCTTATTTGATTAGAAATTGATACTATTTATACACTTTAACCCATTGGAAACTGAAATCAGAATAGGCATTGTGTTGCAAACCTTTTACTTTTGGATTAACTAGTAGGTTTACCGCACGCTGATAAAGCGGTGCAAATGCTGCATCATCTTCTAATAGAATTTTTTCAGCATCTTGAAGAGCTTTCCAACGCTCATCAGCTTTAGCAGCTAAAGGACCTTGTGCATCCCTAATTAATTTATCATATTTTGGATTTCCGTAGCTCATGTGGTTTTGGCCGCCGCCAGTTAAGAATAGATCCATGAATGTCATTGGATCAGCATAGTCAGGTCCCCAACCAGCATGTAATATATCATAATCTTGTTTATCTTCACGGTCAATACGAATTTTAAAAGGAACACTTTGGATATTAACTTTCATTCCTGGCAGTGTTTTCTCCAATTGGTCTTTAATGAACGCATCTTCTTTCTTCGCAGTCTCAGTATCTTGACCAACGAAGGTGAAAGTAACATCTTTAAGTCCAGTTTCTTTTAGACCTTGTTCCCAAAGCTTCTTTGCTTCATCCTTATCAGTTTTTAGATAAGATCCCGCTCCATCACGGAAGTCTTTGCCATTATTGAATGCAAACTCTTTTGGTACAAGGTAATTGGCTGCGACAGAACCGTTAGCCAGCACGTCCTTAACAAGTGATTCTTTATCAATTGCTAATGCAATAGCTTTACGAATATTCACGTTTTTCAACGCAGGGTTCTTTTCGTTCATCTTCAACCACCACATAGATGGTTCGAGGTAACGAACTAATTCTTCCGCACCTTCATATTGAGAAATAATCGCTGCTTGTGCAAGCTTTGGAGTGATATCCGCTTCACCAGCAGAGAATGCATTAACAGATGCCTGAGGATCTTTTGAAACATTAAAGTTAATTTTCGTTAATGTTACGTTTTTAGCATCCCAATAATCAGCATTCTTTTCCATAACCCATTCAGTTGCCTGCGGGCCATCCCATTTTGTCATTTTAAATGGACCACTGTATAACAGGTGGTCAGCATCTTTTGCATAGTTAGCGCCTTGTGACTCAACATACTTTTGGTTTTGTGGATAGAAAAGTGAGAATGTCAAGAAAGACTCGATGTACGGTAGTGGTCTTACTAACGTAACTTCTAATGTATAATCGTCAACTGCTTTAACACCTAAATCTTCAACTTTAGCCTTACCATTTACGATCTCAGTCGCATTTTTGATTTTATCCATCATGAAATACGGGCCGTATGGTGAAGCTACCTTTGGATCAATCGCACGGCGCCAAGAATAAACAAAGTCATTTGCGGTAACAGGGTCACCGTTTGACCATTTTACATTGTTTTTTAATTTAATGGTCAATACTGTTTTATCAGCATTAAATTGAGGTTCACCATCAGCAACATCAGGAATTACTTTAGTACCGGTTTGATCTAAACGGTATAACCCTGCTGTTACCTGTGTTACCATCTCGCTGCCAAGTACATCTTCGTTCATAACGCTATCCATGTTAGGAATTTCAGCAGATTCAAGAACGTTTATTTCCTGCGAATCAGCTAATTGCTCTGAATCACCAGTGTTTTTACTATTAGACGAACTTGTGTCTTTCTTATCGCCGCCAGAACATGCTGCTAAGAACATGCTAAGTACTAGTGATAGTACTAAAAGTAGTGAAAGTTTTGATTTCTTCACTAGTAGACCTCCCTTTTCTATTATTCTGAAAAATTACTACATTCTCTATTATACATATTTTTAACAAATTGTACATTACTTTTTGAAAATTAAATTACATTTTCCAAACATACATTACATAATGATTACAATTGACTATGATATAATTTAGACTTATACAGTAATTTTTTGTATACTTTGCATTTGATATACCTGTTAAATCAATCTTTTTGGGGGGAATCTCTTGAAAACGAACTTCAAGAAAAACCTAATAATTCTTTCAATTACGCAGTTAATGATTGTCATAATCTCGCTTATTTTCCACCATAATATCACCTTAAATAGCTATATCGATATATCTTTTTTCGTTACTGCAGGGTACATTTTGTTATCTTTACTGCTCTTCACCATCCATAGCGGATTTTATGATGTCATGTCAAAATCATTTAATTATGTGTTATCACGGAAGGAAGAAAAAAGGAGATTCGAGGACATTCCAGGATTATCGGAATTAATCACAATAAATGAAAAGCCCCTCCTTCTTCATGGGCTGATTACTGGTCTGTTGATGACAGCCGCTCTAATTGTCTATTATGCTTAACTAACTTGAAATCAATGTTTGCTTTCAGCTATAATGTGACTAACCGCATAAAAATTTTAAAAGCATTGATAAAGAGTAGTACGTATTTCCCTTCGATTCAGAGAGTTTGTGGCCGGTGAAAACAAACACGAAAAAATACGGAATGGACTTTTGAGCCTCTGCCTGAACCTTTTATCCTTTGGGATTGAATCAGTAGGAGCAGACGTTAACCTTGCGTTAAGAGGAATTCAAAATATCTATAATAGATGTTTTGAAACTGAGTGACTCATTTTGAGTAATTTAGGGTGGTACCGCGAACCATTCGTCCCTATAGTTTTTTAGGGATGAATGGTTTTTTTTATATATTTTTAGGAGGAAGAAACACAATGAAAACAATTTTTTCAGGTATTCAGCCAAGTGGCACCATAACACTTGGGAACTATATTGGGGCTATGAAACAATTCGTAGAATTACAACACGAATACAATTGTTTCTTTTGTATTGTGGACCAGCACGCCATTACAGTGCCCCAGGATCCACAAACACTTAGGAAAAATATCCGTAGTTTAGCTGCCTTATATCTTGCTGTTGGAATTGATCCGGAAAAGGCAACTTTATTTATTCAATCTGAGGTTCCTGCTCACGCACAAGCTGGATGGGTTATGCAATGTATTTCCTATATAGGAGAACTTGAGCGGATGACACAATTTAAGGATAAATCATCAGGTAAAGAAGCCGTTTCTGCAAGCTTGTTAACTTATCCGCCGTTGATGGCAGCTGATATCCTTTTATATAACACAGATCTTGTTCCTGTTGGTGAGGACCAAAAACAGCATATGGAGTTAACAAGAGATTTGGCGGAGAGATTTAATAAAAAATATAATGATATTCTTACCATTCCTGAAATCAGCTTACCTAAGGTCGGTGCCCGTATTATGTCACTTCAAGAACCGACAAAAAAGATGAGTAAGTCCGATCCGAATAAAAAGGCGTTTATTACTCCTTTAGATGAGCCAAATCAAATTGTGAAGAAAATTAAGAGTGCGGTTACAGACTCGGAAGGAATTGTTAAGTTTGACGCGGTGAATAAACCTGGCGTTTCTAACCTGTTATCGATATATTCCATTCTTGGCGGAAAAACAATTGAAGAGCTGGAAGAAATGTACGCTGGAAAAGGCTACGGGGATTTCAAAGGCGATTTGGCAGAGGTAGTGGTTGATTTTCTAAAACCTATCCAAGAGAGATACTACAATTTGTTAAAATCAAATGAGCTGGATGATATTTTAGACCGCGGAGCTGAAAAAGCCAACCAGGTTGCCAGCAGAACATTGAAGAAGATGGAAAATGCGATGGGGCTAGGCAGGAAGAAAAGATAAATAACTAAAAGCCTGACGGGCAAAAGGTATGCGGGACATACCTTTTGCAGTCAGGCTTTTTAATTAACCTTTGGACCGTGTTCCATCTCCCAAAGTTTTTCAAAGAAGGGCTGCCCTTTTATTAAATTTTCACAGAATGTTTCATGGCGTTTTGACCAGCCATACTTTGTTTCTTCAAATAATTGTTCCCAAGCTTCTTCAAAATTCATTTCTTGAATGGTAGAATATTGCTCTGGACACCATTCAGTGTACCAATACCTTACCTCTGCTTGATTGTTGGAAGTTAAAAGTTGATCAAGTGCCATAAATAGTAGTTGTTTTAACTGTCGTTCTTTTCTTGTTAACCCTCTCATCAAATCCGGTTCTGGTGATAGTATATGAAAGTCCTTTGTTTTAGGCTGGGCGTAAAAATGATATGGTTTCGCTTCATGCTGGCTTATCATTTCGTAAACAAGCTGTTCCTGTCTAGGTATTAATCTGCTTTTTCGAATTGGAATATTGTAGCCAATTGTATCAACTGCTAATATTCCCGTCCCGTCCGTAACTACGAAGCAATAGTCCATTTGAATTCTTTCATGGTTTTTTCTTAAGTATGCTTTTTGATAAATATCATCGAGAAGCTGTTGAGGTAACTCGGATAGATCATTCTCAATATAATCAAAAAGAAGCGGCTCAACTTTAAGTAGCGGCACTTGATCTAACAGCTCTACTCCGTCATCCTTACGCCATTCATGAAAGTGGCAAACATTATATCCATTTTCTTCACCTTCAAACCAATTTACCCAAACATCATGAAGATACAACATGTACATCCCCTCACTTCAAGAAACTATTTGTCAATCAGTATGGTCAGACCTCAGTTAAATTATTCCTCTATATATATTTTGATCCAATTCCATTTTAAAAAGTCATATCCATAAAAAACTACCACTCGTCATGGTAGATTTTGGATTGGTTTGAGGGAATTCATCGGTCTCTAATAAATCATTCAATTATTAACTAAAATAGATCCATCCCTTTTAGATAACTTTCAGCAGGTGTAGTGAAAGATAACTTTGTAGAATAATGGCTCTTTTTGTAATAATTTTCAATAAGATAAAATCCTGCTGCATAGCCTAATAGTCTGGGAACCCTTCCACCTCCATATAGGAGTTCATCGTGTACTCTCTCCTTTTTGTTTATTCCTAGCTGATTTTTAAGATATCGATTCCAAAACTTTTTTATCTCCTTTTCAGAATACATACCGCACCAGGCGGCTAAATATTCACTCCCGCAATATTTTAATACAGTATATTCTGCCAGCCCTTCAATTATTAGAGAATCTAGTAGCGTGTAGTCCCCTATATTCTTATCTAACAAGCGCATTCTGCAAACATGATGGTATTCATGAACAAAGAGTGCTTCGACATCTTTCGGATTATCATAATTCGATAGAAATAGAAACATTTTATCCGGGAAGGACACCCCCGCTTTTCCTTTTTCCTCTTTTTTAAAAAAACCGCCAGCCTGTGCAATCGGAAAGAGGAAAATAGGGATATCCGGACCACTCCATCTATTTTTATATTTAGCGAAAATTTTTTCTACTTTATCCCATGACTGCTGTTTGAGCATCTCTAGTTGATTTTTTTTAGTGGATCGAGACGGCTGGTACATTCCAAAATGCATTAACTCGCGATATATTTCTCTTTCTGTTTGCCCTTTAAAATAAGGAAGAAGCTTTTCACAAATTTTTAATGGATTATCAAAATCCTCCTCAAGCCATTGATCAGTCCTAATGATTCCCATTCCGTCACCCCATAAACGTATTTACGTCTTCTGGCCATTTTATGAAATTTTTTTTAATAAGTTCGACCAATCATGGGGAGTATCATTAAAAACAAAAAACAGGCCAAACTTTGCGTCAGGCCTGTATCTTCTCTTATTCGTATTTTTTAAAGACTATTGTGGCGTTGTGACCGCCAAAGCCAAGTGAATTGCTCATCGCTGCTTTGATTTCTTTCGAGCGTGCTGTATTTACTACATAATCCAAATCACACTCTGGGTCAGGTGTCTCATAGTTGATAGTTGGTGGAAGGATACTATCTCTCATCGCCAATACAGTAAAAATTGCTTCTACTCCCCCTGCAGCACCGAGAAGGTGGCCTGTCATGGACTTTGTCGAACTGATTGCAAATTTATAGGCGTGATCACCGAATACTTCTTTTACTGCAAGTGTCTCATACTTATCATTATAATCCGTACTGGTTCCATGAGCATTAACATAATCAATATCCTCTGGTGCTAAACCAGCGTCATTTATCGCCATTTTCATCGCCCGGGCACCACCTTCACCGCCTGGTGCTGGAGCAGTAATATGATAGGCATCTCCAGTTGCTCCGTATCCGACAATCTCAGCGTAAATTTTTGCTCCGCGTGCTAGGGCATGCTCTAATTCTTCTAATACCACGATACCCGCACCTTCACCAATGACAAATCCATCGCGATTTTTATCAAATGGTCTGCTGGCAGTTTTAGGATCTGGATTTGTTGAAAGGGCAGTATTCGCACAAAATCCTGCAACTGACATTTTCGTAATCGGTGCTTCTGCTCCGCCCGTTACCATCGCATCGGCATCTCCACGCTGAATGACCTTAAATGCGTCACCAATGGAGTTAGTTCCTGTTGCACACGCTGTTACTGTACATGAATTGAAGCCTCTGGCACCAAGTATAATAGAAACTTGACCTGTTGCCATATCAGGAATCAACATTGGAACAAAGAAAGGACTTACGCGCTTATATCCTCTTTTTTGGAATATTTCAAATTGGTTTTCAAATGTTTCCATCCCGCCGATACCCGAACCAATCCAAACACCCACTCTATGTGAGTTTTCTTCATTTATCGTCAAATTGGCATCCTGAACTGCCATTAATGCCGAGGCAACAGCAAACTGTGTAAAACGGTCCATTTTACGTGCGTCTTTTTTATCCATAAAAGCTTCCGGATTAAAGTCTTTTACTTCGGCAGCGACCTTTGCCGGGTATTCATCTGCATTTACTCTTGTCATCGGTCCGACACCGGACTTACCTTCTAGAATCCCTTTCCATGTGGTCTCAACATCGTTTCCAAGCGGTGTGACTGCACCAATTCCTGTAACAACGACCCTTCTCTTTTCCATTTAGACATCTCCTTTTTCAATCTATTTATCCAAAAATAATAATCATTCGTCCCTTATTTTCCCCAGCGCATCGCAATGGCGCCCCAAGTTAAGCCGCCGCCAAAGCCAACCATAACAATTAGGTCATCATCTTTGACTCTACCTGCTTCAATATCCTCTATCAATGAAATAGGAATGGATGCGGCTGAAGTATTACCATATTTATTTACCGTCTTTGACATCTTTTCGATTGGTAATTCCAATCTTTGTCTTGATGCCTCCATAATCCGAATGTTTGCTTGATGCGGGATTAAGAAATCGACATCTTCTTTTGTTAACCCCGCTTTTTCAAGTACATTTATACAACTTTCTCCCATTTGTCTAACAGCAAATTTAAAGACCTCTCGGCCATTCATGATAATGTACTCGTCTTGATATAGGTGTTTTGACCCAGTTCCATCAGCACCTAATTCAAATGATAAGATCCCACGATTTTCAGAAACAGGTCCAATAATGGCTGCACCGGCACCGTCGCCAAATAAGACAGCAGTATTCCGATCATTCCAGTCAGTTATCTTTGAAAGCTTTTCAACACCTACAACTAATACATATTTGTAAGCCTGGGACTCAATAAATTGTTTACCTGTTATAATACCGTACATAAATCCAGCACATGCAGCACTAATATCCATTGCTGCCGCTTTTGTAGCGCCTAATCTTTCTTGGATTCGGCAAGCAACGGATGGAAATGGAGAATCAGGTGTTACAGTCGCTACCAATATTAAATCAATATCCTTCGGGGTTATACCGGCATCTTGGATTGCTTTTTGAGCAGCAGCAAATGCCATATCAGATGTGGTTTCATCATCGGCAGCTATTCTTCTTTCTTCAATCCCTGTCATGGTTCTTATCCATTGATCAGAGGTATCCATCATCTTTTCTAAATCATGATTGGTGAGAATTTTTTCAGGTAAATATCTGCCCATTCCAACAATACCAGCTCTCATTATTCCATCTCCTTTAATTTTTGATCAGACCCTATCTATTTTTTAGGATTAATATCAATTATTATGACTTGGTACTAATTTTATCAAACTCCTCCTCTTTTAAGCAACTGTTTCTTCCTAATTATAATCCGCTAATGTGCATACCTTTTATTTGTTGACACATATTCTACATTAAAAGGTATTTTTAGGGGAGGAAGGAAAGGTATGGCAGATTTTGAGGATGGGCAGGAATTTGAAAATCAAGAAGAAAGGGAAGAGCAGATAAAGGAAGACCGATTTACTAATTTAATGTTTGGCCCTAGGAGTGATAACAATGGGCAAAAATCTCAGCACCATTCAGAACCTAAACAAGATTCTAGCATTGATTATGAGGCACTAATGACGAATATCGATACTTTAGTTGATTCAGTTCGCGGGTTAAGGCCATTGTTTAATAAAGTATACCCATTCATTGAGCAATTATGGAAAAAAAAATAAGCTGCCAACAACTGGCAGCTTATTTACTTAGACTCTCCTTAAGAGCATCCTCCTTACCAAGCTCGTATGCTTCCTGCATTACCTTAGAGAATAAATTCATAAAGGGCTGAATGAGCTCCATGGACAGTTCAACACCTGCTTGATCTAATTGCTCTTTTGCTTCCGGTAAATATTTCATTGCGATTTGCATAAATTGTAGTGTATTGTCTTGATTGTTCACTTTATGTACTCCTTTGATTAAATTATTTAGGTAATTCTCCTGTTTTCTTATAGTGGTCAATTTGCCGATTCAATTGACCAATAAATTCCTTCGAGACCAATGGGCTAAACTTCCCAAGGGAAATAACGTTATCTTGAAAATCATATGAAAGATTACCGGAATGTAAATTCCCATTACTATATTGCTCTGCAACCTTTACATACAATTTGTTAACCTGTTGAATGGTACTTGTTAAAACAGTTGATTCACCTAAATCAGACTGTTCAGAAACATAGCCAATCACATATAACCCGTGTTCTTTGACCTGCTCGATAACAGGTACATTAAATCCATTCCCTGCTGGGTAGACCACATCGACACCATTTTTCAGCATTTGGTCGGCCAACTGAATTGCTTTCTGCTTGTCATCCCAATTTTCAACATATTCAATACTAACCTTGGTATCTTTATTTTCTGCCAATGCCCCTTGATAAAACCCTTCAATTTCTGGCTGCCATTCATATGCGGCCAAAACACCGACCTTATTAGTATGGGACATATGGGCTGCAACCATTCCACCGAAAAAACCCATTGCATGGGATTTAAAGGTTAAACTGGTGGTGTTCTTGTTCTTTGCATCACCGTTAAAGCTGACAAAGTGGATGTTAGGATACTGTTTTGAAATATTATTAAAGAATTCGGCGTACTCAGATCCATGACCAAAAATAAGATTTACACCTTTTTGGTCAAATTCTTTCACCGCTTGTTCGACCACAGCCTGAGAAGTCATTCCTTCTTTATAAAATACTTCCACATGAAATTTCGATTGGATTTTTAGCATCCCATTAAACCCCTTTGTTCCCCACACCTGGTCATTGATCGTTTCAGGGACTAACAAGCCAACCTTATATAACTTTCCCGAAGCTTTTGGTTCTCCGCATGCCGCCAGTAGGAGAAGACATAAGAGAATGATACCGAAACGGTTTACCATTTGCTGCAACCCCTTTGTACGACACCCTTTCCATTATATACCCAAATTGTAAAATACGTCTTGTTTTCTTTCTATTTTAACCCTAGAACAATTAATTGAAAAGTCTCGAATACCAACTTGTTCAGTGTATTTAATTAGGAATTATTCCTTATTAAGCACATTAGAAAAATTTAAATTAAACGCTTCACTATTTCTATTTGTTCTTCAATCGAATTATTGAATGGGGTTACCCTTTTTACTGTTACTCGTTTAATCGTTTTATCTATTTCCAATTGTTCAGATTGTACACCTTCTATAATCACTTTATCTAATTTCAACTGCTCCGCACACTGAACCCAATAATTCTCTTTACCGCTTTCTATCAAAAAGTTCATATTGTCCACAGCATCTGAATTTTCGCTCGATGCCAGTATAGCTTCGACCGCATCATCCACAAATAGGATATCGCCAGTCCATTCTCGTTTACTTGCCCTAATTACGCTATCGTCCCTTTTTGCCATCAGTGCTTGTTGGAAAGTAAACATGGACGGCTGCCAAGGACCATAAATGGCTGGTAAATAATAAAAACGGTTTTTCTTCCGCCAGGCAATCGCATGCTCAATAAATGTCCGCAAAGCCTGTGCCTCATTAGAAATTAGTAATTGGATTGGCAGGATGAATATAATATCAGTCAGATTTTTATTTTTTTCAATATATTGTTCTAAGCTTGTAACGGTTTGTTTTTGTAAAATGGTTTCAGTATTCAAGATATATAAATCGTAAAGTGAAATGATCAACGTTGTTTTAGCGGTGTCATCTTCTCTGTAAGCATCTAATTGTGATATGGAGATTTCCTTAAAGTTTGCATTCCTGCCTACCTCCAGCCTTTTCTCCTCAAGAAACGGAGCTTCACCAATATGAAGGCCAATAACCTCTAAACCCTTATTTAAGAGCGTACTTCCCATATGAAAACTAACAAAATTATAAATACCAAAAATAATAGCCTTGTCCATTACATCTTCCTCCCCAAAATAACCTTAATGAATCCTATGCTCTATTAATAGGAATTATTTCATTTTGGGGAGGCTTACCATTATAGTACTGATTCATGACTGTTAAAAAATTTGATAACCATGGTTCCGAGCTGAGGTTTTTTTTCGGGTAGAATGAAGGTTGGATCTATCTTTGGGGTATTAAGGATTTTTTGATAAAGTTTTGATTGAGTGTACGATCTCCCGCCAGCTAAAACTTGGATAATCCTTATCGGACAGTCAAAATCAAGATGAACCATTTCTTCCATGTTGAATATTTCATTTTCGAGGGTAGACTGGTCGAGTTGATGTGCAGCAATTAATTCCCTCATTAATTTTTTATAAAAGAACTTATGCTCTTTTTCTTGTTCTAAATGATGTTTTAGGGAAAGAATGGGATTAAGCAGGACTACTGAACGAATTGACCCCTTCATCTTTTCTAATAGCTTTACAGCCACTAACGCCCCCATTCCTTCTGCTAAAACATGAATTTTATTATTAAGAATTTCACTTCTAATTACATGCTGATATAACCTTTGAGCAAGCTCGACAGCATTTTCGCTCCCCCAGTTTCGCCCATAAAGATTTGAGGAAAAAATGGTGTACCCGGCATCTTTTAATTCATTGATAATTGCCTGCTTTCCTTCGTTTTGCGTCCAAAAGCATTTGCTTTCATCGACAAAGTGCCTTTCATCTCCAATTATTAGGATCCCAAATCCTGTAGGCATTTCGGGGTAATGAATGATATTCCATTGGGTATCCATCTGAAAATTACGATTCTCCATCGCTAAATCTCCTTTTACATAATTCCTCAAGGTATTGTATGCCGTTTCACATAAGTTGAAAGGGAGTTTGCCCATTTTTTTCAGAACTTGAAAACATAAATCAGAAAATTGTTTTTTATATATTTTTTCTGTATTGTATGGTAGTATTTAAATTAATGTATAATAAGTAAGAGGTGAAAATGAGTGCGTATTTTTTGGACTTTTTTCTGGTCTTTCCTTTTAGTGCAAATGCTTACATATGTTGTTAGTTCAATGACAGCCGGTGCAGAATATAATTTTGCTCAAGGTTCTATTGCTGCTGTTGGGGTAACCATATTAATTCTCATTGCTACAGCTGTGATTCCAAATGAACCTGTAGAAAATCATTAATAAAAAAGGTCTTCCAAGCAAACTGGAGGACCTTTTTTTCTGTTTTAACTACTTTTCTTGTACTTTTATAGATACCTCACCCTCAGCAATGGAGATGTCAACCGTTGATTGATCATGTATCTTCCCTGCAATGATTTCACGTGCAAGCTTCGTTTCGATATTCCTTTGGATATACCGTTTCAAAGGCCGTGCCCCATAAATAGGATCAAATCCATTTACAGCAATAAATTCCTTCGCATCTTCACTTATCGTGATATTAATTTGCTGCTGTTTTAACCTATTTTGCAAATCGATCAGCATCTTTACAACAATATTCTTTATCTCCCCTAATGATAAAGGTTTAAAGAGGATCGTCTCATCAATTCGATTTAAGAATTCCGGTCGGAAATGAGACCTTAATTGACTCATGACCTTCTCCCTTGTTTCATCTGAAATTTCAATCTCATTTTCACTTCTATCGAGTAGGAAGTGGGAGCCGATATTGGAAGTCATAATAATGACGGTGTTTTTAAAATCTACCACTCGACCTTGCGAATCAGTAATTCGGCCATCATCAAGGGCCTGCAAGAGAATATTAAATACTTCCGGATGCGCCTTTTCTATTTCATCCATCAAAATAACAGAATAGGGTCTTCTTCTTACAGCTTCTGTCAACTGGCCTCCTTCTTCATACCCTACATATCCCGGAGGTGCACCAATTAATCGAGAAACCGCATGTTTCTCCATATATTCCGACATATCTATTCTTATTATATGCTCTTCACTGTCAAATAAGGACTCAGCGAGCGCCTTCGCAAGTTCTGTTTTCCCTACGCCAGTCGGACCTAAAAATAAAAATGATCCAATTGGACGGTTCGGGTCTTTAATACCAGCCCTCGCTCTTAAAACCGCATCCGACACCAAGCTAACTGCCTCATTTTGGCCTATCACCCGTTGATGAAGAATGGATTCTAATTTAAGTAATTTTTCTCTTTCCCCTTCGACTAGCTTGGAAAGTGGTATTCCTGTCCATCTTGAGACGATATTTGAAATTTCCTCCCCAGTTACTTCTTCACGGAGCAGCCGCTCATTCTTTTCTGATTTTTCCTCCAATTGTTTAAGTTCTTTTTCCATTAAAGGGATTTGTCCATGTCTTAATTCAGCTGCCCGATTTAAATCATATCGATCTTCTGATGCTTGAAGCTCGCGGCGAAGTTTTTCAAGCTGCTCCCTTTTCTCCTGCAATTTTTGAATGGTTTGTTTCTCCTGCATCCATTTTGCCTTCATCGTATCTGCTTGTTCTTTCAAATCAGCCAGTTCTTTTAATAAGGATTCAAGTCTTAATTTACTTCCTTCATCACTTTCTTTCCGAAGTGCTGCCTCTTCAATTTCCAGCTGCATGACCCTGCGTGTCACTTCATCAAGTTCCGTAGGCATGGAGTCAATTTCCGTACGAATCATGGCACAGGCTTCATCGACAAGGTCAATTGCCTTATCAGGTAAAAACCGGTCTGTAATATAGCGGTCTGACAATGTGGCCGCTGCCACTAAGGCATGATCGTGAATCTTTACCCCATGATGAACCTCAAAGCGTTCCTTTAGTCCCCTTAATATGGAGATTGTATCTTCTACATTTGGTTCTTGAACCAATACTTGCTGAAAACGCCTTTCAAGGGCAGGATCTTTTTCTATATATTTCCGGTGCTCATCAAGTGTCGTTGCCCCAATACAATGAAGTTCCCCTCTGGCAAGCATCGGTTTTAACATATTTCCGGCATCCATGGCCCCTTCAGTTTTACCTGCACCAACAATGGTGTGAATTTCGTCGATAAATAACAAAATACGTCCTTCGCTTTTCTTAATTTCATTTAAGACCGCTTTAAGCCGTTCCTCAAATTCACCGCGGAATTTTGCCCCGGCAATTAATGCACTCATGTCTAATGAAAAAATAGTTTTATCCTTAAGTCCTTCTGGAACATCTTTTCTCACAATTCTTTGGGCTAATCCCTCGACAATTGCTGTTTTCCCAACCCCTGGTTCACCGATTAAGACAGGATTATTCTTTGTTTTACGTGATAAAATTCTAATCACATTACGAATTTCAGCGTCTCTGCCGATGACTGGATCGATTTTGCCGCTTGTTGCTTCAGCTACAAGGTCTCGGCCATACTTTTTAAGAGCATCATATCCCGCTTCTGGATTTTGTGATGTCACTCTTTGGTTCCCCCTTATTTCCTTTATTGCTTTTAAAATCATTTCCGGTGTTAGACCGTATGTTTGAATGATTTTTTTCATATGTGAATCATTTGCATAAACGGCAGCTAACAGTATGTGTTCAACAGAAATGAATTCATCCGAAAATTTAGATGCAAACTCCTCGGCACTTACTAGTAACTTTTGCAGTTTAGAGGTAATATAAAGTTTTCCCTGTTCGACACCGCTTCCTGTTACCTGTGGTTTTTTGGTTAATTCTCCCAATAAAGACTTCTTTACCCTATCCGCCGGTAAGCCTGCTTTTTCTAAAATAGCAGCAATTAAACTATCTTCCTGATTTATAAGCGATAATAACAAATGAAGTTCATCAATCTCTTGATGATTTTCCTTTATCGCTAAAACCTGTGCATCCATAATGCCATTTTGCATACGCTCTGTCATTCGGTTTAGGTCCATTTCCCTCACTCCTTTTTGACCTTTTTTGACCTATTAATATTATTATAAAAAATTTATTAGAATAAGTAAAATAATGACAGAAGAAAAGCCATCCAAATAGATGACTTTTTTTAAAACTTATTAAGGTTTTCGAACGTAGCTCCAAACGCGATCATCATTTGATGTCTCAGGAAATGAGTCTCCCGCTTTAAGTTTTATCTTTTTCGGGTTAGTTACATTGCTTCCAGAGTCACCAACCTCAATATAAAAGCCATTATTAGGTGCCTTTTTACCTGGCTTAAATTGATGATTTTGTCCCATTCTTATCCCCCCTTTTCCAGTACATTTTTATTATCTCCGTTTGCCTGCAACAGCATTAAAGGGAAATTCTTTCAAATTCCACATATGTCGACAATATTTCCTAGGTAATACCGTTAGACTTAAGTTTTGACGATTATATGAACTTATTCTACAGATATTGATAATTATTCTTCGTTAACAATATAATTATAGTATTATCTAGGGAATCTCATTAACACGACTTGAATTTTTTTGGAAATTGAATTTGTACCTTTAAAGGTGGTTATAGTATGCAGTCAGTAAAAGAAATGCCTGTGACATTATCACATCTCTTTGAAACGGTCCACCATATAAAAAAGATTGAAAAAGGGATGTTTCTTTTTCAAGAGGGTTCTCAAGCTGATGAAATGTATATTGTCCAAAGCGGGATCCTTCAAGTCAGCAAAATTATTCCTGACGGAAGAGAGCTAACAATTAGAATGTGCTCCAAAGGAGACTTTGTTGGAGAGTTGAATTTATTTTCGCCTTCATCTCGATATTTACTAAGTGCACGGGTTGTAGAGAGCGGTGAAGTTTCTGTCATTATGAAGGACGTCTTAGAAGAAAAGCTATCCCAAAATCTTGCTCTTTCATTTGAATTCATCCAATGGATGAGCCTGCAATTTCGAAAGACACAAACTAAATTTCGTGATTTAGTCCTTCATGGTAAAAAAGGGGCGTTGTATTCGACTCTTATTCGTATTAGCAATAGTTATGGGATGAAAACGGATCAAGGGATTCTGGTGGAATTAGCTTTTACAAATCAAGAGCTGGCAAATTTCTGTGGTACTTCCCGTGAGGTTGTCAATCGGCTGCTTAGTGATTTAAGAAAGGCAGATATTATTTCAATCGATAAAGGTTTCATCACCATTTATGATATTGATTATTTAAAAAGAGAAATTGATTGTGAGGATTGCCCGGTAGAAATATGTAAAGTTGATTAAAAATAGGCAAAAAAAATCGGTCAACTCACCGATTTTTTTAATTTAAGGTAACAATCTGAATGGAAAGGATTATAAAGATGAGAGCCGAATTAATAATTTCATATACGCCAATTTGCAGTGGCGATAATTTTTTTCCATAAAAGAAATAAGCTCGCAGTAAACTTGGAATATAAGCAATCGCGACTATCCAAAAGCCACTAAACAACCACGCAGCTACTACAAGAAGATGATATGTCCATGAAATCCATTTGAACATATCATTTTTCTTCTCTCTTATCATGGTTTTCACATAAAAGGTACAGCCCATAAAAAATAACACCGATGTTAAAAAGGGAAAAATCATTGTTTTCAGTTTTAGCCAACCTTGCCCCAAGTAGCTGCTAGCTAAACCAGCGATAGCAAATGCAAAGATTGCACTCATATCATTCATAAACGCACGATCTTTATTTTTAGACGTATAGTAAGCATTTATTAAAAAAAACGGCAGCATCAATAGTCCAAAGATGATGATAGCAGGCCTTTGAAGAAGAGGAAACACCAGCATTATTAAAGCAGGTATCATATAAATAATGGTCCATTTGGCATAAAATTGAACTTTTTTCTTCTTAAATAAAAGGAGCATAGGATATGTCGCTAAATATAAAAAAAGCCAGCCAATAAAAAACGGGATGTCCTGCCATACATATCCACCATTAATTACACCTAGCCAAAAGGGAATAATCAGCATTGCCCATGCGCCATGTTGTTTGGGTAAAAATAATTTCATCTTTTCTCACTCCTTTTCCTGATAGCCTTACTATAAAAGAGCTGTTCTGAAAAAAAAGTGAAGAGTATCACATTAAATGTGAAAAATAGAAGGCAAATTACCTTCTTTACATTGCTTTGATAGAAATGGAAATGCATCGGAACCAATCATGCTATGTTAACTTTGAACTTCTTTATAGTAGCTATCCACTGATTGGAACCGGCAAGTCCAGTACAAAATCAAACTACCTATTTTATCAAACCATATTACCCCTACAAGTATTATAATTTGTACCAGTTTGTATTACTGTGATAAAAGTAACATATTTGACAATTTTATTAAATTTTTTCATCTTTTTTATGAACATGCCTCAAAATTAATTCAGCAGTCCAATTAATCACTGCTACATCGTTAATCGAGAAAGATGGTTGTATATGTTCAGTGTTCAGCGCGTCAGACCAATACCCAACTGCGCAAATATTGGTTAATGATTTTAATAAATACAAGTCTTCTTTCTTTTTTAATAAAAGGAGTTTAGGATAATCTTTCTGTTTATAGCCTTCCACTAAGACGACGTCGGGTTGATAGAATTTTAATAGCTCTATTTCGTCTTCCAGGCTTAGGTTCAGCCTTTCAGCCTGTAGAATCATTCTTCCACCGCCTTCGACAATAGCAGCAAGCGCCCCTGAACTTAGATGCCTTGAAGAATCTTTACCTTCCATTACGTCAGGTTTACCGCCATGTCCATGATGTTTGATTGTGACGGTTTTTATTCCTCGGTCTGTCAGTAATTTTATTAGTTTAGTTATAATTGTTGTCTTCCCACTATTTTGAAATCCAACCACCTGAAAAATAAAAGGTTCTACCAAGGCCACACACTTCCAACATGATCTTCAAGCAGCAATACCTCGACTTCATCTCCTGCCATAAATCCCCTTGTTCCTCCAGGAAGGATCATTAATGAGTTTGCACTGGCCAAGCTCATAATAATGTTGGACTTATCCAAACCGCTCGGGGTTGATTTTAACCTTCCTTCATCAATAAAGGTGGTGCTTCTGACAAATCTAGTAAACGGATTGGCCTTAGGAAAATCAACTTCAAGCAAAGCCTTTTCTTTTCGCAAATGGGGTTTGTTGGAAAAAAGCTGTGTCCGGATTATCGGACGGGTAAATAGTTCAAATCCCACATAACAAGCTGAGGGGTTACCAGATAGTCCAAAAAGGATTTTTCCATTATAAATGGCAACTGTAGTTACACTGCCAGGGCGCATAGCTACCTTATTAAATAATACCTCTGCTCCAAGTTTTTTATAAATCCCAGGCAGGTAATCAAAGTCACCCACCGATACTCCCCCAGTTGTAATGAGTATATCCACTTCACTTAAAGCATCTTTAACTGCTTTAAAACACGTATCAAATTCATCAGGCAACTTCCCATAATAATGAACTGTTCCCCCTGCCCGTTCAATTTGAGCTGCAATCATATAGGAATTACTGTTGCGAATTTTGCCGGGCACTAATTCTTCATCTACTTCTAACAATTCGGTACCCGTAGCAAATAGACCGATAAGCGGTTTTTTTGCTACAGGAACTTCTTTATAGCCAAAGGTCGCCAACATCGCTTGTATTCCCGGGTTAATCAAGGTGCCTTTTTCAACGAGAACTTCGCCTTGTTTAGCATCTTCTCCTATGAAAGAAACATTCGTACCCTTATTAATTTGTCTTTTAATGGACATATATGGAATACCATTTTTTTTATAGTCTTTTGCAACTTCAAACATGACAACCGCATCTGTTCCATTTGGCATCATCGCACCTGTCATAATCCGAACAGCTTGGTTTTCACCAACTAATTTAGACGAGACCATTCCGGCACCAATGTGGTCGATTACTTCAAATTCGACCGGATTTGATTGGGATGCTTCAAGGGTATCGATAGAACGAACTGCAAAGCCATCATATGGTGCTCTATCAAAGTGCGGAACATTACTCGTAGCTATTAAATCTTCTGATAAATAACGACCATAGCTTTCACTTATAGAAACGTATTCCGTCACGCCACTTATTCGATGTTTCATAATTTGTTTTACTGCTTCTCCAATCAGAATTGGGTTTCTTCTTTCTAGCAAATAAATCAGCTCCTGCCTCAAAACAGATAATTTTGGTTAGATATGTAATGGATTATAACAGCTAATATTCATTATAAGTCTATAGAAGACTTACAAACGTATCAAATGTCACAAATTAGACGAAAAAGAAAAAAACATAGCCAATGTGTGATACAGGTCACCTTTAATATTCAATATTTCTATTATGCTTAAGTCATAAATAACTTACCTTATCTTTAGGAGGAATTATCATGACTTTCACCATAACAGCCAATTCATTAGTTCGGGATATTGTTAACGAACTTCCAAAAGCAAGTGATATATTTAAGAAGAACCGAATTGATTTTTGCTGCGGGGGAAATATCCCACTATCACAAGCTGCAGAACAAAACGGGCTAAAAGTTAACAATATCATCGAAGAATTAAAAGATGTCTTTGAAAAGTATGAAAACACTGAGAAAAATGTAGATGTGTGGACAGACTCAGACTCCTATACCATTATTAATCATGTTATTAATAATTACCATCGTGTTTCTGAAGAAGAATTAACAATGCTGAGCCCATATGTTACTAAGGTTTCGCGTGTACACGGTGAACATCATCCGGAACTTATTAAAATGAATGAGCTATTTTATGAGTTTAAAAAGGAATTGCTTGAGCATATGGCAAAAGAAGAAGAAATTGTGTTCCCGCTTATAAAGCAGCTTGCGGATGGTACGGCTCCAAATCCTGAAGAAGCCATTAAGATGATTGTCGAGCTAGAAAAAGAACATGACCATGCCGGAGAAATTTTACGGCAAATCCGGGCTGTTACAGCTGACTTTGCCCTTCCAGCAGATGCCTGTGGTACTTACCGTTTAGTTTATGCCCGTTTAGAAGCATTGGAAGGCTTAACCTTTATGCATGTGCATCTTGAAAACAACATTTTATTCCCAAGATATTTAATCTAATCGAAGTCAACCCGCTTCCACAGCGGGTTGTGTTTTTTTGTAAAAAAATAACCCTCTTTTTAAAAGAGAGTTATCCGCCAATATAGGACATTTCAATTTTTTTTCGATTTTTATGGGTTTCAGCTGTTCTTTCATCCGAATATCTGTCATCCCGGCCATTCCATATCGCGGTAATCCGCTCGGTTATTTCCTTATCCGTTGCTCCATTTCTCATGAAATTTCGTATATCGTGACCATTGCCATTAAACAAGCAGGTGAAAATTTGTCCATTTGCAGACAGTCTTGACCGAGTACAGCTGGAGCAGAATGACTCAGAAACAGACGTAATAAAACCAACATTAACATCCTTATCTTTATATTTATAGAGCTTGGCTACCTCACCAAAGTATGCAGGACCAACAGGGTCAAGCTCGAAATGCCCCTTGAGCAAATGATAAATTTGCTTTTTTGTCACTACATCATCCATTTTCCAGCCATTTGTCGATCCCACATCCATGAATTCAATATAGCGTAATTCCAGGCTATGTTTTTTACAATATTCCGCCATTGGGATAATTTCTGTATCATTTAAGCCTTTTTTAACAACCATATTGATTTTGACCCCGAGACCAGCCTGTTTTGCTGCCTCAATGCCTTCCAACACGGGAGCGGTCCCCACTCCACGTCCATTAATTTGACCAAACAATTCATCGTTTAACGTATCAAGGCTGACATTTACTCGTTTAAGACCAGCTATCTTTAAGTCCTTTGCCAATTTCGGCAGTAACACTCCATTTGTGGTTAACCCGATATCGCTAAGCCCTTCGATTGCTGAAAGCTTTTCTACTAGAAGAGGTAAATCCTTACGAAGAAGCGGTTCACCACCAGTTAGCCGTATTTTCTCAACACCTAAATGGACGAATATTTTTCCCAGCCGTTCTATTTCCTCATAGGTTAATAATGCATTTCTTGGGAGAAATTCAAAATCAGGTCCAAATTTTTCTGCAGGCATACAGTACTGACAACGAAAGTTGCATCGGTCAATGACTGAAATTCGTAAGTCATGTAAAGGTCTGTTTAATTTATCTTTAATAATGGTTTTTTCCATTTATATCAACTCCATTATATTAAAGGCAGCTTATACGATAAGTGTAACAGGATTACAAGAAAAAGACTGTTACTTTATTCACTATTAAAACACATTTTATATCTATTCTAATTTTAACAGATGTTTCTAATTGAATAAACGGTTGTTTTGGAAAAGATGCTCTACAATTTCATCCAAACTCTAGGTTTTTCCTTCTAAGGGTTTTCACTATATTGTCATTGTTTACTCCGTTTTATGAACCAGTAATCAGTTAGAATAAGATTACAAACTAAAATACGAAATTTGACTCGTTTATAAATAATTAAGAGGTGATATAAATGACTTATACAATGAAACCAACACATTCAATTGAAATAAAGGAATTACTTACATTTGCAGATCGGAAATTTAAAAGTGAAAGAGGAACTTTTCTTTTTCAAGAAGGAATGGTGGCAGAAGAGCTTTACATTATTCTTTCCGGTAAAATTCAAATCAGTAAAATTACATCTGACGGCCGTGAACTTTCCCTAAGAATTTGCGGACCAAACGATATTTGCGGAGAATTAACCTTATTCACAGATAATCCCAGATATTTACTAAGTGCAAAAGTACTTGAAGAAGGCGAAATTGTCGCCATTAATAAAGATATTATTGAAAGTGAAATTTTTCAAAACAGTAAGCTGGCATTTGAATTTATGAAATGGATGAGTGACCATTTCCGTAAAACTCAGACCAAATTCCGTGATCTTGTATTAAATGGCAAACGCGGTGCCTTATTCTCAACCTTAATCAGGATGTCCAATAGTTATGGCATACAAAAGAATCAAGAAATTTTAATAGATCTACCTCTAACCAATCAAGAGCTTGCTAATTTTTGCGGTACATCCCGCGAAAGTACAAATCGAATTTTAAGTGAATTAAAACGAGATAAAAAAATCTCTATTAAAAAAGGCAAAATCTCCATTTTAGATTTGCAATATTTAAAGGATGAAATTGGCTGTGAAAACTGTTCTGCAGTATATTGCAATATTGAATAGATTAATTTCAAGGCTGACTCTGTTAAGAGGCAGCCTCTTGTTATATAGTTTATTCTTGTTCCTTTTTTTCTCTTAATGCTTTAGGAATATAAACACAGAATGGTTCACTCTCAAGGTAATCTCCTGTGATTGCATAGGCTCTTGACCTAGATCCGCCGCAAACATAACGAAACTCACACACACCGCACTTTCCTTTAAATCCATCTGGATTTCTTAAAGCCTTGAAGATAGGAGATTCCCGATAGATTTCTGCTAACGGCGTTTCCCTAACATTCCCTGCTTTTACTGGTAAAAGTCCACTTGGATAGACATCGCCAATATGTGATATAAACACAAAGCCGTTCCCGTCATTTACACCTTTCGGGGCACGTCCAAGTCCATCAATTGAACCTGTTAGGCCTTTTTCAGTCAGAGCACATAAATAATCAATTTCATTCGCCTGTGTATGTGCTTCACGCATTTTTTGCTGTATGACAACCCGGCGGTAGTGCATTGCTTCGGTTGTTTTGATATCAAAAGAAACACGTTTGCTTAAGTCATAAAGCCACCTTAAGACCTTTTCATGCTCTACAGGTGAGATCATATCAGTTACTTGGCCTCTACCAGTTGGTACGAGGAAAAAGACGCTCCATAGTACACAATTCAAAGCCTCGACCATTTTAGCCATTTCGTCTAAGTATGCAACATTATACCTTGAGATGACAGTATTAATCTGAATAGGAATTTCCAGATCATGAAGGTACTTAATTCGTTCCATTGTTAAATCAAATGAACCTGCCGTTCCGCGAAAATGATCATGAATTTCTGCATTAGGTCCATCAATACTAAAGGCCCAGCGCGATAAACCCACTTCTTTTGCTTTTTGGATTGCTTCTTTTGTTACATTGGGTGTGGCACTTGGAGTCATCGATACCCGTACTCCCTTTTCGACTGCATATTTCGCAATATCAAAGATATCATGTCTCATTAAAGGATCTCCACCTGTAAAAACGAGGATGGGATTATTCATATCATATATTTGATCAATTAGGTTTTTACCTTCATCAAAGGACAATTCACGTCGATCGCGTGTATACTGGGCATCTGCACGGCAGTGCAGACATTTTAGCTGACAGGCACGTGTTAGTTCCCAGATTACAATAAACGGATCTTTATTAAAATCACGATTAAATGACACTTAATACTCCCCCTTAATCCGCTATTTTAAATTCAAACAGCGTCGATTAACTGTATTATAATGTTGTTTATATTTAAAAAAAGTGAACTATCTCACATGTGGGAAATGATATGTGTATCTTTTGTGACGAAAAAAGCAGCAGATGAGGGTATCTGCTGCTTTCTAAAATTATTATTTTTTTCTTAACGGATTCCTAAGGCAATTTTTGCGTAGCGTGACATCATATCTTTGTTCCATGGTGGATTCCAAACAATATTAACATCCGTATCTTTAATTTCAGGAATATCTGCCAAAGCGCGTTTTACTTGGTCAATAATGGTACCAGCCAGCGGACACCCCATTGCTGTTAAAGTCATGGTTACAGAAACCAATCCTTCTTCGTTCATATCAACATCGTAGACTAATCCTAAATTCACGATATCTACTCCCAACTCGGGGTCGATAACAAGCTCTAATGCACCCATTATATTATCTTTTAATTCTTCATTCATATTGAAACACTCCTTAATTTCACCTTTTTTAGATAACTCTTAAAACTACCTTGCACTGCTTTTGGCTCACCTATTCACTTATGGTAAACTTTAACCTAAAGCAATTAAGTAAAACAAGTATATCTTTTTTAACAACAAGTTGGTGTGAATTTTTTTACAGTTTGGCTATTAAATTGTTAACATAGTAATTATAGGAATATTTATCCTCATTTTTCAAATAAAACACATAAGTAGTTTATCATGTTGAAAAAATTTTTTCTAAACCAACGCATTATTGATTAAATTTTAAAAAAAGAAGGTGTCCACGTGGCGGAGAAACATTTAATTGCATTAGACTTAGATGGGACATTGTTAAAAGATGATAAAACCATTTCCTTTAGAAATAAGGAAGTAATTGAAAAAGCAAAAGCAGAAGGTCATATCGTAATGATTGCAACAGGTAGGCCATACCGTTCTAGTGAAATGTATTACCACGAATTAAAATTGGATACCCCAATCGTTAATTTTAATGGAGCATTTACCCATCATCCGCTTGACAAGAATTGGGGTTTCTACCATGAGCCGCTCGATGTTAAGGTAGCAAAAGACATTGTAGAGGCATGTAGAAGCTTTCAATTTCACAATATTATTGCTGAGGTAATGGATGATGTTTATTTCCATTATCATGATGAGAAACTTTTGGAAATTTTTAACTACGGGAACCCTAGGATTACTACAGGAGATTTAGCGAACTATTTAACTGATTCACCAACAAGTTTGCTTATTCATACAGAAGAAGATCAGCTGCAGAAAATTCGCGATCACTTATCTGCTGTTCATGCCGAAGTCATTGAACAACGCAGTTGGGCAGCACCATGGCATGTAATTGAAATTATTAGAAGTGGTTTGAATAAGGCTGTTGGTTTGAAAAAAGCAGCTGACTATTTTGGAATTCCTGCTGAAAGAGTTGTGGCATTTGGTGACGAGGACAATGATTTAGAGATGCTTGAGTTTGCGGGTCACGGAATTGCGATGGGAAATGCGATTGACCAAGTAAAAAATATCGCGAAGGATGTCACCCATAGCAATGAGGAAGACGGTGTTGGAGAATATATTGCAGATTTGTTAAATTTATAAAAGGACAAACTTAAAATTCAGATTTTCGCCATTGTTTACCTAAATGAACCGGGGAATAGATGTGCATACTAGTTTTGAGGCAGCAAAGCTGTTTCAATCTTAGCTTTGAGCATATTGGAGGGATTCGAATGGGTAAACGAAACAAATCAAAACGCTTTGTCCAACAAGGAGTGGATACTGTCAGCCAGCATGCTGCACGTATTCCTTATCACATGACCTATGCTGAAGCGGAAGCTCAGAAAATGGCGAATGTGCATGAATCCTCGCTTGGAGGAATATAACATGGGAAACCAATTGTTCCAGGAAGCCAGAAGATTTGTGGAGATGGCGAAATCTGCCAACCCTGCTGACCTTGATTCTGCGGTCGCGAAAGCAAAGAATGCACTTAGTTCTGCTTATGCCAATTCGACTGTAGCAGAACAAGCCCAGCTCCAACAAATGCAACAAGAGCTAGATCAGATTAGATAGTAGCAAAAGCGCCCGTTTTAGTACCGACACTAGTCGCTAAAATGGGCGCTTGCTCTTTTTTCCATTATTCTCTTCGAAAAAACCCATAAACCCCTGTCGTTTGAACAATGTTCGTAAAGGCATTAGGATCGACCTCCTGAATGATCCGTTCTAAATCAAACAGTTCATATCGAGTTATGACAATCATCAGCATTTCTCTTGTTTCATTTGAAAAGGCACCTTTAGCCGGGATCATCGTAATACCCCTTACAAGAGAAGCATGAATGGCCTTTTTCATTTCATCGGCCTTTTTTGTAACAATCATAGCCGTTAACTTGGCGTGTCTGGTATGAATGGCATCAATTACCCTAGTAGAAGTATATAAGGTAACTAAAGTATAGAGTGCTTTTTCCCAGCCATAAAGGAAACCGGCCGTAATAATGATTATCCCGTTTAGGACAAACATATAGGGACCAACAGGTTTGTCCTTCATCCGCGAAAGAACCATTGCTATAATGTCGACTCCACCTGTTGAGGCACCCCATTTTAATGTGATACCTACCCCGATTGCCAGAATCACTCCTCCAAAAACAGCATTGAGTAAAATATCATGTGAAACTTGCTTGATGGGAATCAGAGAAAGAAATAAGGAAGTAAGTAAAACACTAATAAAACTGTAAACGGTAAATGATTTCCCGACCTTTTTCCAACCGAGAATGGCAACCGGAATATTTAATAGAAGCAATAAAAAACCCATCGAAACATTAATTGGTGTATAATCGCTTAGTACTTTTGAGAGTAATTGAGCAACACCAGTAAAACCGCTGGAATAAACATTCGCCGGTATAAGAAATAGATTCATGGCTAGGGCATTTATGAATGCACCAGCAATAACAATCACGATTTTTTTAGTTTGGAGCCAAAGCAATGGAACTCCCCCTCATTCACTGAATTTATGAACTAAATACTTCTTCATTTAGAAATTGTAATTTAAAGATGAAACCGATAAACTGTAATTAAATATATGATTGGAAAGCAGGTGAGCTTATGACAGTAAAAATACTTGCTGACAGTGCATGTGATTTGCCATTAAGTTTTTATAAGGAAAATAATGTTATATTATTCCCCCTGAAGGTGCAAATTAATAACCAAGACTATGAAGATGTAAAAACAATTGATCCTAAAACTGTTTATCATGCGATTAGAAGTGGAGTTGTCCCTAAGACCTCTCAGGTTTCTCCCCTTTTATTTGAGGAAGTTTTTACGGAGATGGCTGAAAAAAATGAAGAGGGAATTTATATCGCTTTTTCCTCTGAGTTATCCGGAACATATTCTACTGCTGTTATGATTCTTGACCAAGTTAAGGAAAAATATCCAAACTTTCATTTAACCATTGTTGATACAAAGTGTGCCTCGCTTGGAGTGGGTCTTATTGTCATAGAGGCTGCTAAACTTGCTCTTCATAATGCAACCAAAGAGGAAATTATAGCGGATGTTAGATTTAGAAGTGAACATATGGAGCATATTTTTACGGTTGAGGATTTAGATTATTTGGCAAAAGGCGGCAGGGTTTCTAAGGCTTCTGCATTCTTAGGCGGATTGCTAAATATTAAGCCGATTTTAAATATGGAGGATGGAAAACTGGTTCCGATTGAAAAAATAAGAGGGCAAAAGAAAGTCTACCGCCGGATTATTGAAATTATGAAGGAGCGGGGCTCGAGTTTGAATGAACAAATCATCGGTATTAGTCATGCAGATACGGAAGCAACTGCCCTAGAATTGAAAGAGATGATTATTAATGAGTTCCACCCAAAGGAAGTATATATCTCTTCCATCGGCTCAGCAATTGGATCCCATACTGGCCCGGGAACAATTTCTACTTTCTTTTTAAATTAAATATGAATTTGAAAAAAGAGCGGGGGTCCCCCGCTCTTTCTTTATTTGATAACAAGTATAAAAATTGACTTTGAGAATTGTCTAGCTGCAGGCGCCTAGGGGCTCTTAGGTCTAAGCCTATCCAGTTGCGGCTACTTGGGACTCAAACCATAATCCGCCCCCTGAAGAAGGCAAAAAGCGCCTTCTTGCAGTGTACGTCTTATGTCCACGTCCCAGAACAGTCGCCTCCACATTTAGGTCAATCCGTCAAGAATGCTAAGAGCAGACCTTCTCGCCGGCTCGGCTGTAGCCTATCGCCCCTGTTCAAGGCGCTTCCGCTTTTCTTATTTGTGATCTGTTTTCTTAGAATATTGATTTTTTCCTGCTTGACGGTTTTTTTCTCGCATCATATTTTTTTCATGTCGTAAGGCGTTATTGTCCTGTGCTTTTTTATCGTTATCAGAAGTGTGCGGCATATCCTTACTCCTTTCTAAATTTCTTGCAAGACTTATTGTCTGTCATTTAGAAAAAGAGTATGTAAGCAAACCTTAATCTTTTTTTGCGTAGGTCCAACTTCCTTCCTGATAGACCTTTCCTTCTTTCAATAACTTTCCTAATGCCCGCTTAAATGCCCCTTTACTTAAGCTAAAACGTTCTTGGATATCTTCTGGAGCACTTTTATCGTTATATGGCATCGCACCATTACGGCTCATCAAATATTCGTAAATCTTTTCTGCATCTAAATCTTGGGATTCTTCTTTTCTCCCCAATAACGATACATTAATCGTTCCGTCTTCCTTAACGTCAATAATCCGCCCCTCAACCTTTTGACCTAAGCGAGGCTCGACCATGCGTTGCGATTCATGGATAAATCCTTTAAATCCCTCAATTGTGTAAACCCAGCTGCCGACCTTGGCGGTACGATAAATATGCCCTTGTACATTCTTGTTAAAATCCTTTCTCGTTGCTTCAATCGAGATGGATTGGATTACCTGGTCACTCGCCAACCGTGCATAAAGCAAGTTACTCCGATTTACCCTCAAAGTAATATAAACCATATCCCCTACCTTCGGCCATACTGACTGGTGAGCAGGGAGGTCGTCTGCACCTAACAAAATATCCTTTGGGAGACCGATGTTTAAAAATACACCAATTTTTGGATTTGTATCTGTCACTTTGACCCAGTCATAAGTACCAACAGAAAGCTCCGGTATTGTCATGGAAGCAGAAATTCTTCCTTGAGAATCGGTAAATAAAAAGACCTCTACCTCATCCCCTTCCGCCAATTCTTGCTGTGCTTGATTTTTATGCAATAAAACATCCTCATTACCATCTGATAAGAAATAACCAAAGTCCGTAATTCGGGCTACGTTTAATGTGGCAGTTTGACCGATAAGTTCAGTTAAAGACATCTATTCTAACTCCTTTTTTCTTCTGCTTTTCTTGTCCAGCTCCAGCTCCTAGGTTCAGAGTCATAAGCCCCTGTTCAAGGCGCTTCCGCTTTTCTTGTCTAGCTGCAGCGCCTAGGGGCTCGGGGTCATAAGCCAATCCATCAAGAAGGTTAAAGAACAACCTTCTCGCCGGCTCGTCTTATGCCTGTCGCCCCTGTTCAAGGCGCTTCCGCTTTTCTTGTCCAGCTGCAGCGCCTAGGGGCTCGGGGTCATAAGCCAATCCATCAAGAAGGTTAAAGAACAACCTTCTCGCCGGCTCGTCTTATGCCTGTCGCCCCTGTTCAAGGCGCTTCCGCTTTTCTTGCTTGTTTGAACTGCTATATTTTACTATAATGTACCCGTAAAGGGAAACTTTAGCAGGGAATGTATCAATTAATTGGAGGTATGGCTAATGTCTAAAGACAGCTCATTTGATATTGTATCCAAAGTAGACTTTTCTGAAGTCACCAATGCAATCACTCAAACCATGAAAGAAATTGCGACCCGTTATGACTTTAAAGGCAGTAAAAGTGAAGTATCACTTGATAAAGAAGAACTTGTTCTTGTTTCAGATGACGAATATAAAATGGACCAATTAAAGGATGTCTTATTTAGTAAATTAATTAAGCGTGGCGTGCCAGTTAAAAACTTAGATTATGGTAAAATCGAAAAGGCATCAGGCGGTACTGTCCGCCAACGGGCGAATCTTGTCCAGGGAATCGATAAGGAAAACGCTAAAAAAATTAATACCATTATTAAAAATAGTGGTGTTAAAGTAAAGAGCCAGGTACAAGACGATCAAGTGCGTATAAGCGGGAAAAGCCGAGACGACCTGCAAAAAATTATTTCTTTAGTCCGTGAAGCTGACCTTAGTATTGATGTTCAATTTATAAATTATCGATAATAAAATCGTTTTACTACTCGTAGTGGCGGGTAATATTAAAGGCGTAAGGAAAATCTTCCTTTGCCTTTTTTATTTTGTTCATGAATTGGGCCCTTTTTTCTCACACTAACAGTGAATAAACATTGGGAGGTTACGAGAATGAGTAATAATCAAAACCAACAAAAACAAACCTTTCCACCACAGCATCAGAGTCACCAGCCTGGGGTAGAAAGTGAAATGAATCCACGCCCAGTTTCAGTTGATCCTAATTATAAACCGGGTGGGAAATTAGCGGGTAAAACTGCGATTATTACGGGAGGTGACAGCGGCATTGGAAAATCTGTTGCGATTTATTTTGCAAAAGAAGGGGCTGATGTCGCGATTGTTTACTTAGATGAACATCAAGATGCTGAGGAAACTAAGCAGCTTGTTGAAGCAGAAGGCCGCCGATGTCTCCTTTTCTCAGGTGATATTGGATCCGAAGATACCTGTAAGGATATTGTAGACAAGACGATTAACGAGTTTCAGAAGCTTGATATTCTCGTCAACAATGCAGCCGAGCAGCACCCACAAAAAAGCTTATTAGATATTACCTCAACACAGTTGGAAAGAACTTTCCGGACTAATATCTTTTCCTTCTTTTATATGACAAAAATGGCTTTGCCTCATTTAAAAAAAGGAGCATCCATCATTAATACGGCTTCCATCACAGCTTATCATGGAAATGAACAATTATTAGACTATTCCGCCACTAAAGGGGCGATTGTCTCCTTTACACGCTCATTGGCGATGTCCCTGGCAAAACAGGGAATTCGTGTGAACGGTGTCGCTCCCGGTCCGATTTGGACGCCCCTGATCCCTTCTACTTTTCCTGAGGATCAGGTTGCAGCCTTTGGAGGAAATACGCCGCTGGGCAGAGCGGGACAACCGCATGAGCTCGCCCCAAGTTACGTATACCTTGCCTCAGATGACGCCTCCTATGTTAGTGGGCAGATGATCCACGTAAATGGGGGAACTATCGTAAATGCGTAAGAAAAGCGGAAGCGCCTTGGTCAGCCCCGATCTAGGGCGACTTGTCGACTGGCCGGCGAAAGCAGGGTCAAAGACTAGTCGCCCTTAATGCGTACAGAAAGCGATAGCTTACTGTAGCCGAGCACAAGACGAGCCGGCCGAAAAGTTTCTCTTTAACCCTTTGGACGGATTGGCTTGTGACCCTCGTGGGGCTAGGCGCTGGAGCTAGACAATTTTCAAAGGCAAAAACTTTATACTACTTATCTCATAAAAAAATCGGCGGAACAACTTCCGCCGATTATTCTACTCTCATTTTTTTCCACGTTTAATTATGAATAATAAGAATATGATCGTTAAGATGACCACACCGACTAAAGCAGCAATAAAGGTAATGTTAATCCCGCTTTTATCAGCGAGGACATAGATTTCTGAATTGTCGCGATCTATGATAAGGATGTAATCATTCTTGTGACTGCGGACTAAATCTCCGCCAAGTAGACCACGAAGTTCCTTATCAGCAGCTAATTGCTTGTCTGTTAAAACAACCTTTTGTGATTTTGTGGAATTATTGATCGCAATAATCGCTGTTTCACCTTTATAGACACGCTTATATACAATCATCCCGCCTTTGTCATAAAGCATTTCCATGTTCCCTCTTGTTAAGGATGGAAGCTTATTTCTTAGTTCAGCCACCTTTGTTGTAAAATCAATCAGGTCCTTCTCGGTTCGGAAGTTCATTTGCCTGCGGTTATCAGGAACTTTTCCGCCTATTAAGGCAATGTCCGTCCCGTAGTAATAAATCGGAATTCCCGGGGTTGTGTACAGGTATGTCAACGCTGTTTTCCACCGTGAACCTGGATATTGCCGTTTATCCACAATGTCAGAAGTAAATCTTATCGTATACTCATTATCAAAAAAGTTGGCCATTAATTCTGGTTTGCCAACCTGTCCTGAAGCAGAGTTCAAATCAGTAAATGATTGATTGGTAGTAGCAAATGCCTTTCTTAATTTCTTACTTTGGGTATAATCAAACACGCTATCAATTCCCGAGCTTTGATATCTCGCGGCATCTATTGAAGCATTTTCTGTTGGAACACCCATTAACAGAAAGTCCTTCTTCTCTTTCTTTACAGCTTTTGAAAATTCAGTCCAGAAACTTAATGGCACTTGATTGACCTCAGGCAGGCTATACCCGTCAATATTCGTTTTGTTAATCCACCATTTTGCAGCATCAATCAGATATTTACTCACTTCAGGATTGTCCTGATTTAGGTCAGGCAAGCCATCTACCCAGCTTTTAGTCCCATTGTCCATATTCTGTTTTGGATGATACCAGTTCTTTTTGGATGGATCACTTACCCATGGATGATCGGCTGCGGTATTATTGGCGACAAAATCAATAATAACCTTCATTTTCCGTTTATGTGCTTCTTTCACTAGGTTCTGAAAGGTCTTAATTGTGCCAAAGTGCTCATCAGTTTTATAAAAATCCTTTACCCAATAACCATGATAGCCATTTTGGGTATTATCAACGATGGGAGTTAACCGAATCGCTGTAAATCCCATCTCATGTATGTAATCTAATTTGTCAATGATTCCCTGAAAATCACCGCCATTATACGCTAAGGGATCTTTTGCGTTTACATCCAAATCATTTTTTATATCCCCATCATTAAAGCGGTCTATCATAAGCGAGTAAATGGATTCATCCTGCCATAAACGGTTTTCTTTTTTTATCTCTGCATGGGCAGGAAGAGATGAGCACAGCAAAAAGGTTAATAATAAGAACGTTATTTTTTTCACGGCTTTTTCCTCCTTAAAAAAGGAAGAGGTAAGGATTCCTCTTCCAATAAACATTTTAATCTAATCCCGCTTTTATTCCAAATTTTAATAATTATTTTTAGATTAAGCGTACTTTAAAGATTAAAACCTAATTCACTATATTAATATCATAGTCCTTAAACCATGTATGGAACTGCACAAGATAGGCTAATAATTGCGGCCCTGTCATAAGCTGACCGAACCATGGCTCTTTGAATGAATTCCCGCCGGTCTCTACAATACTTTGGAGTTGGTCCTTTTGGAAAAATTCATGTAATACTGAAGATTTATCCTGTAATATCGTCTCCATCCATTTTTGTATAGCAGCTGTATATTCCGGATTATGGGTTTTTGGATACGGGCTCTTCTTCCGATAAAGAACCTCCTCCGGCAGGATTCCTTCAAATGCTTTACGAAGAAGTCCTTTTTCTCTGCCTCGATACATTTTCATGTCCCAAGGGATATTCCACAAATATTCTACAAGACGATGATCAGCAAATGGAACACGTACCTCAAGGCTGGCACCCATACTCATTCTATCTTTTCGATCAAGTAATGTGGTCATAAACCAAGTCATATTGATATAAAATAATTCTCTCCGCTTGGCTTCTTCAAAGCTTTCGCCTTCCAATTTTGGAGTTTCAGCTATGGCCTGTTGATACTGTTTCATACAAAATTCACTTAATTTTAGTTGATCCCGCCAATACGGCTTCAACAGATTTTGCCGCTCATTTACCGAACGCATCCAAGGAAATCCTGGCCGCTCTAAATCTTGTTTACGATGAAACCATGGATATCCACCGAAAATTTCATCGGCACATTCACCAGACAAACTAACAACAAAATCCTTTTTAATTTCTTTACAAAACCAAAGCAAGGAGGAATCGACATCGGCCATTCCAGGAAAATCTCTAACGGCCGTGGCCTCTACTAGGTCATGAACTAATTGTGCTTGTGAGATCGTTTTGTTATGGTGCTGGGTGGCGAACTTTTCTGTCATCATTTGAATGAACTTTCCATCTGCATCCGGCTGGAATTCATTCGAGGTGAAAAACAGGTCGTTTCCTTCATAGTCAATCGAATAAGTATGAAGCTGTCCCTTTCCCTGTTCTTCAAATCCTTTTGCAGCAATTGCCGTAATGATACTGGAATCGAGACCGCCAGATAAAAAGGTACATAGTGGTACATCGGAAACCAGCTGTCTTGTAACTGCATCCGTCACTAAATAGCGGACCTTCTCTGCTGTTTCTTCCACATCTTCTTTATGTTCCTCACTTTTTACATTCCAATAACGCCAAATCTTTAAGCCGTTTCGTGAAAAAGTTAAAGCATGGGCAGGCCGTAGTTCTTTCATTCCCTTGAAAATACCTGATCCCGGGGTTCTTGATGGACCTACTCCAAGGACCTCCGCCAGTCCCTCATGAGTGATTTCGGTTTTGATATCCGGGTGAGCTAAAATCGCCTTAATTTCCGAGGCAAAGATGATCCCTTTTTGGTGTTCTGTGAAAAATAACGGTTTGACCCCAAGACGATCACGTCCGATAAATAGTTGTTCCCTTTTTGGATCCCAAATGGCAAAGGCATATATACCATTTAAATGATTTACGCACTCTTCCGCCCATTCTATATAGGCTGTTAACAGAACTTCTGTATCAGAATGACCTTTAAAAGAATATCCTTTAGTAAGAAGGATTTTGCGAATATCTTCAGTGTTGTATAATTCCCCATTGTAGCAAATGGTGTAATCATAACCCTCTTTGTGTTTGGTCATTGGCTGTCTTCCGCCTTCAGGATCAACCACAATTAGCCTTTTATGTCCAAAACCGGCGTTTGTATCCTGCCATATATTTGTTTCATCCGGGCCTCTTTTTGCTAATGTATTCACCATTTTCACAAGGGTTTCTGTTTCGTTTTTTATCGCTTTATTAAAATCAACCCATCCTGAGATTCCGCACATTCGCATCTCACTCCCTTACAAATAGATATGAATAACTGAACAGGTATTACATGCTCTATACTATTCAGCCCAGATTAAATGGTTAATTGTCCTAATTAGAATGGTATAAATTGCCGCATGGAACGCGGATTCTTCTGGATAAAATTTTTATACTTACGTTTTAGAAATAAGCATTGTTTAAAAAGACAGGAAGATGTCAAAAAAGAAATAGGAAAGCAACTGTGTACGGAGGTTAGTGATGAATCGACAACAACGATTAAAACTATATGATTTTCAACAGCGGGCTTACAATGTAGGTACAGTCGAACAAATCAATGATCAATGGATTTTTTTCGATGAGGAAACCGAAGAAGCAACGATGTTAGATGACTTCGTTCATCAAGAAATTGAGGTCTTCCGGTTGAACCGTTGGAAGAAAGGGATATTGGGTGAACCCGGAAAAATTCACTGTGGGAAGGAAGCGATTATGCTTCGTGATCACGATACCATTAGAATGAGAAAACACTTGATTTACTCTCTTGAGCGCCTTTTGGATGGGGTGAATGATGACGCATTTTTCCAATTTGTTACGACACTAAATTCCTTAAATTTTTCGATTTATGATTGCATCTATTGTTATAACCATTTGTCTTTTTTATCGGACGAAAATCGAAAGGATGGGGTGAATTTTATGGTCTTTGACAATCAAGAGCAAATTTGTAATGTTCAGCATCATTTTTGCTACTTTGAAAAGGTTAATGATCGGTTTGAATTCACATTAAACACGGGAAAACGGTTAGTAATTGAAAAAATGATTTCTTAATAAGCAAAAGGCTGGAAACTCCCAGCCTTTTGTTTATTAACTCCCTAAATACTTCGCGTAAAGCTGTCTAGCTTTTACAATATCATTTGTACCATGAATAAGAACCCTGGCATCTCTAAAGATCACAATGGATACTTTTTCTTCATTCGGAGAAAAGCGAAGTAAAAATTCGTTAACCGTTACTTTTCCACTTCTCCGAAGGTTCTCTGCTGTCTTCTTTAACTCCAACTCTCTAGAACGCCTCGGGCTAATTTGCACCGTTTCACGCCCGCAAAGCGTGGTGTAAGCAACCTGATGACCCGAGGAACGGTCCAAAAAATCAAATTGGCCTTGTGCGCAAGCAGGGCAATTAGGATTATTCCCTTGTGAAATATCCATTTGCAGGGATGAATGATCCCAAATATCTATTTGTTCTAAATTAGGAGTGGTTTCTGCTCCTAACAGAAGCTTAATGGTTTCCACTGCCTGATAGGATCCGATGATATCGGTTAATGCTGATAATACCCCGACAGTATCACAGGTTTCTCCATTGCTGCTTGGAACGTTCGGAAAGAGACAACGGTAACAGGGAGTTACCCCAGGTTTTATAACAGCAAACATCCCTCGTGAACTTACTGCCGCTCCATGTACCCATGGAATCCTATACTTTACTGCCACATCATTAATTAAAAAACGGGTCATAAAATTATCAGTTCCATCAACAATTACGTCCATACCTGATAACAGATCCTCGGCATTGTCTAGATTTACATCAGCAATAACGGCGTCCACCGTAACAGAAGAATTGATACCCCTAAGCCTTTTTTGAGCAGCAACGGCCTTTGGAAGCTGCATGCGTGCATCTTCCTCCGTATAAAGAATTTGCCGCTGCAAATTAGACCATTCCACTAGATCTCGATCGATCAGCTTTAAGTACCCAACCCCAGATCGGACAAGATGATTGGCGATAACAGTTCCGAGTGCACCTGCCCCGATAATGGCAACGCGGCTTTTCAGCATTTTCCTCTGTCCCTCTTCACCAACCGCTTTAAAAAGGATTTGTCTAGAATATCGTGCTAAATCATCATTCATTGTGCTCCTCTTTTCTATTCCAATTCATGTCCAGCTGTAATAGGCTCATTTACTTTTATCTTATCAAATAATTATCAGCTACAACTAAAATTTTTAATTTTATTACAATTTAAAAAAGTGTATAATTAAAATTGGGTAATTAGCAAATTTTGGAGAAGTCTTTTAACTTTTTTAGTAAGAAGGTTAAGAGATTTATATAAAAAGAATAATAGAAAGAAGGGAAAATATGAGCATTGGCGGTTTCAAAAACAAAGAGGTTCTAGTGGATTTAACAAGTGGAACAGTAGATTACAGACCCATCAATGAAGATGATGCCAGAAAATACATAGGCGGCCGTGGTCTCGGTGTCAAATATGTATTAGATAACGGCCCAGAAGTCGAGCCATTATCCGCTGAAAACATCTTATGTTTTATGACAGGACCTGTTACCGGAACACGTTCATCCATGAGCGGGCGTCTTTGTGTCGTAACCAAATCTCCACTTACAGAAACGGTTACAGATTCTCACATTGGCGGTTGGACTGCTGCACGTTTAAAATGGGCCGGCATTGATAACCTTATTTTTAAAGGAAAAAGCGACAGGCCGGTTTACCTTTATATTGAAGATGGTAAAGCTGAACTCCGTGATGCTTCTAATCTGTGGGGGACAAGTACAAGAGCATTTATACAGGCTATGAAAGACCATTATGGTGAACAAGACCTAAGTGTGATGACGATTGGTCAAGCTGGGGAAAACACTGTTCGCTTTTCTTCCTTTATAAATGAACATGATCGTGCGGCCGGCCGCGGCGGTACTGCAGCAGTTGCTGGTTATAAAAAATTAAAAGCGATTGTTATTAAGGCAGCTCAAAAGGGAAATATGCCGGCTCCTAAGTTAGAGGCTGAATATAAAGAAGCTAATAAGAAAGCCGTTAAAGCAATCTTAGATGGCGGCTTAACAGCACCAAACAAAGGCGGCTTATCCGTCTATGGTACAAACGTGCTTACAAACTTAATCAACGAAGTGGGAGCGCTTCCAACTAAAAACTCGCAGCTAACTCACTGGGATGAAGCAGAAAAACATAGTGGTGAATATGTTAATACACACCTTCGGGTTGCTAATAAAACCTGCCATGCCTGTCCGGTTGGCTGTAAAATAGAAGTAGAAGTAAAAGATGGCAAGTACAAAACTCGGGTTGAGAGTGTTGAATTTGAATCTGCCTGGTCCCTTGGCTCTAACTGCCTTCTAAGTGATGCCGAGGCAATTTCTTATTTAATTGACCGTTGTAATGAATACGGCCTCGATACGATCGAGCTTGGTCATTGCTTCTCCGTAACAATGGAAGCATTCGAAAAAGGAATTATAAGTGAAGAATTAATCTGGGGCGATGCCGACTCCATGATTGAATTGACAAGAAAAATCGCCCTTCGTGAAGGTTTCGGCGGTATTCTTGCTGAAGGCCCTGCCCGTGCTACAGCTGCCTGGGGCGCACCAGAGCTTTCCATGTCGGTTAAAGGTCAATCTATTCCTGCATACGATCCACGAGGAATCCAAGGTATCGGACTTGGCTATGCAACAAGTAACCGTGGTGCCTGTCACCTACGCGGCTATACCGTAGCAAGTGAAATTGCAGGTATACCTGAACCAACTGATCGCTTAAAACCAGAAGGTAAAGGGGAACTATTAAAAGTATTCCAAGATATGCTGGCATTCTCAGACTCTATGAATATTTGTAAGTTCTCTTCATTCTCGGAAAACGCTGAGCACTATGCTGAGCAATACAGTACGATGACCGGCATTCCAATGACTGCTGATGATGTGATGAAGGCTGGGGAAAGAATTTATAATCTTGAACGTTACTATAATAACCTTGCTGGTTTCAATACACGCGAAGATGATTTCCTTCCAAAACGCTTTACAGAAGAACCCGCATCTGGGAACAGTGCAGGTCATGTAAGCCGGATGGATATTATGCTCGAAGAATACTATCAAGTCCGCGGCTGGAAAGATGGTCTAGTACCTGAGCAAAAGCTTCGTGAATTAGGCATTATCGATTCAGAAAGCCAGCTAGTCTAATATGAAAAAAGCATCTGCGAAAGTAAATTTCGCAGATGCTTTTTTATCCGCCTATCCTGGTTGTTTTATAACGATAATTCTTAATCACCCGCACTAGCGTATCCTCATCTTCTGCCATAAAACGGACCTTTACAGTATTAACTTTAAAGATCGCCGTAAATGAAATTTCCTCTTCTGATATGATTTGACCGCTCCACCCTTCGGCCTCATAAATATAAGGAAAAATATCAGTTACCAGTTTTGCCCCAAGTTCTTCAAAATACATACCGAGATGGTCTATGTTTATACCGCGAAACTCTAAATCTTTTTCTACCATCTCAACCACCGGCAACTGGTGGGAAGAGGGCAAATTGGTCTTCATCCTTTACGATCGTTTCGAGGTCATCTAGATGAATGATGTTCCTTCCATTTACATACACATGAACAAACGGAAGTAGCGTTTTTTCAGACGTAAAAATTTCAGCATGTAAATCCGGAAACATATCTACCATTTTTTCTAAAACATCGATTACGCGATTGCCGTCAGGTTTTACCTCTACCGTTACCCCTCCGCAAATTTGACGGAGATTCGCAAACACTTTTACTAGCATATGTAAATTCCCCCCTTTCATAAATATTAAAACCAAACTAACAAGTTGTCACTAATGAATCGTTGATCACCACACTTTAAATCAAAAAAGCCGCCGGAAACTCCCCGACAGCTTTTTTAATTATGGATGTAAAAATGACATTGGCAATTTTACAAATCCTAAATATAGGACTAGTAACCATGCAACAACAAACTGAATCCAAAAAGTAGAAGTTCTTCGTTTGTTAATGACTCGGCCAAGAATCATTTCGAATAATCCAATAACCCATAAACCCACAACCGCTTTTAAAATATACCATACATCAATTTTGTACACTGAGAAAAGAAGACCTACACCTGTGGCAATAATCAGCAGGTATAGTACTCTTAATATCATTTGAACAATTTTAGCTCCCTTTGCTTTACCGCTTTTAGTTAATGAAATTGTCACAAAAAATAAAATTAGAGCTAAAACCCACGCCGTAATATGTGCATGAATCACGAAAATTCCTCCCTATGTATGTGCTGCTCCACACTATCATACCATAGGAGTAGTTAAATTACGAAAATAAGTAAGGCAATCATCGTAACAAACTACTTAGAAATTACTTCCTACAGATGGTTGATGTTTTTGCACAACCGCTACCAACCTAAAATATAAATTCCCCCGTAAAGAATTAACCAGTCACTTATATAATAGAATAAACAGAACTGTCTAACAAATATAATTTAGGCAAATGATTCACATTACAAATGCCCAGTCATAAGATAATAAAGAAATTTTAAACGCTAACTCTAGATGCTATCTTTTAGGTGAAAATTTGAAAAGAAAAAAGGGTGTTGTTTATGCCAGCGATTGTTGGAGTTGCACAGGTTATCACACTGGGGAGCAGTTCTGTTTTTCACATTGGGGATGTATATAAAATAATGCCATTTGCTACTGCTAAAACATTTGCTGGTGCTGGTTCCTTTAACACCGGCGAACAATTAAACGTTCATAACCAATTAAGTTCAACTAATACAAGTGACCCAGATGTCATTGATCAAAACAATTTCCTGAATATGTAGTGATTGGGGGATTTAATAATGAATTTTTATATCCAGCAATCCATTCATATAAATTTCATTAAAATTGGAGGTATAACCAACTCCAGTGTTTTACAAATCGGCAGTGCTGGTATCATAAAACCTCAGGCCAATTTGTTTAATACAGGAGGGTTTACAAAACCTGCACCGTCAGGAATAAAGCCCGGAGGAGTGCCATTCTACCCATCTGGATCACAAATGTTATTAGCCCCTTCAGTACCTCTACAAGCAGCTGTTCGAACCTCTTAAAAAGGGGAAATAAAAACGTTATTCCCGTTGAACTTATTTAAATTATGCAAATCGAGTGTTGATTGTGCATATAGTTAAAAATAGGGGATTAAGCTTGTGAGGTGATTTATATGTATCAGGATTTGAACCAATATCTTCAATGGATGCAAATGTATATTCAAGCCCAAGAAAAAAGGATTGCTGCGTTAGAACAAGCCATCCAAAATTTACAAAAGGATTTCAAGCAGGTGAAAGAAAAGCCTACAATTCATGTAGATAGGATTGAATATAGCTTTGATCAATTGAAAGTAGAGACCCTCGAAGGCACATTAAATATTGGTTTAAATCCAAATGATTT
This sequence comes from Neobacillus cucumis, assembly GCF_023715505.1. The sequence goes on along the minus strand of NZ_JAMBOH010000004.1, from coordinate 140,769 downwards.
GTCTAATATCGAAGACTTTGCTGTCCAAAACCAATCATTAAAATCACCAATACCTCCAAAAGAGCAAATGCAGAGATCGATAAAGATAGAAGAAGCCATTTATCATTATTTAGAAGCTGACTTACCACAAATAATTTTTGATGCTCAAAATAGGTTAGCTATTCAACCAAACGATTCATATCTAGCTTTTATAAAGGAAGATATTATTCGCCAGCTGCCTACCAGAATTGATCATCATCTAAAAGTTAACATTGGAAAAGTTCGGTCCGATGAAAATGATCCTTTAATTGATGAAATTGTCATTAACGCAATCAAACAGGAAATCCAAAATGGAGTTTGGACCTTTTTAAATAACCTGCCTGAAAATATGAAAGGAATGAAGCCAGAATGAATTTTGAAGTTTACAACCATATCCTTCATGTAGAAAACATAAAAGTTATCGGGGTTGCGAGCTCCTCCTTATTTTTAGTCGGCGATGCGGAGACCATTCAGTTGGCCTCTGTTTTTGACACCCCTCCTGAGTCTCTGATCATCGGACCTTTTGTTCCATTAGAACAGGACGTGACTCCAGGCTATGCTAACCCGAACCTCTAGTGTCGACACTTTTAAGAACATAATTCTTTCATTCTCATCAGTTATTCAACTTGGTGATTCCTGCATCCTGAATGGATTCTCTCGAGCTCTTGCCGTTCAAAGGGAAGCTGAAATATTTTTCGGTAACGAGGGAAACTTTCCTTCGTATTCCATTTTTAGAATGCCGCTCCAACTCCCTCCTATCAATGAATCTATCTCATTTATAAGACATAATCGAACTCCCATTATTAAAGCAAATAATATTAATATTACAGCCGTATCAAACTCATCTATTGTCCATATTGGAAACACAAAACATGCTTCAATGGAGGTAAGAATTAAACATATCCGCCAGCTTCTTCCACGCGGACATGAACAAGAAATAGGATAATGCATATGGTAATGTATGGCCCAAAACTGTAAGTTAAATAGTAAAGGATGTTTTTCATGCCAGCAATCCTTGGTCCAGTACAAATTGTTAATGTAGGCGGAGGAATTGTACAATTTGGTGATACTGTTTATATCTCCCCGAAAAGCAGTTCTAAAACGAATGCTGGCTCGGGTGCATTTAATACCGGAGGAATAATTGTGACGAATAACGGCTTAAGCGGCACCAATGTACTTGACACGAATCTGATTGATCAGCCTATAGCGGGTAATAACTAAAAATGACATAAACCACAATGGTCTATGTCATTTTTTTTTATTTTTCTACCTTCAATATGTGGGCACCATCAAAGAAAAATAGATACCTTTCAACTACATTTCTTTTCCAAATTTGTTCGATCGCTTTCGTATATAAGTTAATTTGCAATTTGTAGCGATCTTCAAGGATTACTTTAGCCTGCTGGAAACCGCCTTTATATCTGTCCGTTATCCCGTCTGATTTATAGTCAATCAACACAAGACCATCTTCATCCTCTAAGATACAGTCTATAATCCCTTGTACAAAAACAGATTCATCTCCCTCATTCCAATCCGGATAAACCTCACTTGCAGGTAAGGAAACCGTAAAGGGAACTTCCCTGTGAACAGTTTTGGCCTTATAAAACCTTTGTCCAAGCGGTGAAGTGAAAAATTGGGCAATCAATTTAGCATCAATCACTTCACTTTGTTCAGGGGTTAACAGTTCATTGTTAACCATCCAGTTTAATTGTTCAACAATTGTCTTTTGATTCACTTCTTTTGCCAAATCCACATGCTGCATGACCATATGCATGGCTGTCCCACGTTCAGCGGGACTTAATTGTTTCTCCTGCATAAACTTAGGACGTTTCAAGATGGATTTTCGAAAACGCCCAACCAGTTCTGTACTGCTATATTCATCCGTTAATTCCCGGACACGTTTTATTTCCGAAACTGATTGCTTTGACCGATGGCTGGCAGCACCAGGGAAAGGATATTCCCACGTAAGCCGTGCATGTATTTCATCCGTTAGATTTGAATCAGATGGCACCTGCTCTAAACTTTCAACCTTTTTAAGAAAGTGATCCTCTTCATTTTCGATGGAAATTTCCTGTTTTTTTATTTCATCAGCATGTTGTAACGTTATATTCCAAGAAGATGGATGGTTTGAGATTTCCTGCGGCATCCCCCAATTACCCTCTTCTCCATTCCATAGTTCGCTAGCATCTTGATGTCGGATGAGTGCGGGTCCAATCCAGTCTATATAACTCATAGCAGAAGCTCGCTCATAATCTTTCAATAGCCATTCGTTATGCAAGGAGACGTCTTTCCACTTGTCAATTTGTTTGCCAGCATCTTTTAATGTTGCTGTCACATACAGCTTTTCCTTTGCCCTTGTCATCGCAACATATAGCACTCGCATTTCTTCAGCGAGCATTTCCATCCTTTTTTTCTGCTTAAAAGCGATATGCGGCAATGATGGATATGATATTCTTTTTTCAGCATTCACATATTTCGCTGCAAATCCATGTTCTTTATCCAGCATATAGGGTTTGCGAATATCAGTCATATTAAAGTTTCGTGCCATTCCCGCCATAAATACAACAGGAAATTCCAATCCTTTACTGCTATGGATGGTCATAATTCTGACCACATCCTCTTGTTCGCCAAGCGCTCTCGCAGCCCCGAGATCGTCTCCTCTTTCCATCATGCGCTCAATAAATCGTAAAAATCGAAACAGTCCTCGAAACGATGTCTGTTCATATTGTCGAGCCCTGTCATATAAAGCGCGTAAATTTGCCTGCCGCTGCTTCCCGCCAGGCAGCCCGCCCGTAAAGTCGTAAAATTGAGTATCACGATATAACTGCCAGATCAACTCTGAGAGCGAACCTTGCCTTGCCAACGAGCGCCATTCTGTTACCATGTCAAAAAATGCTCGAACCTTTTCATAAAAAGGTTCATTTACTTCCGTAGTTTTACTTAAACAAAAGGCAGTAACAGCCTCCCAAAAAGAACCACGTTTCCTGCCAATCCGTATTTTCGATAGTTCCTCCTCATTTAACCCAACAATAGGTGAACGCAATACGGAGGCAAGCGGGATATCCTGATACGGATTATCAATAACCCTAAGAAGTGACATCATAATGGATACTTCTGTTGCTTCAAAATAACCGGTTGATAAATTTGCATAAATAGGAATTCCTTGCTGTTTGAACTCCTCCATAAATTGCGGTGCCCAAGTCATCGAACGAAGAAGGATCACAACATCCCGGTACATTAACGGTCTTTCCGTTTTGGTTTTGGCGTTAAAAATAGGAACCCCATCGCTTATTAATTTCTTGATTTGAGCAGCGATTACCCTTGCCTCTAGCTGCGATTGTTCAAGATCGGCTGTGTCGAATTCCACTGCTTCATTCTCGTTGTCTGTTTCTAGTTCTTCAGATTTGTGACTCTCGGCATTTTGATCAATGAGTATTAACTCTACCGGATATTTTGTATTTTCAGGATAGGGTGCACCATTCCGCAGTTCTGCTGCCTCATCGTATTGGATTTCTCCTACCTTGACCCCCATAATCTGTTTAAAGAGATAATTAGTGGCATCAAGGACCTCTTTCCTGCTTCGGAAATTTTGAGCCAGGTCAATGCGGAGACCAGATGAGGACCCATCCGCTGTAAAACGATTATATTTGGAAAGGAAAAGCTGTGGTTCCGCTAAACGAAAACGATAAATAGACTGTTTAACGTCACCGACCATAAAGAAATTACCAACTTCTTCTTCATCCTGTGCCACCAGCTTTAAAATAGTCTCCTGCACCAAATTCGTATCCTGGTACTCGTCGCAATAGACTTCTTTAAAATGGAGTCTGTAAGCAAGGGCAGCTTCAGATGGAAGAAATTCACCCTTATCTGAAATTCCTTCTGTTAAAATAGCGAGGCAATAATGTTCAAGGTCGTTATAGTCGACCAGCGCTTTTTCCTGTTTTGCCTTCTCAAACCGCTTTGAAAACTCTTTTACAAGATAAACTAATGTTGCAATTAAAGGACGCATTTCCACCATATCCCGTAAAAAGCTTTCAGGCCGGCGTGAAAAGAGTTCATCCTTTATGCCTTGAATTTTTTTCTTAGCTTTGTCCCGCAGTTTCTGTGCCTTGTCTATTAAATCCTTATCATAGTGATCCCCTTTTACCTGTTTCGCTCTTGTAAAAGACCATGTTTGCATTGCCTGGTAAAGCGTGTTCCAGGAATCCTGCCAGGCTTTGATAAGGGTGTCAATGACCTGCAAATCATCTAAAAAGTTTTCTGCACGAGGTGCCGGTCCATTTGGCCGCTTTGTGAGTTCAAGAGCTTGATTTATCATTTCTTTAGCAGCTTCTAATTGCAGCTTAATATCAAAAAGGAGTACATCGATAAAGGGAAGCTCCTCAATAGACGCTATTTCCTCCACCTGATACATAGCAATGATTTTTTCCAAATAACGATCAGGAAGAGGATTAGACTGAGCAAAGTCGTAAATGGAACGAACAATATCCATTAATGCAGCATCACTGCGGTCACTTGTAAACGAATCTACTAAATTAAAAAATGCTTCATTCTCTCTTTTTCCATATTCCTCTTCAAATAATTCTTCCATCACTTCATCTCTGATTAATTGGGCCTCAGTTGGGTCAGCGATACGGAAGCCGGGGTCAATATCAATTAAATAATAATATTTACGGATGACTTCCATACAAAAAGAGTGAAGCGTTGAAATGGAAGCTTTGTTTAAAAGATTAAGCTGTTTTCGCAAATTTCTAGATTCTGGATTTTGGTCGATTGCTTTTTCTAGTGCCTCCCCGATTCGGTGCCTCATCTCTGCAGCGGAAGCACTCGTAAACGTAACGACTAATAATTGATCGACATCGATTGGTACTTCTTTCGAAAGAATCTTTCGGATGATTCGTTCGACAAGAACTGCCGTTTTCCCCGAACCGGCAGCAGCAGCGACAAGAATATTCTTATCTCTCGCTGCTATGGCCTTCCACTGGTCATTCGTCCAGGTAACCCCTTCTGGTTTCGGAGGAATCACAATACTATTCATTTCGAGAAACCTCCCCTTTGATCAATTCCAATATCTCATCCTTTGAATGTGGTGTTAGAATCCGAAAATGATTGCTATCAATAGATTCATCAAACTGACAAACAGATTTATAGGAACAGAAAGTACATGGTGTTTTGTCTTTCAATTTAAATGGTGATATATCAATTTGACCACTTACAATGGCGTTTCCAGTTTTCTGATAGATGGTACGGATATGGTTTCTTAGCTGATTAAATTCTTCTAAGCTGGCAACCTTTGATTTTTTAGATAAATTACCATCTTTCTTGATTCCGGCTGCTACAATTTGTGAGTCTCCAGACTCCAAAGATTGGTCCATTAGCTGTATTACTCTTTGATCGCTAAGCATTAACCCATTCATTTTAAACTTTTTCATCATTTCATTTTCAATTTCATCTATGGTCAGCATTTTCTTTGTATTAATAAAAGGATTATGAACATGAAAATAAAGGACCCCTGCAGGGCTCGCTTTCATTTCTACCAATTCAGTAGAGTGTGTCATGACGATATCCAGATAGGTCAGCATTTGTAAGGCTAAACCATAGTATACTTCTGTTAAATTAATATCTTTTTCACTTGATTTATAATCAATTACCCTTAAAAAGACACTATCATCCTCAGCTTTTGCTTGATCAACCCTATCAATCCGCCCCGCCAACTCCATTCTTTTGCCATTTTTCAAAGAGAAGCTTAGCGGCGGCAGTTCCCCATTAGGTCCAAAAGCCAATTCCAATCCAATCGGCGAAAAACCACTTACCTTTGCATGCTCGCTCAAAACAATCGAGGCACGGGTAATGATTTGTTCCAACTTCCGCTGAATATAATGATGTCTTTCGGAACTTAGTAGAATTTCATTTTGCAGCTTTGGAGCTAGGGTTTTGACAGCATTTCTTGCTAGATGTTCACATTGCCCACGCGTTAATTCAGCCCATGATATGTTCTGCTCATTTACGGTCTCAGCAATTTGTTTTAAAGCAGCGTGGAATAATTCCCCTATATCCGGTGCTTCTAACCGGAAAATTTGCCGTTCACGAAGCTTTAGGCCATGCTGGGCAAAATGAGAAAAAGCACAGCCATTGTATAATTCCATTCTTGAGACACTAGCCTGAATGATATCACCATATAATGCATCTGCTACCTCAGTAGACAATTGGACCGTCCTGTTTGTATAAAAAAGACTCGAGAACACTTTGGCTGCCCTATTTTTCCACGAGCTATGGAGATAGTAGTTATACACATCCCACCACAAATCAGCAACGGGGTAGTTTCTCTTTTTCAATTGCAATTGTGCGTTTAGGTAAGAAAGGGTGGTCGTAAAATTAGATACAAACCCTAACTGCCCCTCCTCGTCAAGCTCTGAAGGGTCTGCAACATAATAAGCCTCCTGAATGTCCGGGAACAGTTCCTTAAGACGCTTGATGTATGACGAAGGAATTAGAGCTTTACCTTCATCATTGGCAAGAGGATAACTTACATAAAGAAACTCTGAGGGTGCCGTAAAAGCTTTATAGGCAAGGAAGTTTTCATCTAACAGACGGGTACGGCTGCTTGGTGCCACATTCATCCCTTCTGCCAACAATAGTTCCCGGTCCTCATCAGCCAGAATGCCCTCATCTGAGATTTTGGCTGGTAATACTCCTTCATTTACGCCCACAACAAAAACAATCTTACTATCATTTAGCCGGGATTTTTCCAAGTCTCCAATTAAAACTTGGTCAAGTGCAGGGGGAATAAGTGAAAAATGTAAGGAATCAAAGCCTGCTTCTAAAATAGCAGCAAAGGCCTTTAAGCTAACTTGGTCATCCCCTAATATTTCTACATATTGATCGAGAAGATCTACCACGGCATTCCATACTTGCTCGTGTTCTCGCATTCTTACAAGGTTTCCACTTTCCTCTGCCGCCATTTTCCAATGCTCTAGTTTATCGGCTATATCCAATTCTTCCAAGTATAAATAAATCGCCTCGCACAGCTTTCGTCCGGTATCGGCTTTTTTCAAACGTCTGGACAAACGTAATATTGGAGCTGTAATGAGAAGTTTTAATTCGTTTAATTCATTTTCCATTTCTTTTTCGGCATCTGTCTGGCCGCTTCCCGTTAATTCCAGACCTCTTATTCTCCGATAAACCCAACGATCCTTTTTCGTCCATTTACTGCCATTAATCCCATAGGCCAAACAATAATTTTCAAGCCTGTCCATCTTTTCGCGCATTTTAGCAGGATTCTCCTGGAGAGGATAGAGCAATTCTGTTTTAATCGCTCTAAATACGGATTCATAGCGCCAAAAAGAGTTCATGATTTCTAGCGTTGAGCGAATCAATTCAATTAAGGGATGGTTAAGCATGGTCCTTTTCTGATCAATAAAATATGGTATTTGATAATCGGCAAAAACCGGTTCAACGATTTCATGATAGTCTGAGCCATTTCTAATTAACAGGGCAATATCTCGATAACGGTACCCTTTTGTTTGAACCACATGACGGATTTCCCGGGCGATTCCTTCAATCTCTGCTCTCCGATTAACGGCCTGACTAATTTGTATTTCAGTTTCCCCATGAAAAGGCAGAGCTGGGCGAGTATCAAACTGTGCCTCCAAATGGCGTAAGGAGGGGGATGGCCATTTTTTTTGCTCATTCAGTATGATAGGTTGTTCTATTTCAATACCACATGTTTTAGCAATATCATAAAGGCTGTAACAGGCCTCTGCCGAAGAGCGGAATAGATCGAGTTCATCTGGCGCTGAATCCACAGACAAGCGGTCTGTTGTCATCGCAATTGAAACTTGTTTACACTGAGCCATTAATTCTGCAATGATTTGATATTCCTGCGGTGTAAAGCTGTAAAACCCATCAATATAAATTTCCGCTTCTTTTAAGTAAGACGAGACTGAAATTTTCTCTGCCAAAAGGCGGAAATAATCTTCCGAATCAATATATTTCCCAAAGGTTTCATCCTCAAATTCCGAATAAACCTTCTCTAAATCTGTTAATTTATCATGTAATGCTTTCGATACGGAGCTATCTGTTCCAAGCTGATCTGCTTTTTGAATTAAATCTTCTGGGCTAATACAATACCGCTTAAATTCAGTAATCATTTGCTCAAGCTGCTGAACAAATCCATTTTTATCAGCAGCCCTCTGGAAGATGTTTAAATTTTCTTTTTGTTCATCAATTATTTTACGTATCAACATGCTCATACCAACACTACTTAAATGATAACGAGTAATCCCGCCTGTCTCTTGCAGTATTCGCCATGCCAGACGGGAAAAGCTGAACACCTGAGCCCGAATCATCCCGCCAACGAGCGAGTCTGTCGCCAGACGATATTCTGTTAAAAATGTCATTTGTTCGGGTACGATATAAATAATCGGTTTTCCTTCCGGATTTTCTAAAAGACGTTCGCGGATTTCATTTAGGAAAAATGCAGTTTTTCCACTGCCGGACCTGCCTGTAATAATTCTTAATGACATAAGAAAACCTCCCTTTCCCAAGAAACTCTGTATCTCCCATTCTACCACAAAATAGTACAAACGTTTGTATTTTCAGGTGAACTGGTTTAAGCCAATAATGATAAATATACCCAGAAAAGCGGAAGCGCCTCGTACAGGCGCTGGAGCTATACAGTCTCAAAGAAAAAACACGATTCATTAAATCGTGTTGTCAGTATCCTTATTTAAAAATGAACATTTATTTCATTTAACGGCCAATAGCGCAAATCGACTTTACCGACGACCTTACTTGCATTAATAAAGCCAAATTGACGGCTGTCCCAGCTTCCTAATCGATTATCACCGAGAACGAATAATTTCCCCTCAGGTACAATATCTTCACCAGTAATTTCCTTTAAACTAAAATCTCCCGTTAACTTTAAACCTGGGGATTTCCTTTTATAATTATCTAAGAAGGGTTCCTCATACTTGTGGCCATTAATATATAACGTATCATTCCGATACTCAATTTTATCACCAGGCAGTCCGATTATCCGCTTAACAAAGTCCTCTTTAGCATTAGCATGAAAGACAATCACATCAAATCGGTTTAACTCGCCAACCTGATATCCGAGCTTATTAACCACAAGTTTGTTTCCGTCCTGGAGAGTCGGCATCATAGACTCACCTTCTACTATATAATTAGAAAAGAAAAAAGTTCGAATAAAAGCAAAAATAATAATTCCAATTGCAAAAGCCTTAACCCATTCTAACCCTTCCTTTTTCCATTCAATCTTCATTAACACTCCTCCGTTTCTCCTTTTCTTTCTTTCTATCTATTTCTCCATTATGGTCAATTTCCAAACGCTTATTCATTCTCATTTCAATTCTTTTCCCTACTAACCAAAGAATAAAAATCACAAGCAAAACAATGACCGTCCGAAAAGGTTTAGTTATCAATGAATGAAGATCATAACCTATAAAGCTAATTGTAAAAATCATTACCATTTTCCCAATACACACTGCCAGCATGTACTGAGCAAAGCTAATTCTCGAAAGACCAGCAACAATGTTCACAACTGCTGATGGGGTAAATGGAAAACATAATAGTAAAAAAAGCGGACCAAACCCATGACTCTCTACCCAATCCATAAGTTTGCGGACTTTTGGATGCTTGGACAAAAACGATAATAACCGTTTTTGCCCATACATTCTAATTAGAAAAAAAACAAGCATTGCACCTAAACATGCCCCAACCCATGAATATAAAAATCCGAACCATAGACCAAAGGCATTCGCATTTGCCATTACAAACACAAATAGAGGGAGAAACGGTAAAAATGCTTCCACAATAATCAACAAGATGCCTGGTATCGGTCCAAGAGCCCGATACTCTTGTATGAGGCTCATAATATGTTCTAGTGTAAACCAAGCTTTAATTGATTCGAAGTCCATCCTGCTTTCTCCTTTATTTAATCTATATTACTTTGTTATAAATTGATGGAGAGCCTCTTTATTTTTCTCTACATCAATATCAAGTACCGCTCCCTCTCCACTTATCCGTTGATCTGTAAAGCTATTATCAATGGGAATCCGAAGGGTCTCAATACTTTGATCGCCTGTAAGGAATTCTTTTCCCATGAATAACCCATCAGTGGTCGGCATATTGGTATTTATATACGGTGTAACAACTCCAATTAGTTTCGGAAGTTTCGCAATAGTTTTAACACCACTTAATTGTTCTTTAATAGCCTTAATAGCTATTTGCTGTCTTTCTACACGGCCAAAGTCACCAACTGCATCATGACGAAAACGAACGAAGCTTAACATTTGTTTGCCATTTAGTCTTTGAAGACCAGGCTCTAATGGAGGGTCCACATACTCTGACATTTCTTTTTCAACATTAATCTCTACACCATTAGGAAAAATTTCATCAATAAGCTGGACAAATCCCTGAAAATTCACAATAGCATAGTACTGTAAATCAATATCAAAATTCTGCTTTATCGTTTGTCTCATTAACTCAGGGCCTCCCCGAGCGAAAGCAGAGTTAATTTTATGCTTTGCATGGCCTGGAATGGAGACATAACTGTCTCGCATAATCGATGTTAGCTTAAAGGTCCCTCTATCTTGGTTATAATGTAAAATCATAATCGTATCAGCGCGCGATTTTTCGTTTCCCCTTGCATCACTTCCAAGCAGCAGCACATTTGTATCACCATACTGATCTTTCTGCCCTTTAAAATCATAAACCACATCAGCTTCTTTTTGATCTGTATTAATGTCTTTCAATGCTTGATTAATACCCTGTTTATATTGATAATAAGCATATCCTGTTACTCCACCAATTAACAGCAAGCACACAAGAAAAATGGACGGCCATCTTCTTCTTCTCTTTTTCTGATGTCTATCAGCTCTCATTTGTTTATCACCCATTCGTCCACGTTATTTCCCTTCAGCTTTTATATGACAATGTTTTTCTTACTTAGTTTCTTCATTTAATTCATTTTCCCCTATTAAATATCCTTCTATTACTAAAAACTTTCTCATATCTTTCCCTATTTTTGCAACAAAGAAAGCTCGTCCTATGACAAGCTTTCGTAAATTAATCTCCTATTGCATTTTTTGATCTGTTTTTGTTAAAATTAATAAGGAACATTTGTTCGTTTTTTTAAGAAAGGTGAAGATAAGATGACTAGAATTCCAGAGGATGAGCGGGACATCATGGAAAAGGCGATTTATTTACCAATGGTACTTATAATCCTTAACCGTGATTTTTCTGTAGTAACAAACAGCCCTTTTAAATTAAAAAAGCCCTATTTGAATTTAATTGAAGAAACCATGAAGGAAATTCAACGGGATTTAGCTGAAGTTAAACAATACATGATGAAGAATAAACTTCAAGTAATTGAAACAAAACGAGATGAAGCTTTTACAATGTATATGTTTATCTATAAGGGCTACGAAGAATATCATAATTATTTTAATCCAAGAATTCGAAACAAAGTCCAAGAATTATTAGAAACATACTTATCAAAAAAACACCTATCGTCATAGCTCTTATTTCTTATTCAAATAAAGCTCATGACTCTCTGATGCTTTTGAAGGCTTGGAACCATGAAGTAAAAAAGCTAATTTTTTCTGACTAAACTCCACTCTTTGCATTAACTTCATTTGTAAATGAGAAGTCCGTAACATTTGGGTATTAAATGTATTATAGGAAACAGGGAAAATATGCGATTGATTATTGCGGAAAATGACCAATGTTTCTCGTGCGGAAACACGACGATAATCTTTGATATGTTCTGCGAAGAACCAAATACATTTAGGGTTCTCTGGGGAAGCGGTACAGAATGTATAGATATTGTTAATCGGTTCAATTAGAATCGGAAGCTTACGTGAATAATCAATCAAAAGCCGTGTCCCTTTCCTTCTGCCTTCATAATCAACACCATAATAAGAACAGCCTTTTTGAATAATACTGAATGGTTTAAGCGGAGATAGGATTTCATCTTCGACTTCACCAATGAGTGAAAATACTTTATTTCCATATTCTTTTGGTTTTATAAACATGGTACAGGAATTCACTATATAATCTTCGGTTTGATGATTGTGCGTCAAAATACCCACTCCTTTTGTTACATTTATCCACCATATCTTACCACTTTTCACTTTTAACTCCCTTACTTTCTTTTTATTGTTCAGAAAATATTCACAATTATTTGTCAAGAATAAAACTGTTAGAAAATTTTAAAAAGTATTGATATTATAATAAAAAAACCATATACTTTAAAAAAGCTCAGAGGTGATTTTCATGAACGATAAATCATACCAAGAATTAATGAAAATTGGTGCCATGAAACGAACCCGTATGAAAGAGAACTTCGTCCAAGATTTATACATCGAGATGCTGTTGTCAGAAATCCAGTTGAATGTGGAAAAGGAAAAGCTTCTGCAAAAAATTGACAAAGCCATTGATACTCGTGATAAAAAGACCTTTCAGCTACTTTCAATTGAGCTAAAAAAGATTAACAAACGATTCGGAACCTAAAATGTTAACCGCCGTGATCAACGGCGGTTATTTATTTTGTAACATTTAATAGCTCCAGCACCGTTAGAAAAGGCCAGGGATAAAAATCCTTGGCCTTTAAATGCTCTAAATACTATTGATTACGATGCTTAATTTCATATTCCTCAAGCATGGAAATTCGATCTAGCATCGATGGATGGGTATATCGGAATATTTTTACTAGTAATGGCGGGTTTATCTCGCTTAACCCAGAACGGGTTAATTCTTGGAAGGAGCTAATGGCAGCCTGCGGATTTTTGGTCATTTCAATTGCATACTTATCCGCACGCGTTTCCTCATAACGTGAAGCAAGATTAGTCAGTGGACTCGCGGAAAATAATAGCAGGGATAAAATCATAAAAAATAACGGCAAGGAGCAAATATCCCTTACATCGTCTATTTTCAATTCCTTGCCCCATTTCCTTACAGCCCAGTTCATTATTTTGTAAGTTAGATATAGTCCAAGCAGTGAGAGCAGTAAGTAACCAGCTATCCCAAAATAAATATGTTTTTCAACGTAATGGCAAATTTCATGAGCCATGATAAACAAAATTTGGTCATCATTTAACCTGTTTAATGTGGTATCCCAAAGGACAATCCTCGCATTTGAACCAATCCCGCTTACATAAGCGTTTAACGCGTTGGTCTTATCCGCCATGTTAACCTCAAAAACATGCTGTGCCGGGATATCTGCTTTCTCTGCCAATGCTAAAATCTTTGTTTCCAATTCTTTGTTTTTCAAAGGATAAAAATCATTGTATAACGGGTCAATCACAACCGGCTGTAAGAACATCATAAATAAGGTAAAAGGTACAGATAACAGCCAGCCATAGAGCCACCAGCGCTTTTGGCTTTTCTTCATTAACCAGTAAAGAACCGGAACAATAATCAGCCATGTACCATAGTTAATCCAGAAGTCAATTAATTCATCTTTCATCCAAGAAGCAAAGGTCTGAGTTGAAATATGATAGGTCCGAGATAATGAATAGCTAAGATAATTCAATGGAAAGGTAGCAGCAAAGGCAAAAAAGGATAGCCAAATTAAATAAATAGGCATTCGCAATACCTTATACTTTGCTGACTGATCTGCCCACCGCTTAAAGGCCTTTGAAAACCCAAATAGCAGGATAAGAAAATAGAAAAGCCATTCAAATGGAGTTGATAAAAAAAACAATAAATTTCTAATCCTTGAATACTCTTCGCTTAAGTCTAACTCCCTTCCATTAAGGAAAGTTGATGGGTCTGCTTTGGAGCCTTGGAATTCAAATGGTAATGAGGTATCTGCTAAATGAAATAAATACCAATAAATAAACAAACCATATAAACAAAAGGCCAAAACCGCATAGACCCCCATTTTCCGCACCATGATTTTGTCCCCCTTTTTGTACAACCTCTCTATACTTAGTTTAGTTTAAAAAGAAGGATTTAGAACTAAGAAAACGAAAAGCAGGTCTTAATACTGGCTACAGAAGATAAGAGTATAAGGAAAGGACAGCAATCGAGCCCAGGACCACTACAATTACATTGGCACCTAAAAACGCAGGGACAAAAGCAGCGGCTGCTCCCAGAACCCCATACCAAATGTCATCGTCTTGAATAAAAATAATAGCTGGAAAAACAAGCGCACCAAGGGTGGCATAAGGAACATTTTTTAGTACCCCTTGAATAAATGGCGGAAGTTCTTTCCCTTTAAAGAGGAGAAACGGAAGCATCCGCGGGATATATGTAACAAATCCCATTCCAATAATCATCCATAGTATTTCACTCCTCATTCTGAACCCCCCGATGCCTACTTTTCGGCAATTCAACAATCTCCGTGATAAAGGCAGACAGCAGTGTTGCGCTCACAATCGCCCATCCTTGTGCCATGATGTGGCTAAGAGTAAAGATAGAATTAAAAACTGCCCCCAGAACTGCCAAAAAAATAACCTTCACACTTTTTTCATCGATGGGACAAGCAGCCCAATAAACATAGCATACAATGCAACTCCCATACTTTCCTGCAATGTTTGCGGAAGACTGGCACCAATTAAATGGCCAACCCCCGAAAAAAGACCCAACTAGAATAGGAGACCATTATGATCCCAAACATATACCCAGTAGATACTGAACCTTCTCTTGTTGCTGCAACCGAAAAGGTTTCATCCGTAATTCCAAAAGCAAAGAGTAATTTTTTAAGAAGGTGGTCCTCTTCAACCTTCTCATTTAATGTGGCAGACATTAAAAAATGACGTATGTTTACAATAAAGGTTGTTAAAATAATTTCAAAAATGCCAGTCCCGTATGCGATAAGACTTAAGGAAATATATTGTGCCGCACCAGCAAACACAATTAAACTCATCAAAACCGTTTCATAAATGGACAGACCTGTTGGTTTGGCAAGGAGGCCGAATGTCAAGGCAATCGAAAAATAACCGATCCCGATGCTTATACCAGCCTGTATACCCTTTTTAAATTCTGATGATTCTTTCCCTATTGCTAAATCAACCATCCTGCTCCCCCCTTTGTTTCTACCACTCACAACCATAAATTTTAGCAAACTTTTATTCAGAACGGAATAAGAAAAGCACCAGGCGCATAGACTTCGGCGACTAGCACAAGACGAGCCGGCCGAAAGGTTTTTCTTTAACCTTTTGGACGGATTGACCTAAATGTGGAGGCGACTGCCCTGGGACTCTATGCTAAGACGCACCCTGCAAGAAGGCGCTTTTTGCCTTCTTCAGGGGGTGGCTTTAGCTTCGAGTCCCAAGGAGCCGCAACTGGATAAGCTGTGACCTCGAGCCGATGGCGCCTGGGCTGGAGCTAGACAATTCTCAAAGTCAAAAACTATTTTACTTTTTTATCTCATTAAAAAACACGATGCTAAGCACCGTGTCATTTCCCTTTAAAATTTGGTTTTCTCTTTTCTGAAAAGGCTTGTAATGCTTCAATTCGGTCCTCTGTTGGGAGAGTTATCTCATATGCCTTCCGCTCAATTTGCATGCCAGTATGCAAATCCGCATTCATACCATTCTTTATAGCAAACTTAGCCTGCTGTAAAGCAACCGGTCCGTTAGCGAGCAACTGTGAGCAAAAAGAAAAACATTCGCTTAACAAATTACTCCGATTGACAACCCTTGTAAGCAGTCCATAATGATCGGCTTCGTTTGCTGTAAGCCGTCTTGCCGTCAGGATGAGTTCAAGAGCTTTTGCCTGCCCAATAAGTCTAGGAAGCCGCTGTGTGCCGCCAGCACCCGGAATAATAGCTAGACTCGTTTCTGTTAATCCCATTACCGCATCATGAGCTGAAATCCGAAAATCACAGGCTAACGCAAGTTCCATCCCTCCGCCGAATGCAAAGCCATTTATAGCTGCAACCGTGGGCTGGGGCAGCAGATCAATATCGGTAAAAACCTCATTGATTTTATTTAAATTTCGTTTGACTTGCTCCTCAGTTAAGTGCCTTCGTTCTTTTAAGTCTGCGCCTACGCTGAAGGCTTTCTCCCCTGCACCGGTGAAAATAACGGCCCTTACCTCTTGATTAACTCGGATCGATTCTATTTTTTGTTTTAATTCCAGTAAAGTGTCATAATCAAAAGCATTTAAGGCTTCAGCACGATTAATGGTGATGACTGCTACATGATTTTGAATCTCAAGTAAAACTTGCTCCATTTTAACCCCTCCCTTTATTAAGAGAATTCTAAAAAGGCAGGGAAAATGCCTGCTTTTACAAGATAAATTTTAATTATTCACCTTTTGGGAGATTTGATGTTTAAGAGCCCGTCTAAGTATTTTTCCAGTCGTATTCTTGGGAAGTTCATCTATGAATTCAATGGTTGTTGGCACTTTATACTTGGCTAGGTGCTGTCTGCAATATTCTTGAACCTGTTCTCGTGTTAGTCCAGGCTTTTTGCTGACGATATAAGCAGTGACTGTCTCCCCTTGATTAGGATCCGGCATACCCACTACCGCCACCTCGACCACTTCCGGGTGATTGTAAATTACCTCCTCTACTTCGCGAGGATAAACGTTATAGCCGCCTACAATAATCAAATCCTTCTTCCGATCAACAATATAAAAGTAACCTTCTTCATCCATTCTGGCCATATCTCCGGTATGAAGCCAGCCATACCGAATTGCTGCTTGTGTTTCTTCCGGCATCTTATAGTACCCTTTCATCACATTTGGCCCACGGACAATTAGCTCTCCAACACCACCAATCGGAACATCCTGCCCAAGTTCGTCGACAATTTTATTTTCCACCCGGAGAATCGAGGTACCAATCGAACCAGGCTTGCGCGGACGATCAAGTGGATTAAAGCAGGTTACCGGTGATGCTTCCGATAATCCATACCCTTCTGAAATTAACACATTAAATTTGTTCTCAAAATTCTTTAATAACGAAACCGGCATGGAGGCACCACCGGAAATACATAAACGTAAGGATTGGAGGTCATCAGGGTCTCCATCTGGATATTGATAGAGGAAATTATACATGGTCGGCACACCTGCAAAGATAGTGGCCCTATGTTCCTTTATTAACGAGAAAACTTCTTTTGGACTAAATTTCGGTACAATTAATAAGGTTGCTCCGTTTAGTAATGGGGCGTTTAAGGAGACAGTCAAACAAAATACGTGAAACATTGGCAGAACCGTGACAACTCTGTCATCCTGATTCATTTTTAAGTAATCACCAACATCTTTAGCGTTGCTAATTAGATTTTTGTGAGTCAACATAGCGCCCTTAGGTTTTCCTGTTGTCCCAGAAGTATAAAGGATAATCGCCACATCATCCTCCTTCAGAGTTGGACCATGGAATGACAGCGCACCAGAGACAACCACTTGTGTAAACGATTTCATTTTAGAGTAAACAGATAATTTCTCTAGTTCTGGTTGTAAGAGATAATCGGGTTTTGTTTCACAAAAAATATAGTGCTCTACATTTGGGAGTAAGGTATGCATTTTTTCTGCAAGTGGTAATGCTAAATCAAGGACAACCACCGCTTTTACATCCCCATTATCTAAGATAAAACCAATTTCATCTGCGGTGTAGAGGGGATTAACGGGAATAACGGTTACCCCAAGCCGTAACGCCCCATATAAGCTGATGACAAAGTGCGGGGTATTTCCCAATAACAAGGCAATATGGTCTCCTTGCTTGATTCCTAATTTTTCTAAACCAGAAGCAAACTTTTGGATTGCAGTTTCTAATTCAGCATAAGTACACTGCTGCCCCATAAAATAATAGGCTGGTTTGTCGGCAAATTTCTTGGCGGTTTCTTGAAGCTGAGCTGAAAGATTCATCGTTTCCCTCCCCTGAATGAATAATCATTCATATTAAATTTTCTAAATATATTATATTGCTTGAATTTTAAGTATTCAAGTGTAATTCGTGAAAAATGGTAAAAAATCAGCGATGTCTAAGTGACATCGCTGATTTTTAATAGATTAAATTAATAAATTCCTCTTTTGAAATATTACCGAAATAATGTTCTGTCTCTATGTCGTCAAGAGCCTGCTCAATATCACTTCTTTCATAGCGGATGCCTGTTAATATTTTCTCAATCTCAGTTACCTCACCCACACCGAAAAAGTCACCATATATTTTGCAACTTTCGATTATTCCCTTATTTACCTCTAAGCGGACATCAACGGAACCTACTGGGAAACGACGCGTATGCTGAAGATTAAATTTTGGAGATTTTCCATAATTCCAGTCCCAGTTTTGGTAACGCTCTTTTGAAAGCTGGTGGATTCTGTCCCAATCTTCTTCTGTTAAAATATATTCTGGTATTTCATCTTGTCCGCCGAAAATACTCTTTAACAGTAAAGAACGAAATTCTTCTATACTAATTTTTTCTGTTAAAAATTCAGAAATATTAGCGACTCGGCTGCGAACTGATTTAATTCCTTTTGATTCAATCTTATCTTTTTTAACCTTTAGAGCTGAAACCACATTCTCGATTTCCGAATTAAGCATCAAGGTTCCATGACTAAACATTCGGCCCTTTGTTGAAAACTGGGCATTACCAGATATTTTCCTGCCCTCAACTTCTAAATCATTTCTACCGCTCAACATCGCGTTTACTCCTAATTTTTGCAAGGCTTCAACCACTGGCTCAGTAAACTTACGGAAATTATGGAAGCTCTCCCCGTCATCCTTTGTAATAAAACTAAAGTTTAAATTCCCCAGGTCATGGTAGACGGCACCACCACCAGATAATCTGCGAACGACAATAATTCCATTCCTATCGACATAATCCGTATTGATTTCTTCAATCGTATTTTGATTTTTTCCTATAATAATCGATGGCTCATTTATGTAAAACAATAAATATGTTTCGTTTATATCCAGGCTTTTCAATGCATATTCTTCAATCGCCAGATTGATACGAGGATCAGTAATCCCTTTGTTATCGATAAATAACATGGTCACATTCCCTTCCTTATAGTGAGATAGATAGAAATTCTTCTGCAAGTTTTATTTCACCGTTAAATTCGCTGGATGCTTCCGTAATTAGCTCATCAAGGTTCCCATAATGGGGCAGATGCGTAAGAATTAGTTGCTTTACCCCAGCCTTCTGTGCAAGCTGTCCCGCCTCAATACTATTCATATGCCCAGCAGACTTGCCGTTTTGATTTCCATAAAAGTTACATTCACATAAAAGGATTTCTGCATCATGACTGAATTCAATAAATTCCTCTTTAAATGAACTATCACCAGTATAAACAAGGGTTTTTCCGCCAGCCTCAATTCTCAATGCATAACAGGAAACGGGATGATTCGTTTTTAAAAATGATATTTTGAACGGGCCTGCTGATAGGATATCTGTAGGATTATACGCTACTCCTTTAGTAATCGTTTTATAGGTCAGTTTGCTAAATTCATGTGCATCAAATGAATGCCCGTAAACAGGCAGATTAGGAAGTTTATTACCAAGGAAGCCTTGTATTAACCTGGCATGCTGTAAAACCCCAATATCCGCAATATGATCCGGGTGGTAATGTGAGAGGATGACTGCATCCAATTCCTCTGGTTGTACGACATTTTGCAGTTTTGAGAGAACACCACTCCCACAATCAATTAGTAAATGAAATCCTTCATGTTCCAATAAATAACCAGAACTTGCAGCATTCTTTTTGGGGTAACCTCCCCAATATCCGATAACGGTCAATTTCATGAAATCCCCTCCAAATCTTAGTCTAACTTTAATATACTCAAAAAACCGCATCTATTCATTCTATTAGAAAAGCGCAAGCGCCTTGGTCAGCCCCGACAAGCACAAGACGAGCCGGCCGAAAGGTTGCTCTTTAACCTTTTGGACGGATTGACCTAAATGTGGAGGCGACTGCCCTGGGACTTTAGACTAAGACGCACCCTGCAAGAAGGCGCTTTTTGCCTTCTTCAGGGGGTGGCTTAGGCTTCGAGTTCCAAGGAGCCGCAACTGGATATGCTTGTGACCTCGAGGGGCTAGGCGCTGGAGCTGGACAATTCTCGAAGTCAAAAACTTTTATACTTTCATATCTCATAAAAAAAGAAGCTGGTCTTATCGGACAGCTCCTGATTGGATTTTTTCATTTTAAAAATTCTAATACATTTTGGACTGCTGCTTCACCCTGATCAATGCAATCTGGGACTCCTACTCCGCCATAAGAGGCGCCAGCCAAAAAAACACCTGGTAATTCCTTTTTCATCTGCTCCTGGATCTTTGCTAAGCGTTGTTTGTGTCCCACCGTATATTGAGGCATCGATTTTTTCCAACGTGAAACAATCGAAAAGTCAGGATTTAACGTAATATTCATCGTCCTTTTTAAATCATCAAGGACAATTTTAATAATCTGATCATCTGACAAATCAACGATTGTCTCATCCCCAGCTCTTCCAACATAACAGCGGAGCAGAACCTTTCCCTTTGGTGTGGAGTGCTCCCATTTTTTATGTGTCCAAGTACAGGCAGTTATCGAATAGTCGCTATTTCTTGAAACAACATAGCCAGTCCCATCAATATCATTTTTAATAGCTTCCTCAGGAAAAGCTAATGCAACGGTTGCAACTGAGGTTGACGGCACAGATTTAAATGGGGCAAAGAAACGATAATCCGAAAATATCGATTGAGTTATCTGGTGTGGAGTTGCAGCGATAATAGTATCAGCTTTAATTGACTCTCCATTGTTTAGAAGAACTTCGTAATCATGTTCTGATTTGATTATTTTATCAACACGGTGGCCTTTTAAAATTATTTTAGGATTAAGCCTAGCCTCAATTGCCTCTACAAATGATTGTAGACCTGTTCTGAAGGTTAAAAATCCGCCTTTTTTCTTATCCATCGCATCCTTTTGTTTTGGGTGTGATGGCGTTGTTCTTTTCATCCCTATGATCAAGCTTCGGTATTTTTGTTCGACCTCATAAAATTGTGGAAATGTTGACATAAGACTTAATTGGTCAATATCGCCGGCATAAATACCGGATAATAATGGTTCAATTAAATTTTCAACTACCTCGTCTCCCAATCTTCTTCTGAAAAATTGACCTAGAGATTGGTCCTTTTCGCTCTCAGAACGAGGCAAAATAAAATCAGCTGCCGCTCTTAGTTTACCGGGAACGGAAAAAAGACCAGTTGTTATAAATGGTCCAATTTCTGTTGGAATTCCCATAATTGATCCGCCGGGCATTGCATGAAGTTTGTCGTCCACCAAAACGTATGATTTCCCCGTTGCATTTGGCACCAATTGACCTTCCATACCCACTTCCTTTGCGAGCCTAATGATACTTGTTTTTTTTGCTAAAAAAGAATCAGGACCTCTTTCAATCGTATACCCGTCTCTTCTGACGGTTTGTAATTTGCCGCCGAGACGGTGTGATGATTCAATCAGCTGAATTTCGATGGGGAGATGATTTTCTAGAATCATTTTTTGCAGATAAAAAGCTGATGCTAGTCCAGCTATTCCTCCACCAACAATAACAACCTTCTTTTTATCCTCCGCCATGGATTCACCTGCTTCCATAAACATTTCTGTCTATTCCAATTAAGCTAAACTTTTTAAGATTACAGTTGCTAAACAATCAATAAATTCGCCTTTTGCATTAGGCATTTCCGGGCGATAATACTTTGCCCCTAATTGATCTGTTACTGTTTTACATTCAATATCATTATCATAAAGCACTTCAAGATGGTCACATACGAATCCTACAGGTGCATAAACGAAAGACATGTACTGATTTTTTTCAAACAGTTCTCTCGTTAAGTCCTGTACATCGGGACCAATCCACGGTTCTGGTGTATTGCCGGCACTTTGCCAGCCAATTTCAAAGTTTTCAATTCCAGCCTGTTTGGCTATTAATTCAGCCGTTTCTTTCAGCTGACTTGGATATGGGTCGCCAAATTGAAGAATCTTCTCCGGCAAACTGTGGGCAGAAACGATCAAAACAGCCTGCTCCTTTTCAGTTTTAGGCATTTGATCAAAGATTGCTTTTATTTTATCAGCCCAGTAGCTAATAAATTTTGGTTCCTTGTACCAGCTTTCAATCGTTTTAATTTTAAGTCCACCTAATTTTTCTGCTTCTTCAACCGCTCTTCCATTGTAAGATTTTACACTAAAGGTTGAAAAATGCGGGGCAAGCACAAGACTTACCGCTTCTTCAATACCATCTTCATGCATTTTTTTTACTGCATCTTCAATAAATGGTTCGATATGTTTTAACCCTAAATACATTTTAAATTCAATTTCATCTTGAATCTGATTAAGATGTTCTTCCAGCTTTTCTGCCTGATCTAAGGTAATTCTAGCTAACGGAGAGATTCCCCCAATTGCTTCGTAACGGTTCCTGAGATCCTCTATCAGTTCAGGTGTTGGTTTACGGCCATGGCGAATATGGGTATAGTATGGCACTAAATCATCTAATGAATATGGGGTACCATAGGCCATTACTAATAGACCCATTCGTTTCTTTGTCATCTCAAAAGCACCTCGTTTTAAGTCCTACTTTTTCTGGTTTATGTAAGAAAAGCGCAAGCGACTTGGCCAGCCCCGATATAGGGCGACTTGTCGACTGGCCGGTGTTAGCTGGGTCAAAGACTAGTCGCCCGTAATGTGCACAGAAAGCGATAGCTTTCTGTAGCCAAGCATAAGACGAGCCGGCCAAAAGGTTGCTTTTTAACCTTTTGGACGGATTGTCCTAAATATGGAGGCGACTGTCCTGGGACTCTAGACTAAGACGTACCCTGCAAGAAGGCGCTTTTTGCCTTCTTCAGGGGGTGGCTAGACTTGCGTCCCAAGGAGCCGCAACTGGATAAGCTGTAGACCATCGAGGGGCTAGGCGCCGGAGCTAGACAATTCTCAAAGTTAAAAACTTTTATACGCTTATCTTTTAAAAAGGGATTATAGGCTTACTATCCTTTAATGCCTTTTTGAAACAGCTTATTATATTGTGCCAAAAAATTGGACTGCTTACCAATTTTACGACTTACTTTTAAGAATTAGCGACTTAATTTGGATCCCGAATAGTCATGAATAAACGAAGTTAATCTTTTTAATGTGTCTGGATTGACCGATGGGAATACACCATGGCCTAAATTAAAGATATATCCGTCTTGGGCCATTCCTTGGTCTAATATTTCTCTAGCTTTCTCTTCGATAACCTCCCAAGGAGCTAAAAGGATCGCCGGATCAAGGTTGCCTTGTACCGCTTTTTGGATACCCATTTCTCTAGCCTGACGAATGGGCAGACGCCAATCAAGACCAACAACATCGAGCGGAAGTTCATTCCATTCTAAGGCAAGATGACTTGCACCTACGCCGAACATAATGAGCGGAACATTTTCCTCTTTTAAGGATGTAAAAATTCGATTCATGACTGGCTTGATGTAGTACCGATAATCTTCTACATTCAAGGCACCAACCCATGAATCAAAGATTTGGATGGCTTTTGCACCAGCTTTAATTTGCGATTTTACATATGTAATAATCATATCTCCGAGTTTGTCCATTAATGCAAACCATGCCTTTGGCTCTGCATACATAAAAGCTTTGGTCTTATTATAGTTTTTGGATGGACCGCCTTCAATCATGTAACTGGCAAGGGTAAAGGGCGCACCAGAGAAACCGATTAATGGTACATTTAACTGTTCTTGTGTTAGTAATTTGATGGTATCGAGCACATATGGAACGTCTTCTTCCGGATGTATTTCACCTAATTTTTCTACATCAGCTAAAGAGCGAATCGGTTTATCAATGACCGGGCCAACTCCACCCTTTATTTCTACTTCCACGCCTATAGCTGGGAGCGGTGTCATGATATCTTTATATAAAATGGCGGCATCGACATTATATTGTTCGACAGGCAAGCGTGTAACATAAGCACATAGCTCCGGCTGATGTGTAATCTCAAATAAGGAATATTTTTCTTTTATTTCTCTATACTCTGGCTGCGAGCGGCCAGCCTGGCGCATATACCATACAGGTACATAGTCTGTCTTTTCGCCTTTTGCGGCTTTTAAAAATGTTTCATTAATGGTTCTTGTCATGAGGAATATCCACCTTTCAAAGACTGTCTGTTTTCCATTTTAATATAATACAGGTAAAATTAAAAACCATTGGTATACATAGCTGTCCTCACTATAACGATTATTCCTATTTCTGTATAGCGTACGAAATGATCTGTCAAAAAAAAGTCGTTTTTAAGTGACTAAAATTGTGTAAATAAATAGAAAGCATACTGAGATTGAATATGTATAAAATAGGGAAGATTTATTAATTAGGGGTGACAAAGATGAATGTTTATATTACCGCTGGAACATTAGACTTTTTACAGAAGATCGAAAGTAAATATCCTAATGAACGAATGTTGGCGATGCTGAATGAAAATGGGGCAATACTGCTGCATGAAACCAGTGGTCAAACCGTTTTTAATGAACCACGCAGGTATGAGGTTTTAGAATCCTATGGAGACTTAAATAAAGAGGGTTTTGTTGTTATGAATAACATTTCCGTTACTGATGAAGGCCGTCCTTTATTTGAACACCAGTTTAAACAGCTGACGGGAAATGTAGTAACCGCCCAAGGTTTAACAGCATTACGACTGCTGCGTCCTCTATCCTCCAATCCTTATATTATTATGACTGTCTGGGAAAACAATGCCTTGTATCAAAAGTGGCAGGGGGCTAATTCCACATTTGATGCACTTAAAGCCAATTTCAACGGGCAGCAAAAAATTTTCACAAGCTCACCATATATAAACAAATATACAATCGCAGGTAACAGTTAACCTTAACCTAAAATGGAGTTTTGCTCCATTTTTTTATTGCACGAATTTTTTATTCCTCTACTTCACCACTTGATACAGATTACATATTCTGTATTACAGTCAAAAAGGGCTATAGCCCTTTTTGGAAGAAAGGAGGATTTTCAATGCTTATTGAACTTACAGCCCTTCATTGGATATATGTGGCCTTTATTATTTTAATTATTGGCTTTATGGTCATGAGAAGGGACACAACCATTGTGTGTATTGTCGGGATATTCTTAATAGCCTTGACAGCCACCGGCAGTTTAAGCCACTCCGTCAGCAGTATTTTTAACAGTTTTAGCTATGCAATAACTGAACTATTATCTACTATTCTTGTTATTTCGATTATTGTCGCGATGAGCCATACCCTAACTTCCACTGGAATAAATGATGTGATGATTTCACCATTTCGAAAATTAATCCGTAATCCAGGGCTTGCCTATTGGACGATTGGGATCCTAATGATGGTAATTTCCTGGTTTTTTTGGCCATCTCCTGCTGTTGCCCTGCTTGGCGCCGTCCTGCTGCCGGTAGCAATTAGAGCGGGGCTTCCTGCACTTGGGGTCGCCATGGCAATGAATTTGTTCGGGCACGGAATAGCCCTATCAGGTGACTTTGTTATTCAAGCAGCTCCTAAACTTACGGCAGATGCTGCCGGACTTCCCATCCAAGATGTCATAGACGCCAGCATTCCACTAGTTTTTGTTATGGGGATTGTAACAACCATTACCGCCTTCTACTTTTTAAGGAGAGATATGAAGCGTGGAACTCTTCAAACCGCTTCATCAGTATTAGAGGATATACCTGATGAAGAAAGGAATAACCCCACTCTCTTATCACTCACCCAGAGACGTTTCTTCGCAATATTAGTACCAGTTCTATTTGCAGCGGATGTAGCTGCTATGTCCGTCCTCCATTTAACCGGTGGAGATGCTACAGCCCTAATTGGTGGAACCTCCATCCTTATCCTTCTTCTCATTACCATTATGAGTCACAAGAACGAAGGCCTAGAAAAAACAACTCAATATTTAATTGAGGGTTTTCAATTTGGGTTTAAGGTGTTTGGTCCAGTTATTCCAATTGCCGCATTCTTTTATTTAGGTGACAGCGGTTTCACAACTATTATTGGAGATTATTTACCGAAAGCTTCCCAAGGAATTGTGAACGATTTAGGGATTGCCCTTGCCAACATTGTTCCTCTCAGTAAGGTGGTAGGTGCTGTGACACTCACAACCGTTGGGGCAATTACTGGTTTAGATGGTTCAGGCTTCTCAGGCATTTCGCTCGCGGGATCGATTGCCAGTTTGTTTGCTGCAGCCATTGGAAAAGGTGCCGCAACACTAACTGCCCTTGGACAAATCGCTGCCATTTGGGTGGGTGGCGGAACCTTGGTACCATGGGCCTTAATTCCTGCAGCAGCAATTTGTAAGGTCGATCCGTTTGAATTAGCCAGACGAAACCTACTCCCAGTATTAATAGGACTGGTTGTAACTACGATTGTTGCTATGTTTTTAATATAAAAATAAAGGCCGGCATTAGCTCGGCCTTTTCTTCGTATATCGATGTTTAAAATATTTGTATAAAAATATCCAAATGGCAGTCCAAATAAAGCCAAAGGCATAACCTCCAAGCACATCGGAAGGATAATGGACCTGCAGAATGATCCGACTTGCTCCAATCAGAAGTACTAATAAGGAAGCTAAAATAGCAACCAGCCATTTGGCATTTTTCGATCGGATTTCCTCAATTAATAAATAAGCAACTGTAAAGTAAAGCACCATACTAACCATCGCATGTCCGCTAGGAAAACTGTAGCTTTTAACCTCAACAAGGTGCTCTAAATCAGGTCTTGGACGAACAAACCAATCTTTTAATACCTTATAAGCTTCATTTGCTAAAGCCAGCGATAAAGCAAGCATTGCTGCCCCAGGATAGTTCCGTTTTTTTAGCAATAGCCACACTAACATGATCAATGCTATAAGGCCAATCCCTTTTTTATCTCCCATTTCCGTTACCTGAATAAAAAATGGATCTGCGCTATTGGGTACGTGTGAGAACAATTCTCCGACATAAGTATCCATCCAAAAAGCACTGTGTAAAGCCACTTTAATAGCGGTGAATAAAGTAATTAAAACAGCGATTATAAGAAAAACAAACGATTTCTTTTTCAAAATTATTCCCCCAACCCTTGAATCTCCTTGTTTACATACTTTTAAAAGTATAAAAAAAATCATTATAAAAATCTATATAATAGTGTTAAAAGTGTTAAAAGTGTTAAAATTGTTTGAAAATACATTCTTTAACTTTAACCATAAGGGGGATTACATATGTTAAACAACCTGTTCACTAAACTAGAAGGTTACTACGATGAAATGGTCTCCATTCGCCGCTACCTTCATCAGCATCCGGAATTATCTTTTCAGGAATATAATACTGCCAGGTTTATTCAAGACTATTATGAGAAACTGAATATAGAAGTAAAGGGACAAGTAGGCGGCAATGGTGTAGTGGCAAAGGTTTATGGTAAAAAACCGGGTAAGACGGTGGCATTACGAGCAGATTTTGACGCATTACCGATTCAAGATGAAAAGGATGTACCATACAAATCATTAGTCCCCGGCGTCATGCACGCATGTGGACATGACGGCCATACCGCCACACTGCTTATTCTTGCAAAAACTTTAAATGAACTTAGAGATGAGTTAGAAGGGAACTATGTATTTATTCATCAACACGCAGAAGAATATGCACCAGGCGGCGCTGCATCCATGATTGAAGCTGGCTGTTTAGAAGGAGTGGATGTCATTTTTGGGACACACCTATGGGCAAGTGAACAGACAGGTACCATTCAATTCCGAACCGGACCGATGATGGCTGCAGCCGATCGTTTTGAAATAGAAATCCAAGGGAAAGGCGGACACGGGGCACAGCCTCACAAAACTCGAGATGCCATTGTGACAGCTTCACAGCTTGTCGTCAATCTGCAGCAAATCGTCAGCCGCAAAGTTAGTCCGGTTAATGCAGCAGTGGTTACGGTAGCTTCATTTATTGCTGAAAATGCCTTCAATGTGATTGCTGACAAAGCAAAGCTGACAGGGACAGTTCGGACATTTAATGAAGAAGTCAGACAGTTTATTGAGGAGGAAATGGAAAGAATCATCCATGGTACATGTTATGCATCAGGCAGTTCTTATCAGTTTGACTACTTTAGAGGTTATCCGCCTGTGGTTAATCATGAGAAGGAAACAGGGATTCTCATCCGTTGTGCTCAGTTTGTTCCAGAAGTTACAAACATTGTGGAAACAGAACCGGAAATGGGTGGAGAAGATTTTGCCTATTACTTAGAAAAAGTTCCTGGAACTTTCTTTTTTACTGGAGCAAAACCAATTAGGGAAGAAGATGGGTACCCTCATCACCACCCAAAGTTTGATATTGATGAAAAAGCCATGTTAATAGCTGCTAAAACATTAGGTTCAGTGGCACTGAATGTCCAAAGCGAATAAACATCTGAGAGCCCCTTACTTTATTGTTCAGGGGCTTTTTGCAGCAACCTTAATCGATAAGCATTCATCGCAGTTTCACCTAAAATCTTTAGAAGATTATTATTAGCATAGGCACCCACGAACGCTCCAATCCCCGGCACAAGCTGAAAAAGCTTGGCGAGATCAATATAATCCCTGTATTCCTGCTGAAACTTGCGCCAATCCATTTCGATGAGTTCTATTTTTCTATGTTCCCAATGCTCAATTTCTGATAAAGTGTTTTTTCGAATTTCATCACTTGAAAAAGCTAATTGAAACACATGAAGAATAAATAATCTCTCTTCATACTTTTTTGTATCAAAACCATAGATTGCGGCTGCTTCAAACAAAAATTTCATTTTAATCGTTAGGAGTAACGGAAAGTCGGCAAGTCCCAGCAAAATTCCTCCGGCCCCTGTTCCTGCTCCTTCAACGATGGCCGTCTTTTGGTAGACGGAAATCTTTTTTTGAACTAATTCATCTCTTTCAGCGAGGGATAAAGGATTAGCCTGAACTTTACTAGTAGTGAGCTGCGACCCAAATAAGGTTGCCTTAACCATTGCCTTAATGCTTTCTGTCATCATTTCATGGACCTTTTCTGGAATCCATTCATTTATTTTCACTTGGGCTTTCTTGGATAACCGATTCATCATTCCTGACCGTCTGATCAATCTTCGTTTCCATTCTTCCACTTCTTCATAAACTTTCACTTCATACTCGTTCAATTGGACCAACTCCTCTCACTCTATATTATGAATCTAAACGAGCAGAACCGCCCAATAGTTCCAAAAAAAAATCCCCTAAAAAAGGGGAATACTCAGACTATTTTTTCAAACGACTTTTACTGTAAAAATAAACAAATAAATAGCTAAACACCAGACCGGCTCCTAAAACAAGCAGTGAATAGAACCATTCTCCCTTAATCAAAATTAATAAGGCAAAAATACAGGATTGAACCACTAATATTATCGTTAATAGGAAATGAAATGACGCTGTCTTGTCTCTCTGTGAGACCGGATATAAATCCACCCAAAGCTTATTTTGATGGTGATTCCATAATGGCAGCAATTGAAAACCCGTCAAATATACGAATAAAATGGTAAGCACAAGTTGTCCGATTCCGAATGAGATAAAATAGATAGCAAGTGCGCCAATCACGGTCAGCCGAACAAACAATCCCAGAAAATCGGATGAACGTAAAAATGTCCTAGCGAACAAAT
This sequence comes from Neobacillus cucumis, assembly GCF_023715505.1. The sequence goes on along the minus strand of NZ_JAMBOH010000004.1, from coordinate 111,193 downwards.
AAAGGTACGTTTTTTCTTGTAAAAATGGAATTTTGCTAATGAACAAATCGAGATATTTCCTTCTTTTAACCGTATCTTTTAATTTTGGAACATCTGTAAATAAATTGGCCAATCGATAAAAAGAAGCCATCCTCTTTTCTTCAGCATCAATTAATAAATCCCATTTCAACCCCATTTTTGTTGTCCTAATATGAAAGGAGTAATAATAAAGGACCATGATTATCCCGATTACAATGAGGATAAGAATATTTGCCTGTTTAAACATGAGATAAGTAAATACGGTATTAATTAAATATCGGACTAGGAAATCCCAGCGGTGTACAGATGCTTCTACATAAAATTGAATTTTCCAGTTTGCAGCTAGATTCCAAGCCTTTACCAAAAGCAAAACGAGCAAAAAAGGAATAAACGAGCCGAATCCATTATCGCTAACATGCGCATAGATAGGCATTAAGACAGCCAGAACTAATAAAATGATATACCCTTGAAACACTAAACTTGCAAATCCTGAACGGAGGAAATACCCTTTTAATTTCTCCTCTAAAGGAAGTAAAAACACCTTGTCCGCCTCAAGTAAAAAATTATAAACCGGGCTATATGTAACAATTATTCCAATAAGAACCGCAATTACCAACGCAGCTGGAAAATTGGGTGAAAGATTCTTAATCCATTCTTGGTAATAAAATGCGGCGGTTCCAATTAAAAATAATAAGACAATCACAATATGGCCATTGAAAATATAACGTAAATATCTTCCTAAGTCCTTCATGCGACCGCCGGCACGGTCCCTCCAAAGCTTATTTTCATCAAACATAATTTTCTTCCTTTGTTAATTGAATATACAAATCATCTAGAGATGCTGTTGGCATCATAAATTGTTCCCTTAATTCAGAAAGTGTTCCTTTAGCCCGGATTTTTCCTTCATGTAGGATAACAAAACGATCACAATACTTCTCTGCTGTTGCAAGAATATGGGTTGACATTAAAATTCCTGCACCGTTATCTTTCATCCTCTTCATTAAATCAAGTAGTGATTGAATCCCAAGAGGATCGAGCCCAACAAATGGTTCATCCACTATATATAGGGATGGCTGAACCAAGAAGGCACACATAATCATTACCTTTTGTTTCATCCCTTTTGAGAAATGGGCTGGAAACCAATTTAAGCGTTTTTCCATCCGAAACTCTTTTAGCAATGGGGCAATTCTCTCTTTGTAGGTAGATTCATCTAAACCATATGCCATCGCGGTTAACCTCAAGTGCTCATCTAAGGTAAGTTCCTCATATAAAACCGGTGTCTCGGGAACAAACGTAAATAAACGGCGATAAGCTTCTTTATTTTCCATAAAGGATTGACCATTAATTTTAATGGAACCTTTATGAGGCTCCATTAGCCCGATAATATGTTTAATTGTTGTACTTTTCCCTGCCCCATTTAGCCCGATAAGACCAACAATTTCCTTTTCTTTTACGTCAAAGGAAACATCCTTTAATACAGGATTTCTTGTATATCCACCGACTAGATGATCAATCGTTAATAAAGCCATTATAAACGTCCTTCCGTTTCAAGTTTATCGCGATTAGAAAGAATTCTCTATGTAATGATGAATTCAAAAACCTTAAATCCATTAATTTTAATTTTAACAAATAACACCCGTAAAAAATAGAAAATCAATTTTTCTTAAACTTATTGTATAAAACTTCAGCAAACGGACATCATAATATTCGAAGGGGAAATAACTTATTCCGATGAAGTGATTCATCAAAATTTGAGATGAGGTGTCTGCTAAAGACAATTTCTTTTCAAACAAGTGAGCTTCCTATTCGTTTCAGATAAGGGGATGGTTGTTTTGTACAATGTGCATTTTAACCATTTAGAGTTCAAGTAACACCACTGTTTATCTTAAAAAAATAAGCAAATGAGGTGTTTACCGCAGATCACAACCCGTTTTTAAAGGTTAGGTAAACCAATAAAAACAAATAGGGGATGGTCAGCTTGAACAATGATGTATCTTTATAAAAAAACACTCTATGAAAAATGAGGTGTTTATCAAAGAACATTCCTAAATGAACGTAGATTGAAGCATTCCCCTTCGGGAAGACAGGATTCCACGCGGATCCTGTCTTTTTCTTTTTAGGTTAATTATGGTAAAATAATACAAACATATAAAAGGGGCTGTATATATGAGTGATTGTATTTTTTGTAAAATTATTAGGGGAGAAATTCCGGCTGCAAAAGTTTTTGAGAATGAACATGTTTTAGCATTTTTAGATATCAGTCAAGTAACCAAAGGTCATACCCTTGTTATTCCGAAAATACATAAAGAAAACTTATATGAGTTAACACCCGAAATTGCCAGAAACCTATATGAAGTAGTACCTTCTATTTCTAATGCGTTAAAAAAGGAATTTGAACCTATCGGTCTAAATTCCGTAAATAATAATGGTGAGCATGCAGGACAATCTGTCTTTCACTTCCATTTGCATTTAATCCCGCGCTATGGTAAAGGTGATGGCTTCGGCGCTGTCTGGAAAAACAATCAAAGTGATTATACCCCACAAATATTACAGGACATGGCGGCAAAGATTCAAAAACAACTATAGTTCATTTAACAAGGGCTAACCTTAAATTTTCTGAAAATTATTTCTTTAAAAATATTATCTTAATATGGTATAATGAGTATAAGTTTTTCGCTGCAGGCAATGAGTGCACTGCAGGAGAAATTAATAGCTTAGGATAGCAGAGGAGAGATGAGAAATGAATACAAAGAATCTTGTTGTTTTAGCACTTTTGGCGGGGATTGGGGTCGTGTTGCATACTGTAATGCCAGCGTTCCTTAGCATTAAGCCGGATATGATGCTAGCCATGATGTTTTTGGGAATTATTCTTATTCCAGAAATAAAAAGTGTCATGCTGCTCGCAATTGTGACTGGTATATTGTCTGGCATCACAACTAGTTTTCCTGGTGGTACCATTCCGAATATCATTGATAAGCCAATCACAGCTTTAGTCTTTTTCGGTTTATTTTTAGCCTTAAACAAATATCGAAAATCGATTATTAGTGTTGGGGTCTTAACTGCGATCGGTACATTGGTATCAGGAAGTGTATTTTTAGGTGCAGCCTTCTTTATCGCAGGATTACCTGCCCCATTTACAGCGTTATTTGTAGCAGCTGTATTACCTGCAACTGTTCTAAATACGGCCGTTATGGTTATTTTGTATCCAGTAGCTCAATCGATTGTTAAGAGAACTAAATTAACATCAGCTTCCGTGATTCAAAAATAATCCACGGGATCTTTTAAGAAAAAGAACCCCATGGGGTTCTTTTCTTAAATTATTTCTATGAAAAATACGAGAGCATTAGCGCAACCAACAGACAAATACAGGCAAAGCCGGCTAGACCGGCAGACCTTTTCTTTAATACTTGTTTAGGTGGATAGACACCTGGTCTTTTTAATTCAACTAAATTTTTAAGTGTGCCAAAGAGCAGAATCACACTTAACATGAAAAAAGTCAAAGCTGCAGTCTTCATCCCTTTGTTCCCCCTACTTCGAATCATTTTCGAACAATAGTTGTAACTATTTATATGATACATCGTCCATTCCTATGAAGGACTTGTGTAAGGGAAAACGTAAAGGGAGCTATATCAAAAACTACAATTACTTTTAAAAGTTGCCTTTTTGGAGGAAGTAAAAAAATGAAAGTTAAAACTTTTCTATACGGATTTATAACCGGAGGGCTTGCTGCTGGTATTAGTATTTTACTAACGACACCAAATTCAGGCAAAGTAACCAGGGTTAAAATGAAAAAAAACACCCAGGTTGCTCTTAATCAATTACAGATCCTCAAGCATAACTTATTGGACCTAAAAAGCTCTGCTTTACATGCAACAAAAGAAGGCAGAACACAAATTTCAACATTTTTAACAGATGTTAAGACTGCCCTTGCACTCTGGGAAGAAGAAGTGCGCCCTCAGCAACAGAAAATTCAAAAAGAAATTACTCAGATGAAAGAAACCATTCAAGAATTGGACGAAAAGATATTAAATTATAATAAATAGTCTGATTAGACCCACCAAGTTGTCTTTCAAGTAGTTTTTTCATAAAAAAACAAAAAACAAGATAAAAATTGTGTGATTTCTAAAAATTTTGTGAATTTATACTTTATTAATTTTTATTTTATTGGCATAATGAAAATAGAGAAATTAAAAGTAGGTGAAAATGGGGATGACTGAGAAACAATATTCGTTAAAGGAAGCGATGATATTTAGTCAGCGAATAACACAATTAAGCAAAGCACTATGGAAATCAATTGAAAAAGATTGGCAGCAATGGATTAAACCCTATGATTTAAATATTAATGAACACCATATTCTCTGGATCGCTTACCATTTGAATGGAGCTTCCATCTCAGACGTTGCAAAATTTGGGGTCATGCATGTCTCAACAGCTTTTAATTTTTCGAAAAAGTTAGAAGAACGAGGATTGCTGAAATTTTCAAAAAAGGAAAATGACAAGCGAAATACGTATATTCAACTGACAGATAAAGGCGAAGAGATTCTGCTTCAATCAATGGAAACCTATCAGCCAAAAGGAAATGCTGCTTTTTCAGGGGCGTTACCCCTTCGAGAACTATATGGAAAATTTCCGGATATTATTGAAATGATGGCCATTGTCCGCAATATTTATGGCGAAGATTTCATGGAAATCTTTGAACGGTCTTTCCATAATATCGAAAGTGAGTTTGTTGAAGAAAATGGCACACTGAAAAAGGCCAAAAAAACGGAACAAGAACTAGTTTAAATTGGCCTGTCTTATAGGTACTTTTGTATCTCCTCAAAAAGAGGCTCGAACAATTTTTGCTTCAAACAGGCCCTTACGACCTCTTCAATTTTCAAATTAGCTGGTAACGTAGCAGATAATTGTTTAAAAAGCGGATGGAAATGAACGAAGCCTTCCGCTTTTTGTTCTGCCAGTTTCATGTTCAATTTATCACACAAATAATAGAACTTGTTGGCTTCCTGCTCCGAGATCCCGTTTTCAATAATTAACCGATAAAAATCATAATTGGGATTGTCCAGCAATTTTATTAATAACCTCTGATGAAATTCAAGAAGATTAATCCGTTGTAAAAGAATATCCTGTTCGTTCATATTAACACCTCTTTTTAATACCTACTTTACCTATGTTCATTATTCACCTTTTAAAGAGATGGGTAAACCTTTTTTTTCGATAATCAAAAAAAAATTACAAATATTTAGACTCTATAACATTCTAGAAAACTTCCATTCTTTTTTACTATCTTTTTCTTATGTTTTTTGATATTGTATATAGAAAAGCGGAAGCTTTCCTTATAAAGCTATACTAGTTAGATTTCAAAACATATATCGCTGAAAAATCATAAGTAAACCATCTGGGAGGGAATCATCGATGATCTCCATTTTTATTGTCTTCGCTATATTTATTTTATTCTATGTAAATAAAATGACCAATTCCCTTTGTATCCAAAAGGAAATACCGGAAGAGAACCAGCATAAGGTATTTCGTACCATTAATGTTCTCATTACCATTTTATTGATTTCATCATACTTAGAAATCCTATATACATAATCCATAAATAAAATTTGGGGATATGTAATAAGAGTAAAAAAAGCGAAGCGATGAGGTAATTCTCATCGCTTTTTATTTTTATTATTTTTTCTTAGTAAATCCAAGAAGCTCCAATGATAATCAATAAGATGAAAAGGACTACAACTAATGCAAATCCTCCACCGTAACCTGCTCCACCAGACATAATTTAACCTCCCCTCATTGTGATTTTGTTACATTAATAAACCCAAGAAGCCCCAACAATAATCAATAGGATGAAAAGGACTACAATTAGAGCGAATCCTCCGCCATATCCTGCACTCATCATAAAACCTCCTTTTTCATTTGCTAAGATATACTATTCATAAAGGTTTAATTTCGTTTAGGCACTTAGCTTATTTTTCTGGAAAAGTCCAAGTAGCTTCATTTGTTTGAAATTTCGCTAAACGCTTACTAATATTTTTGCAGCAGTACCCATTTATGTTATAGTAATCATTGTGGACAAACCTTTTCACAGAATTTAACTATTTAGGAGAGATTTCAGCATGAAAAAATGGATATTAGCCCTTACAATGGCTGGCAGTGTACTTGCATTAGGTGCATGTAATCAAACTAGTTCTGAAAAAGTGGCAGAAAGTAAGGCTGGGAATGTTACTCAAGAGGAACTATACAATACAATGAAGGCCAGATACGGTGAGCAAGCCCTTCAACAACTTGTATATGAAAAGGTGCTATCTAAAAAGTACAAAGTAACGGATGCAGAGTTAAATGCGAAGGTGAACGATTTAAAAGAGCAGCTTGGTACAAATTTTGATGCTACTCTTGCCCAGTATGGATACAAAAACGAAGCAGATTTGAAGAAAACCATGAAACTTGGAATGTTACAAGAAAAGGCAGCAATGAAAGATGTTAAGGTAACGGATAAAGAATTAAAGGATTATTATGCTTCCTATCAACCTGATATAAAGGTTCGCCACATTCTTGTTAAAGATGAAAAAACAGCCCTTGACGTTAAGAAACAACTTGATGGCGGCGCAAAATTTGAGGATGTTGCAAAAAAATCTTCAACAGATACGGCTTCTGCGCAAAACGGCGGTGATCTGGGTACCATCAATAATACAAATAAAGACCAGTACGATGCTGATTTCATAAAAGCGGCATATGCTCTTAAAGTAAATGAAATTAGTGCACCAGTAAAAACACAATTTGGTTACCATATCATTCAGGTTACAGAGAAAAAAGAGAAGAAGTCTTATAATGCAATGAAGAAGGATATTGTATACCAAGTAAAATCATCTAAATTAACAAGTGATGATATTAATAAAGCAATGCAGAACGAACTTAAAGCGGCTGACGTAAAAGTAAATGACAAAGACTTAAAAGATGCTCTAAATGCAACGACAACTGCAGCGCAATAATAACTATAGGAAAGCGGAAGCCTAATTAAGGGGCTTCCGCTTTTTTACATTACCTTATATAGTTTTTACCTTTGCCACTCGGGTTTATTTATTCACCTGTTGCTTTCAATTCCTCTCGCATTTCTTTCTCACGCTCGAGCCGCTCTATATAAATTTCACCTTCACGCTCGATACTTTCCATTTCCACTTGCCGTTCTTCCCGCCCTGTTTTAATCGCCATTAGGGCACTTATGACTATTCCTGCTACTACTGCATAAATCCAAATAGGTATCATCAATATCTCCTGCTCCCTTCGTTAAAGTTTGTCCACTTTTAGATTTCTTTTACTACAACATATTTCAGCGACACCTAAAATATTCTTTTGTCCAAAAAAAAATAACCCGATTCGGGTTATTTTGGACGTTATTTATGGAAAACTGGCTTATAAAAGGCTCGGTTATCTAACGCAAATATACGCTCCGTATACTCCCCTGGCTTGACTCTTTCTAAAGCCCGGTCAAGCATGTTCATTTTTGCATCAAGATTATCTATATAATGAAGAATTTCGGCTTCCTTTATTAATGGAGGTTTTGGACTTCCCCACTCAGCTTTACCATGATGGCTTAAAACCAGGTGCTGGAGAATTAATACTTCTTCTCCTGTAATGCTTAGTTCCTCAGCTGCTTTACCAATTTCAGTAATCATAATAGTAATATGTCCAAGTAAATTCCCCTCAATGGTATATGATGTTGAAATAGGACCTGATAATTCCATGACTTTTCCCATATCATGCAAAATAACGCCGGCATAGAGTAAATCTTTATCGAGACTAGGATATAAAGATGCTATCGCTTTGGCCAGGTCCAGCATACTACAAACATGATAAGCAAGCCCTGAAACGAATTCATGATGATTTTTTGTTGCTGCAGGATATTCCATGAATGCCTTTTGATGTTTTTTTATTAAATGACGAGTGATCCTCTGGATGTTCGGGTTTTTCATTTCAAATATATATTGGGTCAGCTTGCTCATCATTTCTTCCTGGCTAACAGGTGCTGTCTCAAGAAAATCATCAAGCCTTACACCATCAGAAGGGCCGGTTTTTCGGATTTGGCGGATTTTCAACTGACTTTTACCGCGGTAGTTTTGAACATCCCCTAATATTTTTACAATGGTCTGTGCTGCATAATTCTTTTCATCATCAGCCCCAGCGTCCCAGAGTTTTGCCTCAATTTCCCCGCTTTGGTCTTGCAGAATTAATGTCAAAAATGGTTTACCATTACTGGCAATCCCTTTTGTCGAACTTTTAATAAGGAGGTATAAATCAACCTGTGCCCCTACATCATACTGTAATACTCCCTTGCTCAACCTCTTCACTCTCCCCTCCGATAATTAGAGTATAACATATCCAGCTAGGACTCTATTAAGTAATCTGAACAGTACCTTTTTCCAAACAAAGAATATTTTCCTTTTGGAAATAAGATAATAAATGGTTGTGACAGGTGAAAAATAGAATCTGATTATGTTTCAATCTACTAAGAAGTTCAATTACCTTTTGTGTTCTCTTGGCATCAAAATTAACAAAGCTATCATCAATTATAATCGGAAACTGATACTTTTCATAAAGAGTAGTAGCCAAAGCCAAACGAATGGAGACATATAATTGCTCAGTTGTCGCCTGACTTAGTTCATTTGCTTCAAAGACAGTGTGGTCATTCCGTTCAATTAGGAAACCTGTCCCTGACTTTTGCAAATGAATTCTATTGTAACTTCCATCTGTTAAAAAATACAAGTACTCCTCTGCCATGGAAAGCATCCTTGGTAAATGAACGTTTTTATATTTATCAATTGTTTCCAGCAGTACCTCTTGCGCCAAACGATAGACAGACCATTCCTTTGCTGCCTCTGCCAATTCATAGTTCTTTTGTTTAAATTGATGGAGGATGTCAGCGTACATCCCGCCCTCCTCGAGAACTTGAATTTCAAAATTATTGGCAGCCACCTCATCCTGAACCTTCTTTAACTTTTCTTGTAAATCTTTTATTTCAAGACCCCATTGGTTTATTAACTCTGCACTGTCATGTACGGACAAAAACCCTTCTTTATCCTCTCCTGAGAGAATAGAATATTGTAGCTGATTTTGCAGTTGACGACGTTTCTCAAGCAGTTCTTCTTGCCTTTTAGCCTTTTCCCCCAAGTTATAGAATTGCTGTTCTGAATCTACTTTGGCAGCCAGTAAGAGTTTAGTATGTTCTGTTTGTAAAAGTTCTAGTTCCTGCACTTTTTGATTTAAATCTGCTTTAAGTTCTTCTAGCTTTAGGACTCTCTCTTTGCTCATAATTTGCTTTTCATGTTCTTCCTTGAGTTTATTTCGTAATAGATAGGCAGAATTGTGTAAATCAAGGCCCTGTTCATGTAAAAAGCTGGTTTCAAATGCTCTTAAACCCTCCTCTACTAAAAAATGTTGTTGATTTATTTCTTTTATCCTAAGTACAAACTGATTTTTATCTCGTGTTATGGATTTATACTGTTCAATATACTCGAAAGCCTCGTTTAAAAAGCTGTTTGCAATATATTCTGGGATATTTAATTCTTTGCTTATGGAAATAAGTTTTTCTTTATTTTGAGCTGCTGCCAATTCCCATTCCTCAAATTTAGAAATAATCTTCTCAAATTGGGCTTGCTGCTGCTTTAGCCTCAGTTTTAACAATTGCAGTTCTTGACGCCTTTGATTATCAATGATTAATTGATTCTCAAGTAATGTAATATCAAGATATTTGGATGATTGAAGTTTTTCTTGCAATATTTTTTCCTTTTCTTTTAGGCCATCAATCGTTTGCCAAATGTTGTCCTCTTTAGTCTGCATCCCTCCTTTTACAAAAAAGTATACAAGCCCAATGCACCCTAACACGCCAACGGCTAGCAGGAACCATTGCTTTGTATATACCCCATACAAAAATACTCCGAGTAGAATCAATTCAAAAAGAAGCAACTGAAGCTTACGGTCGCTCTTTAACTTGTTTCTTGCTGTTTGATTTTGTTCATGTTCTTGTTGATAGAATTTTATTTTGTCTTGTATCGATTTTATTTCCCATTCTAGGCTTTTTTTATCACTCTTCTGATTTAGCTGCTCCTCGAGGAGTAATCTCTCTTTTGTCGGCAGAATCTTATCCTCAGCAGCACGAACCTCCTTTTCTATTTCATCAAGTGCCTGTTTTTCTTCTTGATATTGATTGTCTAATTCTTCCTTCACTTCTTCTAGTTTTTGCTTTTTACGGGTAACCATTTCTACTTGATTTTTCATGTAGATATTTGTATTAATCTTTAGGATTTCTTCTTCAGACAAAGGCAAATGAAGTTTTTCTCTGGTTATTGAAAGCTTCTCTTCATATTCTCTGAGTTTCCGTTCGGATTGCTGTCTTTCCATCCTTAATTGCTCCATAATCGGAATTTGGTCAAGCAATGTTAAAATGGATGGCTCATTTTTAAGAAACTCAAGATCAGGATTAATACCAGCTAATTCCTCTTGTAAACGTTCTACTCTATTGGCGATACTCGCAATCTCCGCTTTATACGGATGGATTAGCTGATTTATTTTTTCAATTCTTTCAATCCCACGTGCTGGGAAATTGATTGTACCTAAATCGTTTAATTCTTTTTCGATCCAAATTTCTTCCTTTACAACAGATTCAATTCTCTTCCATTCTTTTATTTTATTGATCTTTTCGCCTGTTTCCTGAAGACTGCCATTTATTCGAAGGACCTCCAGCTGCAATGTTTCATTTTTCCGTTGAAGTTCTTCGTATTCGTTATTTTTGGCTGCAGCCTTTTTTAATTGACCCTTTAGTTCATGAAGTTCCTGTAATTTTTCATTCAAAATTGGTTTCTTGCCTGACGGCTTAAAACGAACATCTAATTCCTTTTGCAAAAAGCTTTCCGCTTTGGATAGCTGCTCAGTACCCAAGGTTCCGGCTGAAAATAAAAACTTACCAATCTCTTCACCCTTCATTTGGTGAATGTTTTGAAGCCCCTGTAAATTAAAGGAGAAAACGGCTTGGAACAAACTTTTATCAAAGTTTCCCAGCAAATTTTTTAAGAGCTCATCACCGCCGATGGCTCCATTATCCATCATCACCTTTACATCCCCTGCGGCTTTCCCCTTGACACGTTCAATCACAGCGTATCCATGCTCTTCATGATAAATTCTAAGTTTACCACCGTACTTAGTACTGTGCTTTGGTTCATATCGCAGCTCGGATGACTGTTTGGTGGGAAAACCGAATAAAATGCCATGAATAAAAGCCATCAAGGTTGTCTTTCCTGCCTCATTCTCGCCATAGAAAACTTGAAATTCTGAGAGAGACTTTATCGTTACATTTTCTAATTGGCCGTATCCATATATGTATATTTCAAGAATTTTCATGCCTCTTATCCCCTTTAATTAGGCCTGATATAGTAATTCAATTAATAATTTCTCTGCTTTTTCAAGCAATTCATCTTTCTCTTCTGTTACTAACTGTGGCAAGTATTTTCTCCCTAATGGATGCTCAAAGAGGGGCGCTAATGCCTGCTCAATTTGGTCAAACTGATCGATGGTCTCAAATAGTTCTCCATAGAAATTGGCTTCGGTCTTTATTTTTTCTTTATCGATAGACAATTTTTCCGTCAATTTGAAGTCCGTCACCCAAACAAAGGATTCTTCGTCCCTTTCATCTTCTAAAAGAAGATCAAGCAATTCATTATCAATGCTTTTATGTTCACGGGAATCAGCAAGCTGCAAATTTTTTAACAGAAGGGTTAACAGTGTGCCAGTATGTTCCTTCCTCAGTCCATTAATGACTGTTTGGCATAAATGAAACAGATCATCAAAACTAACTGCGGTCTCTGCATTAACGGTTACTTCTTCCCAAATAATATCTGAGGCCTCAATAAAGTCCATGGTTGCATCCAAATCTGTAAAAGTAACGTGATAAAAGCCTTTACTTCCAGATTCTTTTTTATTTCTTCCTTGGATATTACCGGGATAAATAATGGGGGGGTTCACAGACAATTCAGCTCGTTTATGGATATGTCCAAGCGCCCAATAATCAAAATTTTTCTGAACAAGGTCCTTTACTGTAAATGGAGCGTAATTATCGTGCTCAGTCCCTGAACTTTCATTTCCGTGAAGGATACCGATATGGTAATCTGCGCCATCTTTTTTTTGGTACTCATCTATTTTCCGCTCAAAAACATGCCTTGTTCCATAACTAAAACCGTAAAGATGAACGATTGCACCGCTTTTTGTCTGTAGCTCCATTGTTTCAACCTTGCTGCCGAAAACATGAACATTTTCTGGCATGTCAAGATGAACCCAAGAACCGTTTAAATGGTCATGATTACCGTGAACGATATAAACAGGGATATTCTCTTCGCTAAGTTTAAACATTTCCTTGCGAAACCGAGCTTGTGCACGTAAACTGCGATCCTCACCATCAAATATATCCCCAGCAATAATGACAAAATCCACTTGCCGCTGAATTGCAGTAGCTGTTAATTTTTTCAATGCAGTAAACGTACTGTCTTTTACTCTAGTGAAGATATTATCTGGCAAATGCTTAAACCCGACCATCGGACTGTCTAAGTGAAGGTCGGCTGCATGGATAAATGATATTTTTTTCATAAAATATTCCTTTCACCATCTTTTCTCCATTGTAGCATCTTTACTACCAGAATGCGAATGCATGTTCTAAAACAAAAGAGTTTTACCATAATGGTAAAACTCTTTTGAACTTATTACCTTTTCGTTAATTGTAATGCCTTTTTAATATCTTTATAAGAGTCAGACTTTCCATACATTAAGACACCACCGCGGTACACCCGGGCACCAAAAATAGCCAGTACTGAAATGGTTGCTATTAGGATGATTATTCCTAAGATTGCCTCCCAAGCCGGGATCGTCAGCATACCTACACGCAAGAACATAATCATCGGTGTGAAGAAAGGAATATAAGATGTTGCAGTTATAAACGGAGCATCGGGCTTACCTAGACCAAACATAGCAATCATAAATCCAGCAACAACTAATAAAGTCATCGGTGTAATCATCTGCTGTACATCTTCAATCCGGCTGACAAGCGACCCCAAAAAGGCCGCAAGTGTCGCATATAGAAAATAGCCGAGAATAAAGAAAATCACGGCGTAAACGATTGTCCCAGCAGGAATTCCTCCAAACCCGTACACACCGAAAAAGCCATCCTTTAATGATTCCATATTTCTCGAAAATGAATAGTAACCAACCAGCAAGAACGCGGCCAATTGTGTCAGGCTTAATAATCCAATGCCGACTATTTTTGCAAACATTTGTTTAATTGGAGAAACACTTGAAATTAAAATCTCCATAACGCGTGAAGATTTCTCGGTTGCTACCTCCATCGCTATCATGTTGGCATACATAATAACCGCAAAATAGATAACAAATAACAATACATAGACTAAGCCTCTTGCCTGGTTTAATTCCTCTTCCGTTTTTGCGTTTTTCTCAAGAGCCAATTTCTTGAAAGAAACGGGTTCATAGAGCTTTTGGAGCTGCTCAGGTGCCAAATTAATCTGTGAGGCTGCAAGCATCGTTTTGAGCTGCTGCAGACCTGTTTGAAGATCAGTATATAGGGATGAATCTGCGATACTCATGGCTTTGTAGGTAGCTTCAGGTAACTTTTCGTCGTTTACACCCAGTTGAATAACCCCTGCATACTCGCCTTTTTTGACCAGCTTTTCCGCTTGGTCTTCATCGCCCTTGAAAAAAGTAAGTTGAATATCTTTATTAACACTTTTTACTTGCTGCTTATATGGCTCGTAAAGCTGGCCCGTATGGTCTATTACTGCTACCTTTTCCTTTCCGCCATTTTTATCAAATAAATCTATGATATTATTAATGTTAGTGATTGCTAAAACGATGACTATGGTTAATAACGTCGTAACAAGAAACGATTTCGTTTTGAGCTTGTTAAGGTAGGTATGAAATAAGATAATCCAGAAACTATTCATAGGCATTACCTACTTTCTCAATAAAAATATCATTTAATGAAGGCTCTTCTAGAGCAAACTTGCGAATAAATCCATTATTAACAAGATCTTTAAGGATTTTTGCGGCAATTTCCTCCCCTTCAATTTGCAGGTGAATGCCCTCCATTGTCACTTTGGATTTAACTACCCCAGGGAAATTCTTCAATGAGTCTAAAGGAAAATCAGCATGTATCACAAGGTTCTTTTTGCCAAATTCACGTTTGATATCTTTTAGTGAACCACTTACAACCGGACTGCCTTTATGTAAAATGCATAAATGTTCACACATTTCCTCCACATGCTCCATCCGATGACTCGAAAACACAATCGTTGCTCCATCATCTTTCAAGGTTAAAACTGCTTCCTTTAGCATCTCCACATTAACGGGATCAAGTCCACTAAACGGCTCATCTAAGATTAATAATTTGGGTTTATGGACGACCGCGGCAATAAATTGGATTTTCTGCTGATTTCCTTTCGAAAGCTCTTCAACCTTTTTATTCTCATAATCTAAGATTTTAAAACGCTCTAACCACAATTTTAGTTCAATTAATGCCTCAGTCTTTTGCATCCCTCTTAATCTGGCTAAATAGACAATCTGGTCCCGTACTTTTAATTTAGGATATAAGCCTCTTTCCTCAGGCAAATAGCCAATCAGATGGCTGGTGGAATAGTCAATTGTTTGATCATCCCAAGTAATACGGCCGGCCGAACTATCCAGCAGTCCTAATATCATTCGAAATGTTGTGGTTTTGCCGGCCCCGTTTGCCCCTAAGAAGCCAAACATCTCTTTTTCCGGAACAGTTATCGATAAATTATTAACAGCTGTAAATTGACCAAACTTCTTGGTAACATGTTCAAGTTTGAGTACCATAATACGCACCCCTTTCCCTCTTTAATACGAATATACCATAATTTGGTTTCTGATTATTTTTTTGAAAAATTCAAAGAATTGTGTGAAAATAATATTGAAGTGGAAACGGCTGCATTAGTAAACGCCGTCTCCTAATAATCATTGATATATATGGGGGATTGTCGATGAAAACGTATAAATTAACAGCCTTTGAGGCAAATGGGGAAAAATTATTAGATGAGAGTCTTCAAGCAGGGAATGATGAGGCTGCAAAGAAGCAAGGGGAGCAGCTATTGAGAGAGAAACAGTTGCTAGAAAAGACACATCGATTAACATCACCTTGCGGCAAGCTTTTACTATTTCATTCTTAAAACAAAAGCGCAAGCGCCTTGATCAGCCCCGATATAGGGCGACTTGTAGAATGGCCAGCGAAAGCAAGGACAGAGACTAGTCGCCCTTAATGCGTACAGAAAGCAATAGCTTGCTGTAGCCAAGCATGAGATGCTCAGGGAAAGAAGGTGTTCTTTGCCTTCATTCCCTGAGTGACTGTAGACCAACGAGGTGCTAGGCGCTGGAGCTGGACGTATCAAAACCTGTAAAAAGTTATCCACAAGTAGTAAATCGGATAATTTCTTTCTTTTATTTCCCTATAAAGACT
The DNA here is from genome assembly GCF_023715505.1 of Neobacillus cucumis. The sequence continues at coordinate 95,652 of NZ_JAMBOH010000004.1, read as the reverse complement.
GGCTTCCTTTTTTCGATAAAAGCCCTGATACCTTCACGGTGGTCACGTGTTTCCCGCATTTTTTGCTGGCCGTATTTTTCTAATTCCAGCACTTTAAGTAATTGTGGACGATTCTTCTCAGCCATTATTTTTTTGGTTTTAATCATTGCCTGAACCGGTCGGCTCAGCCAATCTTCCACCCTTGCCTCTAGCGTCTCTAGAAGATTACTTTCAGCTACTTCTTGGATTAATCCCATTTTAAATGCTTCGTCAGCACTTAAACTTTTTCCGTCCCAAATGACCTGTTTAGCCATCGTCTCTCCTAATCTTTTTTCCAAAAAAAAGTGTGCCCCGCCATCCGGTATTAAGCCAATACCAATAAAATTCATTGCCAGCTTACTAGTTTTATCTGCAATAATATAATCAGTCGAGAGCGCCAAACTAAATCCTAAACCTGCTGCTGCACCCGAAACAGCACTAATAGTTAGTTTTGGCAGGCTGTACAGGGTGATAATTAATTCGCTGATGCAATCCATCACCGGAAAGAAATCACTTTCATTCATATTGGACAGCATTGTTTTAATATCTCCACCGGAGGAAAAGGCTCTTCCTTTTCCTGTTAATACTAAAATATCAATCTCATCTGAATCACTAATTTCCTTCAGTTTATAAATTAGCCCCTTAATGACGTCCGTATCAATGGCGTTTAATGCATCTGGCCGGTTTAATTCAATGGTGGCAACACGATGATTCACTCGCAAATTGACCTTATCTGTTTCAAAATTAATTGACATGGGAAATCTCCTCCCCTTTTTTATTCACTCACTTTTATTATATATGGAAATGATTAGAATAAAAACAAGCTTTCTAAATATATTGAATTTTAATAGAAGAGCTGCAGCGCCTTGACCAGGCGCTGCAGCCGCACAATTCTCAAGGTCAATTTTCTTACTTTTAATTAAAAATCTCCCGCTTAAATTAAGCAGGAGATTCGATTAGAGACCAGTACTTTTCTATTCTGACCTTTATTGGCTACTAAAGTTGCCTTGATATTTTTGTTTTTTAATTTTTAATGATTTTCATTTTTCTTAAGAACTCTATTGGCTGCTGCTTGCGGAAGTGTTCTTTTACCATGTAGGCCACACCATGTTCATTTTTGGACCTTGTTACCCAATCGGATGACCTCTTGACCTCAAAGCCGGCATTCCACATTGAAACTCCTAAACCCGCTGCTTCGATTAACGGGATATCATCAAGTCCATCACCAATATAAACCATTTCACTCCGCTTGATCCCTAATTGATTGCCTAAGTATGACAATCCTGTTAGCTTGGAAACACCAGCTGGAACAATATCAAGCCTGAGTGAATCCAATTGAATCACATCAATCTCTGTAAACATTTTTCTTAATGCCTGAGTGGCATCATTCAGGTCCTGCTCATCTTCAAAATACACCTCTATTTTTGGAGGAGTTACCGGCTGGTCGTGTAAATACTCACTTAAGGTAGACACAAATTGTTGGGAATAGAAAACCGGGTCTCCTGAAGTAAACACAGTTTTGGCCAGTAATTGATTATGAAGCTTTAATTTATTTGCTAATGAAAATTGCTCGTGTACTAGCCTTATTTGACATGGCAATGCCTCTAAAAAACGAATCGTGTCATACGTAATGTCCTCATTAATTCTTTTTACATATACTGGTTTCTCGAGGGTATTTGCAATAAATGCCCCTTGGTGGGTAATAAGCGGTGCTGTTATTTTTAACGCCTTCGCCACCTTCTTGGCTGAAGGGAAGCTCCGTGATGTAACCAATGTTACATAAATTCCTTTTTGCTGAACATATTCAATTGCTTCCCTTGTTGATTTATGAATTTTGCCATTCGATTGTAGAAGCGTGCCATCGATATTTAGCGCAAGCAAGCGATAAATCATTATGTTGCCCCCTGTTCTTGGTGAAAATGCCTTTATATCACTTTTATGACCTTTCACTTACATATAGAACAGAAAGAAAAGCGGAGGCGCCTTGAACAGGGGCGCAAGGCTACAGACGAGCCGGCGAGAAGGCTGTTTCCTTAGCCCTTCTTGACGGTTTGGCTTATGACCCCGAGCCCCTAGGCGCTGCAGCTAGACAATTTTCAAAAGTGATTCCTTTTATCGCATATTAGAGAGCAAAAGCCTTCGGTTTAAGGACCGAAGGCTTTCAACTAATCTTACAGATTTCCGTATAAATCTTCCAATGGTTTCATAATAACTTTGTTTAATTCACCAATCACCATGCTCATTCGTTGTTCTGCATCCATTAACCGGGCTATTTTTTGATTCTGCTGAACAAGGGCAACAGTGGATTGTGCCTGCTGGACTTCCTGTTCAGAGATATTTTGGCCCATCATTTGTTTTTGCTGCAAATTCATTTGCATTTGACGGAACTGGTCAAACATTTGTTTTGACTGAGGGTCTTTATTTACTTCGTTATAGGCCTGCTGTAATTGTGTATACTCATTACTTTGACGAATCGCTGTTTCTAAAGCATAGGCGGAATCATATAAATTTACTGCCATTTGAGCCACTCCTTTTTGTATAAACATACTCACAACTATAACAAACTATTCAATTAAATGCGAGAATGTTCAAATCACCTTTCCTCAAGCATTTACATAAATTATTTATATCAACTAATGCCCAAAATTCCAGTAAATGAGGAGTGATTATGTCATTTTCGTTAACCTCGATCTTAGTCGTTCCAATAAAATTATCAGACAAAAATCAGGATGTTATCCAGATGTCTGCCCAATTGTTTAAGCTGCTCCAATTAAATATGCATGAGATAAACGTCTCGATTGGCAGAAGAACCATTCCCATTAAAGTTCAAACCAAAGACTTACCAGATAATACGATCTATTTTCCCGAAAATTTAATGGAATCTTTTTATCTCCCCATTCACCCTCTTAAATTTCAAGCAATGGTTCTTCCCGAGAGTCAGACATTAAAGCTCGGACCTGTCGCAGCTTTATTAACAGATTCAATTGATAACGAAAATAATGAACCTTACTTTCGTTCCATACATTTGTTTTGTGAGGAGCTTCAACAAGTAATTAGTGAGACTGGCGGGTTCTTCTATGTTCTTTCCTATCAACAGTTTTTAAGTCAAGGCTATTACTTGATAGATGGAAAATGGACGGCTGCACAGCTGCCTGCCCCTGATGTCATTTATAACCGGATTCATTCAAGAGCTCTAGAGTATAAAAAGGAATTCAGACAATTTCGAGCAAAAGTGAATCAATTATTGATTCCGTTTTTTAACGACCGTTTCCTTTCAAAATGGGAGGTATACGAACTTCTAAAAGACATAAGGAATCTTGATTCCTATCTGCCGAAAACAAAGCTTTTTTCGAAAGATCATTTTTATGAAATGATACAAAAATATGACACCCTGTTTCTAAAGCCTATCCATGGAAGTCAGGGCAAAAATATTATTAAGGTATGTCGTGGCCCAGATTCATGTTATTCGCTTGAAACCTCATTAAAATCTGGGCCGGCTAAACAAAGAGAATTATTTTCATTAGATGAACTATTCCTACAAATTAAGCCACTTATCCATAATCGAATTTATATTATTCAACAAGGTATTTCATTGATGTCCTATCAATCATCTTCGATGGATTTCCGAGTTCTGTGCCATCAAAATCTGGATAACAATTGGCGGGTAACTTCCACTGTGGCACGGATTGCCGGAAAACAAGAATTTGTTTCTAATTTAGCAAGAGGCGGTACGCTTACACGACCATTAAGCGCATTAAAGACATGTATAAACGATAAGAAAGCTTTAGAAGTACTAGCCCAAATGAAGGAATTGGCACTTGAGACTGCCTCCATTATAAGCCAAAATTCACAAGGTATTATTGGTGAACTTGGTATTGACATTGGTGTTGATCAAGATGGAAATCCATGGTTAATTGAGGTTAATTCGAAGCCATCCAAAAACTTTGAAGATGGCTTAACAAAAGTTAGACCCTCTGCCAAGGCCATTATCCAGTTCTGCACCATTCTTGCATTTGATACAGCTGTTATGAAGGAGGATATATAAATTGTTAACATTTGGTATTATGACATTAAATATGGAAAGTGAAAATGCTTATATAACCGAATTGGCCCACCGAGCAGAGATATTGGGAATGGAGGTACTCCGGTTCATCCCATCCGATATTGATCCCCATGATCTCCATGTAAAAGGGAGGAGGTTCGATTCAAAGTCAAACTCCTGGATCCCTTGCCAAGCACCCGTCCCAACTATCATTTATGATCGCTGTTTTTACGGAGAGGATGAACATTCCAAGCTATGCCTGCCCATCGTAACCTGGTTAAAAAGCCGTAGCGATATTACATTTTTAGGCTATGGCTTACCCAATAAATTGGAACTATATCAAGCTTTAAAGACTACTGCCCTATCCTCCTATTTACCTTCAACACAGGCTGTCTCAGATGTTGAAAGTGTTTTAAAGGAACTTACTTTAAAGAAGAAAATTATAATAAAACCGATCAATGGTTCCCAAGGGTACGGTATTTACTATTTAAAGAAAAATGAAAAGACGATACATGTTAAAACAGAAAAACAAAAAAGAATTATTTCACGGATTTTTCCAAATGAAGCAAGACTTATTCAATGGTTAACACTTCTATTGAAACAGCGCCATTATTTGCTGCAACCGTATTTGGAGCTATCAAATAAGGAACACAAACCCTTTGATATTCGGATTTTGTTGCAAAAAAATGAGCTGGGAATTTGGGGTGAACAAGGACGGGGAATTCGGATTGGAACTACGGGCGGTATTCTATCAAACCTAGCTGCCGGGGGAACCGTGATTAATTTTAAAGAGTGGCTCGTTTCCCTGCCGCCGGCTAAGGCTGAATATATAAGGGAGGAGCTGACTTATATACTCAACTGCCTCCCTGCTACCTTAGAGAGTGCGTTTATGCCACTATTTGAAATTGGTGTTGATATTGGCATTGCCAAAGACGGATCAATCTGGATTCTTGATATAAACTCTAAACCAGGAAGGAAGGTCCTTCTATCTACGAACCCTGAATTACAAGAATCTCTATACACCAAACCGCTCCTTTACGGAAAATACCTTTCAGAGACGGATCAAACGGAAAGGAAGGTCTATTATGAGAAAACATTATCTCATTGAAGTTGCACAAAATGATCAATTAATTGTCTTTTGCCCTTCTAATTTAATTCAGGATAAACGGATTAAAAGAATTGCTTTTGGCTCGAAATCAATGGATGTGGAATTTTTTCCTCATCCTGATAAAAATGACCGAATTGTCATTAGCAGGAAAATCCAAGAGACAATTCAGTTTCCTTATTTTAAAGTCCCCTTACATGCCTTTCTAGAGGATGAGGTTCTCTATATTGGTCCATTAGTTGGCATATTTACTGCTGGTTTTACTTCATACCCAGAACAGCCAATTGGCGAACGGACCTTATTTTTTGCGAAACTCCTTTCTGTAAATCGATCTGTCGGTGCGCTTGCCTTTGTTTTTGGGGAACAGCATATTAATTGGGAGTCGGGAACGATAGAAGGATACTTTTTTGAAGAGAATGTTTGGCAAACAGTCGAAGTCCCTTTCCCAAATGTTATCTATGACCGCCTGCCGAATCGAAAAAGTGAGGAAAATCCTAAATTAATTAAAGTGAGAAATCGTCTCCAAAAAGAATATCTGATTCCATGGTACAATCCCGGTTTCTTTAATAAACTTGATATCTATGAAAGACTGCAACAAGACTCTTCCGTTACAGCCTACTTGCCAGAAACTTTTCCATTTACGTCCTTTTCTTCAATCGAAACGATGCTATCCAAGTATGGTCATATTTTTATAAAGCCAAAGAATGGCAGTCTTGGTCATGGTGTTCATCAAGTCATATACGACAAACACATGGACGATTATTATTGCCGGTATCAAGATGAAGCAGGTGTTAATCGTTTACGTAAATACTCAAGCTTGGAACGATTATTCCAATCGGTGTTTGCAGCACAATCACTAGATAGAATGTTAGTCCAGCAAGGGATTCATCTGCTTAGAAATGATCAACGTTCAGTTGATTTCCGCGTCCATACAAATAAGGACGAAAACGGTGAATGGCAAGTAACAGCCATTGCTGGAAAAATTGCCGGTCAAGGCAGTGTAACCACCCACGCACGAAGCGGCGGGGATATCAAAACAATCGAAGAAATTTTCCCTAAGGAAGAAGCAGAAATTTATCGTGAAAAACTAAGTAACGCCGCTCTCTTGCTAAGTAAAGCGCTCGATAAAAATATCGAAGGTATAATTGGTGAGATTGGCTTTGATTTAGGTATTGACCGAAACGGAGATATTTGGCTTTTTGAAGCAAATTCAAAACCGGGCAGGTCAATCTTTAGTCATCCGGAATTAAAAGAATTTGATTTATTAACCCGGAAATTATCGATTGCTTTTGCCGTTTTTATAACGGAGCAGTCCTTATTACACCCAGAGGAATTATTTAAATGAAAAACAACGGCACGCCATTGATCGGAATCTTGACAGCAAGTAAATCAGATGGAACCATTGCCGGTAATGGTCCACTTTTTATAGAAATACAAAAGAAGCTTATTTCACTTAATGGAATAAGCTTTGTCTTTATTCCGGAAGAAGTGGAAACTAATTACATTAATGGATATTCCTATTCGCCTGAAGAAAAAAGTTGGAAAAAAAGATCCTTCCCTTTCCCGGACCTTGTCTATAATCGCATCCCGTTTCGATTTTCAGAAAAAGATGAAAAGAGCCGATGGTTATTTTCGTACTTACAGGAAAAGAAAATACCTTTTTTTAATCCTTGTTTTATCGATAAATATGAACTTTTTCAATTATTAAAAAAGGATAGCATCCTTCGAGATTATTTACCAGAAACCATCCTTGTGCAGGAGCAATATGAATTATTAGACTTTCTAAAGAAATTCAGGGGCATTTATTTAAAACCCACACAATCCTCAAAGGGAAAAGGTATTGTTCGTTTAAGACTGGACGGTCCTTCAGAAATTCACCTACAGGGCATTAATAAACAAGAACACTACCCATCCTTTGCCCATTTTTGGGAGAACTGGGCCGAAGAATTATTTAAGAAACAATATCTAGCCCAGGAAGAAATTCTCTCAGCAGAATATGAAGGAAAACGATTTGATTTTCGTATTTTAGCACACGGCCATCAGGATGATTATACTCTAACAGGTGTTGGAATCCGGCTTTCCCAGGATCAGGAAATCACAACCCATATACCGTCAGGAGGCAGACTCCTTCCCTATCACCTTCTTCAATCAAATGAGCATGATGAATTTTTTCAGACGATTATTTCTAATATTGGTAAATCACTGTCCAGCCAATTTGGTTACTTCGGTGAGTTTACCATTGACGCAGGATTAAGTAAGACAGGACGATATTATATTTATGAGGTAAATTCGAAACCGATGAGCTTTGATGAAACGGATATTGAGGAAAGGAAAATCGAAAACTTATGCCGCTTATTTCTCCAACTTATAGACAAATCTTCCTGAGTTTTAAAAAAGGTATCCATCATCTATAAGACAAGGTAAGCTATACTTATAATCGTCTTTGAGGAGGATGTTTCCCATGCTTAAGCACTTTCAATATAAACCATTATTTTCAAATCAAAATATTCCTGGCTGGTCAATTTCCTTTTATTATAAAAAAAAGAGATATACCGGAATTTATCACCAAACTGGAACCATTGAATGGACTGGAACTGCGCCAGAACAAGTGGATCTTCAACCATTAAAGAGCCAAATTCATGAATTAATGCTTTTTCATGTTTATGAATAAAGAGAAAAATGCATGAACTCTCACCCTTTGCCTCACACTAAGTTATAATCTCTTATCGAGCAAGGAAGTAAACCCTGAGCCAGAAAGGATAATAACAAATGATTCATTTTTTAGGAGGAAAGGGTGACTGTAATGAGTAAAAATAATATAACCAATAATGAATCAGCCTATGAAGGCAGAGATAAGGCTTATGTAGATGTAGACCGTATGATCAATGAAGGTTTGTCCGGGGGGTCAGTCCATGCCCGCCAGGATGCCACTAATATTGAAGAAGCGCATGATCTTCCCAAAGAACAACCACCAGCAGAAATTGAATAATGGTGTAATGGCTGTACCTAAATTTAACAGGTACAGCCATTATCTTTTATGCGCTGCACACTATTGGTATAATATTGCCTAAAGCCTGAAAAATTTAATAAACGGGGAAATATAACATGATAAAAAAATTATTGTCAATCTATCAAAATTCCATCCTTTTTCCCAGCAAGCCTGAAAATCCATCAGAACGGTTTCTTTATTTTTGCAGTGAATCAGAGGATGAATGGATAGGAATTCCTAAAACAGAGCTAAATGAACGGGAATTAAACCTCCTTAAAGTACTCTATACTTTGGTAGAATTTCCAAGTTCAAACCTTCATCCGACTGTAAAAGCATGGCATGATTTTCTATTTTCAAATGGTCCTATACCAGGTCATCTAGCCGGAAATATTCTAAGAATTATTCAGTTTAATATAAACGGTTCTGAAGCAAGTCAACCTGAGATAGAATCAGCTTTAAAAGGTTTCTTCACTGAAGAAGTAATCATTATTTGGGTGGGCAGAAGTCGTGGAATTGTGATTGAAGGAAAGAATACAATGTCACTCTCAGAGGAAGAAATCCTTTCAATGTCAGAAACACTAGAAAGCGATTTTTATGTAAAAGTTTCTTTTTATATTGGTAAACCAAGAGTATTTTCAAAGCAGTTACCAGAGAAATTTCATCAAGAGAAGGAATATTTTACATTCGCCCTTTCACAATTAGAGTTATCGAGTATCTTTACATTTGAACGGGTGATACCTGCCTATTTATCCTATTATTTGTCACCTGAATTAAAAGTAAGGGTTAGTCAAGAAATTATTGAGCTATTTAACGAAGATCATGAAATCTTTTCAACCATTAAAGTTTTTCTTGAAAACAATTTAAACGCCAGCATGACAGCCAAAAAATTATATATTCATCGAAATACGCTACAGTATCGAATTGATAAATTTGTTGAAAAAACAGGCATTAGCCTCAAAGATTTTTATGGAGCTTTTACCGTTTTCTTAGCCTGCCTCTTATTTGAACAAAAAAAATGACAACATGCCCAAAAAAGCGTTTTCACATTTTGTGCAACCTGTCCATATGTAAATGTTTTCATTCCCTGTAGACTAAAGATACAACATAAACAGGGAGGAAGAAAAAAATGGCTGAATTAAAATTAGATCATATTTATAAAATTTACGATAATAAAGTAACGGCTGTACAGGACTTCAATTTGCATATTGAAGATAAGGAATTTATCGTATTCGTTGGTCCATCAGGCTGCGGTAAATCCACAACACTTCGAATGATTGCTGGACTTGAAGATATTTCAAAAGGCGATTTTTACATCGATGGAAAAAGAGTGAACGATGTAGCTCCGAAAGATCGTGATATCGCGATGGTATTCCAAAACTATGCTTTATATCCACACATGACAGTATATGATAACATGGCATTCGGATTAAAATTACGTAAATTTCCAAAAGATGAAATCGACCGTCGTGTTAAAGAAGCAGCAAAAATTCTTGGTTTAGAAGCTTATTTAACTCGTAAGCCAAAAGCACTTTCAGGTGGTCAGCGTCAGCGTGTTGCCCTAGGCCGTGCGATTGTTCGTGACGCTAAAGTATTCTTAATGGACGAGCCATTATCAAACCTGGACGCTAAACTTCGTGTTGCGATGCGTGCAGAGATTGCTAAGCTTCACCGTCGTCTTGATACTACTACTATCTACGTTACCCACGACCAGACAGAAGCGATGACAATGGCAACACGTTTGGTAGTTATGAAAGACGGTGTTATCCAACAGGTTGGTTCTCCTAAAGAAGTATATGAAAAACCTGAGAATGTTTTTGTTGGCGGCTTTATCGGTTCACCTGCTATGAACTTCTTTAATGGTAAATTACAAGATGGAAAATTTTCAATTGGCAATATTTCCGTTGCTGTTCCTGAAGGAAAAATGAAATTCCTTCGTGAACAAGGTTATGTTGGCAAAGAAATAATCCTTGGCGTACGTCCAGAGGATATCCATGATGAGCCTGTCTTTATCGAGGCATCTGCCGGAACAAAAATTAAAGCGAATGTCGATGTGGCCGAGTTAACTGGTGCTGAATTAATGGTTTATTCTAGTTTCGGAGGTCAGGACTTCGTTGCCCGTTTAGATTCACGTGCAGATGTTCATCCTGGTGATACTGTCGATCTTGCTTTTGACTTAAATAAAGCACATTTCTTTGATGTTGATACTAAATCACGTATCAGAACTGTTAATGAAAGATAAATATTATTGAGAATCGGCCCCGTTATCAAAAGTAACGGGGTCATTCTTTTATAAAAATCACTTCATCATGATGACAAGCAGGGCATCTATAAAGATGTGGGCACTTTTGACCTGAATTCGTATCTGGATATCCATCCTCAAGCTTCATTAAATCAATTTCCATATAGGGGCTGTAATCATCAAAAAAATCAATGAGCCTCCCCGCTTCCAACATAGGCTCTCCGCAATTCGTACACATTAAATAGACTTCCCTTAAGCCATTACATACCGGGCATATCGCCACTATTCTTCACCCTTTTATTTATAAGATAATCTTAGTTTGTGTTAACTTAAACTTCATATGTAATGGAATAAATTTCTAATTTATTTTTTTGAATAGAACTCTTAAAATTAATCATAATAAAGATTACAAAGCAACAATTACACCGATGGATGAAGCCAAAAACAAGGGTAATATCCGGTGCAACTCCGGATCATCCAACCAAAATGAATTATCTACAATTACTAATATTCTATATCCTCAGCATTGATAATATGGGTTAGGCCAGGTGGCAATTTTATGGTTCAATTCCATACTGACCCCAAAATTAATAAGAGGAGTGTTATTCAACTATGGCAAGTAACAACAACTCTAACAACCTTTTAGTACCAGGCGTAGAACAAGCACTTAACCAAATGAAGTATGAAATTGCTCAAGAGTTTGGCGTAAATCTTGGTGCAGATACTACTTCACGTGCAAACGGTTCTGTCGGAGGAGAAATCACTAAGCGTCTTGTAGCTATGGCAGAATCTCAACTTGGCGGCGGATTCCAACGCTAATCTTTAACAAACATTATTGTACAAATTAATAATATGGCTTAGCCCCCTCCTATTGACGGAGGGGGCTTTCACTGTTTTAATTACACCATCTTTTCAGGCTGGATCCACTCAATAAATTGTTCTTCCGTTACGTAACCCGTTTTAAGTGCTGCTTCTTTTAGGGTACTATTTTCCTTAAAAGCCAGCTTTGCAATTTCAGCTGCTTTTTCATAGCCAATATGTGGATTAAGCGCTGTAACTAACATTAACGACCGCTCCACATTATTTCTAATCTTTTCTACGTTCGCTTCAATTCCTATTGCACAATTTTCATTAAAGGACCGAATACCATCGCTAAGAAGCCTTATTGTCTGAATGAGATTATGAATAATAACTGGTTTAAAGACATTTAACTGGAAATTACCTTGACTGGCAGCAAAACCAATCGCAGCATCATTCCCAAAAATCTGGCAGGCAACCATCGTCAAGGCTTCGCTTTGTGTGGGATTAACTTTTCCGGGCATAATGGAACTTCCCGGTTCATTTGCAGGAATACTGATCTCTCCAATTCCACTTCGTGGTCCACTGGCAAGCCAACGGACATCATTAGCCAACTTCATTAAGTCAGCAGCCAATGCTTTTAATGCACCATGCACAAAAACAATTTCATCATGACTTGTTAGTGCATGATATTTATTATCTGAGGATTTAAAGGAATACCCCGTTAGCTTACTAAGTTCCTCAGCCATCATTTGTCCAAATTGTGGATGGGCATTAATGCCTGTCCCTACAGCTGTTCCTCCTATTGCCAAATTTAATAGATGCTGGCTAGCTTCCTTAATCATTTGAACATCTTTTTCGAGCATCGCCCTCCAGCCGCTTATTTCCTGTCCGAGAGTAAGCGGGGTTGCATCCTGTAAATGAGTTCTGCCAATTTTTATAATATCAGTAAAAGCTTTCTCTTTTTCCTGAAAAGTTTTTCTTAGTTCTAAAATCGCTGGCAATAACGATTCAGTAATTTTTAGATAAGCTGCAATATGCATGGCAGTTGGAAAGGTGTCATTTGAGCTTTGGGACATATTTACATCATCATTTGGATGAATTCTTTCTGTTCTTCCCATATCGACAAGTTTTTGGTTTGCCCGATTGGCGATCACTTCATTGACATTCATATTAGATTGGGTACCACTGCCGGTTTGCCAAACTAGTAATGGAAAATGCTGATCATAATCCCCATTATGTATCTCATCACATACGTTTACGATGATACTCATTTTAAATTCATCAAGCTTCCCTAATTTTGAATTAACAATCGCCGCGGCTTTTTTAATATATGCCAGGCCATAGATGACTTCAATCGGCATTTTTTCTTCACTAATTTTAAAATTTTCTTTGCTCCGCTGTGTCTGAGCGCCCCAATATTTATCTTCGGGAACACGAATTTCACCTAAAGTATCCTTCTCAATTCTAAATTTGTCCAAAACCTTCCACCTCACATTTTTGACTACTTCAATATATATATCCATTGTTACCTAATTTATTAACATCGTACTGATATCTTTTGTTAAATTAAAAAAACTACAGACACTTGTCTGCAGTCTAAGATTTAATGAGTGTATATCCAATAAAATAAGAAAGAATTAAAAAACTGCCAATTGCTAATACAACTGAGTATTCTGACATATACATTCCACCCTTTGATTTTGTTTTTAAAATATCATAAAGACAGGATGCAGCAAGTGATAAAAATTACACTTTTGTGACTTTGATGTGAATTTTTTTGCATATATTTCTTTTGGGAAGTGACCGGTAGACATCCATTAAAGCCAAGCCATCTCATCCCCGTAACTTTGTTAATCAATATATCCTTTTCCTTTATTCTTCCACTTTTTATTCCACTTCTCGATTTGTTTATTCCATCTGTCTTCCCACTTTTGGACTTCATTGTTGAAATGCTCTTGAAAATTACTTTTCTCTTCTTCTTTTTTCCTTTTTTCTATCAAGGGAGCGATATGTGGAACATTAAAACGCTGGCTCGGAGTACCTTTTAATGCCTCTTCCATCACCGTACGAAAGACAACAGCAGAACCAGTTCCACTAGCTGGGGTTATATAATGGTCAGTGTCTGTTTTATCATAACCGACCCAGATCGCACCGACTAACTGCGGTGTATAGCCCACAAACCATTGATCCTTCAAGCCGTTTATTCCTTTAATTGGTACCTGCGTGGATCCTGTCTTCCCCGCAGTTTCCCTGCCAGGAATTTGCGCTGCTTTTCCTGTTCCTTCTTCCACTACACCAAGAAGCATGGTCGTCATATTGTCAGTTACAACTTTTGATGTTACCCTGATCTTTTTTTCTTTCCACTCGGCGACTAAGTTCCCCTTTGAATCAACGATTTTTTTAATGACATGGGCCTTAATTTGACTTCCTTTATTAGGAAAAACAGAAAATGCCTCGGCCATATTTAACGGTGATACCCCTTTATGCAGACCACCTAGTGCCATTGATAAATTATCATCCTCTTTATCCAACGGAATCCCGAACCGCTTAACAGCATCAACTCCCTTTTCAATCCCTAATTTATTTAAAAGCCAAACAGCAGAGACATTTTTTGATTCCTTTACCGCTTCATACATAGGAACCTCACCTGCATATTGATGGTCATAATTACTTGGCTGATAAGATCCAAACTTCATTGGTTTATCCTTTAGCATATCGGTAATTTTCCAGCCTTCCTCGAGGGCTGGTGTATATACAACAATTGGCTTAAACGAAGAACCCGGCTGTGCCTTTAATTGGGAAGCACGGTTATACCCTCTAAAGGTATGCTTTCCTCTGCCGCCAACAATGGCCCTGACCCCGCCTGTTTTGGGGTCAAGTAATACACCGCCGCTTTGGACAAGGCGATCCGTACTTTTAGGAAATAGGGAGCTATTTTGATAGGTTGTTTCCATTGCGTTTTGCATTTTTGGATCAAGTTCCGTATAAATTTGGAAGCCGCCAGTTAATAATTCATCCTGTGTAAATCCATATTGTTTTACGGCCTCATATAATACTTGATCAACGTAATAAGGGTATTTTCCACGAAACGGATCGCCTCCTCTATTCATTAAGACAACCTTGTCCGCTTTTGCCTGTTGATATTGCCCATTATCGATAAAACCTTGCTTTTTCATTTCAGATAAGACTAGATTCCGTCTTGCCGTTGCGTTTTCAATATGCTTATAGGGATTTAGAGCAGAGGGCGCCTTAATGATCCCGGCAAGCAGGGCCGATTCACTTAATGATAAATCCTGCACATCTTTCGCAAAGTATTTGCTTGCCGCTTGTTTAACACCATATGCGCCATTACCAAAGTAAATTTGATTCACGTACATTTGAAGAATTTCCTGTTTTGAATATTTCCGTTCAACTGCAATGGCTAAAAATACCTCTTGCAACTTTCGTTTAAGGGTCTTTTCTGACGTAAGAATTGTAATTTTCGTTAATTGCTGCGTAATCGTACTGCCTCCTTCAACCATCCCTCCTGCCTTCAGGTCACGAAACAGTGCACGTGCGGTTCCGATTAAATCAACTCCATTATGTTGGTAAAATCGATGGTCTTCAATCGCAATAATGGCATTCTTCAAGGAGTTCGGGACTTCCTTAATTGGAACCCCTTCATTCTTATTAGCAGATACCTTACTGGCAAGGTTTCCACTTTTATCATAAAAAACAGTCGGCAATGCCAGCTCATTCTTTAAGCCTGAAATATCTGCATCCTTTGAGAAATAGGATAGAAGACCGAAAAATGCCAACATCAGAATCAATATCAACAACACAACCACTTGAAACAAATGCCACTTCAGCTGTTTAAAAAGGCCATTTACTTTATCTAAAAATATCACTATGAGGACATCCTTTAGCTTTAGTCTTTTAACAGGAATACTTTTCAATTATTTATTAGTTTTTATAAAAATTTGGAAAAAACACATACTATCAAAAAAAAGATGGGCAGAAGCCTCATCTTTTTTGGCATTATTATTCACTTTTTGCCAGTTCTTTAAAGCGTTGTCTAGAAAGCTTTTCATCGAAGCTTGAAAAGATTCGATAGTTTTGATGATCTAATATCCGAAAATGCTTACTTAATATATTTTGCTGAAGGATAAAGCCGTTTTTTTGCGAAATTCCCCTCCACCAAACTCGTCCGCCGAGGGTTTTTGTTTTACGAAGGTCGATTCCGTTTAGGGCAACTGTTTCTAATACCTCAAGGGGTTCATTTCCAAATAAAAATTGGACGGTTTCCGTTTCTCGAAAAAGAGCACAAATGGAAACCACTGTCGACCAGCCAGCTAGAACCCTCCCTTTTTCAATTTGTACAAGGGTTTTCTTCGAAATACCGATAATATCAGCCATTTTATCCTGGGTATAACCTGCTTCTGTCCTAATCAGCCGAAGCTTCTCAGAAACCTGTATAATAATTTCATCCCTGGTCACAGTAAGCCCTTCCTTCAATTTCTTCTAGTGTAATTTTACACAAGTTTATAGGACTATTCAAATTTCAAGAAAAAAAACTGCTATATTTCACTATAGCAGTTTAAGTACTTTATGTTTTAAATTTGTCTACTCCAGGACATACGTGCTGAACAGGGCGCTTACGCATTTCGTGGTGGGATACCGCACTGACTGGAACAAGAATTTTTCAAATCACATGCGGCGCATTTTCCCTTTTTGGATTTTTTAATGAATTTCACTAATGCCCAGGCAGCATATCCAAAAATAGCCACACCGATTATTACACTCGCAATCATTGGCTCCACCCCTTTAAGATTTTACATCAATCCAAATAATTTTCCTCCTTGGTAAATGACCAAGGACAATACATAAGCAATAACAAACGCATAAATCATCGAAAAAGCAGTCCATTTCTTAGAACCTGTTTCCTTATAAATGGTTGCCGTCGTTGCCAAACAAGGAATATACAATAGGATAAAGACCATAAAGCTATAGGCTGCCAGCGGAGTATAGTAATTAGCCAACAACCCTTGCAGGCTTGCATCCTTTGGAACGAAGTAAATAATATTCATGGTTGAGATGATCGCTTCTTTAGCCAGGAAACCTGTTATTAAGGAAGCAGATGCCTGCCAAGTTCCAAAGCCAATCGGATCAAAAATAGGCGCAATTATATTACCAACAGCAGCTAAATAGCTATGGTCCATATCAACTTTTAGGCCATTAGGACCTGCATAAGATAATAGCCAGATAAAGACGGAACCGGCAAAAATAAATGTTCCCGCCTTTCTAACGAATCCTTTCCCTTTATCCCAAGTACTTCTCCATAATGATTGAAACTGTGGAAGCCGGTATGGAGGAAGTTCAATAACAAACAAAGATGTTTCAGATTTTAGTAGAGTTTTAGAAAATACTTTGGCTAACGTCAATGCTACTACAATCCCCAACACGTATAGGCTAAGAACAACGAATGCCTTATCGCCTGCAAAAAAGGCTCCTACAAATAAGGCATATACCGGTAACCGGGCTGAGCATGACATTAATGGTGTTAATAGTATCGTTAATAGTCTCTCCCGAGGAGTTTCAATCGTTCTAGCCGCCATAATCCCAGGAACATTACAGCCAAAGCCAATCATCATTGGGATAAAAGCTTTACCATTTAATCCTACTGATTCCATTATACGGTCCATTACAAGGGCTACGCGCGCCATATAACCAGAGTCTTCTAATAAGGAAATAAAGAAGAACAGAATAAAGATTTGCGGTACAAACACAAGTACGCCGCCAACCCCAGCTACTAACCCTTCAATAATTAAGTCATGAATAAAATTTGAGGCATGAATAGAACTTAAAAGCGCCTCAAACCCAGACGTGACAGGTCCCGTTAAAAAGGCGTCGAGCACATTTGATAGAGGCGTGCCCAGCCAATCAAATGTCAACATAAACATGAAATACATGAGCAGCAAAAAGATTGGCATCCCCAAAAAGCGATTCGTTACAATACTATCAATTTTTTCAGACAATGGAATTACCGAGTCACTTTTGCTTGCTACTTCGGCAACGATTTTTTCAATGACTTCTTTTCGTTTTAAATAAATAAAATTGGAGAGTGACTTTCCATCCAATCGAGCTTGAAGCTTGTTTTCCAAATTTCTCACAATAGTATTTATTCTTTGAGGATTGGTGATACTGTTTACATAGTTTTGAACATATTGATTTCCCTCAAAATATTGAATTGCAAGAAACCGAATAGAGTGGCTGGTCTTTCCACTAATTTCACCGGCAATTGCCGTAATCGCCTCTTCTACCTCCTTGCCATAATAGACTAGATGCTTATTGGCAGGATGGATTGATTTTGTAGAGATGACATCTACAAGCTTGTCACACCCTTTTCCACTCCGAGCCACGACAGGCACAACCGGAACGCTTAAGACTTTGGCCAGTTTCGGAGCATCCACATGAATGCCGCGTTTATTGGCAACATCGATCATATTTAAACCTATAAGAGCAGGCTTCTCAAACTCCATTAATTGCAGTGTTAAATGTAAATTACGTTCTAATTGTGATGCGTCTAAAATATTTAATAACCGGTCAACTGATTCAGTTAAAAAGAACGAAGTTACAACCCCCTCATCCTTTGATAAAGGATTAAGAGTATATACTCCCGGTAAATCTATTAATTGTCCAATATTATTCTTGAAAACTCCGACTTTTTTTTCAACGGTAACACCGCTCCAGTTGCCAACATACTCATAGGAACCTGTTAAATTATTAAACAATGAAGTTTTTCCAGTATTCGGGTTTCCAATTAGAGCGATTTCCATTATATTCTCTCCACTTCAATCTGAACGGCTTCTTTTCGGCGAATACCTACACATTGGCCGCAGGATTCGATCATAATTGGGCCGCCAAATGGCATCACACATTTTACACAGACTTCAGATCCTTCAGTAATTCCTAAATCGAGTAAGCGCCTTTGAACGAGGTGACCAACATGAGATAGGTCAATTATTTTTCCTTTATCTCCTGTTTTTAAAGAACCAAACATGTATATCACCCTATCTATATTAATTGAGAATGATTATCTTTCTAATGGTATTTTAACACTTTTTTGAGTTAATAAGCATAATAAATTTGACAGAAGTTCGAATATATTTCCGGAAGGACATTGATATCCATACAAAAAAAGGAAAGAACTCATCCTTTCCTTTTTATCCATTTATTATAGACTTTTTTGTAAAATCATTTTCTTTGGAAGGGCACTAATTAGTACAATAGTAATAATTGCACTAATTATGAAATTAGGCAGCATATAGGTTCCATTATATAGTAGAGAGTAGATCGCTACCGGCTGACCTTTTGGAGCATACTCGCCGAAAAAGGCAATCCCAGAAATCACATGACAAATATATCTTAGCGCACTTCCCAAAAATGCTCCACTAATTACATAAGCCATCCATTTACCATTGTTATGTTCATTGATTGCTTTTTTAATGGCAGATGCAAAAATTCCAGCGGACCCAACAACTGTAAAAGCAATAAAGTAATCAATAACCCCTTGTACAATCGTATAAACTTGGGAAAACCCTAGAATAAACTGAAGGAAACCTAATAAAAAACCTGTTAAAAGTCCACCTTTTATCCCCCAGCGATAGGCAATCAGGAATATCGGCACCATCGCAATGGAGATGGAACCACCCTGCGGCCAAATTCTTAAAGATATGATACCCGCGACAAAATCTAATAAATAAGCAAGTGCAGTAAATACAGCAACTTCTGCCATAAATAAAGTATTACTTCTTGTTTGATTCACTTAACATTTCCCCCTATATCTAATTAGACCCGCTTGATCTCTTCCGAAAGACGATATGGTGCCAAAACAATGTGGAAGAAAAAAGCAATTCAGAACTTGGAATGTCTAAATTGCTTTGTATTTAAGCAAACCACATCCCTACGCTAGTGTTACCTAACAGGTTCATAGGGTCAGAACTCAAACGTTCACTCTCAGCCGCCTAGAAAGCAGCTCCCCCTGTGGAAGTATTCAATTGTATCCATAGAAAATATACTACTCTACCACTAATTAAACAAGATATTCGTTATAGAGAATGTTATATTCGACATAATAAATTATTGATAATTAATTACATTTCACTGTATAAAAATTTTTCCTTAAATTTCATAAAGGATTTTTTCATTCTTCAGCGAATTATCATGGTAATCAGTTTGGTTAAAACCATTAGGGGGAAACAACATGTTTACGGGAGAACAAACGGATTTAATCGCCTTTTTTGCTCATAACAAAAAGCAATTAGTACAAGAATGGGAAAATGCCATCATGATATATCATGGTGATCCCTTTAAAGGTAAAATACGTGAAAATGGGGAAGCCTTATTAGATGTTATTCTAACGATGCATACCATATCTAAGGAAGAATTATTAACGATTATCGAAAAGATCGCCATTACGATATCAAAGGAACGGGTTATGGCCGACATTAACATCGGTGATTTTGTATACAATGTCAATATCGGGAGGACAATTTTATATAGCTATTTAAGTAAGACTGGACTGACATGGTCCGAATTACAAAAATCTATTAACGATATTAACTTTTGTTTTGATAAATTTTTATATTTTGCCGTATCCCATTACTCTGAAGCGAAGAATAAAATTATTGAAGAGAAGACGATGTTTATTGATTCAACCCACCAGGATCGCTTAACACTTCTCGGCCAAATGACTTCAAGCTTTATTCATGAATTTAGAAACCCACTTACATCTGTTCAGGGATTTATTCAATTACTGAAAGCCGATTATCCAAATATGAGATATTTAGATATCATTTCAAGTGAATTGGACCAGCTTAATTTTCGTATCTCCCAGTTTTTGTTACTTTCGAAAAAAGAGCTGATTGGTAAGGAAAAGGTATTTTTTAAATTAAATCACTTAATTGATGAGGTTTTAAACTTCCTCTACCCTAGTATTTTGGACGGTAAAGTTAAAATTCAAAATCATTTAGACGGCGATTTTACATTGAATGGCTATGCAGACGAAATCAGGCAGGTCTTTATTAATATCATTTTCAATGCCATTGATGTTCTGAATCACCATGAGGTCGCAAATCCGACCATTGGGATAAAAAGTTCATTGGAAGACAATACAACGATAAAAATTAGTATTACAAACAATGGGCCCGTCATTCCAACTGAGTTGCATAAAACCATTTTCGAACCTTTTTTCACTACAAAAAAACTGGGGACTGGCCTCGGCTTGTTTGTCTGTAAAGAAATCATTGAAAAACATAAAGGAAAATTAACCTGCGACTCTTCACATGATAAAACAACGTTTTCCATTTACTTGCCAGTTGCTTTGGACCAAAGTGATGAGCAGGAAAGTAATCTATAGAGAACATCGAATCCCACTTTCAAATAAGCAGGGATTTTTTTCTTTTTAAATTCATCTCCCATTCCGGCCCGCCCGCGCATATGATGTACCAAAATTCATCATCAGGAGAATAGGCCTATGTTTACATTAAAAGTGGATCATGAGATTGAGTTACAATTGTTTCAACGGCATCACGCCTTAACACTATTCCAACTTATTGAGGAGAATCGTGAACATTTACGGGAATGGATGCCATGGGTGGATAGTATGGCCTCCCCCTATCAGATAGAAACCATAATCCCGATATGGCTTAATCAATTTGCTGAAAACAGCGGCCTTAATGTAGGGATTCTTTACCGGGGGGAGCTTGTCGGCTCGTTAGGTTTGCACCAAATTGATTGGTATAACAGCATGGCGAGTATTGGTTATTATTTAGCTAAAAAAGCGGAAGGTCATGGGATTATCACAAGGTCCGTTAAAGCTCTGCTGAATTATTGCTTTTTTCAATTAGGTATAAACCGGATTGAGATTCGCTGCGGGGTAAATAATATAAAAAGCCGTGCCATTCCCGAGCGGCTGAGATTTGTCAGGGAAGGGACAGTTCGTGACGGAGAACATTTAAACGGCCATTTTCATGACCTTATTATATATAGCATGCTGGCGCGGGAATGGAATTCCGTACACGTTTAGTACCATAATACCAATAATCCAAGCGGCCAACATGGCTGTTTTTTTTTGTTGAAATTGATAGCTAATTTGCTAATGAGAGTCATATTTGAAATAATAAAAGAAAACTTGGCAATTTGACAAAGTTAGAAGTTGGAATTATAGGGAATAATCTTTACATAGAGTAAAAAGTAAGTGAGGTGGCATGCCTTACCCTTTGTAAGGTACTAAATGATTTGGATGAACGTTTTAATTATCGCTATACTGATTACCTTTACCGCATTTTTTGTTGCATCAGAATTTGCCATGGTAAAGGTGCGGACGACTAGAATAGATCAATTAATTTCAGAAGGTAATAAAAAAGCAGAAGCAGCCAAAAAACTGATTTCTAATTTAGATGGGTATTTATCAGCCACACAGGTCGGGATTACGATTACTTCCTTAATCTTGGGTTGGTTAGGAGAGCCCACAGTCCGCAGCATTTTAGAACCTATTTTTAGTTGGATTCAGTTACCGCAATCATTGGAACAAGTGATCTCCTTTATTCTTGCTTTTTCAGTCATTACCTTTTTCAATGTTGTTATTGGTGAATTAGCACCAAAAACGTTTGCGATTCAAAAGTCAGAACAAATCATTATGCTTTTTGCAAAGCCAATGATACTTTTTTACCGGTTGATGTACCCCTTTATTTGGATTCTCAACCGGTCTGCCCGGTTTGTAACGGGACTGTTCGGTGTTAAACCAACTTCTGAGCAAGAGATTGTTTTATCTGAAGAAGAACTGCGGATGATTCTGTCGCAAAGCTATGAAAGCGGCGAGATCAATCATTCGGAATATAGTTATATGAATAATATTTTTGAATTTGACGATCGAATTGCAAAGGAAATTATGGTACCAAGGACTGAAATCGTCACCCTGTCAAGAGATGCGACAATGGAGGAAATTATCGAAATTGTCCGCGAGGAAAAATATACCCGGTATCCACTCATTGACGGTGATAAAGATAATATTCTGGGAGTGGTGAATATTAAAGAGGTCCTTACCGATTGTATACAGCAAAAATGTACTGGGGAACAGCCCCTTCTCCCCTATATCAAACCTGTTATTCATGTAATTGAAAATATCCCTATCCAGGAACTATTGGTGAAATTACAAAAAAACCGCTCCCATATGGCAGTTTTATCTGATGAATATGGCGGTACTGCTGGTATTGTCACCGTTGAAGATATTCTCGAGGAAATTGTCGGTGAAATTCGAGATGAATTTGATTTGGATGAGCTTCCTCTTATCCAAAAAAAGGGTGAATATCATTATATTTTAGAAGGGAAAGTTCTAATAAGCGAGGTAAATGACCTTCTGGGAACGACGCTTGAAGAAGAGGACGTAGACACAATTGGCGGATGGTTTTTAACGCAAAAGTTTGATGTCAAAAAGGGTGATTCAATTGAAAAAGAGGGCTTCACGTTTCAAATTAAAGAAATTGAAGGTCATCATATAGTCTATATTGAAGTAAGTAAGGTTGATAAAAACGCCTCCGAGTAAATCGAGGCGTATATTTCTTTACATATTTTTTGTAATATTTAGATTTTTATACTCATACTTACGGCAATTCTCCATAAAATATAAGTATATATTACTATCTAAACTAGAACGTTTGACTGTACAGTTTAATTTCTTTATAATTATTGTAATTTGTAAAATATAGAGGTGGTAAGATGGGGCTGTCTATCGGATTGGTGAAATAGCAGAAATAGCGCATGTGTCGAAACGCACCATTGACTATTATACGTCTATTGGCTTGTTAAAGGCAGAACGCTCTAAGTCAAACTACCGCATTTATTCGGATGAAGCACTGGATGATTTGAAATTTATAGAGGAATGTAAATGTCTGCACTTTCCATTAGACGAGATTAAAAGAAAACTAGAAATGCGTAAAGCAAAAAACCTGCGGGAATCAGAGGTTGAAAAACATGTAAGTGCTGTAACGCAGCAAATGAGGCAGCTGCATAGCGACTTGTTTGACCTAATCCCGATTTTAGAAAAATTGGATGAGGATCAGAAAGAAAAGCTGACCAGCAATCTTAGTCTGCTTCGAACAGTACTTATGAAATCACTTTTAAGTGTTACGACTTAATTTTTTTAAATAACTGGGAGGTGACACCTTACCCGTCCACAACGGGCTAAGGGAACTTATTTGGACATATTTAACTTGGTTATTATAGCCATTTTAATTGCCTTAACTGCCTTTTTTGTAACTTCAGAATTTGCGATCGTCAAAATCAGAAGTTCAAGAATTGATCAGTTAATTGAAGAAGGAAATTCGAGGGCTGTTTCCGCAAAAAAAGTGATATCAAACTTAGATGAATATCTATCTGCTTGTCAACTGGGTATAACCATAACTGCTTTGGGATTAGGTTGGATTGGGGAATCGACAATTGAGCATTTGCTTAGCCCACTTTTCCTAAAATTGAACTTGCCTGAGAGCGCAACGCAAATATTTTCAGTTGGGATTGCATTTGCGACCATTACTTTCCTTCATGTTGTGGTTGGAGAGCTAGCACCTAAAACTCTTGCTATTCAAAAGGCAGAAATGATTACCTTAGTCATGTCACGTCCCTTAATCTTATTTTATAAGATTATGTACCCTTTTATTTGGGTACTAAATGGGTCTGCACGGATTGTTTCTAGTCTTTTCGGTTTAAAACCGGTATCGGAAAATGAAATTGCCCATACGGAGGAAGAACTTCGAATTATCCTGTCTGAAAGCTATAAAAGTGGCGAAATTAACCAATCAGAGTTTAAGTATGTAAATAAAATTTTTGAATTTGATAATCGGATTGCCAAGGAAATCATGGTACCTCGAACAGAAATGGTTTCTTTATCAAAGGACGATTCATTAGAAACATTTCTTCAGGTCTTACGGGAAGAAAAATTCACCAGATATCCTGTCATTGATGGCGATAAAGACCATATTATTGGTTTAATCAATATCAAGGAAATCATGACTGATTTAATAGGCAATGAAAATCTTTCATCACAAACTCTAGAAAACTTTACTCGGCCAATTATTAGAGTAATAGAAACGATTCCTATTCATGATTTATTGGTTAAGATGCAAAAAGATCGTGTTCATATGGCCGTCTTAATGGATGAATATGGTGGAACATCAGGACTTGTTACCGTTGAAGATATCCTTGAGGAAATTGTTGGTGAAATTCGTGATGAATTTGATATGGATGAAATTTCAGAGATTCGTAAAATTAAGGAAAATCATTACATCATCGATTCAAAGGTTTTAGTGAGTGAGATTAATGATTTATTAGGCGTTGAAATTGATGATGAAGATGTCGATACAATAGGCGGTTGGATTCTAACTGAGAATTATGAAGCTAAAGAAGGCGACATCATCCATCACGATTCATATACCTTTAAAATTCTAGATATGGATGAACATCATATCAAGTATATTGAAGTAACAAAAAACGCCATTGATGAAGAATCAAATACTCAACAAATGGCAGTAACAAAATCAGAAGTTCTTTCATAAAAAAATAGGCCGAATCTTTCGGTCTATTTTTTACTATTTGTCAGTAGACAAAAATAAAAAGACTGTATAGGACAACAGTCTCCACTTAAGATTATATATTTTTTGAGATGATCATTTCTTCTTCTAGCTTCGCGATTTTCACTAAATGGGAGTCAAGCCGGCGATTTACATGCTGAAGCTCAATGCTGTGTGTCTCTTCAATCCTCTGCAGTGAATCTTTAATATCAGACAAATCAATCTGATTTACTTCCACTCGATGTTCAATGCTATCCATTTTTTCTAATCTTGATAGCCTTTTTTCAATCGCTTCTAATGTAACATTGAATGTTTGGATTAAGCTTCTTAAATCCAGTTCATTCTCTGGTAATTTTTCAAATTCATTACCCATTGAACAACCTCACTTTTATTTGTTCCTTAATTTTATCATCATTTCCACTGTATATATGTTACAAAAACAGCACATTCACCTCCAATAGATAAACTCCTTGGACGCATTCACATAATCGTCAACAATTGTCAATTTATTAACCATTTTAAAGGGATTCCCCCTTTATAAGGGGAACAATCTAAGCAAAAAAGTGAACATTTAATTAATTAACTTATTAATGTGAATAATATCACATTAATTTCACTATAAATATTATAGTCTTACATTATAAGGAATAGAGGGCTAACATTTTTAATCTTTACCTTTCAGCTACCTTATGACGAATAATTAACTTAAAAGGTTGGTGTAAAAAATATGTTCATATCAATCGATGAAAAAGCAGCTTTATGGTTCACGGAGGAATTTGAAATAAATAAGCCAATCAGTATTCGCCTGTTTCCTCAATATGCAGGCTTTGGAGAAAAAAATAAAGGTTATAGCCTTGCTTTTTCAGTTGAGCAGCCTGAAGATGCCGGTTATGCACAAGAAATGAACGGAATTACCTTTTATGTTGAAGGAAATGATATATGGTTTTTTGAAGACACTGAGACATACTTATCTTTTGATGAAGTACTTGAGGAAATTCAAATTATCTATAAAGAAAAAGCCATTCATTAGTATGATCAAGACCAGCCGTTTTATAATGGCTGGTCTTTTGGATTCTGCAAATAGTTTATATGCCTTCTCAACATCAGCCTGTTATTAATTCCAATCTATCCATCCTTGTTTTTTTTAAAAAAAATAGTTATAAATTGGAAGCCATGTTACACTACTACTTTTTTTAGGTATAATAAAGATGACATAAATTCCCTCTTGTTAGATCGTTCCAACTTTTAATAAAACTTT
The DNA here is from genome assembly GCF_023715505.1 of Neobacillus cucumis. Next base: position 69,596 of record NZ_JAMBOH010000004.1, on the reverse strand, counting down.
CAAAGAAAGGGGTTAGGCATTGTGATTGTTAGTACTGCCATCATTCCTATTTTCGATTATGTTGGCTATAAATTTGGAGCGATTCTTGAAAACTGGTATGAAATTGATTCAACCTTCACCATCATTGGAATCTTTTTAGTAATTGGAGTTGGAGGACTAACCGTATATTCAAAAATTCATAAATATATTAATATGCCAGGTGATACAACTAAAGTTAATAATAAGTCTAATAATGACTCTATTATTAACTATCCACAAATCGAAGTTACGCTTGACCAAGTGAGAATAGCCGTAAGGGAATATTCTGAAAAACTTCCAAAAGGAGTTTTCCGTACCATTTTAGTTCAAGATGATAATAGCATTGATTTTGAGAAGCTTACTCCCTATCTTGGTGGAATTCCTTATAAAAATTTTTATATGTCGAAGGAGACCTATGATCTATTCGAAGAAAATGAAAAACTAATACCAATTGAAATGGATATGGTCCAAAAGGCAGTTGATCAGTATGTGAAAGACCATAAAGAATATCCTATGTTAAGTTTTGATCCGCTGCACAGGGTAAACTATTATCTGCTCCTCCAAGAACACTACTTAAAAAAGGCCCCTAAAACACAATTTTACATTACCGATTTAGATGGTCTCATCACACATATTACACCCCAGAATAAAAACTCCTCTCAGCTCTGAGAGGAATTTCTTTTTTTTGGGTAGTTTTTTTTGCTTTTCCTTCAACTATATTGAGATAATAGCACTAACTAATTTAATAATAATTTAAGAACGAGGGGTACAAAGATGGTAAAACAGAAAAATAAATCGCATCATTTAGCGACTATTTCTCTTATAATCATGGGAATCGGATTTATTGCTACCATTCCATTACAGGATTCATTTTGGGGAAATATCCTCCAAGGTGGTTTTGAAGCGGGGCTCGTCGGTGGATTAGCAGACTGGTTTGCGGTAACTGCACTTTTTCGACACCCGCTGGGGATTCCAATTCCCCATACTGCATTGCTGCCAAAGAACCGGCAACGAATTACAGCAGGAATAATATCCATGCTTGAAAATGAGTGGCTTACTAAGGAAAGTATTCGTAAAAAAATCAATACGATTGCTTTCACCAATAAGTTTATAGAGATATTAGAGACTGAAATGAATTCCCAATCGCTACAAAAAAATGTCGTCACGCTAGTTCAACACTTGATTAAAAAAATAGAGGTAAGAAAGCTAACGCCAATTATCGAAAAAGAACTAAAAGCTAAATTAGATGACTGGGATATAAAAAATTATCTACCCTTACTTATTGAGCAAGTAACAGAACGAAAATATGACGAAAAAACCTTAGATTACATTCTCAAGGAAATCGACGAATGGGCCGCGAAAGATTCCACTAAATATAAGCTGGGCGGAATGGCAGTGGATGCTGTGGAAAACATCAAAGCAGATGGCTTTATGCAGTTTGCTCTGAAATCTTTTAGTAATCTTGTTAACGAGGAAAAATTGGGTAACATTATCCAAAACCTAATTCAAAAAGGAGTTGCCAGTTACAGCGACCCCTATAACCCAAATCGCCGAACTTTATTAATTCATATCCGAAATAAGCTTGAATCAATTAAAACAGACGAAAAAATCTATGAAGAACTTTCGAATTTGAAATCACATGCCATTACTAAATGGGAGTCACAAGAGCAAATTAATGATATATTAGAACAGTTTCAGCAAAAAGCTATCAATTTCGTTGCAGAACCTGGCTTTTTAAATCATTACTTACTTCCATTTATAAATGACATGCTAACGGAATTAAAAACTAGCCCCGAAAAAGTAGAGGCTATAGATACGTGGATTAAATCAAAACTTTCTTCCTTTGTGGATAAAAATCATTCTAAAATTGGCAAGCTTGTTAAAGAGAATTTAGACAAATTAGACGATAAAACATTGATTAACATGGTCGAAACTAACGTCGGAAAAGACCTTCAATGGATCCGGGTTAATGGAGCTGTTTGCGGATTTTTGATAGGACTTATCTTAGTTGGGTTAAGAGCATTCTTTTAAATTCGCCTTATTTACTAAGGCTTTTTTTTTTTCGAGTTTTCAAAAATCCCTACTAGAGAATGGTTCTTTTTCAGTTCCTCCCTTCATATTTAGTACTATAGTCATATTTTTTAACATAAGGGGGCAGGAAAATGGCGGTTAAATTGATTAAGATTTCCGTGATCTATTTTGTTATTGGGGTGCTCATTGGCATGTATATGTCGATGACGGAAGCCTTTGACTTTACACCTGTTCATGTGCATATTAATTTATTAGGTTGGATGTCAATGGCACTTGCTGGCTTGATTTATGTCGGATTTCCAAATGCGGCTAAAACCAAACTTGCGAAGGTTCATTTTTGGCTCCATAATATCTCACTTCCAATTATGATGATTGGGCTTGCCTTTTTGGTCTCCGGTGTAGATAGTGCCGGACCTGCAGTTGCTGTTGGTGGAACATTATTGGTTATAGGGATCATAGTCTTTGCGATAAACATCTTGAAAAATGTAAAGCAATAAACTTGTCCTTATCTATCTTCTAAAATAAGCGAAGACACCCCATTAGGTGTCTTCTTTATTAAAGAATTTACCGAATATAAATTTCTAGTAACTTCTTTCTTAGCCTGTCCTTTTCTTCATTTGTTTTTCTATAGTCGTAATGATACATAGCACCCTCCCAATCGCCATACATGGGGTTAGGGAAAACAATCAGTTTACGGCCAAACTCATCCTTGCGTTTATCAACCTCATTAGATCTTTCTGAAACCGTTAACCCATCAAACCCGCTAAAATCACCTAAATTATCTCCAAAGTACAAAAGAATGTCGTGAGTTTTTGCTACCTGAATGCGGCGGGTTTCCTTCCCTCTTTCTCCGGGCTGTTGTAATAACACATGCTCACTAATTACTTGAGGAGCACCTACATTTAATAAATTTTTCATCGTTGCTTTTTTTTCCGTTTCGTTTCGATTCGATATGTAAAAAATATCGACTCCCCTTGCATTAGCATATTGCAAAAATTCAATTGCACCAGGCAAGGCTTTGGCTTCCCCACGTCTAAACCATTCATTCCAGCCGAACGGGACTCCTTTCCCATGAAGGACAAACCACGCCTGATGCGGACTGTTATCAAGGATCGTCTCGTCTATATCTAATACAATTGCGGGTTTTAATCCGGTTGTTTTAGGTCGGTCCCTTAATAGCTCATCTAATCGCATTCTCCCCATGTTATAACCTTGAAAATATAAAGCTCTTGCTTCAGCTGAGTTTTGAAACCAAAGTACAGACATGGTATTTTGATCATACAGGTTTAACGAAGAACTGCCTTTCGTCTCAGCTTTTACATTTAGACCTGAGAGTGACACAACCATTATTAAGGTTAAAAGCCATCCAATCTTCCTATTCAATCAAATTACCCTCCTTTTTTTACAATAATAGTATGTGAAAGAAAGGAACATCCTAATATTTGAGTATTAGGTATTTTTGTAAAAAAAGAGCAGCAAGTCCAATAAAACGACTTACTGCTCTTTCCTGTTTAAATGATTCGTTTTTTTACATTAGTTTCAATCTTATCCCGTTTATGAAAACCTTTGATATAGTAGACTGCTACTAAGAAGACCAGGAATAACGGTCCGATTACTAAAGCAATTCTTGTATCAGGATTATAGCCCATCAATCCAATGACAAACGCTAAAAAGGCTAAGGAGAAATAAGATGTGTAAGGAAATAATGGCATTTTATATTTTAGGACCTTTACTTCCCCCTGCTTAAGAGTTTGTCGATAACGAATTTGCGACAAAAGAATGACTCCCCAAGTCCAAATCGCACCAAATGTAGCAATACTCGTAACCCAAGTAAATACCTTTGCAGGGACAATATAATTTAGGATAACCCCTATCAATAAAGCTCCTGCAGAGGCAACCACAGCAACTCCGGGAACACCGCTTTTGTTAACCTTACCAAAGTTTTTAGGGGCCTCCCCATGCTCAGCAAGATTAAATAGCATCCTAGCTGTACTGAAAATACCGCTATTACAAGATGAAAGAGCTGCCGTTAGAACAACAAAGTTTATAATACCTGCTGCCCCAGGGATGCCAATTTTTTCAAAGGTCAGTACAAATGGACTCCCTTTTGTACCAATTTCCTCCCATGGATAAATCGACATAATTACAAACAGTGCTCCAACATAAAATAGAAGAATCCGCCAAAAGACAGTATCTATTGCTCTTGCAAGCGACTTTTCCGGATTTTTTACCTCTCCAGCTGTAACCCCAATCATTTCAATTCCCAAGTAGGCAAACATAACCATTTGCAGGGATAATAACACACCTTTTATTCCATTCGGGAAGAAACCGCCATGCTCCCATAAATGCTTGACACCGGTTGCAATTCCGCCATTACCAAGACCAAAGAGAATCATCCCGGCACCGATTAGGATCATCGCAATGATTGTAACAATCTTAATTAAGGCAAACCAAAATTCTAATTCCCCATAAGCTTTAACAGCAAGGAAGTTGACTGACGCCATAATGACAAGTGCTGCTAATGCCCATATCCATCTTGGAACAGCTGGGAACCAATATTCCATATAAATACCAATGGCAGTAATTTCAGCCATACAAGTAACTACCCATAAAAACCAATAATTCCAACCTGTTATGTATCCCGCCAGCGGTCCTAAATAATCACGCGCATATTTACTAAAAGAACCGGCTACCGGTTTTTGAATCGCCATTTCACCTAAGGCTCTCATTATAAAAAACATGATTAATCCGCTAAATGCGTACCCAACCAAAATACCTGGTCCCGCCATTTTGATCGCAGACGCTGAACCAAGAAATAATCCTACCCCAATAGCTGCACCGAGAGACATTAACGTTATATGTCTTTCCTCTAAACCGCGATGAAGTTCTTTGTTCTGAGTGTTTTTCCCCATCTATGAATCTCCTCCTGAAAAAACTTCAATTTCCATTCATCCACTTGTTCGAATTTTGACAAAAAATAATTTATGAATTATTATCATACTACTTATCAGCAATTAATGCGACTGACCATCCTCCTGTTTTTTATTGTTAGCGCTTTCAAATCTATTTGAAAAAATCCGAACATTTTATGACATTATTTTAACATTTCTATGAACAATCTTTTTTGTAGAATAACGAGAAATTTACTATAACTTTTTGTAGAATTAAACTAAGAAAAGCGCAAGCGCCTTGGTCAGCCCCGACAAGCACAAGACGAGCCGGCCGAAAGGTTGCTCTTTAACCTTTTGGACGGATTGGCTTGTGGCCTCGAGGGGCTAGGCGCTGGAGCTGGACAATTCTCTAGGTAAAAACTTTTATACTTTCTTACCTACCAAAGAATAAAATCATTCCGTGATAGACATTGTGGAGGTTTTCATTTTGAATACTAGACAACATGATCCGTTTAAAACCGCTTTTGATAGTTTAGAAGAATTTGCAGATTTAATAAGTCAAGTTTTAAATTGCCCGATTACGATTGAGGATGCTAATCATCGACTTCTTGCCTATAGCACACATGATGAACGGACTGATCCCGCAAGGATTTATACCATCATCGGACGAAGAGTGCCTGAGAAGGTGATTAATCAATTATGGAAAGAAGGAACCATTCCCGCCCTGCTTCAAACCCGTGAACCAATCCGTGTTAAGAATATGGATGATATTGGACTTAATAATAGAGTTGCTATATCTATTTGGAAGCAAGATGAGGTATTAGGCTTTATTTGGGCGATAGAAATTGATAAAACCTTAACTGATAAGGATTTTGATTTACTCAAAAAAGCGGCGGATTCGGCAAAAAATAAACTTTTACAGCTGCAAACCAGGAAAAATAAAAAAGAAGAACATTCGCAGGAATTCTTCTGGAAACTATTAACAGGACACTTGAAGGCCGAAAAGGACATCTACGAGCGTTTTCATGAATTGAAAATTACTCCCTCCCCTTCCTTTGTGATTGCAGTATTTCAATTTCCAGAAAACATAACAAGTAAAGTAGAACAAAATATTTCTTATTTATTAAAAACCAGTCAACTGATGAAAATATTGCTATATACAATGGACTGCAATCAACTAATTGTCTTAATCTCCGCTGTTAATAATAAAGCGCCTTATCAAGAGTTTAATCGTTTTGTTCAGACCTTTGTTTCGACAATGGCCGAGCGGTATCAGATCAAAGGAATCACTCCTGTATACAGCAGTATTTATGATGATTATCAAAAAATTGGCCAAGCATATAAAGAAACCTTAAATGTTTTATCAATTAAAGAAAAATTCCCAGCAGAAACAAAAGAAATTTTTAATTATCAAAAACTGGGGATTTATCAACTTTTTGAAGTTATTTTGGAAAAAAGACAAAGTGAAGCTTCTGAAAATTATTCATTGAGAAGGCTGCAAGAATATGACCTAAAACATCATAGTAATCTAATTGAAACGTTAGAGGTTTTCTTAAATAAAGATAACAATATAAATGATGCCGCCAAGGAACTAAATGTTCATGTGAACACTCTCAATTACCGGTTAAAGCGGATTTCTGAAATTGGAGATGTGAATTTTAAGGACCCTAGCCAGAAAATGCTTCTCTATATTGACCTAAAGCTCGAGAAATATAAATAGATTTGAACATTTTGTGAAAATCCCCAAAATGGATGAAAAATTTTCTACTTTCTAAACAAAGTATTTCCGAGAAAAACATTTTATACTTTAGCCATAGCAAGGAAATACTTTTAAGTATTAGGGAGGACTTCAGATATGTTTATTGGTGTACCTAAAGAGATTAAAAATAACGAAAATCGTGTATCACTTACTCCAGCTGGTGTTGTTTCATTAGTAAAAGCTGGTCATAATGTTTTAGTAGAAAAAGACGCCGGTGTTGGAAGCGGATTCACTAATGAGGACTATTCAAAAGCGGGCGCAGAAATCCTGGAAGATGTTAAAGATGTCTGGACAAAATCAGAAATGATAATGAAGGTAAAAGAGCCATTAGAAAGTGAGTATCAGTATTTCCGCCAAGGGTTAATCTTATTTACTTATTTGCACCTTGCTGCTGAACCTTCTTTAGCAAAGGCACTTAAAGATAAAGGGGTTCTTGCTATTGCGTATGAAACAGTCTCTGTAAACAGAACTCTTCCGCTGCTTACCCCAATGAGTGAAGTGGCCGGTCGCATGAGCGCACAAATTGGTGCACAATTCTTACAAAAGAATAATGGCGGTCAAGGAATCCTTCTAGCTGGCGTACCAGGAGTTAACCGTGGTAAGGTAACTATTCTTGGTGGTGGTATTGTTGGAACAAATGCTGCTAAAATGGCTATTGGGCTAGGTGCTGATGTAACCATCATAGATTTAAGTGCCGACCGTTTACGCCAGTTAGATGATATTTTTGGAAATCAAGTTAAAACATTAATTTCAAATCCATTTAACATCGCAGAAGCAGTTGCGGAAGCTGATCTTTTCATTGGAGCAGTGTTAATTCCCGGTGCAAAGGCTCCGAAACTAGTAACTGAAGAAATGGTGAAGACAATGAAGCCAGGATCTGTTATTGTCGATGTGGCGATTGACCAAGGCGGAATTGTTGAAACCATTGACCATGTAACAACACATGATAATCCTATTTTTGTCAAACATGGTGTGGTTCATTATTCCGTTGCCAATATGCCTGGGGCAGTTCCAAGAACCTCAACAATTGCCCTTACGAACGTTACTGTTCCATATGCTTTACAAATCGCTAATAAAGGGGTTGTAAAAGCCATTTCGGAAAATGCTGCTTTAAAGCTTGGCGTTAATGTAGCAAATGGGGATATTACTTATGAAGCGGTGGCAAAAGACCTAGGATTTAAATATGTTTCAGTAGAAGAGGCACTTGCGAAAGAAACTGTTGTAATCTAATTTAGGATTCTCTCCTTCGCTCATCCATTTCAAACAGTTTAGAGATATAAGCAAAGAGGCAGCTATTTAAAATAGCTGCCTTTACGTTATAAATATTTTCGATGTACACCTTTACCATCATAGGAAAACAGCATTTTTCTTTCTTCAACCATGGTTTCCATATGGACAGGTCTGCCCCAAAGCTGGTGAATATACGGAAGTACCTTTTCAAGATACTTTACGTCTAATTCTACACCCTCATACCAGTGCATTAAGTACAACTCTCCATTTTTCAAGAAGTCGCCATCATTAACGGTGATATAAGGGAATCCTCCGTTTACCCGCATATTCACTAATTGATCACGGATATGTTCCCATTCTTTATCAACGATCTTATAATCCCTTCCCTGCTTTTGGAACAGATACATATCCTCTCTCATTACTAGATCTTTGTTTAAGTAATTACGAAGGAAAGATATGTCTGATTCAACTTCCCGTACCTCGAACATCTTTTCCCTGCCAGACCCTGGCTTAACACCTCTTCGTTTCATCTCTTCTGTTGGGTTATTATATCTTTCTTCGATATCCTCAAAGATTTTAATACCAAGGTAGTAAGGGTTGATTCCCGTTTTGGATGGCTGAACAACTCCCGCATTCAGTTTTGCAAATTCAATTGCTTCACCACTTGTTAAATCCAATTCGCGTAATATTCGTTGATGCCAAAATGAGGCCCAACCCTCGTTCATAATTTTCGTTTCAAGCTGCGGCCAGAAATAGAGCATTTCCTCACGCATCATGGTTAAAATATCGCGCTGCCAATCCTCTAACTCTCGACTAAAGGTTTCAATAAATAATAATAAGTCCTTTTCCGGCTTGGGAGGGAACTTCTTTTTCTTCGGACTTCTAATTACCTTATTATCCTTTTCATCCAGCTTCCATAAATCATCATATGGGGTTATATTTCGCTGCTCATCATCTTCATCATCATCTAAATCCGTTATGGACCATGAAAGTTTCGGCCTCATTAGAGAAGGGTCAATGTGCTCATCAATTGCCAACACAGCGTCTAAAAAGGTTTCTACTTCCTTCTTTCCATATTGTATTTCATATTTATGGATTCGCTCTGCAGTAGCAGCCATACTTTCTACCATATCCCGTTTGGTATTCTGGAAGCGGACATTATTTTTAAAGAAGTCGCAATGGGCTAAAACGTGAGCAACGATTAACTTATTTTGAATAAGTGTGTTAGAATCAAGCAAAAATGCATAACAAGGGTTAGAATTTATTACAAGCTCATAAATTTTACTTAGACCTAAATCATAATGCAGTTTCATTTTATGGAATTGTTTCCCGAAACTCCAATGTGAAAATCGAGTTGGCATACCATAGGCACCAAAAGTATAGATAATTTCAGCTGGACAGATTTCATAGCGCATTGGATAAAAATCCAGACCAAAGCCTCTGGCAATCTCAGTAATTTCACTAATTGCATATTCTAGCTGCTTGCGATCTTCAACTTTCATTCCTCACTCCCCCTTTTCCTCTTAAAACAATGTATGAAGAAAAGGTGAGATTGATGAGAGAGATGGCCAAAAAACAATAGCAAGCCGTTTGTTTTTGTGATTCTACGGTTTAAAATACTTAATTTATTGGTCCATCTTTTTGGCTTCCTTCGCAAGAAGAAGACCGACATATTTATTTCGCTTCCACTCGGTATTAAAAACTGACAGGGGCGGACTAGTTTCCCCAACTAGGTAACTAATTTCAATGGTCATAGCCGGTTTGTGATAGGTGGTAATAAACCAATCTGTAAAGCCACCGCCAAATGCCTCTGGTTCTGGTTTCGCTAATTTATAGTTGGTCAGCCTGGATACCTTCTTTGCAACCTTATAATCACGCTTCAGATGTTTTCCATTTTTGTAATTCCAAAAAATCTCCCTGCCTGCTGTATGATAAGCAACGGCAATCGAAGGTTTTATCTCTTTAATAAATTGGGTTAAAGCAATGACCTCTTTGGATTCAAGAGGTTTTTTACCTTTATAAAAAGCATAGCTTGGGTTTGACTGCTCTTGGTTAAGCCTTCTCCAGCCTGCAGGGTATTGTCTGTTTAAATCCACTCCAATCCCATTAGCCTTCCATCTTCTTAAATTTCTTGAGCCTTCATTCATCTGTAACAATTGGTCTTGATAATCCAAGGAGAATGATTTGAGATTATTTTGTTGAATGGTCACTCCATCCGGATTAAGCATTGGTATAAACCAAATAGAAACTTGATTCAGGATATCTGTTGACCTAAACCCGAGTCTATTGCCTCTCTGACATGCTTCGGCATAACTCTCGAGCATGTTCATCAGAAGGGCACTTGTCAGCCACTCTCGCCCATGATGAGCACCAATTAATACAATATTAGTTTTTCCCTCTCCTAACTTTACTCCCCAAATTTCCCTTCCAAAATGTGTTGTTCCAATTGTTTTAATTTCAATATGTTCCCGGTATTTTTTATTCATTTGTTTCAGATCTTGCTTCAGACGTTCATATGAGTACGGTTTATCCACTTTTACAATCTTCGCATCAGCCACGGAATCTGTTAGTATGAATAAGCAGAAAAGCATACAAATCAATCGACCCAAATAATGCACCACGTTTCTATAGAAAACTTTTTTATACTGGTAAATGTTAAAAACCGCGTAAACATCAGGTGTCCAACATTTTCTGTGAAAGTTATCTGGGGAATGTCATAAAATAAAGTCAACTCCTAATATGGAGGAGGCAAAATCGAATGAATAAACTGGATTACGATCGGGCGTTATATTATACGCACAGATCCGAATGGGACAATTTATTAATTTTAATGGTTCGGACAAAGGACCAATTCTTATCGAAAAAGATTGAACAATTCCTGCACGCATATAATTTTGAACGTGACTACACTGTGATTGAGACAAAATTATATAATCTGCTCCGTTACATTGACCATGCAAATGATTCACTGGACCCTGATGAAAATGGCTTACCGATGTATAGTCTCTCCTGAAAAATAAAGTGGATACAAAATTGTTGAGAAAATTTTTCTACCGGGAAAATAGAATTCCACCAAAAAAACGGCTTCCTAATATGGAGGCCGTTTTATTCGTTAAAACGCTAAGCTGCATCCTATAAATTAAATAGTTTGAACCATTTTTACTTTCTTATCTACTAACTCCATAAAATCCTTTTCAATGGTATGCAGCTTTTGTTTGCTTTCTGCAAGACTTGCACTATTGACACCAAAATAAAATTTAACTTTTGGCTCCGTTCCAGATGGACGTAAGCATACCCATGATCCATCTTCAAAGATATATTTCAAAACATTAGATTTAGGTAACTGAATCGATTCTTCGCCATCTTTTGTTGCTCTATTACGAGTCAAATAATCCTCGCTGGCAACAGTCTTAAGTGAACCCAAACTTGTTAATGGCTCATTACGGAAAGATGCTAACAGGCGTTGAATCATCTCTGCCCCTTCTTTTCCTTTCAGTGTTAAAGAACGAAGTCCCTCTTGATAGAAACCGTATTTTTCGAATACGCGGAGCATTCCTTCATAAAGGGTTAATCCTTGTTTTTTATAGTGGGCACAAACCTCTGTAGCCAGCAACGCTGCTTGAACAGCATCCTTATCACGCGCGAAGTCCCCAATTAAGTAGCCGTAAGACTCCTCGTAGCCAAATAGGAAGGTATGCTCTCCTGTTGTTTCATATTCCTTTATTTTTTCTGCAATGAATTTAAATCCGGTTAAAACATCAACTGTTTCTAGGTTGAATGCAGCAGCAATTTTCCGGCCTAACTCAGATGTAACAATGGTTTTTAATACAACCCCATTTTGAGGCAATATTCCTTTTGCTTGTTTCTGAGAAAGAAGATAGTCCACTAATAAAGCACCGGTCTGATTGCCAGTTAATACAATATATTCTCCCTCTTCATTAGGAACAGCAATTCCAAGTCTGTCTGCATCAGGGTCAGTTGCAATTAAAATATCCGCTCCGACCTTCTTTCCATCGCGAATCGCTAATTCAAATGCAGCGTGCTCTTCAGGATTAGGACTTTTTACAGTTGAAAATTCAGGATCAGGCAATTCTTGTTCTTTTACAACCGTTACATTACTATAGCCTAATGCCGCAAGGCCAGCTCGGACTAATTTATTGGCTGTTCCATGTAATGGAGTAAATACAATCTTAATATCGGTCTCCGCAGCAAGAGTTGGATTTTCAGATATCGTTTTTAACTTTTCAATATAGACTTGGTCGATTTCAGAACCGATTGTTTTGATTAAACCAGCATTACGTAATTCTTCCTCACTGCTAACTTCAATTAGTAATTCATTTTCAATTTCATTAACCTTGGCAATTACGATATCGGCCGCTTCAGGTGGCAGCTGACCGCCATCTGAGCCATAAACTTTATAACCATTATATTCAGGTGGATTATGGCTCGCTGTAACCACAATCCCAGAAAAAGCATTCAAATGTCTTAGAGCAAATGAAAGTTCTGGTGTAGGTCGTAACTCATCAAATACATATGTTTGAATTCCTTTAGAAGCAAGCGTTTTAGCAGCTTCCAACGCAAAATCTGGCGATTTATGACGTGAATCATAGGCAATCACAACTCCGCGTTTTTTCGCTTCTTCACCATGCTCTTCTATGTATGCCGCTAATCCTGCAGAAGCTTTACGGACTGTATATATGTTCATGCGATTTGTACCTACACCAATTTCTCCTCGCATTCCACCCGTACCGAACTCAAGATTTTTATAAAATATTTCTTCGAGTTGTTTTTCATTTCCCTTTAATGTTTCTAATTCATTTTTCAACTCATTGTCAAGCCCTTCAAAATCAAGCCAACTTTTCGCAATCGTTTTCCATTCCATAGATGTAATCCCTCCTATTTTTGTCCATACAATAATTCGAAGTTTAACTTCTTTTTTCCTCTAAAAATGACAGGATAAAAACCGACATTTTTTGCAAAGTGCAGGAAAAGCTCCTTATACTATAATCTCAAAAATATCACAGTAAGAGCAAGAAATAAATAAAGCCTGTAAATAATTACAGGCTTTTGCTTTACTGCTTTTTATATGATCAATTCATTATCTGCTTTGGTGTATATACTCAGCATTGAACTTTTTAAGCTTTTTGTTTCTATAAACTGCTCAAAATCAAAAGGAAAAAACAGTCCAAATTCTTTAAGTGTAGCAACATTTTTGTTAAACACCATTTCATATTGTTCATCCAGCGGTGACGATTCTAAAATCGAAATAACTGTTTGTATACTTGTCATAACTTGAAACGCATCTTTTAATGTATTAAAATCCAAAGACGTATCCAAGACCTTTAATTCCTTAAATTGACTAATTTCTTCATCACTAAAATAATGAGGAAAAATATTAGAGTATACGTACCTCACCAGTTCATTAATCTCTTCTTCTTGACTTGGTGTCGAGGCAAAAACTATTTTCACTTATCTAACCCACCTTTGCCATCGCTTATTTCTGTCGTAATATATATCATAAGAATAACATAATTCGAAGTGAATTTTGGGTGGTAATTATCACCACAGATAAGAAAAGCGGAAGCGCCTTGGTCAGCCCCGACAAGCATAAGACGAGCCGTCCGAAAGGTTGCTTTTTAACCTTTTGGACGGATTGGCTGTAGACCATCGAGGGGCTAGGCGCTGGAGCTGGACATTTCCCACCCAATTTCAACGTTTTTTATTCTAAAGATAAAAGGAGAAAATAATGTACTTAACCAAACGAACTGGCGAATGGCTGCAAATCATTGTTCCAAGGGAGTGGGAAGGTGTTACTGTTGAACACCTTTTCCAAAAAATTTGGGAGGCTCCCAAAAGATTAACGCATCAATTCCGATCTGATAATAAGGTCCTAATGGAAGGCAACCGAGTTAACTGGAACTTACCATTGACAGCCGGCGCAAAACTTCAACTCCATCTTTTTGAAGAGGAAGATCCGCATGTCATCCCGAACTATCATGAATTAAATATATTGTTTGAAGATGACCATGTTTTAGTTGTCAATAAACCGCCTTTTATGAATACACATCCAAATGATCCGGTTAAAGAAAAAGATTCATTAATAAATGCTGTAGCTTTTTATCTGCTATCAAAAGGTGAATCAGGTAATGTCCGCCAAATCCATCGATTAGACCGTGATACATCGGGTGCAATTCTTTTTGCAAAACACGCACTAGCAGGTGCGATCTTAGATAAAATGCTCGAAAAACGCCAAATCAAAAGAACATACATTGCCGCTGTGCACGGTCTAATTAAACAGCGAAAAGGCACCTTAAATATGCCAATTGGGCGGGACCGTCATCATGCGACTAGACGTAGAGTCTCGCCTAATGGACAGGGTGCAATAACACATTATCAAATAATAAATATTAATAAACAAAAGAATTTTACTTACCTAAAATGTTGGCTGGAAACGGGGAGAACTCATCAAATTAGAGTTCATTTTAGTCACCTGGGTCATCCCTTGATTGGTGATACTTTATATGGTGGTGAACCGCTCACAAACAGGCAGGCTCTCCATGCGGTAAAGCTTGAATTCACACATCCATTTACCAGAGAGTCCATTTTATGCCATGCACCAATTACCGATTTGTCTGAAGTTTTTCATGCTATTGATATAAATAAAATATAAAAAAAGGATGCCTCGATTCGGGAGACATCCTTTTCCTTGTTAAATTTCTTTTAGTCTGCCTTTCTAAAGGCACGCATAATGAAGCTTAAAAGAAGCACTAAAACGGCGGCACCAATAATAGCAGGAACTATGGCGAAATCAGCCACATTTGGTCCCCAGTCTCCTAATACTGCCGTTCCTAACCATGCACCAACAAAACCTGCGATGATATTACCAATAATGCCCCCCGGAATATTTCTTCCGACTATTAAACCCGCTAACCAGCCGATTATACCACCAACAATTAATGACCAAATGAAACTCATTTAGAACACTCCTTTTTAGTATTCTTCATTTCACCTTTTTGTTTATACTTCAGACAGTTTTGTTTAATTCATTTGCATTGTTTACTGCCTGTACCTATAAAGTACCCTTTTTTGTTATTTATACTCATAAAAAAATAAATATTGGATTAAAAAAATAAACATTCGCAGGACGGACATAAAATTTTAATATAAGGCAAAAGTAATAAAAGACTTTTTATAGGCAGCAATAGATAAATTCAGAAAATTCTAATGTTAAGTTTTTGTAAATTTAACGTAAATTCTTTCTCTTTTCGACATATTTCAGCTAAAATGATTTGGGTGCGAAAGAAAACATACATTGTTTAAATTATTGGAGGTATTATCCTATGGCTAAAAAGGTAGATAAATTCTCGGCATTATTAAGTAATATTTCATCAAATCTTGATGAAAGTGTTGATTTTTTTACTGAATATAAATTAAAAAATATCAGTGATTTAAAAATCTTCTCTGAGAAGATGAAAGAGTATGAATCCAAAGGTGATACTTTCGTTCATGAAGTGATTAAAGAACTAAACGATGCTTTCATAACTCCGATTGAACGTGAGGATATTCTCCAGCTGGCAATGAGCATGGATGATGTACTAGACGGACTTGAAGCTTGTGCTGCTCTATTTGAAATGTACTCCATCACAGACGCAGATGAGTTTATGTTACAGTTTGTTGATGCCATTCAAGGCAGTGTTCACGAAATTCAAAAAGCCGTTGAGCTATTATCTAATAAAAAGTTAGCTCAAATTAGAGAACATGCCATTAAGATTAAGGATTATGAATCAAAGTGCGATAATATTTTAAGACATTCAATTAAACATTTATTCACTGTTGAAAAGGATCCAATTCGAATTATTCAATATAAGGAAATTTATGAAGACCTAGAGGATATCGCAGACTTCTGCCAGACTGTAGCTAATACACTTGAATCCATTATTATGAAAAATGCATAAGGAGCAAAAAAATGAGTCTTGTACTAATTTTAACAATATTAATTGTCATTGGTGCCCTTGCATTTGATTTTATTAATGGTTTTCACGATACTGCAAATGCAATCGCCACATCCGTTTCCACTAAAGCGTTAAAGCCGCGTCAGGCCATACTTCTAGCAGCGGTTATGAATTTTGTTGGAGCGTTAACGTTTACCGGGGTTGCTAAAACTGTATCTAAGGATATAGTTGATCCATTTACACTGCACAATGGGTCAGTCGTAATTTTAGCAGCATTACTTTCAGCTATCTTTTGGAACTTACTCACTTGGTATTTTGGAATTCCAAGCAGTTCTTCTCACGCAATTATTGGTTCTATTGCTGGCGCGGCCATTGCAGCAGAAGGATTTAATTCCTTAAACTACACTGGTTTCATCAAAATCATTGAGGCGCTGATTCTTTCTCCAATTTTAGCTTTCGTGGTGGGATATATTGTTTATAGTATTTTTAAAGTTGCCTTTAAAAACTTTAATTTAGCCAAAACGAACAAACGATTCCGTTATATCCAAATCGCGACGGCCGCATTACAATCTTATTCACACGGAACAAATGATGCGCAAAAATCAATGGGTATCATTACTTTAGCACTTGTATCTAGTAAATATCTTTCACCAGATGCAGGAATCCCTTTTTGGGTTCAAGCTTCCTGTGCAATTTCGATGGGATTAGGAACCTCTATTGGCGGCTGGAAAATAATCAAAACGGTTGGCGGAAAAATTATGAAGATACGTCCAGTTAATGGGGTTGCTGCGGATATAACTGGTGCTGCTATTATTTTTGGTGCTACATATATTCATTTACCAGTTAGTACTACACATGTAATTTCTTCCGGTATCCTTGGAGTTGGTTCTGCTCATCGTCTAAAGGGCGTTAAATGGGATACAGCTAAACGGATGTTAATTACTTGGGTCATCACCCTCCCAATTACAGCATTGATTGCAGCCCTTATTTACTTTATTTTGAATTTATTCTTTTAACTTAAACCAGAGAACCTTCTCTGGTTTTTTATTTCGATTTCACATTTTAGAAGAAACCTTTAACACCTTAAAACCACCGAAGCTAAGCACCGGTGGTTTTAAGGTTGTTTATTTAGTTTGATTAATTTCCATGGTACCATATGTTTTTTGCATGATTTCGTAAGATGTTTTCAATCGTTCATAGAATTCAGGCTGGTCCCACGTTCTCCAGTTGTAAAATAGTGAACCCTTTTGTTTGAGCTGCCCGTTCACAGTCTTAGGAATGGTTTGTTGTACACTGCCTTTCGCCGTTGTTACAACAGCAGCCCTAATTCCACTAGTCTTAATAGAGCTTGACAACCCCTGTTTCCAAATATCCCCCGTTACTTCTTTTAAGCTGGGATCTTTAACATTTAATAACTGCCAAGCGATTCTTCCTTCTAGCACCTTTTTATCATTGCTCAAACTTATATCTGTTAAGGAATCAAAATCTTTGCTGGCTGGATTAGCATTACCGTATTTTAAAACCCCTGTTTCATAATCCTGAAACGGAATGACTTCCTTTGTTGAAGGAATTGTTTGATGTTTATTTAATGCCAGCCGAATGGGATTAAACACCCCGTTATCCTTCCTTGAGGCATATGGCTCTTCAGGAATCATTTTCAAGGTTTTTCCATACTGATAATAGAAGGTATCATAATAACTATCAACCAAGATTCGTGAATCTTTTGGACCCTGGAGCTTTATAAGAAAGTCAATTCCGTAATCTGTTTTAATACTAGCTTGCTGGTTAATCGGAATCGTTGTTTTCCCTTGGTTTCCAATGGTATCGAGCAATAGATATGTGCCTCCGCTGTTAAAGTCTACAGGTTGATTATATTTTAGTAAGAAATATAAGTAGCCGCTGTCAGATGCGAAACGCACCTCTTTTATACCCTGATACCCCTTAGATTGGTAACCAAATTTTGTACCGGCGATTTCCCAATCTTCTGAAGCACCATCGACAATTATGGCTGTTTCCTTCTTCCCTGGTTCGAATCCAAGCAAACCAAAATGCTGTTCATTTGTTTGCTGGTTATTCCAATAAGGGCGGCGGTCCGGATTATCAAAGTCCATTGTGTTCCATGTCCGCTTAAACCATTCATCCTGCCAAGTAAACACAAGTCCGCCCGCATATTTTTCTGATACAATCGATTGATATAAATGCTGATCGATCTGTCCTTGCTCTTCTTCTGAATGAAATCCCTGATTCATTCCATAAGGATTTTTATGAGTTAATCCTCTTGAAGAAGGTACACCAAATTCCGCCACCAAAATCGGCATTTGATGTGCTGAACGCAGATCATTCAGATACCCTGCGTAATTATTTTTATTCCCTGCAGCATCTGTATAATTTAGATACTTCTTTTCGTAATTGAGAAAATCCGGGTAGTATGGATAGATATGATAAGAGGCAAAAAGCCCGGCTTTAAAAGACCCTGAGGCCTTTATATGATTAGGATCAACAGAAACCATATCTTCTGTTTCAAGTGGTTCTGATGGATGTTTGAGCAAATCCGTTGTAACCCAATTCGTAAAGCTCATCGAATGCTGCCAGTTATATTGCTTTGACTCATACTCTGCTGCATAATCCATCAATTCGGCCAGCCAAATTTCAAACGGAGTGGCATGGACTGTTTGAAAATAGTTCCCTTTAAACTGAGCCATTTCAGAATGCTTGGTATTGGTGTTCTCCACCATTGCCGGGTCCCATTCTGTTCCTATAATCGTGCCGATGACAAACTTTGAAATATCATGGTTATAAACACCTGATGCATGACCAGGCCGTTTGGCAAGATTAGCATTTCCATGAATAATATCAATCATATTCTTTATCTCCAGCTTGGCATCATCCACATTTACATTGGCAAATGCATCCTGTGTTTTGACTAGATTTTCTTCATTAACCCACGTTCCATGAAATAGATATAATGGTCTTTTCGCAATTTGGTTATATTCGTAAAAAGCTTCATAAAACTGGGGAGGATGCAGAGTATAAACCCTAATGGCATTGGCATTCATTGCTCCAATTTCTTGAAACCATCGGAAATATTCTTCTTTTGTAATGGATGCTTCTCCAGGAAAGTAGCCAGGTCTGCCAATCCCCATATTCACTCCCTTAATTAAAAGGTTCTCCCATTTTCCATTCTTTTGAACTTGGATATAGGAAGCATTTGTTTTGCTATTAGTCTTTATTCCATTCTCTTCAACCAGTTCGATTTTCTCTTGGGTCTCAACGTGTTTTAACCCATTTTTGAGTATATCTTTCATCATCGGAACATAGGCTGTCCAATAAAAAGAATGATTTGATCCGAATGTCCTTTTCCACTTATCCAAACCTTGTGTCTGATAAATCCCCGGCACATGTTCTGCTTCATCAGCATAGTCGCCCGAAAAATAATAGGAGGAGTATCTCGCATTTTTGTGATATATGACAGCAGGAAACTCCTTGGGTATTCCGTACCCCTTCAATTTCCCACTGGCCCTTTTCGACACAGGCAGCTGATAATTCGCTAAGATCTCCTTATTATTTTTCGCATCAATAATATCGAACCAATACTGATACGTCCCGTCTATTTGTTGCGAAAAATGTTTTTGTCCTTGACTGGTTAATTTAAATTTGAGTCCTGAATGGTGGACATCATTTTCCCCTATTACAACCACATAATTATTTTTACTTACAAATACAAATCCTTCTCCATTAAAAGCCCATTTTTCTCCTTGTTTTTGATAATCCTGTTTTACCCATTGAGGTACTTCATTACTATTCAAATCAGAAAAATATCTGCCAATCCATCCAGACCACTCGACATTAAGCAAATTTGAAATTTCCTCCCTGGCCGATTGGGATGTTGGACTAGCAAATGTATTGAATTCTGCAATTAAAGTTTTTGACTTTGATTGAATAAGTGCCTTTTTCATTTGGTTAACTTCACTTAGTGTCAGACCTCCATAAATCTTGGCCGACCTGCTGCCAGTGGGATTCTGACCATAAAATTCCTTTTTATAGACACCGTACTGATCTGTCAAATAGAAAACATCATATTCTTTTAAATCCTTGGGTAGTGGGACAATGGTATATTGCTGATTTTTTTTCGGCTTAAATCCTTTATAATCATTTTTTAATGAATAGGGTTCTTGCCCATTCTTGAAATACTTGGCATTGTTTAAAATCCACACCAATCCCTTATGTTCTCGGTATGTAGTATTCGGTATGGTTTTATCTACTATTAACACATTCAATTTTTTTTCTGGCTGCAATTTCCATAACCAAAAAGGGCTTGTTAGAACGACCAAAAAGATCATAGTATAGACAAATAAGTAGATTGGTTTTTTCATTTTGATACACCTTTTCTTTTCATTTCTCCCCAGCTTGTATCTCCTTTTATGATTTGCCAGACCCCCTCACAGCGCCATAAAACGGTCATAGGCCGATACCAGATGGTTTCTGTTAGTGAATATAGAAAAAGCTTAAGGATATCTGTTACCTTTGGATATTTGGTTAAGCTCCACTCCTCTAAAAGGACGGCAGCCATTGAAAAAATCGACCCATACAAACAAGAAAGTAAAAACAGCAAAATGGAAAACTCGATGTAGGTTCCCCCGAGAAGCAAACATAATATCATAAAAATATAGCCTGATAGCTCAATAATCGGGCCGAAAAACTCTACAATCCAAAAATAAGGAAATGCTAGAAGACCAATCGATCCGTATTTAGGATTAAAGGTTAATTTTCGATGGGCCCATAAACTTTCAAATAGGCCCCTATGCCATCGTCTACGCTGTCTCCGCAAAAATTTCATGTCCTCTGGCACTTCTGTCCAACAAACAGGATCCGGAACGTATACGATCTTCTTTTTCAGTCCCTTTTCTTTTAATAAACGATGTATTCGCACCACAAGTTCCATATCTTCACCAACCGTATCGGTTCGATAGCCTCCTGCAGCAATTACCCAATGCTTAGAAAAAACACCAAAGGCACCTGAGATAATAAGGAGAAGATTGTGTCTGCTGAGACCAATTCTCCCCATTAAGAATGCTCGTAAGTATTCAATTATCTGCATCACTACCAATGGCTTATTGGATAGGCCAACACTTTGAAGATGACCATTTTGAATTTCACAGCCATTGGCAATCCTTACACTTCCTCCGGAAGCAATTACTTCTTCAGCCGAGTCCACAATTGGTTTCATTACCTTCAAAAAAGCATCTTCTTCGAGAACCGAATCACCATCCAAAGAGCAAAAATAAGGATAATGGGAGAAGTTGAGTCCGACATTAAGGGCATCTGCTTTTCCTCCGTTTTCCTTGTCGATCAAGAAAAGGTTGGATAGAATCGATGATTGATATATCTTTTTGATTGGTTTAGTATTCACTTGAATTCTAACCACTTTTTTGATTTCCTTCATATCATAGAATTCAATCATCTTTTCCAGGGTGTGGTCCTTGGAACCATCGTTTACTACAATTATTTCAAAGGTTGGATAGTTTACACTTAATAGTGAGCGAACACTTTGAATAATACCAGCTTCTTCATTGTATGCAGGAACAATAATTGAAACAGGTTTGGTATAAATTTCGTCTAAATAATCTTCGTAAGCCTGTATCCGATCAAGCTGGTATTCTTTTCGAAGTTGAAAACAGGAGATAATAAGAATTACCGAATAAAAAATAATGACTATTACCATATAAACTGCAATAAACCAGGCAAAAGCCGATACAATATCTCCCCAATGAATAAATGGCATCCGTTTATACCCCTTTATGCAGCCATTCCCAGGCCATATCTTTTGCAAATGTATCTTTTGACGAATCTAAAACAGTTCGAAGGATCTCTTTACCGTGGCTAAATTGGCTGATGGCCTGTCCAGCCTGTGACCGAACCCACCATGTCCTGTCATGCATTAGCTCAATCAACCTCGGTATTGCTTTTTCTTCTTTCAATGAACCAATTAATTTGATTGCAACCATCCGCTCTTCCCATTTATCTGAATAGAGAAGTTCTAAGTATGGAGCACTATTCTTTACATATCCAATTTCGGCCAATGCCTTTAAGGCCCTTAACCTTATTTCTCCGGAATAGTTCGAGAAAGTTTTCTCTAAGAAATGGTTATAGCTGACCTCTCGCTTACTTGCAATCACATCCATTATTGCTTTTTGAAGCGGCAAGCCTGCTTGATGAAAATGGAGTACAAATTGGTCAAATTTCTTCTGTTCTAATGGCATTAGGATATGGCGATAATCAAATTCGGTTAGGTCTTGATATTTAGTGGTCAACAGGTCAAATAGCTTAGAAAATTGAAATAACGCCAATATTCTCAAGATATGAATCTGTTCTTGGTGTGTAATTTTTTTCCTGTATAATAACCTGAAAACATCTTCCATAAGGTTTATCATATTAAAATCCTCAATATGATAAAGTGTATTCATTCTAGTACTCCATTTGTGGCTTTGAAGCATTTTTTGATAATAATCTGATAAGTACATCGATGCTAGTTTTGATAAACGATTCTTTTCCTCATCCCCTTCGATTACCTTCGTATACCTGCTTAGCAATTGTTCAAGGGCCTTTTGTTGTAGAACCGTTTCGGGAGTTAGTTTCCTTGAAAAACTACCCTCAATTAAGATCGAAGAAATAAGAGGATTATAGATTTCACGGTAATGTTCAATCTTTTTTCTTTTTTGAATCTCAATTATTTTTCTGATTGTTAAGTACCCAAGCAAAAATACAAGAATCCCTACTAAGGATAGGGTTAAAACGGAAAGGAACAGCAACTCATCTGTAAACAAATTAATTCATCCTTTTAATTAACCTTTGTATTCTAGCCTGCAGCTCCTTAATGCTAAAGGGTTTAGTGACATAATCATCAGCGCCAAGTGCTAATGCCTTTTCAATATCTGCTTCGCTTTTTCTCCCGGTCAGCATAAGGACATGAACTTTATGACTATGTTTTATCTTTTGGACCTTTTGTAAAACTTCAATACCATCCATTATTGGCATCACACCGTCAATTATTAAAAAATGGTCTCCTTTTTCCTCTAATCTATTGGATTTGAAAAACTGTACCCCATCTCCAAATTCTGCTAAACTTACATCAAAATTAGAAAAATCCATTACATTAAGGATTCGCATCAGCATGGTTCTAATAATAGGATCATCATCAATGATAGAAACAAATAATTTTCTTTTAGTTATTTCGTCCGTCCAGTCATTTACGATTTCCTCATGTGGACCGCTGTCTGCTTTTGCTGCTGATAGGGCTTGATTAAGTAATTCTGTTCTTTTTAAATGACGGGCAATCCGAACAGTCAATTCTTCTAAATCAATCGGCTTTTCCATAAAATCATCAGCACCAAGTTGGAATGCCTTGATTCTTGTTTCCCGGTCATTCATCAAACTCATTATAATTATCGATACAAAGTGTTGATGCGTATGGTGCTCAATCTCCTCCAGGAACTTGAGTCCACTAATTCCAGGTAGATTTATATCAATCATTACACAGTCAGGATTTAAATCGTAGTATTGCGAAATTGCCTTAGCAGGGTCTATATTTGAAACGACTATCCAACCATTTTCCTCCAAGGCAGCTTTGAGAAGTATGAGCATCGAAATATCATCATCAATAATTTGAATGAGTGGAACATTTTCATCATGGCGGCGCTCAATATCTTTCACAGCTTCATTCTCCGAGAGAATTTCATATTCTTTTGTCAGATTAAATAATCCTTCTAAAAACGTTCGTAATTCTTCTTTCTCCCAAAGTCTATCCTCTTCTGCATTGATTTGCCCCATTAAAAATCCAATTAGCTGGTAGAGACCCACCAACTGTAACGTCCCAGCACTCGTGTAAAGGGAATGTAGAAATCGATAAACTTCTATATTGCTGATCTCGGACTTGGTGTCAAACCACATCGACAACTGACTGTTTACCTTTTGAACAAGTGAATACTTATATTTATTTAAGTCCATTAACTGCCTGCACCTCAATTTAATTAGCGGAAACTGATCACTTTGGTAATACTCTTTAGTGATAAGTTTGTGTTTATCTTGAGTTTATTATGAATTGATAAAAAAACTACGGAAAGAGTCGAAAAAGGTCGAATTTTTTTATAAATATAAAAAAGGATCCCTATTATGGAATCCAAGATAATATCATCCTAAATTTTTCACCTTACTGGTACAGCTCTCCATTGCAGCAATGATTGACCCCCGGAATTGTTCACTTTCAAGAGTTGCAACTGCCTCAATTGTTGCTCCTCCAGGTGTACAAACTTGATCTTTCAGCTCACCGGGGTGTCTGCCTGTTTCCAGAACCATTTTGGCAGCCCCAAGTACAGCTTGTGCCGCCAGCCGATAGGCCTTATCTCGTGGAATTCCTTGTCGTACTCCCCCATCCGCCATTGCTTCTATTAACATATAGACATAGGCTGGTGATGAACCACTGATAGACGGTACGGCATCCATTAGGTTCTCCGGCAAACGCTCCGTTTGACCGAAGGATTGAAACAGTTGTTCTACCGCCATTAGCTCTTCTTCAGTGATATATTTATTTGGACAAAGGGCACTCATTCCTTCCCCTACTAACGAAGGGGTATTGGGCATGGTCCGGACCGATTTAACCTGCAAACCAAATAAACGATCAATGTCTGCCAAAGTAATTCCTGCTGCAATCGTAACAATAATAGTACCTTGGGTTATTTCATTTTTAATTTCATTGATAATTCCTGCATGCTGGTCAGGTTTCACTGCTAGAATGAGAATTTCAGCAAATCTTGCCACATCCTTATTGTTTAATGATCCAAGAATACCATATTTTTCAGAAACAACCTTTAGTGTCTTTTCAGTTGCAGCACTTGCCATTATATGGTCTTTAGTAACCCCATTTGCTTTTACAATTCCCTCTATCATAGCTTGAGCCATTTTCCCTGCACCGATAAAGCCTATTCTTTTTAACATAATTCTCATTCCTTAATCTTTCCAATTTACTCTGCTTTCCTTTACATAAAAAAGGAGAAGATATTCCATAGAAATAGCTTCTCTTTTTTTATTTGGCCATTCTTTAGCTAAAAATTAATGCTGCACTAACTTCATTATCCAATCTAGAACAACACCGCCAAAATAAACACCAAATACACCTATTACGGCAGAAAATACAGGTGGTGCTGGTAAAGGTAGTTTTAAGAACCTAAATAACATTCCTACAATTAATCCGGCAATTAAGGCCAATATAACCTCTTTCATACATGGTACCCTCACATTAAATTAATAGTTGTTATTAGAAATTTCCCCCTTAGCAATGGAAACACCTGAACTAGCACCAATGCGGGTAGCTCCAGCTTCCACCATCGCCAACGCATCTTCACGGCTTCTAACTCCGCCTGAAGCCTTGACTCCAACATTAGCTCCTACTGTTTGACGCATTAAACGGATATCCTGGGCGGTCGCTCCACCTGTAGAGAATCCTGTAGAAGTTTTAACAAAATCAGCTCCCGCTTTAACAGCAAGTTCACAAGCTTTAACCTTTTCTTCATCAGTCAATAAGCATGTTTCAATAATTACTTTAACTAGCGCTTTACCCTTTGCCGCCTCAACGACGGCACGAATATCTTTTTCAACTATGTCATCCTGTTGGTCCTTTAGCGCAGAAATGTTGATAACCATATCCACCTCATCCGCACCGTTTTCGATCGCATTTTTTGTTTCAAATGCCTTTGTTTCTGAAGTTGAGGCTCCTAATGGAAATCCAATCACTGTACATACCTTTACTTCAGGAGTATCAGCAAGCAGTTCAGCTGCTGTTTTAACCCATGTTGGATTAACACATACAGATGCAAATAAATACTCTTTCGCTTCATTAATAATTTTAAGAATTTCTTCTTGCGTTGCATCTGCTTTTAATAATGTATGATCTATCATTTTGACAATATTTTGAGTCATCTTAATTTCCCCCTGATATTTTTTTGTTATACAGATTCCATATCGATTTTTATAACAACATAACTATACCAAACATCATGAACATTTGTAAATATCTATATGAACAAATGTAAAATTAACATCTTCATATATAACCATAAATGTATTTACTATTTATCAAGCAGGAATTTTGCCGTAAATTGATCGGTAATGAGAACATTTGCATATTTTCCGGTTAAGGCACCATAAATTCCATCTATTTTGTTGGGTCCCCCAGCTACAACAATGGAATATTCTTTCTTACTTAGCTCATCAAGATTCACACCCAAGGTTCTTTCATTTAAGCTCTCATTACAAATTTGTCCATCCTTATCAAAGAATCGCGAACAAATATCACCAACTGCCTTGCCAGAAAGTGATTCCAAATCACTGTCAGTAAAATATCCTAATTGAAACAATAAGGAGTCTGTCTTAATCGATCCTATTGTGAACAGAGCAATATTAGCCTGTTTTCCCATTTCTAAAATTCTTCGGATATGGCGGTCTGCCTCCATTGCTTGTTTTACAACTACATGATCGACTATGGCAGGCAAGGGGAGATTTAGTGGTGTCGTATGAAATGCCTTACCAAATAGATATAGAATTTCTGATGCATATGTATTGGTTTCCGCATGACTTACCCCGCCTTTTAATTGGACAACTTTGACGTTTTTTATGAATTTTTGTCTTAGTTCGATTGCAATATGATAGAGCGTTGTCCCCCATGTAACTCCGATAATGTCGTCATCTTTAACAATGCCCTCCAAGTAAATCGCAGCCATTTCACCAAGATAATTTTTAATAATATGGTCTTCATATTGTGGTATAGAAGCGACAATCGCTTTTTTTAAATGGAACTTTTTTTCTAATTGGGAAGCTAAATTTTCAACATTCTCAGTCGGGTCCATTATAGAAATTTTGACTATGCCCTCTCTCTTTGCCTGCTGTAACAAACGTGATACAGTGGGACGAGAAACACCCAAAATCTTAGCAATTTCATTTTGGTTATAATCCAATAAATAATATAACTTGGCCGCTTCAATAACTTTATTCAATTTATCTTGTTCCATTTTATCACCTATAAAGTTTCTGATTTTCTTTATTGTACCAAATAACAGGGATGTAATTCATGATTTTTTACATTTGTGATACTTACTTTGAACATTTTTTCATATTGTTTTTCATGTGAATTTTCAAATAGAATTAGGGAAAAATTTACGGAAAGCGGAAGCACCTTTTTTATATCCTGATTTAAAACAATAAGGGATAATTCTTTAAAGGAGGCCATCTTTTTGGATAAATTAGGAAGTTCTATCTACAGAAATCGCAAATGGATACTGCTCATTTGGATCGCAGTTATTCTTTTTTTCGGCCTATTTGCCCTTAAATTACCTACTGTTTTAAGCGGGAATGGCTTTGAATACAAGGGAGAATATAATCAAACAAGGAAAATTCTCGAAAAAGACTTTGGACATCCTAAATCCTCCATTATCCTGGTTTTCGAGAGGGATAAAACAATCAAAGATAAGGAATTTCATCAGTTTATCCAAAATACATTTAGTAGGCTTTCTAATTTTGACTCTGCCAGAGATATCACTTCTCCCTTTGATAGAGATGGAATGATTAAAGACAATTATGCCTATGGGCTGCTTACTTTTGACAAACAGGCCGAGAATCTTGGAGAGGAAATCGAAAAATTAAAAAGGATTCTTAAAAACCAACATGGTTTAAAGGTTACGATGACTGGGGAACCAATAATCGTTCAGGACTTAAATGTTGCCAGCCAAGAAGATTTACGAAAGGCAGAGATGATTGGTCTGCCGATCGCATTAGTAGTGCTTATCTTTGCATTTGGAGGCCTTGTCGCTGCCGCCCTCCCTATTGTTATTGGAGTGGTTTCCATCTTAATCACGATGGGCACCGTTTACTTCTTTAGTTATCAACTTGATTTAACGATCTTTATACTTAACATTGTTCCAATGATTGGTCTAGCCTTAAGTATTGATTTTGCCTTATTGTTCATTAACCGGTACAAAGAGGAATTGCGAACCAAATCAATTCAAGAAGCAATAGAAGTGACAGTTAGAACAGCTGGAAGATCGATTATCTTCTCGGGACTTTGCGTTTTTATAGGCCTTTCTGGGCTCTGGTTTATTAAAATCGACATCTTTCAAAATGTTGCCCTAGGGGGGATGCTGGTCGTCCTACTTTCAGCGTTTTCAGCCTTAACCTTTCTACCAGCATTACTTTCACTTTTAGGGAAAAATATAAATAACTTTAGTGTGATTCGAGTTATGGAAAAGGAAAATAGCATTTGGTACCGTTTTGCTAAAATGGTGATGAATCATCCGATTATCATGATTGTACTCTCACTCGCTATTCTCTTGGCTGGACTAGCACCAGTAAAGCAATTGGTTTTGGCCATTCCTGGTACGGATTCTCTGCCAGCCAATTACCCTTCTCGGTTAGCACTTGAAACATTCCAGAAGCAATTTATTGCAAGCGAGAAAAAAGACGAAAAAAAAGTAACGATTGTGCTTAAAACAAAGGGGCCGGTAACAAAAAGGAATAATTTTAAAAAAATAAGTACAATTATCCATTCGATTGAAAAGGATACGCTGGTTAATACCGTTAATTCCCCTTATTCTGCCACAGGAATAAAGAATGAAGAACAGCTATATCAGTTTTTCCAGCATGGGGACACGGCGCAGCTTGCTGCGTTAAAGGAATACTTTATCAGAAACAATCAAATACTTTTGGAAGTTTATTTAAACACTGAAGAGCATTCTGCAAAAGCTAGGGACTGGGTAAACGATTGGTCACAAAGAAAACTTGGCGTCCAAGCCTTTTTTGGTGGTCCTATCAAATTTGAACAAGAGATTTTTACCGAGATCTATCAAAAGGCACATTATGGATTACTGTTAATTGTGTTATCGACCCTTGTGATATTAATGGCTGCGTTTCGTTCTATTTTGATTCCTCTTAAGGCGATTTTAATGAATGTATTGAGCTTAACCTGTACTTTCGGGATTGTAGTTTGGATCTTTCAAGAGGGACATTTTGGAATGAAACCTGTTGATATTGCGTTAATCCTACCTGTATTTGTATTCACTCTTGTCTTCGGACTTTCTATGGACTATGAAGTCTTTCTTATCTCAAGGATTCAGGAATTTTACCTTCAAACAGGTGACAATACCTTAGCCACAATTTCCGGGCTAACCTTTACTAGTAAAATCATCACTTCCGCTGCTGCAATCATGATTGTGGTAACTGGGGCGTTTGCTTTTACAGGGGTTATGCCGGTAAAGCAGCTTGGAGTGGGTATAGCAATTGCCATTTTTATTGATGCAACCATTGTCAGAATGATCTTAGTTCCAGCTTTAATGAGGCTTTTGGGTGATTGGAATTGGTGGTTCTTTGGCCATCATTTAAAACGTCAGCAGAATCGGAACAAACAGCCAGCCTAGTTGGCTGGCTGTTTGTTCTAATTTAAATATTTTTAGCGAAATCACTTTCTAGTGTTTCATGCATGCAAATACATCTGCCGCGGATAAATTGAAAAGAAAGACCCATACTAAGATTACTCTACACCTAGACATGTAGGAGGTAATCATAATGAAAAGAAGAATAATAACTTTACTTTCTCTTCAGATTATTTTCTTTACTTATGCATCTAATACTTTTGCAGCCGAGACAGGAAAAACTAGTCAGACATTGGTCGATTTACGGATCTTAGAAACGACAGATATACATGCAGATTTGATGAATTATGATTACTATCAAACAAAAGTAGACAATCGAATAGGTCTGGTTAAAACGTCAACACTTATCAGGGAAGCACGTAAGGAAAGTAAAAACACTTTATTATTTGATGATGGAGACCATTTAAAGGGAAATCCACTCGGTGAGTATTTGGCCAGAATCAGAGGAATGCATAAAGGAAAAACACATCCTGTTTACCGGGCATTTAATTATTTAAAATATGATGCAATTGCGATTGGAAATCATGAATTTAACTATGGATTAAGTTTTTTAAATACTGCCTTAAAAGGGGCAAAGATGCCTGTCCTTAATGCAAATGTGTTTTCGGTAAAAACAAATAAACCATACTTTAAACCCTATACTATTTTAAAAAGAAAAATAGTCGATCAGAGCGGTAACTCACATGAACTAAAAATTGGTGTTATTGCCTTGATGCCTACCCATATAATGAAGTGGGACAAGGCCAATCTTGAAGGAAAAGTGTTTGCAAAACCAATGGTTGAAACAGCTAAGGAGTTTGTACCAATTATAAAGGCAGATGGGGCTGATATTATTATCGCTCTAGCCCATACAGGGATTAGTAGTGAACCATATCAAGATGATACGGAAAACGCCGTTTATTACTTAACTCAAATCCCTGAAATCGATGTCGTTCTGGCAGGTCATTCACATAGCGTATTCCCAGGGCCTGTCTATAAAAATCTGCCAAATACTAATTTGGAGACAGGGGAAATCAACGGTAAACCTGTCGTAATGGCTGCTGCCTTTGGAAGCAGACTTGGAATCATTGATCTTAAATTAAGCCATCGAAATGGAAAATGGCAGATAGTTGCCCAAAAATCATACACAAAACCAATTGCCGACGAAAAGGGAAAATCTCTAGTCAAGACAGATAAAGGATTATATAGACTAGTAAAAGAGGAGCATGAGGAGATGGTTGATTTTATTAAGAAATTAGGTTTGTAAATACCTTAGAACTTTAGGGGTAAGCCCCTTTACATCCTATGTATAGTTTTATACAATAAAACATATAATAGATATGTTGTTTTTTGGTGGAGTCTGTCAAAACAGGCTCCTTTTTTGCATTTTTTCAATGAATGTAAGAATACAGAGGGAGAAGTGGTTCATACGTGTCAACACAAGCAATTATTGCAATAGTAGTATTTTTATTTACCTACGCCTTTATTGTCACTGAAAAGATTCACCGCACAATTATCGCCATGGCTGGCGGAATTATAATGGTCCTGTTAGGAATTGTTGGTCAAGAAAAGGCCTTACATCACATTGATTTTAATACACTCGGATTGTTGACAGGGATGATGATTATTGTCGCGATTACATCTGAAACAGGCTTGTTCAAGTATATCGCCATATGGGCAGCTAAAAAAGTGAAAGGCGATCCATTGAAGATATTAGTAGCACTTGGGATTATTACAGCATTAGGCTCAGCCTTTTTAGATAATGTCACTACCGTCCTGCTTATGGTTCCGGTAACATTTAGTATCACAAGGCAATTACGGGTAAATCCGATTCCGTTTTTAATTACAGAGATTATCGCTTCCAACATTGGCGGAACCTCTACCTTAATTGGCGACCCCCCAAATATCATGCTAGGAAGCGCTGTGAAAGAATTAACGTTTATGGCATTTATCAATAATCTGACTGCTATTTCTTTTTTCATTTTATTTGTAAATGTCGGTATTCTAGCCTTTATCTATCGTAAACAGCTCCGAACATCACCAGAATTGAAAGCTAGTTTAATGGACCTTGACGAAAAGGAAGAAATTACGGATAAGACACTATTAATGAAGTCATTAACAGCATTGCTTTTAACAATTGTGGGATTTTTCCTGCATCAACTGCTTCATATTGAATCGGCGACCGTTGCGTTAGCAGGTGCCTTCCTTTTACTTCTATTAACAGGGGAAGAATATTTGGATAAGTCTTTTTTAAAGGTAGAGTGGACAACCATTTTCTTCTTTATTGGGTTGTTCGTCCTTGTCTCAGGATTGATCGAAACAGGAGTTATTTCTCTACTAGCTGATTACTCCGTCCATTTGACCGGCGGAGATGTGGCATCCACATCGATTCTAATTCTTTGGGTTAGTGCGATTGCCTCAGCCTTTATCGATAACATTCCATTCGTAGCCACGATGATTCCGATGATAAAGGATATGGGTGAATTGGGCATTCAAAATTTGGAACCACTCTGGTGGAGCCTGTCTCTAGGAGCATGTCTTGGGGGAAATGGTACATTGATCGGTGCAAGCGCTAACGTTATTGTAGCTGGTCTTGCCGCAAAGGAAGGATACCCGATTACGTTTGGAAAGTTTTTACTAATTGCTTTTCCATTAATGCTCCTTTCTATCGTGATTTGTACCATTTACATTTATTTAAGATACTTAATATAGGAGGATTTTGATGAGAGTCGAGTATACGTATGACAAAAAGCTTATTGAACTAAATGAAACGGCTAATGGTAATGATATTGAGTTTTTATTACGCTATTTGATAGTGAGTTAAAGAAAAGCCTTATGGAAGTACGACAATATTTTGATGATAATAGCGTTTTAACCGATATCCATTATTACATACATCCGAATAACAACTATCAGGTGATTGTGAGAAATGATTTTTACAATGAATTTATCATTCAATTATTTAGGCAGCAACTATTAAAAGAGATAAAATGGGCTTGAAGAAAGCTGCCAAAAATATGGCAGCTTTTATTTTATGACATATGAAAGTATAAAAGTTTTTAACCTTTATACTTGTCTAGCTCCGGTTAAAAAGCAACCTTTTGGCCTGCTCGTCTTATGCTAGTCGGGGCTGACCAAGGCGCTTGCGCCTTTCTTAATCACCGATAATTACTCGAAGTACGTTGGGATGTTGTTTAAAGGTTTTTGTTCCTGCCCCATAGCCAATTGAAGATATTTTCATTGAAGGGATGGGCCCGAATTCCTCAGCGAGTACAGCAATAATGGCCGCTCCAGTTGGTGTGGTTAACTCTGCCCTTATGTCTGACTGCTCAATTGGTACTCCTTTTAGAATTTCTAGTGTTGCAGGAGCCGGAACAGGATAAATTCCATGGTCAATATGGATTCTTCCCGTTCCCACTGGGATCGGGGATGACTTTATTGTTTCAACGTTTAATTGATGAATGAATATCGCTGCGCCTATTATATCGATAATAGAATCAATGGCACCTACTTCATGGAAATGAACCTTTTCTAAAGGAATCCCGTGGATAAGCCCTTCCGCCTCTCCAATTCTTTTAAATATCTTTAGAGCCGTTTCTTTGACTGGAATAGAGAAATCAGCTGCTTCAATTAACTCTACAATATCTTTATATGCACGATGTGTATGGTGATGGTGATCATGGTGTTCATGAGCATGGGTATATTTATGTTCGTGATCATGGCTGTGATCATGATCATGGCTGTGACCATGTTCGTGATCATGTTCATGATCATGGCTGTGCTCATGTTCGTGATCATGACTGTGCTCTTGGTGATTATGAGTCTGCTCAGAGCTATTTAGTAGAATCACATCAAACTTCGTACTGGTGATTCCATTCTTAACAATTCTTTTCCATTTCAAATCATATTCATCTTCTATTTGCAGCTTCTTCAATTCTGCCACTAAAAGATTCGGGTCTGCCCCTGCATCGATTAGCGCACCGAGGACCATATCCCCGCTTATTCCTGAAAAACAATCAAAGTATAGTGTTTTCATTTTTTACGGTTTCCCCTTTTTGTGCAAGTTGGTGAATTAAGACTGCATTATAGCCTCCGCCAAATCCATTATCAATATTGACAACACTTATTCCTGAAGCACATGAGTTTAGCATTGTTAACAGGGCTGACAACCCATGAAAATTTGCTCCGTAACCAATACTTGTTGGTACTGCAATTACTGGATGGGAGACAAGACCGCCAACTACACTTGGAAGGGCTCCTTCCATTCCTGCAACCACAACAGATACAGTTGCTTGTTGAATTTCCTCAGCATGGTTCAATAAACGATGTATTCCTGCAACTCCTACATCATAAATGCGATGAACATGACTGCCTAAAACCTCTGCAGTAACCGCTGCTTCCTCAGCCACCCTTAAATCCGAGGTACCTGCGGCTATTACAGCAATGTAGCCCTCTTTATTTTTTATTGGCCCGGTTTCATCTTTCAGAAAAAGAATATGTGCTGTCTCATTATAAGTAAGTTCCGGACAAGTATTCAGGATAACTACTGCCTTTTCTTTAGAAACTCTTGTGACAAGGATTTCGTTATTCCGGGCCCTTAAAGCTTGAACAATAGAGATGATTTGATCAGCCGTTTTTCCTTCGCCATAAATGACCTCAGCAAAGCCTTGACGTTTCTTACGATGATGGTCCACTTTCGCAAAGCCTAGATTTTCAAAGGTCGCTAATCTTTCTTTAGCCTCTGTAATACTAAGGGTTCCTGTTTGAACTTGTTTTAATATTTCATCAAGCATAAGCTTCCCCCTAACTTTCCTATCTAAAATACTTTTTCATATCTTTAGCCAATTCGATGTAATTCTGATAAATCCTCTTATAGATTTCACTGGTATCCTTATTTGGTAAGGTCGCTTTCCCCATGGGTATATTCTTTTTAATATCTTCAAAAGATTCTACTTTATGAATCGCGACAAGGGCTGTCCATGCAGCGCCCCAGGCAGCACTGTGGTGGCTTTCCGAAACATAAATCTCTGCTTCAAAAATATCCGCCATCATTTGCAGCCACAATGGAGATCTGGCTAGACCGCCATTAACATAAATCTTTTGCGGCTCTCCTGCTAACCGTTCCAAGGCTTTTCCTATTTGATAGAGATTAAAAGTAATCCCTTCTAGCACGGCTCGAATAAAATGTTCTTTTTTATGAGTTATGGAAACTCCATAGAAATTACCTTTTGCCCGTTGATTCCAGATAGGAGCTCGTTCACCATTTAAATAAGGAAGAAAGAGAATTCCATCTGCCCCCGGCGCAGCCTTTTTTGCATCGGCTAGAAAATCTGTAAAACTTCGATCGTCTTCTAAAAGGTCCTTTAGCCATTGCAGAACTACTCCTCCATTGTTAGTTGGGCCGCCAATAATAGAGGTATCCTCTGTAAAGGAATAACAGAAAGTTTCTTGACTTTCACTAATCCTTACTCCTTTTGTAAGCTGCCGGATTGCTCCACTTGTACCTACAGATACAGCCACTTCTCCAGGCAGGATGGCTCCTATGCCGAGATTGGCCAATTGGCCGTCTGCAGCGCCAACAACAAAGGGCATTTGCGGGTTTATTCCCATTTCTGCAGCCTTTGATTGGTTAATGCCTATTAGGGTTTTCGTCGGAGGAACAATTTCTGAAAGCTGCTTTTCTTTTATACCAGCAAGTTCTAATAATTCTTGTTCCCATTTATGTGTTTCCGGGTTGAATAATCCTGTTGCTGATGCCATGGAATAGTCAATCACCCTTTTACCAAACCAGCATTGCAGTAAGTATTCCTTAATAGACATAAAGTATTGGGCTTTTCTGTAAGGTTCATATTCTGTTTCTTTCATCCAGACTAGCTTTACAAATGGTGTCATTGGGTGAACCGGAGTTCCGGTTTGGGAATAAACCTTATCTCCCCTTGTTTTTATTATCTTTTCAGCTTGTTCATAACTCCTGCCATCCGCCCAAATGAGTGCTGGAGAAATAGGTGTTCCCTCTTCACCGATACAAACTAATGAGTGCATAGCAGCAGAAAAACCTATTGTAACTAATTCATTTTTGTCGATGGCTGCTTTATCTATAACTTCTCTAATTGCTAGGATTGCAGCCTGTTCAATTTCGATAGGGTCTTGCTCCACCCAGCCCTGGTGGGGATAAAAGGATGTGTTCATTTTCTCTACTTCGGCTACTAATTTTCCGTTTAAAGTAAACACACACGCTTTTACACTTGTTGTTCCAATATCAAGCCCCATTACAAATTCACTTGACATAAATTTCATCTTCCTTTATTTATAATTATCCATTTTTTAAAAGAAAAGGCTTTGGATTCTTCCAAAGCCTTTTCTTTTACTCTTATCAAAACCCGAGGCAAATACTATTTAGTTAGAACTTTGTTCATACTTCCGCTCTGATAACCAACTAAGTCAAGGGTAATGTATTTGTAACCAAAGTCTTGAAGTTGTTTAACTATTTGTTCATGCTGATTTAAAACAATAGCCATATCGCTTGGTTCTACTTCTATCCTTGCAATATCCTGATGTGTTCTTACCCGTACTTGGCGAATTTGAAGTGATCTTAGATAATCCTCAGCCTTTTCAACCTTGGATAATTTCTCCTTAGTAATAAACTCACCATAGGCTATTCTCGATGAAAGACAGGCTAAAGAGGGTTTATTCCAAATTGGCAAATTAAAAACTTTGGAAAGTTCTCTAATTTCTTCTTTATAGAGGTCCGCTTCTTGCAGCGGACCCCGAATCCCCTTTTCTTTAGCTGCCTTCATGCCAGGGCGAAATTCATTCATATCGTCAGCGATGACACCATAAATCACATTTTGAAACCCCTTTTCATTCATTACAGGGATTAAGTGATCGAATAAACTGCTTTTACAAAAATAGCAACGATTCTTATTGTTCTCTGCATAGCCCGGGATGGCCAGCTCGGAGGTTTCGATGACTTGGTGTTTAGCACCAATTTTTTCTGCTAGTTTCTTTGCCTCTTCCAATTCACTTGAGGGATAGCTTTCAGAGTCTGCTGTTACCGCAAGTACCTGCTCCGTACCTAATGTTTCAACCGCAGCTTTTAACAAAAACGTACTATCTACCCCTCCTGAAAATGCAACAACAACTGATTTCATCTCACGGAGAATGGATTGTAATTTTTTATACTTCTCTGTCAGCATTTCCCCAACTCCCCCGACTTTCTTTAATTTCTATCCTACTTTAACATATTTAAAAAAAAGCTACTTTATGTGACAATGACTAAATCGTCATACTTCCAAATCCGCCATCTACTCTTATCAAGGCACCAGTAACAAAGCTTGATGCTTTTTCCGATGCAAGCCACACTGTCGCACCTTGAAGTTCTTCGGCTTCGCCAAAACGATTCATCGGTGTATGTCTCATGATGTTTTCAATTCTTTCTGCATCCAAAATCTTTCTGTTTTGTTCAGCAGGAAAGAAACCAGGAATAATAGCATTTACACGAATTCCATTTGGAGCAAACTCACGAGCTAAATATTGTGTAACACTATTAAGACCTGCTTTTGATACAGAATACGTAAATACCCGAGAAAGAGGTGTGGTTGAAGATACAGAAGAAATATTAATAATACTTCCCTTTCTATCTTGTTCAATCATCCTTTTCGCAAAGATCTGACAAGCTAACACAATTCCTTTAAGGTTAATTTCCATAATTTTATCATATTCATCCATTTCAAGTTCAAGAAATGGTGTTGAACTATTCGTTCCCGGTGCATTTAAGAGGATATCACACCCGCCTGACCATTGGTCAATGTCATCTGCTACTTTCATTAAGGAGTCACGAGAACTAACATCGGCTTGAAATGCCTTTGCTTCCCCGCCATTTGCGGTAATTTCCTGAACAACAGCTTCAGCCTTTTCTAAATTACGTCCGACAATGGCTACTCTTGCTCCATGCTCCGCTAAACCTTTTGCCATCGCTGATCCTAATACACCATTTCCCCCGATTGCAACTGCTGTTTTCCCTGTTAAATCAAATAAATTTGACATATCTATCTCTCCTCTTGTTTAAAATAAATTTCCTTTTTCATCAAATTGAAATTCATATACATCTGAAATTTGCTCCATATTCGGATGCTGCGCTATGTATGGAAGCAAAGGCTCAGAAACTTCAATCTCACTAAGCACTAATGTATTTTTAATCCTAACCAATTTAACCTTTGTAAAATCTAAGATATTACAGGTTTTAACAGCTGCTTGAATAGCCATTTTATCATTTGGCAAGGTAGTAGCAATTTTTGTAGGTGCACAAACGGTTGAAGTCAAACCATTCGCATAAGTGCCTTCTTTATCCATCTTATCTACCAGCCGCTGGGTAGTAAAATCTGCTGTCCCTACTCCATTCGCATTTCCCTCTGATTGAACGGTTACGTCAAGCACGACCATTTTGTTTACATCAGGTCCGCCAGATGCATACGGGGTTGGATAGCGCCCGGTAATGTTTGGATCCATGCCATCACCGCTAATATTTTTACCAATCTCATCAATCAAAAGGACATCCAATTGATCAAAGAAAAGCTTCGGCAATAACTCTTTGGCTTGCTTTTGTAGTGCAGGTTCTTTTTCCACAATTTCCTCAGGAGTAAGTACTTCGAGCACTGCCACTTTATCAAAGGCATTCTCAATTGTTGCTACTCCAAACAGGAATGGTGTTTTTTCCATAATCACCTTTGCCATTGCCGGCACATTTTCAGCCATATATTTAAAGCCCATTTGGTGACATGCTTCTGCGCCTTTTTGCTTCCCTAGACCAATACTAATCATCTTCATAATTCCACTTTCGACTGGTCCCCGGAAAGCTGTATGTGGTTTTACCCGATTAATGACCACAATGCCATCTGCTTTTGACGCAAACTTATCAACATAGATAGGTAATCCATTAGGTAATTCCCCAACTTTCACCACTTCCATCGATGAGCGGATTTCACAACCGACAGCAGCTTCTGTTACGCCAAGATGGGCCAATACCTCACGCTGTCCCTCGGCCGTTGCACCGCCGTGGCTACCCATACTAGGAACGATGAATGGTTTCGCACCTAGCTCCTTTAGGAATTGCACCGTTACCGCTGTTAATTCTACGAGCCGGTCAAGCCCTCTACTCCCAACAGCAATAGCAATTTCCATCCCAGGCTGAATTTTTTCTTGAATATGTACGCGGTTTAATTTCAACTTTAATTCTTGCCCAAGGTCGTCAATCTTATTGTTTTCAAACTTTACTTTCACTTTAGCCATTTTGGGTACCGGAATATCCTTTAATAGTTCTTGCAGAATTCCCATATTTTTATATCCTCCTTTGTTTAATTTAAGTTTACCTCATTGTTATCTATTCAATGTATGAACAGGGAGTATGAATTCTTAACTGTAATCCCTTTCAAATTGACCTTTTTAAAATAATTTGGAATCTTTTAATTAATTTGTTTACCAAACAAACTAATTACCTGTATAATATATCATTATGGCTTGCATACGTCAATAAATAAATATGTGATATTTTCTTTTAAAAAGACAAGGAGGTTTTTTATGCTCACTGGTGATGCATCACTAATCAAAAAAATGAATAGATCGTTAATATTAAGTACAATTATTGAGCATAAATCAATTTCGAGGGCAGAGATTGCTAAAGTTACAGGACTAAATAAAGCAACTATTTCTGTGCAGGTTTCAGAGCTATTGGATCATGCATTTATAGTCGAATCACAATTAGAACACAAAAGTCTAGGGAGAAGACCGATTATGCTATCAATTAACCAAAAAGCCGGTTTCGCCTTGGGAATTGATCTTGATAAGACTACGATTACCTTTACTCTGGCTGATTTGAGTGGTTGTGCCGTACACACGGACGTTATCGACCTGCCAGTCTCTAATTACGAAGTCATTTTTGATATACTAACCCAGCAAATTAAAAATTACCAATTTAAATGTGAACAAACTCATTACGGCCTTATTGGAGTCGTCCTTGGAATTCACGGAATTGTGGATACCAATGAAATAATTTATTTTGTTCCACAACATGGATGGAAAAACAAAAACTTAAAAAAAGACCTAGAAAATGAACTTGGCATTAATATATACATTGAAAATAATGCGAATTTATGTTCAATTGCGGAAAAGGTTTACAAACACCATCATAGTAACAACTTACTATCTGTAAGCTTATATTCTGGTATTGGACTTGGATTTATGATAAATGGTAAATTGTTAAAGGGCTATCATGGATATGCAGGAGAAATTGGCCATATGATAATTGTGCCCAATGGTGTACCTTGCAGCTGCGGAAATTCAGGCTGTTGGGAACAGTATGCCTCAGAAAATAGCCTTACTCGTCGTATAACTCAAGTCCAACAAACACTTGATTTTAGTTTCGAGGATATCCTGACTGGATTAAAGGAACAAGAACCAACAATTCTTAAAGAAATGGAACATTTTATAGAATATCTTTCCATCGGACTAAATAATCTAATTAATCTTTATAACCCAGAAATTTTGGTCGTAAATAGTGAATTGCTTCGTTTGTATCCTAATGCTGCTGAAGAACTTAAAGCCCACCTTACTTCTACTATAAGTCATTACTCTGAGCTGTTAGTATCGGAGTTCGGAAAAAAAGCATGTATCATGGGAGCATGTGCATTAGGAATTCAAAAGTTTTTAGGAGTTTCTGAGCTTAGTTTAACTTTATAAGGATGACTCAATTAGGCCCTCGTCACTGAGGTCCTTTTTAATTAACGTCAACTGGTTTGTCTAAAACTCGATCCAAAGAAAAGTGCCAGACACCTTGTGCCTGACACCTGCCTCTTTTATAGCTGATTGCATTTAAAACCAATCTCCATAACCTAACTCTCTTAAATAGTCCCCCGAATCCTTTAACGTATCAAATGGATCGCGGCCATAAGTATCATCTTGCTCAATTAGGAAATATTGTACACCGCTTTCAATACCAGCTTCTATTATACCCTTTATGTCCAAGTTACCTTGACCAAGTTCTGCAAACTCGATTATATTTGTGAACTTTTGCATGAACTTAGACATATCTTTAAAATCTTCTTCACTTACATTCATATTTCCAATTCGATAATCTTTTAAGTGGATTAATGAGACACGACCTGCAAATCTATTAATCACATTTATCGGATTCTCGCCACCTCTTTGAGCCCAGTGGACATCTAGCTCAAAGCCGAGTTTAGAAGTGTTGTTTTTCATAATGTCCAACAAACATTCTCCATCATATTTTTCAAATTCTATATGGTGGTTATGATAATATAATTCTATTCCATGCTCCGCTAGTCTTTCTGCCATAGCTTCTGCATTACTTATATACTCCATAACTTGGTCCTTATGGCCCATTAATTGGATCGGCATCATACCAATGCGGATAAAGTTACAATCTAATGTTTTGCAATCATTCACAATTTTATCAAAGTCCTCTGTCAATGATTCACCTGGCATGCCTGGCATGGTATCTAAAGGAGCTGAGATAGATGCAATTTTGATCCCAAAATCAACACTTGCTCTTCTTAATTCAGCTACATTTTCTTCAGTCATTTGAATTTGAGTTACTTCGACATAATGAAAGCCAAGCTCACTTAACTTTCTTAATGTTTCATATGCACCAAGCTCCACAATTTTTTCTTTAAGGTTAAACATTTGAACGCCAATTTTAGCTGTTTGCATGTTGTAATTCCTCCATTTTTATTATCCTTTTTTCTTCTGAGGATTGGCGAATTGCGTCAATCATTTTCATCGATGTAAGGGCATCTTTAACCTTTACATAATTCTCGGAGTTATTTATTATTGCGGAATAAAATTGATTGATTAATTTAATATGGCTTGCCCCGTAATAGAATTTTGTACCTGGCATCTTGGCATCTTCAATCAATTTTTCTTTCTTTCCGTCTCCATTGATTTTTGTTAAAACACTATCTTTGATGGTGAATTTTCCTTTTTCAAAGGATACCTCTAGCTCGACACTTGAATTTTCCGCATTGGCATTGGTGGCAAAAAATAATCCTTTTGCACCATTTTTAAATTTAATATGAGCTGAAGCTGTATCTTCAACCTCAATCCCGTAATCCAATAATTGATCGATGGACCCTCTAATCGAATCAATCTCACCACCAAGCAACTGGATTAAATCGATGGTATGGAGGGCTTGGTTAATCATCACTCCGCCACCAGCAAACTCCATCTTTCCACGCCAAGGTTTCACATCGTAATATTCTTTTGGTCGATACCAAGTAACTAATCCTTTTATCCCCATCATCTTGCCCAATTGACCGCTAGCGATAATTTCTTGCAGCAATTCAAAGGACTCATTGCAGCGATTTTGAAAGCAGACACAAATTTTAGTGTGATGCTCATCCTCTAGCTTCGCTAAAGCCAAACCTTCCTTTGTATTTAAAGACAAAGGCTTCTCCTGAAAGACATGAACACCATTTTCAACACAGACTTTTGTAACTGGATAGTGAAGATTATGCGGCAAACAAACATGCACACAATCCAATGATTCTTTCTTTAGCATTTCTTGATAGTCAGTATAAAAGTTTACATCAGGTACGGTATTCCTTAATGATTCATTAAGATCACATACTGCCACTAACTCGGCACTAGGGTTTGCTTGTATAGCTGGAATATGAATTTTTGATATATCGCCAAGTCATATA
Source organism: Neobacillus cucumis (assembly GCF_023715505.1). The sequence goes on along the minus strand of NZ_JAMBOH010000004.1, from coordinate 27,551 downwards.
ACTGCTATTTTGAGCATCAGCTATTCCCCTTTAAAATGAACCCGAAGAGGAAGAAAGACTCCCCGAGTTCGTTTAGATTTATAGATTAATAATATTGATTATTTAATTGGATTCTCTTTTTCTTCTTCCACTTTTTTACTCAACTCTGCGAAGTATAACTCTTCATCAATTGGAAGTTCTACTTCTTTACCTAACCAGCTCGAAAGGTGAATTGCATTTGCCAGGGCAACGCCATTGATTCCGTCACTGCCAGGTGCAAGAAGTGGGGTTCCTTCCACAATATTCGCTGCAAAGTTTTCCATTACCGCAATATGCTGACCGCCCCAAACACTTTCAAATTCAATTACTTCTTCTGTATATATTTCAGATAAGCCCTGACCCATGAAAATTTTTGTTACATCTGCCCAGCTCATGGTTGCGCTCATTTCAGATTCAGATTTTTTAAGACGTTTAACCGTTATTTTTTTGCTGTCATCGACAACAATTTTTCCTTTATCCCCCAAAATTTCAAAGCGGTCAGTTCCCATAACATCGTGCGTACACGTAATAAATACGCCTGTTGCTCCATTACCATAGTCTAAGATTGTCGTTACTTCATCTTCTACAGCGATATTTCTTTGGTAGCCGTATTTTACATTAGAATAGACCTTTTTAGGCATACCACAAATCCACTGAAGCAAATCAATTTGGTGTGGTGCCTGATTGACAAGGACACCGCCGCCTTCGCCGCCCCATGTTGCTCTCCATGCGCTTTGGTCATAATAGCCTTGTGGTCTCCACCAAGTCGTAATGATCCAGTTTGTACGACGAATTTGGCCAATTTCACCATTATCAATAATTTCTTTCACCTTTTGATAGAGTGGATTTGTCCGTTGATTAAACATAATTCCGAAGGTTAATTCTGGTTTTGTTGCAGCAAATTCATTTAATTCTCTTACTTGTTTTGTATAAACACCTGCAGGCTTTTCTACCAATGCATGGATATCTCTTTTAAGTGCTTCAATTCCCATTTCAGGGTGCAGATAATGTGGAACACAAGTTACTACAGCGTCAACTTTACCGCTTTCAAGCATATCAATATAGTCATCATAAAATGGAACTTCAGGATATTTTTCAGCTGCCAATTCCTTTTTCGCTGGGTCAATGTCACAGATTGCTCCAAGAACCATGTTTTTCACTTTTCCTTCTGCTAAAAATCCTGCGTAGGCTCCGCCCTGTGCTCCTAAGCCAATAATTCCTAATCTAACATTTGCCATTTTATTTTTCCCCGCTTTCTATTTTTTCAAGAATGTTTAATAGTGACTCATATTGAAGTTTGTACCCACCTGCACCATCAAGACCTTTGTTATCTTTAATAATCTCTTGAGCATCTTCAAGTTCCAAGTCCTTTAAAGAATCAAAGAGAACAAGATGAGGTTCGAGTGTTAGGAAGCCTTTGTAACCGCTTTGAATTGCTTGTGCCAAAATTTCAGGTATTTTACCTTCCCCAGTACCGCAGACCACGTTTTGACTATCCGTTGTGACAGCGTCTTTGATGTGTATATAGACAATTTCTTCTTTTAACAAATCGTAGCATTCCTGGGTATCCTCGCCACACTGAACAAAGTTAGCAAAATCAAAGATAGCCTTAAAATAGGCTGAACCAACCTCTTTCAAAATCTCATGACAGCGTCTAGCAATGTCCCCATAAATGTCCTTTTCATTTTCGTGTAATAAAATAACATCAAATTTTTCTGCAATAGCTGCAAACTCTTTTATTTTGCCAATTACTTCATCTCTGTAGTTGTCGGCTTCTTCACCCTTTGGAATATAAAAGCTAAAAATACGAATGTATTTACAATCTAACAAGTTAGCAATCTGGCAAAGTGTAGCTAACATGGTCTTTTGTTTGGCAAATCCCTCTTCATCATTGATGAACACCTTACCGATTGGCGATCCAATCGAAGAAATACCAATCCCGGCTCTATGAAGCCGTGGCTGGACACTTTCTTTTATCTCTTCCACCGTAAAATCACCAATATTTTTTCCATCGATACCCCGCAAGGAAATATAACGCATTCCTAATTTTGCTACAACTTCAAGCTGAGTATTAAAATCAGAAGAGATTTCATCCGAAAAACCGGAAATTAATAAATCATTATTCATTTCTTATTCCTCCTTCTTTTACAAGGATTTTTTACTTGAGCTTTTCCTTACGATATTGTGAAGGCGTTTTACCCACCTTTTCTTTAAAATATCTACTAAAATGGGCAACACTCTCAAACCCAGCTGACCGCGAAACATCTGTAAGCGTTCGATCTGGTTCCATCTCCAATAAATACTTCACCTGATTGAGCCGGCACCCCATTACATATTCCATTACCGTAAAACCAGTAACTTCCTTAAAGACGTGTGAGGCATAATACTTACTGAGATTTAATTCTGCTGCTATCCGCTCCAAACTAACCTTTTCGAAATAGTGATCATTAATCCAGGATGCAATTGACTCAGCATGATCTTCCTTATCGGTCTTTTTACTCGTTATTTGAGATAATTCCTTTTGACTCATCTTATAGATTCTTAGTAATAATTGAATTAACTCAAGTTTAACCTCTGCTTCTAAAAGCTCATTTTTCTTACCGGTCCTTTGAAAGTCTACATCAATTAGTTCCAACGAAGCCGCTATTTCCTTAATCTTTCCATCAACAATTTGCCCTGATTCATCATAACCTGTTCGTAGTAAGCAATTGTTAAGTTTTTTAAAGGGATCTAATAAATTAGGAATTCCAAGAGTACCCAACAATTCACGAAGCCAAGTAGGCGAAAAATGAAGCATACTTCTTGTGTAGGTGCTGCCTATACCTGGATTTGGTTTATGCAATGTCATCCCATCCAACAATATAATGTCACCAGGCTGTAATTCATAAATTCGATTGTTAATTAAGTACTTACAATCACCTGAATGAAAAAAATAAATCTCATATTCTCGGTGTGAGTGAAAATTAAATGAGTTGTCTAAACCTTGTAACCGATAAAAAGCAGTTATCCATTCATCCATTACTTTTCTTCTATAAGTAGACGAACTCAACTTATCCATTAGTTCCACACCCCTATAAGTAAGCGTTAACAACTGATTTGCTAACGAACCATGTTTTCATTATATTGCACCCCATAGTAAAAATCATTCTCTAAAAATGCTCAAATATCTCTCTTTTTTGTCTTATATTGCTTTTTATAAAAAATTTCCAGTCAAAACAATAAACAGCAAAAAAATAGAGACTAACCAACCCTTATGGGCAGATTAGTCTCTATAAATCACTTAACAAAAGAAGTCCTTATTCCATCCAGTTTGTATGGAATACGCCTTCTTTATCAACACGTTGATACGTATGAGCACCAAAGTAGTCACGCTGAGCTTGCAAGAGATTTGCAGGAAGAGTTTCAGTGCGGTAGCTGTCATAATAAGCAATTGCACTTGCAAATGATGGAACTGGAATACCACGCTCAATCGCCACTGCAATGACTTGACGTAACGCCTGTTGATAGTTCTCTACAATATCCTTGAAGTATGGATCTAATAAAAGGTTTGAAAGTTCTGAATCACGGTCGTATGCATCTTTGATTTTTTGTAGGAATTGAGCACGGATGATACAGCCTCCGCGGAAAATCATCGCAATATCCCCGTAACGAAGATTCCAGTCATATTCTTCAGATGCAACACGCATTTGGGCAAAACCTTGTGCATACGAGCAAATTTTACTCATGTATAAAGCTTTACGAACAGCTTCAATTAATTCTTCTTTGCTTCCCTCAAATGGCTTAACCTCTGGTCCGGTTAATACTTTACTTGCTTTTACACGCTCTTCTTTCATTGCTGAGATAAAGCGAGCGAAGACTGATTCTGTGATAATTGGAAGTGGCACCCCTAAATCTAGGGCATTTTGGCTTGTCCACTTACCAGTACCTTTTTGGCCTGCAGTATCTAGGATTACATCTACCATTGGTTTACCTGTGTCTTCGTCTACCTTTGTAAAGATATCTGCAGTAATTTCGATTAAGTAGCTATCTAATTCGCCTTTATTCCATTCAGAAAATACATTATGCAGCTCTTCTGCACCTAACCCAAGAACATTTTTCAAAATAAAATAAGCTTCGGAAATTAATTGCATATCTCCATATTCAATTCCATTATGAACCATTTTCACATAATGACCTGCGCCGTTTGGTCCAATGTAGGTGCAGCATGGATCGCCCTCAACCTTAGCTGAAATAGCTTCTAAAATAGGCTGTACTAATTCATATGCTTCTTTATTCCCGCCAGGCATAATGGATGGTCCTTTAAGAGCCCCTTCTTCTCCTCCGGAAACACCTGTACCAATAAAATGGAAGCCAGCATTGGCTAATTCTTTGTTACGTCTAATTGTATCTTGGAAGAATGTGTTTCCTCCATCAATTAGGATATCGCCTTCTTCAAGGTATGGTTTTAAAGAATCAATTGTTGCATCAGTAGCGGTACCAGCTTTAACCATTAATAAAATTTTACGCGGCTTTTCTAAGGAATTCACAAATTCCTCTACTGTATGAGCACCAACAAAGTTTTTTCCTTCAGCCTCATTCTTTAAGAATGCATCTGTTTTATCGTAAGAGCGGTTAAAAACAGCTACTGAATATCCACGGCTTTCAATATTTAAGGCCAAGTTCTTTCCCATTACTGCTAAACCAATTACACCGATTTGTTGTTTTGACATACTATCCCTCTTTCCTTGTTGTTATTCTTTATAGATAACCATATTCTTACCCTTATGACAATAAAAAAGTTCTTATTTTTCTAATTAACATTAGATCAAGAAGAGGCCCCCTATACAGGACCTCAATCAGACCTGCACCTTAGCGTTTCAAAAAGAATCGTTCGGCATTATCATAGCAAATATTCCGAACCATTTTCTCCATGTGATTCATATCGTTTGGTGCTAACCCTTTTTCTACCCAATCGCCAAGGATGTTACATAAAATTCGACGGAAATAGTCATGACGTGCATATGAGAGGAAACTGCGAGAATCTGTCAGCATACCAATAAAATGGCTTAGTACACCCACATTTGCAAAATCCTTCATTTGTCTTTCCATACCATCGATATGGTCAACAAACCACCAGCCAGAACCTAATTGGACCTTCCCAGGAACACCTTCTTCATAGAAGTTCCCCATCATCCCGGCTAATACGACATTATCTTTTTGGTTCAAGTTAAATAAAACAGTTCTTGGAAGTGCTTTTTCTTGATCAAGGGCATCAAGGAATCGAGATAAGCCCTCCGCCATATTAGCTTCTCCAACTGAATCAAATCCTACATCTGTTCCAAGCAATTCTTTCATTCTTGTGTTATTGTTCCGCATGGCTCCCATATGAAGCTGCATAACCCACTGCTTTTCAGCATACATTTTCCCAAGTTCTTTTAAGAGGAAAATACGATAAGCAGTCAATTCTTGATTTGAAAGTTGTTCACCGCTTACACGTTTATTGAAAATGGCTTCAACCTCTTGCTTAGTTGTTTCTACATACTCCATTTTTTGAATATCATGGTCAGAGGCACGGCCCCCATTTTGATGAAAATACTCAACTCGTTGTTTCAATGCTGCTAAAAACCCATCTAAGGAATCTGTTTTTATGCCTGAAACATTAGCCAATTTTTCAAGCCAGCTTGTGAAAGTTGGACGTTCAATAAAAAGCGCACCATCCGGACGGAATGTTGGAGCAATCATTGTGTTAAAAGTTTCATCATTTTTCAATAATTGATGGTATTCTAAAGTAGAAATTGGATCATCAGTTGTGCCGATAAACTTTACGTTTGATCTCTCAATTAGCCCTCTTGCACTGAAGTCAGGCTTCTGTAATTTTTCATTACATTCTTCCCAAATTTCCTGAGCTGTTTCTGGACTTAATACCTTATCAATTCCGAAGAAAATTTTTAATTCTAAGTGAGTCCAATGATAAACAGGGTTGCCTATTAAATGAGGAACCGTTTCTGCCCACTTTTCAAACTTTTCCCAATCACTCGCATCACCTGTAATGTAGCGCTCGCCAATGCCGTGCATCCGCATAGTTCTCCACTTATAATGATCTCCACCCAGCCAAATCTGAGTTATATTTTCATATGACTTGTTTTCCCATACTTCTTTAGGATCCAAGTGACAATGGAAATCAAAAATAGGTGCCTCGGCTGCGGCTTTATCATAAAGCTTAATCGCGGTCTTTGTATCAAGCAGAAAGTGCTGATCCATAAAATTTTTCATTGAAATTCTCTCCTTTTACTTTAAATTCATATCCTTAGCTTGCCCAGTGTAAACCCTTACAGAATTGCTAATAAATCTTTTTTTTATAACTAAAGTTAACCCACTTCTTTAATTTGTTTAATAAACAAATTAATTACATAGATAATTTATCATGTTTAATATGTTTAGTCAATTAACTATTTAGTAATTAATTGAATTATAACGGTCATTTGTTAAAAAGAACTGATATAATAGGAATATACACAAAAGGAAATGCCCGAAATGGAGGATATAAATGGTTACCGGTGATGCGGCATACATAAAGAAAATTAATCGTTCTCTCATTATTAGAGAAATAGTTAAAGAAGGCATGATATCAAGAGCCGATTTATCCAAATCCACTAACCTGACGAGAGCCACCATCTCAGCCCAGGTAGCAGATCTATTAGAAGAAGGGCTCATTATTGAGACCCATCTTGAGCATTATACGGTTGGAAGAAAACCGATTATGCTCTCGTTAAATGGACATGCTGGCTACGCACTTGGGATTGATCTGGATTATGGAGAAATTTCATTTACAATATCAGATCTTCTTGGTTGTCCTATCTCATCAAATAGTGTCAAAATAAATACTACTAACTATAAAGACATTCTTCTGATGCTGATTGAACAAATCAAAAAATTCAAAGCAAATTTTAACGATAGCCGCTATGGGATTGTTGGAATTGTTATCGCAATTCATGGTTTGGTATCCAAAGAAGAGATCATACACTATGTTCCGCGTCTGAAATGGCATGAAATGAATTTAAAAAGTGATTTAGAAAGAGAAGTCGGTATCCCGATTCATCTTGAAAACAATGCCAATCTCAGCTCCTTTGCAGAGCGTGTATTTGTATATCATGAAACAGACAATTTATTATGTGCAACCCTTTATTCAGGAATCGGTCTTGGTATGATGATGAATAATGAGTTTTTCCGAGGTCATGAAGGGTATGCAGGAGAAATTGGTCATATGATTGTCGTTCCTGGAGGTAAGCAGTGTAATTGTGGAAATAAAGGATGCTGGGAAAAATATGCATCAGAATCAAGTATTTTTGAATATCTGACCAAAAAAAGGCAGATTGAGAATTTAACTTATGAACAAATCCAAGAATGGCTAAATGAAGGCGATGAAGAACTACGCGAAGAAATGGAGCAATTTATTTTCTATTTATCAATTGGATTGAATAATATGATTAACATGTATAACCCGGATATAATTGTGCTTGATAGTAAACTTCTGCGTATGTACCCGGATTCTCTCAAGAAAATAAGAGCTAATCTGAACTCATCTATCAGTCATTACCGTGAATTGAGAATTTCATCAATTGGCAGAAAATCAAGCATTCTTGGAGCCTGCGCCCTTGCGATCAAGCAATTTCTGGATGTTCCCATGTTAAATTTACCTTTTCATTTGAAAACAGACAAAGATGGAAGCGCCATCATAAATTCCTAAGACGACCATCATAATATAAAAACTCCCTTTAGCTTAAGGGAGTTTTTATATGAAAAACCCCGATTAGGAATTGAATCGGGGCTCAACAGAATTAATTTGATCATCTCACTAGTTTTTTAAATTTGTTCTTCTCTTTTTTCAGCTAAGTCAATTACAAGTTGGTTTGTACGTTTTTTCGTTAATGGGTAAAAGAATACTAAAATCAAAAAGATCAAGAGATAGATGAATGCAGGTACTAATGTAGCTAATGTATGAATACCATGAAGTGCGCTTCCAGTCTGCTCTGGAAGCTTTGCATTGTATCCCACTGCTGCAATCGCAATACCACCAATACCCCCAGCAATTGCTTGCCCTACTTTACGTGCAAATGAATAGACAGAGTAAACGGTACCATCTTCTCGTAAACCTGTTAAATATTCATGATAATCGATTACATCGGTTACAAATGCCCAAATTACAATATTGAAGAATCCATACCCAAACATCCCCACTGCTGAAATGATAATAAATTGGGTTGCTGTCAATTCTGGCAAGAAATATAGTAGTCCATAAACAATAAATGCTATTGCCATACCAACTGCTGCCATTTCCTTTTTACCATATTTCGCAACAAAAGGTTTTACTAAGGGAATGGCAATAAATACTGCAACAGCTTGAACGAACCCTATTATACTTAATGCTGAAGCGTTACCAAAATAATCTTTAAACAAATATACATTAACCGCACCAATCAACATCGTACATAGCATAAGAAGCAACGAAGCAAAAAGGATAGATATTAATGGCTTATTTTTCCCAAGACCTTTTAATGATTTACCTAAATTCGCCTTTTTCCCTTTAGTTTCAGGCATAATAATACGCTCTGTCGTTAATTTATAGCAAGCAATGTAACAAGAGATAGAAAGTAAGCCAAAAAGAATTGCTCCTAATAGAAAACGGTTTGCATCAGCCTTATTGTCCACAAATAAAATCAGTGGTCCAACAACATTAATGATTAGACTTGCGAGCATACTCCCCATCGTCCTAAATGTGGATAATGCTGTCCGCTCAACGGGATCCCCAGTAATGACTGACGCCATTGAGCCGTATGGAATATTTACTGTACTGTATAATGTTCCCCATAGTATATAGGTGATAAAAGCATAAGCCATATAAGCCCCATCTGACATGCCTGGTATCTTTACGAACATTAACACACCTGAGAGTACAAGTGGTAGGGACATTCTAAAAATCCATGGCCTGAATTTTCCGTTTTTCCCTGTTTTTCTTGTATCAATAAAGCGCCCCCACGTAACATCAGCTACAGCATCCCATATTCGAGCAACCAAAAAAAGTATTCCCACAGTTGCTGCACTAATACCTAAAATATCGGTGTAATATACCATTAAGAAAGAGCTTACAAGAATAAAAAAGAAATCGTTACCGAAATCACCAAACAAATAACCAATTTTATCCCGCATTCCAAACCTTCTGAATGCAACCTTTGCTTCTACCGTTTCTTCTTCCCATTTTCTAGCTGTCTGACTCATTTTTACCCCTCCATTTTAAAGGAATTACATGTAAAATCCTTTTCAAATACCTGCAAAAAATGATTTTTAATTTTTCCCTAAAAAATTAATTTTAATTCGGGCTAATTAGTTTGTTTAATAAACTAATTAATCGTTTTCATTAGTAGGATATCACTATCGACAAATTTCGTCAATACTTTTGTGAAAGCGGTTATGCCTGAAATTATTGAATTATTCACAGAGAGTAAAATTAGTGGTTATTACAATATAGAAGAACACAACTACCTTTGTAATCGGCACCAACTTTTAAACACTTTTTACTTCGGAGCAATTTTGACGCAATTAAAAAAGATAGCTAAAGGATCTTAGCTATCTTCATCATGGTTTATAAATTAATTTTTGCCTTTTCTCTTTTCAGCTAAATCAATTGTAAGTTGTGCTGTACGCTTTTTGTTCAATGGATAACAGAACACAATGATTAGGAACACAATAGCTAGTGTGATTGCAGGTACTAAAGTTCCAAGTGTGTGAATTCCCTGTAGAGTACCAGACGATTGTGCTTGAAGAGTTGAATTATATCCTACTGCAGCAATCACAGCGCCACCTAAGCCTCCAGCAACGGCTTGACCAATTTTACGAGCCATTGAGTAGATGGAGTAAACGGTTCCATCTTCACGCAGACCAGTTAAATACTCATGATAATCGATAACATCTGTAACGAAAGCCCAAATGACAAGGTTGAAGATACCATAACCAAACATGGCAATTGTTAGGACCCCAATAAATTGTGTTGCTGTTAAATTTGGAAGGAAATATAAGAGAGCATATATAATAGTTGCAAGTAATAAACCACCTGAAGCCACTTCTTTTTTACCAAATTTTGCAACTAATGGTTTAACCATTGGCATACCAACAAATACAGCCACTGATTGAAGAAGTCCAACCATACTTAATGCTTTAGCGTTTCCAAAATAATCTTTAAATAGGTAAACGTTTACAGTACCAATTAACATGAAACAAATCATGAACAATAAGGAAGCAATAAGGAACCACATTAACGGTCTGTTTTTGACTAGACCTTTCATTGTTTGTCCAAAGTTCATCTCTGATTTTGTTGATTCATCCATCACAATTCGTTCAATTGATAATTTATAGCAAGCGATATAACAAGCGAGTGCAAGTACACCAAAAATAATTGCACCTAGTAAGAAGTGATTAGCATCTGCTTTATTGTTAACAAACAAAATCATAGGACCAACTACGTTAATGATTAAACCTGCTAAGTTTCCACCCATCGTTCTCCAACTTGATAGTGTTGTACGTTCAACAGGATCGCCTGTGATAACAGATGCCATTGAGCCATAAGGAATATTAACCGTACTATACAATGTTCCCCATAAGATATACGTTACATATGCATAAGCCAGATAAAATCCATTAGACATACCAGGGATGTGTACAAACATTAACACACCAACAATAACAAGTGGAAATGACATTCTTAAAATCCATGGCTTAAATTTTCCATTTTTCCCAGCTTTTCTTGTATCAATGAAACGTCCCCAAGAAACGTCTGCTACTGCATCCCACAAACGTGCGATTAGGAATAGCCCGCCTACTGTAGCCGGATTTAGATGGTAGATATCCGTATAGAATACCATTAAGAATGATGCTACAAGAATAAAAAAGAAATCATTCCCCCAGTCACCAAACATATAACCTAGTTTATCTTTCATACCAAACTTTCTGAACTCAGCTGTTGGTTTTGTTTCTACTTTTTGTGCCAATTGACCCATTTTTTTCCCCTCCATAATGTTCTTAAGTGTTGAGCTTGTGAATTGGAAACCTTTTCAAAAATACTAAAATAAATATATAAATTGCATCTCGAGATTCCATTAATTAGTTTATTGAACTAACTAATTAATGTACTCTTATCTTACCACCCGTTATATAGAGAGTCAACATGTTTTTGTAAGCGTTTGTATAATAAATTTTGCCAATCTTTTAAATGTCTTTTCACGTTCTCAAGCGTCTCCATGTCACTTAATATTCATGAACTTCACCAATTGTTCAATATTAACGAACCGTATTTTTTCTATAATTGAGGTAATAAGTAATATTAACTATGAAGGTTGGGATAATATGAAAAAATTACTATATGTAACTGCAAACCCGAAAGGTTTAGAGAAATCAAAAGGGTTAAAAATTGGTGAAGCGTTTCTAGAAGTATTTCAGGCAGAACGTCCGGATGTAGAGATTAACAGAATAGATTTGTTTGCGTTTGAATTTCCGCAAATGGATGCCGATTTGGTTTCAGCTAGAGGAAAGTTGGCCGGTTATGGATATACACTTGATCAACTGTTAGATTCGGAAAAAGAAAAAATTTTAAAGATGCATGCTCTTGCAGATGAGTTTATTACGTATGACTATTATGTATTCGTTTCCCCTATGTGGAATTTGAATTCTCCTGCAATTTTAAAAGCTTATATAGATAATTTATTCATTTCTGGAAAAACTTTTGTCCATACTGCTAATGGCCCTAAAGGTCTGTTATCTAATAAGAAGGCCATTCATATTCAAACAAGAGGCGGCCAGTATACTGGAACACCTTTGCAAGAATTGGAGTCGGGGGATCGATATTTAAAAATTGCCCTCCGTTTCTTAGGAATGGAAGTAAGTGATACACTTGTAGCAGAAGGTTTTGATTTAAATCCGCAAAGAGTACCTGAGCTACTGGAACAAGGAAAAAGATATGCACGAATAGCAGCAAAAGAATTTGCGAAAGAATTGGTTCAAGTGTAGTACGGCGAAAGCAGGGACAAAGACTAGTCGCCCTTAATGCGTACAGAAAGCGGTAGCTTTCTGTAGCCAAGCATAAGACGAGCCGGCCGAAAGTTGTTTTTTAACCTTTTAGACGGATTGACCTAAATGTGGAGGCGACTGCCCTGGGACTCTTGGCTAAGACGGCCCCTGCAAGAAGGCGTTTTTTCCTTCTTCAGGGGATGGCTAGACTTGCGTCCCAAGGAGCGGCAACTGGATAAGCTGTAGACCATCGAGGGGCTAGGCGCTGGAGCTAGACAATTCTCAAAGTTAAAAACTTTTATACTTTCTTGTATAGGATAGCTTCCTTTTTGAAGGAAGCTTTTTTATTTCTCTTTGTTTTCCTGACTGCTTTGTTAAAAATACCAAAATTATAGTATAATTGGAATGCTTTATCATTATTCCATAAAACTATGGTACCATAACATTCACTTCTATTTTATTACGGAGAATTTACATGCTCAAAGACTTTGTCTCAAATGCAGCACTCTTAATCGCTTCTTTTTCTATAATGGGTGTGTTATTTAAAGACAAGCCATTATATCCAACCTCACCCATCTCCTCTAAGATTTACTGGGGGATATGTTTTGGAATTCTGGGAAATGTTTTAATGTCGTTTTCTATACAAGTTAGTCCGAACATTTATGCTGATTTACGCCACTTAGTGGTAGTGATTGCAGGAGCGTTCGGCGGGTATATTCCGGCAATTATTGCAGCAATTCTAATCGCTTTCGGAAGAATTATACTATTTGGTTTCAACAGTTCTGCTATTCTTCCTGCCAGTGGGGCATTTTTGACAGGAATTGTTTGCGGTGTTATTTCAAACTTAAACATTCATCGTACCGCAAAAGCTTTTATAATGAATCTATGCGGTTTAATGATTATTTCAATTATCTTTATGATCCGTATTGATAATACAGAAATCCTTAGAAATGTGTTAACCATGCATTATCTTATTTCATTAGCAGGTGGTTTGTTTGGATATCATTTTTTTGTATTTGTCATCGGTTCGAATGAGACTCAAAGTCAATTAAAACATAGCCTTATCAGGGTAAAAGAAACCGAAGAACGCTTTCGTTTACTTGCGGAGTATTCCAGTGACATGATTACCATGCACAATGATCAAGCAGAATATATTTACATATCACCAGCTGTAAGAGAGGTTATTCAATTTGAATATCCCGAGCTTTTAGGAAAAAGATTAGAGACCTTTATTCATCCTGACGATGTTGAACGAACAAGTAACATGTTCGAGAGAGCACTCCAAAAAGGTTCAGCCGAATCTACTTATCGCTGCCGTTCCAAGTTTGGTGACTATGTTTGGATAGAATCAACTTTAAAAAGTGTTCCTTATCAAGAAGAAGGTGAGAAAAAAGTCATCATTGTTTCAAGAAATATTACAAAAAGAAAGCTAACTGAACAAAAGCTCCAAGAAGCGAATGAACTGCTAAACCGATTATCCTATATGGATGGGTTAACAGGAATCGCTAATCGCCGTTTTTTCGATGAAGCCCTTCTCTGCGAATGGTCTAATGCACTGGACAATCATGCACCAATTACGTTAGTTATGTTTGATATAGATTACTTTAAAAAATACAATGATACATATGGTCATTTAAAAGGAGACTGGTGTTTACAGAAGATTGCTCAATCAGTTAATCAGTTGTATCCAGAACATTCACGAGATACTTTTTGTCGATATGGCGGTGAAGAATTTGCACTGATTTTGCCTTCTGCAGACAAAGGGAAGGGGCTGCAAGCAGCACAGCAGATAAAAGATACGGTTCATTCACTCAAAGTACCTCATAAAAGTTCAGAAATAGCAGATATCATTACTTTAAGCATTGGCATTGCCACCATGTATCCTACCAATTCACTACCTCCCGATTCATTAATTAAAGAAGCTGATTCTGCTTTATACCTATCTAAAACAAGAGGCAGAAATACCATTTCTATAAACGATAAACCTGGAAGGTTTCCAATGTGAAACGCTTCTAGGTTTGTTTTTTTTATATTAACTATAAATATGTCACTTTTTCAAAATATTTTGCGAATTTTGTTGTAACTTGCCAACTTTAAATGTAAAATTTTCCTATGAGCTCAATTTGGATGGTGAGAAAATGGAAATCACGAAACACCTTTTCTTCAATCTTTCTCTTATGATTATTTTACTATTTGTTGGTTTATTATATCTTGAAAAAAGTAAAAAATTCTCCCTATCAAAGCCCTCTTATATAGGATTGTTTATTTTAACAATATGGTTATGTATTCAATTTTCCTACGCACCTGTTTCATATGCTAGATTTGATTTACGAATGATTCCTATAGTTCTTGGCGGTTTATATGTCGGTATCGGGCCTATACTGATCGGAGCCATGGTCGCTATAAGAGGATTTTATGGAATCAATATTGGCTTTTGGCAAACCCTGGCTCTTTATATTCCACTTGCCTTTATCCTATGGCGCTTCCACCCTTGGTTTTTTAAACAAGCTCCCGCTCGGCGAATTTTATGTACCATATGCATGGGAATGATCCTTGGTATAGTGACAGTGCTGGGTATGAGTTTTGATGATGCTCCGCTCAACCTTGTTGATGCATGGTTTGCTTATCTTGTAATCCCATCTTTTGGTATTGGCATCATTTCCTATGGAATTGAATTTATCAGAAAGACTAACGAGATGCAGCAAGAGCTTATTAAAGCGGAGAAATTAAAGGCAGTTGAGCAAATGGGGGCTGCTATCTCCCATGAAATTAGAAATCCACTAACAGCGGCAAGTGGATTTGTTCAACTGTTGCAAGACGATTATTTATCAAGACAAAAAAGAAAGGAATACCTAGCAATCGTTAAGGAAGAATTATTTTCGGCTGAGAGGGTTATTCAGGATTATCTGACATTTGCAAAACCCGCACTGGAATCTCTTGAAGAACTTAATGTAAAAAGCGAACTCCGGCAAATTATCAGTATTCTGCAGCCTCTAGCAAACCAAAACTCAGTTGAAATTATCACTGACTTTTCCATAATAGGATTTGTTAAAGGAGATGGACAAAAGTTTAGACAATGCTTTGTAAACGTTCTGAAGAATGCGATAGAATCAATGCCACATGGCGGATATTTACATGTTTCTACTGAATATAGTCAAAACGATGTAACCATTAAGGTGAAAGATACCGGAGTTGGAATGTCTCCCCAGCAGCTTGAAAGGTTAGGGGAACCATTTTATTCCACTAAAGGAAAAAATGGCACTGGCTTGGGCATGATGGTGGTTTATAGCATTGTCAGAGCTATGGATGGATCCATATGGGTGGAAAGTGAGGTTGGAAAAGGAACCACTTTTAACTTTGAATTCCCAACCATTCCGATGAAAGGAATTAAACAAACCGGCAGACTTTAAAATCTGTCGGTTTGTTTTTCTATTTCTTACTTACCAATAAACATCTGGGACCAGTTTTTCCCCGTTTGTTCAAATCCAACCCCAATATGTGTAAAGTTAGCACTTAAAATATTTTTACGGTGGCCTTCACTATTCATCCAAGCGGTTACTACCTCTTGCGGTGTTCGTTGTCCTTGAGCAATATTTTCACCTGCAGACTTATAAGTGACGCCAAAGTCTCTCATCATGTCAAATGGAGATCCGTAGGTGGGACTGGTATGTGAAAAATAATGATTTTGCTGCATATCCACTGCCTTCTTTTGAGCCACACCACTAAGCTGTGTATCGGCTTTTAAGGCTGGCAAACCATTTTTAGTTCTCTGTTGATTGGTAAGATCTATAACCTGTTGAACATATTGACTTACAGATCCTGACGTTACCGTATTATTTTGATTTTGTGCGGCACCACTTGGTGCTTGGGTCTGCTGCTGTCTAGGTACAGGTGTTGCCTGTTGGGCAGGTGCTTGGTTCGGTGCCTGCCGTGTTGTTTGCTGTTGAGCTGGTGCCTGTGCTGCGGGTCTTTGTTGCTGTGTATTTGTTTGTCCTGGTTGAATAAAGCCAAATTGGAACCAGTTTTTTTGTCTAGGGTCGACGGTAATGTACTGATATTTTGCATCCCTTACTAAAACAGCCTGTGTATGTGGATATTGACTACTATTTAAGTTAGTGTAATAGGAGGAAACCGTATCATCGTTATTTTTTTTGATCTTCCGCTTATCATTATAGCGATTTGTATCTAAATCCGGTTCATTATTGTTACGGTTTGAATAATCCTCTGTAAGTGGTCCGTTATGATCAATGCCATTATCTCGATTGTTACGAACATTTACAATCCGATTATTTCTGTCATTTGTATCAAATCCGACACGATTGTCTGTTCGGTCATTTATATCATTACGGTTATCATTATTACAAGCAGCGAGTCCCATAGTAAGGAATGCTGTTAATAATAACCCAACTGGTTTTTTTATCAATGGTAATACCCCCTCTTTTAAAATGTTCTTGCTTTTTTATTGTTGATTATTTTAGGGAAAGTATTATTGGTAATGTCTGAAAACCGAAAAGCGTAAGCGCCTTGAACAGGGGCGACAGGCATAAGACGAGCCGACGAGAAGGCTGCACTTTTGCCTTCTTGGCGGATTGGCTTATGGACCCCGAGCCACTAGGCGCTGCAGCTAGACAATCCTCAAAGCCATTTTTACTCTATTTTATTTATCGCACAACGCAAAAAAATGACAGGAGCATTCTCCTGTCATTTTTTTAAGCGTATAATTTCGATTCTTCTTTTTGGAAAAAGCTTTTCATCGCATGGAAAACATCTGCTTTTTGTTTGAGTATATAATATCGGAACTGTTCATCCTTGATATTTTTATAGGCTGACATTAATGTGGAATGGCGATTATATTGATTTACTTCTCCGTATCCGAACATGTTGGATACTTTCATTAATTCTTCTACAAGCTTCACGCATCTGGCATTGTCGGATGTTAAGTTATCACCGTCAGAAAAGTGGAATGGATAAATGTTGAATTTCCGTGGATTATATTTAGCGTCAATGATTTCTAAGGCTTTTCGATAGGCGGATGAACATATGGTTCCACCGCTTTCCCCTTTAGAGAAAAAGTCTTCTTCTGTAACTACTTTTGCCTCGGTATGATGAGCAATAAATTCAATTTCTACTGTTTCGTATTTTGTTCGTAAAAAGCGTGTCATCCAGAAGAAAAAGCTTCGGGCCATATATTTTTCCCAAATCCCCATACTGCCGCTCGTATCCATCATCGCTATTACCACTGCTTTTGAATCAGGTTTCACTACTTCATTCCATGTTTTAAATTTTAAATCATCCTTGTAAATTGGATGGAAGGCAGGCTTGCCACTCATCGCATTTCGCTTAAAAGCCGACATCATCGTACGTTTTTTATCAATGTTTCCCATTAATCCGGTTTTTCGGATATCATTGAACTCAATATTTTCTACTAGATGTTCTTGTTCCTCTTTTTTCTTTAGGTTTGGCAGCTCTAGTTGCTTAAATAGTGCTTCCTCTAGTTCCATTAAAGATACTTCTGCTTCAAAATAGTCTTCTCCTGCTTGATCACCTGCACCCTGACCCTTTCCTGGCCCCTTTTGCCCGCTCGAACCGTCTCTTGCTACTACGTCACCGACTTGACTCTCACCGTCACCTTGGCCCACGTGTTTGTTTTTGTCATAATTATAACGAATCTTATATTCGTCCAATGAACGAATTGGAATTTTTACCATATCGCGGCCATTAGACATAATAATACTCTCTTCTGTAATTAATTCTGGAAGATTGTTGCGAATTGCCTCCTGGACTTTTTCTTGATGGCGCTGTTGGTCATCGTGGCCTTTACGGTGGAGGGACCAATCTTCTCTAGAAATCACAAATTGATGGTTATCGACAGTCACTATAAACCCCTCCTTATTAAATTAAAAATTTACTCCATACTGCACAATTTTTTAACAAATACATAAAATAACGCGAATGAAAAAAATCAATTAAATGATGGATTACTTTATCCTATGCAGAAGTAGCGAATAATTTACAAATAATTTTGACAATTGGTTGATTGCCTATTAATTGGACAAGATAAACACATCGAGAAATCTTTGTATAAAAGATTGAATTAATAGAGATTATTTATTGGAAAAAAAGAGACTGACAGTGTTTTATCTGCCAGTCCGTACTATTTTAAACCCGAATTATCTGTTTAGTAAGCTTCCTACATAGCGAAGTAGTTCATTTGCTGATGTCGAATTATAGCCATGTTCATCAATTAAGCGTGCGACAACATCATTAATTTTCTTCAATTGCTGCTCATCTGGTGTCTTAGATGAAGTGGTAATCTTAACAACGTCCTTAAGGTCAGCAAATAATTTCTTTTGAATCGCTTCCCTGAGCCTGTCATGGGAATTGTAATCAAACCGCTTGCCTTTTCTGGCAAAAGCAGAAATCCTGATTAAAATTTCTTCCCTGAAGGCTTTTTTAGCATTTTCAGAGATACCGATTTGCTCCTCAATCGAACGCATTAGCTTTTCATCCGGATTTATTTCTTCCCCTGTTAACTGATCACGCAGCTTTGCTTTATTGCAGTAAGCCTCAACGTTATCAAGGTAATTATCCATTAATGTTTTAGCTGATTCTTCATAGGAGTATACAAACGCCTTTTGCACTTCGTTTTTGGCAATATTGTCATATTCTTTCCGCGCTAATGAGATGTAATTCATATACCGATCTCGCAGCTCAGCCGTAATTGATGGATGCTGGTCAAGTCCGTCTTTTAACGATCTTAATACATCTAAGGCATTAATGGACGGTACTTCTTTACGAATGATGGTCGATGAAATGCGATTAATAACATAACGAGGGTCTATTCCACTCATCCCTTCATCTGGATACTCGCGTTTCAGTTCTTCCACATCTGCCAAATTAAATCCTTCTACATTCTCACCGTCGTAGAGACGCATTTTTTTCAGCAGGTCAATATCGCCCTTTTTCGGTTCCTTTAAGCGGGTTAAGATTGTAAACATCGCAGCAACCTTTAACGTATGCGGTGCAATGTGAACATCCGAAACATCACTCTCATTAATCATCTTTTCATAAATTCTTTCTTCCTGTGACACCTTTAAATTGTAAGGAATCGGCATCACAATAATCCTAGAATGAAGTGCTTCATTTTTCTTATTAGAAATAAAGGAACGGTATTCTGTTTCGTTCGTGTGAGCAACAATTAGCTCATCAGCACTAATTAGGGCAAACCTGCCTGCTTTAAAATTCCCCTCTTGAGTTAGTGACAATAAATGCCAGAGGAATTTTTCGTCACACTTCAACATCTCTTGAAATTCCATCATCCCTCGGTTCGCCTTATTTAGTTCGCCATCAAAGCGATAGGCCCTCGGATCTGATTCTGAGCCATATTCTGCAATGGTCGAGAAATCAATACTTCCTGTTAAATCAGCAATATCCTGAGATTTTGGGTCAGACGGACTAAAGGTTCCTATACCAGTCCGTTTATCTTCTGAGAAGAATATTCTTTCCACTAAAACATCTTCAATTCTACCGCCATATTCCTGTTCTAAGCGCATCATGTTTAATGGAGATAAGTTTCCTTCAATCCGAATTCCATATTCTTCAAAGAAGTCTGCCCGCAAATGATGTGGAATTAAATGCAAAGGATCTTCATGCATCGGACATCCTTTGATGGCAAATACGGAACCCCTATCCGTATGGGAGTAGTTTTCTAACCCTCTTTTTAACATAGTTACAAGGGTAGATTTACCTCCGCTCACCGGACCCATTAATAGTAAGATTCGCTTTCTTACGTCGAGCCTTTTGGCAGCAGGATGGAAGTATTCTTCAACAAGCCTTTCTAGCGACTCTTCTAAGCCAAATAGTTGATTACTAAAGAAATTATACTGCTTCGTCCCTTTAACTTCTTCAATTCCAGCATCCCTGATCATATTATAAACTCGAGAATGTGCAGATTGTGCTACCCACGGCTTTTCCTTCAACAACAATAAATAGTCAGCGAATGTTCCTTCCCAGCGAAGTTTTTCCTCTTCTTCACGGTACCTCTCGATTTTTTTTAAAATGTCCATATGGCCCTCCCCCTGTAGGTTATCAGAGACGATTAATATACTCTATGCACAAAAAGACTTGAACATGCGTAACCATTTCGAGATATTGTCTATCTTTTTATTTCATTAAAAGGAATATTGCTCTTTTCATTTTAAAATCTTAGGCTATAATAAAATTGTATGTGTCAGAAAAGCGTCCGTTTAGCAGGTTCCACTAATCAAGTAGTCCTTTAGCTAAACAATCTATTTAAAAACGGGACAAAGGGGGCAGTACATAACATGAATACTTTCATCGTTATTTTAGTAATGGTTACCTTTTTGGCAGCCATCTTCACAGCGGGGTATAACGACAAACCTGGTACTAATAAATAAGAAAAACTCAAGCGCCTTGGTCAGCCCCTGACAAGCACAAGACATGCCGGCCGAAAGGTTGCCTTTTAACCTTTTGGACGGCTTGTCTGTAGACCATCGAGGGGCTAGGCGCTGGAGCTGGACAATTCTCGAAGTTAAAACTTTTATACTTTCTTATCTCGTAAAAAATGACTGCCATTTGCTGGCAGTCATTTTTTAGTGTAAATCGAGCTTATTTTTTTGAATAAACTCCTTCATATACATCCTATTTTGTTTCGAAAGCATATAGCCGATTTGTTCGGTCCACCGATCTTTTCTTTGCCCGTTTGTTCTTGTCTCATAATAATCTGAAATCAACTGGTCATATTCATCTAGTTGACGATTATATCTCTCCATATCCTGTTCATATTGATCGACTTGAAAAACATGTTCTAGCGGAAGTCTTGGCTTTTTATCCGTGATATGGGACGGATAGCCCACAGCAAGTCCAAACAATGGAATCACGCGGTCCGGCAGGTTTAAAAGTTTTTTCACTTCTTCCAAGTTATTGCGAATTCCGCCTATGTAACATATTCCTAACCCTAAAGATTCCGCAGCAATCGCAGCATTTTGTGCAGCCAAGGATGTATCAATCAGAGCTACCATAAATTTTTCGGTACTCTGAAGCGATGGGTCCACGTTTTTATGCACCTTTTCCCCAATTATCGTATGTCGGTAAAGATCTGCACAAAAAACAAAAAAGTAGCCATTTTTCTCTACATATTCTTGGTTTCCTGTTAATTCAGCTAATTTTTTCTTCTTTTCTTTATCTTTTACACCAATAATGGAGTATGCCTGAATAAAACTCGATGTTGCTGCTGCCTGGGCACATGATACAATTGTGTGAATTTGCTCGTCCGTTAAAGGCTTATCCTCAAAGTGGCGAATCGAGCGATGGTTGAGAATGGTCGAGATTACATCTTTCATAGTAAAAATCCTTTCTTTTTAGCAGAAGGAGGCCTTTACTGTTGGCCTCCCATACTAATTTATTTTAGATTTGGATAATCCTGTTGACGTAATGCTTCATAAATAACAATCGCAGCTGTATTTGAAAGATTTAATGAACGGATATTTTCATTCATTGGAATTCTTAATGCGGTTTCAAGATTATTTTGAATAATATTCTTTGGAAGACCTGTGGTTTCACGCCCGAAAATGAAATAATAATCCTCTGCGGTATCACTATAATCGAAATTAGTAAATTGTTTTTGTCCTAATTTCGTTATATAAAAAAAAGCACCACCAGCATTTTTTTCATAGAATTCATCTAGAGAATCGTAATAAGTGATATTTACATGTTCCCAATAGTCTAGACCTGCCCTTTTTAGCATCTTATCATCCGTAGAAAATCCTAAAGGGCGAATTAGATGTAAATGAGCGTTCGTTCCTGCACAAGTCCGAGCAATGTTACCTGTATTAGAAGGTATTTGTGGTTGATATAATACTACGTGTATAGCCAAAAGGATTCACCCCATATTAAAACTCTAAAAGCAATTATACCACTCTGACCTGTGCTTTCAAGAATCATTCATCGATGATGGAATAAAACTTATATTTGATATTTGGAGTATAGGCTGATGAATCCTCATAGGCCCAGTATCGCATCCGGCTATTATAGGTATGGGCATTTACTAAAGGCATCCCGTTAGCATCCTTACCAGCAACAAGAGTGTTATGATTGAACCTTCCATCCCCTTCAAAATCATAACAAATGACATCTCCCAAAATTAACTGGTCCGGGCTGCTGACTTCTTTTGCCCGAAGGCCGCTTCTTGAATTGGATAAATATAGCCTTAAAGAATGGGCTACGGCCCAGCTGTAGCTCCAGTTATTATGTTGCAGCCACCAGCCTGCATCCCGCTTTGGATAGCCCCGCATCGGAGCTCCCCCAGCGTAAAGGCATTGAGAGATAAAGTTGGTACAATCATTCTGAAACTTTTTATAAGCAGGATTATAACTATTCCACCAGCGTTCTGCATATTGAACTGCTTTTAATCGATTATATTCATAGCTTAGCCGTTCGTCTTGGTTCTCATAAGCCAAGATGCTAGTATCTGTTTGTGGAATATCATCTTGCACTAGGTTCGGTTTAATTTCCTCATCCATTACTAAGGAATTTTTGTAAAACTTGGCTAACCTTTCTTCTAGTTCCTCTTCCATATAAAGTGTTCCATTTTGTTTAATTAAATATTGGTAGTGGGCTAGATATTTGACCGTTTGAAACTCATCCTCCTTAGACTCTTCGATGATTTTTCCTGCCGCTTTTACTTTTACAATCTCTGCAGATCGTTTAGCTGCGGAATCCTGTTTTATTTCAGCCTTTGGAAAAAATATTTTATGACTTCGCTTATTAGAAACAAATTGATTTACCCGTTTTTCAAATAAGTCTTGAAGTAAATGCTGCAAAACCAATCCACCCCTTTCCCTTCATACATATGAAAGAAGGTTGGATTTAACAATTAAAAAAGAGCAAAACCAATTGGCATGCCCTTTATTTGTTATAAAAATTTAAGCCCTTTTCTATTTCTGATTGGACCTCGATATCTGTTTCTAGTTCTTTTGCTTTTCTTAAGGCCGTATAAGCTGATTCACCGCCGATTTTCCCAAGCGCCCAAGCCGCCGTCCCTCTAGTGACCGGACTAGCTTCTTTTTCTAAGACGTCAATTAAATCGGGAACGGCACTTTCATCTTTAAAATGTGCTAGTGCGATAATAGCATTCCTCTGGATTGGCTTCTTTCCTCTCCAAGCCCCTGATATTGAACCGAACCTTTTTTTAAAATCACGATTGCTTAATTTAAGGATTGGTTTTAATAAGGGTTTTGCCACTACAGGATCGGGTTCCATTTCTTCATGGAAATGAAAGTTTTTACCCTTGTTTATCGGACACGCTGTTTGACATGAGTCACATCCATAAACACGGTTCCCTATTTTTTCTCGGAATTCATCGGGAATAAGCTCTTTTGTTTGTGTTAAAAAGGAAATGCAGCGATTGGAATTAATCTGACCGCCCTGAATTAAAGCACCAGTTGGACAAGCATCCAAACACATAGTACAAGAGCCACAATTGTCTTCAATCGGTGTATCCGCTTCGAAAGGTATATTCGTAATCATTTCTCCTAAATAAACGTAAGAGCCGAATTCCGGGGTAATAATGGAACAATTCTTACCACTCCAGCCGATCCCCGCTCTTTCTGCTACAGCCCGGTCAGAGAGTTCTCCTGTATCGACCATTGATTTTAACTTGGCATTAGGTATTTTACTTATGATAAATTCTTCAAGTTTAGTAAGCCGGTCTCGAAGAATATGATGATAGTCAAGCCCCCATGAAGCTCTGCTAAAGATTCCTCTTCTTTCTCCCTTTTTGCTTTCAACCCGTATTGTCATTTTCGCAGGGTAAGCAAGAGCAATGGAAATAATCGACTGAGCACCTTCCAGCAGTATCGCAGGGGTTACTCGCTTATCTATATCAGGCTCTTCGAAACCTGATTGGTAGCCTAGTTCCTGTTGTCTCAACAAACGGTTCTTTAATTGGGAAAATGGAGCCGCTGTAGTGAACCCAATTTTATCAATACCGATTTCTTTACTATAGGCAATAAGTTCTTTTTTTAATTCATGAATATCCAATGATATCTCCTCCTTCCGTCTTTGACTTTTTATTTATTTAGGTTGTTGAATTATTAGTTGCACATCTAT
Source organism: Neobacillus cucumis (assembly GCF_023715505.1). Next base: position 3,368 of record NZ_JAMBOH010000004.1, on the reverse strand, counting down.
TTATGATAAACTATTTTCATTAAATTTTGGAGGTGGAATCGTTGGAAATTCGTATTTCTGAGGAAATCTGTCAACTAATACCCGATTTTAAAATCGGTGTAATTGAATATAAAAATATAACGGTAAGCGATTCACCACAAATGGTGAAAGGCAGGCTCCAGCTTTTCCAAGAATCAATCTTTTTTGATTTGGAAAACAAGCAGCTAACAGACCTTCCCGGCATAAAGGAATGGAGAAATATTTTTAAAAAAACAGGAAAGGATCCTAACCGTTATCGTCATTCAGTTGAGGCACTATTTAGAAGGATACAAAAGCAAAATTATCTTTCTTCTATCCATAGTGCGATAGATATTAATAATTTTTTCTCCTTACAATATCAAGTTCCCATCGGTGTTTACGACTATGATTTGTTAAAAGCTCCTGTGGTGATTAGGATTGGGAAGGAGGGCGAGGCATACAACGGCTTGAACGGAAGGACCAACTCCATGGAGCATTTAATTATATCTTCCGATGGCAATGGACCATTTGGAAGTCCGTTTGTCGACTCTGGTAAGGCCCCTGTTACGATAAATACAAGGAATGCCTTGCAAATTATTTATCTGCGGCCTTCAACCAGTAACGAGAATGCTGCCAAGCTAACTGAATCCTTAATGAACATGTTTACACAAATACATGGAGGAGAAACTTCATATCAAATTGTTAGATGCCAATAATATTGGCATCTTTATGTTAGCTGTCAGTTGATTTGCTGCAGCCATTTATTCAATTTTATCCGCCGCCAGTGTTGCTCTTTTAAGCCAGTTATTGCTTCCTGTAAATATAAAAAAACGCAATGCATCATTCTCTTAATGTAACGATACACTGCGTTAGTTAATATGTATGGAGCGGGTGATGGGAATCGAACCCACTACATCAGCTTGGAAGGCTGAGGTTTTACCAGTAAACTACACCCGCATTTATGACAAAATATTGAACGAACTGACTTAATAAGTATTACACAAATTGATCCAAGGAGTCAAGTGATTTTCGCAAAATTTGTCGATTTCCCTCAAACTTGATATCCTGAAAGTTTTTTTATAAATATAAAATTTCTGCTAATCTATTCTATTTATCTAATGATTATTCCTATTTTAATAAAAATTACATCAGAGCTAATTTGAATTATAACAGAGAAAAACGTTTCCCATTAAATTGGAGAAACGTTTTTCTAAACTAACTAATACCGGTGGTCGGGGTCGAACCGACACTCCAGAGGAACACGATTTTGAGTCGTGCGCGTCTGCCAATTCCGCCACACCGGCGTATTAAGTTGTTTAAAGCAATGCCGAGGACCGGAATCGAACCGGTACGGTAGTCACCTACCGCAGGATTTTAAGTCCTGTGCGTCTGCCAGTTCCGCCACCCCGGCAAAATATAATGGCTATTGCTTATTTAAATATTTTGGAGGCGGCAACCGGATTCGAACCGGTGGTAAAGGTTTTGCAGACCTCTGCCTTACCACTTGGCTATGCCGCCGGATATTATGGAGCGGAAGACGGGATTCGAACCCGCGACCCCCACCTTGGCAAGGTGGTGTTCTACCACTGAACTACTTCCGCAAAATGGCTGGGCTAGCTGGATTTGAACCAACGCATGTCGCAGTCAAAGTGCGATGCCTTACCGCTTGGCTATAGCCCAATGCTTATTAAAATAGGTTATATTATGGGGCGACTGATGGGAATCGAACCCACGAATGTCGGAACCACAATCCGATGCGTTAACCACTTCGCCACAATCGCCACAATATAATTGGCAGGGGTAGTAGGAATCGAACCCACACCAAAGGTTTTGGAGACCTTCGTTCTACCTTTAAACTATACCCCTATAAATGGTGGAGGGGGACGGATTCGAACCGCCGAACCCGGAGGGAGCGGATTTACAGTCCGCCGCGTTTAGCCACTTCGCTACCCCTCCACTATATAAAAACAAATTTGCCAGCTTCTGGTGCCGGCGAGAGGACTTGAACCCCCAACCTACTGATTACGATTCAGTTGCTCTACCAGTTGAGCTACACCGGCAAAACCTTATAAATGGTGGCTCAGGACGGAATCGAACCGCCGACACAAGGATTTTCAGTCCTTTGCTCTACCGACTGAGCTACTGAGCCATCATATGGCGGTCTGGACGGGACTCGAACCCGCGACCTCCTGCGTGACAGGCAGGCATTCTAACCAACTGAACTACCAGACCAAATTGCGGGGACAGGATTTGAACCTGCGACCTTCGGGTTATGAGCCCGACGAGCTACCGGACTGCTCCACCCCGCGATAATAGAAACTAAAATATTATGGTGGAGGATGACGGGATCGAACCGCCGACCCTCTGCTTGTAAGGCAGATGCTCTCCCAGCTGAGCTAATCCTCCATTTAATATGAGTTTTTTCAATGTTATGAAAAAAATGGTGACCCCTACGGGATTCGAACCCGTGTTACCGCCGTGAAAGGGCGGTGTCTTAACCGCTTGACCAAGGGGCCAAATATATTATGGCGGAGAGCAAGGGATTTGAACCCTTGAGACAGGGTTACCCGCCTACACGATTTCCAATCGTGCTCCTTCGGCCACTCGGACAGCTCTCCATAAAATGGCTCCGCAGGTAGGACTCGAACCTACGACCGATCGGTTAACAGCCGATAGCTCTACCACTGAGCTACTGCGGAATAATATTACAGCCTGGCAACGTCCTACTCTCACAGGGACTCGCGTCCCAACTACCATCGGCGCTGAGAAACTTAACTTCCGTGTTCGGTATGGGAACGGGTGTGACCTTCTCGCCATTATTACCAGACTATTTATTCGACACTATTTTATTATAATGTCTTTTTCATATTTTGCAAGAGAAAATTTTATTTTTTTCATTCTCTCAAAACTAGATAATGTAGAAGAAACTTTATAAAAACCAGTTTATCACTCTTTACATGTCCAGCTCCGGCTCCTTGCCTCTCGAGTCGCTTCGCTTCTTCTGTCAAAGTCTATCGACTTTTCCGTCAGAAGTTCCAGCGCTTGTCGAGGCAGAACAGTCGCCTCCGCTTTTCGTTTTGGTTAAGTCCTCGATCGATTAGTATCAGTCAGCTCCACATGTCGCCACGCTTCCACCTCTGACCTATCAACCTGATCATCTTTCAGGGATCTTACTAGCTTGACGCTATGGGAAATCTCATCTTGAGGGGGGCTTCATGCTTAGATGCTTTCAGCACTTATCCCGTCCGCACATAGCTACCCAGCGATGCCTTTGGCAAGACAACTGGTACACCAGCGGTGCGTCCATCCCGGTCCTCTCGTACTAAGGACAGCTCCTCTCAAATTTCCTGCGCCCACGACGGATAGGGACC
>NZ_JAMBOH010000039.1 GCF_023715505.1 Neobacillus cucumis | reverse complement strand
TTTAGTGGATTTGGACGGGTTACCACCTGACTTATTCATTATAAAGGACTTTTTCTTTGCACAAAATAAAATTAGTGAATATTTAGAGTGTTTTTAATATTAAAATTTAATTAACGCAACACTAGTGAGTTATTCCATATTAAAAAATGGCTTGGGAGTACCAAGTCATTTTTTAGGTTCTTACGTTTAACCACTCATTCTCTAACATACTCATTTCCCATAAACTCCAGTATTCGTCCCCATTCTTACTTGAATCGCGATGTAAACCTTCTTTTACAAAACCTGCTTTTTCATAGCAAGCCATCGCAGAAGTATTAAAGTCAAATACCCCAAGACTAACTCGATGTAAATGTAGTTGAACAAATGCAATCTTAAGAATTGCCTTTATCATTTGCTGACCGATCCCTTTACCTCTAACATCTTGATTACCAACAAGCACTTTACCAATTCTCGCAGATTTATTCTTTCTATCAATCTTTCCCAGTGAGATATGTCCAATAACATCCCCAGTTTCTTGATCGATTACTTTATAAACCAATGTATCCGATTCTTCTTTATTGGCATTCTCAATGTATTTTTCTAGCTGCTCTTCCGACAAGGGATAGTCGAATGCAGAACCGCTCCATTGAAGAAGGAACTGAGGTGAATCAATCCAACTAATAAGTTGTTGAAAATCTGATTGTTTAAAATATTGTAGTTCAATCATGATTGGGTCTCCTTTTTGGTGAATTCGGAAGTTTAGGAATCACTTTCTATCATCTTTCTTTAAATCAGTAAGCATTTCAAGAATTTTTTTATTTGTCATATTTAGTTTCTTTAACTGTGCTTCTATCGATAAAAGGGTGGCAATGACCAGTAACGTAATTAGTAATGCCAATATTCCCAAGATAATTGTCATCTTCACTCATCCTTTCATGATCAGTATATCTTATAAAGTGTATTCGCCTCCCTTTAGGACATATCCTTCTTTGTTAAAAATGACAAAGAATATGTAATTAAGTATTTTATTGGGAACTATAAATAGAAAATAGTTTCATTTTAAGAAAATGTGGGTAAGACTCTTATTAAGAGGGTGTGAGAATGTGACTGAAACGGATGTATCGAAATACGAAAAAAAAATCATTATCCGCAACATAAGAATGGAAGATATTGATGAGATTATAGAGTTGGGCAAGGTTTGCTTTCCTAATATGGAACCCTGGAAACGCGAGCAGCTGCGCAGTCATATCCGCATATTCCCTGAAGGGCAATTCTGTGTGGAATATGAAGACAAAATTGTCGGCTCTTGTTCAAGTCTAATCATCAATTTTGATGAATACAAAGACCAGCATACTTGGAACACCATTACAGACAACGGGTATATCACCAATCATGATCCTGATGGATTTAACCTTTATGGAATCGAAGTAATGGTCGATCCTGAGTACCGTCGGATGAAACTGGGGCACCGGCTTTATGAAGCACGAAAGGAACTTGCCCGCCAGTTAAACCTACAAAGCATTATTATAGGCGGCCGAATTCCCAACTATCATTTATATAAAGATAAAATGACCGCCCGTGAATACGTTGATGCAGTTGAAAAACACAGCATCTATGACCCGGTGTTATCCTTCCAGCTACTTCAGGGATTTAGGATTAAACGGATTAATACCCGCTACCTGCCGGATGACAAGGCATCGGGAGCGTTTGCCACCTTGATGGAATGGAACAATATTGATTACCATCCTAAGTCCCGGCGCGTCTACCGGGCATCAGACCCTGTCCGAATATGTGCGATTCAATATATGATGAAAAAAATTGACTGCTTAGACGAGTTTACGCGTCAGGTTGAATATTATGTCAGTGTTGCGGCTGATTTCGGTTCTGATTTTGCCGTATTCCCTGAAATCTTTACTACCCAATTGATGTCCTTTTTAGAAGAAAAAAGGCCAGACCAGGCAGTAAGGCTCTTAGCAACCTATACTGATCAATATATCGAGCTGTTTACAGAACTCGCAGTTCGATACAATGTTAATATTATCGGGGGTTCCCATTTTGTGGTCGAGAATGATGAGGTATTTAATGTTGCCTATCTTTTCCGGCGGGATGGGACGATTGAGAGGCAGTCAAAGCTGCATATCACACCGAATGAGCGAAAATGGTGGGGCATTTCTGAAGGGAACGATTTTAATGTATTTGAGACGGATTGTGGAAAAATTGCGATCCTCATTTGCTATGATATTGAATTCCCAGAACTTGGCCGGATGGCGGTTGATATGGGGGCAAATATCATCTTCGTTCCATTTTGTACGGAAGACCGCCAAGGCTATTTACGAGTTCGGTATTGTGCACAGGCACGAGCAATTGAAAATCAAATTTATACCTGTATTGCCGGAACGGTGGGCAACTTAACACATGTGAAAAACATGGATATTCAATACGCCCAATCCGGAATTTTCAGCCCTTCGGATTTTGAATTTGCCCGAGATGGGATTGTTGGGGAATGTGATGCCAATATTGATACAGTGGTTGTGGGTGACGTGGATATCGAAAAGCTGAGACGCTCGCAAAAAACTGGTTCGGTCCGGCAATTACAGGATCGCCGGCGGGATTTGTATCGAATTGAATGGAAAAATTTAATGAACGAATCATAAGAGAAGGCGGGCAGTATCAATGACTGTCCGCTTTTTAAAATAATCCCTAATAACGTTTCTTGGTAAAGGGAAAAGTATAATGAAGGGGTGACATGAATGGGTAATGAGCCACGAGATTATATAACAATTGAAGATAATGAGGGCATTCAAAAACGGTTTGCAGTTGAAGCGTTGTTTGATATGGGTGAAGAATCCTATGCACTGTTAGCAGCGGACGATGAAACAATTGTCATGAAGATTGAAGGAGAAGAAGGAAATCAATACTTAGTGGGCATTAACAATCCAATAGAAAGTCAAGCAATATTGGATGCCTATCAAATAGCAGTGGAAGAGGCACCGGCCGAGTAGCAAAGAGGTAAATCATAATTAAAAGGCTCAGGTTCATTCGAACTGAGTCTTTTAATAATCATAAAATATTCTTCCAACTAAGCTCATAAAAGAAAAAAGAAGCCCTCCTCAATTAGAAGGCTTACTTGAATAGTAAATAGTTTAATGGATACGGATGATCTCGTGAATATTTTGATCATGGTGAACTCTGGTATGCTGTGATTCGAGGCGCTCAAATTCTTCTACTTCATCAATCGGCTCTCTAAAAAACCAGTTCTTTAGTTCAAACCAAAAATCATTAATCATCATGATTTTCCTCCCATTTTGGGTGATTGAATTTCTTATATCTTTATTATACAGGTGATTCTATTCACCTGTAAGCGGTTGCGTAATAGACGGAATAGCAAAATAATACAGATAAATGAGAGAGTTGATACTGTTTTAGTATTTTTAGAAAAATCCTATAAAAGATAGAGAAAGTCAGCACATATTAAAATCTTAAAATTGGTAACAATAAAGATGGAACAAATAATATACGGCCTTTTATAGGAGAGAAAATTGTATGTACTTAGATATTGCTTTGGAATTAACTGTTGGTTTTTTTACCATCCTTCTTGTACTAAAATTTTTGGGGAAAATTCAATTTTCACAGATTACTCCTTTTGATTTCATCACCGGATTGGTCATGGGGAATTTTGTAGGTGATGCTGTATTTGATGATAAGGTTGATATAACAGAAATTATTTTTACTATTGTGTTTTGGGGTATGCTGATATATTGTGTTGAAAAATTAACCCAAAAGTTTATAGTATTTAGAATCTGGTTTGAAGGCGAACCTGCATTATTAATTAAAAATGGACAAATCCTTTTTAAAAGCCTAAAGAAGAACCATATTGATTTAAATCAACTACAACAGCAAATGAGAAAGCAGGGTTATTTTTCTATTTATGAGGCCGAATATGTGATTTTAGAACGGGACGGACAAATCAGCGTTTCCCCGAAACATGATTATGGGGCGCCTACAAAGAAGGACCTAAATATTCCTAAAAAACAAGTGAGTTTACCATTTGCACTTATTATGGATGGGAAAGTGATTAGTAGAAATCTTAGAGAAGCGGGATTAACAGAAGAATGGCTCAAAGAGCAGTTAACGAATAAAAATATAAGTGATTTTAAGGAAGTATTATATGCAGAATGGCATAAAAATAATGGCCTGAAAATATCTGAATATAACTAGTTATTGATGGGGAAAAATGGCTCAGTTCGGTTGAACTGAGCCATTTTTTTTTGAAGTTCCAACCAGTATGGATTACAACTATTTGTTTTTCTTCGCTGCCAATTGTAGTGCCTCAGCATTGTTTATAATCCCATTCCCATAGTAAGGGCTTTGTCTGTTTTGATTCACCGGCCGCGCACTGCTGGTAATGATTTTAACTACATCCGTATTTTTCAGCTTTGGATTAATGGATCGGATAAGACCTGCCAATGCGGTGACATGTGGTGCCGCCATGGAAGTTCCGGAAAGGGCGGCATACTCTCCATTGGAAAAAGTACTCGGAATTTCCACACCAGGTGCTGCCACATCTACATAATCACCAAAGTTGGAGAACTCTGCCCGTTTTCCATCCCAATCTACTGCCGCTACCCCCAAGACACCTGGATAGGCAGCGGGGTAGCTTCGCTGGCTTGTATTATCATTTCCCGCCGCAGAGATTACAACGACATTTTTTTCTTGAGCGTAATCAATCGCACTTTCTAATACATCACAACTCTGGTAATTTCCAAGGCTTAAATTAATCACATCTGCCCCGTGATCGACTGCCCAGCGGATTCCCTTTGAAACATAAAACGAACCGCCTGTCCCATCGGCACCCATAACTTTTACAGGGATAATCGGGTTGTACCACGTAATTCCTGCCATGCCCACACCATTGTTGGTATCGGCAGCAATAATTCCGGCCACGTGGGAGCCATGTCCATTATCGTCATCAGGGTTGTTATTATCATCAATGGCGTTATATCCCGTTGTTAAGCGCCGCGCAAGGTCAGGATGATCCAGATCTACACCAGTGTCAACTACGGCAATTTTTACTTTTTTGGAACCGCGGGTAAGATTCCATCCCTGTTCTGTCCCAATCGCCGGTAAATTCCATTGATAGCTCTGGTAGTAGGTGTCATTCACGTCATTCGGTACAAAGATATAATGAGGTTCTGCATATTCAACAGTTTGATTTCTGATAAAGTATTTTTCAAGTTCGTTGGCGGTTTTAGTGTTGGATTTAAAAATATACACGGTCTCGTGTTTTTCCCTTAGACTCCCATCAATATCTTTAAGATATTGAGCTATTTTTTCTTGAGGAGGAATCGTCTTAAAATTTACGACTATTTCATTTTCATAGTAGTGGCTTTTGTCCTTTTTGTTATGGTTGATGACCTTTATTGCAGGGCTGTTGTTTAGCCTGTGTACTAGCTGATGATTGGTTTTGATCATATTGATTCTTTGAATTTTTCCATTCCGATGCTGGACATTTTGTACCTGCAAGGGTCTGCCAGTATTTTCGGTTCGAGTGATTGAATTTAAATGGTTTCGCTGTTCACCCTTATCTAAAAAAAAGGGACGCATGGCAGCAAACAAAATAATGGCTAAACCTAATGTGAAAATACCGAAAATTAACCTATTTCGCATTCTTACACCTCAATAGTAAATAGTTTTATTTATAGCATGTTACTTTTAGGCACTTTTATGAATGCGTTCGCGAAACTATAGCTTGGCGTTTTTTCGAGTGAATGCATCTATGTTTATGTCTAATTTGTGAAAAAAAGCCTTGACTTAGGGAAAAAATTTTTGTTATAGTTACAAACAGACCGGTTGGTATGTCGGAGGTGTACTACGGGAATGGATACGAAATCGCTGATAATAAACATCGCGACAACACTTTTCCAACAAAAAGGATATATAGGTGTAGGATTAAGCGAAATTTTAAAAGCATGTTCCCTTTCAAAAGGTTCGTTTTATCATCACTTTCCAAATGGAAAAGAAGAATTATTAATTACTTGTCTTCATTCTTTGAACGAAGTGATTACAAAGGATATCGAAGAGATCTTTGAACTTTATCCGACTACGCAAGAAGCTACAAACGGAATGATTGAAAAATTAATCGTTAATTTTGAAACAGAAGGAACGATTACAGGATTTACATTTAGCAGTATTATCAGCGAAATAGCTTCACTAAGTGAGACAGTCAGAGAAGCTTGCTCGGACCTATACAGTAAAATGCAAGGAATTTATTCGAACAAGTTAGAGGCGGATGGGTTTCCGAAAGAATCCGCTGAATCCATTGCGCTGATGATGACGGCCTCTATGGAAGGTGGAATTATGCTTTGTTTAACACAAAAAGCAAGCGATCCATTACAGGTTATTTCGCAAGTATTACTAAATCTATTAAAGGAGTTTAAAAAAATACATGAGTGAACAAATTGTAACAGAATCAATTACAAATCAACAAGCTAAAACAGGATCGATGGTAAACAAACAAATTAAAACAGGCCCGATTATGGCTGCTCTTTTTGTGGCAGGATTTGTGGGACTATTTAGTGAAACGGCATTAAATATTGCCTTAGGAGATTTAGCTAAAATATTTAACTCTAATGCAACGACAGTCGGATGGCTGGCAACAGGTTATTTCTTAACATTAGGTATTCTAGTGCCGGTAACCGGTATTTTGATGCAAAAGTTCACAACAAGACAAATGTTTTTCACTTCTATATCACTATCCCTTATAGGGACCATTTTAGCAGCAGTAGCACCTGTATTTAGTCTTTTATTGACGGCACGTGTTGTGCAAGCAGCAGGCTTAGCCATGGCTTTACCCTTAACGCAAAATGTTATTTTTACAATTTTCCCTCCAAATAAACGAGGCGCTGCGATGGGCGTTATGGGCTTAGTTATGTTAGCAGGTCCAGCACTTGGTCCAACCATTGCAGGACTTATATTAGATACATTATCCTGGCATTGGATTTTCTTGGTTACATTACCATTTTTACTGTTCTCTCTTATTTTTGGAGTGCTTTATTTGCCGAATGTAAATGAGATTCGTAAGGTTTCGATTGATACAGTATCTGTTATTCTTTCGACAATTGGATTTGGTGGGGTTGTTTACGGCTTCAGTGTATCGGGTGAGGCAGGTTGGACGAGTGCAACAGTTCTTGGATCCATCATTATTGGGTTTATAGCATTGATTATTTTTGCGATTCGTCAAACGAAAATGGAGAATCCTATGCTGAATTTAATCGCATTTAAATACCCACTTTTCGTTCTTGGAGTCATTATGACTTTTATTACGTTCTTTAATATGTTGTCCATGCTCGTCATCTTACCGATGTATATGCAAATGGCGCTATTAATTGCTGCTTTTACAACAGGGCTTATCCTGCTGCCAGGAAGCTTACTTAACTGCGTCTTAGCTCCAACCATTGGAAGTTTATTTGATAAATATGGTCCAAAAGCGGTAATTACGCCTGGTACCATTTTAGTAGCGGTTGGTTATGTCTTCTATTCACAATTTGGTGCAGACACAGCTATATGGATGGTTGTGGTAACACATATTGTCATGATGCTGGGTATAGGTGCTGTCCTTGCTTCTGTCCAAACAAACACGTTAAATTCGCTTCCGAAACAGTACTATCCAGATGGAATTGCGTTAACTCAAACGCTTCAACAGGTTGCTGGCGCTATTGGTATTGCAGTATTGGTATCCATTTTTTCAGCCAAAGAGAATAGTTTTTTAGCAGCCAATGCCAATGAACTGCCACAAGCAGCAGCAGCGGGATCATCAGTAGTATTTACGATTAGTTTAGTATTAGCGGTGATTAATGTTGTCCTATCGTTATTTATCAAAAAGCCTCATCAATCTTAAATAAAGAAATTGCACTCGGTCTACGATTAAGCAGCATTATTAAGATAATTAGCTTCAATTAGAAGGAGATATGGCAATGGCAAATCATTATAAAAGTATCGTAGTAGCTGTAGACGGTTCAAAGGAAGCCGAATACGCATTTCATAAATCAATTGATGTTGCAAAACGTAACAAAAACGCAAACTTAAACATAGTAAACATTTTCAATACTCGTTCTTTCGAAGCATATGAACGCTCCACTGTTGAGCGTGCACAGCGCGCCTCAGAGGAACTTGTAAATGCCTACAAGTTAGAAGCAAAAGCTGAAGGTGTTACAAACGTAAAGGCAGTAGTCGAATACGGTTCTCCAAAAACGATCATCACGAAGGAGATCGCTGACTTTGTAGAGGCGGATTTAATTATTTGTGGTGCTACAGGATTAAATGCTGTTGAACGTTACTTAATTGGTTCCGTGTCTGGATCTATCGTTCGTTCAGCTACTTGTGATGTTTTGGTTGTTCGTACACCTGAGTATTAGACTCTATCGTCAATAGGAAGTAACGAAAAAAGAGCATCTGCTAAGCTATATAGCAGGTGCTCTTTCAATTTTATGCCTTAAAAGCCTATGCATTTAAAATTTCATCAATTTGTTCAAGACTATCAGTAGATAAGGTTACACCCGAAGCCTTTACATTTTCTAACAGCTGCTCCGGACGGCTTGCTCCAATAAGAGCACTGGCCACGTTTGGCTGTCTTAATATCCAAGCAAGTGCAAGCTGACTTAGACTTAAATCCTCTTCGACAGCAATTTTCTTTAATTGTTCTATTTTATCAAGGTTTTCTTCTGTAAGCACATGAGATAAATTTAAATCTTTTTGTGCGGCACGGCTTTCTGCTGGCGGCAGTTCACCTTTTTTGTACTTTCCTGTTAACACACCTTGTGCTAAAGGTGAAAAGACCACTTGGCCGATTCCATGTTTTTCACTTACGGGAATAACTTCTTTTTCAATATAACGCTGCAGCATGCTGTAATTTGGCTGGTTGACAACGATACGGTCCAGTAGTTTTTTATCGGCAATGTGGACTGCTTCCGTTATTTGTTCAGCTGTCCATTCACTTACACCAAGATAAAGAACCTTGCCTTGGCGGACTAGATCATCTAGTGCGCGCAGTGTTTCTTCTAGCGGAGTTTCGTGGTGGAAACGGTGGCAATAATAAATATCAATATAATCCATACCAAGGCGCTGTAAGCTGGCATCACATTGCTCCATAATATGTTTGCGTGAAAGACCATGGTCATTTGGACCATCGCCCATATTTCCAAATACTTTTGTTGCCAAGACATAAGAGCTTCTTGGATATTTACTTAATGCCTTTCCCACAACCTTCTCGGCTTCACCACGTATGTAAACGTTTGCTGTATCAAAAAAATTAATCCCTAATTCATAGGCTTGATCAATCGAAGCAACGGCATTTTGTTCTTCCACATATCCACCATATGTAAGCCAACTTCCAAGACTGATTTCACTGACCTTTAATCCCGTATTGCCCAAACGTCGATATTGCATTTACCGTTTCCTCCAATACATTTCAATTTTAGGTACAATCTGTAAAATTAGTAGTCTAACAATTCTAACTATACTACAGAAATATGGTTAGGTCTAATGTGATCTAGGTAATATTTTTATAAATAATTGAGGTTTAGTCAATAGAGCTTATTGACGACCGTAGACCAAAAAAATGAGGCACAAGGGTAGTCAATAGAACTTTAATGACTGAATGGGAACAGGAAAATGTGATAATACTTTAAGATACAAACTTTTAAGGAAGGCCTGGTATCATGAAGGTTTTGACGATGAAACAGCCATGGGCTAGTCTTTTTGTGTTAAGAGAAGTCATATACGAAACAAGGACATGGAGAACCAGCTATCGGGGACCATTGGCAATACATACAAGTAAACAAGTAGATAGAGCCGTATGCTCTCATAAAACTATTCAAGCTTTACTCGGTAAACATGGATATACAGTGGATAATCTTCCAACTGGGAAGATTATCGCTGTTTGTAATTTGATTAATTGCTTAAAAGTAACAGACAATCAAACAACATGGGCCGTCCTAGAAAATAGCGTCATCGTATCAGAAAACAACTATTTCTTAGGAGACTTCAACGAACGAAACTACGCCTGGGAAGTACAAGACATGCAGCTGCTAGACCAGCCGATTCCAGCAAAAGGCCACCTCGGATTATGGGAATACGATATCGATATGTAAGGTGTCAGCCATCAGTGGACACTGTTCTTTTGTGGTGCCTGACACCATTCTTACTATTTAGCTAGTTAAAACTTCACATTTTTCTTTATAGTTACAGCGCTGGCACTTGGTTGAAGAGTTCTTCTCAAATTGGTCTATGCTTAAAGGTTTATTCCTCGCAGGATTTTCAAGATAGCTAAGCATATGATAGATGCTTTCATTCATTAATACTTGAGCTGAGTCAATCTCAAACTGGGTTAATTGATATTCCTGGCTTTTTCCTGTTAACAAATACTCATTTCGCAGGACAATGTCATCAATCGGGATATCGTGCTTTTGAGAAAGGAATAAGGCATAAAGAGCAAGCTGTTTCCGGTCCTCCTCTGACTCCTTACCAGTTTTCCAATCGACTACCATCCATTTTCCATGACTGACATCTTTATAAACAAAGTCGAGGACAACAAATACATCGACACCATTCACTTCAAACGCTTGAAAATCCTCTGAGTGCAGGACATGCATTTCTAACTTATTCAGAACATCTTGATAGGTTTTACTCTTAAAGAAGTTATTCACACATAGCTGAAGCTTCGTTTTAGCCGAGCTAATCCCATCAGGGCTCAGCCCATTACCATAGTAAATTTCATGCAGCATCTGGTATCGCTTTGGTTTCTGGAACCAGTGCATGCGGAATCTGGTTGAATCTAAATAAGCTTTATTTAAGCCTTTCGTTACCAAAGCAATCATATCGTTTTCCGTAAAGAGGCTTTTACCGTTTAAAAATTTTTTTAGCTGAAGGTCAATAACCTTATGGATTTCATCTCCTAAGAGAATGGGAATATTTTTGATATTTTTAAGACGATAAGCGGCCTTATTTTCTTCCGGTGCTTCATACTCCCAGCCATTATGAGATTCATAGTATTGATGATAATACTTTCGGGTGCACTCTAAAAAGGTCTTGTGCCTGGAATTAGACCAAGAAAATTCAGGATAATCGCGGAAAACGTACATAGTTTACTCCTCTTCACTAAATTCATAATAAATATAGATTCATTGTATGGGCAGCAGGCTGAAAAAATCAATTGGCATGTTTTAGGGGACTATTAATGGTAATATAAAATTAACAGCTTAAAAACAAGGGGAGGGGTTTATCTGAAAAAAGCAGTGGCAAACATACAGTCAATATTAATTGCCGATCTTCCAGAGACATTCGTGACGAGAAGAATTCCGGAAGCTGCACTTGAGTTTGGCGGAATAAAAGGTGACCGCCATTTTGGGATAACGAGTAAGGCTGATTCAAGACAGCCGATGTACCCTAGAGGAACCGAGATCCTAAACCGCAGGCAGATTACAATCGTGTCTGAGGAGGATTTAGCTCAAATTGCTAAAGAGCTAGAAATCGAAAGGGTGCTGCCGGAGTGGGTAGGAGCAAATCTGTTGGTAAAGGGATATCCTGAATTAACGAAACTTACGCTGGGCTCAAGAATCCTGTTCTCAAGTGGAGCAGGCTTAATTTGTATGGGGGAAAATATGCCTTGTACATTACCTGGAGAAGAAATACAAAAGCACTATAAGGACCATAAAAAGCTTGCCACTCGTTTCGTAAAAGCTGGCTATAAACGGAGGGGAATTGTCTGCGCCGTCGAAAGACCGGGGATTATCCATGAAACGGATGAAGTTCAAATTTTAATTAATGACTACTCCAATCCCATGCAATAATGAATTTTAGGATAGGCTGAAATAGCAACTGACTCAAAGAACTTTTTGAGCCAGTTTTTCACTTATATAAAAATACTTTTAGATTTTCTTTCGTATCAAGGGTGGCCAGCAGAACGTTTTTAACCTCGGTTTTATATGAGCGATCTAAAGCGGAAATAACCCAGCTTTCGTCCTTATGTATTTGTTTCAGCTCCTCTGAATTAATTCTGCCCTCCTTAATAATGGTCCTTGGCAATTCAAATGGGTCTGTTTTCATTTGACAGGATGCAGGGGTAATCGGTTCGTATTTTGGATCTAAAAAGACGGATATTTTACCATCAGCTTCCCAAATCGCTAAGGCTACTTTTTTCAAATCCACCACTTTTTCTTCCCGCAATTCTTCTAATAAGGCATCTATGGTAATTCTCGCTTTCCCTAATCCTTTAAAAATAATTTCTCCGTCCTGGATGAGGGTAATGGGAGCATGGTTAACAAGTCTTCTAAACCAAGGTAATTTTAGATTCAGAAAAATACATCCAAGATATAGTACAACCAAGACAATTGTGGTGGTCATAGAACCCTTTAACTCAAGATGGTCGTCAGACAACGGATGGGCAATAATATTTCCAATCACTAAGGCGATAACGAAATCAAGCAGTCTTAATTGGGAGATGGCCCGCTGCCCTAAAACTTTAGCCACTATCAGCAAAAAGAAAAAAACAACGACAGCCCGGAGAATCCACTCAACCATAGTCAGTGTATCCTGTGCTTCAGCAAAATCCATACTAGACACCATCCTTCGTACCATAAACTCCCACTTAGTTTAACACTGATGTTCTAATCATAATCCTAAGATGAGCTCATTTTTTTAAAACCAAAAAGGCCCAGTCCTTAGCTGTTAAAGGAATTGGGCCTTTTTTTCTAAAAAACGCGAGGGACAAATGAACGTAAGGACTACTACTTATTCTTCTTCAGTATAGGCTTCTACTGTGGTATCTCTACATTCCCAGCATTCAGTCCTATTTCTCTCCATAATTGATAACTCTTTTCCACAAGAAATGCAAATATCCATAGGTCCAGATTCCCCTTTCTAGTGAAAATGTTTTACAAGTATATGAGTACAAATAATCAAATATGCCTTTTTTTTACATTTTATGTGGGTTATCAGCCTTTGTCCTTGTCTACTTAAATATTAATACTGTTAAAAAGAGTAACTTAGTTGGAGTAATCAATAGTTTAATTTGATTCGAGTAGTGGGTTTTGCTGATGAAATTATTGGAAAGGTGGATGGGGAAATGGGAACGTTTAAGGACAGAGAATCGTAAAAAGAGGGACCAAAATTACCAGGCGGACTAGAAATTCGATCATGTGGCAACCCCTTTATCAGTTATTTATTAACTATATTATAGTCAAGGTTTGTAAACTGAGGATTTTAAGATTGTAAATTTAATGTCAATTTTTTGGAAGGTAACATTCACCGAAAATGAAAAGTGAAGATGACACAGGTTAATGAGGTGCGACTCATTAACCTGCAGAGGATAAGGAGTAAGCTAACGGATCCCGCCTTACTTATCCTTTTTCGCTGCCTTTCGAAGTAATCTGGCATTCTCTAAACCTGCATCACTAAAGGAATTATCGCTGTTTACACTTTCACCGACTGGTCCGCCGTCCATGCCGATTTTTACAGATGTATCCTTTTGATCGTTTGTCTTCGCCATCTTTCATCCCTCATTCTATTTATTCTGAACAAGCATAGTGTCAACTTAATTCTGGATAATATCCTTCTTTCATAATTAAAAAGCTAAATATTGCAGATAATCTAACTAACACGATCTTAAGGAGGCTCAAATGGAAACAAACAATTTTGATCCAAATTTAAATCCAACATCTAAAAAGAACAGAGAAGAGAATCTAGAAATAAGTTCCACTGGTTATGGACTTGAATCGGTTTCAAAAGATACCGGAGAAGCAAGCAAACAACAAACAAAGGGGACCAACCAATCCTGCGGAGGGTTATAATCTCTAAGTTAAAACCAAATCCCCCAATCATTAATGGGGGATTTGTCGTTAAAGCATCTTAATCCTGTAGATTTAGTCCATGCTGCAGGACTGTCTCTTTAATTTTTTCTGGTGAAACCCTGGTTTCATTATATTCAATCTTCACCTCGCCGTCCTCAGTATCCACTAAGGCTCTTTCAATGCCATCCATCTGAGATAGGATCGATTCCAACGACTGAATTGGTTGTTCATTTACAGCATCTTTTACATAAATCGTTAAGTTGGCCACAAGCATCTTCCTTCCCTGTTTATTTGCAGTCTCCGTATAGAAGATCTCCAAAATAACAGGAATTATCCTGAAAAAGTAGAGAAGAAATGTATCAAAGGAAAAATAACATTTATGGACAAATATTATTAAAGAATGAGAATGAATTGGCTAATCTTTAAATTTTTCAAATAAAATCAGCATAAGACCCTTTTAGTAATCTTCGAAATTATACTTTAGTCTTTTACATACTTCTCCCGTAAATCGGCAATCCCCTCTTTGCAGACTCCATAGGAAAGCCAGGAGCATCCCTTACAAATATAATCCAAATCATCTGGTTCCACTTTTTCAGCCGTTAATTGAACTAAAAGGGACTTATTGTAGACAGCACCTTCGATTAATCCCAGTTGACGAATGACGTTAAAGTCCATTGTTAGGACATGCTCATTAGAACCAGCGCTTGCCTCGCAGGTCATTTTTCCCTTATGTGGACACGTACAACAAGTATCATCTAGTGCAGCTACCACTTGTATTGGAAAGTCCAATCGATCATCTCTAATTTGCTCGACAATTTCGCTCATTTTTTTTACAAAATCAGGACTGTAACCCATCCCACGAAAGCCATGTACACATAATAAATGGTGACCCCGTAAACTCAAACTCAACGATACCACTCCTTTGTCATCCATTATACCGGTTTTTTCTGAGTTTTTTATCAGATTTTCGTGATGTAAACCTAATTAATTAGTGTTAAAATTATTAGAAATATATTCCAATATATGTATGCACATTACCTTGTTCAAGGTAGAGCTTTATTTGAACGAATATTTCTTTTTTTGACTCATTACGGGATGTTAAGTTCAAGAAAGTATCCAAATCTCTTTGCAGAATACATGAAACCGGTACGTTAGAATAAAAGGCATTTTGAAGAAGTTAGATGCCCTAGCAGATGAAAAGATGATAGAGTTAGAGGCAATTCAGAAGGAAAAGCTGGAGATTATTGAGAGGCTGTAGAATATTAAAATAAATGGAGGTAAAATCTATGACTCAGCACTTGAGTACCCTAGTCATCATCATCGTAATCTTTATTTTCGGTATCTACAGGCGGGTTCGTCGGAATATTGGCTGGCAGGAGCTTCATCCTCGTAAATTGGTAATCAGGACGTGTATTCTCTTTATTATTGGGCTGGCCCTTTTATCTGCAGGGCTTACCCATCCGATCAGCTTAACCTCAGATGTTGCTGGGATTCTAGTAGGTATCCTTCTCGGCTATTATGGGGCAGCTTTAACTACCTTTGAGAAGAGAGAAAAGCATTGGTATTACCGTCCAAATATATGGATAGGGAGCACGGTTACTTTCATCTTTTTAGCCAGGCTTATCTATCGTTTTTATCGGATGTACACATCTGGGATACTAACCGATGCAGCATTACAAAAGCAAACAAATGGCTACCAAAATATTAGCGCAGCCGTCGGAAGTTCCTGGACAGCAGGACTATTGCTCATTATGTTTGCTTATTATATTTTCTATTATTTAATTTTATTAAAGAAAAAAAAGCACTTTACTCAAACCGAAAATTAATATTGGTAAAAATATGGTTATCTGCATCGTCAAACAAAGCGAGAATTACTTATTATCGAAAAAGCCTCTCTGTAAGTTTAGAGAGGCTATACGTGATTCATGCGCAAAAAGATTATTCTAAATAATTCTCCAGATATTTTAAGTGTTAGAGCAAAAGACATGGATATCATTTTGGCTGTAGCAAATGATCGATTATGGACAAAGTGCTGCCAGGCTTTCGAGTGGATTGACTTATCGGAAGATGCTCGTTTTGAAACAAATGCAAA
This sequence comes from Neobacillus cucumis, assembly GCF_023715505.1. The sequence goes on along the minus strand of NZ_JAMBOH010000039.1, from coordinate 23,173 downwards.
GCGAGTTGCCCATCGTCAAGAACTTATAAATATTATGTCTGAGAGACTGATTACGATGGAAAGCATAGATATTTTTGAAAAGATGGATCATGCTGGGGTCCCATGTGGTCCAATACACACGATTGATCAAGTTCTTAATCACCCTCAGGATCAAGCAAGGGAAATGATGATTGAAATTGAACATCCTAATGTAAAGAATTTGAAAGTGCCGGGATTTCCAGTTAAATTATCGGATACTCCTTCTAACGTTCGACGCCACCCACCTTTGCTTGGCGAACACACAGACGAAGTCTTAGGGGAACTTGGTTACACCAGAGCACAAATTGAAAACCTAAAAAAGTGTGAATGTAATATAATTCCAAATTTAAGACATAGTAGGAGTTTCTTATCTAGACACTTGATCTAATAGGAAAGGGAACTAAAATCGTGTTCGGCTGTCAGTCATTAACAAATGGTGACCAGCAAAAGGCAGTGAATACGCCTCTTACGACCACAGGAAAAGGTGCGATTTCCGCTGTCTCAACAAAGGAGCAAATCATTCAATTACTGCAATAATAAGATTTAATACGCACTCTTTTTGAGTGCGATTTTTACTTTATCTGGATAGTAACAAAAGGAGTGTAGAAAGAAAAAATTTAAGAAGCTTGCTTTTTTTAATTACAAAATCTATGAAAATGCTTACAGGGTATTATGATGGAAGTATAAATTTAAAAGGGGAGAGATAGGAGTATGTCAGTCTTAAGGGAAGAAGCATTAAAGATGCATAAGGAACATCAAGGAAAACTTGCAGTAACTTCTAAGGTTCCAGTAAATAATGCTAAAGATTTAAGTTTAGCTTATTCTCCTGGTGTTGCAGAACCTTGTCTGGATATTCACCAGGACGAAAGTAAGGTATATGATTACACTATGAAGGGGAATCTAGTTGCAGTTGTATCAAACGGAACGGCTGTACTTGGCCTTGGGAATATCGGTCCAAAAGCTGCAATGCCGGTAATGGAAGGAAAGGCAGTGTTATTTAAATCATTTGCCAATGTGGATGCATTCCCTATTTGTCTAGGTACCACTAATACAAAAGAAATTGTTAGTACGGTCAAATTATTAGAACCTACCTTCGGAGGAATAAACTTAGAAGATATTGCTGCACCCCAATGTTTTGAGATTGAAGATCAGCTGCGAAAAGCTTGTGATATCCCTGTTTTCCATGATGATCAGCATGGTACAGCTATTGTAACAGCTGCTGGATTAATTAATGCTCTTATACTGGCAAACAAAAAGCTAGAAGATATTCGTGTTGTGGTAAACGGTGCTGGTGCAGCAGGAGTAGCAATTGTAAAACTCTTGCTTCATATGGGGGTAAAGGATGTTATTCTTTGTGATACAAAAGGAGTCATCTATAAGGGGCGCCCTTTTGGAATGAATAAGTTCAAAGAGGAAATGGCTGAGGTTACAAATAAAGAACAAAAACAAGGGATGTTGGCGGATGCTCTTGTTGGTGCTGACGTATTCGTTGGTGTTTCAGCAGCAGGTGCCGTAACAACAGAAATGGTTCGTACTATGCAACGTGACCCGATTATTTTTGCCATGGCCAATCCCGTACCGGAGATTATGCCGGAAGAAGCAAAACAAGCGGGAGCATTGGTTGTAGGTACAGGACGTTCGGACTATTCAAATCAGGTCAATAATGTTTTGGCGTTTCCGGGAATTTTCCGCGGAGCGTTAGATGTTCAGGCAAGAGAAATCAATGAGGAAATGAAGATTGCTGCAGTTCATGCGATTGCTGGTTTAATTTCAGAGGTAGAACTTCATGCAGACTATGTCATCCCCAATCCATTTGATAAGAGAGTAGCTGCACATGTGGCAGCCGCAGTTGCTTCCGCTGCAATGGAAACAGGCGTTTCCCGAAAGAATATCAGTGTAGAACAAATTAAAGCCAGCCTATCAGTAGCAAAAGAAGAAACAAAACTTGCACTAGTCTAAACAAATCAAAAGAAGAAAATCCCTTTTTTAAACGGGATTTTCTTTTTTATTAAGGCTCTTTTCGTAAACCTTGCTGCTTAATTAAAAGAGGCTAGACCTATTACTAATAAAAGAGGATTTTAAATGATTCTTATTCCCTGTTCATCACAAACGACCTTTTCATTATCACTTAGGTTTGTAAATACTACTGGGGTAATAATTGAGGGTACTTTCTCTTTAATGAATTCAAAGTCAACCTCGAGCAGCTTTTGTCCCTTTTTAACGGTTTGCCCGTCCTTGACAAAAGAAGTGAACCCCTCGCCTTTTAAGTTGACTGTTTCCATTCCTACATGAATTAGAATCTCTCTTCCGTTATGATCAAGGAGGCTCACAGCATGCTTTGTTGGAAATACACTTATTACTTTTCCATCGACCGGTGAAACAACCGTTCCCTTTGTTGGCTGGACCGCAAAACCATCTCCCATCATTTTTTGTGAAAAGACAGGGTCTGGAACGGTTTCGATAGGTATTAATTGTCCCTCTAACGGTTGTAAGATAAATGGATCACTTTCAACCGTTTTCTTTTTAAAAAAACCTTTAAACATTTGAAAACCACCTTTATGCGTTCTTTTATTGTGCAAAACAGGACTAAGGAACCGGTTCCAATTTTGATAAAAAATTTAGGATTATCTTTTATTTTAATGAACTGCAGAAAAAAATTCAACGATTTTACTCTAAATGACTTTCTTCATGGAAAAAATGATTTTATACTAAAGTAGACCAAGGACGAAAACTATTAAATTAACCGATCAAATGAATAATACAAATTAGTTACATGAAAAATGAGGTTGAAGCTATGAAAACTATTGCAGACATTGCCCGATTATCTGGTGTTGCCAAGAGTACTGTTTCCAGGTATTTAAATGGCGGGTCTGTCGGCGAATTAACAAAGAAAAAGATTGAGCGGGTAATAAAAGAAACGGGTTATATTCCTAATACTTTTGCTCAAAGTTTAAAAGCAAAGAAACCAAATATTATTGGGACAATCGTGCCTCGGCTGGATTCCTATGCTACTTCACAAACTTTAATAGGAATAGATGAGCAGCTTAGGGAACTGAATTACCAAATGTTAATTTCAAACACTAGTCAGGATCTAGATCGTGAAATCGAAAATATTTACACCATGGCTAGGCAAAAGGTAGCGGGAATTATTTTGCTTGCAACACAAATTACCGATACACACATTGAAGCATTCCAGCAGCTGCAAATACCTATTTTACTAGTTGGTCAGCAGCATCAAGCTGTGTATAGTCTCATCCATAATGATTTTGAGGCGGGTTATGATATAGGTAAATATGTAATCGCCAAAGGACACCGGAAAATAGCCTACTTAGGAGTTACGGAACAAGATATTGCTGTCGGCGTCAACAGAAAAAAAGGGTTCACAAAGGCGATTCAAGAGGCGGGTGACTGTGAAGTTAAATACTATGAGACGAGCTTTAAAATGGCGGAGGCAATCAAAAGGGTTCCGGATATAATTGATAAGTTCAATCCTTCTATACTTGTTTGTGCAACAGATAACATAGCCCTTGGTGCTTTAAAAGCAGCTCATTTAAAGGGGATTAATGTACCGGATCACTTATCCATTACAGGCTTCGGAGGATATGAGGTTACGGAGATCATCCATCCTAGCTTAACGACTGTTCAGTTTTTTTATAAAGAGGCCGGACAAGTGGCTGCCCAAAGTATGGTTAAACTAATTAACAGTGAAGAATTATCCCCAATTATTTTATCAAAATATAAAATAATTGAACGAGAAAGCGTTGACAATTTATTAAGTGGTAAATTATAATGTGTTTGGAATCGGTTCCACAAAGAACCGTTTTTCTAACCAGAAAAATAGAACCGGTTCCAAAAACACTGCGTTTTATTTTTTTAACCCTGTTTGGAACCGGTTCTACAACAAGGTAATTCTAAATAGATACCCAGAAACCATAAAAAAGGAGAATGAATCATGAACCACAAGGAAGTTGCACAAGCGATTTTGGATGCAATTGGCGGTAAAGAAAATGTCTCAGCTGCAGCACATTGTGCTACACGACTGCGTTTAGTTTTACATGACGAAGAAAAGGTGGACCAAGCGGCATTAGATGCAATTGATACGGTAAAAGGAACATTTTCTACAGCTGGACAATTCCAAATCATCTTAGGTTCTGGAATTGTTAATGAAGTATATAAACCATTTGTAAACCTTGCAGGGATTAACGAGATGTCAACAAGCCAGGTAAAAAATGCAGGAGCGAAAAAGCAAAATCCTCTTTTGCAGTTAGTTAAATTACTTTCTGATATTTTTGTTCCAATTATTCCAGCCATCGTTGCGGGTGGTTTATTGATGGGACTGAATAACTTATTAACGGCTAAAGATTTATTTATGGATGGGAAATCTTTAATTGATGCGAATCCGGGTATCGCTGACTTAGCTGCGATGATTAATACGTTTGCAAATGCTGCCTTTGTATTTTTGCCAGTATTAATAGGGTTTTCGGCAACAAAACGATTTGGAGGAAATGCCTATTTAGGGGCTGCCCTTGGGATGATTATGGTTCATCCAGATTTGTTAAATGCTTATAGCTACGGAGCCGCTTTAGTGGATCACAAAGTACCAGTTTGGCACATACTTGGTTTTGATATTGAAAAGGTAGGCTATCAAGGAACGGTACTGCCCGTTTTGGCTGCTTCTTTTATTCTAGCAAAAATAGAAATTAGTTTGCGTAAAGTTATTCCATCTGCTTTGGATAATCTATTAACACCACTATTATCTATTTTGGTAACGGGAGTTTTAACGTTTACCCTTGTAGGTCCGTTTATGAGAACAGCTGGTAACCTTTTCACAGACGGCCTTGTTTGGTTATATGATACGACGGGATTTATTGGCGGCGCTCTTTTAGGGCTATTCTATGCCCCAATCGTGATAACAGGTATGCATCAAAGCTTTGTTGCGGTTGAAACACAATTAATCTCCGATATTGCAAAAACGGGTGGCTCATTCCTATTCCCAATAGCAGCTATGTCAAACGTTGCTCAAGGTGCAGCAACTCTTGCTGTGTTGCTTGTGACGAAAGATAAAAAGCTGAAGAGTCTTGCTTCTGCTTCCGGTATTTCCGCACTATTAGGAATTACAGAGCCAGCGATGTTCGGTATCAATTTAAAGCTAAAATATCCATTTATAGGAGCAATTATTGGATCTGGTGTTGCATCAGGGTTTATCACCTTCTTTAAGGTAAAAGCAGTTGCATTGGGAGCGGCCGGTCTGCCAGGAATCATTTCAATCAAGCCGGGTTCCATTCTTCTTTATGTAATTGGAATGGCTATTTCCATTGTAGTAGCATTCGTCGTTACTTTTGTACTGGCTAAGCGTGATTCTAGAAAAAGTACTTCGGCCAATGAGAAACAAGCGGCATAATCAATAACAAAGAGGGGAATCAGGTGATTCTCCTTTCTTTCATAAGGAGTTAGACAAACATGATTTGGACAAAAGAGCAGCGATATCGCCGGATAGAAGAAGCAAGCAAAGAAGAAATCTTGAATTTGCAAGCAGCAGTTGAGGGATGCCAATGGCGGCAAACTTTTCACATACAACCAGAAACAGGTTTATTAAATGATCCCAATGGTTTTTCTTATTATAATGGAGAATATCACTTGTTTTATCAATGGTTTCCGCTAGGACCCGTGCACGGACTAAAATATTGGTATCACACTAAATCAAAGGATCTGGTTCATTGGGAAAATGCTGGAATCGGAATTGAACCCTCAAGTAAGTTCGATCGTCATGGGGCTTATTCCGGAAGTGCGATTGAGCATGAGGGGAAACTGCATTTCCTTTATACAGGCAATACTCGTGATGAGAACTGGGTGCGACATCCCTATCAATGCCTAGCTTTTATGGATGTGAATGGAAAAATAAATAAGTTAGAACAACCCGTGATAGATCATGTACCATATGGCTATACAGACCACTTCCGTGACCCTAAAGTTTGGAAAGCAGGAAATGAATACTATGCTGTCATTGGTGCGCAGCGGGAAAATGAGACAGGCTGTGTTGTGTTGTATCGTTCTCTAGATTTGCAGAATTGGAATTTCGAAGGGGAATTGCGAACCAGCCTGTCAAGTTTCGGCTATATGTGGGAATGCCCGGACTATTTTGAATTGCAGGACCAAGGTGTCTTAATTTTTTCTCCTCAGGGACTAACCCCTAATGGCGATCTGTTTCAAAATATTTATCAATCTGGTTATGTTCTTGGCGAACCACTTGATGTAAGAACACGAACCCTGACACATGGCTCCTTTCAGGAACTGGATAGAGGTTTTGATTTTTATGCACCACAAACGATGTTGGCGCCAGATGGCCGCAGAATTTTAGTGGGTTGGATGGGGCTTCCGGAAATGGAATACCCGACTGACAAAAATGGTTGGGCTCATTGTTTGACGCTTCCTAGAGAATTATCGATCCGTGGAAGCAAGCTCGTTCAGCAGCCAGTCAAAGAGCTTCAAGGACTCCGTAAACAGCAGCATAATATAAGTGATGTCCTCTTCGATGAGAAGAATGTTTACGAGCATTTTAATGGGGCTTCTTTTGAGATGATATGTGAATTTGAGAACTTTGATGCGGAAGTATTCGGTGTGGAATTCAGAGCGGGTGCAAAGGAAAAAACAATTCTTAAATATGATGCGGTCCAGAAAAAGGTCATATTAGACCGTACTTTCTCAGGAGAACCAGTAGGAGAACAGTATGGAACTGAGAGGAAATGCTCTGTGGATGGAACTAAAATAAAGCTTCATCTTTTTGTGGATATCTCTTCTGTTGAGATTTTTATAAATGATGGTGAAGAGGTATTTACCAGCAGGATTTTCCCGGGTGCGGACAGCAAGGAGATCCGTTTTTTTGCAGAAGGCGGAAGGGCATTATTTCAAGCAAGCAAATGGGACATTTAGTAGGAGCATGAGGTGTAGATGATGGGAACTATGTATTCAATTGGTGAGGTATTGATCGATTTTATTCCCCTTCAAAAGGGAAAAGCGCTTAAAGATGTGTTAGAGTTTGAGCGGGCTCCAGGTGGCGCTCCAGCAAATGTCGCAGCCGCAGTAGCGAAATACGGAGGAAGGGCATCGATGATTACCAAATTAGGTAATGATGCGTTTGGTGATTTCCTTTTAGAGCAGCTTCAGCAGGCAGGGGTGATGACGGATAAAATATCAAGAACAAGTGAGGCGAATACGGGGCTTGCCTTCGTATCGTTACGAGCTGACGGAGAGAGGGACTTTTCGTTTTATCGCAAACCTTCTGCGGATCTTTTGCTGCATGAAAGTGAAATAGAGGAGAATTGGTTTGAAGAGGGTGATATTCTCCATTTTTGTTCAGTAGATTTAGTGGAGAGTCCGATGAAGCAGGCCCATGTAAAGGCAATTCGTTTAGCAAAGGATAAGGGCAGTATAATCAGTTTCGACCCCAATGTCCGTCTGCCTCTGTGGGAACATCCTGAAGCTTGCAGAAAGACAATTTTAGAATTTATTCCGAAGGCACAGCTTGTGAAAATATCGGATGAAGAGCTAGAATTCATTACTGGAATTAATGAGGTAGATCGAGCAATTCAATCTTTATTTGTTGGTGACGTTAAAGCTGTTATTTTTACAAAAGGTTCTCAAGGTGCAGAACTATATGTTAAAGGCCAACAATTTCAATCAAGCGGGTTCGCAGTTGATGTGCAGGATACCACTGGAGCTGGAGATGCTTTCATTGGGGGCTTTTTATACAAGCTTTTAGAAAAAAACGTTAGACAACAAAATCTTGAAGAAGTTCTCCATAAATATTATCAAGAAATTCTTACGTATGCCAATGCAAGTGGAGCTCTTACGACCACAGGAAAAGGGGCGATTTCCTCCCTCCCAACAAAGGAGGAAATTATTCAACTAGTGCAAGAATAAGTGTTTAAGTACACACTAACAAGGAAAGGCAGTGTTTTACTTTGCTGCCTCTCTTTTAGTGTGTAAGAGAAAGAAACGGTTCAAGTAGATAGACCTAAATCAAACACTAAAAATATTTATCTGCAATTTTTTCAGCCGTCCGGGTGGCAAGGGCTTGGGTGGTAAGAGTTGGATTAGGCCCGCCTAGGCTATTGTAAAGTACGCTATTATCTGCGATAAATAACCTTTTTACCTGATGTGCCTCGCAATTTGTGTCCGTGACATAACCAATTCGCATGGTGCTGTGAATATGAATAAACACACCAGGCGGCATGTTTGTACGAATAATCTGTTTTGCACCAGCCTTTATTAAAATATCTGCCCCAATTCTAGTTAAGTATTCCCTTTTAGGAATGTCGTTTTTATTAGGGTTATAATTAAGGATAGGAACATGACCATGCTCATCCATTCGAACGGGATCTAACGAAATTCCATTCCTTTGATTCACCTCATCATCAATAATTACGGCAATACTTAAAGTCCTTGGATAATCGGACATGACCTTTTTTAGCATCGAACCTGTTATTACTCCTTCTAATCCCTTTGGGGAAGGAGTGTTGAAGAGGGCATAACCCGATTGGCTGGATCCATATAATAAAGTAGAATAAGCACCAGGGCTGGTTCCGAAAGCTAATAGCATCCCAAGACCAGGGTAGTCAAATCTTGCCCCAGAGGTTTGTCCTATGTACGGTAATCCCTCTGAAATTCCCAAGATGCTGGTTAAAACCCTCTCATCAAATATACCTGTAATACAATCAAACCAATGGTTCGTTAAGCCTTTTCCCACCCAAGGGTTATCTGGTAGTTTTGAATTCAGCCAAAGTCGAGGTGTTTCAATCACACCAGCTGACATAACGATAACCTTTGCTCTTAATTCAGCTGTTTCAGCTGTCCATGTGTTTCTAACCTGTACTCCGATCGCTGAAAGTCCTATAGTGGAATCATCATCAGTTAAAATCTTGGTCACAAACGTGTTAGGTTGAATTTCGACATTTCCTGTCTTTAGAGCCAATGGTATGTAACTAACTAATGTTGACCGTTTCGCTACAGTTTCAACGGAAGGCCCTATTTTACAACCATTTATACAATGCCCTCTGAGTGTACATCCTAAATGTGGCTCATTAAAATCAAACCTGGGATTATTGATCTGCGGGTCAGGCTGAAGAATGGCATTTGGCTGCGGACGGTATCCTGGAGTTGTAACATTATTGGTTTTTAATAGCGACCACCCTGCTTTTTTCGCCCCATAAAAAAATAACTCCTCTTTTGCTGTCATGGGTGCTGGTTTCACAGGAAGAGTAGCTTCGACTTTTTCATAGTAGGGAATCAATTCACGATAGGAAATAGGCCATACGTGATCTACTGCCATCGGATAAGCCCGTGGTGAATTAGCAAGGTATTGGAGGGTTGTTCCTCCTATCCCAGAATTCTGCCAGATAAATCCCTTTTGCTGTAATCCCCGGAACCACGGCTTTTGATTCCTGTCAGCCGGTCCCCAACGTAATTTTCCGGATACCAAATCGTTCATGTCTTCTTCATAATCAGTAAAACATTTGTCTAAAATTTCTTTACTCAAATCCGTTACCCCTGAGCTGGTTAGGGCTCCAGGATGCTTGTTAGGTTCGGGCCATTTTTGATTGCCGTACCATGGCCCAGCTTCCAATAGTAAGACAGATATTCCCTTTTCACCAAGTTCTTTGGCGATGACCGCGCCGCCGCCTGCTCCAATAACAATTACATCAGCATCAAGACACATGCTTAGGTTCCTCCTATTCTATAAACCTATCGACTAGGTATCCCCGCAATGCATGATACCCTTTTGAAGGGCCGGGATATTTGACTTGGATCCAACTTATGGGAAATGTTTCTAAATTGCGATTGTTAGGCGGGTTCAAACGTGTTGTCCCATATCCAGACCATTCCGAGTAGAAACCAAACATCGCAAGTCTGTTTATAACATCAATGACAGGCAGTACAAAACGAGGATTCTGGTTGAAAGGATATGGTAAGTATGCAGGATTAATCGTAAGCTGTTCTAAAAGAGTTACGGAGCGTAAACGGTCTTCTGGTGTTAGGGCTGAGAAAATGATGTTATTAGGAATTTTGTAAAAGGTAAGTGCCTGGATATACCCGCTGTTTAATGCTAATTGATGGGCCGCTAATTCAAGCAGTTCAGCTGTTTGTCTTGATAATGAGTAGTTTGTATTTTTTAGGAGGGAAACCGAATGGTCTAGTGTCCAAATGATGTATTCATGGATGGGTAATTCAGATGCACCAAAGTATTGTATGTTAAAAAGTTTTTGAGCAAGTGCTGGAATACTAGGGATTATTGCCTGTACAAAAGCTTCGAATACGGTCTTAGTAAATGGATCAGTGCCCATATAACCCACCTCTTTAACTTGGGTACTAAAATACACTTTTATATTTATATGTGTGCTTAAGGAAGAAAATATCTAATCATTTTAATATCCGAAAGGGAGATTACTTGGTGTCGAAGGTTGATTTATAGAAAGTAAATTAGGTATTTATTACCGGTATAGTTTTATTAAAAAAGACCATTTGAAAGCGTTGACAATTCATTTAAACATGATAGAATCAAAGCATAAACAAAAACAAAATAAAACAATTCCCTTTTAGGATTGTTACTGTCCAGCAGGCAAAACCTAAATTACTCAAAGTATGAGAATGCTATGTTCTTATATTCTGAGTAGTTTAGGTTTTTTGTTTTTCTTGGATTGAAAGCGAATACAAAAATAGTTTTTAAAATTTTGGAGGTGTTTTTGATGGCTAAAAAGGATTACACAGGATTAACAAAGAACATTTTAGAGTTAGTCGGCGGGAAAGAAAATATTAACAGTGTGTTTCATTGTGTAACAAGACTTCGTTTTAAATTAAAGGACGAGAAAATCGCCAAAACGGAAGAGATCAAAAATTTAGAGGGCGTTGTGACCGTTATGCAAAGTGGCGGGCAATATCAGGTTGTTATTGGTAACCACGTACCTGATGTCTATGCAACGTTCTTACAAGTAGCGAATATGAGTGGAGCAGTTGATAATGATGCAGGAGAAGAAAACAAAGCAGGATTACTTGCTAGATTTATAGATATGATTTCTGGAGTGTTTACTCCGATCTTAGGCGTTTTAGCCGCAACAGGTATGATTAAAGGTTTCGCTGCACTAATCCTTGCTTTAGGCTGGGTGACAGCAACATCAGGAACTTATAACTTACTAAATATCGCAGGAGACGGTTTATTCAATTTCTTACCCATCTTCTTAGGATACACAGCAATGAAAAAATTCGGTGGGACACCTTTTATCGGAATGGCAATTGCCGCGTCTTTGGTGCATCCAACATTGTCGACGTTAACAGCAGGAAATCCACTTTATACACTATTTAAAGGTTCATTATTCCAGTCTGATATTCGTATTACGTTCTTAGGTATACCAGTTATCATGATGAGTTATGCTTCATCTGTTATTCCGATTTTACTTTCAGCATTTTTTGCAGCAAAAGTAGAAAAAGGGTTCAAAAAAATTGTTCCAGATGTTGTAAAAACTTTCGTAGTTCCATTTTTAACGATTATCATTATGGTTCCATTAACTTTCTTAGTGATTGGTCCGGTTGCTACATGGGCAGGTACTCTTCTTGGTGCTGCGACATTATGGATTTATAAGCTAAGCCCTGTTGTAGCCGGTTTAATACTCGGAGGGTTCTGGCAAATATTCGTTATCTTTGGACTTCACTGGGGACTAGTCCCAATCGCCATTAACAACTTAACAACTTTACATTTTGATCCAGTTCTGGCAACAACCGTTATGGTATGTTTCGCACAAATTGGTGCAGTATTAGCAGTAATGTTAAAGACAAAAAACAAAGGATTGAAATCACTAAGTGTTCCAGCTTTCATTTCAGGTATTTTCGGTGTTACAGAACCAGCTATTTACGGTGTAACGTTACCACTTAAAAAACCTTTTATTATGAGCTGTATCGGCGGTGCAGTCGGCGGTGGTATTATTGGTGCTACTGCAGGGAAATTATGGATGTTTGGTGGTATGGGGATCTTCGTTTTCCCAGCCTTTATCAAACCAGGTTCATCACTAGATATGTCGTTCTATGGAGCAATCATTGCTTTAATTGCAGGCTTTGTAGTAGCGTTTGTTTTAACATATCTATTCGGTTTCAAAGATCAAGCAAATAAAGAAAAATCAGCAAATGAACCAAAGACAGTAAAAGTGATCGATAAAACCCGTATGCAAGAAGTTGCAAGTCCGTTAAAAGGAAAAGTGATTCCATTAAATCAAGTAGAAGACGCAGCATTTTCAAGTGAAGTAATGGGAAAAGGCATTGCGATTGAACCATCAGAAGGAAAAGTAGTTTCTCCAGTGAACGGCGTGGTAACCACACTATTCAGAACCAAACATGCGGTTGGCATTACATCAGATTATGGCGTGGAAATCCTCATTCATGTTGGCATGGATACTGTTAAGTTAGAAGGAGAACACTTTACCGCTCATATCAATCAAGGCGATACCGTCAAAGCAGGTGATTTATTGGTAGAATTTGACATCGCTAAAATTAAAGCAGCGGGTTGTGAAGTAACAACACCTATTATCATCACCAACAGTGGAGATTACGCAGAAATTAATCCAACAGCAAAAAAAGCAATCGAACAGAAGGAAACATTATTAACGATTTGTGGTTAATGAAAAAAGAAGCGTGGGGACGGTTCTGCTGCTCCGGGATCCGGAAGCATGAGAAACGTCCCCATGCTTCACAAAAGTGCCTTACCCAATTGGGGTGAAGGCACTTTTTGTTGGTCAGTGATATGTGTTAGAATTTCTTAGGTGAGGTGGGGAAAATGGAGCAGCTGATTTATACACTTTTGGCGTATATAAATAATTCTCTTAATAAGGATATCAATTATTACATAGCGAAAAGTCTTTTGGAGCATATCCATAAGATTGAGAGTTTTTCATTAGATAGTGTTGCAGAGGCATGTAATGTGGCTCCTTCGACAATTAATCGTTTTTGCAAAAGGATTGGTTTTAGAAATTTTTCAAACCTAAGAAATAGTGTTGCTGTTCCAATGGGAGCCTCTTTCCATGAAAATTCTGATTCTGAATTAAGCACTCAGATGTTTTTTAAACAATTAAATGAAAATATTGAGATGATAGATAATATCCCAACGCCTCAGATTGATCAGATAGCAAATCAAATTAAGAAATCGAGAAGAATTGTGATCTTAGGTTTTGAAAAACATCAAGTTCAAGCAATGGAATTGCAAAAAAAACTATTCCTTCTTGGAAAGCTATGCGAATGTGATACAAATCTATTTAAACAAATTGATGGATTATCTGATTTATTGGATGAAGATATGATTATAACGATCTCCATTCAAGGAAATATCCTTTCTCATCATTTTCCAATTAGTGAAAAAATCAAAACCGCTAAAGGTAAGAAAGTGCTGATTACTTTTTCTAGTGAGCTTCGTAACTTGGAAATGTTTCATGAAGTTTTGCAATGTGGCAAAATTGAGAATGGTAGTGTTAGCAGCTATACTCTATTGCGATTATTTGATATCTTAATCAACCGGTATCAACGTTTTTTGTGAATCTAATTTGACTTCAACTGGTCTTAAATAGACCAGTTTTTTTTGTTGGTCGATAGTATGATTATCTTATTCGCAAAACCTTAATGTATTAAAGAGAATCATTAATTTATAAAAAGATAAGACTGATTATTTAACAATTGGAGGTATAACAATGGAAAAGAGGCGTTTTCCTGAAGGTTTTTTATGGGGCGGAGCAACCGCAGCTAACCAATTAGAAGGTGCTTATAATGAAGGCGGTAAGGGTTTATCGATTTTTGATATGGTTACCTTTATCCCGAAAGAAGAGCGTAAAAATGACATCGAAATGGATGTCAGAAGTGAAGAAGAATTAGAAGCGTTATTCGCAGGGAATGAGGGTGACAACTTCCCTAAACGCCGCGGAATTGACTTTTATCACCGCTATAAGGAAGACATCGCCTTGTTTGATGAAATGGGCTTTAAAACCTTCCGATTGTCGATTTCTTGGCCGCGTATCTTTCCAAATGGGGATGAATTGGAGCCAAATGAAGAAGGCCTGGCATTCTACGACAAGGTGTTTGATGAACTATTAAAATATGGCATTGAGCCTTTGGTGACTTTATCTCACTATGAAATGCCGCTCCACTTGGTGCAAAAATATAATGGCTGGACCGACCGCCGCTTAGTCGATTACTTCGTTCATTATGCAGAAACTGTATTTAATCGCTATAAAACCAAGGTGAAATACTGGTTAACGTTTAATGAAATTAATGTATCAACCATTTCTCCGTATATTGGCAGCGGGATTCTTGTCGACCGTATCGATCATAAAGAACAAGCCGTTTATCAAGCTCTGCACCATCAATTTGTGGCAAGTGCACGGGCCGTAAAAGCCTGTCATGAAATGATTCCAGATGCGATGATCGGCTGTATGCTGGCACGTATGGAAGTATATCCAGAAACATGCAGTCCAGATGATGTTTTAGCGGCATTAGAAGAAGATCAAAAGAATCTATTCTTCACAGATGTTCAAGTACGCGGCTATTATCCAAGCTATATGCTGAGCTATTTTGAAAAAAATAATATCCAAATTGAGATGTTACCGGGTGATGAGGAAATCTTGTTGCAGCATCCAGTAGACTTCTTATCATTTAGCTACTATATGACGATGGTGACAAGTGGTAATCCTGATCGGTTAAAAGAAAAAGGAAACTTCTTCAGTGGAATTAAAAACCCTTATTTAGAAGCATCTGATTGGGGCTGGCAAATTGATCCTAAAGGCTTAAGGATTACCTTGAAGAAAATGTATGACCGCTATCAAGTACCTTTATTCATCGTTGAAAATGGATTAGGAGCCTATGATAAGGTAGAAGAAGATGGTTCAATCAATGATGATTATCGGATTGATTATCTACGTGCCCATATTGAACAAATGGGAGAGGCCATCAATGACGGAGTAGAAGTGATGGGTTACACCAGCTGGGGCTGTATTGATTTAATCAGCGCAAGCACCTCAGAAATGTCTAAACGTTATGGATTCATCTATGTCGACCAAGATGACCATGGTAACGGTACATTAGAAAGAAAGAAGAAAAAATCTTTCTATTGGTATAAGAATGTTATTGAAACTAACGGTGAAGATTTGTAATTGCCGAATGGAAGCATGGGGACGGTTCTCCTGCTCTGGAAGCAAGAGAACCGTCCCCGCGCTCGCAAAGTGTCTTACCCTATTGGGTAAGGCATTTTTTTGTTGTTTTGAATCATGCGTATTTGATTTGTTGAGAAAAATAGACTTAAATGAAAGAGTGACTAATCTGTGAAAGAGTGAAAAAATGATGGATATTTCCTTTAAAGCAATTTCTATTACAAACGAAATTGATCTAAACAAAATTGCTTTACAATGCGGCATTCCAAAGAAGTTCACCTGGGAAGAACCTTTAATCCTGAGAGGACGCATCCTTCAAACCATTCTAGGGAAAGAAGTGGACGAATCGAAAAGTGTTCTGGTTTTTTCGTTTGGAAGTGTGGTATTTATTAATCACTCGACGGACGATGAGATCAAGGTTTTTTTAAACTACCTCCAAACTTTCGAGCCGGAAATGGATCTGAAAAACATAGGCAGGTATTCGGACGATTATAGTCTTCATATCAATGAAAAAGCAGCCCTTGAATTGACCGACGAATATGTAGTTGTACCTGAATACGAGCCTTTTTACCCTGAATTAATTTCTACTGTTCTTGCAAAATCGGTTGCTCTTGAAAAAACGGAGGAACAATTAGAGGGCATTCACGACAGGCTCGAAACCATGATTGACCGGCTGGAAAAAGGGAAGCTACGTATAGGCAATAAAGAATTGGCAAGGACGACTGCAAAAATTCTACGTCATGACTATAACACTTTAGCCTATATCATGATTTTGGATAAGCCAGATATCACTTGGAAGAGCAGTAATGCCAACGAATTTTACGACAAAATGATGGATTTTTTTGAATTGAACGACCGCCATATAATTTTAAAAAGCAAAACAGAAATTTTATATAACATTATTGATGGTTTCTCCACCATTAGCCATTCAATCCGAGGGCTGTTCGTGGAATGGATTGTCGTGATTCTAATTGTAATCGAAATCGTAATAACAGTCTTACAGATTTTAGGCTGGATCCCTTGAGAGCCTGTTTTGGTCTCTTTCAAAAATAACACCCACGCAAAGGGACGGTTCTCGTGCTTCCGAAGCAAGAGAACCGTCCGTGGTTCTAAGATACTACTTTTAAATTTTTTCCTGCCCCAATCGATTGCGAACTATACTTCTCACGTACGAGCAGGATGGCTATGGCTGAGATAATGCATGGAATTGCGAATGCTAAGAAGTTTACCTGCAGGGGCAGTTGTGAACTTAGCAAGATACCTCCTAGTGTTGGACCAAGGATGCCGCCAATCCTGCCAATTCCTAGTTCCCAGCCTACTCCTGTTGATCTTATTTCATTAGGATAATATTGAGATACATAGGCATTCATAATAATTTGTGTGCCTGTTGTAGCTCCGCCAGCAATGAAGAGAAGCAGGTATAACAAAAACATGTTTGGCTTAAAGCTTAACAAGGTTAATGCCAAAAACCCCGTAATGAAAAACGAAAGTAAGACAAGTCTTGAACCGAAACGGTCGGCAAGCTTTCCGCCAAAGATTGCACCAACAATAGCACCGACATTTAATGTAATCAAGAAGGTCAAGCTAGACCCAATTGGAAAACCGGATGCTTGCATAAGTTTTGGAAGCCAAGTGCTAAGACCATACATAACGAGTAAACACATAAATGCTGCAACCCAAAACATGATGGTACTGAACGCACGCTTTTCACTAAATAGCTTTCGAACAGTAAACGTAGAATCCTTGCTAACTATCTCAGTAATAAATTCATCTGTAGAGCTATATTGGCTGGCTCCATCAATCCGATTAAGAAGCTGGGCTAGTTTCTCCTTTTTATTTTTCAAGACATAATACCCAAACGATTCAGGAAGTGTTTTATAAAGAATTGGAATAAATAAAATCGGAGTGGCTGCAACCCAAACGACTGCACGCCAGCTAAATAATGGTAAAAGATAGAGTGCACCTAAAGAAGCGGCCACACCGCCGGCCGCATGTCCGCTGAACATAATGGAAACAAGCGTGCTTCGATATTTCTTTGGGGCATATTCTGTCACAAGTGCAATCAGGTTCGGCATGACCCCGCCTAGACCGAGTCCGGCAAGAAATCTTTGAAAACCAAAAGACTCAGGTCCATTTGAAAATCCTGAAGTAAAGGTGAAAATTGTAAAAATGGCACAACAAGCTAAAATAACGTTCTTCCTGCCCATCCTGTCAGCGAGGGGCCCGAAAATCAAGGCTCCGAGCATCATCCCAAATAGGGCATAACTACTCAATTTTCCTGCTTCAACAGGATTAATTCCCCAATCTTGCATTAACGATGGCAGAATGGCCCCTAACATAAACATGTCGTAACCATCACAAATAATGATAAACAAACAGCTAATGATTAAAATTAAATGAAAGCGGTTAAATTTTTGGTTATCAATAAAGGTATTGACATTTACTTTCCTCATTTGAAACTCCTCCCCCTTTGTTCGTTCCCCCGTATAATCAACTACTCAGTTAATGAAAAACCTAAATTAATTCGTTTAATCCCCATAACAATAGTAATAATTATCGATACATTTCCTCCAATCTGTGAGTATGGTAGAAGATGAATGCGTTTGCAAGTCACAGCTATAATTTCCACTAATAGTAAACTTGTTTATCTAAAAGTGATTATAATATTGGTGGAATCATTTTTCAAGAATTATTAATATTTTTAAAATTAAGATTTTAAAAATGACAAAAAAGAAATCACGGGGACGGTTCTCCTGCTTCGGAAGCAAGAGAACCGTCCCCGTGATTTTCTAGTATGCCGATTTGTAGCCGAAGCTCTTTGATATCTGCCGGCTAATTTCTAAAATAAATTCACTGTGAGGATCGTTATCGTTTTTGGGTATTTGCTCGGAGAAACCAACAATCGCCACCGCACCTAAAAGCTCTCTTTTGTAATTTAAAACGGGAAAAGAAACAGAGGAGACGGAAGGTACAAGCGGTTCTCTTGCAAATGCAATTTCTTTTTCCCTAATGTGCAATATCTCTTTTTCCAGTTGTTGAAGTTGTTCTTGGGGGATCCTTTTACTTTCACTTTCTTTCCAGTTCTGAATAATATCCTCATTCGAGAATGCCATGAAAATTTTACCAGCAGCAGAAAACAGCGGCAGTAGCGTTCCGATGGTTGCCCCAATATTAAAGCCTTGGCTTACATTAAACATCCTAATAACCATCGGACCATTATTGGTCCAAATAGAAAATAACACGGTACTTGAAGTTTTGCTATTAAGCAGTTCTAAGTAAGGCGTAATCCGATCAAGGACATTTTCCTGGTCAACCGCCGCCATGCCGTATTCCACTAATTTGCTGCCAAGTAAGTAAGCACCAGACCCCTTTTCTCGATAGAGGATTCCCAATTGAGTAAAGGTATTAAGATATTTATAGAGATTACTCTTTGTTGTCTGTGAAAGCTCTTGAATTTCAGAGAACTTTATTGGCTTTCCATGTTTAGCAATTAAATCAATGATCCCCATGCCAATTTCAAGGGATTGAATAGTAGCCCCTTTTTTAACATTTTCCATATTGCCCTCCAATACATCTACCAATAGTTTATATGTTTTTAAAATAACAAACTCCATCTTACTTTTAAAGAGACAGACTTAAGATTAACTCCAAAATTTATTTTTTGTAATGTTAATATTGACAATTGTCTGAATACTGTTTTATCATAATAGTGACCATTGTATCCTATTGATGGACACAGTTAATATCAAATTACTTACGCAATGAAAGAACAGGAAATGACACATAAAAACAAAAGGGGAGAATCGACAGATGAAATTGATAACGTTTTCAAGAGAAGGAGTTTCACGTGTAGGAGCAGTAGAAGGAAATAATGTAATTGATTTAAATTTAGCTTACCAGTCATTGCTAGAATCTGAAGGGCAACTTCGCTACCGCCAAATTGCTGAAGCATATGTTCCTTCAGACATGAACGGTCTTCTACAAGGAGGCAAGGAAAGTTTAGCGAAAGCTGAGGAAGCGATTCAATTTGCCCTAAACAATAAAGAAGACAAAGGCCGCAAACTTGTCTTGTCCACAGATGAGGTAAAAGTAGAAGCGCCTGTTCCAAATCCAGGGAAAATGATTTGCGTAGGTCATAATTATCGGGAACATATTTTGGAAATGAAACGTGAAATTCCACAACATCCGGTTGTATTTGCAAAGTTTGCTAACACTGTTATTGGCCCACAAGACGATATCCCGTTCTTCCCAATTTCAGAGCAGCTTGATTATGAAGCAGAATTTGCCTTTGTCATTGGCAAAAGAGCAAGGAATGTATCACAAGAAGATGCCTTAGACTATGTGGCAGGTTACACAATTGTAAATGATGTTACTTACCGTGATATCCAGCGCCGGACCCTTCAATGGCTTCAAGGAAAAACAGTTGAGGGAAGTGCCCCAATGGGTCCATGGCTTATCACTACCGATGAACTAGAAAATCCATCTGGTTTAGAGGTTGTTTTAACAGTGAACGGTGAAGAAAGACAACATACGAATACTGCTAATCTTGTATTCTCTGTTCAATACTTAGTTGAATTTTTATCTAACTTGATGACTCTTGAACCAGGAGATGTCATTTTAACAGGTACCCCAGGCGGAGTAGGGTTTGCGATGAACCCGCAGACCTTCCTTAAAGATGGCGATGTCGTCAAAATCGAAATTGATCAAATTGGTTCACTAGAAAATACGGTCAAAAAAGTGGCTGTTGAGGTGAAATTATAATGACATTGACTACGATTCAGCCAGCTATCGAATCGGTTCAACAATCGTTAGATCAAATGATTAAAACAACCAACGCTCTTTCTGAGGAAACCATTCGCTGGAAACCAAGTGAAGAAGAATGGTCCATCATGGAAATCTTATGTCATGTATTAGAAGCTGTTCCTTATTGGATTGGTGAAATCAACTATTTAAAAGCGAATCCGGGAGCAGAATGGGGAAGGAATCACCTTCAGCAAGCACGTCTTGATGCAGTTGCAGCTGCGGATCAGCGGAGTGTGGAGGAAATCGTTAACGAACTTACTAGATTAAAAGATCAAGTGGGAGAAGAACTCGGCAGCTTAGATAGCGATACTTTAGCAGCTGAAGCACCGAGCCGTAATCCTAATTTTGGAACAAAACCAATCTCGTTTATAGTGAACCACTTAATTGTGGAGCATGCGAGTAAGCATTTTGGACAAATCCAACGGAATCTATCGAAACTAGATTAATAAGGGGAGGGTTTTTAATGGCTGAGAAAACAGAATTTATGGGTAGTAAACTGGTGTTGGACTTTAATAAAGATCTTGAACAATATAATCTAGGACCGCTTTGGGAGGCGATCCCGGCATTAATGCATAAACAGCCAGAACCTCAGGCAAAGGCTTATCTGTGGAAAGGCGAAGTGATTTATAAAAAATTAATGGAAGCTTCCACCATCTTTACTCCTGATCGCGGTGGAGAAAGAAGAGCGATTTATTTCCAAAACCCAGGATTAACGTATCGGCAGCCGTGGGGCTGGGCTTCGACAACACAAACACTTTATGCGGCTGCACAATTGATCTTACCAGGAGAGAAAGCACCGTCCCATCGTCATTCACAAGCCGCCCTACGTTTTATTACACATGGTGAAGGTGCGTATACGATTGTGCAAGGTGAGCGGATTTTTATGGAAGAAGGAGATTTCCTAATTACACCAAAGAATCTTTGGCATGGTCATGGTCATGTTGGGGATAAGCCAATGATTTGGATGGATGTGCTGGATATCCCAGTCATTTATTCCATGGGTGGTACCTTCTTTGAGCCATATCCAGAGAAACTTGAAGAACCGAAAGTCCCAGATAACTTCTCTTCTCATCGCTATGAGGGAGGAATGGTTCGACCAATCGCAGACCGCTATCCAATGTCTGCTCCGCTTGGTTCATATAAATGGAACAAAACAGAGGATGCCATTAAAGGCTTAAGCAGATATGAGCCAGACCAATATGATGGTTATGCTGTAGAGTACATTAACCCATCAACAGGTGAAACGGCTAATAAAAATATTGCATCATGGATGCAGAAGCTTCCGAAAGGATATCATTCCAAAGCACACCGCCACACCCATGCGACGATTTATAATGTGTTTAAGGGTTCTGGTTATAGTGTCATTAATGGTGTCCGTTTTGACTGGTCAGCAGGAGACTATTTTGTAGTTCCAAACTGGGCATGGCATGAGCATGTTGCTGATGAAGATTCGTACTTGTTCTCAGTCAGTGACCTGCCAATTATGGAACAATTTGACCTCGAACAAACACAAGCATACGAACAAAATAAAGGCCATCAAACCATCACAGGTGAATTTAAACCCAAATTGGCCTAACTTGAAAAACCGTTCCTTCATTATATCGAAGGAACGGCTTTTCTTTTGGGAAGATGTGGGAGCACGGGGACGTTTCTCATGCTCCTGAAGCATGAGAAACGTCCCCGTGCTTCCCTAAACCCCCTGAATTAGTTAAAATAAAAGGAAATGCAGATGATTCGTTTGCGATTTAATTAAATTGGCGGGGGAGAGCATTAAAATGAATAGAGTAGTGATTACAGGTATTGGAGCCGTTACTCCTGTAGGGAATGATGCTCTTACAACATGGGATAACATTAAAAAAGGGGTTTCAGGTATTGGTCCTGCGACAATATTTGATGTAGAAAAGGTAGATGTCAAAATTGCTGCTGAAGTAA
Source organism: Neobacillus cucumis (assembly GCF_023715505.1). The sequence continues at coordinate 1,247 of NZ_JAMBOH010000039.1, read as the reverse complement.
AAGACTTTAAACCAGAAGCATTTATAGATAAAAAAGAAGCAAGAAGAATGGGACGTTATAGTCAGTTCGCTGTTGCTGCTAGTAAAATGGCTGTTCACGATGCAGACTTTAAGATCGGTGTAGATATTCATCCTGAACGCATCGGTGTTTGGATTGGGTCCGGAATTGGCGGTTTAGGGGAATTCGAGGAACAGCATCGGAAATTTATTGAAAAAGGCCAGAGAAGGGTAAATCCGTTTACCATTCCCATGTTTATTCCGGACATGGCGGCAGGTCAAGTTTCCATAGAACTTGGAGCAAAAGGAATGAACAATTGTTCGGTGACTGCCTGTGCTTCTGGGGCCAATTCCATCGGTGATGCATTCCGTGTGATTCAAAAGGGTGATGTGGATATGATGGTAGCAGGCGGTACAGAAGCAACGATTACGGAGATGACTGTTGCTGGTTTCTCTAATATGACCGCTCTTTCAAAGAATCCAGACCCCAACACAGCAAGCCGGCCTTTTGATAAGAATCGTGATGGATTTGTGATTGGCGAGGGCGCTGGAATTATCGTATTAGAAGAATTAGAGCATGCTTTGGCCCGTGGTGCCCACATATATGGAGAACTGATTGGCTATGGGGCTACAGGTGATGCTCATCATATTACAACCCCTGCGCCAAATGGAGAGGGCGCCCAGCGTGCAATGAAATTGGCATTAGCAGATGCCGGGATTTCACCGGAGCAAGTGGATTACATCAATGCACACGGGACCTCCACTTATTATAATGATTTGTACGAAACCCTAGCGATTAAAGAAGTGTTTAAAGAACATGCTTATAAGCTTTCGGTAAGTTCGACCAAATCAATGACAGGCCACCTATTGGGCGCAACCGGAGCAATTGAGGCTATTCTATCTCTCTTTGCCATCAAGGAAGGTATCATTCCTCCAACCATTAATTATGAAACACCAGATGAGGGACTTGACTTAGATTATGTCCCAAATATGGCGAAGAAGAAAGATGTACAAGTGGTCCTATCCAATTCATTAGGTTTTGGCGGACATAATGCCACATTGATTTTTAGAAAATTTACTGAATAACAATAAATGGGTCCTAAATGAAGGAAAAGGTAAAAAAAGAAGAGGCTGGGACAAAACCCACCTCTAAGATGAAAAAGCCGGTGGAATTTTACGATAAGTAAAATTTCACCGGCTTTGATTTTTTTTAAATAAAAATAAGGACCACTTCTGATAAAATAAAGTTAC
>NZ_JAMBOH010000038.1 GCF_023715505.1 Neobacillus cucumis | reverse complement strand
ATGCCCGCAGAGGCTCCATGTCAAGCAACTTGGCCTTCTGAAAAAACAACGAAAGAAATCAAAAAATAAAAAACTACGAAAATGATAGATTAAGAGAGTAATTGTCCAAAATTCGGGGGTTAATCCGAAAGGGCTTTGTTAATCCAACTAAAACAATCGAATAATGAGGACCGGAAACAGCTTCAATATCATCAAGCTATTGTTAACAAAGAGCTGCCATACACAATAGGTGGAGGAATCGGGCAGTCCAGATTATGTATGTTCCTCCTAAAGAAATCACATATTGGAGAGGTCCAGGTTTCTGTATGGAATGATCAAACCATTGCTGATTGTAAAAAAGCGAAAATACCCCTGTTATAGACTTTTTGTTTTTCAATAAGACTATAGCCGAATCCTATAACGGATTTCGGCTTTTTTGCATTTTTTGTAGTTGAAACTTCTATGCTGTTGCTTTTTTACCAATATATCTTCAATTATTTGAAGAAAAGGCAAAAACAATGAAATTAGATTACTATACGAAAAAATTAACAACATAGTTATTCCTTAACTCACTGCCTTATGCGCAACACTAACGAAAGAGGAATACTCTTTAACCGATACGAATCTATTGTAAGATAAACACTAATAAACTTAATTTATCTTTGTATACAGGGGAGAGGGATGATATATGTCAAACATTTTAAAAAGTACTAATCCTACTGATACATTCACTCAATCAACACTTACATCACGAGATGGTACAGTTATTGGTTTTCAAAGTATCGGTCAAGGCCCTGGAATCATTCTAATCCATGGTGCATTGAATGACTCGAGGGATCTTAGTAAGCTTGCCCGAGAACTAGCGGATACTTTTACAGTTCACATCATAGACCGAAGAGGACGCGGGATGAGTGGACCTCAGGGAATTGAGTATTCAATTAACAAGGAATGCGAAGATATTCAAGCAATACAACAAGTAACAGGTGCTACTTATGTATTTGGACATAGCTATGGTGGTCTCGTAGCTTTAGAAACTGCACGAATGGTTCAATCCTTTACAAAAATTGCTCTATATGAACCTGGCGTTTCTACAGGTTCGATCCCAACTGATTGGGACTGGATAGTACAATATGAAAAGGCCATAAATAGAAAAGACTATCGGGAAGCATTTACTAGTTTTGTAAAGGGGGCGGGACATAGTCCTTTAACACGAATGCCTAACTGGTACGCAAAACTCATCTTACGTATGGTAATCCGTGGAGATCATTGGGTAAAAATAAAAGAGCTGTTACCAGAAAATTTATTCGAGCATAAGGAAGTCCAACGCTTAGAAGCTACTTACAAAAATTATCAAACCATTCATGCAAATATACTATTAGTTTCTGGAGAAAAAAGTCCAGAAACAATTCACCAGATGATTCAACTATTAAGTCAAACAATTCCACAATCACAAACATTAATACTTACAAAATTACATCATCTTTCTCCTTGTAATGAACATAATCCAATTGAAGTTGCAAAATATATAAAGCAATATTTTCTTAGCTAAGACCTGATATAACATTTCAAGTTATCTTTAGAAACAAGTTCATTTTAATGACTTTATAACACTCACAAATGATTATACTTCAATATTTGTGAGTGTATTTTTGAAAAATGAGAGAAAAGTGATGAGTGGAATTCAGTAACAAAGAAAAATTCTTATTCGAGGAAGAAAAGCAATGAAAAACGGTATAATTAAATATGGACATGCCATAACAGAATGGGAGTATGATTAAGCTCAATTAATGAAAGAGTGTTACAACAATGGATTTACATGTCCAAAAAATTAATTTTGAATATAATTTAATGCAATGGCAAGGAGGTAAGTTACATGGCAGACATTAAATATGAAATCACACAAAAAATTGCTGTACTATCAGAATCTGCAAAGGGATGGAAGCGAGAACTTAATCTGATTAGCTGGAATGGACGTGAACCTAAATATGATATCCGTGATTGGTCCGAGGATCATGAGAAAATGGGAAAAGGGATTACGTTGTCTAAAGAAGAGTTAGACAAGTTGAAGGAAATTCTTAACTCACTTTAACCAAGCGTTTTTAAAGATATGACTAGCAGATTGAATATTTTTTTATTAATAAGCATCCTAATTGGGTGCTTTTTATGCATGGTTAGAAATAACGAATCTATCTTTCTTATGAATAGTAGTTAGTTTAATATAATATAATTATGTAAATTGAAATAAAATGAATTCGATCTTTTAATTAACGGTTGGGTCAATTTTAACCCAAAATAGATAGTTGATCCCTCTGAATGGATTTGGCATTTAAAAATGCGATTCATGACTGTGTGTTTTATAAATGCAATAAAACCAAAATATACAAGTAGGGCATAAAAACTTGTATATTTCAGCTCTTCAATATTATTTCTTAATGTGTTGAAGCACCAGGTTGTTTAAAGTGCCCTATTTCTCAAATAAATTGGAATTTTTATACTTCTTATAAGCCAATGGTGTTATGTTCATTGACTTTCGGAATTTATCAATGAAATAGCTGGTGCTATTAAATCCGACTTGATAGGCAACATCGGTTACATTGGATTCTGGCTGTTGTAATAAAATTAAACTTTTTTGAATTCGAAAATCGGTTAAGTAATTCAGAGGTGTTTTCTTTAAAATTCGTTTGAAGTATCGACAGCACTCGGAACGGCTTAATTTTCCAGCTCGTGCAATATCGTCTAAAAGGATTTTCTCAGGATAATGTAAGTGGATCCAATTTAGCATCTGCTTCATTCGATGATTCTTTATCATTTCCGTCTGTTCGTACTCTAATTCAATCCCATTAATGATTAGGTTCTTCCAAATTAATGTGAGATGCAGGCTGATGTCGATTTGATAGTATGGTGGAGTTTGTTTTATCAACTGATTAATTTTTATAATAGAGTCCAATATATTATTCGACCAAAGCTCCTTTGGAACCAAGAGTAAATAAGGAATATTAGTCGCCTGAATATAAGGGATTACATGGGTTGTATATAGTTCTTGTGATAAAACGAAACTTGGGGATACATTTAAACATATATAGGCACAGCCAGAATCATTCTGATCTTTTGCCATATGCAGGCAGCCACTATTTATAAATAGCCCTTCGCCTTCTTGCACAGTAATATTTTCTTCATTTATTTGAAAAATGGCTTCTCCTTTTACAACGAGAACAAATTGAAATTCATCATGCCAATGAAGCGGTATATATCCATTTATGTTTTGATTAATCGTTGTTTCGTAACATGCGAGCGGTAACACAACTGTACGGTGTTCCGTTAATTCTTTTAAACTTTGGTCAACTATAAAATTTTTGATTTGCACTTTATCACCTCAACATTCTTATATTTTTATTCGATTTTGGTATTATTTTAGAGGTTATCTACTTATTATTTAAAATATTATAATACTATTTTTATATTTAATATATTCTTATGTTAAATATTTAATTTCAGAAACTTTTCTGATGTTATTTACCACTAATAGTTGAAAGGGGATGAGAGAGATGGAAATAGGGGATGATAGGTTAGTTAAAAAGCAATCAGGGGCAATAAAAAAGACTTTGAACAACTCATTAAGCAGTGCTATGAACGAATCTACCGTCCTGCTTATCTTTATATACATAACGAAGAGGAGGCATTGGATGTTGTTTAAGAAGCGATATATCAAGCATATATAAGTATTCATACTTTAAAGCAACCGGAATACTTTATGACTTGGCTAACCAAGATCATCATCCGCTGTGCTGGCCAAATCCTCAAGCGAAGAAATAACATTTTACCACTAACAAACGAAGTATTGTCTAATTTAACAACGGTAACTAATCATACAGACCATGACGAAGCAATACATCTAAAAAAACTCCCTCTTTTATCTCTTTTAGAAGAATTTATGGAGTGTGGTGATGTAGTTGAGATTTAAGAATACTGGGAAGGTAAAAAAGTATTACCTGAATCGATTAATGTTCCTAGTAAAGCAATGAGAATCAACCCTTTACAGCTTACATACAATTCGGTGAATATCATGACCAAAAGAATTATATAAAGGTGAATTACTCCCAAAATTCCAACAATGTCATCTGCAAGAACAGTTATATCGTAAACTTGACCAATCAAATTACATCAATCATTTAGAAAACCACGCCGAAAAAAATCGAAATGATATTTGGTGGGTTCAATGGCTCTAATATTGAGGAGGTAATATTCAAGTCTTTTATGGTTGATGGATTAAATTGGTACAAAAAAATACCAATTTAGAACTAGCATTTAGCAATATTGAAAAGCAACATAACGGTTATCTCAAATATTATAAGGCTAAATATTTTGCCCTTCATTTAAGGGACCATTCCAAGCTTCAAATGTACTATCACTTGTTTGAACAAGAGAAAAAAAGAATAGATGCCTAATTCAAGTAACAGGGGCGTTTCTCCCTTTGCCCAAATCTTCTTGAATGGGTTCGGGATATGATTCGGTAATACCCCAAAAATAGTTGAGCTTCTGAAAGAATATCCAAATGAAATTATCCCGTACATTAGAAAAGTATTTGAAACAGAGGAAGACATCTGGAAATCTGGATTTTTCTGAGAGAAAAAGCTCTTAGGAATGTTGATAAACTAACCAACATCCATTGTGTTGTCATTTACATTCACACATTTGGAGTGTGTTGAACAAATTAAATAAAGGCAGTATGCCCTCAGACGAGGGGGCTGCCTTTTGTCCTACTTCGTTTTAATTATTGAAGAAATTCCTCAAGAATGTGTCGATATAGCTGGACTTTGCTTCCTTTTGCTCCGTATTATAGGATAGTCCAAAACCAAAACCATACTTGTCACCAGATTTTGCTTGGTATACATAGGAAGGGGCTTCATCAAAGCCTGGTACGTCCATCTTGTCATTTACGACGGCATTCTGATTTGCTGGAATGGTAATAGGTAGTTTTCCAGTCGGATTAAATTTCCCACGAATCACATCAATTAAAGCTTCCGTTTTTACTCCGAATGTTCCAATGACAGCTGCTGCATTCGGTTCAATTTCTTGAATCAGCCAAGGATTACTAAAGTTAATGGCCGTAATCGTCGGTACAGTTTTCTGTATTTTGATAATCCGATTTTTATTTTGAATTTGCGTATCTGGTCCTATAGAAATCAATGGATGCTTCGAAAGCAGATCTTGTTTGGGTTTAATCCATACAAGTGCGTGGGTTGCTTCTTCCAAATGATTTGTCAAAGTGATGTCCGGATCATATTGCTGAATGGTTTTTCTTAATGCAATCGTATTTGCATTCTGTACGCCAGCTGGGAACGATTCGACATAAAGTTTCATATCTTTTATTTTTGTATTCTTTAGGGGCAAAAGATTCTGATCATTGCGTAATAAAACGATAGACTTCCGGTGGGCTAAGTCTGCCTTTTCTTGTGATGCCCGATTATTTACCACTTCTAATGCCGTTTTCGGATTCACATATGGGTTTTCAAATAAACCTAATGTCATCATTTCTGTGAGCAAATGTGCTACGGATTGATTGATTTGCTCTTCACTTACCAAACGTTGATTTACCGCATTTATTAATGGCTGTGGATCCTTCTGTCCGGAAAAAATATTTGCTCCAGCTTCCATTGCTTTAGCAATTCTTTCTTCCCTCGACATATGTTTAGCACCCCATGCCATATCAATTATTGCCCCCGTATCTGAGTTGACATATCCTTTAAACCTTAGTTTCTTACGCAATAAGTCGGTTATAAACGCTTTATTAAAAACAAAACCCACTTCTTCAAATTGCTGTTTATCGTTATAGGGAGGAAGCCCTTGATCAGCACTTTTATTACTTGGATAAGCATAGTAAGGTAGTATGGAATTTGTTCCAGCTTCAATGGCTGCTATAAACGGCGGGAGATGATACTTTTGCAAGCTGCCAGGTGTTGGATAAATATTAAAATTTCCTTCCTCAAAATGCGGATCTTTCCCCAAATATCTTGATCCCCCACCAGGGAAATGCTTTGTTGTCAAAGAAACACTGTTTTTGTCAAGTTCTTCACCTTGAAAACCTTTGATTAACGTATAATTGATATCTGAAACGAGTTTAGGACTTTCTCCAAATGTTTCTAAAATCCTTGCCCATAAGGGTTGTGTTGCAATATCAGCATTGTAGCCATACATTTTACGAAGACCGGCAGATGTCCATTCTTTCCGTGCAATTTGAGCAAATTCTTTTACCAAATCAAGGTCACGAGTTGCAGCGAGTCCTAAGGAATCTGGCCATATGGAAAATTGACCAGGACCCTCTTTTGTGGGTACATAGTAATCTTTTGCTTTTTTAAAATCTGTAATATCTGCGATCATGGTGAAATGGTTTCGGGGATTTGAAATAAGAACTGCCGGTATTCCTAATCTTGTTCCCTCAGCCTTTTCTTGCAGCGTGTTATTTGTATTGGCTATCACATCAGCACTAGGTGTACTACGATAAACAAAATATCGTGCATGTTGATCAATTAAATTATTCGGCTGTTCCATCTTGGACCCTTCAATTTCACGAAATTCAGGTATAATCATAAGTCCGGCTTTTTCCTCTAGGGTCATTTTGGATATTAGGTCAGCGACTCGCTTTTCAATCGATAACTCCCAGTTTTCATAATCATCTAGTTTTCCATTTGAATTTAAATCTTTAAATACTTTTCCATTGACAGTAAGCGTTTCTTTTACCCTTGCCAAGACCTGCTGGTTAACATTTTGGGCATCCACCGAAGGTATGATAAAAAGAATAGATAAAACCATTGCCATTAAATAAGCGAGAGCCTTTCTTCGTTTCAAATTCATTTCCCTCATTTCAATCATTCATGTTGGTTGATCATTTATTCGCCCTTTTCTACTTAATATTTTCCTTGTTATGAAAAATTATTATCTCAACGCGAGGCAAAACGAAAGAATGGTTGAAAAATGAAGACTCTTTTCCGCTAATAAAGGAACTTGCTGTATTATTTGACCTTTGTTCAAAATGATTGATGTGAAGTAATGTAACCCAAGACTAACCGAATAGGGAAACTTGTTCTTTATTAATACTAAAATTAGAATATTAAAATAATAATCGTAATTCACTCTAAAAAAAGAAAAATTTCTTTTATAATATGCTTTTTACCTTATTGTCGGGTTACTATTAAAATACTTCTTGGCTAATAAAATTTTTTATATTTTATTAAATAGATAGAATTATTATACAAAAAATACTTTTTCATATTTAATATATGTGGTATATTAAAAAAGTATTGTTTTTATTATATTAAAAATAATCTAAAAAGTAGGGGTGTTATTTGATGAAAAAATTAGGTTTATTTAGTTTATTTTTAATTCTGACTGTTTTTATCGCAGCGTGCGGTAGTAAGGAAACATCAGGAGAGAAAGCGAATAGTGAAAAGGTATATAAAGTCGGCGTGGACACGACTTACCCTCCATTTGAATATAAGGATGGAAATGAGTATAAAGGTATTGATATTGACTTGATTAATGCCATTGCGAAAAATCAGGGCTTTAAAATTGAACTTAACCCAATGGACTTTGGTGGTATTATTCCAGCCATGCAAGCCAATCAACTTGACGTAGCTATTGCAGGGATGAGTATTACAGATGAAAGAAAAAAGGTAGTAGATTTCTCAACTCCGTATTTTGATGCAGGATTAACAGTTGTTGTTAAAAAAGATAATGCAACTATTAAATCAGTTAAAGATCTTAAAGGAAAAACAGTAGCTGTAAAAAAAGGAACAACGGGTGCTGAATATGCACAAGCTAATGCATCAAAGCTAGGAATTAATGTCGTTCAGTTTAATGATAGTCCTGCAATGTTCCAGGAAGTTTCTAATGGAAATGCAGATGCACTTATTGAAGACTACCCTGTTATCTCTTACGCTATTGCCCAAAAGGACCTTGGTTTGAAAATTGTCGGTGACCGCTTAAATGGAGACCAATATGGAATTGCTGTTTTGAAAGGGCAAAACAAGGACTTAATTGAAAAAATTAATAAAGGTCTTGCTGAACTCAAAAAAGATGGAACATATGATAAAATTATAAAAACTTATCTTGGTGAATAACTATTGATTGGGCGCGCATTAAGCGCGCTTTCTTTTTGAAAGGGGATGAAACAGTGGATATAATTGTTGCAGCTTTACCAATATTACTAAAAGGATTACAAGTCACACTTTATATATTTGTTATTGCTATTATTCTAGGTTTTTTAATTGGCTTATTGATGGCCTTGTTACGGCTTGCACCTCTTAAATTCTTGCATTGGATTGCAAAAGTGTATGTTGATGCGATTCGTGGAACTCCATTTATTGTACAGTTGTTTTTTATATATTTTGGAGTGAATTCGCTGCATTTGGTTTCTTTAAACAGCACAACAGCTGGTATTATCACTGTTGCGATTAATGCGGGGGCATATTTTGCAGAAATTATCAGAGCCGGTATTCAATCAATTGATAAGGGACAAACAGAAGCCGCTAGATCGATTGGTTTTACCGGAGCACAAACAATGCGTTACGTGGTCCTGCCTCAGGCTTTTAGAAGAATGCTTCCTACGATTACGAACCAATCCATTATTAGTTTAAAAGACACTTCGCTGTTATCCGTTATCGGTATTGCAGATTTAACACAGCAGGGTCAAATTCAGGCTTCAGCAACCTTTGAAGCATTTAAGATTTGGCTGGCTGTAGGTGTCATTTATTTTATCATTATTTATTTGTTAACCCTTCTTGCTAATTTTGTTGAAAGGAGGATTCAGGTTCGATGAGCATTATATCAGTAAAAAACTTAAGCAAATCGTTTGGGAAACTAGAGGTTTTAAAAGATATTAACGCTGAAGTTCAAGAAAAAGAAGTAATATGTGTAATAGGCCCTTCTGGCTCGGGAAAGAGTACATTCCTCCGGTGCCTAAATCGCCTGGAAGACATTTCAGGTGGTGAGGTAGTGATTAACGGACATAATATTACGGACCCAAAAATTAATATCAACAAAGTTAGACAAGATGTTGGAATGGTATTTCAACAATTTAATCTGTTTCCTCATAAAACGGTTTTAGAAAATATCACGTTAGGTCCTATTAAAATTCTTTCGATTAGTAAAGCAGCGGCTGAAAAAATGGCCCTTGAGCTGCTTGATAAGGTTGGCCTGAAAGAAAAGGCTAGCAGTTATCCGGGAGAACTATCTGGTGGACAGAAACAACGGGTGGCTATAGCAAGGGCTCTGGCAATGAATCCTAAAATCATGCTGTTTGACGAACCGACTTCTGCACTTGACCCGGAAATGGTCGGTGATGTATTAGAGGTTATGAAGCAGCTTGCTAAGGAAGGAATGACCATGGTGGTTGTTACACATGAAATGGGATTTGCCCGGGAAGTTGGCGATCGTGTTATTTTCATGGATGGAGGGTATATTGTAGAAGAAAATGAACCGAATCAGTTATTCGGAAACCCTCAGCATGAGAGAACAAAGGCTTTCTTAAGTAAGGTGTTATAAACAGATTTTTAACCTCTTAAAAAGACCTTGCAATTACAATATGGACACGAGCTGTGTGGGAACACTTAAATGGTGTCCTAAGATATATTTAGGAAAAGTCAACCTGATTCCTATAGAATATCGGGCTGACGTTAAGAGCGCAAAGAAACAACCTTAAATGGTAGTTACTTTGCGCTCTTATTTTGATTCTTGTATTTTTCCTTGGAAGAGGGAATTTTCAAACTAGGTAACTATCCCCTTGGGGGAGTTGCCTTTTTAGCGCCTAAATTCGAAGCATTTGCTTTCTAGATGGGAAATGCGGGGATCATAATAAGATATGCATTTAGCGAGGGCTGGCTTATATTTTTTTCATAAATATAGAAAAAATCTATTAATTGGGTGTACTCCAAATCAGATGGATTTGTAAAAGGGGAGAAATTAAATGGGAATAGTCTTGCTTATTTTAGCAGGGATTGTCGAGGAAGGATTAGCAATACATAAATACATAGCATCATCACGAAATCCAATCAGAAGAGCAAAAGAAATTAGGTACGTATTAGCACTTTCATTATTTTTGTTTTATTTGTAACGATCATCAAGTGGAGTTTCAGGTGGTGGCTACTAACAGTTATGCTTTTTATTTTTGGAACCATAGCAGTTATTTCATTACTAAGAAAAAAGGAAGAGAAAAAATGGTTGTGTTTAGGTCTTCTTGCAAATACTTTTAAAAAATGTTAAACTTTAGAAGAATTATTTTTGATCGGTGTAAAGGATAGTATAAGATTAACTTTTCGTCTTGATGATCACTGAGTGCAAGGATAGTAACACATTGTGTGCAAAGCACACAGCAGGAGGAAACAAAATGGAACAGGGTAAAGTAAAATGGTTTAACGCAGAAAAAGGTTTCGGATTTATCGAACGTGACGGCGGAGAAGACGTATTCGTTCATTTCTCAGCTATCCAAGGCGAAGGTTTCAAATCTTTAGACGAAGGTCAAGCAGTTACTTTTGACGTTGAGCAAGGTCAACGTGGAGCTCAAGCGGCTAACGTTCGTAAAGCTTAATAATAAGAACAAACTGAGGCAGGCTCTTTATAGAGTCTGTTTTTATGTTCTCTTTTAAAAACAAGGAGCCCCACTCACGAATGAGTAGGGCACATGTATTGCTTGTACATATTGAAAGGGACATTTATGGAATACAGAATATAAAGTGTGTCTAATTGAAAAGTAAAAAAACCTCCCGTTTGGGAGTTTCTTGTGAAATTAAAAACCAAATGGACTAAATGGACAACAAGGGTTGACTGGAACACCGCACATTGTATGTATTTCACTGCATTCATTTATGCAGGAATCTGTGTGGGGGAAATAGTGTTGATGAGTAACATGAAGGTTATTAACCGTTGTTGTATGTGAAGGATGTAAATGTGTAACTACTTTATTAAATAAATTTGTTTTTACGTATTGTTGCCCCGGTGAGACAAGTGGTGGATCATCTGTAGCTGGAAACACTTGAGGTCATATCAGTTAAATACGGTTCTTAAACAAAGAAAACTCGCCATTGTATTGGCTAGTTTTTGCTTTTTTTATGTAAATATCGATGTCAATGCTACTGTCATTTTGGCACAAAATTAAGAATAATACCTTAAAACGGAACCCTTTAAATATTAATTGTCTGTTGCTTCACTCTTTTCCTAATCTATCGTCAAAGCCGAAAGCGTATCTAAAAAATGATTTATACTTGAGTGATACTATTGAACATTTAAAAACTAAGCGTTAATAGCATGTGGGATAAAACAGTTTAGTATAAACTTTTTTTCTGATATAATAAACACCTAAAAAGGGCGAGCCTTTTCTTACATAAAACCATTTTAAAATGACATTAAACTACTATTTTTAGAAGGTGATCATCTTGAATACTAGCAGCATGGATAAAGAAACTTATGAAAAATTACAGAGCGCTTTAGAAGGTTTAAGAGAGATGACACGGAAGAACCAACAGAAACGGGAATTAAAAATTTGGAGTGATATTTCTGTTCCGTTAACAATAAACGATGCGCTTAGTAGCTTATCCAAAGATGAGTTAAGTTCCATAAGAAGACGTTTAGAGATAAAAGGCGCTAGTCAGCTAAAAAAAGGGGAATTAATAGATTTATTAAGTATAAAGATTCCACTTTCGTTTGAAAAGTTATGCATGTTTCTGGACCAAGAGCGTTACAACTTAATCAAAAAAATAGTCCATCATGGCGGGTATATGGAAGCGCCAAAATTAACGGCAAATCAACTAAACTACTTTCGCAACATAGGTATCATCTTCACAGGAACTTTTGAAGGCAAAAAGATCGTGGCTATACCTGAAGAAATAGTTGAGAATGAGTTTATTCGAGACAACCACAAGCCATTAATCTCGATTAGCCGACGTAATACAGAATGGATCAAACTTACACAAGGATTGCTCTACTATTATGGGACTTTGACCCTCACAGAGCTCCATGATTTGCTAGAAAAATACATGAATGAACCTATCAGACTTTCCGATTATCTATCTGTCATCAATCATGCTATATCCTACTACGAGCAAATAAGATTGGATAAGTTTGGCTTTTCCAATAGTCGAGTCTTTGATTCAGAAAAAGTAAGGGGTGAACACAAAACCAGAAAAGACCTGGCATTTTTCCCATTCTCCACAGAGCAATTACTTAGAGCGGGTGAACCTGGATATATCGAACGAAATGATTGCTATCTTCAATTGGTTCACTTTTTAACTCAAAACTATGAAATGAGCAGACAAGAAGCGGATGGAATGGTAGAAGAATGCGTTTATGCGACTAACATTGGGGAGAGTCCAAATCATATTTTTCAATTTCTGCAAAGCAGACTAGAATTCAAAAATATAGAAATGGTAAGGGCTTGTATGGACAAAGTCGTAAATCTCATGAATAATACGAGGCAATGGTTACTCAAAGGGTATTCGCCAAGAGAGCTATCGGGGGCATATGAGCAAGAAACCTTGTTGCCATTTCCAAATCCTAAAGAGAATATTGTGGATTTCACAACCAGACAGAAAGTTGGCCGAAATGACCCTTGTCCATGTGGAAGTAACAAGAAATATAAAAAGTGTTGTGGAAAATAAATATAATATGAATTTATTCAGTCTGCCTACCATCACGCGGCAGACTTTTACAATTGAATGAACCTGCATAAAATAAAGGTACAGAAGAACCATTATCAACCAAGATATCGATGCGTAATTTGAGAGGATTTTTGGCATGAATACATCATTAGAAATGCTGATCCATTTATTTGAACGAGCAGCCTTGCTGTTGATTTGTCTGTTTTTTATGATTCGGATCCCAAAATTTAAGGAATCCCTGCAAAAAGACCGCCATTCTCTTACAGAGAGGCTTGTTATTACCATTTTATTTTGTTTATTTGCCATTTTTGGTACCTATTCAGGGATCAATGTTGAAGGTTCCCTTGTGAATACTAGGATCATTGCTGTTGTGTCTGGTGGTATTTTGTTTGGGCCTTGGGTGGGAATCATTTCGGGCGTCGTTTCGGGTGTGCACCGCTATTTGATTGATATTGGCGGAATCACCTCAGTTCCATGCTTAATCACAAGTATTATTGCGGGGATTGTTTCGGGTTTTATTAACCGAAAAGTAAAGAGGTCGTTGCGATGGATCTATGGAATTGCGGCTGGGATGTTTTGTGAAGTATTGACCATGCTGTTGATTCTTGCCATGGCTGATCCATTTTCACTTGGTTTGGACATCGTTTCTAAGATAGCCTTTCCTATGATAGTAGGAGAATTAAACATCGGTCTGATTGTATTATTGGTAATGAGTGTGGAGGGTGAGAAGGAAACCATTGCGGCACGACACGCGAAGCTTGCATTAGATATCGCCAATAAGACCATGCCTTATTTTCGCTCCATCAATACGGATTCATTAAGGCAAATCTGCAGTATTATAAAAAATGATATCAACGCCGATGCGGTGGCCATTACAGATAATGAAAATGTACTCGCCTATGTTGGTTTTGGAGAAGAAAGATATGTAACTGGTCAGGAAATTATCAGTGATTTGACGAAAGAAGCGATCCGAACAGGCAAGTTCATCATTCGGAATCATATCGCCGATCACCATACCCCCCAAATTCACTCTCTGTTGATTGTTCCTTTTGAGGAACACGGTGAGGTAACGGGAACACTAAAAATCTACTATCGAAAATCCTATAAAATGACTTATTCCCTTCAGACAATGGCGATCGGACTTTCTCAAATCATTTCTACTCTAATGGAGGTTTCAAGGATCGAACAAATAAAGGCCGAATCGAATAAGGCAGAGTTGAAGGCACTTCAAACCAAGATTAATCCGCACTTTTTGTTTAATGCCCTTAATGCCATTGCCTCCACGACAAGAAGGAATCCAGACAAGGCCCGTGAGTTGATTATAAATCTATCTGGCTATATGCGCTACAATTTAGAGGTAAGTGATGAATTGATAAATATTCATAAAGAGTTGGAACAAGTCCGTGATTATGTAGAAATAGAAAAGGCCCGTTTCGGCAGCCGTTTGACTGTAGACTATGACATAGACGAAGTAAATGTAAACATACCAAGTCTTCTCATCCAGCCGTTAGTGGAGAACGCCATTAATCATGGCATTTTAAAGAAAAAAGGCCCCGGAGTGGTGACAATTGCAGTCAAAGATTTGGGAGAAAAAATAAGAGTAAGCGTAATGGATACGGGTGCTGGAATTAGTGAAGATGTCATCAACAATGTGCAGAATGATACGGTACCGGCTAACAAAATCGGCTTGTATAATGTTCATCAGCGAGTCAAACTGATTTATGGAAATGGACTGGTGATTAACCGGTTATCACCTGGTACGGAAGTTTTTTTTGACATGGTAAAGGAGAGGTTATGAAAGCAATTATTGTGGAAGATGAAATTCCAGCTCGTGAGGAATTGGAGTACTTAATTGAAGCTTATAGTGAAATTGAAGTCACTCATTTCTTTGATGATGGCTTAGATGTTTTAAAATTTTTGCAGGAGCAAGAAACAGATGTGATCTTTTTGGATATCAATATCCCATCACTTGATGGCATGCTGCTGGCTAGCACCATTAGCAAATTTACGAAAAGACCCTATATTGTGTTTACCACGGCCTATAAGGAACATGCTGCTCAAGCGTTTGAGCTTGAAGCCTTTGATTATATCCTCAAGCCATATGATGAAAAGCGGATGTCAACAATGTTAAGCCGACTTGAGGCAGCTTATAAACGTGATCAGACACAGACTAATATCTTAAACAATAGACCTAATGCTGCAGTACAAGAAATGGAGGTCCATGCAAAGTCTTCAAACCGAATCAATTTAAAAAAGAACGATAAAATTATTGTGACAGATGTAAATGACATTTATTATGCAGAAGCAAGTGAAAAGTTGACATTGGTGTATACGTTGAATGAGGAGTATACGATGCAGATGAGTATAACGGAGTTCCATGCCCATCTACCAGACGACATGTTTTTTCGCTGTCACCGATCGTATACAGTTAACTTAACGAAAATCCGTGAAATTGTGCCATGGTTTAACCAAACCTACCTGCTGCGTCTTAAAGATCTGAATGCAGAAATTCCGGTAAGCAGAAGTAAAGTAAAAGCGTTTCGACAAATTATGCAGCTATAATATCCATTCATTCCGAATAATAAGCATTTCATTCTGAAAACGATTTCTTCCTATTTTTCAATGATATGATGATCACATCTACAAGGTAATTAAAAATTACTAAAAACAGAATGATCATTTTTTTATTGGGAGAAAAGAGGAGATTAAAATGAAAGCAAGCAAGGATCGGCGTTGGTTAATTGTAATAGGAACGATTATTGTACAAATGGGATTAGGTACTATCTATACTTGGAGTCTTTTCAACCAGCCCTTAGTCGACCACTTTGGCTGGAAGTTTAATTCAGTTGCTTTGACTTTTTCGATTACTAGCTTGGCCTTAGCACTATCAACGTTGTTCGCAGGGAAGCTGCAAGATAAATGGGGTATTCGCCGCTTACTTATTTGTGCCGGCATTGTCCTAGGTGCAGGGTTAATTATTAGTTCACAAGTATCATCCTTATGGATGCTTTATATCTTAGCAGGCGTCATTGTTGGGGCAGCAGATGGTACTGCCTATATCACATCTTTATCAAATTTAATTAAATGGTTTCCTGAAAGAAAAGGACTTATTTCTGGTATTTCAGTTGGAGCGTACGGTACAGGTAGTTTGATATTCAAGTTCATTAACGGGTCATTCATTCAGTCAGCTGGAGTTACCCAGGCCTTCTTTTTCTGGGGACTAATCGTCATGATTATGGTCGTAGGTGGTTCTTTTCTAGTTAGGGAAGCAAAAGTAATTCATGAATCGAAAATTCAAAATGGCAGCATTCAAAAAGACTATACTGTGAAAGAAATGTTGAAAACGAAGGAAGCATATCTCTTATTCGTGATCTTCTTTACAACATGCATGAGCGGTTTATTCCTGATTGGAATTGTGAAGGATATTGGTGTTAAAATGGCAGGGCTTAATATTGCAACGGCAAGTAATGCAGTAGCGTTAGTGGCTATCTTTAATACAAGCGGACGTATCATACTTGGAGCCTTATCCGATAAAGTAGGCCGATTACGAGTAGTATCAGGCGCATTGCTTGTTACAGCGGCAGCGGTTACGGTATTAAGTTTTGTCCACCTTAATTATGGATTGTTCTTTGCTAGTGTGGCAGCAATTGCGTTTTGTTTTGGCGGGAATATTACCGTATTTCCAGCCATCGTAGCTGATTTCTTTGGTTTGAAAAATCAAAGTAAAAACTATGGAATCATCTATCAAGGCTTCGGTATTGGTGCGATTTCGGGATCATTTATTGCTTCTTCATTAGGTGGATTTATCCCTACCTTTAAGCTGATTGCAGTTTTAAGCATTGTATCTGTTATCATCGCCATGATGATCAAGGCACCAGGTAACGGGACACCTAAAGCGAAGGATAAAAGAAATCCAGGAAAAATTCGCAGCATGTCACCGGATACACGAGCAAGTTAATAGCAGTTTTTAATTTAAATAGCAATAACTAAAAGGCAGATCAGCATTCTGCCTTTTTTTGGTTGAATAGGCAGTGCCCTTTTGATAATAAATTTGGTATCCGTTCATATTTGAAAACCTACGAATAAGCCAACATTAATGGAAGCTTGAATAGGTATACTAAGATGGCAAAAAACTATATTTGGAAAAACTCCATTATATGACACTTTTTTACAAGGTAATAATTTCACCAAAAAAAGCCTCCACCTATCTTAATAAAGGGTGGAATAAATGTATCCCACCCTTAAATGTAAACTAAAAATCTACATCTATATCAGTATTTTGGTCTTGGGCGTTTTCTTGATCTTGATCGGATCTTACACGTGCATTACTTCTGCTATTTAAGTTAATATCTACACGGGAATTACCTGAGTTATTGATTGTAGCTCTAGCAACATTTGTATTTCTGTCAACATTGCGTACGTCTGCTTCTGCTTCTGATTCTGAACGATTACGAATATCGTTTTCAATATCATTATTTACATCAACATTCACATCTGTGTTGGTGTTATTACGTTGGTTTCTTCTTGCCATTTTTTCATCCCCCTAAAATTTATTACTTTTATAAAATTATTAAATATTGAACATCTATAAGAATACTCTTAAAAATCAAAATCCACATCGATGTCTTGATTTTGTTCGTTGTCTTGTTCTTGGTCCGTTCTAACACGTGCATTACTGTTGCTGTTTAATCGAACATTAAAACGAGTATTTCCAGAGTTATCCATATCTGCCCTAGCCTCATTGTTATTGTTGTCAACATTGCGAACTTCAGCTTCTGCCTCGGATTCCGAAGTATTTGTCACTTCATTATCAAATTCATTATCAAATTCATTATCAATGTCCACATTGACATCGGCATTTGTGTTACTGTGGTTGATCCTGTTAGTGTTGTTGTTTCTGTTCCTATTCCTATTCCTATTCCTGTTATTGTCGTTGTCAATGTCATTGTTTTTTGCAGAACCTCTAAACACAGACTGATTTCCTTGATTATCAAATTCTCTGTTACTTCTACTCAATTGTTTCAACTCCTTTTCCTTTGTCTATTAAGCATCTTATTCTCAAGATGTGCAGTGGATTGGACAAGTTAACGAGGACAAGGACCCATTTACTGTAAATTAGGGTTAATTTTAATTGAAAATTGCTTATGTGCGTTTTTTGACGAGTTTCATATGAAAATCCACTCATGTCCAATAACAAAATTTTAAATTGGTGCAAATATCATGGTAAAGAGGGGTAGTAAAGGAGGGGATAAGTATGCAGTTTCAGACTAATCTTCCTGGCCATGTTAGTACGGATCAGTTTAATCAGATGTTGGTTACACCCGAATCGTTTGCTGCAAAACCCGAATCCCTAACCGAACAATTATTTGTTGAACGGTCTCTAACTGAAAATAGGTTTTGGCTTAGAATTATGAAAGAACATGCCTTGTTTTTAGGTGAGGGATTTAATCGGAAGGATACACAATTAATCCAACAAACAGACCGGTTTCATTATTATTTTGAACAGCAGGAGAAAAAGGCGTATCAAGTACCAAATAATGTGGGAATGGTTAGGAAATTAAATGAAGAGAGTATTGAATTGGTTCATGGCTTTCGTAATTTTAAAAGGAATCTTTTAATATTGATCATAAACTGTAAAATTAGTGGATTTAATTTTCCTTTGCTCGTAGATCACATTGCACGTGAAGCAGAGTATTTTATGAGGACACTTACGAAGTTTAACCAGGGGATTTCAGACCCAATTCAGGATGCAATTATTAGTGAAAATGTTTTTTGGTTACGAATCATGATGGAACATTCCCGTTTTATAGCATTACTCCTTGACCAATCAGAAAGGAATTTAGTTAATGCGGCACGGAAATTCGGGTATGATTTTGAGGTGCTTTTAAATCAAGCAAG
The DNA here is from genome assembly GCF_023715505.1 of Neobacillus cucumis. The sequence continues at coordinate 20,999 of NZ_JAMBOH010000038.1, read as the reverse complement.
AGATGTAGAGTCCATGTTATATCAAAAGCAGCCGACTTACCCAATCATTGGAAAAATGAATAAAGATAGTGAGAACGCTGCACAAGAAATTCGTGCGTTTAAGCAGGCGGGACTAGACCTAATTAAGTCCTGTCAAATCAGGAATGTTATAAATCCATTATTGGCAGACTGTGTACTAAGAGAAGCTGACCATTTCTTATATATGATTCATGTACTAGAAGAAAGGTTCAATACCAAAAAGATGAGTGAAATGCGTTAATGGAGTAGTGTGTTTATAGCAAGGGTAGGAAAGCTGGTTTTGTAAACGGTTTTGTACCACACCATAATCATGGTTCAGTTGGTTATACCTTAATGGAAGAGGATTATGTTCATCAGTGTTTAAATCCACTTTACCACCTACCACAAATGATCAACAAAAATTAATGATAGTTAGAAAAAAGAGGGACTTCCCCTCTTTTTTTGTTCTGAGAACACATCCCGCCTAGTACAATTTAGAGGATTGCATCTTCTCTTCATTCAGTTTCAGATTGGAATGGATTATTAAAGTTTTATTAGAAATTAAATAACCGCTTGTAACCGTTTTCCCCACAAGTTATAATAATTAATAATTCCGAAAATTACCCTAGAAGGTGTCCAATATGAACCTTTATGAAAAATCACCTAATGATTTCCTAATTAATTTTTATTATGAGATATGTAAAAACATTGAAAAGGGGATCTTAACTAAAGCTATGTATTATGAACTAGGTTTGATTACTAGTGTCTTAGATCTGAGAGGAATAATCTTAAGTAAACCCACTGATTTTGAAGATGTAGTTAAGCAAAAAAACATAACGAAACTTATTTCTTAGAGTAAAAATATGCTATATCAAGCATATTTTTACTTTAAGAAATTGTTTTTTTTTAAAATTCATATTTTGTAGGTAACTAATCCTTTGATTGAAAAATTAGACCCAATACACTACAATTTGTAATGAAGGGTAGGTGTGTGTTAATTGACAATAAATAATTTTCGTGTTGATCAAGAAGGTCTTAATCGTTTTTTTGGCCCGCTTGAATCTAAAATAATGAATATTCTTTGGAATGGGAATGAAAGTAGTATTAAGGAAGTCCAACTAATTTTAGAAAAAGAGAAACCGATAAATTTTAATACTGTTATGACGGTAATGAATCGTCTTGTTGATAAAAACATCCTGACAAAAAGATTGGAAGGACGTACATCTCTCTTTAAGCCTCTTACCACCAAAGAGGATTTTATTAATAACCAATCTAAAAAACTAACAGAAAACCTTTTAGATGAATTTGGGGGATTAGTTGTTAACCATATGCTCGATTCATTAAAAGAGGTGGATGATCATTTACTGGAAAAACTGGAACAAAAACTGGAACAATTAAAAAGGGACAGAAAATAAATGGTCTGGAAACAAAAGTCAACCGCAGTGTTTGGATTAGCCCTCTTCTTTGCGATCATTTTGTTTGTTCAAATGGGTTTGTACATATTAAATGATTTTATTGGACCAATAGAGCTATTTAATATTTTTATTTTTTGCGTGAGTTTATTTAAACCAGGTACGTTTGGATATTTCGCAGTTGAGATTATTGTAAATACCTATATTTTTTATACGGTTTTCATTATTTGTAAAAAGGTTATTAACCAGATTGTCTTATTAAGTTCATTTCGACATCAGATTCAGCAACGTAATCAAATAAATAAATCTAGTGAATTGAATGAAACATTTAACAGAAAAAATAATGACATTGTGGTTATTCAAGATAAGGAACCTTTAGCATTTACCTTTGGGTTTCGGAAACCAAAAATAGTGCTTTCTACTATTTTAATTGACATGTTAGATTCGAAAGAATTAGAAGCAGTAATATACCATGAGACGTCGCATCAAAAGTATTATGATGGATTGAAGGTTTTTGTTTTACAAATAATCTCAGAAGTAATGTGGTATATCCCTCTTACGAAATGGTCCTATCAGAATTATAGAATCATGGTTGAACTAGTGGCGGATGAATTTGCGATTAAAAGAATGGGTTCTGAACTTGGTTTGGGAAGTGCTTTATTAAAGTTAATCAAGAATCAATTAAAAATTGCACATCCTGCACCAGCTCTTGTACATTTTGCGGATGAAACCGTTGATTATCGGTTAAAACAGCTGTTAAATCCACAACAGACCATTCCAGTTAAGATGCAGGCACGGTCAGTCATTATCTCATTAAATATGTTCGTTGTCATACTTTTCATTTTAGTAATAGCATAACCATTTTTGCTTTTCTAAAGGATTGGAGTCAAAATCCAATCCTTTGTTTTATAACCTTTATCAAATACAAGGGAAAAATTAAAATCCTTGACCAATCGTTGTAAATTACACTACAATGGGTAGTGTAATTTATTTATCGAAGACTTTTTTAAAAGGGGTAAATCATGTTCAACACTACTGAATGTAGTGCCTGTCTATGGTTTCCTACAAAATACGTTAAATTGGAGGAGTTAATGAAATGAAAAAAACAGAAATCGGTGTTTTAATTTTAAGAGTATTTTTAGGGTTATCCTTCTTTATCCATGGTTTATCTAAGTTTCAAAATGGAATTGATAATACTGCCGGATGGTTTGAAAGTATCGGGATTCCAGGCTTTATGGGGTACGCAGTTGCAATTATTGAGTTAATTGGGGGTCTTTTGTTAATCATCGGTCTTGGTACACGATACATAGCAGCCCTCTTTGTTTTAATTATGATTGGAGCAATTGTAAAGGTAAAGATAGCAGCAGGCTTCATGGGAAATGGTCAAGGAGCAGGGTACGAGCTTGATCTTGCTTTTGCAGTTATGGCGGTATTTTTATTCCTAAATTCAAATGCTACTCTTTCTCTTGATTCAAAATTGTTCTCAAAAGATCAGACTAAGAAAGTTAATTCTTAGAGTTTAGAAAAAGAAGGTGAGTAAATGTCATCAGGAAACAAAAAAGCCAATAAAGCTAAAAAACAATCTTCGAAGTTTCTATTTTGGATTATCGGTTTTGTCACCATCTGTCTTGCTGGTTTAATTTTTTTATCAAATCAGACTAAGAAAGAAGCCATTGACTATGCGGGACAGCCATTTTTAGGTGAAAAATCAGCACCAGTAAAAATAGTTGAATTTGGTGACTATAAGTGTCCGTATTGTAAAAATTTCAACGATTCACTTCTTCCTAGTATAGAAAAGGATCTTATTGATACAGGAAAAGCCTCGTTATACTTTATGAATTATTCATTTATCAATGTTGATTCTACTCGTTCTGCTAAATTTGCGGAAGCAGTATTTAAAGAATTAGGAAATGAGACGTTTTGGAAGTTCCATGAGCTATTATATAAAAAACAGCCCGAAGACACAAAAGCAGAGCAAATGGATGTCTATACAGAGTCTTTTCTAAAGGGGACATTAAGGGAAATTGTTTCTGAGGCAGAAGTGAATAAAGTAGTTAATTCTTTTAATCATGACGAGGCAGGAGAGGCATGGAAAAAAGATATGTCAACGGCTAGTAAGCTTAGTATTACTAGTACCCCTGCCATTTATATCAACGGTGTCAAGTTTGAAGGAAATACATATAACGATTTCAAGGAGAGAGTAAACGAAGCAGCAAAAGAAATGTAAGGTACTAGGAGATTAAAGGTGAATCACTGGTTTCCATAATTAGAGCTTTCCATACATATGGAAAGCTTTAATATTATTATCTTACATGTATTTCCGTTTCTTTTAATAGAATGAGGGGATGACGAAGAAAAAAATCCTTCGGCGGATTGTAAAAATTCTCTGTACTGATATAGGTTTGGAATTTTATGATTTGTACAAAGTAGTTGAAAATAAATGCACTATAACTCAAGATGAAAGTGTTATGATGAAAGGGATGTACAGAAAAATTATAGGAATTAAGAAAGGAACAGCAAAATGAAAAAATTACTATTCTTATTAATGAGTTTACTAGTAATGATTCCAAGCATCGCTAGTGCACATACGGAACTTACTTCATCCAATCCAGCTGCGAATCAAGTGGTCATAGAAGACCAAAAACAAATCGTCCTTACATATGAAGGTAAGATTGAATCTTTAAGCACAATGACTTTGGTAAAAGATGGGCAAGAAATCCCTTTTGATCATGTTACGCCAAAAGATAATCAACTAATAGGTATAATATCAACTCCATTAGAAAATGGCTCATATACAATTAAGTGGAGTATAGCTGGTGAGGACGGTCATCCCATAACGGGTGAAATCCCATTTACCGTGCAAAAGGAAGTAAAGGAGGAACTAAAGGCGGAAACCAAACAGCCAGTAACTCCAAAAAAAGAAGAACCTAAAAAAGCGGATGTTAAACAGAATAAAACAGATAATCCTTCTAGGGATAACATTTCTAATATGAACACGATTATAGTTGTGTCAGTAGTGGTCATTTTGTTCATTGGTCTATTCCTGTTATTTAGAAGGAAGCGTTAAATATGGGGTTCGTCATTCCTATTACTGAATTCGGAAATTATTTATTGTATTCTATCCTAGTTGGGCATGTGGCTTTACAATTTGTACCCGATAAGAACAAACCTAAAGTTACTATCCCTAAACCACTGTTACTCCTGTCCGCACTTGGTATTATTATTCTCACGTTAGGACCAATTGTTCAAACAGTTTCATATTTCCAAGGAGGAGTTGGTTTCTTTTTAGCTGTACAATCCGTAATCTTGGACTTTCAAGTCGGGAGAGCTTGGATCTATATAAGTTTACTAGCAACATGTTTATATCTTACATTTTTGCTAAATGGCTCAAGATATATACAAGCCATTTTACTGTTATTAATGATATTGGCTGTTGGTTATTCTAGTCATGTCGCTTCTCTGTCATTTAAGGCAGGATTATGGTCTCACAGCACTCATTTTTTAATAGTTACATTATGGACAGGTATACTGATTAATGTTGCCTGGTTTTCAAAAGAAGACCTTAACTGGTCTAAATTTTTACGATGGTTTACTCCTTTTGCTGTTATCTGCCTAATCATCATTATCCTTAGTGGCATCTATTTAATGTTCTTTATAGTTGAACCAAAAGATTATGTAAAGGCATGGGTGTTACCTTATGGCCAAATGCTACTGTTAAAACATATCAGTATCATCCCTGTTATGGCTTTCGCCTTTATAAATGGTGTACTTACAAAAAAAGCGTTGAAGAATTTATCCTTCAATCCAGGACCATGGATTAAAGGGGAAAGTGTAATTCTCTTATTCGTGTTTTATTTCACCGCTGTGATGGGGACGTTATCGCCACCACATGATGTGGAATTCACTGTAAAGTCAGAGGGTGCATCCAAGTGGGTGGAATGGTTATTAGGGAAAGATATTCTTACAACCTTACAAACTCATTTAGCAACTTCGTTCCAATCGGTATTGTTAATCATACTTTCATTACTATTTTTATTTCTGATTTTATTCAGTTTCAACCAGAAACGACCTTTACCTGCCGTTTTTTTCGGGATTGGATTTATCGCAGTCCTATATTTTGGTTTAATGTTATCATTAGTGTAAAAGTAAAAAAATAGTAGAACATTAAAATAGATTAAAAGGCTGAATTTTAGCCTTTTTATTTTTTTTTAAGAGGTTGATGTCCTATTGGGCAGAGGCGAAGATTACAGGTATTTTGCTGTAATGCTGGGGTTTATCAGGATAAACCTAAATCTGCAAAAGACTCCTCTGAGAAAAGCAAAGGTGCACAAGGGGGCCTTGTGGAAGAAGCAAAATCACTTGGTTACGATTATGTGACCAACAATAATAATCTATAAAAATCTATTAGCGATAAACTATTTGGTCTATTCGCTAACTTCTTTTCGAATAAATTATTGTTATTCTCAAAAATATGGACCTAGTTATTATTAACTAAATCTTTCAACGTTTTACTTTTCTCTTTCCTCATATTGCTCACTAAAACTTTTCCGTAATGTCAGTTCTTCCTTATATTTATTTAAACAATTTTTACAAATACAATGTTTTCTTCTACTTTCTGGGGGAACTAATTCAAAGATTTCATTAGGGAATATTTCTTTGTCACACCAACAGTTACCGTATTCTTCAGCACCTGTCATACACTTGTTTTCTTCTCCACAGATAGGACAATATTTATTAGCCACTCAGTATCTCTCCTCAATAAATCACTATATAGGTTCCTATAGATGATGATTAAATCTTCATATCCATTATTATCTAAATTCTTATATGTTTTGCCAACTATTTTTGCATTTGGAATAGATTTTTTTAAAATCTACCAATTGTTAATTAGGTACAAAAAATTATATAGAATATGGTACTCAATTTTTTTATTCATTATAAGTAAATCTTTACCTAGCCTTAACAATAGATTAACAATTCTGATTTATATTTGGTATGAAGAAAGATTAAAATTTGATTAAAAATTTTAATCTGATTTTAATAAATGTGAAGAGAGGGAATACAAAGGGACATTTTAAGCCCTAAATATTTGAAACAATGATGTTATTAAACTAGCAATCTTTCGTAACTAATATTAGAAATTGCAAACACTTCAATCTAGGGAGGCTAGGAGAAAAATGAAATCTCGTTTTAAGAAGAAGGCAATACCTTTAATCGCAACGACAGTTCTTGCAACAACTGCACTTACGACCCAAACTATATTTAATGATGGTGGTTATCAGAACGCAAAAGCACAATCATTATCAAAAGAAAAAGTGAAAAAGAATGGTGCATCATGGCTTGCAGGTGACTACCATGTACATAGTGAATGGAGTGTAGGTTGGGACAATTCTACAAACCCTCCAACTGCCATACGAGGTGGCGATGCCATTTATCCAATTGTGAAAAATGCAGAAAATGGTAAGAAGTATGGACTTGATTGGATGATGACAACCGATCATGGGGGTCCTAACCATTCCAAAGTTAACTTAGAACAAGCTTATCCTGAATTATTAAAATCTCGTGAAGCGGTTCCTGACGTTCTTCAATTCTACGGAATGGAGTTAGACACACCAGGAGCTGACCACAGCACGCTAATGATTCCAAAAGGTGAAAATGAATCACAAGTGCTTTATGATCTTGAAAGCAAGTTTAATTCTCGTGAAGCTTATCCAAATGACCCAAGCCGTAACACTGAATCAAAAATGATTGAAGCTCTTAACTATATGAAACAAATGGACGAACTTCCAATTTCTATCGCACATCATCCATCCCGTTCAGCGGCAGGTGTTGGGGTATGGGGACAAGATACTCCGCAAGAGTTCCGTAATTGGAATGATACTGCACCAAATATCTCTATTGGTATGGAAGGAGCTCCTGGTCACCAAGCAGGTGCTATTAATCCAGATGGATCTCTTGACCCTAAAGGATCTCGTGGTAGTTACTCTAACGCTCCAACAATGGGTGGTTTCGATCAGATGAGTGCTATTGTTGGTGGTTTATGGGATTCGATGTTAGGTGAAGGAAGACACTGGTGGATTACTGCTACCTCTGACTCACATGTCAACTGGCGTGATGGAGGAAGTGACTTCTGGCCTGGTGAATATTCTAAAACATATGTAAAAGCAGAGAAAAATTATGAAGATGTAATGGAAAACCTTCGTAAAGGGAATGTATTTGTTACAACGGGTGACCTAATCTCAGAACTTGATGTGAAAGTACAAGCAGGAGGCAAATCACCATTGCATGCAGAGGCAAAAGGAAATACAGCATCAATCGGTGAAACACTTACACTTCCAAGTAAGAAATCTGATGTAACGGTAAAAGTTCGCATCAAAGATCCAAACGCTGCTAACTCTCATGGTGATAAGCCAAATGTTCAACGTGTTGACATAATCCTGGGAGAAGTTAATGGAAAAGTGGAAGACCGCTCAACAGCTTCTAATCCGACAACAAAAGTCGTAAAGCGTTTCACAGAAAGTGACTGGAAAAAAGACGGTGACTACATCACAATTACTTATACATTAAAAGACATGGAGAAGGATAGCTATATTCGTTTACGTGGTACTAACACAGATCAATTAGAACCAGTACAGGATCCTAAAGGTGAAAATCCATGGAATGATCTTTGGTTTTACTCAAACCCCATTTTCATCAAATCTGATAAATAATTGGGTATATGGAAAATGGACGAGGGGCATTAAAAACTCCTCGTCTTTCCATTATCTTATGTCAAGACAGCCTTGAAATAAAAACAAAAGAAATGGACGTGGATAGAATGAAAAAGTTATGGTCCTTTATTTTTCTCCTTTTACTTTCATTTAGTTCTTTCCTTTCTTCCCCAGCATTTGCTCATACTAATAACAGTGAAGGTTTTTCTAAAATCGAAGTCAACGAGAAAGCTTTAGACTATGAATTGAAGGTAGATTTGGAGGAACTCGGACATGCACTCAAAAAGGCAACGGATCAAAAGGAGTTGATTGACCATAAGATATTGCAGCATTATATCAATTCCCATATCCAGCTTTATGCAGACAGCGAATTGGTAGAGGGCAGCGTATTAAAAACGGATACAGAAACGATTAAAGACCGTCCGTTTGCCGTTATAAACTTGGCTTATAATACAAACCATAAACCAGAAAAACTAATCGTCGAATATAATATGTTTATGGACGATTCGGACCCAAGTCATGCAAATTTTGCAACAGTAAAAATGGACGGGAAACAACAAGAAAAGATTTTGACATTCGAATCAAGGGAATTTGAGATTGGCAAAATAAGTTTCTTGCAGAACGCTCAACAGTTTTTAGTGCTGGGATTAAAACATATTTTCACTGGATATGATCATATTCTGTTTGTCATTAGTTTGCTGTTTGGGGCGAAAACCATTCGTCATATTCTTTCCTTAGTTACAGCCTTCACAATTGCACATAGTATTACATTGGCTCTGGCAACTTTAGACATTGTTCACCTACCAACTAGATTTGTAGAGTCGGCCATTGCTTTAAGTATTATTTATGTAGCACTTATGAATATTTTTAATCAGGACTCAAAACACCAGCCTTGGCTAGCATTTGGTTTTGGATTAATCCATGGATTTGGTTTTGCAGGAATCCTATCTGAAATGCGATTAGATACAAACCATATGGCCACTTCACTTTTATCTTTTAATATTGGGATTGAAATCGGTCAATTATTAATTGTTTCGCTCGTTTTCCCAATTATTTTATGGATTAAAAAATTAACCTTGAAACCTGTTAAATGGGTAATCCCAGGAACCTCTGCAGCAATTTTAGCATTTGGATTGGTTTGGTTTATTCAAAGAGCTTTTTAAGTGGAATACCAGATAACTACACAAAACGGCTGAATTGTTAGAAAAAGTAATGGGACTAGAATTAGTCGGTAAAGAAGGTGACCTCGTGCGTTTCAGTTCAACTGTGGAAATCGGAAGTATTATCAGGCTTAAATTAACTTGATTGGACGTGGATAAATGGGAGTTGGAACAGTGCACCACATTGCATGGAGGGCAATTGATGATGAAGATCAATTAGATTGGCAAAAATTTGTTGTCGCTATTGGATACGGTGTCACACCTATAAAAGACAGAAATTATTATAATGCCATTTACTTTAGAGAACATGGAGAAATACTATTTGAAATTGCAACTAATCCACCAGGGTTCGCACATGATGAATCACATGAGCCAATGGGTGCAAAATTGATGCTTCCAATACAGTGAACCTCAAAAATCAAAAATTGAACAAGCTTTGCTACCGTTTGAAGCAAGAAAACTAGGAACATATATTTAAAAAAGAAAAAGAGAATCAATAAAAGAAAAACTAATCGGAAAAAACTCCCGATTAGTTTTTTGTGGGGAAAAATATGAAAGAATGTATGTTCTAGAAGTTTTTATTAATTCTGTTGAATCACTTCACAAAGAATAACTGTGTTATAGATTCTATTTTTATACCTATTTGTGAAGCTGTGCTGCCTGTACTAAAGAGAAATGATAGATGAAGAAGGTATATATTACCTCGTTTTAATACATAATTTAAAGAAAAATTGACGACATTAAACCTAAATTAATAAATTATAGGATGAAAAAAATGAATAAAAATATTGATAAATTGACCTCACCAGAAATATCAAATTTATGGTCTCATTACATACGTGAGACAATGGGAACTTGTGTAATTAATTACATGCTAAAGATCACTCAAGATCCAGAAATCATAAAAGTTTTTCAAAATGCTCAAAAACTTGGTCAAAATCATCTAAATAAATTGGAGGAATTGTTTAATAAAGAGGATTTTCCCGTACCTAAAGGATTTAATGAAAAAGATGTAAATTTAGAGGCTCCCCCTTTATTTACTGAACTCTTTTGCTTAAATTATATTCATACCATGTCCATGTACGCAGCACAGTCTTATAGCCTAGCTTTTACACTTTCCCTTCGTCAAGAAATTAGAGATTTTTATTATCAATGTAATATAAACACCATGAATTTATATAACGAATCACTGGCAATCCTTGAGAAAAAGGATCTCTTAGATAAACCTCCACTGTATTCAACACCAGATAAAATTAAATTTATCACCACTATTGATTATGCTACTGGTGTTTATTTGGTAATAAACGAGCGATGAATTCGCTCGAATGTGGAAATATCTATTTTAATCTAGATAAAAGTGCGATTACAAAAGGACTTTTGATTGCTTTTAAACAAGTATGTAAAGATAAAGAAGTAAATAAGTTTTTAGAAAAGTGTATTCAAGCAGCTAATAAACACATGAGCAATTTTTCAAATTTATTACTCAATTAAAACCTTCACTTACCTTCAACTTATGAATCGGAAATAACAAACTCAAATGTATCCCCCTTCTCTGATAAATTAATGTTGTTTCATTCGGGTTTTTTATTTGCTGCTGCAATTTCCTATTACGGTACTGCGGTGATTTATAGTATGAGAGCAGATATTGTAACACTTTGTGAAAAAGCAATTCTCGATGATATGCTTGTATATGGTAGTTTTGGTAAGTTACTCATTAAAAAAAGTTGGATGGAGCAACCACCAATTGCGGATGACAGAAAAAATCATAAGTAACTGAATATCAGTGAACAAACAAAAAAGAGGGAATTATCTTTTAGTCTAAATTTTCGGAGGTTCATCGATGGGTCAAGTCCTTTCCTGGATTGTAATGATTGTACCTTGGTTTTTACTTATACCACTAAATTCAATGAGGGTTAGAAATTTTTTATCAGTTGCATTTTTTACTGTTCTATTAAATACAATTTATTTCCAAATGGCGGAAGTTTGGAATTGGTGGAAGGTAACAAGTAATTTATTTTTTCTAACTAATGTTTCATCTTTTACATATGGACTACTTCCCGTCACAACGATCCTTGTGTTTTATTTTTTTTATCCCAACGTTTGGTTATTTTTCGGAGCTAATCTCATCTTGGATGCAATACAAGCATTTGTTATTAGTCCCTTCATCTTTGAAAGATTTCGTCTTTATGAGTTGAACAATATGAGTAATTTGGGGCTATATTTTGCGATAATTAGTCATTTACCAATAATTTATCTTTATCAAAGATGGTACGATTCTGTATTCAATCATAAAAAAACATATTAAATAAGGTGCTAAGTAAATCCCAACAATTGGGTTTACCTAGCACTTTTTAGTTTTATATTTTAATTATGTGTTTCTGGCATTTAAATGATGTATGTTTTGGCAGCATGTTTATTAATCATTTTGAATCATTACTCAAAGCGAAACTGTATAGATGCTTATATTTATACATAATTGTCAAGCTGTGCTTATTGTATTAACGGGGCAGGTTAGTTAAAGAAAGATTAAGCCAAGACAATATGAAAGAGCCTGTTTTTTCATATAAAAACAGGCTCTTTTATATTAGGAGAATTAAAATAAAATGGATGAGTTCAGTTTATTTTTAAATTTAATTAACATTACTTTATCCATGTTTTTTCCATTTTTATGATATTTAGTATTTGCCCAACATAATCTTCTGGTTGTGAGGTTTGATTTTGCATCCAATGCATCGCAGCTCCATAAAGTGCCCAGCTTAACATCACCGCATAGACCTCTATTTCAGATTTGTTTTGATTAGACCATTGTTTTTGTGCCAACTCTGAAAAAAAGGCTTCAAGTTCCTTTTTAAAAATCGTTTCTATTTGGGGTGTAAATGCCTCATAACTTCGCCGACATTGATTACTGATTGATGTTTGAAACTTTATAATTGATAAAAAAATAGCCTCGATAGTCTCTTCGTTAATTACCTCATGTGTACTAACTTCTTGAATGATTTCTCTCATAACACTTTCACTCAACGCCTTTTCAAGTAAGTCATATTTGTCTGTGAAATGAGAATAAAAGGTTGCACGATTAACCGTAGCAGCAGTTGTAATATCTTTTATGGTGATGTCTTTAAATTCTTTTTTCATTGATAACTGTATAAACGCATCCATAATGAGCTTACGGGTACGGAGAATACGGGGGTCGATTTGTTTTTCCATGAATTTTTCTCCTATTTTTTAGACATTTTTATCAATATGTTGTTTAAGCAATATATCTGTTATTTTGTTGGTTGTTGAATGTTTACCAACTTGATATATTGATTTTACAACAAATGTTGTCTAAACAAAAGATGTTGGAGTGAGGAAAATGAAAATAACAATTTTCGGAGCAAATGGTCAAATCGGTCAACTTCTTGTTAAGCAAGCACTTGACGCTGGATATGATGTTACAGCCTATACGAGACGACATAATGCTTTAAATATAGAACATGAAAAACTTCAAAGTGTAGTAGGGTCTTTAACAGACCAAGAAAAATTAAAAGAAGCCATCATAGGAAGAGATGCTGTTTTAAGTGCCCTTGGACCAGCAATGTCAATGAAACGAAAAGTTTCAGACCTCCCTATAGCAGAAGCACATAAAGCCATTATCTCTGTTATGGAGGAGTACGGAATCAAAAGGTTCATTACGCTTGGAACACCTGCGATCTCTGCAAAGGAAGACGTTAAACAGCTTGCTACAGTGTTGCCGAGCCTCATGCCTAGGATGTTCATGCCCACTGGCTACGCAGAGATGAAAGAGATAGAAAAGCTGCTTAAAACAGCTAAGCTTGATTGGACAATTGTGCGTATCATTGATCCGAATGCGAAAACAGATGGCAATGGATACGGTATATCGTTTGGAGATACGAAAAGCAAGATGAGTGTTTCTCGTTATAATGCAGCAAAATGTATGCTTGATGCTGCGACGAAAGACGAATGGGTTCATAAAATGCCAATCGTATTTAACAACTAGGAGGATAAGGGAATGAAACAATTTGAATTTGGAGTTTATTCATTGGGTGAACGAATACCTGATGCCAATGGGAATAGTCGAACAGCCCTATCCAGAGTAGAAGAGATTATTCAAATTGCAAAAATGGCGGATGAAGCAGGACTTGATATTTTTGGTGTTGGAGAACATCACCGTCTGGATTTTGTCACATCTTCTTACGCCATGCTGCTTGCAGCGATTGCACGGGAGACGAAAAATATTAAACTAACCAGCACGCTATCCGTTATTAGCACAGCTGATCCAGTGCGTGTTTACGAAGATTTTGCAACACTGGATTTATTATCGAGCGGACGCACTGAAATTATTTTAGGTCGTGGGGCATTTATAGAATCATTCTCTCTCTTTGGAGCAAGTTTAAATGATTACGATGAATTGTTTGAAGAGAAGCTGAATTTATTTTTGAGATTGCAAGAGCAGGAAGTCGTCAGTTGGCACGGAAATTTCCGTTCCCCCCTTCAAAATGCACAAATCGCTCCTAGACCTGTTCAGAAGAAACTGCCTCTATGGATTGGTGTTGGGGGTACCCCTGCCAGTGCCGTTCGTGCAGGGAGACTAGGTTTAAATATGGCTCTTGGTTTGTTAGGTGGTCGTCCAGAATCAGTCAAACCACTAGCAGACCTATACTGGGAAGCGGCTAGAGAAGCAGATCATGATGTATCCCAGTTAAGAGTTTCTGTGACGGGGCATTCGTATATCGCCCAAACAGGAGAACAAGCGATTACCGAATTTCTTCCGCACTACAATCAATATTTTGACAACTTTTCAAAAGATCGTGGTTATCCACACTCTTATACATCAGCGGAGCAATTAACACCTCAGCGAGCAGCTGGACAAATATTAGCAGTTGGAAGTGCAGAAGAACTGGCAGAAAAAATCTTGTATCAGCATGAGCTATTCGGACATTCACGTTTTATGGGACAATTCGATATGGGTGGTCTGCCATTAGCCAGAGTAGAAAAAGCTATTGACCTACTGGCAAACAAAGTAGCACCAATGGTACGCAGAGCTTTATCTAAATAAAGTATTGCTTTTTAGAGAATTACAAACAACTTAAAAGGGGAGAGAAGAATTATGGTAATTTTAACTTTTATTCTCCAAGGAATTCTTGCCTTAATGTTTTTAATGGCTGGTTTCGGGAAAGTAACTGGTTCTAAGATGCATGTGGAAGCTTTTACGCACTGGAGATTGCCGCAATGGTTTAGAATCGTTACTGGGCTTGTTGAATTAGTCGGGGCTATACTTTTAATTGTTGGATATTGGGTTCCTACTTCGGCAATGGCAGGAGCACTTTTACTTGCTGTTACAGGTGTAGGAGGCATCCTTACACATATTCGGGTAAAGGATTCCTTTAAGGACACAGCTATGATTCTATTCTTAGCCATTCTATCGTTTGTTGTATTTTTTCTATATTTATTGTAATAATTTCTTTTTTATCAAGATGAGTTAAAAGGGAAATTTAATATAAAATTTTATTTTTGGAGGAAAAGAAGATGAAGATATTAGTTACAGGTGCAGCAGGAAAATTAGGATCAAATATCGTTGAAAATTTAGTGAAGAAAGTATCCTCTTCAGATATTATCGTAGGTGTGCGTGATCCACAATCAGAAAAAGCAAAGGCATACGAAGCACAAGGGATTGAAGTTCGTTTAACAGACTTTGAGAAAAAAGAAACATTGGTTGAAGCATTTAAGGGTGCGGATCGTGTCTTTATTGTTTCAACATTCGGTGATGTAGAAACATCGATTCGTCAACAAACCAATGCAGTTGAAGCTGCAAAAGAGAATGGTGTTTCACAGATGGTTTACTCAAGTGCACCACGTGCAGATGTTAGTGAATTTGTTTTGGCTGGTATTCACCGTGAACGTGAAAACATCATTAAAGAATCAGGTATTCCATATGTATTCGTTCGTAACAACTGGTATGTTGAAAACGAATTAGGTACCATTCAACAATGCTTAAATGGTGCACCTTGGGTTACATCTGCAGGAGAAGGGAAGGTAGCTTGGGTCTACCGTCCAGATTTAGGTGAAGCCACTGCCAATGTGTTAGCAGGTGATGGACACGATAATAAAGCATACGAATTAGCAGGTGAAAACTTAACACAACAACAATTCGTTGATGCAGTTAATGAGGTTACAGGTAAAGAAATTCCTTTATTAGCTGTAGATTCTGAAGATCATGCAAAAATGCTAAAAGAGGCTGGCGTGCCAGAAGAATTTGTATCAATGCTAGTGATGATTCAAAATGGAATTCGTGAAGGTGGATTAGAAGCCCCACATTCTGATTTAGAAATGCTTCTAGGTCGCAAACCAACTTCTGTGAAAGAAGCGTTACAAATTTTATTAAAATAATGACGAATGCCGCTGTATCAGACGCTCATTCACGCCGATGAAAGAGGTTTTGGACCAAATTGTAAGCCAACTATCTCAAACAAACAATTAAATTATCGTAGAACTAATTCAAAACAATTCGTTTTAATAGACCAAGGAGGAAGAAATCATGACAAATGGAAAATTAAATATCGGAATTATCTTAGGAAGCACTCGTCAGGGGCGAGTGAGTCCTCATGTTGGAGAATGGGTAAAAGGAATTGCTGACAAACGTGGAGATGCAAATTATGAAATTGTCGATATTGACGATTTCAAATTGCCGTTTTTCGGAACAACCGATGGAACAGAACCTGGAATAGTAGCCTGGAGTGAAAAGGTTGCCAGCTTGGATGGATTCGTATTTATTGTGCAGGAATACAATCACAGTATTACAGGAGCATTAAAAAATGCACTTGATATTGCTACTCGTGAAGCTTGGAATAATAAAGCGGCAGGTATCGTTAGCTATGGTGGAGCTGGTGGTGCTCGTGCAGCTGAACATTTACGAGGAATCTTTGGAGAATTACAAATTGCGGGTGTGAAGGGTCACCCAACATTATCTTTGTTTACTGATTTTGAAAATTTTTCAACATTTAAACCTGGTGATGTACATCTCGATACAGTTAATTTGATGCTTGACCAAGTTAACGCTTGGAGCGGTGCATTGAAAAGCTTGAGATAATAACGAAAATTGATAGACGCAATAAAATCCGAATATCAGACGCTATCATAAAGTGTCTGATATTCTTTTTTATCTGGAGAAAATTTAAAGAATGCACTCTATAAAAAAAGATTGCGAACAGTTACACTTAAGCTAATGGGTGCTTGATTTTAAGGTCAGAGCTGTTATTTAGGCGGCTAATAATTGTTGAACTAACAAGCAGGTTAATGCAAGAAGGAACTTCAGAAACAATTAGGAATTGTTATGTTATTTATACATTCGTTTGCTAAGGATCTAGTGAGTATATGTTTAAAACATGCATCGTTGCCTATCTGAATATTTCCTTCAGTATCATAAAAGGTTCGGACCAGCGTATAGGTCCGAACCCTTGATTTGAAATTTATCATACAGCCTGTCATGTGTGTTTTAACAATTGGATTCATCATAATCATTCACTCTCTGTTCCTATATGATAAATATTCTAAAAATTTCTTGGACGCAAGGGAAAGTGATTTTTGTTCTCTCATAGCAACACCAATATTTCTGAAAGCAGGAACCTCAAGTTCTTTCGCTATAATTTTGTGAGGAATACGCTGTAATATCAATTCTGGTAATATACTGATTCCTAGCCCATTTTCCACCATAGACATAATGGCATAGTCATCCCATGTTGTAAAATTAACATTCGGTGTAATATGGTGCCTCTCAAAAATTTCGGAAATTTCTGCCTTTGCCCCCTTTTCCAACAGCATAAACGGACTGTTCAGTAAGCCGTTGATGGGAAACTTTTCGCAATTAGCAAGAGGATGATTTTGTGGAATCACTACCAGCAAACGGTCTTGTTCCAAAAAGATTATTTCAAGGTCTGCTTTTGTAGGTAGCCGCAAAAATCCGAAGTCAACACGCCCATTTAGGATCCAGCTCTCAATTTCTGTATAATCACCAAGTAGAAATTCAAAATCTATCTTTGGATAATCCTTCTTAAAAATTTTAATAATTTTAGGGAGCCAATGAGATGCTACGCTGGAAAATGTCCCAATACGAATCATCCCAGATTCCATATTGTGTAAGTCTTCGATTTGCTTCATTAAGATTTCATACTCATTGCAAATTCGCTTTAATTGGGGCAGTAACTTGAAACCATCCGAGGTTAAATTGATACCCGTACGTCCTCTTTCTAAAAGGAAAACCCCCCATTCCTTTTCTAAATCGTTAATCATACGGCTAATCCCAGACTGTGAATAGTCCAATGTTTCGGCAGCTTTTGTAAAACTCCCCAATTCTACTGCTTTGACAAATGCCATATATTTTTGGATATTCACATCTCTTTCCTCATTCCATCTGATTTTGTCATGCATATCATAATAAACATTCGTTTTTGTAATGTATGTGAGTATGATATATTATTGCTATTAATTATTCAAGTCAGGAAAGGAAAAGGTGTTTAACGATGTTTTTTGTGAGTGATATTATGAAAAAAGCACCAGACAGCTACATTTCTCATCTACAAGAAACGGTCTATGAATCATTGACAAAGTTACAGATTCCATTTGAACGAGTGAATACAGATGAAGCAATTTCAATGGAGGACTGTATTGAAATCAATCACCGCAGATAAACCATTCAAAGCAAAAGATTTCAGCAATGCACTCGGCATATCACGTGTCTCCTTTGCTCCTGCGGAACTAATGGAACAAATTCTGGGTGTGAAAATCGGAGCTGCTACTGTATTTGGTGTTTTAATGGACAGGGAAAATCTTGTGCAGGTGGTTTTCGATAAGGATGTGCTTTTGGAAGAATGGTATGGATGTAGTGATGGAATGACAACAGGATATATGAAGGTCAAAACAGAGCTGATCGTCAATAAATTCCTGACCTATGCAAAGCACATTCCGAAAGTGATCGAAATGAAAAAAATGGGAGAAAGCTAGATCTCTTTGTTTACATACGCACAAATCGGTGAAGTATTGCCATCCTTGAATATTATTGTGGTCTTGTGATCACATATATTAAAAAACGGATTAAGAGTCTGGGAAATATAAGCTTTTTCGCAGATTCTTAGGAGTAGACGATGAAATCTAAAATTCAGTTTATATTATCAATGATTATTTTCGGTACAATTGGTTTAGTTATTCGACACATTGATCTATCTTCGAGTGAAAGAGCTTTACTAAGCAGTTTCATAGGATGCTTATTTTTACTTTTAATATTCTTCATGATTAAGAAAAAAATATCATGGAATTTAGTTAAATCTAATGCTTTATTTCTGATTCTTTCAGGTATTGCATTGGGAGGAAATTGGATTTTTCTTTATCAATCGTATGACCATACGACAATTGCCAATGCAACGCTAGGTTATTACTTTGCACCTGTATTAATGATGATTCTTTCTCCCTTTGTACTTCGGGAACAATTATCCATTAAGAAAATTGTGTGTATTGGTGTAGCGATCGTAGGGATGTTAATGATTGTAGGAGAAGGCGTGAGAGCATCAAGCTCAGATGATCTTCTTGGACTTTCCTTTGGATTAATCGCAGCTGCATTTTATGCTGCGTTATTGCTTTTAAATAAATTTATTAAAGATATGGGAAAGTTAGAGCTGACCATCATTCAGCTTGGAACAACTACTTTACTTCTAATGCCATATGTTTTCTTTACTGAAGGCTTTGGTATCTTGGAAGTATCAAGCTCTTCCATTCCTTTTATTTTAATTTTAGGAATTATCAATACAGGGATTGGGTTCTGGTTATTTTTCTCTGGTATGGAAGGATTAAAAGGACAGAGTATAGCTATGCTAAGTTATGTCGATCCATTTGTGGCTATATTGATTTCTGCAATTATCCTGCAAGAACAAATGACAATTGTTCAAATGCTTGGTGGTGCACTCCTGTTGGGTTCTACATTTGTTAGTGAAACTAAATTTATTAGATTATCCAAACAGAGCACAAAAATTTTATCGAAATAGTGATAAGATCAGTGGGCATTTTTCACCACTGCTCTTATTTTATGTTATCTATAATAACTAAACTTTATTAATATCTTCATTCACTCTGGCTTTTTGTGTTCATCTCAACGGTTGCTGCTACTTTCTTTTTATTCAAAGATCATATACAAAAGTCACTTTAGTTTAACCCACTGTTCTTTGTATTTTTATACTTAGAACAAAACATCACCATTAGTATTTTATACAGAGAGAAAAATTGGAGGGGAACATGTGAATCAAAAACGATTATTACTAACATATGGTTTATTATTTTTTGTCACGGCTATTTGGGGACTCAATATTGTAATAATTAAAGTATTGGTGGAAGATTTACCTCGTCACAAACAATGACGGCATTTCGAATTTTGATGGCTGGGATTACAGCATTAATCATAATCGTTATTGGAAAATCCTTTCGTCGTTTATCGAAAAGGGAATGGATTTATACACTGCTCGGAATGTTATTTGGTGTCATTCTACATCACTCGCTTATAGCAGTAGGCTTAACAATGATTGATGCTTCTAATGCTTCTTTAATCCTCGCATTAGTACCGCTTACAACAGCAATACTTGCCGCACTCTTCTTAGGTGAGCAATTAACAAGGTGGCGAATGATAGGTATAATTCTCGCATTTATCGGTGTCTTTTTTATTCAAGGCAGTTCATTCATTAGTTTGCAATTATCTAAAGGAGAACTGTATTTATTTATTGCCATGTTGTCCCAAGCCATTAGTTTTATTTTCGTAAAAAAAGCAACAGAAACACTTGATTCAAAACAGTTAACCACAATAATGTCCCTAGCAGGCTCAGTTGGTTTGTTGATCATCAGTTTTATAACTGAACCTGGGGGAGTTAATGAAATGACTTCTGCCTCTTTATTTATTTTCTTTTTATTTATCGTGTCAGGGGTGGTGTCAACAGGAGTGGGGTATATTGTTTTTTATGGAGCTATTCAGCAGATAGGGGCAGGTCAAGCCGCCCTATTTGATAACTTTGTTCCGTTTTTTGGTCTTGTATTCTCCGTACTTTTCTTAAATGAAACAATTACAACTTCACAATTATTTGGATTTGTGTTTATTGTGGCTGGAGTTTTATTTGGGACAGGTTATACTGAAAAACTAAGGGCGAAAAAGCATATACGGATTAATAATCCAAAAAAGAGTGTAGGATAACCTACACTCTTCCTAGTATTAGCAATTTGAGGTTCTTATTTCTCAACCTTGCGAAGAAATATTGTTATGGATATTAAGTAATAAAACAAATACCATGGGGGTTCTTGATGAACCAGAAGACATTGCCAATACCGTTGTATTCTAGTTAGTTAGGAATCAAATATATTACAGGTCAGACTATACACGTTAATGGCGGTATTTATAGGAAAAAGAAGAGGCTCTGAGTTTCTTTTTTGTTTACATTGTGAAATATTGCACTTAAACTACCATGAAAATTAACTTCTGTGAGAACCGGAAAATGGCAATACTTAAATAGACGCAGCTTATTCATTTTTTAAAAAAGAGAGGAGCGTCTGATCAGGGTGTTTATGGACTATGAATAATGGATTAGGATGCTTCGGTAATTGTCACAGTATAACCTAAGTTTTCTAGTCTTCGAACTGAATGGCGTACAATAGAAACTTGTTTTTGTTTATCGAAATAATCTTCGCCTAAG
>NZ_JAMBOH010000037.1 GCF_023715505.1 Neobacillus cucumis | reverse complement strand
AGTGGATTTGGACGGGTTACCACCTGACTTATTCATTATAAAGGACTTTTTCTTTGCACAAAATAAAATTAGTGAAGATTTAGAGTGTTTTTAATATTGAAATTTAATTAACGCAACACTAGTGATATTTTCATTTTCTTTTTTTTTATGGGGAACGATACTAAGAAAATGGATTGTGGGAGGAGACCGATATGCCTGAGCTTCCTGAAATGGAGAACTATAAAAACGTGTTAAAAGACAAAATTGCAAATCAAGTTGTAACAGATGTTCAAATAAACCGTGAGAAATCTATTAACATCAATCCTGACCTCTTCAAAAAAACGGTTCAGCACCAACAAATCGTCGATATCAACCGTCGAGGAAAGCATCTCCTATTCCAGCTAAAAAATGAGCAAACACTATTATTACACTTAATGTTGGGTGGATGGATGTTTTACGGCTCTGAATCGGAAAAACCAAACAGAACAATACAGGTCCGACTCTCATTTGGACAAAAACATCTTTATTTTATCGGTCTTCGGTTAGGATATTTACATCTATATAATCAAACTCAAACGAAGGAAAAGCTATCGGACTTAGGGCCAGAGCCATTAAATCCGGAATTTACCGTAAATGAATTTTTAAAAAGAATCGCTTCAAAACATGGCCGTTTAAAAACTACTTTACTCGATCAATCATTTATTGCAGGTATCGGGAATTGCTACTCAGCAGAGATATGCTTTCAGGCTGGAATCAAACCGACCAAGAATATTGATGACATTAATCGTAGTGACCGAAGCAGACTATATGATTCAATGAAAAATGTTCTTCAAGATGGGATTATGCACTGCGGGTATATGGATAATCCCATCTTTCAGGGAGACACCTTAACCGGTGGGTTTAATAATCGTTGCAAGGTTTATGACCGTGAAGGTCAACCATGCTATCGGTGTGGCGCAACAATTGTCATTGAGGTGATTTCCTCCAGAAAAACTTATTATTGTCCTAATTGCCAGAGGTGAAAACCCCTCACCTGATTGGAATACAAAAAAGGCACAAACCATTTAACTTATAATCGGTTGTGCCTTTTTTATTTTGGTGCTAATGGTACAATTATGTTTTTTTAACAAATACCTATTTCCCTTTGCTTCTAAATGTTATATACTAAATAAAAATAAGTATAACACATTTAAAGTAATTACATATATTATATCATGTTAATAGGATAAAGAGGGGTGGTAAAGATAAAACTTTCAAAGCGTCAAGACGAAATCTTGGAGATTGTAAAACAAAATGGACCAATCACAGGAAAAGAGATTGCAGATAAGTTGTCGTTGTCAAGGGCAGCGTTAAGACCGGACCTAGCCATCTTAACCATGTCAGGCAATATCGATGCAAGGCCGCGTGTCGGTTATTTTTATAATGATAAATTTAAGGTTAAGCGCCAAGCGGAGAGAGTCCTGCATCATAGTGTTAATAATTATAAAGCGCACCCTATTGTAGTTGGAAAATCAACCTCCGTATACGATGCCATTGTTCAATTATTTTTAGAAGATGTCGGCACACTTTACGCGGTTGATTCTGATGGGCATCTGGCTGGAGTCATTTCTAGAAAGGATCTGCTCAGAGCATCATTAGGTAATCAAAATCTTTCGGAGTTACCAGTCAGCGTCATTATGACGAGAATGCCAAATATTATCACCATTTATCCGGAAGAAACCTTGCTCGAGGCAGCAAAAAAGATGATCCAAAATCATATTGATTCGCTTCCTGTTGTGCGAGAAGCCGACGAACAAAAGAATACATATTTGCTAGTGGGGCGAATTACGAAAACAACGATCACAAGGGCATATTTAGAAATGATGGATGAAAAATCAGACTAAGGGAGTGGCTGTAATTTTGGCAGAAAAAGAAGTGGTCTATGTGGTTTCCGACTCAGTTGGGGAAACGGCTGGGTTTGTTGTGAAAGCAGTTGCCACCCAATTTAACGGGGGCCAAGTTGATATTCGTCGTAGTTCCTATGTCGAAGATTTTGAAGATATAGAGGATGTCATTCTATTAGCGATTAAGACTAATTCAATAATTGCTTATACGATTGTAATTCCAACCTTAAAACAGTATTTAGACCGTCGTGCAGCTGAAGAAGGCATCATGGCTGTTGATCTACTTAGTCCATTGATGAATGCTTTCGAAACCAAATTTAATAAGGAACCTCATCACCAGCCAGGCCTAATGAGAAAACTAGATGAGGAATACTTTCGAAAAATAGAAGCGGTAGAATTTGCCGTTAAGTACGATGATGGCCGTGACCCAAGAGGCATAACAAAGGCAGATATCGTCCTGATAGGTGTGTCGCGTACCTCCAAAACGCCGCTATCGATGTATCTGGCACACAAGGTGTTTAAGGTGGCCAATGTTCCACTGGTCCCCGAAGTCCAGCCGCCGGAGGAGTTATTTCAAATACCAAGGAAGAATTGCATCGGGCTTATTATTTCACCAGATAAGTTAAATGAAATCCGCAAAGAACGTTTGAGAGCGTTGGGGTTAGCTTCACGTGCTAACTATGCCAGCTTTGAGAGAATTTTAAAGGAACTAGACCATGCGGAAAAAATCATGAAGCGAGTAGGATGCCCTGTCATTGATGTCTCAAATAAAGCAGTAGAAGAAACAGCAGGCTTAATACTAGATATATTAAAAAAAGAGAGGAGCTTTTAACGATGGAGAAATTTGTTTACTTATTTCATGAGGGAAACGGAAATATGAGAGATTTACTTGGGGGTAAAGGGGCAAATCTTGCAGAAATGACTAGAATTGGCCTGCCAGTACCATTTGGTTTTACCATAACAACCCAAGCCTGTAATGCTTACTATGAATCTAGCAAAACCATTCCATTAGAAGTGGAACAACAAACACTAGACGCACTTAGCCGCTTAGAGGAAAAAATGGGTAAAAAACTGGGTGACCCCGAAAATCCACTATTAGTTTCAGTTCGATCTGGCTCTGTTTTTTCCATGCCAGGTATGATGGACACAATCTTAAACCTCGGAATGAACGACGAAACGGTAGCCGGTTTAGCAACATTAACCAATAATCCACGTTTTGCTTATGATTCGTACCGCCGTTTCATTCAGATGTTTAGTAATGTAGTCTTAGAAATTGATACATTTTATTTCGAGCAATACCTAGAAGAAACACGTGAACAGAAAGGGTATAGTACAGATCCAGAAATGTCTGCAGAAGATTGGCAGGAAGTAATTATTGGCTATAAGGCGATTGTCAAAAAGCATACAAGAAAAAATTTCCCACAGGACCCAAAACAACAGCTTTTTCTTGCGATTAACGCTGTCTTTAATTCATGGAACAATCAGCGCGCCATTGTCTACCGCCGCCTGAATAAAATTCCAGACCACCTTGGAACAGCCGTTAATATTCAAAGTATGGTGTTTGGCAATATGGGCAATGATTCTGGGACCGGTGTTGCTTTTACACGGAATCCTTCAACAGGTGAGCATGTCCTGTACGGAGAATATTTAATAAACGCCCAAGGAGAAGATGTTGTTGCTGGAATTCGCACACCACAGCCAATCGCAACATTAAAGGAAGAAATGCCGGAAGTATTTAAGCAATTTACAGATACATGTAAAATCCTTGAACAGCATTACCAGGAAATGCAAGACATTGAATTTACGGTAGAACGCGGCAAGCTCTTCATCCTGCAAACCCGGAATGGGAAACGGACAGCACAAGCAGCGATCCGAATTGCGGTTGAGATGGTTCAAGAAGGAATTATTGATAAAAAGACGGCCTTGATGCGCGTAGACCCTGACCAATTGAATCAACTACTCCACCGCAGGATTGATGACAAATTCGAAAAAAATATTTTAGCTAAGGGATTGCCAGCATCACCGGGAGCAGCGACAGGTCAGGTAGTCTTCGACGCAGATGAAGCCGAAAGTTTAGGAAATGATGGAAGAAAAGTGATCCTCGTTAGACCTGAAACAACGCCTGACGATATTCATGGTATCGTCGCCGCGCAAGCGATCTTAACTAGCCGCGGAGGAATGACCAGCCATGCTGCAGTTGTTGCACGCGGAATGGGGAAAGCTTGTATCTGTGGATGTGAGTCGTTAAAAATCGATTTAAGAGAAAAACAATTTACCATAGGAGAAACAGTAGTAAATTATGGTGATATTATTACCATCGATGGTTCCACAGGGGAAATTATGCTTGGTGAAATACCAATGATTGACCCAGAACTTTCTGATGAATTCCAACTCCTTTTAGCTTGGGCTGACCAAGAACGGAAAATTGGCGTTCGTGCAAATGCTGATAATCCGGAAGATGCAAAGAAATCCTTTGAATTTGGTGCTGGCGGCATTGGCCTATGCCGTACGGAGCATATGTTTATGGACTTGAAGAGGATTCCTATCGTCCAAAAAATGATCTTAGCGGATAATTACAATGAAAGAATGGATGCCTTAGGCCAGCTGTTACCAATGCAGCAAGGCGATTTTGAAGGAATATTTGAAGCCATGCAAGGTTTCCCGGTAACCATTCGTTTACTAGATCCGCCACTTCATGAATTTTTACCAGATAAAGAGGAACTGTTAGTAGAAGTGACAAAGCTTCAATTGACAGACCCTCAATCAGCAGATTTAAAGAAGAAAGAACAATTGCTTAAAAAGGTTCGTCAATTAGATGAATTTAATCCAATGCTCGGTCACCGCGGCTGTCGTCTTGGAATGATCAATCCTGAAATTTATGAAATGCAAGCAAAAGCCATCTTTTATGCTGCTGCAAAATTAGCTGAAAAAGGGATGGAAGTGCAGCCTGAAATTATGATTCCACTAGTTGGTCATGTGAACGAGTTAAAGCAAATGCGTCAATTAGTGAATGATGCTGCAGTTGTTGTTCAGCAAGAAACCGGTAAGAGTTTTAATTATACAATTGGTACGATGATTGAAATTCCTCGTGCCGCCCTAACTGCGGATCAAATTGCAGAGGAAGCAGACTTCTTCTCTTTCGGAACCAATGATTTAACGCAAACCACATTTGGATACAGCCGTGATGATGCAGAAGGCAAATTTCTGCAAGCGTATATTGAAACAAAAGTGCTGCCGGATAATCCATTTGCTGTACTTGACCAAGATGGGGTTGGCAAATTGGTAGAAACAGGTGTGAAGCTTGGCCGTGCGACCAAACCGTCCTTAAAAACAGGGATATGCGGAGAGCATGGCGGAGAGAAAAGTTCGATTGATTTCTGTTACAGAACGGGTCTAGATTATGTCAGCTGCTCGCCATATCGTGTGCCGCTTGCCCGCTTAGCTGCCGCTCAGGCAACCATTCGTCATGAATTAAACAAAGAAGAGGTTTATACAACTGCCTAAATAAACATTGGAAAAGGATGTGAGTATCCTTTTCTTTTTTTTGAATTGGAATAATATGTTAAAATAGCCATAACTGTCGAAAAATGAGCCAATAATACACTAATATGAGCCAAAACCGGTTGAAAATCAGCCATAAATCTCAGAAAATAAGCCAATACTCTCCTAAAATGAGCAATTGCAAAAACATACCTATTTCTAAACATGATAATCTCCATATTTTCCGCTTATACTATAATCAAAAATGAAAAAGGGGTTTATTGATGGGGGCAATTGAACGAGGCGGATACCGATTTGTACCAGAATATAGTGTCATCCAACAAAATGGAGCGATTCATGTGTATAATCGAGAGAGCTTTATTGAAGAAATCAAGTTTCAGTTTTTCGGAAAATATCCTGAACTGGATCAAATCGAGGAATTAGTGGATGTATATTGTAATGAACATAATATTTGAAGAACGCTTGTTCGATAATTTGATTAATGCTATAATGAACATGCAATAGTATAGTTTTCTCAAGGGTGGACGGCACATCTCCTAATAGAAAGGGGGTGATGCTTTTGACAGTTTTTCAGGCATTGATGTTTAGCTTATCGTTTGCTAGTCTCATTGTCACGGTTCTGTCCTTCCACAAAAAAAAATAATCCACCCTTGAGCCGGCAAGCAGAAGCGGTGGATTACGTTCCGTAACGCCGATCCCCAAAAAGGAAAGCAGCTATTGCATGACCGAGCCATTTTTGTCGTCAAGCTCGGTCTTTTTTACTATACGATAATCTATACTCACATTATACATAACTTTGAGAAAAAAGGAAAATCAAATTTTCTAGGTGGGATGAGAATGAATAAATTAACATCTATTTACCCTCAAGCTATTGAACAGACTAAGGTGAAAATCTATGAAGATATCGATCGATACCTCGAAACCAAAGAGTCTCTGCCATCTTTTGAACAGTATTTAGCTGAGCGTGGTCATTATAGTGAGCATGTATGGGTAAATGTGTGGTTGAACAAAGTAACAAACGATGTGCCTAAGAACGAAAAGAAGCAATTTTTAAGTGAACGAGGATTTGAAGTTCAAGGCATTGATCGGAAGCTCCTCAATAAACTTTTTCGTGATGAAATGAGAACCTACTTACCCTTCGATGCCATGGAATGGCTTCGAGAACAATTTGAAGGTCAGAAGGAAAAGTGGACTCACCGCTACCTTCAAGCCAAGGAGAACTTCGTAAAGCGGGAAGAACAGAAAAAACTAGAATCACGGAAGCACTCGATTCAAACGGAAATAGAGGATATAGCTGTTGGTATCTTAGAAGATCAATACGAGCTCTTTTATCTATATGTTCGATACTTTACAGCCAAACAACTTAATGCTGACATAAAAAATAATGTAAAGTTCCAATCGGTTGATACCTTTGCCCTTGAAGAAAAATTGGTCGACCAGGGTGCATTTAATCCGTCCTCTTATACAACAGTTGCCACCTTTTTTGAGGAGCTAACAGGCGATATTCATAAAACCTTGCGTTGGGGAAGGAGCTTTTTTGAATATCAAACGTATTTTTTTGTCTATGAAAGCCTAATTTCCGATTATTTATCAGAGCTTATCCCACAGAAAGTACTGGAACAACTTCCGGGGGAACTTAAGGAAGATTTTTATCAAACCTTTCATGAAGAATTATCAGCTTCCTTTGTTAAAGGAAGCATCGCACAGCCTTTATACGATGTAGAGAGTTACTTTATAGAAGATATTCAGCAGGAATATCTTACAGATTTATTGAAATTAGCAGAGATTCCTTTCGATGAGAACGTTCATTGGGAAATTTTTGAGAAGGACTATCAGGAGCGGGAAGAAAAGAAAAAAGCGGAGCAAGAAGAACTGCTGCATAAAAAAGAGGCAGAAGAACGGATGATGCGGGATATCTTTGGGGAAGAGTATGACCCTTCGTTAAGGAGGAATGTCCGTTATGTTCTGCACATTGGCGAAACTAATACCGGAAAAACCCATCATGCGCTTGAAAAAATGAAGGAGGCGGCCAATGGCCTATATTTAGCACCGCTTCGCTTATTAGCGCTCGAGGTTTACGACAAATTAAATGCCGAAGGAATACCTTGTTCATTAAAAACAGGAGAAGAAGAAAAAATTGTTGCTGGTGCCGAACATATCTCGTGTACCGTCGAAATGTTTCATGAAAAAGAGTATTACGAGGTTGTGGTTATTGACGAAGCACAAATGTTAACTGACAAGGACCGCGGTTTTGCCTGGTATAAAGCGATCACCAAGGCAAATGCAGCAGAGGTCCATATCATCGGCAGCCGCAATGCCAGGACCATGGTACTGCAGTTATTAGGTGATGCTAATATTGAAATTCACGAATATAGCCGTGACACACCACTGGAAGTGGAAAAGAAAGAGTTTAACATCAAACACGTTAAAAAAGGCGATGCCCTGATCTGTTTTTCAAGAAGACGTGTGCTTGAAACGGCCTCAAGGCTGCAAAATGATGGCCATTCCGTCAGCATGATTTACGGGAGTATGCCTCCGGAAACGAGGAAAAAACAGATTGAGCAGTTTAATACAGGAATGACCAAGGTGATTGTCTCGACAGATGCCATAGGAATGGGCTTGAACCTGCCAATCCGCCGAATTGTTTTTCTAGAAAATGACAAGTTTGATGGCACAAGAAGACGGCTGTTAACCTCACAAGAAGTGAAGCAAATTGCCGGTCGTGCTGGTCGGAAAGGGATTTATGATGTCGGTAAAGTCGCTTTCACGAGTGATATTAAGAAAATGAGAAATTTATTGGAGCAGGAAGATGAACCGGTTCATACCTTTGCCATCGCTCCGACCAATTCAGTTTTTGAACGCTTTCAACGTTATTATCATGATTTGGGAACATTTTTTGAACTATGGGATAAATTTGAAAGTCCAAAGGGAACGAAAAAGGCCTCATTGTCGGAAGAAAAGTCTCTATATCATATGATTGTTGGGACTGAAGTGGAAGCACGGCTTTCTTTAATGGACTTATATGGATTTTTACACCTGCCTTTTTCAAAAAATGAATCATTGTTAACCAGACAATGGGAAGATACAATGTACGCCTTAATTGAAGGAAGAGACCTCCCGGAGCCAGTTGTAAGGGAGAGAAGCTTGGAAGATTTGGAATTAAGCTATAAAGCGATTGGGCTGCACTTGTTATTCCTATATAGGTTAGGTCAGCGCACAGAAGCGTTTTATTGGGAACGTCTTCGTGAGGAAGTGAGTGACCGTGTCCAAGAACGGCTTAAAACGGATATAAGAAAGTTTGTTAAAAAGTGCAAAACCTGCGGTAAAAAGCTGCCATGGGATCATAGCTTTCCAACCTGTGATGCTTGTCATGCCGCCAAGTATAAACGATATCGATATGGTGATGACTATTAAACGTAAATGGACTGTGAATTAATGAAATAGCCAGACGCTAAATTTATCATTTTAGGCAATGACCCTGAGTTCTTTTTGAGCTCGGGTTTAATTTGTAATAATATAATAATCTGTAAAGAAAGGGATACACTCATAAGAAAAAAGGAAGGCTGGAACTTGGTTTGATTAGATTAGTTAAAAATACTGTGATTATATTAACAACGATGGTTATTTCCATAACCCCCTACACACAGGTAAAGGCAATGTCTGGTTATGAAAATATGTCTCAGCAACTTAATCAAATCATTATGAAAGATCCGGCCTTACAAGGGGCCATTGCCGGAATAAGTGTCAGGTCTGCCGCAAACGGTGCAATCCTATATGATTACCAAGGTGATGTCCGCCTACGGCCTGCTTCTAACATGAAACTATTGACAGCCGCCGCAGCTCTCAAGGTACTGGGTGAAAACTATACCTTTGCCACAGAAGTACAGACAGATGCAAAGGAAATCAAGAAAACCATTCAAGGAAATCTATATTTAAAAGGAAATGGCGACCCGACATTACTTAAAGATGATTTTGACAATATGGCAATGGCGATTGAAAAACTCGGTGTAAAAAAAATAAAAGGAAATTTGGTAGCTGATGATTCCCGTTACGATCATATTCGCTATTCACTAGATATGCCATGGAGTGACGAATCAACCTACTACGGTGCCCAAATTTCCGCTCTAACGGTCTCTCCAACAAAAGACTACGACTCAGGCTCCATTAAGGTAAAGGTGGAACCCGGATCGAGAATCGGCGATAAGGTAAAAGTAACGGTTACTCCGAAAAGTAATTATGTGAAAATTATTAACCGTTCCGTAACAGTTGCTGAGAATGGCAAAAAAAAGATGAAGATTGAACGGGAACATTCGAAAAATACAGTAACAATCGAAGGAACTCTTCCGCTTAAAACCAAAGAAATAAAGGAGTGGATTGGGGTTTGGGATCCAACCCGTTTTGCGGCAACTCTTTTTAGACAAGCATTAGCTGATCATGGGATTACTGTTACAGGAAAAATTAAAACCGGTACAGTCCCTGAACAGGCAAAACTATTAACCAAACATCAATCTATGCCTTTATCGGAATTGCTTGTTCCATTTATGAAACTCAGTAATAATGTCCATGCCGAAATGTTAATCAAGGAAATGGGCATGGTGAAAGAAGGTGAGGGCACATGGGAGAAGGGGTTATCCGTTTTAAAATCGCAGGTGGCAACGTTGGGGGCTAATCCCAATACGATGGTGATAAGGGATGGATCCGGCATCTCTCACGTTGATTGTATTCCGGCCAATCAACTCTCTTTAGCTTTATTTGCAGTCCAGAAGGAAAAGTGGTTTCCAGCCTATTTACATGCACTTCCTGTCGCAGGTAATCCTGAAAAAATGGTTGGTGGTTCGCTAAGAAAACGCATGAACGGTCCGAGTACGGCAGGAAAGGTAAAAGCAAAAACAGGTACCCTTTCAACCGTTACTTCTTTATCTGGATATGTGAACACGAAAAGTGGGCAAACCTTGATATTCTCTTTCCTATTAAATAACATGCTAGATGAAACGAAGGGGAAAAAAGTTGAGGATGCCCTAGTGACTATTTTAGCGAATCAGTAATTAAAAAAATCAATAACCTTCTGTCGGTATAGAAAACACAGCTGGTGCAAAAAATATCCCTTATTATAGTGCAGATGGGAAGGGAATAACTTATGATTTTCGGCAGTCATGTTAGCATTAAAGATGGATATTTAGGTGCTGCAAAAAGAGCGGTTGCTAATCAGGCATCCGCTTTTCAATATTTTCCGAAAAACCCAAGAAGTCTGACAATTAAGAATTTCGATCAAGAAGATGCGAAAAGCTGTAAGGATTTTTGTCTAGAATATCAGCTTTGTTCAGTTGCCCATACCCCGTATTCCACGAGTATCACCCCCTCAAAAGACAAACATGATCTAACCATTGCCTCTCTTCTTAATGATTTAGAAATTACGGAAGCCTGCGGTTCGATTGGGGTAGTGGTCCATTACGGCAGTCAAATCAGTAAAACAGACCCGCTTGCCAGTTATCATTTAATGTTAAACGTACTTAACAGTGTTCTTAGCCAGTGGTACGGCAGCTCTTTAATTCTATTAGAGAATAATGCAGGTACGAAGGGAGCACTTGGTACAACTATCGAAGAACGATTCGAAATTTATGTGAGTATCCAGAGAAAATAGGCTTTTGTTTGGACACTTGTCATGCGTATGCAAGTGGTCTTTGGAATGGGGAAAATACCGAGGAATTAATCGAAAAGGGTGATAGCTTAGGATATTGGGAACATTTAAAAGCAATCCACTTGAATAATTCCAAATATCCAACAGGCTCCAAGAAGGACCGTCATGCCAATATTTTTAATAGCACCAATGGATATATCAACGCCGAACAGTTAAAAGAACTTGTTAAAACCCCTGTTACAGCAGGAATCCCTTTAATATTAGAAACACCTGATGGTGAGGGGGTTAGCCACAGAGAGGAAATCAAAATGCTGAAACAAAGATGGGGATTACGGAAGACCATTATTTAGAGACAATCCACCCAAAAACCCATGCCAATCTAGCTCTAAATTGTTAACATAAAAAAACGCATGGCAAATCACCATGCGTTATAGGTTATTATTAATTAAAAGTCAAACTCGCTTAATTGGTCCATGTGGCTGGCAATCATGGCAATAATGGTAGATGCTTCTTCTTTGCTAAAAATAAAGTGGGATTCGTCCTTGATCAATTCATCATCCGTGGTCCAAATTCGGTTTACCCGTTTTAGTACTCCATCTCCAGTTTCCTGTACAACCCCAAACTGATAAGTGACCTCTACTTCGTCTTCGTGCTTGAAAGCAGTCACTTCAGGTGTGGACCAGTCAACATCAATTTCCTCAAAAATATCATCCTCATTAATTTGTTCCGCTTCATAATATTCTTCGTCTATGTCGTCTTCAGCGGCCTCGCAGTCTTCTTCATCAAATACTTCCTCTGACTGAAGATAGACTCCATCATCAGTATAATGGTCATCGCCATTGATGTAATCATGAAGGCTTGCATGCACTTCATCGATAATCTCCTCAATATCTGAAAGGATGATTTTCGCCGTGTGACCGCTGTCAACATCGAAGCTATCCACGTAAAACTCTTCATTCTGCGGATCAAAGAAAAGGGTACAGAAAAAATCACGATCGAGCTCTTCTGTGTCAACATCTGCAGTGTCTACAAAGAACTCAATCCTTGGATGTTTGGCAGCTCTTTCAATGGTCATTTGACCAACTTGATCATATTCTTCACAAATAGACTCTAGGTGATCTTGCAATTCAGCACATACTCTGTCAAACCATTCTAACGACATCAAACATCCCATCCTCTCAAGGTTATCAGCGTTATTATTTCCAACCATCAACTATTTATGTTAATATTTACTTTGCTATGGAGGAAATCACTATCTCATTTATAGTCTTTCCAAAAATTGTGGATTCTATTGGAAGAAATCATGAGAAAATGGATAAAGAATTGACCAAAAAAGAAGGAGAAGAAATGTAAGAACTTGAAAAAGTAAGACATACAACATAACTCATCTGAGGTAACTGGTAGGATGAGTTATGTTGTATGTCGGTTTTAAAAGAATTAAACCACTCATTCTTAGTGTAAATGGTGCCTGTCACTGATAAGGGTCTTTTCAACTTGCTTATGCTGAAAAAGGCACTTTGTTGTTGATGTGACGGTTGTGGTTTATAGAGTAGTATTTCAGTAACCAAAAGAGGAAGATAAACAGGATGGCTGATATGGTGTACTGAAGGTTGGTGGAAAGGTAGGGGTGGCGCCCAGTTTCTTTTATACTTACGATTGCACTTTCTGGGTTTCCAACTAAACCAAAGAGTAGACCGTAAGCCATATTAAGACCATAGTGAATGCCGGTGTCCGCCCAAATGCTTCCAGTTTTATAGAAGGCAAGTGTTAGGGAAAGACCTAGAATGATTGAAAAGATGATATTACTTAGACTAAACCCTGCGTACCAATAATCATCTAAGGCATATATCAGGATACTGACCACGGACACCCAGCCAATATGGATTTTGTCTTTTAAAAGTCCAAAGATATAACCTCTAACTATTAGATCATTTATTAGAGACCCGAAAAAATAGCCCACAAATATCTCTAAAATAGGCATGAGAATGGCTCCCAGACCTTTTGTGCCATTATATACCAAATCACCCGAAAAGAATTGTATGCCAAACATCAGCATCCAAAAACTAAATCCAATGATAAAGCTAAGGAAAAATTCTTCTTCCAACCTTGATGGTACAAGATACCTAGTCCTTTTAACCCGCCTAATCCAACCCACTTTGAGACCAAGTAGGCAAGCGGAAAGAAAAGGAGGATAGTAATAAATTGAAGATACGAATTACCTAACTGAACAGGGACCAGATTAAAGTATAAATCTAATATAATAAAGCCTATAATGCCTTTTAGAATGTATTTCATTTTGAA
Source organism: Neobacillus cucumis (assembly GCF_023715505.1). The sequence continues at coordinate 26,314 of NZ_JAMBOH010000037.1, read as the reverse complement.
CTCCACCTCCATTAAAAATGATTATGGTCATAATTAATTTATACCTTATTTAAAGGTGAAAACAACTAGTTGTCTATAAATTTAGAATTTTTCTTATACTGCAGCAGCTGAGCACATTGTATTGGTTTTGACCTTCATTATGATACTATGAACGTAAGTAACGAAAATTGAGGTGTAAAAATGAAAATTGAAGTTTGGTCTGACTATGTTTGTCCGTTTTGTTATATTGGAAAACGCCGCTTAGAACTGGCGTTAGAACAATTTCCACATAAAGAGCAGGTTGAGGTTGAATTTAAGGCCTTCGAACTAGATCCAAATTCCCCTATGTATAATGGGGAAAGTATTCATGAGGTATTGGCTAATAAGTATCGAATGAGTGTTGAACAAGCAAAACAAGCCAATCAAAATGTTGGAAACCAAGCAGCAACTGTCGGTCTAACGTATAATTTTGATGGTATGAAGCCAACCAATACATTTGATGCCCACCGCTTAGCGAAGTTTGCAAAAACAAAAGGGAAAGCTGCGGTCGTGTCTGAAAAATTATTGCAGGCTTACTTTACTGAGGCAAAACATATTGGGGATTTTGACACATTAGCAGACATTGCTGAAGCCTCAGGATTAAACCGCCAAGAGGTGTTAAATGTCCTTCATGACAAAACCGCTTTTGCTAATGAAGTCCGTGCTGACGAGGCCATAGCCCAGCAATACCAAATTGGCGGGGTACCGTATTTTATCATTAACTCAAAGTACGCCATATCCGGCGCACAACCACTGGAAACATTCAAGGGTGCCTTACAAAAGGTTTGGGAGGAAGATGCACCTCAACCGATGTTTCAGGATTTGTCAACCGAGCAGGATGTCAGCTGTGCGGATGGAAACTGTATTATTCCTGAAAAAGACTAGGATGGCTATTAGGTAATAATACAAAAGGGAAAGGCTCATTAGATTCTTTCCCTTTTGTATTGGATTACCACATTTCCATGGGTCTTCTTCTAACTCGATATTCCCACATATTCCCGCCATCCCAACAGATTTTTGTCTGGGTTTTCCCATTTACAGAGTTTTGCCATTGGGAGTTTCGACAGTCATTTGTATGTTTTACTGATACATGGTTTGATGGTAATTGGTTTAAGCTATTATTCCCCGTGGATAAATTACTTGAATATGACTCTTGGGGGTGATGAACATAGGAACCTAACATAAAGTCCCAGAAGTTTCCTCTCCTTACATGTTCTGCCCCATTTTGAAAACCTCCTAATGAAGACTCACTCATATCTGTGCACCTCCTTACAAGCTAGAAAAGAGAATAACAATAACAATAACCTGCCTAACCTCCACTTTTCTTTTACCAATTTACGTAAAAAAGACTGTCCAAGTTTGGGACAAAAGCCTACCAATTTGAAAAAAAGGTGACAATAGTAGAAATGGTGCCTGACACCGAAGTCAAACTTGCCGCCCATTTTAGCGAAATCTTTCCAAGAATGCCAATCCACTAAATGTAAAACACTATGTTAAAAAGGAGTGCTTAACGGTGAAAGAAACTCTCAATTCTAAAGTAATTTCGGTCTTAGAAGACAAAATTCAATTAATTAAAACGGATAAAGGCGCCATCTACTTAGTAGGCCCCATCCGTCTACCGGTAAATTTGTATGGGGAAACGGTTGTTTTTAAATGGTATTGTTGGCTAAATTGTGATGAAGTAACAGAGGATTTTCAAAAAATTATTGAAAAATTATCTTCAGCCAATTTAGCGGAATTCCAGCAATCCAGCGTCCTCGCTTATGGGGACTTTGAATATGGGGATGATGCGATTATCCGTTTTCACTCCATTTGCCATACGGGAGATATCTTTGGAAGTAAGCGATGTGATTGCGGCTTTCAATTAAAGCAATCCATGAAGATGATTGCAGACCACGGAATTGGAGCATTATTTTACTTAGCCAACCATGAAGGAAGGGGAATTGGTTTATTCAGTAAGGCAATGGCCTATATTCTTCAAGAGAACGGCTACGACACAGTGGAGGCCAACGAAGCGCTTGGATTTGTGGATGACTCCAGGAATTATGGAGATGCGATTCGAGTCCTTAAAGCATTAAGGTCTAAACCGGTTACTCTAATCACGAACAATCCTAAAAAGCTCCAAGCATTAAAGAATGCTGGTTTAGAGGTTTCAGGCAGAGAATCTCTATGGGGGGATATTTCAGAATACAATGAGAAGTATTTGAAAACTAAAATCAATAAGTCTGGTCATTTGAACGATGATGGGACTTGTTGTAATGATTAAAGGTTCACTATAAGAGCAATAAATGTACATGGCTAATCTTTAAATAGAGATTAGCCTTTTTGTTTTGAAAACGTTTACTAAAAAAGGAAGGATATTATCATTTTTTATCGAATTATAAAAATGTAAGTTTATTCCACGTGAAAGAGGGCGAACGAATGTCTCTTGACCCACAAACAAAAATGTTACTAGATTATTTAGCTTCTTTGGGCACGCCGCCATTAGAAACCTTAACACCAGAGCTGGCAAGGAAAGCCTTTCAGCTTCCTAAAGGTGAAATCGAACCAGTCGGCAATGTAGAGGACCGGACCATTCCTCGACCAGAAGGTGATATTCCAATTCGAGTCTATTATCCAAAAGAGGTTCAAACCAACTTCCCGGCACTTGTTTATTTCCACGGCGGCGGCTGGGTGGTCGGCAACCTAGAAACACATGATAATATTTGCAGGGCTTTAACAAACCTTGCAAACTGTGTAACGATTTCTGTTGACTATCGACTAGCACCCGAGCATAAATTCCCAGCTGCTGTTTACGATTGCTATGCAGCAGTCGAATATGTATCTGCAAATCCGGAAGAGTTTCAAGTGGACCCTGCTAGAATTGCCGTAGGAGGGGATAGCGCAGGAGGTAATCTTGCGGCAGTAATCTCAAACTTGGCAAAAGACAAGCAAAAACCAGCGATTTGCTTCCAATTACTCCTCTATCCAGCTACTAACATTTGGGGTGAACCAACCCAATCGATGCTTCAAAATGCGGAAGGCTACTTTTTAACCCAAGGGACAATGGAATGGTTCCTTAACTGTTATTCGAACGGGGAAGAGGAGGATAAGAATAATCCGCTTTTAGCTCCTATACTCTATGAAAAATTTACCGGTTTGCCTCCGGCACTTGTTATTACGGCTGAATATGATCCGCTCCGAGATGAAGGAGAACTTTATGCAAGGAAACTTCAGGAGGCCGGGGTGAAGGCAGAGCTGGTCCGCTACGATGGGACCATTCATGGTTTCATGAGCATGGCTTCTGTTATTGCACTTGGAAAGGCTGCACTGGAAAAATCAGGTCAAGCACTAAAAGAAGTATTTTATCAAACAAAAAGCCCTATCTGATAACTCATCTTTTTGAAAGCATATGTATGGCTGGCATAAGTTTTTTTTGAAAAAAGAAAACGACGGTGAAATAATTATATGAATTTTCAAGTAATAATAAGGAGTGGATTACATGTTTTCACCACTAACGCCGCTTGATTGGAAACGGAGAGCGATCAAGTATTATCCGAAAAAGATCGCAGTAATTGATGGTGTGAAAGAATTTACATACGAAGAATTTGGACAACGTGCCGACCAGCTTTCAACTGCCCTGCATCATGCAGGAATTCAAGAAGGAGATCATGTAGCAGTGATGCTGCCAAACACCCATTACATGTTGGAATGTTTTTATGGAATTTGTCAGCTTGGTGCAGTCATGGTGCCCTTGAATTATCGATTATCTGCAAAAGACTTAGAATATATTATCAAACACAGCGATACAAAAATGTTAATCGTGGATGAGGAGTTCACGAAGCCAATTGAGGAAATCGTCCAAAATCTAGCATTGCATGATATTATTATTGTCCGGGTTCCTGGACACGAGACTACATTAAAAGGTATAGATTATGAGGATTTTCTTCAGCATACAAAAGAAAAAGCCGATTTTCCTGTGGTTGAAATCGATGAAAACCAGCTGCTAACGTTGAATTACACTAGCGGAACCACTTCTCATCCGAAGGGTGTCATGTTGACCCATCGTAGTAACTATATGAATGCGGCTAATTTTATGTATCACCTGGGAGTAAACTATGATGATGTATATCTTCATACATTGCCAATGTTTCATGCTAATGGTTGGGGCGGGGTCTGGGCAATTACAGCAGCAGGTGGTACCCATGTTTGCTTACGCAAGGTTGATCCACCATTAATCCTTGATTTATTTGAAAACAAGAAGATTTCATTGCTTTGCGGAGCACCAACCGTGGTAAATATGCTGGTAAATGAACCAAAAGCAAAAGAAATAAAAGTGCAGACGCATCCGCGTATGGCGACAGCTGGTGCACCGCCTGCAGCTGCATTAATTCAGAAAGCGCAGGAGATCCTGGGCTTAAAGATGATACATGTTTACGGTTTGACAGAAACTTCACCTTTTATCCTCTATTGCGAATGGAAAAAAGAGTTTGATTCAAAATCTGCTGATGATCAAGCAACCATTAAGGCAAGACAAGGGATTGAACTCGCTTTTAATGGGGAAACAAAGGTCGTTCGACAGGATGGGGAAGAAGTGGCCTGGAATGGAAGAGAGCTCGGTGAAATCGTGACCCGCGGAAATGTCGTCATGTCAGGTTATTATAAAGACCCGCAAAATACGGCAGCAGCGATTAGGGATGGCTGGTTTCATTCTGGAGATTTAGCGGTCACCCATCCGGATGGATATATTGAAATCCAAGATCGTGCCAAGGATTTGATTATTTCTGGCGGGGAAAATATATCTTCAACAGAGGTAGAAGGTGTGTTATACAAGCATCCTGCTGTATTGGAAACGGCAGTTATTGCCATTCCAGATGAAAAATGGGGCGAGGTGCCAAAGGCTATTATTGTACTGAAACCGGAGACAGCCGTGACGGAAGAGGAGATTATCCAATTTTGCCGAAGCAACATGGCCCACTTTAAAGCACCTAAAACAGTCGAATTTGTGGAAGCGCTGCCAAAAACAACAACTGGTAAACTACAAAAATATCGTCTCCGTGAAATGTATTGGAAGGGGCCTAAGAAAGTAAATTAAAGAGATTAAAAAAAGGCAATGATTTTACACGAAAAAATCACTGCCTTTTTATAATTTATTCTTTTATGAATTCTTTCGTGCTTCTTACTGTATCAATTGGGCGCACTAATCTTTCAATTTGTTCACGTTTAGGTTCTAGGAATGGTGGTAAGGATAACTTCTCACCAAGTGTTTCATATGGTTCGTCACCCATAAATCCAGGTCCGTCAGTGGCAAACTCGAATAGAATTTGCGGCGCTACCCGAACGTATAAGGAACTAAAGAAGTAACGGTCAACAAAACCTGAAGTTTGAAACCCAAAGCCTTCCATTCTTTTAATCCATTCATCCAATACAGAGCGGTCCTCTACACGGAATGCAGCATGATGAACAGTACCAAAACCCTGTCGTGCAGGAGGTAGAATCGCGTTATACTCGACTACAACCTGAGCCCCATTGCCGCCCTCACCGACTTCAAATAAATGGAACGATCCTTCATGGGCAATTTCCTTAAACATGAGGACTTTTTCCATCATTTCCTTAAAATAATCAAAATTCGCAACTCGGACATAGATTGGGCCTAATGCAGTGATTGCAAATTCCAATGGAATCGGTCCTTTTTGCCATGGAGTTCCAGCAGCAACACCTTCATTATTTTCATCTGAAATTAATTGATAATGTTGATCATCAAAATCTACAAATGACAATGTCTTTTTTCCAAACTGTTCTTTTATGCCAGTATGTTTGACTTCTAAGCGATCAAACCGCTTAACCCAGTATTCTAATGCCGCATTACTTGGCACCCGGAATGATGTTTTAAAAATTTCATTTGTGCCATGAACACCTTTAGGAATCCCAGGAAAATCGAAAAAGGTCATATCAGTACCAGGATTACCGGTATCGTCTGCAAAAAATAAATGGTAAGTTTGAATATCATCTTGGTTAACGGTTTTCTTAACAAGCCTCATCCCTAATACATAAGTGAAAAAGTGATAGTTTTTTTCTGCACTGCTTGTAATCGCAGTCACATGGTGAATACCTTTTAGTTGATTCATCTATATACACTCCTATAAGTCAATTTAGTAATTCTTATTGTTCCAATTTTAGGATAAATCACTCAAGGATTATCTCAAGGTAATTTATCTTTAATTCGAGATAAATATATCATGAATAGGATTGGTTGTCAAAAACGAAATCGCCAACGGCTCTTAAAGTTTTCAAAATTAGAGGCTTATTAATGATGTAAATCACAATCTAATAAAATTTTAAGTGTTAAATTATTAATAAAGTTTCTCAATTAAACAGTTACATTAAGGAGAATATCAACTATGAGTGAATTTATTAATAATCGTGAAAAACTAATTCCTATTAATACAGATCGCTTAACAATCATAAAACAAACCTTTCAGGATCTCCATAATGGCAGAAACCTTGATGAGGTAAAGGCACATTTTGATGCTTTTGTTGGCAGTATAACCATCGCAGAGATCACTCAGCTTCAGCAGGATTTTGCTGAAGAAGGAAGCATTCCTACAGGGGAGCTAATACAAATCTACCATCAGCACTCCGACATTTTTAACGGCAAGATAGAAGAAGAAGAGCCTCGAGCCGGAAGGCCGGAAGAGCAGCCGGGACACCCTGTACACACATTTAAATTGGAAAATCGGGAAATCGAAAAATTACTTGAATCAAAGTTAGAGATACATTTAGAACAGTTTATAAAGGAAGATTCTGCTGACCAAATTTATCAGCTGATCGAGGACATCAACCTGCTTCTAGATATTGATAAGCACTACAGCCGGAAAGAAAATTTAATTTTCCCTTATCTTGAGAGATATGGGATCCATGGGCCAACCACTAACATGTGGAGAATTAATGATTTTATCCGTAATGCCATTAAAGATGCTAAAAAAATCTACTTTACTATAATGGCGGCAAACAAGCAGTAATCGACGTCCTTCAGTTCGTCATTCGAGAAGTAAATGGGATGATCTATAAAGAGGAAAACATCCTCTTCCCAATGGCAATAAAAAATTTCACAGAAGATGAGTGGGTGAAAATTGCCCATGAGAGTGATGAAATTGGCTATTGCTTAATTGCTCCCGCTCAAGAATGGAAGCCCGATAGAAAGGGAATAGACGAGAAGACGTTGACAGAAGGCTTTATTAAGATGGAAACCGGAATCTTATCATTAAAACAACTAGAGTTAATGTTGAACCATTTACCTATCGATATTACTTTCATAGATCATGAAGATGTGGTTCGGTACTTTTCACATGGTAAAGAAAGAATCTTTGCCCGAACGAAAGCCATTATTGGCCGCACAGTCCAGAACTGTCATCCTCCACGGAGCGTCCATGTGGTTGAGGAGCTTCTCAGAGACTTTAAAGCTGGAATAAAAGACTCAGAAGAATTCTGGATTCAGTTTAAGGATAAATATGTGTATATTCGCTACTTTGCTGTTCGTGATGAAGACGGTACTTATATTGGTACCATGGAATTTACACAAAACATTGCTCCTATCAAAGTGATTGATGGAGAAAAAAGAATTCTATCATAAGAAAATACGCCTTTTACACCGATTCAACTTGGGTGGAAGGCGTTTTTTATTTTTTATAAAAATATGACAATAACCGCCATTTTCTAGTGGTTCACACTTTTTCTGTCGATAAAAAAGCCCCAATCCTTCACAAAACTGTAATAGGTTGACCGGGAAAAAGGAAAAAATCGGAGATAATAAAGGTATAAGTACAACAAAATTTACCTACACGTACTAATGGGTGAAAAAATGAAAAGGAGGAGGTAGACGATGAAAAAGCAAAAGTGGATTGCACTACTGCTGGCTGGTGGAAAAGGAACAAGATTAAATCTGCTTACCAAAACGCTAGTGAAACCTGCCGTACCGTTTGGGGGGGAAGTATCGCATTATTGACTTTGCTTTAAGTAATTGCCGGAATTCAGGAATTGAAACGGTAGGGATTTTGACACAATACAGGCCGTATGAGCTACATGCTCATCTTGGCCGCTGTAATGATGGGAATTATTATAACCGTTATGGCGGACTTACGATTCTCCCGCCCTATCAGCGGAGTTGATTCAGGGGTAGAATGGTACGAAGGAACCGCACATGCTGTATTTCAAAACATTGAATTTATTGAACAATATAATCCTGAAAATGTCTTAGTAGTTTCTGGTGATCAAATCTACAAAATGGATTATTCAATCATGTTAAAGCAGCATATCGAAACAGATGCAGATTGCACAATTGCCGTGGTGGAAGTTCCTTGGGCGGATGCCAATCGTTTTGGGCTGATGAGGATGGATTCGACGACTTATAGAATAACAAGTTTTGAAGAAAAACCCAAAAACCCGACTTCTAATTTAGCGTCTATGGGCAATTATATATTTAAATGGCCGATTCTAAGAGAATATTTACTTCGTGAAGAATTGAAGGAATTTAGCAATAGGGATTTTGGCAAGGATATTATCCCTACGATGTTAAGTGATGGTTTACAGCTTTATGGCTATTATTTCAATAATTACTGGAGGGATGTAGGCACTATTCATAGTTATTGGGAAGCAAACCTGGATCTATTAACAAGTGAAAAAAATATTTTTTTACAAGATCCAGAGTGGAGAATTCATACCGCCCATTATGACGAGCCTCCTTTATACTTTGATACGCAGGCTAAGATGTATCAAAGTATTGTGAGCGACGGCTGTGAAATTTACGGGACCATTGAACATTCCGTTTTATTTAGTGGTGTAAAGGTGGGTAAAGGAGCGAGGATTAAGAATTCCGTCATCCTGCCTCAGACCATTATTGGAGAAAATGTTTGGATTGAAAATGCTGTTGTTGGAAGCCAAACACAAATTATGGACGGGGTCATCATCGTTTCAAAGAATGCCGATGCTCATTTAATGGTCGTCGGTCATAATGAAATGATTGATCCAGCATTGCAAGAATTTCCCCTTACAAACAAGGTAATCTCTGTGGTATCCTAATTTTAAAGAAGGTGTGTGAATCTTGGAATCACATACCTTCTTTATTTTTTGAAATAAAAGAAATATTTTGTTTTTAACTCGTAAAATGGTAAACTATTAAAAATAATCTTACTAGAGGAGTTAGCAAAATGATAAAAGCGATTTTTTTTGATTTAGATGATACACTTCTATGGGACCAGAAGAGTGTGAAGGCGGCCTTTGCTGCTACGTGTAAGGTGGCCGAGGAGCGTTATGGTGTAGATGCCGAGCAATTTGAAGAGGCTGTACGCGAGGCGGCAAGAACGATTTATTCGGCCTATGAATTTTATCCCTTTACACAAATGATAGGGATTAATCCGTTTGAAGGGCTTTGGGGTAATTTTTCTGATGAAAATCTTGAGGATTTTAAAAAAATGAAGGTGACCGTACCAAATTACAGAAGAGATGCTTGGACTGCCGGGTTAAAGAAGATGGGCATTGATGATCCTGAGTTTGGTTATGAGTTAGCAGAGCGTTTCCCTGCGGAGCGAAGAAAGAACCCGTTTGTATACGAAGAAACCTTTGAAATTCTCGATTCTTTAAAAGGAAACTACAAGCTTCTTCTTTTAACAAATGGATCACCAGAACTGCAAAACACGAAATTAGAAATCACTCCAGAGCTTGTTCCTTATTTTGACCAAATTGTTATTTCTGGTGATTTTGGCAGAGGAAAACCTGATCCGTCTATATTTGAACATGCGTTATCCCTCATGGAATTACAAAAAGATGAAGTGATTATGGTAGGGGATAATCTGATGACCGATGTACTTGGGGCAAACCGCGCCGGAATCAAAACGGTATGGATTAACCGTCATGACAAGGAGCGCAATGGAGTGATTCCTTCCTATGAAATTAAACATTTGGAAGAACTTTTTCCTATCTTAACTGAATTAAAGGAAAAATAAACCATTTAATTTTTGTAACTTTCCCCCCTTTTTCTTCGACTATTTAGCTGATACTAAAAGATAATTCGTAGAAAAAGGGGATTAATATAATGAAAAAGAAATTGTTTCTTGTCATCGGTTCAGTGCTGCTCGCAGGCTTTTTGTCCGGGTGTGGTGCGGGTGATAAAACTAATGCAAGTTCGGAAGTCAGCAAAAGTGTACCCCCTAAACAAAATGAGATAGCTGCTGCGTTCCTCCCGCAAATAGTTTTAAGACAAGAAAATGGAAAAACATTAGTCCGCTATACCGTGAAAAATATCTCTGGAGAGCCTAAGAAACTAACGTTTCGTACGGGGTTAGAGGCGGATTTTATTGTCTATGATGCTTCGGGGAAGAAGGTTAAACAATATTCCGATGAAGTGATGTCCATTCAAGTGATTAAAGAGATGACGATAGAAAATAATCAAACCATCTCCAAGAATTTTACCATTACAGATCTGCCTAATGGGAAGTATAGGCTTGAGGTGTTCTTGACCGCTAAGGAAGAAGAAGCAAAGGCTGCAAAGGATTTAATCATAAAGAATTCTTCTTCAAATGGTCAGAGACAAGTCAGTAAATGATCATCTCCACTCCGGTGGGGTTTTTTTTGTGACCTGATTCATTTATTTAGTTGTAATCCGTTATAATAATAGTTATTTAGTTCATTGACATGAGGTGTTAGCTATTGGAATTAAGACAACTGAAATTATTTTCTGAAGTCGCAAAACATAAAAGTATTACCAAAGCTGCCGAAGCGATGCATTTGTCGCAGCCTGCTTTAAGTAAGTCAATTATGGCACTGGAAGAGGAACTCGGTATGACATTAATCATTCGGACCAATAAAACGAGTGATTTAACCGATGCAGGAAGAGTAGTGCTTGACTATGCACAAAAGATGAATGGTCTGTTAGATGAAATGAAAACTACCCTAAACGATATGACCAATTTAACAAGGGGGCAGATTAATATTGGACTTCCTCCGTTTATTGGCAGCTTGTTTTTCCCAAGAGTAATGGCAAAGTTTCATCACACCTATCCTAATATTGAACTCAATATCACCGAGTATGGCGGTGCAAGGGTCGTAAAGAGTGTAGAAGAAGGGGAATTTGAACTCGGTGTTGCCGTCTTGCCAATTGATGAACAACTCTTCGATATTTACCCCATTGTGGAAGAGGAAATGAAGCTGTTAGTTTACAAAGACCACCGATTGGCGATGCGAAAAGAAGTCGATATAGAAGAATTGAAGGATGAGGAATTCATCTTTTATCACGAGGAGTTTGCCCTCAATCAAATAATGAGGAACCATTGTATCGCGGCAGGTTTTGAACCCAAAATTTTGTTTAAAAGCTCTCAATGGGATCTTATGACAGAGATGGTGGCGGCAAACCTTGGAATTACCATCCTTCCACATTCTATCTGTAACCGGGTTTTTAATAGCGAGATTGAAGTGATTGACCTCAAACAAAAAATTCTGTGGCGGTTGGCAGTGCTTACAAAAAAAACTCGGTATATCTCTAAAGCAGGCAGGACCTTTATTGATTTTATTTTAAAAGATCCATTATAACTTTTGGTTATGGAATTAATTCGTAATATGTATTTTACGAATGGTAAGAATGAGCGTAGGATTACTCTATAGTTAATTTCGTGAAGCATAAAGGAGAAAATGACTCCTTTTTTCATATAGAAAGGATTATGTCGATGAGACTAGGAGTAATCGTATTACAAGTACTATTTTTGCATGTGTTTTTATTTTTGGGAGCGGCTCTTAAAGAAGTCATTCCACTTCCGATTCCAGCTTCGATGTTTGGCTTATTTCTTCTGTTTCTTACGCTTTTCTTTAAAATAATCAAGCTTGAGTGGGTTGAAAAAGGGGCCAATTGGTTATTAGCGGAGCTGTTGCTATTCTTTATCCCGTCTGCAGTCGGGATTGTAAATTATGATGAAATTTTAAGCTTACAAGGAGCCGAAATTGTCGGGTTAATTGGGATTAGTACGATTATTGTCATGGGGATGACGGCCGTAACGGCTGAGAAAATGAGTAGAGGAAGAAGGAGTGAGCAGCATTGATGATGATTGTATTTACCATAGCAACATATCTTATCTATCGTTTTTCAAAAATAGCCTATGGGAAATGGAGCATGCCGTTTTTTCATCCATTATTGCTATCACCCATTTTGTTAATTGTTCTTATATCCATTACGCATGTATCTGCAAATCAATATCTGCACGCCTCAAAATGGCTGACTCATTTACTTGGTCCTGCGACTGTTGCCTTTGCGGTGCCCATTTATAAAAACTTAGCCGTTATTAAAAAATATATCGGGACAATCCTTATTAGTATCACTTGTGGATCACTTGTTGCGATTTTTTCTACCTATGGTTTGTCAAAATTGTTCCATTTAAAATCTGATTTTATTATTTCAATTTTGCCAAGATCCATCACAACTCCAATTGCGATCGAGGTTTCAAAGGAAATTGGCGGTCTGCCAACGTTAACAACCGTGTTTGTCATTATTACGGGGATTGTTGGCGGTATTGTTGGACCATCGGTTATTAAAGGACTGTCGATTAAAACACCAATTGCCAGAGGACTTGCATTAGGCATGGGGGCACATGGTGTTGGAACCAATAAGGCGATGGAATACGGAAAGCAAGAAGCTACTTTTTCTTCGTTAGCGATGATTTTTGCAGCATTGATTACCTTAGTTTGGGGAGCAGTACTGATTCCTTCTTTAATGAATTTTCATCATATCTTTTAGAATTTTGGCTGTCATTTTATAATGGCGGCCATTTTGTATTTTTAATAGCAAACATATAGCGGAAATCGTAATTTTAATAAAAATGGTATTTTTAAAGGGCTAAATAAAAGGTTGAAAACATAAAATGAAGAGGTTGTTCTGAAAATTTGATGGCTTGGAAACAAGGAGGAAGATTATGCTCCGAAATGTCATTGTTGTCAGGGATAATGAGGAAAGTATCAAGAGGGCAATCCGAGAGATCTTACGTTCAAAGCATAAGGGGCATGAGTTTGCCCTTGATTTAACAAGGATAACGGATAGAGAGAGAAAAAGAGAGATTATGAAACAACTAACAAGGTTTTAACACCTGAGGAAGAAGAAGTTTATTGCATTAAAAAAGGGAAACGAGATTGATGAATTCTCCATTTCCCTTAAAGTAAGTATTAGTCTAGCATTCCTAAGAGATGACGGACTGCATAGGCAAACCCTTCTTCATCATTGGTCTTCGTAACGATATCTGCTGCCTGTTGAACCTGCATGGGCGCATTTCCCATTGCTACAGCGGTTGTTGCTACCTCAAATTGAGCAATATCGTTTCCTCCATCACCAAAGGCGATAATCTCATCAAACGTGAGGTTCATTATGTCTTGGTAGCGTAGAAGGGCCTTGCCTTTATGGGCCTCATTTGAGGTGATCTCCACATTATTTGGATGGGAAGACGCCATCGAGATCGGGAATTTCTCCCCTAGTGCTCTTTTAACCTTGTCAATTATTTCTAATTGATCTGGGTGGACGAGTGCAATTAGTTTGTAAATTTTTAAGTCCTCAATTTCAAGTATTTTATCATAATTGAATTCATTAAATAGTCTGTCGATTTCCTGCTTACTTTTTTCATGTAACGGTGGCAGTGTTGAAGGTAAACCGCCATGATTTGTGTAAACGAGGATTCCTACATCCATTTTTCTTAAAATCGAAAAAATTTCCTTATACACATCGGTAGTCAAGGTTGCTTCGAAAAGCAGTTCTCTCTCGGCTGAGAACAATACAGACCCATTGATGCAAAAGATAGGCATCTTCATCTTTTGAACTGCCTCTAATTTAATCACATCTGCATAAGCACGACCCGTGTTCAAGATTAAACAATGCCCTTGAGCCTCTAGCTCGTTTAAGATTTTCACACTTTCCTCTGTAATCTCATGCTCAGAATTTAACAACGTACCATCTAAATCAATTGAAATACATTTCATGGGTGTCTATAATTCCTTTCCATTATACATAAAATTACTATATCAGATTAAAATAGAGCTGCCAATTGCTACCTTATAAAGATATTCCTTAACACAAGGGAATTACTACCATTAAATGTGTGTTATAGTGAATAATGGTGACAGGCACCTTTAAAGGAAAAAAGGCAAGCCTTTTTACAGGCTTGCCTTTTGATTTATATGGAGATTTATTAACAGGTGCGGATATTAGCCGCGTCTGCCGCCTCGGCCACCGCGTTTTGTTTCGGTGTTCCGTTTGAGGCTTGATAAATTCTCTTCACTAGACTTCAAGAACTTAGCCATTTTATCTTCGAAGCTTTCCTTTGGTTTGAAGGTCCCTTTTGAACGGAAGTCTTTCGAACGGCTATCTCCTCTACCTTGACGCTGTGGGCGCTGTGAATAAGAAGAAGTTTGTCCTTCAGGCTTATCGATTGCTTTTTTGATGGATAGGGCAGTTTTTCCGTCTTTCTCACTAATTACTTTTACCTCAACTACATCGCCAATCTTAAGATGATCATTAACATCCTTTACATAGCTATCTGCAACCTCACTAATATGCACTAAGCCGGTTGTCCCGCCTGGCAATTCCACAAATGCTCCAAAATTAGTGATTCCGGTTACTTTACCTTGTACTTTACTGCCTACTTCAACTGACATAAAAATATGTTTCCCCCTCATAAATGTTAAAGACACTTTATTATAACAAAAACTTTAGAAAAATAACATATAGTCTATTTCTTCTATTTTGCCAATTCATACCTAGTTTCGACAAAAGCTATTTTAATATGATGATAACCTCATACACGCTGGTTTTAACTTGAATCGTCACCTAAAAATTTTACCTAAAATGATCAAAGGAATATGATGCATAGGTTATGAATGTAAGAACAGTCACGTATAACTAGTATGAATATGGAATGACCTTTATTGAAAGGGGGAAATGACTTTGACCAATCAATCAGGGCCATATAATATTTATAGCTACTTCGTGGGATACAATCCTCCAACCTCCATAAATCCCAATCCGATTTTTCCAAAAATAAAAAGAACTGCTTTACTTAGTCCCTTCACCTTTGTAGTCGGAGACGTGACGATCCGTGACCATACCTATGTGGGGCCTTTCGTGAGCATTCGCGCGGACGAGGGAACTCCGTTTTATATTGACAGGGATTGTAATCTCCAGGATGGTGTCATCCTGCATGGCCTGAAAAATAAGCATGTGGAGGTTAATGGGGAAAAATACTCAATCCATATAGGACCAAGAGTTTCTTGTGCCCATGGTTCATTGATTCATGGTCCCTGTAGGATTCATCAAGATGTGTTTGTTGGTTTTAAAGCCAGCGTTTATAACGCACAGGTTGGAGAAGGAAGCTTTATTTCTACAGATGCAGTTGTTACAGGAGGTGTCACCTTGAAGCCACACAGCTTTGTACCACCTGGAGCTCATATCGATTCACAAGCAAAAGCAGATACTTTATCCCCTGTTCCGAAAACTGAAGAAGAGTTTGCTAAGGAAGTACAAAGGGTAAATCAGGAATTTCCATCATCCTATTCCTTATTGTTCGGGAAAACTAGGTGTTCTTGTGGGTTATCGTATTGAATTTTATTTAGTGGAATAAGATACTTTTCCCTCGGTAAAACTACCTTGTGTTTACTATTTGATGAAATGGGGACTAACTATGAAGGTAGTTTTACAACAGGTAAAAGAAGAATTAGAAAAGGCGTATGACCGTCCGCATTCGACTGACCTGGATCGTTGTATTGTCCAGCTTCAGCAAGCCTTGGAACAAAATGGCGATAAAGGAACAATGATTGAGGATTGTATCCGTTCTTTAACGCAAGCGAGAAATGCAGTGGGGGCATTGGAAAATGCAGGAGATGTTTCGTCTGCCGCAGCCTTCGGGGAAGCCTATAATGCCTTGAATCAGGCAATCGAGTCCTATACCGATTAATAAAGTCCATTAACCTCTAGTAGTTGCTAGAGGTTTTTTAGTATGTATAAAAAGAATGAACAGGTTGAAATGGTCCATAATAAAACATAAAGGAGGCGTGAGCGATGGATGGAAAATATAATACTGACGATGACGCGAATATTGAGTTGAAAAAGGCTCTTAGAAATAGCCCACCTAAGAAAAATCCAAATATGAGTGAAGCAGAGTATAAATTAAAGATTTTAGGATTAGGGAAGAAAAGCTAATTAAGCCAAGTATTCCATGGAGGTGATATTATGCCGCGAAATAATCCGGTTGAGTATACAGGCAGAGTCCTAGACCAAAGAAATGATCTTACTGGTCCTAATGATCGTGACGGGAAAGCAACA
Source organism: Neobacillus cucumis (assembly GCF_023715505.1). Next base: position 9,975 of record NZ_JAMBOH010000037.1, on the reverse strand, counting down.
TATCCTGAACGTCCAAAAAATGTGCCGATCCAGGATCCGAATAATAATAAAAATAAATAACATCAACGAGGCTGCCTTTTGGCAGTCTTTTATTTTAGGCTCTGTTAAACGATATTGTTGTTTTTTATACTTTGGAGCGGAAATCAACAGACTGATTTAACAGAGCATATTTTTAAAATAGAAGCAGAGTCAGGAAGCAATTAGCACAACCTAAGCATATAAGTTTGTTTCCTTTATTTCAATTGATACTATAGTAGTGAATCTTCAATATGAAAGGATATTTATAATATGGCAACCATTCAGATACCTGTTTCAGTGTTAAATCTTGCCCCCATCCGTGAGGGACAGGACTCCAAACAAGCAATTGAGGCAATGGTAGACCTTGCCAAAGCCGTAGAAAAAATGGGCTATCAGCGCTATTGGATTGCTGAGCATCATAATACTTCAACACTGGTCAGTTCAGCGACATCTATTTTAATTCAACATACATTGGAACATACGCGTCAAATTCGAGTGGGGTCAGGAGGAATCATGCTTCCAAACCATGCACCGCTTGTGGTTGCCGAACAGTTCGGCACAATGGCCACGATGTTTCCAAACCGTGTGGATCTGGGCCTAGGCCGCGCGCCGGGTACCGATATGATGACAGCAAGTGCTTTAAGACGCACGAAAAATGATTCTGTCTACACCTTCCCTGAGGACGTACAAGCATTGCTCAACTTTTTCGGACCAATCGAGCAGCAAAGTTATGTCAAAGCATATCCTGGGGTCGGGACCAATATTCCGATTTATATTCTCGGGTCCTCAACGGATTCTGCTTATTTGGCCGCAAGTTTGGGTTTGCCATATGTATTTGCCTCCCATTTTGCTCCGAGATTTATGGAAGAGGCAATATCGATTTATCGGGAACGATTCCAACCGTCCGAGTATTTGGACAAGCCATATATGATGGTTTGCTTAAATGTGATTGCGGCTGAAACAGATGAGGAAGCGAAATGGCTGTCAACAACCAAGGAGCAATTCTTCCTAAATGTTGTCCGCGGGACACAAAATCCGTTACGCCCTCCTGTCGAAAATATAGATGAACTATGGAATCCTATGGAAAAAGAAATGGCTTCTTCGATGTCGAGTGTCACGTTATTAGGAAGCAAGGAGACCGTCCGTCAGCAATTAACGAATTTCCAAGATAGATATCACGTCGATGAGATTATGACTGTATCCTATATCTTTGATGAAGAAAAACAAAAACGTTCTTATGAAATCTTTAAAGAAATCGTCGATGGCAAATAAACCTTGTTAAAAAAATCACCCTCTAAAAATTCAGAGGGTGATTTTTTTTAGTTATTTTCTTTTTGGAATTTAGTCATAAATTCACTGAAGGCCTGGCAAGCTTCAACAGGAACGGCATTGTAGGCAGAAACGCGGCATCCGCCAATGGAACGATGTCCATTAACCCCTACGAAACCTTCTTGTTTTGCCAGCTCTAAGAATTTCTTCTCCAATTCAGGAGTTTTTAAGTTAAAGGTAAGGTTCATTAGTGAACGGCTTTCCTGGTCCGCATGGCCAATGTAAAAACCATTGCTATTGTCAATAACTGAGTAGATGTAGTTTGCTTTTTCTTCATTTCGCTTAGCAATTATATCCAGACCACCTAAATCACGTGCCCAGTTAAGAACTTCTCCAAGCATATAAATGCCAAAGGTTGGCGGTGTATTGTATAAGGAATTATTTTTCGCATGTGTGCTGTATTTTAACATTGTCGGAATGTTCGTGTTCGCACGCTCAATCAAATCTTTGCGAATAATCACAACTGTTACACCTGATGGACCGAGGTTCTTTTGCGCACCCGCATAAATCAGGGCAAACTTGCTGACATCAATCGGCTTAGAAAGGATATCGCTCGACATGTCGGCAATCAAAGGCACATCTCCAGTATCAGGGAAGTCTTTCCACTGGGTCCCATAAATCGTGTTATTGGAGGTAATATGCACATAAGCATCCTCCTGGTTGTACTGTAATTCATCAAGTTTAGGAATGCTGCGGTAGTTTCCTTCTTTTGTTGAAGCAGCCTGGTAAACATCTCCAAATAATTTAGCTTCGGAAAAAGCCTTCTCTGACCAGGAACCTGTCATAACATAACTTGCTTTTTTTCCTGATTGTAAAAAATTCATCGGGATCATCGAAAATTGAAGGCTGGCTCCGCCTTGTAGAAATAGAACTTCATGAGTATCCGGTATGGCTAATAGTTCTCGTAAGCTGCTAATCGCCTGATTATGTACTTCCTCATACGGGCGGCTGCGGTGGCTGAGTTCCATAACTGACATTCCAGTACCACGGAAATCGATTAACTCTTCTTGAGCTTTCTCTAGAACTGAAAGAGGTAAAGCAGAAGGACCGGCATTAAAATTGTAGGCGCGTTGAACTTGTAATTTCACTTTTCTCACTCCATCTGTTTTTGTTTATTTGACTATAACATAGATTCAATTTTCGGAAAATAAATTTTATCCCGCGAAGGAAAGATATTTTAAAAAAATTAAATGGAAGCGTTTCATTAACAGGTTATGTAAAAATGAACTTCATTATTTAGGATTTACATTTGTTCTGTCTAAATCCAGCCATTATGGTAACTATACATAAAGAGTAAAGTGTTTATTTCATTTCACAGTTAGGAGGACACAACATGGAAGCATCCCTGAAAGTAGGGGAAATAGCCCCGGACTTTTCCCTGCCGGCTACCACAAAGGAGAAAATTTCCTTATCAGACTACCGCGGTCAGAAAAATATTGTCGTCGCTTTTTATGGAATGGATTTTACCCCAGGCTGAATTAAAGAAATAGCCTCTTGGAAAGAGGATTATAAACGGTTTGAACAAACGGATTCAGAAGTTTTATCGATTAGCGTTGATCATATTCATTCGCATCGGGTTTTTGCAGCAAGCATGGGGACTTTACCGTATCCATTATTATCTGATTGGCATAAACAAACAGTAAAAGACTATTTTGTTTTTAACGAAAAAGGGGGGACTGCCATTCGGTCCGTGTTTGTTGTTAATAAAGATGGAATCATTACCTATCTAAACACAACATTTAAGGCAGATAAAAGAGAGGATTATGAAACCGTATTCTATGAACTAGAAAAATTAAATGATCATTTGAAAATAAGACAATAAAATTATCCAAAAAAAAGACCATTGAGAAGTGGTCTTTTATTGCTTTTATCCAAAAATTTTCGAGATTAATAAAACATAAGGAATATTTAATAAAATTTGTCAAAAATTATAAATCAGGTGGTGATGTAGATGTCATTATTTCGGAAAATGAAGAAAGCCAAGATCAGTGTTAAAAAAAGACCATTTACTATCCCTGATCAGGTTTTAGATGGGAAAAGTAAATTATCTGCGTCACTAAAAGAAACGGAGACATTAATAAAAAATATTTTAGGTAAAAATGATGATTTTCAGGTAAAACATTTTAAAATTTTTGGACAGTACCATGCGACCATGTTTTATTTTTCTAATTTAGTTAACCAGGAGCATGTCAATAAGGATATTTTAAGACCACTTATGTATGTTCCTGAGCATTTAATTTCAAAAGAGAAGCCACTTAATCAATTAATCGACATTATCATGCACGAAACCCTCTATCATGGTCAAGCCATGGTAGAAGAAAGTTTAGACAAACTAATTGCTGTTCTTTTACGCGGAGAAACCGTTATCTCTGTGGATGGCATCACAGAAGCCATTCATGTATCTACAAGAGAAGTAGAACATCGTTCTGTCACTCAGCCGGAAACAGAACAGGTTATTTTGGGTCCACGTGAAGGGTTTATTGAAAATATTGATACCAATATTGCCATGCTGAGATACCGGCTACCAACAGCCGATTTTCAAGTTAGAACGATGGAAATTGGAAGATTAACCAAATCAACTGTTTGTTATTGTTATATAAAGGGAATTACAAATGAGACCGTCATAACCGAGGTCGAAAATAGACTTTCGGCCATTGATATTGATGCCATAATGGATGCTGGGTATTTAGAACAATTTATCGAAGATAATCACTTTACACCGTTTCCCCAAATACAGACAACAGAACGTCCTGACAAAACTGTTGCCAATTTAGTGGAAGGCCGGGTTGCTATCCTTGTAGATGGGTCCCCTTTTGCGCTGTTAGTCCCGGTTGTCTTTAACCAATTCTACCAAACAGCAGAGGATTATGCTTCAAGGTTTTTGATGGGTACGTTTGCGAGATTTGCTCGTATGTTGGCACTTGTCTTTTCACTGGTCTTTCCTTCACTTTATGTGTCGTTGATTGCGTTTAATCCTGAATTGCTTCCGACCGAATTTGCTGTAGCGGTAGCGGGTGGGCGGGCAGGTGTCCCATATCCTGCTGTAGTTGAGGTACTTATAATTGAGATATCGATGGAAATTTTAAGGGAAGCAACGGTACGGCTGCCGAGGCAAGTGGGTGGCGCCCTATCCATTGTAGGGGTGTTAGTTGTGGGGCAGGCTGCGGTGGAAGCTGGATTGGCTAGTCCAATTACAGTGGTTGTTATTGCCTTAACGACGATAGGCTCATTTGCAACACCAGCATATACAGCCGCCTTTGCCCTAAGAATGTTAAGGTTTCCAATCATGATTTTAGCGGGAATATTTGGTCTTTACGGAGTCATGATCGGAATTATCCTTACTTTCAATCATTTACTAAATTTAAAATCCTTTGGAGTACCATATATGGCACCAGTTTCTCCGGGAAGTACACAGGGAATGAAAGATGTTGTCACACGGAGCCCTCTTTGGTCGATGTCGAAAAGACCTAGTTTTCTTCAACCTGCTAATCGTAAAAGACATGAACAAAATGATAATGAACAGTAGGAACTAAACAATAGGAGGGTACTTGAAATGGAAAACCATAGGGAGATCACCACCGTACAAGCCTCGACGATCCTAATAAGTACCATCATTGGTGTAGGTGTTCTTCCATTGCCGTTGTTTGCTGTTCGGGGCGGGGGCACAGGGGCTCCGCTTGTCACGTTAGGCGGAATCATCCTAGCTGCGATAGGGTTGTTCATTCTTACAATATTAGGAATTCGTCATCCGCAAAAAACAATTATCACCTATGGAGAGGATATTGTCGGAAAATGGATTGCGAAAATGTACAGTATGATTGTGATTTTCTTTTTTGTCATATTATCTGCATTGGCTGCCCGTGAATTTGGAGAGGTTGTTGTTTCGGCTGTTTTAAGACAAACACCATTGGAAGTAACAGTGTTTGTTATGCTCCTAATTGCATGTCTGAGTGTAAGGTACAATATAAACACTTTTGCTTATATTCACAATTTCTATGTACCAGCTATATTGGGACCAGTCTTGATTATTGTTGCATTTTCGTTAAAAAATGCAAATCCCTTATACCTGCGTCCTCTAATTGAAAATGATTTCTATTCCATTGCCAAAGGAATGTTAACGATTTCTGCTTTGTTTCAAGGTTCCTTTATCGTCACGATGATTATACCTTTTATGAAAAATCCAAAAAAAGCAATAAAGGCCAGCTTTTGGGGGATTTTTATTTCAGGAGGGGTTTACCTGTTAATTGTGATCGCTACCATTGCTGTATTTGGAACAGAAGAGATTAAACAGATATTTTGGCCAACCCTCGAATTAGCACGTACCACAGCATTGCCGGGAAATATCCTGCAGCGATTAGATGTCATCTTTTTAGCGGTTTGGGTGACAGCTGTATTTACTACCCTATTTTCAAGCTATTATTTTACCATTTATTCTATAAAACAAATGGCCAAGCTAAAGGATCACCGGATGTTGTCTTTTTTTATAATGCCTTTTGTGTTTTTTTTAGCTATGCTGCCGCAAAATATTTTGCAATTGTATGATGTTATTCAAATCGCAGGAAGAGCAGGATTATTAATAACCATTCTATACCCCGCAATGTTATTGGCTATTGATCTCTTCAGGAGTAGGAGAAGGAGGAAAAAAAGTGTTGCACAAGAATCCTAGCTTACGTCTAGTCATCATTTTTTTTCTCCTCTTTCCTCTCCTCTCAGGGTGTTGGGACGCACAAGAAATCGAACAGCGTGCGACTATATTAGCAATAGGTATTGACCAGGCTTCCAATAAAGAAGAAAAACAGCAAACCGAAGGCGGGATTACCCATTTTGACAAAAGCAATTCCTCCGAACCAGAAGAAGAGCTGATAAAGGTGACTGCGCAAATTGCAGTTCCCGGCCGTATTCCTCTAGGACCTACACAAGGTCAAAGTTCGCATAATTCGGTGTTGATTGTCCAAGTTGTTGGTCACACCATACAAGACGCCATGCTTAATCTTCAACAGCAGGTGGCTTACGAAACGTTCCTCGGACATTTACGGATTATTGTTCTGAATGAAAAGATAGCGAAAGAGGGGACGCAACGATTTAATGATTTTTTGAGGCGTAATCCCCAAATCCGCAGAACAGCCTCACTCGCTGTTTCGAAAGAGCCAGCAGAAGATTATATGAGACTCGTCCCAGAGCTGCAACGAATACCATCATTGTATTTGGCGGACATGGTCGATAATTTATCGGCATTAGGCAGATTTCCGCCTAGTTTTATTGGTTTGTTCTGGACCATACTTTCTAGTAAGGGACAAGATCCGTATCTTCCCTATCTTACCATTAAAGATAAGAAGTCCATTCAATTAAGTGGGCTAGCTTATTTTAGAGGAGATAGGATGGCAGGAAAGACTTCACCCCTTGAAATAGGATTTTATATGGCCATTAGGGGGGTTGGGAGAGGCGGATATAGCGCTTTTATTAAAGTGCCGGGTAAAGAGGAATTTGTAATGGTTAAGGCGATCTCTCGAAAAACAAAAGTTAAGGTAAAATTAAAAGATGGGAAACCACATGTGGATATCAAGGTTCGTTACGAAAGTGAAATAGAAGAAAAGACAAGTCAAAGTATTTATATTAATGATTCAACTATTATCGGGAAAATACAAAAAGAAACGTCAAGAGAAGTAGAAAAATCTTTAAAGAAACTGATTGCCAAAACCCAAAAAGCTGAAAGTGATATTTTTGGTTTTGGAGAACATTTCCGAGCAAAATATCCGAAATATTGGATCAAGGAAATTCGAACGAAAGAAAATTGGAAAAGAGTATATAAAGACATTACCTATGATGTTCATGTTGATACCCGTATTCATCGGGTAGGCATGAAAGCGAAGTAATTGGTGGAGGATACAGAGGATGTTTCTTGGTTTTTTACCATATGTGATTGTCATTTTTATCGTAACAGGGCTTTTCATTCTCCTCGTTGATGCCAAAATGTATAAAAAAGCAAAACAGAAAAAGGAACGAAAAGCATCATTAATTTTTGGATGGATGAATATTGCCCTCGGTCTTGGATTGTTTTTGATCAATTGGATTTACAACCATTTTATTTGGTAATGAATTACTCAAAACAGATATTGGAGGAGTTAATACATGGAACAAAATGAAAAAATGGAACAATTACTTCGCGATTACGGTTATCCTGAGCAGTCCATTCCAAGACTAGTACAAGAAATAAGCTCAATGAGCTTTGATAAGGTAAAAAAATTGATTCTTCCATATAACGATATTACAGCAGACAAATCATCAAGAACTGAATGAGAAACTAAACAGGACAACAAACAAATAAAACTGATGACAGAAAGACCAGGGCGTTTAAAGAAAAAGGTACCTATTACATTGAATAAACTAAGGGATTTCAGTGTCAAAGGATCTGTAGAATTTGCAGGTTATAAGGAAGAATTGTTGTCGTTGATCAGGGAAGAATGTCTAAAGGCAATCAATTAGGTAGTATTACAATCTATACTGATAAAAGGAAGCTGGCTTCTACAAAACAAGGATGGAATTCTAATTGTATGAGGAATTCTACGAAGACTGCTAGGAATTCTACAAATCAAGAAAGTAATTATACAAAAATAGGAATATTTTTCAAAATAATCTCTTTAAGGATTAGTGGAAGGTGTTAATCAGGTGAAAATTGATCTGTTTTTGTAAAAGAAGCTTAAGAACAATCTGCAGGGTAAATGGATGCCTGAGCTCCAGAGGAATGTATCCGTTTGAGTTCGGGCTATCCGGATCCAGCACACGTCCCTTCACAGCCAATTAGAGCGAGACCTATTAGTAACTTCAGGAACATGTCAAGCGCTTGATTTAATTGCCCATGTCATTATGAACGAGGAATTGGTTGTGGCGGCAGAAGCTCCAACATATATGGAAGCATTAATAGATATTTCAAAACTATACGAAGCAAATTATTAATATACCTCTAGATGAAAACGGAATTCAAACTAACTTATTAGAAGAAAATTTAAAGGAAAGAACAAAAAAAATCTACCGTTGCCCCGGATTTTGTATGCGATTCCGACTGGGAAAACAATGGATTTGGACGCCGAAAGCATCTGTTAAAACTAGCCGGCGAATATGATTTCCTCATTATAGAAGATGATGCATATGGTGAACTTTCATTTGGAGATAGTCCAATCCCGTTATAAGCGATCGATATAGAAGGAAGAGTGCTTCATGTCCGCTCTTTATCCAAGGTGGTTGCTCCGGGAATGCGGATAGACTGGATAACTGGAGCTGAAGAATTCATATCCGCATTTGCTTGGTTTAAAAAACATTTAGACAATCCATTTGCACAGGCTTCAATGGCCAAGTATTTAGAAGGGATAAATCTTGAAGATCGGCTCAAGATGTTACAAGGATTATATAGGGAGAAGAGTGAGACTTTAGTTACGTCTATGAAGAGAAATTTCCCAGAATCGATCACTTGGTATTTGCCAAGCCGAGGGTACTTTGTCTGGGCTCATATACCCGGAATAGACACCACGGAATTCTTAGAACGGTCCCTTGGCAAGGGTGTGTCATTTATTCCGGGAAAATACTTCTTCTTAAACCCGAAGGATGGAACTGGGTTTCTCCGTCTCTCGTTTTGTTATGTAGGTAAAGCTGAAATTATTGAAGGTATAAAACGTCTAGGACAGCTGCTTAAGGAACAGTTAAAAGTTACTTCTTCATTATTAAAATGAATAAGGGGATGTTCCTCTGTTAAGGATGTTCCCTTTCTTATTTGAGATAATATTTCTTCACATGAGAATAATAAAATGGAAATAGTTTCTGATTGTATACAATATTTATAGGTGGTATTATATGAAGGTCGCCTCTGAAAGAGGAATAAAAACATAGTCTGGCAATAATGGCGAGAAGGTCACACCCGTTCCCATACCGAACACGGAAGTTAAGCTTCTCAGCGCCGATGGTAGTTGGGACGTGAGTCCCTGTGAGAGTAGGACGTTGCCAGGCGAAAGACAGGAATTTACGTTTCTGTCTTTTTCTTTCCCTTTTTGAGAATTGGAAAAAACTTTCTATTGTAAGTAAACACCGACGGTGTTAAGATAGAAAAGTCGCTCTTCAAAAGAGTAAACAAGGAATCAAAAATGGAAAAAACTTTCTATTGTTCTACAGCACATCACGTGTTAAGATAGGAAAGTCGCTCTCGAAAACAGAGCAAACAAGTCAATCGGAATTGGAAATAATTGATGATTGATAGAATGTGAGAAATGCGATAAGATAGTAATCCGGTCGCTTTTGGTGACATTGTTCTTTGAAAACTAAACAAACAAAAACGTCAACAAACAATAATATTAGTTTCTATTTGAAACTAAGCCAACGTAACAAAATGAGCTAATCAACTTTTCCGCGTATTAACGGGCAGTAATATCCTATCGGATAACTGCCCGTAAATACCCGATTGATTCGACTAACCATCGCGGGGTAAATCATTCCGCGACGGAAGTCTCATCTTAATGGAGAGTTTGATCCTGGCTCAGGACGAACGCTGGCGGCGTGCCTAATACATGCAAGTCGAGCGAATCAATAGGAGCTTGCTCCTGTTGGTTAGCGGCGGACGGGTGAGTAACACGTGGGCAACCT
>NZ_JAMBOH010000036.1 GCF_023715505.1 Neobacillus cucumis | reverse complement strand
TTAGTGGATTTGGACGGGTTACCACCTGACTTATTCATTATAAAGGACTTTTTCTTTGCACAAAATAAAATTAGTGAAGATTTAGAGTGTTTTTAATATTGAAATTTAATTAACGCAACACTAGTGAAATTGTATTAAATAATAAAAAAGGCATAAAGGACTTTTTCTACAAAAGATCCTTTATGCCTTTCGATTAATTATAAATAGGGTGATTAATATAGTACTTTTCCAATACTTCCAAGGTCGTTTCTTTTGCTTTTTTGATAACTTCTTCAGGATCCATTTGATAATATTCTGGTCGGAATAACTCAACGGATGCGACAAAATCATAATTCAATTCTTTTAATCTTTTTAAATGTGCTTCCAAATCAATCACACCGTGTCCAGGCCATACTCTATCACTATCACGCATTTGGCCAATCGGATAACCCTCAACATCGTTGATATGGAAGATAAACAATTTATCTGCTGTCTCCTCTGTTACATCTTCTAATCTTGACCCCATCCCAGTGAATTGGAAAGTATCATACACTAGACCCACATTATCTCGATCAATCGCTTTTACAATACTATATGCTTGGGCGAATGTATTCACAGTATTCTCCTGAATTCCGATAAACTCCATCGCAATCTTTACTCCGTATGGTTTTGCTAAATCAGATAGATGGGTTAAAACTCGAATACAACTTGCATTTATTTCTTCCGTCAATGTTTTTCCTTTTTCAGTCACATCAATATTAGAAGGTACCACGCAAATATATGGACAATCTATTTTTTTACAAATCTCCAAGTATTCTTTGAATTCCTCAATTATCTTCTCTTCGTCTTCTTTGGTACGATTATTAAAAAAGCATAATGCATTCAAAGACAGTGGTTTAATATGGTGGTTATCAAAATAGGCTTTTAAATCATCTAATGTATATTCTTTAAGATAATCTTTTAACTGATCGATTGAACGAATTTCGATAAAATCGTAACCGTGTTTTTCACAAAACTCTAAATTCTGTTGAAGAGAAGCACTTTCGAATGTTGTTCCTTCATTAAATGATAATTTCATGGGTAAACCTCCATTTTTTTAACTTATGTATGCGATTTCAGTTTAATAGAAAAGTTCTTTCCTTACTCTATATAATCTTGCTCTAAAATTGTGTTTTGGTGCTATTTTATAATTTATTTGATAACTTTTGGTAATGAAATGGGCGTTTGTATGGAATTCAGAGGATATTCACTGAGTTTTGTATGAAATATTGGAATAGTAGCAAAAAATAGACCATTCCCTTTTGAGTTAGTATAAAATAGATATATTATTATTGTTTACAATTAGTGAGGTGAAAAAATGAATTTCTATATTCCGAAGGTAGAACCTGGCATCAAGTCAAAAAAGGGATTATTTTTTTATGAACCTTCCGCTTTAACGAAAGAATTATATCATTATGTCCTATGGGGCGGTGAATATATAGTAGATGTACCCTACAGCATTAAGCGTGACTACATGAATTCCTTTATTATTTTTTATATAAAAAAAGGATCGATGCATTTCCACTACCTTGACCAATCATTTGTGGCCTCGAAAGATGATATTGTTCTGTTAGATTGCAAAGAAAAAAATAACTACTATGCCGCGGAAGAAACGACCTTCCAATTTTTTCACTTTACAGGTAGTCACACACAAGCTATGTATAACGAGTTATACAAAAGAAAGGGTTGTCTGTTTAAACTGCCTGCAGAAAAAAATAATATCCCGAATATTTTATCCCTTATAGCTTCAAACAGGGAAATAGACTTTAAGATATCTTTAGAAATTTATGAACTGCTGGGTAATTTAGTAGAAAGTACCCGTAATACGTTTGAAAACAGAGCTGCAAACGTGGCAAAAGCAGTACCACCCGAAATGCAAGCCGTACTGACTTATATAAGTGAGAATTACTCATCTAAAATAACCGTCGACCAGTTAAGTGAGATATCCAATTTAAGTACCTATCATTTTTGCCGTACGTTTAAAAAGTATATTGGAACCAGTCCTCACCAATATGTACTAAATTACCGATTGATCCAAGCTAAGAATCAATTAGTGGAAACCAATCTTTCGATCGAGCAAATAAGCATGGACTGTGGATTTAATAGTATTGGTCATTTTATTAAGGTGTTCTCCCAATCTACTGGAGGCATCACTCCTGGGAAGTTTAGAAAACAATGTTTTTAATAACATCTTTCTAAAAGATATCCATTTATGTGGGTATCTTTTTGTTAGATTCTGATAAACTAATTAAATTTTAGCAAGAAATGATAATTTGATAGCAATTTTTTATAATACATTGAACCTCGATTACTTATAAAATAGGGACAACCGGTTAAACAGTCCTACTTTTAAAAGGAAGAAGGTTAAACGATGGAAAATAAAAAAATTGCATGGGGGATTGCTCCGATTGGCTGGCGCAATGATGACATTCCGGAAATTGGGGCAGAGAATACCTTATCACACTTACTAAGTGATATTGTAGTTGCAGGATTTGAGGGAACAGAAGTTGGCGGATTTTTTCCAGAACCTAACGTATTGAACAAAGAGCTTCAACTTCGCAACCTAAAAATTGCGGGACAATGGTTTAGCAGTTTTATTATTCGTGACGGTGTGGAAGAAGCCTCGAAAGCTTTCCATAAACATTGCGAGTATTTGAAAGCGGTTAACGCAGCTGTTGCTGTCGTATCAGAGCAAACCTATAGTATTCAAGGTACTGATAAAAACGTCTTCAAAGAAAAACCATTCTTCACAGATACGGAATGGGATCAATTAGGCCAAGGACTAAACGAATTAGGAAAAATTGCTCAAGAATATGATTTGAAGCTAGTTTTTCACCATCATATGGGGACGGGTGTACAAACATTAGCCGAAATTGATCGTCTTATGGAAAACACCGATCCTAATCACGTTCATTTGCTGTATGATACCGGCCATATCTATGTATCAGATGCTGATTATATGACTCTATTAAATAAGCATATCAATCGTATCCATCACGTTCATTTTAAAGATGTGCGTCAAGCAGTAAAAGAACAATGTGAAAAAGAAGGAAAGTCCTTTTTACAATCCTTCTTGGCAGGAATGTTTACCGTTCCTGGTGACGGTTGCATTGATTTTACAGAAGTATACAAGAAGCTTCTTGCAACGAATTATTCAGGCTGGATTGTCATTGAAGCAGAACAAGACCCCTCAGTTGCACATCCGTTGGAGTATGCCTTGAAAGCCCGTAATTATATTAATGAAGAATTACTGCCATTAGAAAATGGTTCATTGATTAAAGCTTAATAAAAAACGAACCCTGGGGAGGGAGAATATGAGTAATCAGGCGATTAAAAAAACACGTGATTACGAAAAAGCTTTAAAAAAGATTACGGTTATATCTACATTTGGGGGACTTCTTTTTGGATATGACACCGGTGTTATTAACGGGGCATTACCTTTTATGGCAAAACCTGACCAGCTAAACTTGACACCAGCCACGGAGGGTCTCGTTACAAGTTCATTACTTTTTGGAGCTGCGTTTGGGTCTGTATTTGGCGGGCGTTTATCCGACCGTTTTGGCCGCCGCAAAATGATTTTAAATCTCGCGTTACTATTCTTTATTGCCGCAATTGGATGTACGCTTTCACCGTCAGCCGGTGTTATGATCGTCTTCCGATTCTTGCTGGGATTAGCCGTTGGGGCGGCATCCGTCATGGTGCCATCCTTTTTAGCAGAGATGTCTCCGGTCGAGAAGCGGGGCAGGATGGTTACCCAGAACGAATTAATGATTGTTTCCGGTCAGCTGTTAGCGTTTGTATTTAATGCCATCCTAGGAAATACGATTGGTGAGGGAGCTTCACATGTTTGGCGTTATATGTTAGTGATTGCGTCACTTCCGGCCGTTGTCTTATGGTTTGGAATGTTAGCGGTTCCGGAGAGCCCGCGCTGGCTTGCATCCAAGGGAAAATGGGGAGATGCACTAAGGGTCCTTAAAGAAATACGGGAAGCAAACGCTGCGGATTCTGAACTTAAAGAGATGAAAGAAAATATTGCTCATGAATCAGAAATTAAACATGCCACATTTAAGGATTTAAACGTACCATGGGTTCGCCGGATTGTTGGAATTGGAATCGGGATTGCCATTGTGCAGCAAATTACAGGTGTTAACTCGATTATGTATTATGGTACTCAAATTCTTGAAAAATCTGGTTTTTCAACCAATGCAGCGCTTATGGGGAATATTGCCAATGGGGCCATCTCAGTCATTGCCACTTTCGTTGGAATCTGGTTATTAGGGAAAATTGGCCGTCGTCCGATGTTAATCGCTGGATTGACGGGTACAACCGCTGCTCTTGCTTTAATTGGGGTGTTCTCATTAGTACTTAAAGGGTCACCAGCACTTCCGATGGTCGTACTTAGCTTGACTGTTACCTTCCTTGCATTCCAACAGGGAGCTATTTCTCCGGTAACCTGGTTAATGTTATCAGAAATCTTCCCGTTAAAATTACGTGGTATTGGAATGGGTGTAACAGTATTCTGCTTATGGATCACAAACTTCCTTGTTGGACTGTTTTTCCCAATCTTACTAAGTGCAGTGGGCTTATCGATCACATTCTTCATTTTCGCAGTGTGTGGTATTGCCGCTATTATATTTGTGAATAAGATTTTGCCAGAGACAAGAGGAAAATCACTGGAGCAGTTAGAAAGCGATTTCCGGAGCTATGGACAAAAAAGTCATAAACAAGCTTCTAATCAATAATGTTATAAAACTATAATTGAATTATGAATTAACTGAAAAATGAAAGCGTTGCCTAGGTTTATCCATTGAATATGTAAACATAAAAGGAGAGTATCAACATGACTTTAAGATTTGGTGTAGTAGGAACAGGAGCAATTGGAAGAGAGCATATTGATCGAATTACCAATAAATTATCTGGTGGAAAAATAGTAGCCGTAACAGATGTTAATCAAGAGTCTGCAAAGCAAACAGTCGAAATCTATCAATTAGATGCGATAGTTTATCCAGACGATAAAGCGCTCATTGCGGATGAGAATGTGGATGTTGTACTTGTCACAAGTTGGGGTCCTGCCCATGAAGCAACAGTTGTCGCTGCAGTTGAAGCTGGTAAATATGTATTTTGTGAAAAACCTTTAGCAACCACAGCTGAAGGCTGTATGCGAATTGTTGAAGCAGAAATGAAGCAGGGCAAAAAATTAGTTCAGGTTGGATTTATGCGCCGTTATGATAGCGGATATGTACAATTAAAACAAGTGATCGACAATAATGAAATAGGTGCGCCGTTAATGATTCGTGCTGCACACCGCAATCCAATCGTTGGTGAAAACTATACAACGGATATGGCAGTAACGGATACATTAATTCACGAAATTGATGCACTTCACTGGTTAGTTAATGATGACTATAAATCCGTTCAAGTTGTTTTTCCAAGGAAGACCAAATATTCCCATGACAAACTGCAAGATCCACAATTATTTACGATTGAAACAAACAGTGGCATTGTCATGAATGTAGAAGTATTTGTAAATTGTAAATACGGCTATGACATTCAATGTGAAGTGATTGGTGAAGAGGGAATTGTAAAATTACCTGAATTCTCCAGTGTTGTGATGAGAAAAGATGAAAAATTAAGCACAAGCATTTTAAATGATTGGAAATACCGCTTTATGGATGCGTACAATGTGGAAATCCAAGATTTTATTGATTCCATTACAAAAAAAGGTGAGCCAGAAGGACCAACTGCATGGGATGGATATATTGCAGCAGTAACATCTGATGCATGTGTAAAAGCCCAGCAAACTGGTGAAAAAGAAGCCATTACACTTCAAGAAAGACCAGCATTTTATAATGAAAAAGAACTTCAAACGGTGTAATCCTTTAGAGCATATTACAGTTAAATAGTTTATAAAAAGGAAATGGAGTAATCCATTTCCTTTTTATTGATTTGGGTTAATCTTGAAAGTTGTTTTAAATGGTATCTGCCTATTAGGAGAGAACCTCACAATTCTGCGCAAGAAGTCGATTTCAATCCATAAGTTAAATCAAACGCCCCCTTCTCGAACACCCACTACATATGCTATACTACATAAGTTATGTTGAAAAATGTGGAGGACTTCATGGTGAAAGAAGCGAAGGCAAGAATTCAAAAGGGAAAACTATTATCATTTGTTCCAACGGGCGAATATTATTTTAAGAAGGGTGTCAAGGCATACCATCGACGAGATTTTATTAAAGCCAAAAAATATCTTGGGCGGGCGATTCAGCTTGAGCCGGGTGAACCAATGATTACTTGCCAGCTGGCGATTGTATCGACAGAACTTGGCGAATTCGAACATTCCAACCGACTCTTGCATCAAATCCTTGAAGAGCTTGATCCAGAAATGGCGGAATGCCACTACTTTTTAGCAAATAATTATGCCCACATGGGATTTTTTAAAGATGCGTATCATCATAGCAAATTATATCTTCAGCTAGATCCGGATGGTGACTTTTCCGAAGACACCGAAGATTTATTAGAAGTCCTTACCTTGGAAGCGGAAGAATTCGAGGATGAGCTATATGAGCAGGATGACTTAATCTTCAAACAAGAACAGGCGCGGGAACTGCTGGAATCCGGCTATTTCCCAAAGGCAATTGAGCTCTTGAAAGATGTCGTTAAGGAATACCCGGAATACTGGTCGGCTTATAATAATTTAGCATTAGCCTATTTTTATTTAGGAAAAGTGGAAAAAGCGGAAGCGATTCTAGTAGATGTATTAGACCGTAATCCTGGCAATCTACATGCCCTCTGTAACAAGCTTGTGTTTGCCCATTACCAAGGGCAAACAGAGAAAGTGACGGAAATGCTGCTGGTTTTGAAGAAAATTCAGCCCCTTTTAAGTGAGCATCAATATAAACTTGGCGCGACTTTTGCGTTAGTGGGTGAATACGAACTGGCCTACCAATGGCTGAAAAAACTATATAAACATGGCTTTGACGGAGATGGTCCATTTTATTATTGGCTTTCTTATTCCGCTTTTTACACAGGCTACGAAAATTTTGCAAAAAGCATTTGGAAAAAGGCGCTGGAGCTTAGTCCTGGTAAAGAAGGTTCAGAACCATGGAACCTAGAAAAGACAGCAGTAAACGGATTCGAAGAACTGTCAGAATCGATTTATCAAAAGCTTGAAAGTGACTATGTCGAGGAGCGGTTATTTGCTCTTTTTTTGACAACTGTTTCAAGTAAAAAAGAAGAAATCATCAGTTCCAAGCGGCTGTTTCAGAATCAGAAGTTTACCAAGTTGGAAAAAGATTATCTCTCCATGATTCGATTGGGGAAATCATCAAAGACCGAGGATGCTCAAGAAGTGGCTGAAATATTTTATGAAAAACACCAACCCATTGGGACGATTGAGTCCGGGTTGTATCTTCTCTGGTTTTCTATTTTTGTGGAAGCTTCGAAAGCTGGAGTCGATTTAAAAAATAAACGTGCCTGGGCTGGAGCGGTTGAATATTTGTGGCATAAACTGCGGAGCGAGAAAGTTTCTCAGCAGGAAGTGGCTGACCGTTATGGCTTGTCTACTGCCACAATCGGTAAATATGTAAAATTGGTTAACAACTATCTGAACTAAGCATATTCGTGGACTATAATTCAATTGTTTTATACGATTAAGTGGGAATACTAATACTTAATCGTATTTTTTTATATAGGAGTGAGTTTTACATGACTGAAGAAAAAATTTATGATGTCATTATTGCCGGCGCTGGTCCTGCAGGGATGACGGCTGCTGTTTATACATCTCGTGCAAACATGTCGACACTTATGATTGAGCGCGGTATGCCTGGCGGTCAAATGGCCAATACCGAGGATGTTGAAAACTATCCAGGCTTTGAGAGCATTTTAGGGCCGGATTTATCAACCAAGATGTTTGAGCATGCGAAAAAGTTTGGTGCTGAATATGCTTATGGTGACATTAAAGGAATTGAAGACCATGGCGATTACAAAATTGTCAACGCTGGTTCAAAACAATATAAAGCCTACTCTGTCATCATCACAACAGGTGCAGAATATAAGAAAGTCGGAGTTCCAGGTGAAAAAGAATTAGGCGGACGCGGGGTTTCTTATTGTGCGGTTTGTGATGGTGCTTTCTTTAAAGGAAGAGAATTATTTGTAATTGGCGGTGGCGACTCTGCAGTAGAAGAAGGCGTTTATTTAACCCGTTTTGCCTCAAAAGTAACGATCGTCCACAGACGTGACCAGTTACGTGCTCAAAAAATCCTTCAGGACCGTGCCTTTGCGAATGAGAAGGTTGACTTTATTTGGAACCATACGATTAAATCGATTAATGATAAAGATGGGAAAGTCGGCAGTGTAACGCTTGTTTCAACGCAAAACGGCGAAGAACAGGAATTACCGGCAGATGGTGTTTTCATTTATGTCGGAATGGTTCCACTGTCAAAACCATTTGAGAATCTTGGCATTACTAATCAAAATGGCTATATCGAAACAAATGACAGAATGGAAACCAAGGTGCCTGGTATTTTTGCGGCGGGAGATATTCGTGAAAAAATGCTTCGTCAGATTGTAACCGCGACAGGTGATGGCAGTATCGCAGCTCAAAGTGCTCAGCATTATGTAGAAGAACTTAAAGAAGAATTGAAATTAAAAAAGTAATATATAAATTAAAAGCGTAACCTTTTTATAACTCTCCTGTAACAGTAGTGAAATATAGATGGTGTATGATAAAGGAAATTGACCCCCTTTAAAATATATACCTTTCTGCACAGGCCCAGCAGCTTGTGCTCTTTTTTTGTTTTCTAGATGTGAATTCGGGACGTTCAGCACTAGTCCATCCCTATTCTAAGAATTGTCTAGCTCCAGCGCCTAGCCCTCGATGGTCATAAGCTTATCCAGTTGCGGCTCCTTGGGACGCAAGTCTAGCCATCCCCTGAAGAAGGCAAAAGGCGCCTTCTTGCAGGGAACCTCTTAGCCTGGAGTCCCAGGACAGTCGTCTCCACATTTAGGACAATCCGTCCAAACGGTTAAAAAGCAACCTTTCGGCCGGCTCGTCTTATGCTTTCTGTACGCATTAAGAACGACTAGTTTTTGGCCTTGCTTTAACTGGGCAGTCGACAAGATGCCCTATAGCGGGCCTGACCAAGGCGCTTGCGCTTTTCTAAAATATTTAACAAAAATATCAACTTTGTATTCATTGTGGCGGTTTCCTAAAAATAGTATAATGAAAAGAATAAATTAATTTATCTAGCCAAGCTCCAAAACAAGGCGCTTGTTCTTACTAAATTTTACATGCATCAGATTGAGCATGTGCACTTCTAAAGAGGTGAAAAAAGTGCAGCGGGTTACCAACTGTGTATTAATAAGAAATGATCAAGTATTACTACTGCAAAAACCGCGCCGTGGCTGGTGGGTGGCACCAGGCGGGAAAATGGAACCGGGCGAATCGGTCCGTGATTCCTGTATTCGGGAGTTCCGTGAAGAAACGGGCATCTACTTGAAAAATCCACAATTAAAAGGAATTTTTACGATGATTATGAAGGATGCCGACGAGCTTTTGTCCGAATGGATGATGTTTACGTTTGTCGCAACTGATTCAGACGGGATTGATTTAGATGAATCAGATGAGGGTAAGCTTGCTTGGCAGCCAATTGAGCAAATCAAGAGTCTGCCTATGGCAGCGGGTGATCTACATATCATTGATTATATGATACATGGAAAAGGCATTATTTATGGTACGTTTACTTACACAAGTGATTTTCAACTAATTAGCTATCGATTAGATCCAGGTTAAAAGAATAGGGGGAATAAAAATGAGTACAGGTTCGACAAGCGAAATCCAGATGGTCATTATTACAGGAATGTCTGGGGCTGGAAAAACCGTTGCCATTCAAAGCTTTGAAGATTTGGGTTTCTTCTGTGTTGATAATTTACCTCCTACTCTTCTGCCGAAATTCCTTGAACTTATGAAGGAATCGGGGAATAAAATGAATAAAGTGGCCCTTGTGATGGACCTGCGCGGCAGAGAATTCTTTGATTATTTGTTTAAAGGATTAGATGAGCTGGCAGAAACCTCCTGGGTAACGCCACAAATTTTATTTTTGGATTCAGATGATGCCACATTAGTGCGAAGATATAAGGAGACCAGAAGGACCCATCCGCTTGCGCCAACAGGACTTCCGCTTGAAGGAATTACATTAGAGCGAGAACTGCTGGAGGAGTTAAAAGGCAGAGCACAGTTGGTTTACAATACTTCCCAGATGAAACCGCGTGAATTACGTGAGAAAATATTAACGGAATTCACAACCAATAAACAATTAATGTTTACTGTCAATGTCATGTCGTTTGGCTTTAAATATGGAATCCCAATTGATGCCGATCTTGTTTTTGATGTACGCTTTTTGCCGAATCCTCATTATATTGATCATATGCGGCCCAAAACAGGTTTGGATGAAGAGGTTTCCAGTTACGTTTTGAAATGGAATGAGACACAGAAGTTTTTGGAAAAGGTGACGGATCTGTTAAGCTTTATGCTTCCACATTACAAACGGGAAGGGAAAGCACAGCTTGTCATTGCGATCGGCTGTACTGGCGGACAGCACCGTTCTGTTGCACTAGCAGAAAATATTGGCGGCTTTTTCCAAAATGATTATAAAACCATTGTTTCGCATCGTGACATTGAGAGGAGAAAGGAAAAAACAACATGAGTGAGTTAGGACAGCCTCGCATTGTCGTAATTGGCGGTGGAACAGGATTACCCGTTCTATTACGTGGACTAAAACAGTATCCTGTGGATATCACCGCCATCGTGACAGTAGCGGATGATGGTGGCAGCTCGGGCCGCTTGCGTGAGAATCTGCACATTCCGCCTCCTGGCGACATACGCAACGTGTTAGCCTCACTTTCAGATGTTGAACCGCTCGTTGAGGAGATGTTTCAACATCGCTTTAAAACGGCGAATGAACTATCCGGTCATTCGCTCGGTAATTTAATCCTGGCAGCTATGACATCTATTACCGGTAATTTTGTCCACGCCATTCAAGAAATGAGCAAAATCTTAAATGTACGTGGAAAGGTGCTGCCCGCAGCCAACCAGAGTGTTGTCTTAAATGCTGAGATGGAGGACGGTGCTATCGTTTCAGGGGAATCAAAAATTCCTTATTCGGGGAAAAAAATCAAAAAAGTTTTCCTAACCTCTAAAACCAGTATTCGGCCTTTACCGGAGTCTATTCAAGCTATTCGTCAGGCTGATTTAATTATTATCGGACCTGGCAGTTTATATACGAGTATTTTGCCGAATCTACTTGTTCCGCGCTTAGGTGACGAGTTGTGCCGCTCCCATGCGAAAAAGGTTTATATCTGTAATCTAATGACGCAGGCTGGGGAAACGCATGGCTTTGCTGCGAGTGATCATGTGAAGGCGATCTATGACCATATGAGCTGTGCCTTTATAAATACGATTTTAGTTAATAATGAAGAAATCCCGCCAGATATCCAGCTTCGCTATAATGAAGAACTGGCAGACCCTGTTCAATATGATTTACCGGAGTTATCTGAGCTAGGTCTTGAAGTCGTTCATGCAGATATCGCTTATCAGGAAAATGGAGCATTAAGGCATGACCCGAAAAAGGTCGCCAAAATTTTATATAATTTACTGATTAATGAAACTAAAGAGCGTTATGAATCGTAATTACTAGTACACTTGTGTTTTTGCAGTTTTATAAGGTGGTGAGGGGATGTCTTTCGCTTCGGAGACCAAAAAGGAATTAACTAACTTGGAAGTGAAAACTTGCTGTAATCTTTCAGAACTATCAGCATTGATTCGCATGAATGGTTCCCTTTCCTTTTCGAATCGTAAGTTAGTTGTGGATATTCAAACTGAAAATGCGGCGATTGCCAGAAGAATTTATACATTATTAAAAAAGAGCTATCAAGTACAGGTAGAGCTTTTAGTTCGAAAAAAGATGCGCTTAAAGAAAAATAATGTTTACATTGTTCGCTTAGCCGAGCAGGCTAAGGAGATCCTAGAGGATACGAAAATACTCGGTGAAGGATTTACCTTCATTCATGATATTTCGCCTGAACTGATCAAGAAGAAGTGTTGTAAGCGTTCTTACTTACGAGGCGCGTTTCTTGCAGGCGGGTCGGTCAATAATCCTGAAACTTCTTCCTATCATTTGGAAATTGCTTCGCTTTACAAAGAACATAATGATTCTTTATGTGAATTAATGAATACATTTGGATTGAATAGTAAAACGCTTGAACGAAAAAAAGGTTTTATCACCTATTTAAAGGAAGCCGAGAAAATTACGGAGTTTCTTAATATTATTGGTGCCCATAATGCCCTGCTTCGTTTTGAGGATGTAAGGATTGTCAGGGACATGCGCAACTCCGTTAACCGCTTAGTAAATTGTGAAACGGCCAATCTAAATAAAACGATTGGTGCATCTATCAGACAGGTCGAAAACATCCGCTTCATTGACTCAATCGTTGGCCTGCAAGTTTTACCTGATAAGTTGAGGGAGATCGCTGAGCTTCGGGTTCAATATCCTGATGTCACTTTAAAAGAATTAGGGGAAATGGTATCCGGTGGTACCATTAGTAAATCCGGAATTAATCACCGCTTAAGAAAAATTGATGAGATTGCTGACAAGCTCCGTGTAGGAGAAATAAGGTCAAAAAATCCCAGTTTGTAAATGTGCAATGATTAACAAGTATAAAAAACTCGAGGAGGAATTAAGTTATGTTGGTAAAAGAAATAGAGGTTAAATTGAAAACGGGTCTTCAAGCACGTCCTGCCGCCCTTTTTGTTCAAGAAGCAAATCGCTTTAATTCAGATATTTTTCTTGAAAAGGATGGCAAGAAGGTTAATGCAAAAAGTATTATGGGATTAATGAGTCTTGCTGTCGGTTCAGGGGTTTCGATTAATATAATTGCAGATGGCGAAGATGAAGAGAAAGCTATTGTGGTGTTATCAGATTTTATTCAAAAAGAACATTAATAAAGAAGGATTCGGCACAGGCTGAATCCTTTTTTTAAAAGATAAGAAAGTATAAATGTTTTTGACTTCGAGAATTGTCCAGCTCCAGCGCCTAGCCACTCGAGGTCACAAGCTTATCCAGTTGCGGCTCCTTGGGACTGAAGTCATAAGCCACCCCCTGAAGAAGGCAAAGAACGCCTTCTTACAGGGTGCGTCTTATGCATTCGTCCCAGAACAGTCGCCTCCACATTTAAATCAATCCGTCCAAAAGGTTAAAGAGCAACCTTTCGGCCGGCTCGTCTTGTGCTTGGCTACAGAAAGCTATCGCTTTCTGTACGCATTAAGGGCGACTAGTCTTTGACCCTGCTTTCGCTGGCCAGTCGACAAGTCGCCCTATATCGGGGCTAACCAAGGCGCTTGCGCTTTTCTAAAAAAAAGAAAGCAACCGACGTGACGACGGTTGCTTTACTTTTATTTTTTCTCTATAGCATCAGTAGGTTTACGAGTGATGATGCTGTCGATAAGGCCGTATTCCTTGGCTCTTTCGGCAGTCATAAAATTATCACGGTCTGTATCGCGTTGAATCACTTCAAGCGGCTGACCTGTGCGCTCTGCTAAGATGCCATTTAATTTTTCACGAAGGAAAAGAATACGCTTGGCCGCAATTTCAATTTCAGTTGCTTGACCTTGAGCGCCGCCTAGTGGCTGGTGGATCATTACTTCAGCATTTGGCAGGGCATAGCGCTTTCCTGCTTGACCAGCTGATAGTAAGAATGCTCCCATGGAAGCAGCCATCCCGATACATACGGTTGATACATCCGCTTTAATATATTGCATGGTATCAAAAATCGCCATACCGGCTGTAATGCTTCCGCCTGGGCTGTTGATATAAAGGGTGATATCTTTTTCAGGGTTTTCGGCTTCAAGGAATAATAATTGTGCTACAATGCTGTTAGCCACATTGTCATCGATTGCGCTACCTAGCATAATAATCCGGTCTTTTAAAAGACGGGAGTAAATGTCATAGGCTCTTTCACCGCGATTAGTTTGTTCAATAACTGTAGGAATCAAATTCATTTTTCTTCCTCCTTTGATTAGAAAAGGTAAAAGCTTATGTAATAGTATCATACACTGATGGTCAATAAAGGTCAAACAGTTTGCCTTTATATTTGTTCGACAACTTTCCCAACATCAGGATAACCATTTCTGGCAAATTTAAAACCTATTCTCCCCTTGCAATTAAGAAGTATTTAGCATATAATATAAAAGTCGCTAATAAATATATGCGCTCGTGGTGCAACGGATAGCACGTAAGCCTCCGAAGCTTAAAATGTGAGTTCGATTCTCGCCGAGCGCATCATAAATTCAACATCGATAAAAAACACGAAGCATTTTGTCTGCTTCGTGTTTTTTATCGTGCTTTTATTTTTCGATAGTAGCCGTCCAGTTACCATCTGCGATAATTTGTAACAGATACACTCCGTCTGTTCCTAGTTTTTGACGCATAGAACCAGAGTAGTTGCCGATTACATTCACCATTAATCCTGAGCCGTTTAATTTAACCGCACAGTTACTTTGACCTTGGTGGGTAAAGCTGAATTTATAATTGCGGCTATTGGCATTAAAGAATACTACGTCATCGCCTGTTCCCTTTAAAGTCGTAGGAGCATTTGGTACATAACCGGGAAGGTTTGATACGGTAAAATTCCGGGTTTTCATGCAGCCATTACAAAAGGAATGACAGATAGGAATTTTGAAAAGGCAAAAGCGAAATTGTCTGTAGAACACCCCAAAAGCATTTCAGTTGGAAACGGGAATGTGGGATACGTGTTACAAGCCAAAGATGGACTTCTTGTCGCTTCGAAAGACGGTAATACTGAGGTTGCCACCTTTAAAACAATGGCAGAAGTAGATAATTACGAAAAACAAAAACTAGCACAGGCAGAAGCAGCAAAAAAAGAAGCAGAAAGAAAAAAGTTGAAGCCTCTAAGATTCCATTGAGCTGTAGAGGTGATACTGCCTCAGGTGGAATCAAGTTGAAAAAGGGCTTCGCTATCTTTGATGGCTCTCATTCAGGAAGTTCTAATTTTCAGTGAAGTTACAGAATGAAAATGGACGTTCATTCTTTATTAAAGTAACCCTTAAAGGTGTTTATATAATTACCACTTTTTTTAGAAATGTTGTGAGTGTGATATGGGAAAAGAAAAAATTTAAAAAAATAATTATATTAAAAAAGCTAACGAGGAACTGCATTAAAATTGTAGTATAGAAATTGATCGGCTTATGATCAAATAGGCCGCGTCATTGTAAGCGATTTCCAATTCTCTTCCATTAATTTCCCCGAATGACAAAAACCAATCGTCATAATGATTAGGCCTTCCATACTAATAAAATTCCGATTTTGAGTTGCTTCGTCCATTAAAATTATTTTCAGTATTATAGTTTTACTCATAAAAATTTTTCAAAAAACTAGCTTAGCGTTTAGTACAAATATTTTGTGTTGATTTCATAACATTTCATGTTAGAATAGTTAACATGAATAAATATTCTGAATTTTAAATTAAAAATTTTAGTGAATTTTCATTAATAGATTACTATTGAATACTCTTTAAGCTAAAAATTTCAATATCAATGTCAGGAAATATGACGCAGCTTTATTGAAAACTTTATAGTCCAACTTGGCAGGAGGGAATAGTAGTGGACAATAATCAAACATATCGTGATAAAAAGGTGATGGGAATCGGAATTGTGACGGAAATAACAGGGTTATCCAATCGAAAAATCCGTTATTATGAATTGCGAAAATTAATCTTTCCAGAACGAACCCCTTCAGGGACACGTAAGTACTCTTTTTCGGATGTTGAAAGACTCATGGAGATAGCCGAAAAAATTGAAGATGGTGTTCAGACGCATGAGATACGCAAAGATATAGTAAAAAAAGAAAAACATAAGATGATTATTGGACAAATCAATTCACATTTTCATCATAACGGTTATAAGTAACTACTCACGTGAAGGTTGTAACAATTTCAAAAAGGAGAAAAACCAGTGATAAGAGCTAAATCACTGGTTTTTTCTTTAGTTAACCAATCTTGAGGAATTTACGGAATTACTAATCCAGTTCTTCTGTTTCCAGTTGAGGGTTGGTAACCTAAATAATTTATACACGAATCCCCTTTCATCGTGTAGAATAAAAAAAGGAGGGGTGAGCATGATGGATTTAAAAGCGGGTCTATGGCAGCAGCAAACCTTAAAATTAGCGATGACTCAGGAGTTATCGCAGGCAATCGCCTTACTGCAGTACTCAGCACAGGAGCTGGCAGCTTTTTTAGAAGATAAGGCATTAGAAAACCCACTTCTTAAAATCGAAAATGGAAATGTCAAACCGATGAATCCCCAGATCGACCGGAACCGTCGCAAACATCAGAAGTCGGAAAAAGACTGGATTGAACAGATCGCGGACAAACCATTCTCACTTGAGGAACACCTAATCTCTCAACTTAAGATTACACACTTAACAGCTGAGCAAATGAAAGTGATTCGGTATTTAATTAAAAATTTGGATGAAAACGGTTACTTTATTGGTGATCTTACTGAAATATCTGATAGATTGCAGGTTGATCACGAAATAGTAGAAGACTGTCTAGCCATAATACAAACCCTTGAACCAGCTGGTATTGGGGCAAGGGACTTGCAAGAATGCTTAATGATGCAATTTTACTATAAAAACCCGAACAATGACCTAGCCCAAACCATTCTATCAAAATATTTTATTCCGTTTGCTGAAAAGAAGTGGAAGCTAATCGCAAAAGAATTGGGAATTAGCATGAAGGATTTACAAGATGTGTTTGATGAAATCCAGCAGCTAAACCCAAAACCAGGAGCATTACTGCGAAATGAACCAACCACCTATATTATTCCTGATGCAATCATTGAGCAAACAAATGAGGGACTAACAGTACGTATGGTTGATGAATCCCTGCCGCGGATTAGTTTTAATCAGCCATACTATCAAAAGTTTCATAATCAGAACCCGCAGGTCAGCCGTTTTTTACAGGATAAAGTCCAAGACTACCAATGGATTTTAAAAAGTATTGAGCAGCGGAAAGAAACCCTCACTAGGGTAGTGGCGAAGATTGTTGAAAAACAACCGGCCTTTTTTCAAAAAGGAAGTCAATATCTAGTTCCAATGACCATGAAAGAAATAGCGGGAGAACTTGATATCCATGAATCAACCGTTAGCCGGGCGGTTCGCGAAAAATATGTGCAAACACCAATCGGGACTTATCCCTTAAAAACCTTTTTCACTAGTACCATACAAACTCTAACTGATGAAGAAAGTACATCCTCTACCCAGGTGAAAAATGAAATCCATTCATTAGTCTCCCAGGAAAATAAACAAAAACCACTGTCGGATCAAGACGTGGTGGAGCAATTAAAGCTGCAAAAAGGAATCATTGTCTCGAGGAGAACGGTGGCAAAATACCGAGAACAGCTTGGAATTCCATCTTCATCTAAGAGAAAACGGTTTATCTAGAAAGGATAGGAAAAAATGCATACGATCACGTTATATACTAGGAACCACTGTCCTCTCTGCGACAAAGCGAAGGCTGCTATAATAGAATTGCAAGCTCAATGGAAGTTTCAACTTGAAGAAATTGATATTGAAACAAGTGATGAGTTAACAGAACGCTATGGTCTAATGATTCCAGTTGTTCATTTGGACGGAGAAGAAGTAGGATTCGGATTTGTTGACAAAAACGACATAAGTAACCGTTTGCAAGAAAAAAATCAAATTAAATGAGTTGAAATCGATTTTTACTCCTGTTACAATAAAAAACGTAATAGGGGTGATTTTTTTTAGTGTAGGTGGGACATAATATGTCTAGGGTGGACTTTTTGTGACCAACTACATATAATAAAGGAGCATGCAGTTCATGCAGTCATTTATTGATATACAAAAAAGATTATTACCCGATCTCCTTCAAGTCCTGCAGAAACGACACACAATTTTACGTTACATAGGACACATGCAGCCAGTAGGAAGAAGGAGCTTAGCTGTCAGCCTTGGGCTTACCGAAAGAATACTTCGTAGTGAAGTAGAATTCCTCAAAGAACAAAATCTTATTAATACAAACAATGTAGGAATGAGTTTAACATCGGAAGGGAAAAATTTACTTGAAGATTTAGAAGGTTTAATGCGTGAGCTAAAGGGTATAGACGTCATGGAACTAGAATTAAAACACCGGCTCGGCATTAAAAAGGTGATGATCGTCCCTGGTGATGGTGATGAATCACCGATGGTCAAAGGTGAACTCGGCAAGGCGACTGCAATTTGCATGAAAAAGCTTCTTAGCGGGAAAAATATCATCGCTGTGACTGGCGGTTCAACTATGGCTGCTGTTGCGGAAAGACTTTCACCCGATTTAACCCAGAAGGAATTATTGTTTGTTCCGGCAAGGGGAGGGGTTGGTGAAGATGTACATAATCAGGCAAATACCATTTGCTCGAATATGGCACACAACACAGATTCCCGGCATCGAGTTTTATATGTTCCAGATCAGGTGAGTTCGGAAATTTACGAATCCTTGATCAAAGAGCCTGATATCCACGAAGTCTTAACTTTAATTCAATCAGCCAGCATGGTTCTCCACGGTATTGGGGAGGCTATTACAATGGCTGAACGGCGAAAAAGCAACCCTGAAATTAAGAAGAAGCTTGAAGAAGGGAAGGCTGTCGGCGAGGCATTTGGGTATTATTTTAATGAAGAAGGCGAGATTGTTCATAAGGTATTAACGATTGGACTTCAGCTTGAAGACCTTGAGCATATCCCAAATGTAATTGCGGTTGCAGGCGGGACATCAAAAGCTAAGGCAATTAAGGCTTATTTAAAACAAGCACCAAAGTCGACGATTTTAATTACCGATGAAGGTGCAGCAAAAAGGTTATTGAAAGGGTAATTCCTTTTAAAAAATATAGCTTTACCCAAACAAAGGAGGAAATTTATTATGACAGTAAAAGTTGGTATTAATGGATTTGGACGTATTGGTCGTAACGTATTCCGTGCGGCTTTAAACAATAGTAATGTGGAAATCGTTGCAATTAACGACTTAACAGATGCAAAAATGCTTGCACATCTTTTAAAATATGACACTGTTCACGGAACTCTTTCTGAAGATGTAACAGTTGACGGTGAATACCTAGTAGTTGGCGGCCACAAAGTAAAGGTTATCGCTGAGCGCGATCCTGCACAACTTGGCTGGGGCGACCTTGGTGTAGAAGTTGTTGTTGAATCTACTGGCCGTTTCACAAAGCGTGAAGATGCTGCGAAACACCTTGAAGCAGGCGCTAAGAAAGTAATCATCTCTGCTCCAGCAGACAATGAAGATATCACAATCGTTATGGGTGTTAACCAAGATAAATATGATGCAAATAACCACCATGTAATATCAAACGCATCTTGTACTACTAACTGCTTAGCTCCATTTGCAAAAGTATTGAACGATACATTCGGTATCAAGCGTGGTATGATGACAACTGTTCACTCATATACAAATGACCAACAAATCCTTGACTTACCACACAAAGACTACCGTCGTGCACGTGCAGCTGCAGAAAACATAATCCCAACTTCAACTGGTGCTGCTAAAGCTGTTGCGCTTGTATTGCCTGAATTAAAAGGTAAATTAAACGGTATGGCAATGCGTGTTCCAACTCCAAACGTATCAGTTGTTGACTTAGTAGCAGAATTAGAAAGAGACGTTACAGCTGATGAAGTTAACGAAGCATTAAAAGCAGCTGCTGAAGGTCCATTAAAAGGCATTCTTGCATACAGCGATCTTCCATTAGTTTCTACTGACTATAATGGAGCAACTGTTTCTTCAACAATCGATGCATTATCAACAATGGTTCTTGAAGGAAATATGGTAAAAGTATTATCTTGGTATGACAACGAAGTTGGTTATTCTAACCGCGTAGTTGACCTTTGCGATTACATCGCTTCAAAAGGACTTTAATCCTTAAGATTATATAATTTAATGTTTTCCAATGGGGAGCGGGGAAGATTCCCCCTCCTTTTTTATTTGATTTATGAGCTTTCGACAATATTCGAGCGGCTGTCATGACACCGCTCATAATGGAGGTCCTTTACAGATGAACAAGAAAACACTTAAGGATATCGATGTAAAAGGCAAACGCGTTTTTTGCCGGGTAGATTTTAACGTTCCAATGCAGGATGGACAAATCACGGATGAAACACGTATTCGTGCAGCCATTCCAACCATTCAATACTTAATGGAACAAGGGGCAAAAGTAATCTTAGCCAGCCATTTTGGTCGTCCAAAGGGTCAAGTGGTAGAAGAAATGCGCCTTACTCCAGTTGGTGTAAGACTTTCTGAAATTCTTGGCAAAGAAGTCAAGAAGGCTGATGAGGCTTATGGTGATTCTGTTAAAGCTATTATTGAAACGATGAATGAAGGCGATGTTCTTCTTCTTGAAAATGTTCGCTTCTATCCTGGCGAAGAGAAGAATGATCCTGAATTAGCTAAAAACTTTGCTGAACTTGCTGATGTCTATGTAAACGATGCATTTGGTGCTGCTCACCGTGCACATGCTTCAACAGAAGGTATTGCTCATAACTTACCTGCAGTTTCAGGCTTTTTAATGGAAAAAGAACTTGATGTTCTTGGTAAAGCTCTTTCTAATCCTGAACGTCCTTTTACAGCAATCATCGGCGGTGCAAAAGTAAAGGACAAAATAGGTGTAATTGAAAACCTTCTTGAACTAGTTGATAACTTAATCATTGGCGGCGGCTTAGCTTATACATTTGTGAAAGCTCAAGGCCATGAAGTGGGTAAATCATTACTAGAAGCAGACAAACTTGACCTTGCAAATTCTTTCATTGAAAAGGCAAAACAAAAAGGCGTTAATTTCTATATGCCGGTTGATGTTGTAGTAGCGGATGATTTCTCTGCTGATGCCAATAAAAAAGTCGTATCGATTGAAGAAATTCCTGCTGATTGGGAAGCTCTTGATATCGGACCAAAAACAAGAGAAATTTATAGTGATGTTATCAAAAATTCAAAGCTTGTCATTTGGAATGGACCAATGGGCGTATTTGAAATTGATGCATTTGCCGGCGGTACAAAAGCAGTGGCAGAAGCACTTGCTGAATCAGAAGGTACATATTCTGTCATTGGCGGCGGAGACTCAGCAGCGGCAGTTGAAAAGTTCAACTTAGCAGACAAAATGAGCCATATCTCTACAGGCGGCGGCGCTTCTCTTGAGTTCATGGAAGGTAAAGCACTTCCTGGCGTAGTGGCATTGAACGATAAATAAGCTTTACATCTATGGAAATGAGATATTAACAAATTTTTTAATATATTTACAAATTCACGATAGATATTAACCATTTTTTGATAGATATTAATAATGCGCGACGAACGTAATTATGAAAGGATGTGCCACCATGCGTAAACCGATCATTGCAGGTAACTGGAAAATGAACAAAACCCTTTCTGAAGCAAAAAGCTTTGCAGAGGAAGTAAAAGGACTTGTACCTCCAACTGACACAATGGAATCTGTTATTTGTGCACCGGCTTTATTTTTACAAAGCTTAGTAGAAGGAACAGAAGGTACGAACGTAAAAATTGGTGCTCAAAATATGCACTTTGAAGAAAGCGGAGCATTCACAGGTGAAATCAGCCCGAAAGCTATCGCGGACCTTGGTGTTCAATATGTGATTATCGGACACTCTGAACGCCGTGAAATGTTCAACGAAACAGACGAATCTGTAAACAAAAAAGCTCTTGCAGCTTTTAAATATAACTTAACACCAATCATTTGCTGTGGTGAAACACTGGAGCAGCGTGAAAATGGTGAAACAAACCAATTAGTAGGCGATCAAGTAGCCAAAGCGCTTACTGGTTTAACAGATGAGCAAGTAAAGCAATCCGTAATTGCTTACGAACCAATCTGGGCGATTGGAACTGGTAAATCTTCTACTTCTGCAGATGCGAATGAAGTGTGTGCGCATATCCGTCAAGTTGTGGCAGAGCAATTCTCGCAAGACGTTGCCGATGCAGTACGTATTCAGTACGGTGGTAGTGTAAAACCAGAGAACATTAAAGAGTACATGGCACAGCCGGATATTGATGGTGCGTTAGTAGGCGGAGCAAGCCTTGAAGCACAATCATTCTTAAAGCTACTGGAGGCAGGTCAGTATGAGTAAATCTCCAGTTGCGCTGATCATCCTTGATGGTTTTGGATGCAGAAGCGAAACAAAAGGAAATGCGGTAGCACATGCGAAAAAGCCAAACTTTGACCGCTTTTGGGACAACTACCCACATTCCCATTTAACTGCATCTGGTGAGGCTGTTGGTCTTCCAGAAGGACAAATGGGAAATTCCGAGGTTGGCCACTTAAATATCGGTGCCGGCCGAATTGTTTATCAAAGCTTAACTCGTGTTAATATTGCCATTCGTGAAGGTGAATTTGAAAAAAATGAAACCTTTACCGGAGCAATGGAACATGTGAAAAAGAATGGAACCGCTCTTCATTTATTTGGCTTACTATCTGACGGGGGTGTACATAGTCATATTCAGCATATGTTTGCGCTCCTTAAGCTTGCCAAAGAAGAAGGCGTTGAAAAAGTTTACATTCATGCGTTTTTGGATGGGCGTGATGTTGGTCCAAAAACCGCTGAATCATATATTCAGCAAACACTGGACAAAATGAAGGAGTATGGCGTTGGTGAATTCGCAACGATCTCCGGGCGCTATTATTCAATGGACCGTGACAAGCGTTGGGAGCGCGTTGAAAAATCATACCGCTCCATGGTTTATGGTGAAGGACCTGCCTACACCAACCCATTAGACGTTGTTAAGGATTCTTATGAGCACGGAATTTTTGATGAATTCGTCATCCCATCTGTGATTACAAAAGAAGATGGACAGCCTGTGGCAACAATTCAAGACAATGATGCGGTTATTTTTTATAACTTCCGTCCTGACCGTGCCATTCAGATATCTAATACCTTCACAAATGAAGATTTCCGCGACTTTGACCGCGGGCCCAAGCATCCAAAGCACTTATTCTTTGTCTGCTTAACACACTTCAGTGAATCTGTTGACGGTTATGTGGCGTTTAAGCCAACAAATCTTGATAACACAATAGGTGAAGTCCTTTCACAGAATAATTTAAAGCAGCTAAGAATTGCTGAAACCGAAAAATATCCGCATGTTACATTCTTTATGAGCGGCGGACGTGAGGCGAAATTCCCTGGCGAAGAACGAATTTTAATCAATTCTCCAAAGGTTGCAACCTATGACCTTCAGCCGGAAATGAGCGCTTATGAAGTAACTGATGCGTTAATGAATGAAATCCAGAATGATAAGTTTGATGCGATCCTGTTGAACTTTGCTAACCCAGATATGGTTGGCCACTCAGGAATGCTTGAACCTACCGTTAAAGCGATTGAAACGGTTGATGAATGTTTAGGTAAAATTGTTGATTTAATCCTTAAAAAGGGCGGAACAGCCATTATTACAGCTGACCACGGTAATGCCGACGAAGTGGTAACACTTGAAGGCGAGCCAATGACAGCACACACAACGAACCCGGTACCAGTGATTGTAACAAAGCAAGGTGTTGAACTCCGTGATGGCGGTATTCTTGGCGACTTAGCGCCAACCATGTTAGACTTATTAAATGTGGAAAAGCCAGCCGAAATGACTGGAACTTCATTAATCAAATAAATTATTATTTTTAAGGAGAGAAATTAAATGCCATATATTTTAGATGTGTACGCTCGTGAAGTATTAGATTCCCGCGGTAACCCTACTATCGAGGTAGAAGTAACAACTGATTCTGGTGCATTTGGCCGCGCTTTAGTTCCAAGTGGTGCTTCAACTGGTGAATACGAAGCAGTTGAACTTCGTGATGGCGACAAAGAACGTTACCTTGGTAAAGGTGTTCTTAAAGCTGTTGAGAATGTAAACACAATTATTGCTCCACACCTTGTACAAGAAGAATTAAGCGTTCTTGACCAAGTGGCAGTAGACCGTGCGTTGATCGAATTAGATGGTACTGAAAACAAAGGTAAATTAGGTGCAAACGCAATCCTAGGTGTTTCTCTTGCTGTAGCTCGTGCTGCTGCTGACTACCTTGGCGTGCCTTTATACCAATACCTTGGCGGTTTCAATGCGAAGCAGCTTCCGGTTCCAATGATGAACATCGTAAACGGCGGCGAGCACGCTGATAACAACGTTGATATCCAAGAATTCATGATCATGCCTGTTGGTGCTCCAAACTTCAAAGAAGCACTTCGCATGGGCGCTGAAATCTTCCATACATTACGTTCTGTACTAAAAGGCAAAGGCCTTAACACTGCTGTTGGTGACGAGGGTGGATTTGCTCCAAACTTAGGATCAAACGAAGAAGCACTTCAAACTATCGTAGAAGCAATCGAAAAAGCTGGTTACAAGCCAGGTCAAGAAGTATTCCTAGCAATGGACGCTGCTTCATCTGAGTTCTACAACAAAGAAGATGGCAAATATCATCTTGCAGGTGAAGGTGTGGTAAAAACATCTGCAGAAATGGTTGACTGGTACGAAGAACTTTCTGCTAAATACCCAATTATCTCAATCGAAGACGGTTTAGATGAAAACGACTGGGAAGGCCACAAGCTATTAACAGAGCGTCTTGGCAAAAAAGTTCAATTAGTTGGTGACGACTTGTTCGTAACAAATACTAAGAAACTTGCTGAAGGTATTGAAAAAGGTATCGGCAACTCCATCCTAATCAAAGTTAACCAAATCGGTACACTTACTGAAACTTTTGATGCGATTGAAATGGCTAAGCGTGCAGGTTACACAGCTGTTATCTCTCACCGCTCTGGTGAAACAGAAGACAGCACAATCGCTGACATCGCTGTTGCAACAAATGCTGGTCAAATCAAGACTGGTGCACCATCACGTACTGACCGTGTAGCGAAGTACAACCAATTGCTTCGTATCGAAGATCAATTGGCTGAAACAGCTCAATACAATGGTCTTAAATCTTTCTATAACTTGAAGAAGTAATTCAATATATACAAAGCCCCTGTTCACTGTAGTCATTCTTCAGTAAACAGGGGCTTTTTTATGTTCAATAACGAAATTCTTGGAAAAAACAAGCAGGGAAATCACATCGCTGTGTTTAATATTAAAATAAACCAACCTATGAGATAGAACTGGGGTAAAAAAATGAAAAAGTATTTTAAACAACTATCATGGCCACAGCGTGTGATGATAATTATTGCAGTTATGGTTTTGTGTATCTTCTCTTATTATCAGACAACGGGATCGCTTCCTTCACAAAAGGATACGGTAACCGTCTCGGTAGAAAAATCGGATAACGGCCATTCCGTCATTAAAATGGATGACCCAAACAGCCAAGAAATTGAAAAAGAATTTCCGATGGATATGACCGAAGATGAGGTAATGGATGCAATCCATAAAATGTCCCATCAAAAAGTGGAGTCTAGTAAGAAGTGGGGGGCGATCCCGCTCACACCTGGGCGTGTTGATCAACTACTAAAAGTAGTTCAAAAAAATGAGAAAAACTATGTTCATTCCTCTGTATATCTAGACATTTTAGAGCGCTGGTCTGAGAGAGATTTTTCAAGTGTTGATAGAGATCATAATAAAATCTGGAATCTGCAAGGCGGCACGGTGGGGAAAGCTATAGGGATTTTATCTGCAGAAGATGAAAAGAAGTATATTGAAGCGAATTTTAAGGTTAAACAATAAGGAGTTAGTGGGGACTTCCCTTTAAGTCTGTCACAATAACGACTATTGTCTAAAGGGGAATAGTATGGTAAATTAAATATACTGTGAACTGTTCGTCTAACAGGAGGTGGCTTGCATGCATACATTAGTTGTAATATTATTAGTTATCGTAAGTATCGCTCTTATTGCGGTCGTTTTACTACAGTCTGGTAAGAGTGCTGGGTTATCTGGTGCCATTTCTGGCGGTGCTGAAACGTTATTCGGTAAGCAAAAGGCACGAGGAATTGACTTGATTCTACATCGAATTACGGTTGTATTATCCGTATTATTTTTCCTGCTTGCACTTGCGGTTACTTATTTTAAAATTTAATTAATCAAGCATACAACCTGGCCGTTAGGCTGGGTTTTTTGTTTGGTTTGATGGAATCTATTCCAGTTGCAGACACTAAAGAATAACTGCTCAAAAGAATAGATTCCCCCGAATTAATTCCAGTAGCTGAGACAAAGGAATAAAGGTTTGGCGGAATTATCCTAGAAATCGGCGGAAATAATTGAAAAACAGGCGGAATAAACAAGAAAACGCGCTGAAAAAATGCCAGAGTTGGCGGAATTAATCAAAAAGTCGGCGGAAATGCCAGGTCTTCTTACTACTCAAAAGAATAGATTCCCCCGAATTAATTCCAGCAGATGAGACCAAGGAATAAAGGTTTGGCGGAATTATCCTAGAAATCGGCGGAAATAATGGAAAAACAGGCGGAATAAACAAGAAAACGCGCGGAAAAAATGCCAGAGTTGGCGGAATTAATTAAAAAGTCGGCGGAAATGCCAGGTCTTCTAACTGCTCAAAAGAATAGATTCCCCCGAATTAATTCCAGCAGCTGAGACCAAGGAATAAAGGTTTGGCGGAATTATCCTAGAAGTCGGCGGAAATGCCGGGTCTTCTATCTGCTTAAAAGAATAGATTCCCCCGAATTAATTCCAGCAGCTGAGACCAAGGAATAAAGGTTTGGCGGAATTATCCTAGAAATCAGCGGAAATAATTGAAAAACAGGCGGAATAAACAAGAAAACGCGCTCTAAAAAAATGCCAGAGTTGGCGGAATTAATCAAAAAGTCGACGGAAATGCCAGGTCTGCGCGCCAGTACAAAAGAATAGGATCCATCGGAATCTATTCTAGCAGCAGTCGCTAAATAGGTTTGGCGGAATTATCACAGAAATCGGCGAAAAAAACCAAAAAACAGACGGAATTCTTTCCTCTTCCCGCCGAATCCACCATTCATCCCCCATCCGAATCTCCTAAATCCACACTCACAAGGCTTTTTTCTGGAATGTTACCTCTTTTAATGCTTAAACTAATAGAAGCTAATCGAAATAAAAGGAGTTTTCAAAATGAAAGTTGCACCACCGAAACCATTTACCTTTGAAGGAGGAAAACGGGCCGTCTTGCTGCTACACGGTTTCACTGGCAATTCAGCAGATGTACGGATGCTCGGCCGTTTTTTAGAAAAAAAGGGTTACACCTGCCATGCCCCGCACTATAAAGGCCATGGAGTACCTCCAGAAGAACTTGTCCATACAGGTCCAGAAGATTGGTGGCAGGACGTCATAAATGGCTATCATTTTTTAAAAAATAAAGGTCATGAAGAAATAGCCGTTGCCGGACTTTCACTTGGCGGCGTATTTTCCTTGAAATTGGGATACACTGTACCTATAAAGGGTATTGTACCTATGTGCGCCCCGATGCATATAAAAAGTGAAGAGGTCATGTACCAAGGAATTCTCGATTATGCCCGCGAATATAAAAAACATGAAGGAAAAACAGCCGAGCAAATCGAAATGGAAATGAAAGATTTCCAAAAAACACCGATGAAAACATTAAAAGCACTCCAACAATTAATTGCCGACGTACGTGAGCATGTGGATATGATCTATGCCCCGACATTTGTTGTACAGGCTCGCCACGACAAAATGATTAATATCGAGAGTGCCAACATCATTTACAACGAAATTGAATCCACCATAAAAGAAATTAAGTGGTATGAAGAATCAGGACATGTGATTACGCTGGATAAAGAGCGGGAACAACTTCATGAAGATGTATATGCCTTTTTAGAAAAGCTGGATTGGCATGATTAATAAAGCCCATATAAGGAGGGAATAGTTTGGAAGATACAATTCAAAAGCACATAGACAAGCTTTTGCAATATATGAGGGACGAAGCTTACAAGCCATTAACGGTCCAGGAACTCGAAGAAGCATTTGGGATTCAGGATTCCGGAGACTTTAAGGAGTTCGTAAAGGCCCTTGTTCAAATGGAAGAAAAAGGACTCGTGGTACGCACACGCAGCAACCGTTACGGTCTGCCGCAAAAAATGAATTTAATCCGCGGTAAATTAATTGGTCATGCAAAGGGATTTGCATTTGTTGTACCTGATGAACCAGGTATGGATGATATCTTTATCCCACCAAATGAAACGAATACTGCCATGCATGGCGATACGGTCCTTGCCCGCGTATCTTCGGAATCATCAGGAACTCGCAGGGAAGGAAGCATCATCCGAATTATTGAACGAGGTGTCCAGCAAATCGTTGGAACCTATGTCGAAAGCAAAAGCTTTGGCTTTGTGATTCCGGACGATAAAAAGTTTGCCAGCGATATTTTTATCCCGAAGAATGCCTCTAAAGGGGCTGTGGAAGGACATAAGGTAGTCGTTAAACTTGTTACGTACCCGGATGGACGAAAAAGTGCCGAAGGTGAAGTCATTGAAATACTTGGCCATAAAAATGACCCTGGCGTAGATATTTTATCAGTCATACATAAACATGGACTGCCAATGGCCTTTCCAGATGATGTATTAAAGCAGGCCAATGAGACACCTGAAACGATTGATGAAAGTGAACTAGCCAATCGCCGCGACTTACGGAACGAAACCATTGTGACGATAGACGGGGCAGACGCCAAAGACTTAGATGACGCGGTTACCGTTACAAAATTAGAGAACGGGAACTATAAGTTGGGCGTACACATTGCCGATGTCAGCTATTACGTTAAAGAGGGTACGCCTATTGACGTGGAAGCAGAGGACCGGGCCACAAGTGTTTATTTAGTTGACCGAGTGATTCCGATGATCCCGCACCGCCTCTCAAACGGAATTTGTTCCTTAAATCCTAAGGTGGATCGCCTTGTGTTGTCTTGTGAAATGGAAATTTCACCGGAGGGTATCGTTGTTTCACATGAAATTTTTCAAAGTGTGATTAAAACAACGGAGCGTATGACCTACTATGATGTGAACCGAATCCTTACTGACAAAGATGAAGAAACACGTGCAAGGTATGAGTCGCTTGTCCCTATGTTTGAACTAATGGAAGAACTCGCAGAAGTTCTAAGGAACAAACGGATGAAGCGCGGGGCCATCGATTTTGATTTTAAAGAATCAAAAGTATTGGTAGATGAAGAAGGAAAACCAACGGATGTTGTCTTACGCGAGCGGTCTGTTGCCGAACGGCTAATAGAAGAATTTATGTTAGCTGCCAATGAAACCGTGGCGGAACATTTCCACTGGATGGAAGTTCCATTTATTTACCGTATTCACGAGGATCCAAAGGAAGATAAATTACGGAGATTTTTCGAGTTCATTACTAACTTTGGCTATATCGTAAAAGGAACTGCTAACGATGTTCATCCTCGTGCACTCCAGGAAATTATTGAAGAGGTGCAAGGCAAACCAGAGGAAATGGTGATTTCGACTGTCATGCTCCGCTCGATGCAGCAGGCAAAGTATTATCCTGAGAGCCTAGGACACTTTGGTTTATCGACTGAGTTTTACACTCATTTCACCTCGCCGATTCGCCGTTACCCTGATACGATTGTCCATCGCTTAATCCGAACCTACTTAATTGAAGGAAAAATCGATGAGGCAACAAGGGAAAAATGGAATGCCCGCCTGCCTGAAATTGCCGAGCATTCTTCGAAAATGGAACGACGTGCAGTAGACGCTGAGCGTGAAACGGATGAATTGAAAAAAGCGGAGTACATGGAGGATAAGGTGGGTGTCGAATATGACGGCATCATCAGCTCTGTGACTAACTTCGGCATGTTTGTGGAACTGCCAAATACGATTGAAGGTCTTGTTCATGTCAGCTATATGACCGATGATTATTATCGTTTTGATGAGCGGCATTTTGCGATGATTGGCGAGCGAACCGGGAACGTGTTCCGCATTGGCGATGAAATTACCGTTCGTGTTGTAAAAGTGAATAAAGACGAACGTTCGATTGATTTTGAAATTGTCGGAATGAAAGGAACTCGCCGCGAAAGATCAGAAACGACAAGAGTCTTTAGTACAGGCAGCGATACACGGAAACCGCGCCGAAATAAACAGCAAGGCGAAGCCAAACAAGGTCGAAGCAGAAATGGACAAAAGTCTGAATCTGGCGGCAGTCAGGGCGGCAAGGCCAAGAATAAACGCAAGTTTTACGATAATGTACCGAAATCCAAGAGCAGAAAGAGAAAAAATAAATAATAGGCAGAGGGGCCTTACTGCAAGGCTCCTTTTCACTGTCCAGGTCCCGCGCCTAATGGGGTTCCAGGTTCACAAGCAGGCTAAAGAACAGCCTTCTCCTCAGCATCCTTGCGCCTCTAGGAAAAAGCCTGTTCAAGATGCTTCCGCCTTTCTAATTGTACAGGCTATTATATTCTGCTAAAATAAATCCATAGAGTTGAGGTGATATAAATGCCAAAAGGTGCAGGAAAGGTAGTCGCGCAAAATAAAAAGGCTTACCACGACTATTTTATCGAAGAAACGTACGAAGCGGGAATTGTTCTTCAGGGGACTGAAATTAAATCAATTCGTGC
Organism: Neobacillus cucumis; assembly: GCF_023715505.1. Next base: position 11,743 of record NZ_JAMBOH010000036.1, on the reverse strand, counting down.
CGGGAAAGTCAATCTGAAGGATGCTTATGCACGGATCCAAAACGGTGAAGCGGTTCTGTTTGGAATGCACGTGAGCCCTTATGAGCAGGGAAACATTTTTAATCACGATCCATTGCGAACGCGCAAACTGTTACTTCATAAACGTGAAATTAATAAACTGCTTGGAGAAACAAAAGAAGCAGGTTATGCTCTTGTGCCGTTAAAGTTATATTTAAAAAATGGCTTCTGTAAGGTTTTAATTGGTCTAGCAAAGGGTAAAAAGAATTATGATAAGCGCGAATCGTTAAAGCAGAAAGAGGCAAAGCGTGAGATTGAAAGAGCCTTCCGTGATCGTCAAAAGATGTAATTGGAAATGAATTTACAAATAGTTACAATTGAAAAATGTTCTGAGTGTGTTATAATAAGTTTGTCGCTAAATAAGCGGCACAATCTTTTGCTCTAACATTCGTTCGAGCATCCTAACGTCTGTTGCTAAATCTTTAAGTAGATTTCAGCACATTTTATAATGGGGACGCTACGGATTCGACAGGGGTAGTTTGAGCTTAGGTTGCGAGTCGAGGGGATCGGCCTCGTTAAAACGTCAAAGCCATAACTGGCAAAACTAACAACAATCTCGCTTTCGCAGCTTAATACTGCATAGCGGTTCCTCCCTCCATTGCCCATGTGGTAGGGTAAGGGACTCACTCTAAGTGGGCTACGCCGGATTCCACCGCCTGAGGATGAAGGAAGAGAACAACCAGGCTAGCTGACCGGACGCCGGTCGATAGGCAAAAGGATCAGTGAAACGCCAATATATCGACTACACTCGTAGATGCTTAAGTGCCGATATCTTTGGACGCGGGTTCGATTAGTAATTAGTCGCCTTGTGTGGTAACACACAAGTGATAATCTGGCTTTATCGGTGAAACCTAAGTCGCTTTTGGCGATAGGGCAATGCCGAGCGGTATGTGAAGTAATTCAACAGCCGTGTATCGACTTATAGGCTGCCTTGCAATAAGGTAGTACTAGGATGCGAATCCTTCCTTGAAAAGGAAAATTCATGTTTCGCATAAGACGCCAGAGGGCCTGTTTTTGGACAGGTTCAAGATATAGTCAGTGCCATGTCGAAAGCATGGAAGAGCACGTCCCGCCGTCTCCACCATACATAGGTGGATAACAAGACTAGCAGAAATTGCTGGTCTTTTTTTATATTTGAAAAAAATTTTTTCTTCAAATATGATTTTTTTCCTCAATAAATTAGCATTGTACTTTCCATTCCGTGAAGTAATCTTTTCATAATTCTCTAATATCGATGGTTTTCATCCTAGAAGAATTTTAACAAATCATTAGACTTGGAAACCCTCCAAGTCTTTTTTAGTGTCTATTAGTACTTGAAGCGGAGGCGGTTGCTCCCCAATTAAAGAAAAGACATGCAAGTAGTAGTAACAACAAATATATTTTAATATTAGATTAGGATAAGCACTAGTTCAATGCAAAAATAATAGGGAGGAAGAGTAATTTGAAACGGGCTGTTATTTCTTGGAGTGGCGGAAAGGATTGCTGTATGTGTTTAGATAAAGTTATCAAACAAGGTTACCAAGTTGTAGGATTAATCACCATGGTTTCTGATGTTTTTAGGCGAACATGTGCGCATGGTATTCCGATAGATGTGGTAAAAACACAAGCTGAAGCATTACAAATACCTATCACTTTTATAAATTCTACACCTGATTATGAAAATCAATTAGTCAATGCTCTTAAAGACCTGAAGGAAAATCAAAATGTCGATACGGTGATTTTTGGATCCCTTTATGTAGAGACGGATCGACAGTGGAACGAGCATGCTGCTGCAAAAGCGGGACTTAACTCGGAGTTTCCACTTTGGATTCGTACAGAAGAAGTAGGTGAACTAGTCAAAGAATGGTTGCAGTTAGGTTATAAGGCCATTATTTGTAGAGTGAAAGATAGTTATTTAGACAAGTCTTGGGTAGGAACAAATCTAAACGCTAATTTCTTCTCTCATACTAGCGATTCGGATGTTTGCCCGATGGGGGAAATGGGGGAATTTCATACATTTGTTATTGATGGGCCCTTATTTAAAAAGAGATTAGGAGTGACTTATACCGATATTGTATTAAACAGTGGCCTCTGGTCATTAGATATTAAAGAGTCAAATTTAGTAGCTAAATAATCTACCAAATGGAGGAGCTCTTGTTAGAGGAAAAAGGTTGCATTCGTTGAAAAATTTGAATAGTAGAAACTAACTATAATGAATAACTTTTTACCTAATTGAAGTTACCTGTAACTATTTGCCCTTTTTTAGTATAATTTATTAAATGTCAGATTAAATAATATATTTTTATTATTGGAAGGTAATCGTTATGGGGAAAATAGTTGTAACTGGATATGGGATCAAAGCACCAAAAATAAGTAATGTTCAACAATTCTTATACAATTTAGAAAATGGAATCAACTGTTTAGAAACAGTAACAAATCTTTCACCTCATGGTGAGGAAACAATTGTTGGAAAAATAAATGAAAATTTACAAGAATTTGAGTCTGATAGCCGGTACAAAAGATTTCCAAAAGTTACCCTAATGGGGATGGCAGCAGGTAAAGAAGCAATAAACCAAGCTGCCTTGACAAATCTAAAAGATAAAAAAGTCGGGGTCTTTTTTGGTACTTCCTTAGGTTCTATCGGGGAGAAAGATTTCCAGAAATCCATTCTGAATGTTCATCAATCAAATTATCGAGATATTCCGATTACGTTTTCTCACTTTGCTAATTATCATAGTATTACCTCGGCCATTGCTTACTATTTGGGATCAAAAGGTATTGCAAAAACAATTACGACTGGATGTACCTCGAGTTTAGAAGCGATTCAAGACGCCATCGCGTATTTAAACTGTGGTATTATTGACATAGCGATAGTTGGCGGGACAGATAGTTTGATTGATAAAATGGCAACGTATGGATTCGCCAAAACTAAATCGATTGCTTTGAATCAATCATTGCATGAGGGAGCTGTTCCCTTTAGTCAAGATAGCATGGGTTTAGCTGTTTCTGAAGCTGCAGGGGTAATCATTTTGGAAAGAGAAGAACATGCGTTAAAACGATCTAGTACAATTTTAGGGGAAATCGAGAATGTTATCTCAAATAATGACGGAGTTTACCTGTACTCTATCGATGAAACAGGGGAACAAATGGTTAATGCTTTAAAAGAGGTAATAAAAGGTAGAAAACCTGATTATGTAAATAGTCAGGCTATGGGAGTTAACGTAAACGACAGAATCGAGAAACATTGCTCAAAAGAACTATTTAATCACAGTGTTCCATATACCTCCATAAAAAGTATGATTGGAAATCCTTACGGAGCTATTGGAATCTTACAAGTCATTTCAGCTTTATTAAGTATTCAACATGGCTTCATTCCTCCGACTATTCGAACAAACAAAAAAGGATACGAAGAAATGAACATCGTTACCGAAACGTGGTTCCAAGAAATAAATGAAGTAGCAGTAACGAATCATGGACATGGTGGAAATAATGCTTGTGCATATATAAGAAGATATAAATAGAGTGGTGAATGGGTTGATCATTGGATTTTTAATCGCTATTATTGGAATGATTCCTGTGGTATTAGCGACTTGTGTTTTAAAAATATATAAAGGTTCAGAATTAGCGTCTGCCCTGTTGCTTTACATGCTCGCCATCAGCATTTGGCAATTGGATGTAGCCGTTTTGTATTTAAAAGGAATATTTTCAAAAGATCTAATCTTGTTGCTTTTCAGGCTGTTTAGAATGGGGACAACCTTTATTGTTCCCATCGTATTTTACTTGGCTTATATACTAATAAAAAAACATACGGCCAATTTTAAAAACAAGACAGGTTATCAGTTTCTATTATCTATTTTTAACCGAAAAATAATGTTCGCTTTAGTTCTATGGAGCTCCATTATTTATCTGATCAACATGACAAAACTTGGAATAGTAGATATAAAGGAGGTTAAAGTATTACATACTACTACTTATTTTTATTTTCCAGAGTATGGACCACTCCAATTTTTATATCTTTTCCATACGGGGAGTTTTATCATTTTTGTCATTTTTACTTTTATTATTTCTAGACAAATTCAGAATATCTATTTAAAGGATTTTTTAAGTACATTTTCCTTTTGTACTTTTTTATTGTTTGTTTCTGGTTTTTTAAATTTTATACCAGGAGCCGGAGCTTTATTTAGCAGTTTAGGTATTATCATCTTTTCCGTTATTATTGTTTTTTCGTTTATAAGAATGCATACCATGCTGACAGTGAACTTTAATCGTTTAATGGAGCGTCAGAAGAAACTGGATAATGCCGGGAATCTCACCGCCAGTTTAGTTCATGAAGTTAAAAATACACTGCAAATTATAAACGGATTTTCTAAATTATTAAGTGAGTTAAAAACCCTACCTAGCGAAGGTAAAAAGATGAATGAAATGATTCAATCCGCTGCACTGCATTTGGATGAATTAATAAAAAATTACACCGGATTTTTGAAATATAAATCGATTGAATTTAATATGGTGGATCTAAATGAAATTATTGAACAAGCAATCGAAATATCTGAAGAATTTTTACAAAGAAATTCTGTGAAAATTACTTTTGAAAAAAAATATAGAACTCTAAAAACATACGCAAACCAAACATATTTAAAACAAGTATTCGTTAATTTAATAAAAAATAGCTCGGAAGCTTTTCCGAAAGGAAGATCGATAAGAGAGATAATCATTTCTACCGATATCCAAATAGATCGTATCTTTATTCATTTGATCGATACCGGAAATGGAATACCGGAAGACAATTGGGAAAGTATTTTCGATCCTTTTACTTCTTCTAGAAAAGAAGGGTTAGGTTTAGGACTACCATTTGTAAAAAATATCATTATGGAACATCGTGGAGAAATAAAAGTGGTGGATAGTGGTCCAAAAGGAACCCATATTCAAATTATTTTACCCCAGTATTCTTTTAGTGATTTTTAAAAGAAAAATTTAATAATGTTAATAAATCTGAGTTTAGCAGCCAGTTATGTAACCAAGATAATAAACAGAGAAAAACTATACAAGCTGCAAAAGATATTATACTCTTTAAGAAGGTTTGTTTTATAAACGGAAATAAGAAAGACACACATAAACTAAACCAAACAATAATAGATAAAATAATTAAGCTGTCCCAGAGGTAATAAGGAAATACTTCAAAATAAATGAATCCACCTAGGATACTGCTAAGTAAGAGAGGAACAAAAAAATCCCTTCTATTTTTTATAACAGGTTCACATGCTTGAGCTAGTGACTTTCCCAAATATATCGGATAAAGAAAATAGGGGAGAACAAAACCAAAGCAAATACCTGTTATTAATCTTCTTCCGTTATTACTTTGAAATAAATGGGTATATGACCCTAATCCATCGAAGATCATAGGAATCATAAATAATAATAGAAGAAAGCTAACTTTCATTGTAGGTATGGAGATTTTTGATTTCCTTTTCACTATATGTAAATACAATAAGGTGGAAAAAATCCCGATATAGATCCCGGTATCTCGTGCACAAACGGAAAGTGCTGCTCCTGAAACATGAAGAGATCGTTCTTCTAATTGATGACAAATGGCACTTCCAAAAAAGTTTAAAATCTCATGGATCAAATTATATTCACCCCCTAAGTGAAGAACCCAATTTTATCATTATGTAAAATTGGGTTCTTGAGCATCTGTTTAATGCCTTATCTTTAATACCCCGAAAACGCCGGCATTATTGACAATGCCGATGCGGCAAACCAACAAATACAGCTTAAAACCATTACAACAATCGCGATAATTAAACAGTTCTTCCCGACAACTTTCTTCTCAGGATCCTGATCATTCATCCAAAAAATCCCGACAATAATCCCAACAATCGGAATAAGAATCGATAGAATATAAAAAAGTGCTTTTTGTCCACCTGACACTCATTTCACCTCCAGCAAGATGCATATGATTATAGAATAGGAGAAAAATCTTGTTTCAATGATATGTATGTTAAAGGGTAGTGTAATTTGCTTGTCCTCCTTTGGAAATTTCAGATTTATTTCTCCTTTATCCCCTTTTTTTATTTTTAATTGGTATAATATGTTAGTAAAACTTGTAATATGTAAAAGTGAATAAATACCTGTGATAAAAGTACGATTTAATTGAAATGTAATATTTTTAATAGATTTGAAACAATTATTTGGGAATTTCGTCTATAATGGGAAAGTGAAAAAACATCAAAGAGGGTATGTAAAATGCGAAATCTAAAAAAAGGGTGGTCCAAAGGGACACTTATCGTCCTGCTGGCTATTGGATTCGTATGCATAGGGGTATTCTTGAGCCATCATTTTCAGGAAAGAACGATAAATAAACCTATTAATCATTCAAAAAATGAAACTATTAAACGTGCGATAGCGAAAGGACCGGCACCGGAGGAAAACATTTGGGACACCGATGAGATTAAACTTGAAAAAGAACGAATACGCAAGCAGCAAGTGCAAGCGATTGCGTGGAGAAATCAACAAGAGCGAGAGAAAAGTAACGTAAAAGAACCGACTACTACAGAACCTGCCGCGGCAAAACCTGCCACAAACGATACCGCTTCTTCAGAGCAACCAACTAAGGAACCAAAACCAGCACAGTCTGAACAACCGATTACACCGCCAGCTAATCCAGTTCCGCAGAAAACTGTTTATTTAACATTTGATGACGGCCCGACAGTATTTTCCGGCCAAATTATTGCCCTGCTGGAAAAATATCGTTATAAAGCCACCTTTTTTATGATTGATGGCAATATTCGCCGTTATCCAAATGCAGTTAAATTAATGGTTCAGTCTGGAGAAACGGTAGGCTTGCATAGCGTATCGCATAATCCGAAGATTTTTTATGCATCTGTTGCATCGATCATGGCGGAATTAACGCAAAACCGTAATACGTTAAAAGAAATATCCGGTGTAGATTCCTATATAATGAGAACTCCATATGGCAGTGTTCCGTATATGACAGAGGAATATCGAAAAGCAGTTCATGATACTGGATATATGATGTGGGATTGGAATATTGACAGCAGGGATTGGGATTATAAAGATGCAAGATATGTGAACAGTGTTATCACACAATTAAATCGGCTTGCAAATCATAATGGTCCTATCGTCATTTTGCTGCACGAACGGAAGGAAACGTTAGCCCATTTACCGCAGCTGCTTGATTTTCTATCAAACCAGGGCTGGATGAGTAAAGCAATTGACAGTTCGATGACACCGGTTCAATTTAAACCATAAAAGATGACTAAAACCGACAAAATGCGGTAAAGATTTGATATAATTAAAAAAAGTGTAAAAACTTTTACTAGTATATATAATGGGGTTCGATCAGTATCTATGATAAATAAACTTATGCAGAGCAGTGGATTTAAGAGAATTTCTATTTTTGTTCTCATTGCCCTTGTTTTATATGCAATGAGATCGATGATTAATTTAATTTTACTTACCTTTATTTTTACCTTTTTAATGAATCGCTTAGTTCAATTTATTGAAACAAAGATCCCGCTCAATCGCCGGTTAATTGTGGTCATCTCCTATGCCTGCATTGTCGGATTACTTTCCTACTGTTTGGTCATGTATTTGCCAATGATTATTCAGGAAATAACTGCCCTAATCAAGCAGTTAACGGCTTTTTACACATCCAAGCACGATAATATTATTTTGAATTATATCGTGAACAGGATGGAAGAGGTTAAGATTTCCAGCTATCTTGAGCAAGGATTTCAATTTTTAATTAAGTATTTTACTGATATCAGCAGTGTGACCATACAAGTCTTATTGGCCTTGCTGCTAAGTATTTTCTGCTTACTAGAAAAGCCTCGCTTAATTGAATTTACAAAGAAATTTAGGAACAGTAAAATCTCTTCCATTTATGAAGAAGTTGAGTTTTTTGCCCGGAAGTTTGTTGGGACATTCGGTAAGGTGATTGAAGCACAATTAATTATCGCGGTAGTCAATTGTATCTTAACGACGATTTCCCTATGGTTGTTAGATTTTCCGCAATTAGGCGGCCTATCAATAATGGTGTTTGTTTTGGGATTAATCCCTGTTGCTGGGGTTATTATTTCATTAATTCCGCTTGTGATTATCGCTTATAGTATCGGTGGATTCATGAAGGTTTTTTATGTGGGAATCGCGATTTTTATCATTCATGGAATTGAGGCTTACATCCTAAATCCAAATTTAATGAGTTCAAAAACGAATCTTCCTGTTTTCTATACCTTCATTGTCTTGATTTTCTCCGAGCACTTTTTTGGGGTATGGGGCTTAATTATCGGTATCCCTGTTTTTGTTTTCCTTTTGGATGTTTTAGAAGTGACAGATCATAAAAAAGTTTAATCAAAAAAGCCCAATCACGGGCTTTTTTCTTTTAGAACATTTCTGCTATGCTAGATGTACATGGTTGAGAGGAGAGATAACATGAGCGAATGTAAACTGAATCACTCGCAGGAAGATGTAAAAGGTAAATACGAATCCCAAGTGGCTTTTTTACCGGAAAATATGAAGGAATTATTTAAGCAATTTTTTTCAAAAGAACACTCACAAGAACTATTGAATGAAGTGTTTCATTTATTGAAAAAATATGATTTAGCACACTCCGAAGAAAAAAACGAGCGAAATCACCGTTTATATATGGTGCTAAAAAACGTTTAAGAAATGAGGATAGGATGGGAGAATTATTTCAATTATTAAAACGAGGGAATAAATCAGCTTTTCTGGCTGCCATTATAAATACAATCATTGCCATTATCAAAGGGGTTGCCTTTCTTTTTACAGGGAATGTGGCCATGTTTGCTGAAACGATGCATAGCCTTGGTGATGCGGCTAATCAGTTCTTTGTGTTTGTCGGTTCGGCATTAAGTAAAAAGGCACCGACAGAGAAATATCCTAATGGGTTTGGCCGCTTGGTTAACCTGGTTCTATTAGGGGCAGTGTTAATTGTAGGGGTTATGGCGTTTGAAACCATTAAAGAAGGCTACCACCATATTATTCATCCAACGGAGTCCAGTGGTTTTCTGATTAATATTCTTGTGTTAGCATTAGCAACCCTGCTCGAAACCTTTGTCTTGTTTAAAGCGATGAAAGAAATTTTACACGATTTAGAGATAGAGGCAAAAGGCTTAAACGTATTTACAATGGCTTTTGCCAATTTGGGACGTGCAAAGCCGGCAACAAAGCTTGTGTTTATGGAAGATATGGTGGCGACTTTAGGCGGTTTGTTAGCCATCATTGCTGTTGTTTTAGCCCACTATACCCCTTTACATCAATCAGAAGGTGTCGCCTCTGTTTTAATTGGTGTGATGATGCTCTTTGTTGTTGGAAAGGTCTTTTTAGATAATGCAGCCGGGGTTATTGGGCAAGCTGATGAGGAAATGGAAAATAAAATCGGTGTACTCGTGATGGAAGACCCGGATGTAAAGGATATTCAAGATATAACCGTTATTAAAGAGGGTGAAGACCTGCACGTTGAGCTGGAAATTGAGATTGACCCTCAAATAACCGTTGCTGCCGCCGATGATATTAAGGACAGAATACATGAAAAAATTATGGCAGAAAAAGGTGTTGTTGATGTCACGATCGAGATCGATGAAGCGGATGATGTCATGACATGGAAAAAATCAGAACCAACAAAACAAACATAAAAAAGGTTCACGAGCCGATCGTGAACCTTTTTTTCTTGCGCTTCAGCCCTTAAGAAAAAATCAACTACTTTTCCCTGGTCAAGGTACTTCCGCTTTTCTTTATTCCCAGGGCTTATGCGTAGTAAAGACACTGGCGAGTTCTTTACTGTTTTTTCGATGTTCTTTCCGCTTTTCTGCTCGGTCCTTACCGGTTTCGTATAGCTTTTTCTCTTCTTCTGTTTCCGGAATGATCGCAGGAACCCTTGTTGGTTTTCCGTTGTTATCTAGGGCAACAAAGGTTAAAAAGGCTGTCACAGCTATTTTTCGGCTGCCGGACATAAGATTTTCAGCAATCACCTTAGCGAAAACTTCAATCGAAGTCGTTCCCGTATACGAAACAAAGGTTTCAATGCAAACAGAATCTTTCGGTGTAATCGGACTAAGGAAATCCACTGAATCAATGGACGCTGTTACACACTCTGCTCTTGAATGACGTACAGCGGAAATCGAAGCAATCATATCAATATCACTGATTAGCTTTCCACCAAACAAGGTATTATGGTTATTTACATCGTTTGGAAAAATTCGGCTTGTTCGAACAACTCTTGTTTCATTGCATGTTTTTGCTTCCATATGATCCCTCCAAGTTTTATTTTGTCCACAAACTTATTTTTCTTGTTTCATTTTAGTGAAATGAAGTTAAATGTGGTACATTACATATATCAGTTAATTGGTGAGGAGGTCAACAAATGAGTTTGCAAGCACAAATTATGAAAGATTTACATGTGAATCCCAGCATTAATCCTAAGGAAGAAATTCGCAAGAGGATAGATTTTTTAAAAAATTATTTAGTAAAAGCGAAGGCAAAAGGGTTTGTACTAGGGATTAGCGGAGGACAGGATTCCACATTAGCGGGTCGTCTTGCTCAGCTGGCTGTCGAAGAATTACGTACAGAGGGAACAGCTGCAACATTTATTGCAGTGCGCCTGCCATATGGAGTTCAACAGGACGAGGAAGATGCTATGCGCTCGTTAGCCTTTATAAAGGCAGATCGCGAGGAAGTTTTTAATATTAAAAGTGCAGTTGATGAAGTACAAAATGAATATAATGCCAGCATTAAAGAGGATCAGCTAAGTGACTATCATAAAGGGAATGTCAAAGCGAGAATGAGAATGATTGCCCAATATGCCATCGGCGGCATGGAAGGTCTTCTCGTCATAGGTACAGATCATGCTGCAGAAGCCGTAACAGGTTTCTATACTAAGTATGGGGATGGGGGCGCGGATATCTTGCCGCTCACAGGCTTAACCAAGCGACAGGGGAAGGCTTTGCTTAAGGAGCTAGGCGCAGATGAACGACTATATTTAAAGGTTCCGACTGCTGATCTCCTCGATCAAAAACCAGGACAGGCAGATGAGACCGAATTAGGAATTACCTATGATGAACTCGATGATTATTTGGAAGGGAAACCTGTGTCACCAGAAATTGCAGACAAAGTCGAGAAACGGTATATCCTCACTGAGCATAAACGGAGACTTCCGGCCAGCATGTTTGATGAGTGGTGGAAATAATAATTCTAAAAAAGATTAAATAGGAGCTGTCATGCTGGAGAAACGGTTTCCTTTCATAGTACTTTAAATTCCATTAGTAAATGTAATAAAAAACGTTTAACAAAAAGCATCGCATTTGCGGTGCTTTTTCTAATGGTGAAAAGCCCCCTATTATCTAAGTTATTTAATGTAATTATATTATTTTAATTAAGAAAGAAATCACGACCCGTGAATTAATCAGAGCTTATTGACGACCGAAAAAGGAAAAAAGGAGGCACGAGGGTAGCCAATAGAGCTTATTGACGACCGTAAAAGGAAAAAATGAGGCATGAGGGTAGCCAATAGAGCTTATTGACGACTGAAAAAGAAAAAAAGGAGATTAAGTCCGTATAATTGTGTAAAAAGAAAAGGAGTCAAATTAATTCCTCTTGTCAACAATGTTAACAGCGACGAAAACAATGAGGAGGAATTAATCATGACTCAAATTCAGTTTAACCTAAATAT
>NZ_JAMBOH010000035.1 GCF_023715505.1 Neobacillus cucumis | reverse complement strand
TAATCAACAGGAGCAAGCTCCTATTGATTCGCTCGACTTGCATGTATTAGGCACGCCGCCAGCGTTCGTCCTGAGCCAGGATCAAACTCTCCATGAAAGTTGATTAGCTCATTTTGTTACGTTGGCTCATGTTCCTTATAATATAGAAGGAACACGATAATTATTGTTTGTTGACGTTTTTGTTTGTTTAGTTTTCAAAGAACAATATCACTCGAAAAAAGTGAAAGAAATATTACTTTATCACATTCCTTAGATACTATCAATCATTTTTTTAATTCCGATTGACTTTCATGCTCTTTTTTAAAAGCAACTCTTATATACTATCACGTTGTGTACGTTAATACAAGAGTATTTTTTTCTACCTGTTTGCGTATCCACTCTTTTAAAAAGCTTTATAAGCTTAACACCGATGGTGCTCACTTGCAACAGATTTTTTTATTCTACAATAATCATTTGTTCATCGTTCACATCGTTTTCCGATTTGAATTTAATGGCTCCCCCCATCATTGATCCATTAACGGGGTACCGTCAGGAAAATGCAGATTTACAACGTTAAGCGTACAATGTCAAATAAAATAAGGGCAACCTCTCACAAAGGCGAGAAATCCACGTATGGTGTCTGTCAACGGTAAGCGGACCGAAGGGAGCATTAAGGAGTTGAAAGACTCACTACACCTAGACCCTCTTGTGTGTCAAAAGTTCACCGAGTGGCTAGCTATTTTGAGTACAGATTGTACTTTAAATGACCAAGAAATCATCAGAATATACGCCATGAGATGGGAGATTGAAGTCTTTTTCAAGACAACGAAATCCTTATTAAAACTCCAAAAGGAGTTTCAAGGTCGTTCCTATGATTCCTTAATTAGTCACACAACGATTGTTTTTTCACGATACATTGTGCTGTCATGGCAAAACCGATGTAGCACGGACGAAAGAACACTAGGCGGTATGTTTTATGAACTCTGTGATGAAATCAGTGACCTCGATTGGGCTATTGCGCTTCAGCAATTAATCGAGCTTCTTGAAGATACCCTTAAAGAGAGTAACAAGAAAATTCAAAAGTTAATTAAAAGTCAACTACAACAATGGGTCGCTGGCTTACCCAACTATATCAAGGCATACTTGCCTGTTTCAGTGTGCGAAAGTTGAGTAATTTATCAATAAATACTACAAGTACCTCTAGTCTTTCTTTGAAACACTTATGGTGAAAAATCCATTACAGTATCACGATGTTTGCTCCTTTAACATGAACCAATCTTTTTTATTAATAGTGATCGATTCACCCTCATGTAGGTTTGTAAATACAATCGTTGTTAGCAGTAGAAGTAGCATGTTCCTTAATGTATACCAGGTCAACCTTTAATAAAACTTGTCCGTTTTTACATTCTCATTTCCGATACTAATGTTCAAAACTTTGTCCCTTTAAATTATTCGCTTATTAATTTTGAATGTAAAATAATCCTCAAATGAGTCAACTGGTGTTACTTCGAGTGATTGTTTAGACGCTTTTAAACAAAAGTAAGCTGCAAAGGATTGAACTAAGCAAAGAATAATTAATTCATACATAATAATTACCTCACTTTCTGTGATTTGATTAGAATATAAATTATGAAACGCGTACCATATCAAATAGAAATTTGTGGTGAATAAAGAAAGGGTCCACATTAATTAAAAATAACTGTAAATGAAAAGATGACGATTCTACAATTAGTTAATTTCGACATCATTCCCTGTATGCTGAACTATTCAAACGTTTAATTAAAAAGCCTTAATTATTCTTCTGGATGATTTTCTCTATTAGACTTAGACTTGCAAAAAAGATTGTCGCTTACTCCTTAAGAAATTTCCAGATAAGATGACAATTTCTCGAAAAATTCTATCGGTTTATTTTGAACTGACATCATTCTTCCCTTTTACATATGATTCCCTATTAAACAAATGTTTGATTAAAATTATGCTAAACCCGTGCCAATCTTAAATTTCTAACTCCAATTTATTGAAAGGAATGTCGAGACCTGTAGACTTTGTATAAGCTTTCAGAATCTTATCAATAATGATAATGCGAATAGGATTGAAAGCTAGCCAGCTTCCTAGTTAGCAAAAACGACAAATCCTCCGGAGGAAATTCCTGAGTTAACTGACGAGTGAGACGGAATTTAGCTGAAAGGTAGCTCCTTTTGGCTATTTGTCGTGCTTCTAGCGAGGTAATACGCAAAGTTAGAAACTCTTTCGTGAGTAGTTATAGGGGTAAATTCGTCATATACGCAAGGTTTTTTCCTTTAAAATCCTCTTATTTACTCTTTGACACGCAAAAAGAGGGGTTTCCCCCTCAATTATAGTGAAAAGCAGCTCCATATTTAACTTCATTGGCTCTTCTGAATTCCCAGCTATGATTTTCCCTAACAAGTATTTGAAACACTTCTAAAAACGATACCATTTATTTTTCATTAAACAAGGGGAAATTTATGCTTTCTCTCCTAACCTTTTTTACAAGTTTCTTAAGTTACTTGCTTTACTATAATTTATTTTTAACAAATAAAAAAAAGATGTTTCATTAGAATATATCAATTCTTTTTGAAACATCCTCAGAGCAGCCAAAGCTACTTTTTTTCAACTTTTATTTCTTTTAAGATTTTATTTACATTTTCTAGTTTAATAAAGCCAGTTTTGTCTTCCATTGCATTGGCAGCACCACAAGCAGATGCCAGTGCTAAAACTTCTTCAATCGGCATCGACCTTGCAAATCCTGTTGCTACACCTGCTACAAAAGAATCTCCTGAACCAACAGCATTTACTGTAGAAATGGAGGCAGTAGAAACCTTGTATCGGGAATTATTGTAAAGCGCATAAGAGCCATTTGAACCATCTGAAACCACAATTAGTTCGATACCTTTTTGCTGGATGGCCTCCATTGCTTGCCATATATCTTCTTCCATTGAAAGTGTTCGATTTAAAATTTGTTCTAGTTCCTCACGATTTGGTTTGATCATAAATGGTTGATAGGCTAAGCATTCTGTTAATGTTAATCCACTTGTATCAAGGATCAACTTGATCTTTTGTTTTGCTGCTTCCTTAATGATAAATTGATAGAATTCAACTGAAATTCCTTTTGGTAAAGACCCACTAATGACTAAAACACGTATATTCTCTAAAACGATATGGAGTTGTTTTTTGAAGTACTCCTGTTCATCGTGTTTAATAACAGGCCCTTCCTCGAGAATTTCAGTTTGATTATTCATGTTATCAAGAAAAGCCAGGCATTGTCTGGTTTCGCCCTCAATCTGGACAAATCGGTCAATCACCTCTAGATTTTCCAATTGCTGACGAATAAATTGACCATTTTGACCTCCGACAAAGCCGGTTGCAATCACCTTTTCACCTAGTAATGTTGCTACCCTTGTTACATTTAGCCCTTTGCCACCTGCTGATTTTAATGGGTTTTGCGTTCGAACCACTGAACCAATCACAATCCGTTCAAGTCTGTAAGCCGTATCAATCGCAGGGTTTAAGGTAACAGTGGCAATATTAGGCCTTTCCATTACTACCACACATATGGATTTTTTCGACTACAACTTCTTTCATTGCAATCTTGCCAGGTGTCATGTACTTACGCGGGTCATTTGCATCAGGATTTTGACGGAAATACTCTTTCACTGCGTTGGAGAAAGGAATTTTTAAATCGGTCGCAATATTCACTTTACAAATTCCCAATTCAATCGTTCTCTTAACATATTCATTTGGAACGTCTGAAGCACCATGAAGCACTAATGGGATATCTACTATATTATGAATTTCCTCTAGCCTTTCAAAGTCAATTTTCGGTTCACCTACATATAAACCATGAGCTGTTCCAATGGCGACAGCAAGGGAATCAATATTGGTTCTTTCAATGAATTCAAGTGCTTGGAGAGGGGAGGTAAACTTCTCATCTTTTTCGTCTACAACTAAATCGTCCTCTACTCCACCTAAACGACCTAACTCTGCCTCGACTGAAACACCGTATTTGCGGGCATAATCTACCACTTCTTTGACAACCTGGATATTTTCTTCAAAAGGATGATGGGAGGCATCAATCATACAAGATTTTACACCCATGTCAATATACTTTTTAATTTCATCAAAAGTCTCAAAATGATCAAGATGCAGGGAAATTGGAATATTGTATTTCTTAGCAGCCGTTTCTACAATCGAAACCAAATAATCTCCACCGGCATAGGAAATGGTACCAGGAGTTCCAGCTAAAATTACAGGTGAGGATAACTCTGCAGCTGTTTCAATCACTACTTGAATCGTTTCAAGATTGTGGACATTAAAAGCAGGAATGGCATATTTTCCTTTCTGAGCCTCTTGGAACATTTCAACCGTATTTACTATCGTACCTGTTTTTGTAGTCATTTCTTTTTTCCTCCTCTTAAAAGACGATCATTTATGCTAAAGTTTTTTAACATACAAATTCCTTCGCTAGCTCCAGTGATGAGTTGCCTTCCATTGGTCCCTTTTTAGTAACGGCCAATGCTCCTGCCGTATTGGCAAACATGGTGGATTGCCGAAATCCATAGCCTTTATTTAGACAAGAAATCAGGGTTCCCGCAAAACAATCACCAGCCCCCGTTGGGTCAACCTCAACTACCTTTATAGGCTCCAGTGAAAAAGAGGTTTCCTTGCTGTAAGCCTTGCAGCCTTTACTACCCCGTTTTACAACAATATACTCTACACCTTTTGACAATAGGCGCTGTACTCTCGCTTCATCATCCTCCCCGTCAACCAAAAGCTCTAATTCCTCTTTTCCAGGAAGGAATATATTGCAATTGTCAAGAACGTAACCTAAAAATTCTTTCATTTCTGAGTCTTGAAGCAGTTCTTTCCGGATATTTGGATCAAACGATATTTTTGTGCCAGTTTTTTTACAAAGTTCAATCGCCTTTTTAACAGCTGCTCGAATGCTTTCATTAAACAAGGAAGAACCCATAATATGGAAAAACTTGCATCTTTCAAAATCTTCCTTCTTCACATCATCTGGTCCTATTAAGCTTGCAGCAGAGGATTTAAGATGAAAAATAAAATCGCGATCGCCATTTTCTTTATAGGTGACAAACGCCACCCCAGTGGTCAGATCATGGGAAACTTTTATGTAACTTACATCGACCCCATCCTGACGAAGCCTTTCGAGATTCAATCTCCCAAACCCCTCATTACCAATTGCAGAGATAATTCCCGCACTGCTGCCTATTTTTGCTACCTGGTCGATAAAAATTGCTGGAGCCCCGCTGGCAAAAGGGCCTACAAATTCAGCCGTTTCTTCGAAGGTTTGTCCAATTTGCTTTGCCATTATTTCAACAACAATTTCTCCAATAGTTAATATATCTGCCATCAATACTCACCCTCTATTTCCCTAAAATTCGTTCTTTATTACGAACATCCAAGTATACTGCAACAATAATTATGAGTCCTTTAACAATTTGCTGATAAAAATATGGTAATCCAATTAGGTTCATCCCGTTATTGATTACTCCCATAATTAGCGCCCCAATGAAAGTACCAAAAACAGTACCATAACCTCCAGTCAAACTTGTACCGCCAAGGACTGCTGCTGCGATGGCATCAAGTTCGTACCCTACAGCAGAGTTTGGCTGGGCAGAATATAATCTTGACGTAAGTAAAATTCCACTGATTGCCGATGCAATACCGGAGATAGCAAAAATCTTAACTTGCAAAGATTTGGTATTAATCCCTACATATTCAGCTGCTGTTTTATTACCCCCAACCATCTTTGCACGTCTACCAAACTTGGTTTTTGAAAGAACGATATGAAAAATAACCAATAGAATAAGCACAATAACAACTGGAATCGGAATTATATCAAAAAGTTTTTTATTACCTAATGCAAGAATCGCAGAATTTTCGATATTGATTGGTTTTGCATCTGTTGGCGCATAGCCGATGCCCCGGAAAATTCCCATTGTAGCAACCGTAACAATGAATGTTGGAATTCGTAAACGTGAGCTGATCATACCGTTTGCAAAACCAGCAAGTGCTCCCACCAAAAGGGCGATAAGAATGGCAAAAGGAGCGGATATTCCATAACTAAGCATTAAGCCAAGTGCCAGTCCAGAAAGAGCCGCAATACTGCCGACAGATAAATCAATTTCACCAATCATCAATACAAAGGTCATACCAAAGGCCATAATCGCAATGATTGACACCTGCGCAAAAATGGTTAATACGTTATTTGGATTAAAAAAGTGCGGACTCAATATGGAAAATAGTACCAAAAGGGAAATAAGTGCAAGTAATACCCCTCCATAGGTTTTTACTAAACTATTCTCTCTGAAAATTTTATTCCCATTCATTCTTTTCACCTTCCCGTTACTCTATATAATGTGGCTGCAAACTATTTTTTGGTTATATGGCTCATGATTTCTTCTTGCGTTGTTTCTTTAGGATTGAGCTCTGCTGCAATCTCATTATCCCTGATCACTAAAAGCCGGTCTGAAACATTCAGAATCTCAGGTAATTCAGAAGAAATCAAAATAATTCCGACCCCTTTGGCTGCGAGTTCAATTATTAACTTATAGATCTCAAACTTTGCACCAACATCAATTCCCCTTGTTGGTTCATCAAGAATAAGAATTTCTGGGTCAATTTCAAACCACTTGGATAATACAATTTTCTGCTGATTTCCTCCGCTTAATTTATTTACTGTTTGATAAATACTTGGCGTTTTCGTCTTTAAACTTTTAATGTAATGACTCGTAATCGATTTTTCCTTTTCATGCTGGATTAGCCCGAATTTGCCTATTACTTTATTTAAATTTGCAATGGTTGTATTTTCATAGACACTTGCGGTTAGGATCAGTCCTTCATGTTTCCTGTCTTCAGTGACAAAAGCGATTCGATTCTCAATTGAATCAATCGGACGTTTGATGTTAACATTTTTTCCATGAATAAACATATCCCCTTTTTCCTTTTTCAAAAGACCAAAAATGCCTTGTGCAATTTCCGTTCTCCCCGATCCCATTAGTCCATATAGACCAAGGATTTCCCCAGGACGAACATGCAAGGAAATATTATGGAACTTACCCTCATAATGATATTCTTTTAATTCAAGGAGTTTTTCATCTTTTACATATGGGAAGTTTTTCTCCGGGTATACTTCATCCATGTTTCTGCCAACCATCATGTGTATCAAATCATCGGATGTCGTGTCTTTCGTTTGAACTGTTCCGATATACTTGCCATCTCGAAGGACACTTATATAATCGGTGATTTCAAAAATTTCTTCCATTCTATGAGAAATATAAATAATACCGCAGTTTGCTTCTTTTAATCTTCTAATAATTTTGAAAAGAGCTTCGGTTTCTTTACTACTAAGGGCGGATGTTGGTTCATCCATAATCACAATTTTAGGCTGAAAAGCGATGGCTTTTGCGATTTCCACCATTTGCTGGTTTGAAATCGATAAGTCCTTCACCAATTGGGTTGGAAGGATTGAAATATCCAAATCATTGAGCAGCAGCTCAGCCTGTCGATTCATTTCTGCATCATCAATTAGTCCGAACTTTACTGGTTCATCGAGAGCATAAATGTTTTCAGCAACCGTCATATTAGGACTTAAACTTAGCTCTTGATAGATGATACTAATCCCAAGTTCTTTCGCATGCACAACATTCTTTATATCTACCCTTTTCCCAAACAATCGAATTTCTCCGCCATTTGGCTGATACGAGCCAGAAAGAATTTTCATTAATGTTGATTTCCCAGCACCATTTTCCCCCAATAGCCCTAGTACCTTTCCTTCTTCCAGAGCAATATTTACTCCATCGAGTGCCATGACGCCTGGAAATTCCTTTCGAATTCCCTGCATTTCAAGAATTTTGCCCATCGTATCACGTCCTTTAAAAAGGAGGAAATGTTACAAAATATGCATTTCCTCTCATTATAGTTATTCAGCAATCGTTACTTTACCGTCATTAACTTTTACATCAACAAATCCTTTTCCGTGAACATAAAGTCCTGGAGTAATTGGAACTTGTTTTTCTACTTTTTCACCTTTCACCACTTTTACAGCATTTTGAACAGCGATTTTACCCATTTTGTCAGGGAATTGGACAACAACTGCCTGGAATGCATTGTCTTTGTCAACGGACTTACGAGCTTCTTCAAGACCGTCAAATCCGATTACTGTGCCCTTTACATTTCTTTCACTTATTGCTGCTGTAGCGGCAATTGCCATATCATCACCAAATCCAAAAATACCATTTAAAGAAGTATGTCCAGTTAACATATCTTCAGATGCTTTCTTTGCTTCTTCTCTTGTACGGCCAGGTAATTCGGCAACAATTTTCACATTTGGATGGTTCTTAATGTTTGCTTTAAATCCATCGATACGGTCACGAACGGATTGTACTTCTGGATATGTAGTTAAACCAACTTCACCTTTATCTCCAAGGTATTTAGCCATTGCTTCTGCTGCGATCATACCACCTGTGTAGTTATCCGTTGCAATATGGGAAGCGACTTGTCCACCATTTGCTTTAACGTCAACTGTGATGACTGGAATATTTGCATCATTTGCTTTTAAAATTGCACCTTTAACTCCATCAGAATCAACAGGGGTAAGGATAATCGCGTCTACACCCTTATTAATAAAGTCTTCAACAGCGGAAATCTGACGGTTTAAGTCTTGGTCTGCAATTTGAACATCTACATTCACTTTTTCAGATTTCGCTTCTTTTTGAATTGCATCCTTAATTGCTATTTGGAATGGGTGGGATTCAGTTAAAAGCGAAACACCAACTGTAATGTCTTGGGATTTATCCGAACTTGCTTTATTACTTCCGCTACAAGCAGATAAAGCCATTACAGCTACAATCACGATAAGTGTTAATATCTTTTTCATTTTTGGATATCCTCCTTTGAATAAATCATTAAATGGTTTTAGTGTATTATCTGGTAACTCTTACAACTCTTTCGCATGATGAAATCTTGATACATTAATTGACTTTCCGTTTGGCTGATAGTCTTCTGTATTTGTTCGTTTGATTAATTGATTAATTAAATCAACATCCATGAATAAATCAATCGCAGGATTGAGTGTGCATTATATAAATAATAGGAATCACTCCTTTCAAATGTATGTTTACTTGTTTATGAGTTCATTATTGCATAGATAAAAATGTAAATGTTTTCGGAAAATGTAAGGGTTTTCGTCGTTTGTAACACGCTTTCATTTACTAGGAGCAAAGCGAACCAAGCAACAGGATTTCTGGTTATAGCGGGAATCTTCCTTTTTGAACGGTACCCTATTTATAAATAAAGGATTATTTTCACTCCCTAGCCTGTCGGCTTTTTATTGCATAAAAAAAGGATAGTCCTTTAAACTATCAGCAAACGTCTAACAAATCTATGTATGGTTTTGGGCTAAGATCCTATACTATGTCCTATTGCATAATCCGCAGGAAGGTGCGTGTCACCTTCCATTCTTTCTGGAAGTAAGTATGGAAAAATGCTATAATGAAGTCAATTTATTTCGTTCCTAAAGGGGAATTCCTATGATCGACTTTATTTTTGATATACCTGCCGAAAAATACCAGTCCTTAAGTGAATCTGAGCGATATTTACTTCAATATATATTTGAGCATATTGAGGAAATCCCTGAAAAATCCATTGTCAAACTAAGCGAAGCGGCGAATGTTTCTACCGCTACCATCGTAAGACTTATGAAGAAAATCGGGTTTGATGGCTATACTTCCTTTAAATACGGCATCAAAGATCACCTAAAGTCGCAGAAAGACATTGACACGATTGATGAAATTGAGGAAAGAATCAAGCAGGCAATTTATAAAAATGAGCTGGAAGTACTGAATACTATTAAAATGCTGGACAGCGGAAACATTGAAGACACCATTCAAAAGATCCATGACGCAGAGAAGGTGTTTGTTTTTGCCAGAGGTTTTTCTGAAATGATTGCCAACGAAATCACGATCAAGCTTCAGCTCTTAGGCAAAAACTGCGAAATGCATAACGACCCTAATATCATTCGGGTTATCTCCAGAAAGCTGAAACAAAAAGAACTGGCTATTTTTATCTCCCTCAACGGGGAAACAAAAGAAATTGTTGAGGCATGTAAAAATTGTAATATTAATAACATTAGCTCCATTACATTGACTACACGTGTTGACTCATCGCTGGCAAGGCTTTCTGAAATTACCCTTGTTGGATATAAAGGAGCCCACTCCTTTTTCCCGGATTATGAGGTCCGCTCTCGTCTTCCGTTACAAGTGATTTCACGAATTATTTTGGATGCCTATGTCATCCGGATGATGTAATAAGCTTCAAGAACTTGAAAAAATAAGGGCGTCCAAGATGGCGCTCTTTTAACTTTTGATAAGATAAAATGATGATATAGGTGAGTTTTATGTATTTAATAGTTTAACATCACCACCAATAATTCTTTTGATTCCACTGCTGTGATGGAAGATGTTTGCAGAAGAGCCATTGAAAAAATATTAAAGAAATCTGTTACTGAACCCTTTTCTCTTATCCCTCTTGCTCCTAACATACGGACATATGAATTTCTCCAAATATCACAGCGAAATTCAGTATTGTCGTGAAAAATTCACGGATCAATTAGTTATTAAAGCAGGAATAAAAATTTGTGAGTCGCATTTACTTAAAGAGAAATATCAAGAAACACTCAATTTACTTGAGTTGGATTTTTTTAGGATCTGTCCACACTATTCATAATCAAAAATTAAGAAAATACAGTGAGATAAATGGTTAAGATGCTGGTTATAGAGGATATTTTACTGAACTGTATCAAAGGGTTTGTACTGCCGATAATGATGTACTTGTCCATGTCGACTTGATGAATCACTATGCGAGTGCCGAAATCGGAAGTTATCATTTTTCTGATATCAAAGTAAACCCGATCGCTATTAAATTATAAATTAAAAAGCGCCTGTAGCAGGCGCTTTTTAATTATTTATCGTACAACTGGGGTCTTTGCAAACTCGGTCCATGGGGTTGCTGTTTCAATTACAGCTTCTTTTACTTTATTTAAGTTATTTTTACCAGTAGATTCTAACCATTCATAAAAGGCTTCATCTCCTGCTTCAGCAAATACCTTAACTCCGTCTTTCCAAGTAGCTCTTCCACACAAAATACCGCAGAATTGGGATTTTGCCTCCTTAGCAAAGTATAAAGTGTCTACGAACTGCTCATTAGTTACACCGCCACTTAAGTAAATAAATGGAATTCGGCTCTTATCTGAACAATTTTTGTAATACTTTGCAGCTTCTTCTCTGCTGAAAATAGGCTGGGAATTTGCATATTGGCCGTACCCTTCAATATTGAAAATCGAGACTGGTACTTCAACTTTTAACAAATCAACCCCGTACTCCTCTTTCGAGAATTCATCCATGAAAAATTCAATGATTTCTGGCTTTCTTTTTAGAAACTCATTTTTTGAACCTTCCGTTGCATCGTAAGAGACAGGTTCTAAGATAAATAAAATGTCGTTTTGCTTGCACTCATCCCCAACACGCTTTATATATGCCTGTTTGATTTTATTATATTTTTCTTTTTCTTTGATATCATAATAGACTAATAATTTAATGGCACTTGCACCTTTTGCTGCCAAATCTTGAACTGAATAGAAGTCGACCAGGTTTGGTAATCTTCCTTTTTCATTCGCGTCATAGCCCGTCTTTTCATAAGCCATAATTAGACCTTTGTCAGCATTTAGTTTTTTAGTGGCATCCCACCCATATTCCGGATCTAACAGAAGTGAAGAAGAAGCGTTTCCTAAAACTTCACTTACTTCTACTTTAAATTGGCTGATGCCCTCCTCATATGATACACGGTTCGTATATGATTGAATCATTTTTCCCAAGGATCCCCTTTGATCCATGGCTGTAGCTAAAATAACATGATTTTCATTTGAAATTAATTCCAACCCTCTTTGTTTACCAGATGATAGTTTCATATCTATACTCTCCTACTCTTGTTTTGTAATCTTGCTTGTTTTTCAAGTGAAAATCAAGCAAGATTTCTATATGGTTTCGTTAGGCTTCCACAGCTTTCGTGAATTCTGTAATAACCTCTTCTGGTGTAGTAGCATCTAATAAGTTTTGACGAACATCGTTGTGAATCAGTATTCTTGAGATATGTGACAACAGTGTTAGGTGGGTGGTTCCCGCTTCATTTTCAGGAATGAGCAGCGAAATAATAAATTTCACATCTGTTCCATCCATTGATTCCCACTCAATTCCTGAGGCTGACTTTAGGATAATTACCCCTGGCTTTTGAATGGCTGCTGATTTTGTATGCGGAATTGCAAAACCATCTAAAAATCCGGTAGTTCCCTCCTGTTCACGCTTAAACAAACCTTCCACAACAGGCTTTTGTGAAATAGCCAGTCCATGCAGCACCGCAAGCTCCGCAATTCGTTCAAACGCTTCCTTTTGGCTGTGCAAATTTTCTTTTATATGAATACAATTGAGGTTAAAAATATCCATCTTTATAAAGCTCCCTTCTATGCAACCATGTTTGTTTCTTCGGTTTCCTGAACTTTTTTTCTGCTTAATTTACGAGAAAATCCATATAAAATCGCTCCGACTATGGAGCCTACAAGGATTGCAATCACCCATTGAAGTGCTCCCGTTACAACCGGCAGAACCAAAAATCCTCCGTGCGGTGCCGGTACTTGTACTTTAAACAAGTACGTTAAAATCGCTGAAATCGATGAAGCAACCATTAAGATTGGAATAACCACTACCGGATTTTTTGCAGCAAATGGAATGGCACCTTCAGTAATATGTGTTGAGCCTAAGATAAAGTTGACAAGGCCTGCATTTCGTTCTGATACGTTGAATTCTTTTTTAAATAAGACAGTGGCAAAGGCGGTTACAAGCGGTGGTGTAATACATGCTGCTGATACCCCAGCCATAAAGTACATATTTCCTTCAGCCAACAATGCTGTACCTGTAACATAAGCAGCTTTGTTTATCGGACCGCCCATGTCAAATGCGCTCATGCAGCCGATAATAAGTCCTAATAATAATGGGTTGGCATCCTGGAAGTTGGATAAGAACACCTTCATACCTTCATTAATTGCCGTCATCGGTGCAACCAAATACATCATGATTGCTCCTGTAATTAAAAGGCTTAAAACCGGGAAGAGGAAAATTGCTTTTAATCCTTCTAACGACTTTGGCATTCCTTGCAGAAGTTTAGAAAGAAGGACAAGCACATAACCTGCAAGGAAACCAGCGGCAATACCGCCCAGGAAACCTGCTCCTCCAGTAGAGGCAATCATCCCTCCGACAAACCCGGCAACGAGACCCGGCCGATTCGCTATCGATGCTGCGATATAGGCAGCCAGGACTGGTACCATCATTTGAAACCCAAATCCGCCAATGTCCTTCAGCAGTTTAGCAATCGGATTAAAGGTTGGATCCTTTGGTTCAGCTGAATGAATACCGAATAAAAATGATATTGCAATTAGCACCCCTCCGCCGACAACAAACGGAAGCATATGTGATACCCCATTCATTAAATGCTTATAAATCGCCCGTCCGATAGTAGCTCCTGCTTGTGTTTCCTCCGCAGCGGCAACCGCTTTTTTGCTAGCTTTATAAACAGGTGCTTTTCCATCGATGATTGACTTGATTAATTCCTCCGCTCCTCTGATTGCTTTTGCCACTGGAACATCGACGACTGGCTTGCCGGCAAACCTTTCCACTTGGACATCTTTATCCGCTGCGACAATGATTCCATCCGCTTCACGAATTTCTTTTTCCGTAAGAGCGTTTTCAATTCCGACCTGGCCGTGTGTCTCGACTTTAATTTCTACCCCTAGTTTTTTAGCAGCAATCTTTAACGCTTCTGCCGCCATAAATGTATGGGCAATCCCCGTTGGGCACCCGGTTGCGGCAATAATTTTAATCTTGTTCACAATCTTCCCACCTTTAATTTATTGGCTGTGTAATATGATAAACGTTAATTGATTTCATTAAGCCTGGTACATCTTCAAGATCTGCAAGTCCCATTGAAAAAGCAGTCGCGGCACCAGTTGCTGAAGCAAAGCGAAGTGCCTCTTCAATTGTTTCTCCAAGCACGATTTTTCCCAAGAAAGAGGCTAATAGTGCGTCGCCGGCACAAGCTGTATTAATCACTTTTCCCTGAGGGGTCGTAACTCGGACAACTTCGCTCTCAGAGATGTATAGTGATCCTTCCTCTCCTAAGGAGACAAGCACCCGCTGTGCTCCCATCTTAATTATCTCCTTGCCTAACTCTAGTAGCTCATCATCCGTTATCTCATTCTTGCCAAAGAAACTAGCAAGCTCTTCCCTATTCGGTTTCACTAAATAAGGGTGGTAACGGAGGCAATTAAGCAGCTTTTTGGAACTTATATCCAGAACTAATCGAAGTTCATTCTGTTTGGAAACGTTCGCAATTTCTTCATAAATATCATCGGTTATCCCCCTTGGAAAACTGCCCGATACTACAATAAGGCTTCCTTTTGGTATTTTGTTGATTTTATTAATTAATTCCGTTTTTTTATCTAATGAAATCTCCGGACCCTTATTCACAAGTTTAAATTCCTGGTCACCGGCACGGACAAAAGCATTTACTCGGGTAATTCCTTCTATTTCAGTAAAGTCTGTGATAATTCCTAATTTCTGCAGCTCACTTTCAATATATTTTCCTGTGAACCCGCCAATAAAGCCTAACGCAGTATTATTAACTCCTAACCTTTTAAGCATAATTGATACATTAATTGTCTTTCCGTTTGGCTGATAGTCTTCTGTGTTCGTTCGATTAACTACGGATGGATGAAGTGAATCAACATCCATGAATAAATCAATCGCCGTATTGAGTGTGCATGTATAAATAATAGGAATCACTCCTTTCTATGTATGTTAATCTGTTTACGATTTCATTATTGCATAGATAAAGAAGTAAATGTTTTCAGAATATGTAAGGGTTTTTTCCATATGTAAAATTATATTTATAGTAGTATCGTGATGTTTTTATTAGAGGTTAATATGGAAACTAATTGCAGTCGATTTAAACGGGACATTGCTGTTGGAGGAAGGATACTAACTTATCTTTGAATGGCCATATAGACTGCTTTAATAGATAGTCATCTGCCCCTAAATTCAATCCGATAATTTTGTCCGAATCCTCGGATTTAGAGAAAGCATGATTAATGGAAATAGTTCCGGTATGGTCTTAAATTCGACGTAAGCCTCAATTCTAAAAGGAGAAGCCTTTATGAAAAGGCACCCTTATTGTTGATCCTGTTATAGCATAAAAATTCCTTCTTTTAAGAAGGACTCAGATTGTAGACAAAAGGCATCCGGATGAGCCAATCCGGGTGCCTTTTAGTTGTTTTTTTGCTCGTAAGAGCAAAAGTTAGGCCTATCCTATGCCTATATTGTTACGCCATTTCTGGACTTTTCCATGTCCAGTTGGCCATCTTTTTTAAATTCATGCCAGCAAAAGTAAGCATCGCTTGCAAAGTAAATACTTTATTACGGATGTGCTCATATCCTGTTGTACTGAACCTCTTTCTGCAGCCTGTATGGCAGTTAGACGTTCATAAATTGAAAATCCCAAATCAATACGACAGCTAGCTATAAACTTCCGGAAAATGTCCTCCCCTAATTGCGATTTCTCTACGAGCTCATACCAAGTCTTTTTCCATTTGCCGGAATTTGAAAACTTTCAGACTCCTCCTCATGATGTAGCCGCTCCCACACTTCACGAAGAAAGGCAGCGAAAGGCCTTGGTGGTGAAAGTTCATCAGCACTCACTTGATCATTTACAGACGGTATATTATTGCTAAGTAAGTGAACTACTGCCGTTAGATGTTGAAATTTACCTTGCAGTTGACCCAGCCTTCAACCAATTGGCGAAATAAACTTTGTTCTCCCCTTGTCTCGGATGTAAACTCCTTATAAGTAATCGTTCCTTCATACTTTGACCACTTTACCTGGTAGGGATCAAGTCTCCCTTGTGTTACTATTTGAAGATCATCTAATTTCAGAGCCTCTTTGTCAACCAAGCGCAACTGCTGTAAATTGCGTGACTTTAATTCTTGGAAAATAAGTAACGCTGTAGCCTCCAAATCTAAATGAATTCAGATCATTGTCTAAACCGGCCATTACGGCTGTGCAATCTTCAATGTTTCCTTTTGTTTCAACTACGTATCACAATCTATTATTGTATCAAAGTCGGGAAAAATGTGTGTTACACCCCGACTCTAGGAGTTGATATTCGCTTTGTGGAAGATGGAATTTGGCCGATACTTCAAGAATGATGTTTTTTCCCTGCTGATTCAATTTCCGCCTGCACCTTTGTTTGCTTTCACTTGTTCAAAGCATTGGGTAAGTTTTCGGTCGAATAATATTTGTCCATAAACACTGTGTAGTTTAAATTTGCACTCTTGATTCATTGCGTATTCCACGCCTTTCCTTGATGTACATTCAAACGGTTTTACCGCAGTAACATGATTGTTAACATTACATCTTGTTCATGACTTGGAGCCATAGGTCATTCTCCTTCCGTTCACTTGATGTTATGGTCATCAAGTTACTTCCGTACTATGAGAATGTCTGACTACTCCACCCGTTCATCGTCACTTCGGATTACCCTTAAAGACTAGAACCCTGCCTGTTCGGTAGGGTGGATTCCTCACGGGGGCATCGCATATCTCTTCTAAGAATACCCTGCACCACCACGCTATAAGTCACATTTCCTCGTTCTGACTTCTAAAGGAAATGCCTTTTGAGTGGGCTTCCTTACATTTCGAAAAGACGCCAATTTATCTCGCCGCCAGCTTCACACTTATTGCATTAGGGTCTACCTATTCGCTTACGGGTCTCTCGACTTACCGCATCTCCTTCAGACAACCCTCACGGTGTTGCACTAGATTAAGCTTCCCGAGCTAGATCAGTCTCCTCGGGTATGGATTTTCACCATCTGGGATTCAGTTTCATTATCCTCCCAAGTCGTTTCACCGAGATGACGTCCCTTTCAGATAATGAAAAGAAGAGTGTTAACTGAGTTAACACTCTATGCGCCTGCCCGTCGCACAAAACGCCACCTTTTAAGGTAGCGTAGAACACGTATTATTCACCAAACATCATTTTACCGACAACTGCTTCTCGGTATAACTCTTTTATATCTTCGTATGCATTTTCTTTTGAGTAATCATAGTTATTCACCTTTTGTAATTTCAAGAATATAGAAACAAGTAACTTTTTCGCTTCATTCTCTTCCATATTTTTTACCATTAACATAATATCTTCTTGGAAAGACATAGATTCACCTCCAAAATAATATTTCGCTTAGTTTTTTTGAATATTCTTTTTTATTTAAAATACGTAATTAAGCGGAGAATGAGTGCTATGCTGATTCTGTACGTCCATGTTCGTCATCTGCATAACGACGGACCATGTTCATATGCGGATGCACGAGTATCCGTTGCAAACTAAACGGATCCCACCGTTAAGGTTTTAGAATAAAGCCCCAGTATGTCATAAAGTATGAGGACTGACACGTTTATTATTAATCTTCCCACTTTTGGAGCAGATCCTCAGATTATCACGGATCGTAGCCTCGCCGATCTTTTCTCCTTCATACGTTAAGAATACGTACTCATTGCCGATTCCTCAGTTTCCTGCAAATACTCGCATAATAATTTAGCAGTTCTAGCGGAAATAGGAACGACCCGACCTACCCTTGTCTTAGTATCTGCAGCTTCCAAGCGAATAGATATGGTTTTAAAATCAATATGTTGGCGCTTCATATCAACCGATTCGCAAACAAGAACCATTGTATCAAGAAGGACAAACGTCATAATCTTTGGTCTCAATCCTAAGTAGGTCTCATCATCAAGGCCGCAATAAAACGGCGATAATCTTCTACTGTTAACGCTTCAACCACCTCAACAGGCTCCTTAATCGGTTTAAAGCACTTATGTATAGGCTCACTAAACCATATCTTATCTTCGTAACAATATCACAGAAATACTCGCATCGTCCTTACGCGAATATTAACAGTACCAGGCGTATAGTCTATTTCCTAGAGCATATACGTTATCCGGCCCATAAAGAGCTTCGTAGTCATTTGATACAATATGTCATAGTAAGAAGACCATAGCCAGTCATTACTGCTAATTCATCTTGAGATAAACCTTAAATTATACGTTATTTCTTTATGTTTATTATTGTCAATCAGTCCTCGTCAATTGTTAGATATTCTATGTAAGTATAGCCAAGGTACCTTGCTATTCCTTGTCAATAAGATTCGGGGATTTTGTAACACGTATCATTAATTTTTATATTTATTCTCGATGTCTCGCTCTTATATTGTTTCAATTTGTTAAGGAAAATGGTTTTATGGAGAGAATGTAAAGTAGAAATATCTTGTTGGCGGTGCTATTGTTATTTTATGTTTAAGCCCATTGAGAAACTAGATTATTATGCCCCCTCCCTTTGCAAAAAAATGGTTCCCAGCTATTAATTCAATTTAGAGTAATTAATTTATTTATTGTTTTAATGCAAAGAATTTTGGTAAGATAATTTATAATATATCTTAATATGAGGTTTTACTATGAGAAAAGACGAACAATTAAAGACAAGTTCAACACTAGAGAGGGCATTACTGGTATTGGAATTCCTTTCACATGCGGGCGGTAAAGTGGGAGTTAAAGAATTGTCAGAATCTGTACAACTCCCAAAAAGTACAACCCATCGTATATTGGATACGTTAATGCAAGCTGGATTTGTTGAGCAAGATCCAACTTCTGAAAAATACTCCATTGGTCTTAAAGCCATTGAAATCGGAATGTCTGGATTAAAAAATGTCGATTTGGTGGATGCCTCCATTCCGCATTTAAGGGAACTATCGACGCTTACAAAACAAACTTCATTCTTGGCAGTTTATAACGAGGGAGAAATTGTTTATATATATAAGGTCGAGGGAACATCTTCTGTCATTACAAATGCAAACTTAGGAACTAGAAATCCGCTTCATTGTACAGGGCTGGGAAAGGCCATACTCGCTTTCTTTCCGTTAGAAGAGATTGAAATGGTCATCGACCAAAAAGGATTGAAAAGGTACACGGATACAACCATTACGAATAACGAACAATTTCTAGAGGAACTCTCAAAAATTAGGAAATCGGGAATTGCTCTCAACTATGAAGAATATGATGAAGGCCTAAGCTCTATTGCGGTACCTATATTTAATTATACCGGTCAAGTCGTGGCCGCTATTAGTGTAGCAGGACCTACCAATCGCATCCTTGAAGAGCAAGAATCCATATCTCAGCTATTGAAAGAAAAGAGCACGCATATTTCTAGGAGGCTTGGCTACGTTTCAGCTATTCGCTCAAATAGATTTTAGAAATATATCAACTAGTCCAATGATTATTCATTGGCTTTTTTTTGTTCAAAAATAATAATTGACACATTTTTCTTATTGGTTTAGTATAAAAATGGAATAAGGTTCCGATTTTATTAAAGTTATTATTATAAAAAGGAACTGGGTTTCAATTAAATGCTAAAACTCTAATCTGATAGTAAAGAAAGCATTAAGTAGGCCAAACAAGGAAACCACACCCATTTCACTCTTCAAATTTTTTATGAAAGCGGTAACGAAAGCATGAGTTCAAGTAAATTGGGTCTCTCAAGAAAAGATTCTCAATTTCCTTCTTTACTTACTAGGTATCCAAATATGCATGTTGGAAGCCTACGAGGGAAATGAAATTTACATTCTTTTCGAAAAATTAAAGCAAAAAAATGAGGAGGATTATTATGAAAGCGGCATTTTATGAAGGAAATAAAACCATTCGCATTGGAACGTTTAATCAAGTTGAACCGAAGTCAGGAGAAGTGCAAATTAAAGTTTCCCACACAGGTATTTGCGGGACAGATCTACACATTTACCTTGGGCATATGGATAAGCGGGTTACCTTTCCACAGATTATGGGTCATGAGATGTCTGGTATTGTAAATGCGGTAGGAGAAGGTGTAACCAATTTTGCAATAGGAGATTGTGTAACAGTAATGCCTTTGGATTCGTGCGGCGAATGCCCGGCTTGCCAGGCAGGGCACAATCACATCTGCCATAACCTGAGGTTTCTCGGTATTGAAACACCAGGAGCATTCCAAAACTATTGGACCGTCCCTTCCCATACCGTTTTACCACTGCCTGAAGGATTGTCACTGGAGCATGGGGCGTTAATAGAACCATTGGCTGTTGCTTGCCATGATGTGCGGATCGGGGAAGTACAGAAAGGAGAATATGTGGTTGTTCTCGGAGGAGGGCCTATTGGAACGCTGATTGCTTTGGTTGCAAAAGAAGCAGGAGCAGAAGTATTGGTATCGGAAATAAATCCATTCCGCTTGGAATTGTTAAAAGAATTGGGAATCAATACGATTAACCCTAAAGAAAAAGATATTGTCGAATACGTCCAGAGGGGAACCAAAGGAGCCGGAGCGGATGTTGTCTTCGAAGTAACATCATCTGCTGTAGGGGCCGAAGTCATGACAGCGCTGCCTCGCACGAGAGGAAGAATTGTCGTTGTCGGTATTTTCAGCCAACCTGCAAAAGTAGATCTTCATCGCTTTTTTTGGAGAGAATTAAAGCTTTCAGGCGCAAGGGTGTATGAACGTATTGACTTCGAAAAAGCGATTGAATTAGCCTCATTTGGAAAATTGCCACTTGATCGAATTATAACCGAAACCTATCCCCTAGAGGATTTGGTGAAGGGCTTCCAACAGATGGAAGCTGGTGGAAAAGCCATGAAAATTCTCATAAATTGCGATTAATGATTAGGACTAAATCAAGCTCAAGGAGTGAAACAAATGAAAGTGCTAGACATGTTTAAGTTGGATGGCAAAGTGGCCCTTGTTACTGGAGCAAAGCGTGGAATTGGAAAGGCGATGGCCATTGCTTTGGCGGAAGCCGGCGCCGACATTATTGGGGTCAGTGCAACACTTGAATCCAGTGGTAGTGATGTTGAGAATGAAGTACGTGCTTTAGGTCGCAATTTCAAGGGGTACACCTGTGATTTTGCTGACCGCAACGCTCTTTATCGATTCATTGACCAATTAAAAACAGATTTCCCGGTGATTGATATATTGGTCAATAATGCAGGGACTATTTTACGCAAAGATGCAGTAGAACATTCGGACGAATATTGGGATCAGGTGATGAGAGTCAATATCGATTCCCAATTTATCCTAAGTAGGGAGGTTGGAAAGAATATGGTAATAAGAGGATCCGGAAAGATAATATTTACCGCATCTCTTCTGACTTTCCAAGGTGGAATAAATGTACCCGGGTATGCTGCTAGCAAAGGGGCAATCGGGCAATTAACAAAAGCGCTTGCCAATGAATGGGCAAGTAAAGGAGTACAGGTAAATGCCATCGCACCTGGTTATATTGCCACGGATAATACAGAGGCACTAAGAAGTGATTCAGAACGATCAGTTTCAATCCTTTCACGTATTCCTGCTGGACGTTGGGGGGAATCGGATGATTTTAAAGGGGTTGCCGTTTTTCTGGCCTCGAGAGCATCTGACTATATGAATGGACACATTGCTGTCGTTGACGGAGGATGGCTTTCCAGATAAATTAAATCCATAACTTGGCGCTTTTAAAATGCAATTGAGTTAGTAAATAGGATAAAAGATATTGAGATATTGTTAATCGATGGATAGTATGTTTATATTTTAATAGTAAAGTAGCTGTTTACGAGGATATCAAAGCTGAATTTGAGAACGAGAATAAAGCAAGTCTAAATTCAGAAACTCATCTGTCGAGTTACCAAATAAGTTTAAGAATTCATTATGGATATCAATACAAAAGCTGTCACCTTCCATTACCAATCTTAGGAAGGATATTAATATCGCGGTTATTCTAAATATTGTAAACGCTTTCGATAAATATGAAAAGGACTGTTCATTATGGCTGAATTCAGCAGAAAAATTGTAGACGTTATCACTGAATATTATAGTATTCCATTACCTGAAGTGATGGGTGATGCTAAGCACGGACTTCATACCCATTTTGAGGTACCAATTGTAAAAGTTATATTAGAGGATGGATCTGAAGGTGTCGGATACACCTATACGGGTGGACTCGGCGGACGCGCAATCTGTAGTATTATTGAGCATGAGTTAAAGCCTTTTCTAATCGGTAAAGACGCCAGTTGTGTTGAGAAATTATGGGAAGAAATGAACTGGAAAATTCATTATGTGGGAAGAGGCGGAATTACGACTTTTGCAATATCAGCTGTTGATATTGCACTTTGGGATCTTCGTGCCAAAAAAGCCAATGAGCCACTTTATAAATTGGTTGGAGGGGCAAGTAATAGTACAAAATGCTATGCAGGAGCAATTGATTTGAACTATCCAATGGAAAAATTGCTTAGCAACATACAGGGTTATTTAGATAAAGGATTTAAAGCGGTCAAAATTAAGCTTGGTCAAGAGACCCTATTGGAGGATTTTAACCGTGTAGCTGCTGTGCGCGATTTAATTGGGCCTGACATTGTTTTTGCTGTTGATGCCAATATGAAATGGACTGTTGAAACGGCAATAAAAGCAGCGAAAAAATTGAATGAATATAACATCCTTTGGTTAGAAGAACCGACGATTCCGGAAGATTATGATGGCTACCACCGCATTGCCGAAGAAGGTGGAATTGCTGTTGCTGGAGGAGAAAATCTTCATACTATTTATGAATTCCAAAACATGATTTCCCGTGGAAAAATCGATTTTCCGCAACCGGATGCATCTAATATAGGTGGAATTACTGGATGGTTAAAGGTAGCTCAACTTGCCTCTGCCTATAACCTGCCCATTTGTACCCATGGCATGCAGGAATTACATGTCAGCTTAATGGCCGCAATACCGCATTCCGCTTATATGGAGGTGCACAGTTTCCCAATTGATGAATATACGACTCGTCCTCTTGTCATCGACAAGGAAACAGGAAGAGCTATTGCACCGACTATTCCGGGAACAGGGGTAATATTTGACTTTGAAAAATTGGCCCCGTATAAAGCTGAATTTCAAAGCAGAGAACGTGTTATGAAATAAGAAAGTTTTCACCATTTTAAAAAGCAATTAGTAGACAGGCTACGCATTTGGGCGGATTAATTTGAAAAAAATAAATAAAAGCGAGGGAATTTCATGTTTAAAAAATATCGTTATATTATCCTTGTATTACTATTTATTGCCTCACTTATTAACTATATTGACCGTTCAGCTTTGTCCGTACTGGCACCAATGATATCAAAGGATTTAAAACTTGATCCGGCCTCTTTGGGAATTATTTTTAGTAGTTTTGCCGTCGGTTATGCCTTATTCTGTTTTGTCGGGGGATACTTTGCTGATAAATTGGGGCCTAGAAAAGTTTTTGCCGGCGCTATGGGCCTTTGGTCTTTATTTGCAGCTTTGACAGCGTTCTCATTTAGTTTTGTTTCATTGTTCGTCATTCGGATTATTTTCGGTGCTGCTGAAGGTCCAAATGGTTCAGCAACTAATAAAACACTAAGTGTCTGGTTTCCAGAAAAGGAACGCGCGAGGGCAGTTGCGATTGCCTTCGCAGGTAACCCTCTTGGCGGTGCTATTTCTGCTCCGATTATTACAGCTATTGCATTAGCTGCAGGTTGGAAAATATCTTTTATAATCCTTGGTCTTATCGGCCTTATATGGGTAGCAGCTTGGTTACTCATTGTAAAAGAGAACCCAAGTCAATTAAAAAGTATCACCAAAGAAGAAATCGCTGAACTTCAAGCTAGTCTACACCCAGAAAAAGGTACTGCTGAAAAAGATAATAAAAAACTAAGTTTTTACCTTCGTCAGCCGTCGATTTTGTTCACAGCTTTTGCATTCTTTGCCTATAGCTATATTCTATTCTTTTTCATGACATGGTTCCCAAGCTACTTAACTTCTGCCCGTCATTTAGACATGAAATCAATGAGTTATGCGAATACCTTACCATGGATTGTTGGCGCGATAGGCCTGGCATCTGGAGGATTTATCTCAGATTATATTTATAAACTAACGAATAAGTTACTTTTCTCCCGTAAGATTATCATTGTAATTGGATTGCTAGTTTCTGCCGTTTGTGTTGGGATGACAGGTTTGGCATCTACTTTAGGTTCAGCACTGGCATTAATGTCAGTAGGAATCTTCTTCATGTATATTACAACCTCCTGTTATTGGGCAATTGTTCAAGACAGTGTAAAAGGTACAAATGTTGGAGGCGTAAGTGGATTTGTTCATTTTCTGGCAAATACAGCAGGTATCGTTGCACCATCAATTACAGGATTTGTTGTTCAGTCAACAGGTAGTTATACAGGCGCCTTCTTCTTAGCTGGAGGGTTCGCAATTGTGGCAAGCATCCTTGTTTACATCTTTGTAAAACCAATGGAAAAAAGCAAAAAAGGAACAAAAGTAGCTTAAGCTAATAGTCATTAAATGAGAGTGTTTTCTGGAGGACAAAAATAAATGATGTAAGCGTTACTGGTGTTGATAGTTATTTAGGAAAAAGACCACACTAAAATGATCTGAACCCAAAAAGTTAGACACAAAAATTTAGGCAGCTACTTGGGCATGAGCTCGGTATTGAACCGGACTCATGCCTTTTAATTTTGCCTTAATCCGTTTGTGATTATAGTAATAAATATATTTCTCTAATTCTACTTTAAATTGCTCCATACTCTCAAATTCTTGTTAAATAGAGTAATTCAGACTTTAATAACCCAAAGAAATTCTCCATGACTGCGTTATCTAAACAATTCCCTTTACGTGACATATTTTGAGTGATTCCATGTTCTTTTAAAGCATGTTGGTACTGCTTCATTTGATAATGCCAACCTTGATCAGAGTGGAGGATGGGGGCGTCTCCATCTTTTAAACGCTCTAAAGCTTTGTCCAACATTTTTGAAACAAGTAGGTAAACAGGACGTTTTTCTATGTTATAAGCGATGATTTCTCCGTTGTATAAATCTAGAACAGGGGACAAATCTAGCTTCTCCCCGTGTAAATGAAATTCTGTTACGTCCGTTACCCACTTCTCGTTCGGCTCTGAAGCCTTAAATTCGCGCTCCAGGATATTAGGGGTAATTTTCCCTACATTTCCACGGTAAGAACGAGATGGCTCTGCAAAGCCGAATTTTTTAGATTCTTCTGTAAATAGGTCTCTATTTCCTTCTTTAATATACGGAATATACTCTTTAAATTGTTTTACCTATCTCCTACCATTGCTTTTGATTATGACCAACCAACGCTTTCCGATAACTTTCTCTTTGTCATTAGGACTTTAATTATTTATAAGACTTAGTAAAGGGTACTGCCTACCCATAAAAAAAGAGACTACCTTGTGGCAATCCCTTAGTTAATTGAATTATTGTTAACAACATTTACGACAACATGTTGATGATTTGAAGCACTCTTTAACGCGTTGTATGTTCTAACCTGTGATGGAATAGTAAATAGGTCATAGATTAAACCAATACCGAACCATCCGAATGTGATTAAGTAAAGAACACCTGTACCAATCTTACCAATATAGAAACGGTGAAGACCTGCTAATCCAAAGATACACTTTCAAGACAAATCGTGCCCACAGAGGCTCCAAGTCAAATCCTTAAACACCTTATCAATGGCTACATATAGTCAATGATAAAAGAGCTATTCTATCAACTTTTTTATGAAGATACTGTAGATAATGGCCAGTTTTTAGAATAACACTTAGATTTCCGGTTAGTTTTTGAGATATAAACTAAAAGACAGTAAGGGCTGTATGATTCCCTACTGTCTGCTTAATCGTTCAATCTCTGTTTCTACTTTGTAGACTCTTTTGTTTAATACTTCAGTTTTATCATCGATATGATCAACAATTTTATCTGTGTATAATCCTAAACTATCGACAAGATTCTTGTGTAATTTTTCTTGCCCAACTTCCAGTCTGTTCTGTCCTTGTTTCAATTCATTTATGTCTACGCGCATTTCTTTTAGTTCATTCAAAATTTGCTTTAAGATTTCTTCCACAAATTACTCCCCCGTCCAATTGTTCTTGATCTTATTATACCATCCATTAATTATCTATAAAGTAAAATCGCAAACAATATTCAATTCAACAATATGGCACTAAATTGCAAAATGAGCGCCAATCCTCAAGAATAGCGCCATTCAATTGAAGATCCTACAAAACTGTTGAACAAGCAAAAGATATATTAAATATCACCTACTGGGACAAGGAACCTAACCCTATGTCCCATCTATTCTAAACTTTTATTTTTATATGGATCTATTTTCTTTCTGAAAATTCACTGACTTTCTATCGTTTAGCAGCACCAATTCAAGGGAAAAAGGGACTTCTTCGTTCCATTCATACAATCCAAGCTAATAATGTTCAAGTCAAAGTAGTTTTTGTTCGCAACCGTAATAAAAAGAGTGAATGGCTGGCGATTCTGAGTACAGACTGTACGTTAAGTGACCAAGAAATTATCAGAATTTACGGTATGAGATGGGACATAGAAGTCTTTTTCAAAACAACTAAATCCCTATTAAAACTCCAGAAGGAGTTTCAAGGTCGCTCGTATGATTCTTTAATCAGTCATACAACGATTGTCTTTGCACGTTATATCGTTTTATCCCGGCAAAACCGATGTAGCACAGATCAAAGAACACTCGGCAGTTGTTTTATGAACTTTGTGATGAAATAAGTGACCTCGATTGGGCTATTGCGCTACATCAATTAATCGAGCTTCTTGAAGATACCCTTAAAGAGAGTAACAAAAAAATTCAAAAGTTAATAAAAAGTCAACTACAGCAATGGATTGCAGGTCTACCTAACTATATCAAGGCATACCTGCCTATTTCAGTCTGCGAAAGTTGAGTTAATTTCTACTATTTTTACGATTTTTTTTAACGTTTTTCCGTTTGATTATCACGAAGTCTTGAAATTTCATTTTTTGATTAAAAAACCTCCTCATCTTAATAAAGAAAAAGATAAGAAGGTTTAAAAGTTATAAGTCTAACATGTCCAATTAGACCACTCGATTCTTGTGGAGAAAACTGAGAAAAATAAATCATAATTGGTAATCTAGGAACTTCGTCAAAATTATTAATTTATAGAATTCTTAGGTTCTGTCCAACCAGTCATTTGCTAGAGAATTGAAAAGTTGGGGTTGTATCGTTCCTATCAATAAAAAAGATTTCCAATACTTTCTCATTATCACATTCAACTGAATCATTATGTTCACTTAGACATTACTTAAACAATATTTCTCTATAATCTCCCCTTCCAACATTTGGGACAACACGGATTGTGGCATCTGCTCCCAGCCAAGAGGTGAAATTTGAGGGATGCTTGCTTTCACAAACATGCCCTAGGTATCTTTTATTGTATACCTAAAACAATGACATTCACTCACTTTTGCAGATAAAGTGATGACTGCACAATTGTCATACAGCTTGATTTCCGTTTCTAAAGGAACAACCTGTTTAGCGTTCTTTTTATTGGCATACGGTATCATGAACATGTCATGCACCCTCGGATACTGTGGTCATTCTAGATTCTGTATCTACGCATTGTTTGTAATCGCCTAGAATTTTTAGTGCTATTAATACGTTAATTTATATTTTTGATATGACGATTTTATTTCGTCGTCTTTTCCAGAATGTCTTTCTGCATATATTTCTCATAATCTTCTATAGTAATTAGATCAAGATCGCTCTTAATGGTCATACAACACGCTAAGGCATAGCGGTTTTCTAAATCTTGATCAGATAGTGCCTCATGTGAACGAACCAACTTCTGTTCGTATTCTCCACTCAATACTTTCACCTTGCACATACCACATCCTCCTCGACGGCATCCAGATGGAAATGGAATAAATTCATTTCGAGCTGCTTGAAGAGGTGATTGGTCTGGAGATGAGTTAAATTCAAATTGTTGCCCCCTAGACGTAAGATTAACTTTGTACATTGGTCTCCCTCCTTCTACTAATCAATCCATTAAATTATTCTATATAAATTAAGTTAGCGCTTTCATAAATGATTCAGACAATTCTCTTGCATGATAGAAAATTCCGGTTCCAATTTTAGATGCATCCCATGTTATTGTTGGCATGTCTGCATAGCTCATATATCCGTTGGCAAAGGCTTCATTACGATTTCCAGAAGGATCAAAGAAATAGATTGTTTCCCCTCTTGAAATACCGTGGCGAGTGGGAGTTACATCAAATGGAACATTATACATTGACAATAAATCTGCGGCTTTAAAGACATCCTGAATGGAATCAACATGGAAAGCTGCATGGTGAAGCTTAGAATTAGGGCCTTTTACAAATGCAATATCGTGTGCAGTATTCGTTGTAAATAGGAAGCTTCCTAATAACTCCTCTTCACCTTCAGTAACGACTCTTTCACTTTGTCTAAAGTTAAGGGCTTCAACAAAAAATCTAGTAACAGTTTTTAAATCTTCACCCGTTAATAAAATATGATCTAAACGATGTGGTGCAATTCCCTTCCAACCTAGTGGCCAAGGATGTGGATTTCTAAATCCGACTGCTGTTCCTAGGAAACCAATTTCATGATATAATTCGCAATGGTGTCCAGTTGGTAAAATAAAATGAACTGCTTCTCCCTCTGCCAATCTACTATTCTTTGAAGTTCTTGACGTTGTACAACCAAACTGTTCTACTTTCTTTTCGTAATAGGCTAAATCATCTAATGTCTCAACCTTAAATGCTACATGAGCCATTCCTGGAGAATATGATTTTGTTAAAATCACGCTATGATGGTCAAATTCATCCCATGCTTTTAAATAGACACTGTCACCCATTCGACCGGTTTCTTCTAGCCCGATAATATTTGTGTAGTAGTCTACTGATTTCTCTAAGTCTAATACATTTAATTCAACTCTACCAATACGCAAAATTTTTGCCATTTTTATCCTCCTACTAAAATAAATGTAAATTAGAAGTAAATCCAATCGTTTCAATTGCCATGACCATAAATCTGGGCCTTATCCTTACCTTTGAATTAACGATTATTTCTTTACATATACTCTCATATAGTTCTTCAAATCCAGGTGCCACCAATATAATTCATCGGAATATGACTAACAAGTAAATCCAAATCCAACTATTTTGAGGGAAAACCCCATCCACCTCATTTTACTCGTTCTACTAATTGTATTAATTCATGATTTGGTCCTTGAAAATGGATCATGCACCCTCTTTCAAGAGTTGGCTTAACTTCTTCTGAAGTAAATACGATATCTTTTTCTTTTAAATATTCAATGGTTTCAACAATGTTTTCTACTGTAAAAGCTAGATGATTGACAATTCCAGTTTGACTGTACTCGATATTAGCCGTTAGTTCTTGAATTAACTCAATTTCCATATCTTGCTGTGATTCGAGATATAAAAAGGCTATTTCCCGACCTGGTCTGCTGCCCCGAAGGCGAACTTTAAAACCAAAAATTTCCGAATAAAAAGTAATAGATTGATTGATATCTTGAACCATTATGGCCACATGCTCCATTTTGCTAATCATTTTGTCCCCTCATTTTCTTCACTAATTTTGGGAAAGCAGTAGGGAGGTCATGAGCCTCCCTGCATCCTTTATTGCTGAATATAGTGTAAATTCTCTTTTAGTGCTTTAACCCATTTAACCGATTTTTCGTAGCAATCACCAATTTGAAGTACCCTCTGATCGGAGAACGGTTTACCAATAAGCTGAAGTCCGACAGGGAGGTTTTCAGATGTGAAACCACATGGAACGGATAAGGCCGGAAAGCCTAGGATATTCGCTAATGGCGTTTTGCCAAGGGTAAACATATTGCTGATGGCCATGGAAGGAACCATCGTGCCGATTTCAAACGGCGGCTGGACATTGGTTGGACCGACTAATGCGTCAATTCCTTGTTCCTTCATTTGCTTAATCGTTTCTCTTACAAATTGGTCTCTCCTGCGCT
This sequence comes from Neobacillus cucumis, assembly GCF_023715505.1. Next base: position 14,698 of record NZ_JAMBOH010000035.1, on the reverse strand, counting down.
GGGCACAGAGGTAGGCAGTTGCGGAAACCTCACTGCCAAATTCAAAGCGATATTTCAAATCATCGCCGTATAAATGTCCGTATTTTTTCAAAAACGTCTCATGAACAGAGACAACCTCTGATTGGGCAATTGCTTTTAAAGCGTCAAGAGCTTTGTCAATTCCCGGTAAGACAATTGGAATGATTTCTGCCCCAAGTGATTCTAATTGACTAAATGCCCGGACAATCACTTGTTTCACATCAGTATCAATTCCGGCAAACATATATGGCTCATAGAAGCCCAGCCTTACACCTTTTAGGTCTCTTAATGGCTCTTCAAAAAAGACAGGATCATCTCTTTTTACAGATACACGATCTTTTGGATCATGCCCCTTCATCACTTCGAGCATGATGGCTGCATCCTCTACCGTCCTTGTCATTGGACCGACATGATCCAAAGACCAGCTGAAAGGAAGACAACCTGATCTGCTGACCAATCCATAGGTTGGTTTAAATCCGACCGTGCCGCAGAACGCCGCTGGAAGTCGAATGGAGCCAGCTGTATCGGAACCGACAGCACCAAAGGCCATTCCTGCTACAGTTGCTACGGCTGACCCGCCACTTGATCCGCCGGGAATTTTTTTTACATTCCAAGGGTTCTTCGTACTTCCATAATGAGGATTTTCCGTTGTTGCACCCATGGCAAATTCATGCAAGTTTGATTTTCCAATGATAATCGCACCGGCTTCTCTTAGCTTTTGAACGGCTGTGGCATCATGGTCAGGGATCCAGCTATCAAAAATTTTCGAGCCGCAGGTTGTTTTCACACCCTTTGTTTGTAAAATATCCTTGACTGCTATTGGAATCCCGTGCAGCGGTCCCCTATCATGATTGTTCATCATCTCTGTTTCCAGCTGCTTCGCCTGAGCCAGAGCCTCTTCTTCCATCACAGTAATAAAGGCATTTAATTTAGGTTCATGTTCGTAAATCTGTTTAAGGGTCATCTTTGTTAATTCAACGGGTGACAGCTGTTTATTTTTAATCGCGGTTCCAACGATTTCAATGGTTTCAAAAAGTAATTCATTCATGGCCTGTATCCTCATAATCTTCTAGATTAAAAGTGAAGGCTGGCTCTAGGGTTGCTAATTCTATTTCTTCATCGTCTAAAATACTGCGCAAATATTCCTCCAATGTCATGTCATCCCTGCTTTCACTATAAATTCTTTGTTCACGGTCTAAATGGGAGACTTACCTTCCAAGAACTGTTTGAAAGGTTCCTGAGAGATTCATCATCCCGCTTTATCTATAACCCAAGTCTATTAAAAAGAATCTCTTTTCAATTAAGACTTCACTTCTTGCCCATCCTTTTTAAATTGGTCGTTCATTGGAAAGGCCTCCTGCCAGGACTTTTCATTGCTGTCGTAAAGTCCGGCACTGTACAGATTTTTCAAGGAATCATTATCCAGAGCAAGTGGCTTCTTGCCTTCTTGGAAAGCATTCACCTGCTGAAGCAGCAAGCGGCGCATATGAATAATTGGCAGATCGCTTGTTCCAAGATGCTCTTTAGAGCGGTCTACAATCGCTCCCATTGTTTCTGTTGCCGCATGGTCTTGGTTCGCGATACCGCGGATTCCGGAGAAGTTGCCTGTGATTTGCAGCTCACGGTCTTGCTCATATTCATTTTCCAAATTCATTTGTTTTCTGAAATGTTCATCCAGCTTCAAGCCGCGGCGGTCATGATTAGCCTGGACATCAATCGGGTGGGTATGGGAAAACTGGACGTCCCAAGACCATGTGCTGTAGTCATCCCTTGGAATGAATGCATGCCACATGCCGTCCTCACCTTCAAAACGAGGTGGGTACGTATAGAATGGCATGATATAGTGGATTTCCATAAAGGCATTATCTTTTTCGTTGCCGATTCCTACTGCCACACAGCGCTTTCCATAATTTGTATCCTCGACATCCTGATCAACCGGAGGGTTTTTCACGAGCGGATGGTTAGGGTCAATTCCTAAATCGGTACTTAAAATGCCTTCGCCTACCTCCTGTTTGCCATGTGCTTTGTGTAGAAACGCCGCATGTACATAATCGAGATCATTTTCCATTACCTGTGCATAGTTACATTCCTGCCATACCCGTTCGGACATCATATAACCATCCGGCAGCCCCATCCAATAGAACTCAGGGAATTCCGGCTGCTCTTCCTCCGGGCCCATGTACGTCCAAATCATGCCTTTTACTTCTTTCACCGGATAGCTTTTAATCTTGATTTTCTTTCTAAACTTTGGATCGCCTTTTTCGGATGGAATGTCCGTACATTCACCCTTCGTATTAAACTTCCAGCCATGGTACATACAGGTGAGTCCGCAGCCGTCATTAATCCCAAAATATAGCGAAGTCCCTCTGTGCGGGCAGGCCTCCTCCATCAAACCGACCTTTCCTTCTGTATCACGGAAAGCGATTAAATCTTCCCCAAGCAGTCTCACACGCTGCGGTTTTCCATCAGGTTTTATTTCATCTGACTTTAACGCTGGAATCCAATAGTGGCGGAATAATTCACCCATTGGTGTGCCAGGGCCTGTACGTGTTAATAAATGATTATCTTGTTTTGATAGCATGTGTAAATTCCTCCTAATTTACCGAAAATATTATCTGAAAATTTCAAATTTATAATTATATACTAGTGAAATAAATGATTGTATTCAATGTATGAATCGGTTCGAAATTTTTTCATTTCTACAACCGAAACATACAGTAGCTATTTCCCATAAATTTTTAGAAGAAAATAGATTTACAAGCCTTACTGAAAAATAATAGAATCTATTTTTTTTGATTACTTACCATAAGTACTCATCGATGGGCTGTTTTTGTTCTTTTACTTGTTGTTTACAACCAAATTAAAAAATCTTTCATTCCTCACTTGTAAAAAAAGAAATGGGGACAAGTACTATTACTTCCTATGAAGCAATAGTACTCGTCCCCATGAACCTTATAAAAGACTTCCATCAGTGGGGGTTTTCCTTCATCCCCTCTGATGGTTAGTCGCACTTATCGGACCTTTACGGCAGTTGGATCATCCACCTAGCATCTTATTGAACCACCAGCAAATTCAGGTGGGAATCTTAATGCCCGTTAGGAGTGGGATAATATATCCTCTAATACCCTTAGAGCATTCCCTCCAATAATCTTTTGAATATCTTGAAACGTATAGTCATGTTTAATCATCCATCGGATCATATTCTTCATTGCTTCAGTCGGATTTTCCAACCCTTTTACATAGGAGGACTCTTGAAATTGCTCTCCATGCGATTCACTAAGGGATAACATGTCATCAAATGCGTGCTGCAATCCCACATGATCGCCAAAAAATGTATCAGGGCCGAGACCTACATGGTCAATTCCAACTAGATTAATTAAATACTCCAAATGCTCCATGACAGATTCAATCGTATGCTGGTTTGGATTTTTGGATGAAAGAGTGGTATTCGGTGCTGCACAAACCCCGATGATGCCACCCTTCTCAGCACAAGCCTTTATTACCTCATCCGATTTCATTCTTGGGGAGTTCCAAACAGCACGTGCTCCTGCATGTGTAATAAAAACGGGGTCTTCACTTGCCTCAATGACTTCCAAACTCGTCAAGTCACCACAATGCGAGATATCAATGACCATCCCCACCAGATTCATTCTTTCAACAACCTTGTGGCCGAATTTCGTTAACCCGCTGTCATTTTTCTCGATTAAACCGGATCCTAATGTATTGGCTTCATTATAGGTAATGCCCATGCATCGAATCCCTAGTCCATATAAAACATCTACACGGTCCACTTCATTTTCTAGAATACTTGCTGCCTCTAATGAAGGCAGAATCGCAATGCGGTCAGTTTTTTTTGCATCCAGTAAATCCTGATAATTTTTCGCAAGATAAGCGGTAGTTTGTTTCGCCATATCACAATAACGAATACCTAATGTTAAAATCACATCATCCCATTTTAGCCCATTCGTAGAAGTCAAAATCGAGATTCCATCCATAAAATTTTCAAATATAACGTCCACGCCAGATAAGGCCAGCCCTTCATAGTCAAATGCAGTGTGGAGCTGCCGGCAATAAGGAATAATATCCTCTTGTTTTTTTGGTACTACAAAACCGTGATCTCTAAGAGATACAATAGGGTAATATTTTAATAAGGTTTCAAAAATCCTTTCCTGATCTTCTCTAAGCTTGATTTCAACTGTCTGCCGATATTTTTCTGACTGCGGCAGCTGAAATGGCTTATAATGTTTTCCTGGAGTTAAGTATTGAAAGGATTGATAGCCGTCATAGTTCTTTTCGATCCTGCTTTTCACTTCTTTTTTTTGCGGCGTCATAACCATTTTTCTACCTCCTAAAATGTTTCATAGTTTACAAGAGAAAATAGCCGATCGATATACCAATGGCTCCGAAAAGTAAGGAAAACGGCAAGTTATTTAACGTAATCCGGTATGGATTTTGCTGGGTTGCCACGGAAGTCATGGTAACTGGTTACCCCGTAAGCTCCGACTGTTGCGGTAGCCAGTGCACTTGTAATCATCACGATACCAATACTAAGTGGATTTACCATCCCGTATAAAGGCTGGATCACTTTAAATAAAACACCAATCGTGGCGATCGCATGTACACCGATTAATCCCCCCAGCAAAAAAACAACCTGAATAAAAATTAAGATCACAATGGGATACTCACTAAAGGCAAGAAACGGCTGTTTGATAACATCTTGAAAGGAAGTCTCGTTTAAACTACTGGAAAAGAGCGAAAGGGAAAGAAACAAGACAACAAAATTCTGCATTTTATTGATGCGCTCCCGCCAAGTCTTCCAACCAATCACCTTATAACTTTTCCATCTTTTTATAAAAATGGCCCAGCATAGAGAAAACACCGGAATCACAAGTGCAACTGATAAAATAAAACTTAGTTGTAACAAACTTCCGGTCAGAACAACAACGATTAAAAAAATGGCTAAAGCCATTACTAGTTTGATGATTTGAATCGTGATTTTTTTGAAATCAATCTTCTGGTTTACACGTTTATCGTGTTCAACGTTTATCGACCGAAAGCTTTTTTTCCCAATGATCCAATCAAGGGAAATCACAATAATGGAACAGCCATGGCAATAGGGATAAATAACTGATACCTGTTGAATCTACTGTAATGGCCACAATAATCTCCGTCGGGCTCCAGATTAATGCTAGAGCCAGCGCTCTTAGGGTGGTTTTACTAATAAAGATTTTCCTTATTTTTTGCGGGATATTTTGTAAACTTGATTGTAAAACCTCCTGCGATAATGTTAAGGCCATATATTAATAAACCCTGTTAATAGATAGGTCGTAATCGAACTCCTAACATATAGATTTCCTAAATTATCTACTTTTCCTTTCATTAATTCATTTAGTCTTCTGTCAAATCTACCGGCATGGACAACACTGGTCATAAGAGGAAGAACCGTCAACAAAGCCAGCAATGACATGTTTGAAGACATATATAGAGGCAGAAGTACAATAGATAATCCCGCATTCATTAAAAATAGCAAACCCGTAAAACTAAAAATGATACATAAAATTTTAAATAATTTACTTGCTCCTTTGAAAGAGATAATTACGAGAATAATAGCCATTACTCCAATGAAGTATCGGATGATTTCATTCGGCAAAAAAACCGTAAATATGTAAAACGAAAAAGTAAGTGTATATAGAATATACAAATGACTATTCACCCAGGAAGAAAATGTACTCATGATTGTAAAACTCCTTTATTTACAACACATCACTACCAGCAAAACATGTAGTTTAAAAACAAAAAACGGATTTTTTCTATATATTAGTTAATGAGTTGACTCTTAAATCAACTCATTAACTGAATAGGAATAATCCCTCTAACATGATTTAACAGTCCTATCACATAAATAAAACTCCCATGTGCTAGTTAGTAAGATTCGTTTTTAAATTTGATAGCAATTCTTCATTATGTTCCCCTACTAATGGAGGTCGTGTGATACTCCCAGGAGTCTCATGAAATTTATATGGCGGACCCGGATAGGTAAACCATTCGTTTACTTCAGGATGATAAACGGATTCAAAGACCTGTCGATCTTCAGCTAAATGTTGATCATGAATCATATCTTCCGGTGCGCGAACCGGTGCCCAAGGAAGGCCGATACTCTGTGCAGTATGATATATATAGTCTGATTCAAATTGAATACAAAAACGCTCTAATACATCTGTTACATGCTCCATTCTTTCAGCACGGAACCGATCATTTACATATCTTTCGTCTCCCAAATCCTCTTCAAGCTGATTCGATGACAGCCAAGAAACCAAGCTTTTCCATCTCTTTACATCCAAATAAGTATTTAAAACGAGAATATATTTTCCATCCTTACATTTGAGATTCCAGCGCACTGAGCGATTAGGCAGGGCATGCCGGCCTGTTTGACGGATGACATGTTCTTTTTGATAAATCCAATAAGGCAGAGACATCTCAGTAGAGACAGTCACACAATCATGTACGGATATATCGATGAATTGCCCTTGATTTTTAAAATCCCGATATAGTAAAGCACTTACAATCCCCATCGCGGCAAAATATCCTGCAAGATGGTAGGATTGTCCACCGGTTGGGGCAATAGGAGGAGCATCAGGTACATCATCGTACCCGGTGACAGCCATTATACCGCCGAGAGCTAATTGGACAATGTCAGATGATTGGTATTGACTCCATGGTCCTTCCTGGCCAAAAGGGGTAACAGAGCAATATACCAGTTTGGGAAATTCTTTTGATAAGGTATGATAATCCAAGCCCCATTCTTTCATCTGACCTGGTTTATTGCCTTCAAGAATTACATCTGTCTGAGTTAGTAACCGGACAATTGTTTCCTGCCCTTCCTTTGTCGTGATATCTAAGGTAATCGACTTTTTGGATGTATTGTAATTCCAGAAATACAGGCTTCCATTTTTATCAGGAATATCCTTGTAAAATGGGCCTATCTTTCTTGAGGGCACACCCTCCTTCGGTTCCACCTTGATCACTTCTGCTCCCATATCTGCCAACAGCTTTCCGGCAAATTGAGTGAATTGATCTCCTATCTCAAGTATCCTTATTCCTTTTAAAGCTGCCTTCTCCACCATCATTTCCTCCTTCCTTTTACCATAATGGCCTTACTGCTTTAAACGAATCCTTTGACATATCCAATGGCCAAAAGACGCCATGATCATGCATCAGTTCTATTTCCTTATCTGAAAAATGCAGGATTTCTTTTAATACATAATCATTGTCTTCTCCCATTAATGGAGCAGATTTATGAATATAAGGAGAGGATTCGGACATTTTAATCGGAATACCTTCTACTAATCTTTCACCTAAAAGTGGATGGTTAATAGGTTCAAACAGGCCTCTAAACTGTAATTGAGCGTCCGTTTCAATGATATCTTCATTTTGTTGAACCGCGGCGGCAACCAGGTCATATTTCTGTAATTTCTCCATGATTTCATATTTCGTAAACCTGCTTGTATACTCTTCAATAAACTGATCTAACTCATCCTGATGTTGAATACGCCCATTGAGGTCTGCAAATCTCTCATCATTCACCCATTCCGGCTGGCCGATTGCCGCTTTAAATCTTTCCCATTCATTGTTATCGTAAATGGCGATCACACAATAATCATTCGCGTCATCACCCGCACAACGGTAAGTGTTTTGCGGACAAGCAGCAGGTCCTCTAAAGTCGATTTTGTTAAAATCAGCTGAAAGGACAGAACGATTACCGGTTGGATGTGAGGAACGGCCATTAACAAAATAATTTAATAAATTGGTACCAACCAAAGGCAATGCGGTTTCTACTTGAGAGATATCAATATATTGACCTTCCCCTGTTCGTTTTTTATGGAACAATGCCGTTAAGACGGAAAAGGCACCTGTATATCCGGCAACAATATCCAAAATCGAATAGCCCCAGCCGCTTGGATGTGTATCAGGCAAGCCGGAGATATAAGTCATGCCTGAAAGAGCGGCAGCTGTCGGACCCCATGTCCCATAATTTTTTTGTCTTCCGGTATGGCCTAATCCGGAAATACTCATATAAATAATTCCTTCATTTATTTCTTTCAAAGAGTCATAATCCAATCCCCATTTTTCAAAAACGCCAGCACTAAAGTTTTCTGTAATAACATCTGACTTTCGAATTAAATCTTTCACAATATTCATGCCTTCAGCGGATTTGATATTAATGGTAAAGCTTCTTTTTCCAACATTTAAACTGTTAAAAAACGCACCGTTATCCAAGCCAGGTTCATCCTCCTTGGCATACATGGAAAACCGCATCATATCAGGTGTCTTTGGCCATTCTACCTTAATGACCTCTGCCCCCATGGCTGCTAGAATTCTTGTTGTCGTCGAACCAGAAACACTCCAGGTAAAATCAAGAACTCTGATACCAGTTAAGAGATCCTGTTGGATGTTCATGTTAATACCCTCCATTCACAGGCTTCCATTGAACCAACGTCACTTCATCATCCACTTTTTCAAACACCGCTTCCATTTCCATACCTATTTTTACTTTTGTAGGGTCCATTCCAACGGTATTGCCAAGAAATCTGACTCCGTCTCCTACATCCACTACAACAAGAGCATATGGAACCTGATCATTAAAATATGGATAAAAGGATCGATGAACAATATTAAACGTGTAAATAACCCCTCTTGTCCTCCCTACCTCAACCCACCTTACCTCAGCGCCAGGTTCATGCGGCGATAAAAATCTCGGCGGCCATATTTTCTTTTCGGTAGCGGTACATTCCTGAACAAGTAACTTTCCTTCTTTTGTTCCTTCCCAAAAAGGTTTATATAAATTCCAATCACGTGACCAATCAGAATCTCTATTTGGTAATGGTCTAATAATCTGCATTTCTACTTGATTCATATGACAACCCCTCTTTCAAAAAATTAATTGTGTAAAATGGCAATGGATCCGTCACCCATATCGCCATATCCAGTCACTAACCCTATTTTTGCATCCTGTACCTGTGCAGTTCCTGCTTCGCCTCGTAACTGATGGACCGCTTCTACCACATGATTAATTCCGACAATATGTGCCTGTGATAATAAGCCGCCATGTGTATTAATCGGCAATTGTCCGCCATACGTAATTCGTCCATTTTTGACAAACTCTGGCGCTTCACCTCTTTCACAAAAGCCCATTTCTTCAATTTGTCGTAAGACGATAAACGTAAAGCAGTCATAGATTTCAGCAAAATCGATCTCATCTCTTGAGATTCCGGCCATTTCAAAAGCTCTTGGTGCCGCATATTTAATTCCCATATCCAAAATGTCAGGACGCGTTGGCATATCATCAGGCTGATTCGGATGACCTTCTGCTATGCCGGCAATATATATTGGCTTTTTGAAACGGTGGGCATTGCGTTTAGATGTGACAATGACAGCGCCAGCACCATCTACCTCTAAAGAACAATCGAATAATCGGAAAGGAGTAACCAGCATCGGGGAGTTTTGATAGTCTTCCTCTGTCATCACTCTCCCTTTCATATAGGCGTTATTGTTATTATGAGCATGCTCCCGGCACGTCATTGCCACAATTTGCATGCCGATTGGGTCTGGATTATATTGGTAAAACCAGCGGTTCGCATGAAGAGAGAAATACTGCATCGGAACCATTAATCCATATGGGTATTCCATATTATCCCGATACTCTGGATTTGGCATAATTGTATTATTAAAGTCTAGTATTCTCGGATCCGTTCCTCCTAATCTCGGTCCTGAAAATCCTTTTTGCCCTGTAGTGACAACCACATATTCTGCTACACCATGTTCTACAGCAAGAGCAGCCTGCTGAATCGCGGCAATCGCACTGGCTCCTCCCATTTCACTTCTGCCGCTGAACTTAAGTTCTTTTATTCCTAAACCTGCAACCAAATCTTCACAGCGGACATTATATCTCCATGGATTAATGACACCATCAATCTCAGAAGGATGAATCCCGGCATCTTGACAAGCGTTCACCGCTGCTTCCGTTAATAATTGTGTTAATGACTTATCTGTACCCCTTACAAAGTTCGTTTCACCTACTCCGACAATGCACACTTGATCACTTAATGAACGTCTCATCTTTTATTCCCCTTTACGTTTAAATGAAAAACTTCATTTATTCTTGCCGTTTCTATCGTATGCCGAAAAACTATTCAGAAAATTAAATCTATATTAATATTTTATTTAGATAAGGAACCTGAAACAATTTACGATTAGGTAGGAAAAATTCATTTTTACAGCCGAAATGTACAGTTATTAATTTTTAGAAAATTCAATCCGATTATGATAGTATAATAATCAATCATCTATTCGTATTGGAGGGTAAAAAATGGCGATAAAAGCAAACACAATTACCTTGAGTGATTTATTTAAAGCAAACACTGAGAAGGGCAACTTTCTTCAGTCTCATCGAATGTTTATTTCAAGCGCAGATGCTTGGGGAGCGTTAATCAAAGATTTAGTTTTAGCTCTAGGAATTGAAAGAGCCAAACGCTTTCTTTTACGTTATGGATATCAATGCGGAAGGCATGAAGCCTTAATACTGAAGGATATGTTTAATTGGGAAAATCAGAAAGAATGGATTATGGGCGGAGTCACGATGCATAACCTCTCGGGACGTTCATCATCGGTTCCCATAAAGGTTCATATCGATGCTGATAAAAAAGAACTTGATGTGGAAGGGTTTTGGCATGATTCTTATGAAGCGAAACAATATTTGCAGCACTTCCCCACTCATTCCGAACCTGTCTGCTACTTTTTAGAAGGATATGCAAGCGGCTACTGCAGCACCTCATTAGGCAAAAGAGTAGTATTTAAAGAAGTTGAGTGTATCGGAAAAGGGGATCCTAATTGCCATTTTATCGGAAAAACATTGGATCTTTGGGGAGATGATATTTCACCTGAATTGGTTGATTACGAACGTGAAGATATTGGAGACGAACTGGATCAAGCACATAAACGAATCGAAAGACAAAGGGAAATATTAAAACGAATGAATTTGTTAAGCAACCAATTGACAGAAATTGTCTTACAAGGAAAAGGGCTTGACTCAATCGCCCAGACACTTGGACGCAGCTTGAAATGCGGCATTGTTATATCCAACAAGGATTTTGAAACCCTGTCAGAATATGGGGATATATTAGATTATTCTTTAAAAAACATTATCGAGAACAAGGTACATCTTCACTCATCAGACAAGGATAAAATCAATGAGATGTTACAACAGCGAGCCACTACTATCCAACTAAATTTTTTAAAGGAACAAGGATTCTCTTACTATCCGTTAATTACACCGATTATCGTACAAAACCGTGTATATGGTTATATTTCAATCATTAAAAACTCAAAAGAAATGGAAGAACTAGAGTCTTCTTTTGCCGAGCGGGCAGCAAATATTTGTGCACTGCACATTCTAAATGAAAAAACCGCTATTGATACAGAGCAGCGAATGAAAGGAGAACTATTAGACGAGGTCTTACTAAAGCCAAATTTAGATGCTAACATTACGAAAAAATTATCTTTACTAGGCTATAAGATTAACAAACCTCATTATGTGTTTATTTTTCACTTACAAAATCAATCCTTTGATTTGCCAAAAGATGAATTTGTAAATGATGAAAAGGAAGTGATTATGAATATCCTTCGAAAATATTCATCTTCTATTGCAGGAGAAAATATACTAATCTCGCACTCGTTTGGACAGATTCAAGCACTTATTTCCGTAGATTTATTAAAGGCTTGCCATATGAGCGAAGAAAAATTCGTGATATACATATTAAAAGAAGTAAAGCAGAAATTACCTTCAGCACAGCTACGTATTGGAATAAGCAATATATGTCCAAGTATTCATAGAACTCACGAAGGTTACAAACAAGCTAAAAAGGCATTAGAAATTGCTCAAATCAATAAGCAAAAACAGCAAGTGTTCTTATTCTCGGCGATTGGACATATTTCCATTTTATTAGATGCCAGAAATCCGCAAGAATTAGAGAACTATGCCGATAACATTTTAGGTTCTATCTATGACTATGATATTCAGAAGTCCTCAGAACTGTTGAAAACCCTTTATTTTTATTTAAATAATGAATGCAATTTGCATAAAACCGCCCGCATCCTTAACCTGTCCATTGGCGGCATGCGTTACCGCCTTGCGAATTTAAAAGATAGATTTAACATTGATATGATGGATTCCGCTACACGACGTGAGGTACAAATGGCCTTAGATATATATGTTGCTTTTGGAAAACTGCCTGACAGCTTACTGGAGCATGAGGAAGATACGATAGAATATTAATTTTTCCTCTCATTAGACCGAATCCTATAAAAAAATGTCCTTCATCGTTTGATGAAGGACATTTCTTTACCATTTCATAAAGAAGCCTGTTTTTAAAACAACTATTATGCTTTTAAATCTTCCGGAGTTTTTACGATCAATCCACTTTCACGGCCTGCACTTACTGTACCTTCCTGTTCAGTTGCTAGATTCTTAAGTTTGTATGTACCAATCAGGCCAAGAATAGACACAACCGCGATATAAATTCCAAGTGACCAAATTGTACCTGTTTCCTGTATCAAATACGTACAAACCATTGGAGCAATCCCTCCTGCAAAGATGGCAGGGATTTGCGTACCTAGTGAAGCACCGCTATAGCGTAACCGGGCAGGGAATGCCTGTGAAGCTAAAGCAGGAAGTGCACCTGTCTGCATACAAAATGGAACCATAGAAATAATCATAGCAGCTGCGATGAGAGCATGTACACCTGTATTGACTAACCCTACAAATACAAATCCCCAAATCAGTGTGGCAGCGATCCCCATCCTAGACATACGTTTAATTCCAACCTTATCAGAAAGGTAGCCAAAGAGCGGGATGAAAATACATAATAAGAAGCTTGCTCCGGTATTCGCATTGACCATAAAGGACGAACTCACATGATAATTATTAATACTGTAATTAATCAAGAATGTTGTATAGATAGCAAACGGCGTATGTTCAGCTAATTTAACTAATGCTGAATAAAGTATCTGTTTTGGATGTTTTTTCATAACATCTAGAATTGGCAGTTTTGAAACACTTTCGCCATCTTGAACTTTGCGGAAGGATGGTGTTTCATCGATCTTTGAGCGAATAATAAGCCCTGCCACTAATAGCAATAAACTAGCTAAGAACGGAATTCTCCATCCCCATACGTAGAAATTGTCCCCACCTAGAGTAATAAACAACCCTATTATCGCAGAAGAAAGTAACATCCCCGCTCCTACTCCAGCATTTGGGATACTAGCCATAAATCCTTGCTGCTTTTTCTTTCCCCATTCCATTGATAATAGGATAGCTCCTGCCCATTCGCCTCCAACGCCTATTCCTTGAATTAATCTCATCAACACAAGCAAGATGGGAGCCCATATTCCAATCGTGTCATAGCCTGGTATTAATCCCATTGCGGCACTGCTCAAACCCATCATCCATAAGGTAACAATTAATGCTTTCTTTCGTCCAATTCGATCCCCAAAATGTCCAAAGATAATCGCTCCTATCGGTCTTGCTAAGAAACCAGAGGCAAAAGTAGCGAATGACAGAATCGTTGCGATAAACGGGTCTGTATTCGGAAAAAATAGTTCTGGAAAAATGACAGCTGAAGCAGTAGCATAAAGCGAAAAGTCATACCATTCGATAATCGCACCAGAGGTAGATCCAATTAGTGCCCTTCTTGACATTTTTTTTTGTGAGATTTCATTTGCATGAATGCTAGACAATATTTACACCTCCGATAGATTCCAATTGCGGGCAAGGCTACCCCCATTTCTTAACAAACCTCTCATGACCTTTCTTTTTCTATTAGAACAACTATTTTAGATTCATACCTCCTTTTTTCTACTATGACTTAGTTGTAAATTGATTATACAGAAAATTTAATCAATTTGTATCCTGCAGAACCTGCAGGAAAAATTTAATTATTCTGTATCATTAAGTTAGAACCAACCGATTTCCACTGTTTTCTATATAGGGTTTTTTCATGATATTTTTATCCTTCTCTATTTATTGTTTTAATAACAATCTAACTTTTATAGTTTAATCTCAGAAAAAGATGCTCCATCCGTGGGTAAAAGAACGCGACAATCGGCCCCAGCGAAACGACTATAATTAGGGGCCCAATTGCAACTGGACCACTGAAAAGAAAGGCAAGTGCCACTACCCCTGAAAACAGCGTCCGTGAAATGAGATTAATTTTAAAAATTGAATCAGACAAATTTATCCCATCTTACATAATCCCTTCATACTATTATTAAGGGAAGGGTATATTATTAGTACAACAAGATTCTAGCCCCATAGGAAATCCCCCATGAAAAGGGGGACTTTTTTTCAAAAATTAACTCCTTATCCAGAACCGGCTGAATACCACATGCATCTTAGGATCATAGACCATAATAAGAAGAATACAGTAAGCCAGATTTTTTCATAATATATTTTACAATATGTTTTATCATATATGTTTACATATATAGTTTAATGTTATTTTTCACTAGTGTTGCATTAAAAATGTCGTAATTTTCAGTTTAGTCATCTTTCTTATTTAGAGCCAAAAAAGTAAATACCCAATCAAAGGTGGCTCCATCCATTTGGAAATTTATTTACAATTAGACC
>NZ_JAMBOH010000034.1 GCF_023715505.1 Neobacillus cucumis | reverse complement strand
AGATCCCTGAAAGATGATCAGGTTGATAGGTCAGAGGTGGAAGCATGGTGACATGTGGAGCTGACTGATACTAATCGATCGAGGACTTAACCAAAACGAAAAGCGAAGGCGACTGTTCAACTTCGACAGATGTTGGAGAGCCGACGCTGCAAATCCTGCTTTTAGATTTGTAGTGACGGATCGAAACAGCCGAGAAGTTAGGAGCCGCAGCTGGACAAGTAAGAAACGATTACCTGGTTTTTACGCAATTTCTTCTACATTATCTAGTTTTGAGAGAACGATCTCTCTAATTTTATAGTCTGGTAATTAAGGCGAGAAGGTCACACCCGTTCCCATACCGAACACGGAAGTTAAGCTTCTCAGCGCCGATGGTAGTTGGGACGCGAGTCCCTGTGAGAGTAGGACGTTGCCAGGCAATGTAAGGACAATCCTTTCAGATTGTCCTTTTTGCGTTTATAGCGAAAAAGATGAGTAAAAGGCAAAAAGTACGAAGTGTTTTAAAGAAAACAGATATAGACATACACCCATTTAGAGGAATTAACATAAGATAATACAGGAGCCGGCTGAAAAGATTATTCAAAAAATTGTATACAAATTTAATGTATCGGACAGAATGGATGTATGGAGGTGGAGGGGATTGAGTTCATTATTAGCACATAATCATTTTGAGGAAACGTGCGTTATTTGTGAAAATCTAAAACCAAAAGGTATACATCTATACACTTCTTTTATTTGTACAGATTGCGAAAATGATTTAATTCATACAGATACAAATGATCCAAGATATAAATATTTCCTTAAACAGCTAAAAAAGATTACTACACCTGAAATATTTTCATAATAAGTCCTTAAAGGGCTTTATTTTTTTGGTGAAAAATAGGAAACTAAATAAAGTGATCTTAAAAAATGTCGTTTAATAGGCAAGGAAGATATAAGATGAAAAATCAATTGGAAACACCTTTGTATAATGCCCTAAAGGGGCATTTAAGTAATAACCCTGTATCCTTTCATGTTCCCGGCCATAAGTACGGTGAAATAGCTGCATATAAACAAGATGAATTTTTTAAAGGAATACTTAAAATAGATGCAACAGAATTGACTGGTTTAGACGATCTCCATTCACCAGAAGGCCCTATCATGGAAGCAGAGGAACTGTTAACTAAGTTTTACAAAACAAAAAAAAGCTACTTTCTTGTGAATGGTTCTACTGTAGGGAATCTTGCTATGATCATGGCAGCTTGTGCGGAGAATTCAATAGTGCTCGTGCAGAGAAACTGCCATAAATCGGTGTTAAATGCACTAAAATTAGCAAAAGTAAGGCCAGTATTTCTTGAGCCAGAGGTAAATCAGGAATGGAAGGTAGCAGCAGGTATCAGCACCCAAACCGTCCAACAGGCCATTAACCAGTATCCTGATGCCAAAGCTATCATCTTAACTTACCCGAATTATTATGGGATGGTCTATGACTTAAAGGGAATCATTGATATGGCTCATCACCTTCATATTCCGGTATTGGTAGATGAGGCACATGGGCCTCATTTTATCATAGGTGAGCCTTTTCCGGCATCTGCACTACAATTAGGTGCGGATATAGTTGTTCACTCTGCACATAAGACCCTTCCAGCGATGACAATGGGTTCCTTTTTGCATGTAAATAGTAACCTGGTAGACTTGAAAAGGGTTGAAGAATATCTAGGGATATTTCAATCAAGCAGCCCGTCCTATCCAATTATGGCATCACTTGATATCTCCAGACATTACTTAGCTGCTTATGGAGAAGAGGATGTACACTTTCTTCTTTCTGAAATCCAATCCTTTAAAGAAGCTCTAGCTAGAATTGAAAGCATAAAAGTGTTAACATATCGAAATAAAGTTAGTGATCCTCTTAAGATCACTATACAATCTAAATCTAATCTAACAGGATTTGAATTACAAAAAAGATTTGAAGCGAATGGAATATATACGGAACTAGCAGATCCGTATAATGTCCTATTTATTTTGCCTCTTTTAAAAAAAGGGCAAGTCTACCGATTATCCGAGACTGCGGAGAAAATAAAAAGTTCGCTTTATGGTTTGCCGTTTAACGACACAATTGAAGAAATACAGACAGGTGTTGAAATGATTTCGGAGTTAGCCATCAGTTATAGTGAAATGGAAAAACTAAATGTAATGGTAGTCGAGATAGAGAGGGCATCAGGATTGGTTTGTGCAGATACGATCATACCCTATCCACCTGGGATTCCTTTGTTAATGAAGGGAGAAAGAATAACAAGTGGAAAGATCGGACAGCTTAATCGTTTACTACAAACAGGTGCAAGATTTCAAGGAGATGCCTCTCTATTTAAAGCAGGTTATCTAAAGACATTTTCTATAACGTAGGATTATACATACTGGAGGTTTTATTTTGAAGGAAAACGGAACTTTTATTACATTTGAAGGTCCGGATGGGGCTGGAAAGACAACTATTATAAATCTAATAGCCAAAGAGTTAGAGCACGCTTTGTTGACCAGGGAGCCGGGAGGTATTGAAATAGCTGAGCAAATTAGAAAAGTTATTTTAGATAAGGAAAATACCGCTATGGACCCTCGAACAGAAGCACTGTTATATGCCGCTGCAAGAAGGCAGCATTTAATTGAAAAGGTAAAGCCGGCATTACAAGATGGGAAAGTAGTTCTATGTGACAGATTTGTTGATAGTTCATTAGCATATCAGGGATATGCCCGTGGATTAGGAATGGATGAGGTTTATGCGATTAATCAATTTGCCATCGAGGACTTGAGCCCAGAGCTGACTATTTATTTTGATATTGAACCTGAATTAGGAATGAAGCGAATTAATAGAAATAAAGGAAGAGAAGTAAACCGCCTCGATTTAGAAAATCTCGATTTCCATCATAAAGTCAGAGAAGGATATCACCTGCTATTGAAGCGTTTCCCAGCTAGAATGGTTCGGATTGATGCGTCAGGTACCATTGATGAGGTCTATCAAAAAACTCTAAATATAATCAAAGCAAGATTAGCGGAGAAAAGCCTTTAGTATAAGGCTTTTTTATTTAGGTATCCCAGCAGATAACCTGTTATAATAAAATAAAGGAAAAAAAGAGGAGAGGGTGTTCCATATGAAAATGATCATAGCCGTCGTTCAAGATCAAGATAGCAATCGTTTATCTAAAGCGTTAGTAGATAATAATTTTAGAGCAACCAAACTAGCTAGTACAGGTGGTTTTTTGAAGTCGGGGAACACAACCTTTATGATAGGTACTGAAGATATCCGGGTAGACCGGGCTCTTCAAATTATTAAGGATAACTGCAAATCCAGGGATCAGCTGGTTGCCCCCGTTTCACCTATGGGAGGAAACGCTGACTCTTACGTTCCCTATCCAGTAGAGGTAGAGGTAGGCGGAGCCACCGTATTTGTATTACCAATCGAACAATACATGCATTTTTAAAAAGGATAAGAAGGTATAACTTTTGAATTTGAGAATTTTCTAGCTCTAGCGCCTAGCCCCTCGATGGTCTATAGCTTATCCAGTGGGCTGACCAAGGCTCTTGCGCTTTTCTAAATAGCTTTTATAGATAGTGAGTGATTAATTTGGTTAAAACATGGGATCAACTACTAGAGCTGCAGCCGACCGTGTTGAAAATGCTAAAAAACAGCTTGTTGAAAAATCGAGTGGCCCATGCGTACCTTTTTGAAGGCATGAGAGGGACGGGGAAAAAGGAAATAGCTCTATTACTGACGAAATCTTTATTTTGTGAACAGCTAGTAGAAGGATATAAACCTTGCGAGTCATGTAATAACTGCCTTCGAATCAATAATGGAAACCATCCTGATGTTCATATTGTCGAGCCGGAAGGGTTATCGATTAAAGTGGAGCAAATACGAAATTTGCAGGCAGAATTTTCAAAAAAAGGTGTGGAATCTCAAAATAAAGTATATGTAATTTCTCATGCTGATAAAATGAGCGTGAGTGCTTCTAACAGCTTACTAAAATTCCTCGAGGAACCTAATCCGGGCACGGTAGCTTTTCTTTTAACTGAGCAAGTCCAACAGCTGCTTCCGACGATTCTATCTAGATGCCAGGTATTGGTTTTTCAACCGTTAGCACCACAGATGATGATCAAACAATTAATAGAAAATGGAGTTCATCCAGCTAAGGCTCCATTACTAGCACAGTTAACGAATAATTTGGAAGAAGCTCTCAAATTAAATGTTGACGAATGGTTTGCACAAGCCCAAAAAATAGTGGTAAAATTATATGAGGTGTTAAAAAAGAATTCACTGGAGGCGATGGTTACACTTCAGGGAGATTGGTTTTTACACTTTAAAGAAAAAGAACAGATACAACGTGGTTTAGATCTTTTACTTCTAATCTTTAAAGATTTACTATATATACAATTGGATAGGCAGGAGCAGCTTGTTTTTATAGAGGAGAATGAGCGGTTAAGACAATATGCCCTGCAAACATCTGGACGGCGCTTATCGGATCAAATGTCAGCTATTCTTGATGCAAAAAGGAAGCTGCAGGCAAATATGAATCCTCAGCTGATGATGGAACAGCTTGTGTTAAAATTGCAGGAGGGATCTTCATTTGTATGATGTTGTAGGAGTACGCTTTAAAAAAGCGGGGAAAATCTATTATTTTGATCCGGGAGACCTCTTAATTGAAAAGGATGACTTTGTCATTGTCGAAACTGTCCGCGGTGTAGAGTATGGAAGGGCTGTGATTGCCCGCAAACAGGTTGAGGAACATGATGTTGTCCTACCGTTAAAAAAGGTGGTCAGAATTGCCGACCAAAAGGATCGAATGATTGTTGATGAAAACAAGCAGGCAGCTCAAGAAGCTTATGAGGTTTGTAATGAGAAAGTGAATGAACATCAGCTGGATATGAAACTAGTGGATGTGGAATATACTTTTGATCGAAACAAAGTAATCTTCTACTTTACAGCAGATGGAAGAGTCGATTTTCGGGAGCTTGTTAAAGATTTAGCAGCCATTTTTAGGACACGCATTGAGCTGCGACAAATTGGTGTCCGCGATGAGGCAAAAATGCTTGGCGGGATTGGACCATGCGGAAGAATGCTATGCTGTTCTACTTTTTTAGGCGACTTTGATCCTGTCTCCATTAAAATGGCAAAGGATCAAAATCTTTCATTGAATCCAACAAAAATTTCCGGGTTATGCGGAAGACTTATGTGCTGCTTGAAATATGAAAATGATGAATATGAGTCTGCTAAAGAAGCTTTGCCTGATTTAGGGGAAATCATTGAAACGCCACAAGGTAAGGGAAAAGTGGTTGGATTAAATATATTAGAGCGGGTACTTCAGGTTGAACTAAAGGAACAAGAACGGGTTCTGGAGTATACTTTGGATGAAATCATTAAAGAAGGTGCCTTTTCTATACAATCCACAGATTAAGAGGTGGAAGCCGTGGATAAAAAGGAAATTTTTGAATCAGTAAGTAATATGGAAACACAAATTGGCCATCTTTACCAGCAACTAGGGGAATTAAAGCAGCATTTAGCCGAGATACTAGAAGAAAATCATTATTTAAAGCTCGAAAACGAGCATTTAAGGCGCCGTTTAGATGTAACCACTGAAGAAGGAAAGAAAGAAACAGAACCGAAACAGGGTGCTGCAGCAGCTGCGGAAACCCCAAGTGGGAAACATTTTGATGTTGGTGAAGGTTATGATAATCTCGCAAGGCTTTATCAAGAGGGGTTTCATATATGTAATCTTCACTTCGGCAGCTTGCGTAAAGAAGGCGATTGTTTGTTTTGTCTTTCTTTTCTTAATAAGAAATAACCTTAAGAGGCTGATTGATGCAGCCTCTATTTTCATAGAAAAAAGGTTAAAAATTGACTTTGAACATTGTCCAGCCCCAGCATCCAGCGGCTAGTGTCCTTCGCGCATCTCCCTACGATAAGTCAACACGAAAAAGCTATCGTTCTTGGTGTTTCCTTTATCTCGGTCGATGCACTCCAGGCCATACGCCACTAACGGATGCTTGCGCTTTTCTTATATCATTATTAGTAAGGATGGATGGTTAGTGGTGACTTTAAAAGAAGATGAACGGCTTGATTATTTACTGGCTGAGAAGCTTCGAATTATTCAAAGCCCAACTGTATTTGCTTTTTCTCTTGATGCCGTTTTGCTGGCTCGATTTGTTTATGTTCCGATTCAGAAGGGGAATTTAATCGATCTCTGCAGTGGCAACGGGGTGATTCCTTTATTTTTAAGTGCACGGACAAAAGGGAATATTACAGGTGTGGAAATACAAGATCGATTATATGATATGGCTGTCCGAAGTATTGAGTACAATAAACTAGAAGGCCGCCTAAAAATGATCCATGGTGATATTAAAGAAATGCCTCAGCAGTTAGGGTATGGAAAATTTGATGTGGTTACCTGTAATCCCCCGTACTTTATAACTCCTTCAAAAGAAGAAATAAATCCTAATGAGCATTTAGCCATTGCCCGTCATGAAATTCTTTGTACGCTCGAAGATGCTATAAAAGCTTCAAGTCAGTTAGTCCGACAAGGCGGCAAGGTTGCTTTTGTCCATCGTCCTGGTCGTCTCATTGATATTATTACGTTAATGCGTCAGTACAGGCTTGAACCAAAGCGAATTCAGTTTGTCTATCCAAAAAAGGGGAAGGAAGCTAATATTCTTCTAGTAGAAGCGATAAAAGACGGCAATCCAGATTTGAAAATACTGCCGCCGTTAATTGTCTATAATGAAGATGATGAATACACACCTGAAATCAGAGGGATTTTATATGGAGAGTAACGGCCATTATTTCTATGTCCTAACGTGCAGCGATGGAAGTCTTTATGGCGGTTATACAAATGATCTTGACCGTCGAATCGAGCAGCATAACGAGGGCAAAGGAGCAAAATATACACGGGGAAGAGGACCGGTCAAATTGGTCTATTATCAAGTCTTTGCAAGTAAAGGGGAGGCCTTAAGGGCCGAATATCAGTTTAAGCAGTTAACAAGAAAGAAAAAGCTGGAGTATTTAATGAAAGAAGGTGAGTCGGATGTGGCAGCAAAAAAGCTTTGAAAATGAAACGGATAAGGGAATCCTTTATCTTGTTCCTACTCCAATAGGAAACCTTGAGGATATGACCTTTCGGGCTATTAGAATCCTGAAAGAAGCAGATTTGATTGCTGCTGAGGATACAAGAAATACAAAAAAATTGTGTAATTACTTTGAAATTGATACCCAGATTGTCAGCTATCATGAACATAATAAGGAAACTAGCGGGGGAAAGTTAATTGAAAAGGTCCAGCAAGGCTTGAAGGTTGCCCTAGTGAGCGATGCGGGCATGCCCGCTATTTCTGACCCTGGATATGAGCTTGTTCAGGCTGCGATCAGTGAAAAAGTAGCGGTAGTTCCGTTACCCGGGGCGAATGCAGCACTCACTTCATTAATTGCCTCAGGAATAACTTGTCAGCCCTTTTACTTTTATGGGTTTTTACATCGGAACAAGAAAGAGAAACGGGCTGAATTAGAGGTTTTGAGAAAACAAAAGGCTACCTTGATTTTTTATGAATCACCGCATCGTTTAAAAGAAACCTTAGCCATTATGATTGAGGTTCTTGGAAATCGAGAGATCGTGATTTGCCGGGAATTAACAAAGAAATATGAAGAGTTTATTCGAGGAACGTTAGAAGAAATCAACAGTTGGGCACAATCCAATGAAATCCGTGGAGAATTTTGTTTGATTATAGAAGGTACCGAAATTCAAGAAGAGGAAGAAGAAATAAGCTGGTGGCAAAATTTATCAGTGGAGGAGCATGTCAATTACTACATAACGGAGAAAAATATCTCTTCAAAAGATGCTATTAAGCAAACGGCTAAAGACCGAAGTTTAAACAAACGCGAGGTTTATCAGGCTTATCATATTGAAGAAAATTAAAAACTCCAGCACGGTTTCGTGCTGGAGCATTATTTTTTATAAGATAAGAAAGTATAAAAGTTTTTGACTTTGAGAATTGTCTAGCTCCAGCGCCTAGCCCCTCGATGGTCTACAGCCAATCCGTCCAAAAGGTTAAAAAGCAACCTTTCGGCCAGCTTGTCTTATGCTTGTCGGGGCTGATCAAGGCGCTTGCGCTTTTCTATTTTACAAGTTCAAAGTTCTTTTGAATTTCTTCTATTAATTGTTCTGCACCTTCACGGCTAAGAATTAATTTTCCGCCGGCTAGGGCCATGTTATCATCAGAAACTTCACCAGTTACTTGGCAAGTCATATTTGGTTTGTATTTTTTTAAGATAATGCGCTCATCGTCAACATAGATTTCAAGGGCATCCTTTTCTGCGATACCAAGTGTGCGTCTTAATTCAATTGGAATAACTACGCGGCCTAACTCATCAACTTTACGAACAATACCTGTAGATTTCATTTAATAATCTCCTCTCATAAACACTTAATTTATTTATCTATCTTCTATTTTAATTCGCCACAATTCGACAAATTTCTTATATTTTCATAATACCAGTACTTCCCATATCCGTCAATTATTTTATTTTAAAAAGTAAGGATGCAAATATTTCCATATTGAATTCGTTGTAATAACAAGGTTTGTAATTAAATTTAATCAATTTAGTACTTTAATAATACTATTGTGTTGAAAAGTCCATATGTCGTAGAAGCTGATTTTATTCGACAAAGTTCTACATATTCCTTTTCTCTCATATATTACGCTGATTTAGCCGCCTTTATGGGTGTAATAGGAAATAATTTTAAAAATCTGGAAGTCTAGCAATACGCTTTCTTGCACAAAAGTTTGTTTTTCGGTATATTTTGATGATAGAAGCGTTAAAAAGAGGCAATAATGGTTTAATGGGAGTTGCATTGTTTAGGAGGGAATATGATGGAGGAAAAATCAAAGACTTTTTATTTAACCACACCAATTTATTATCCAAGTGGGAATTTACATATTGGACATGCGTATACCACAGTTGCGGGTGATGCGATGGCTCGTTATAAGCGGATGCGCGGCTTTGATGTAATGTATCTAACAGGTACGGATGAACACGGACAAAAAATTCAGCGCAAAGCTGAGGAGAAGGGTGTAACACCACAACAATATGTTGATGAGATTGTCGGAGGTATTAAAGATCTCTGGAATAAATTAGATATTTCGTATGATGACTTTATTCGCACAACTGAAGATAGACATAAACAAGTTGTAGAAAAAATATTTGCCAAGCTTCTTGAGCAAGGAGACATTTATCTTGATCAATATGAGGGCTGGTATTGTACACCTTGTGAATCTTTTTACACGGACCGCCAGCTGGTAGATGGCAACTGTCCTGATTGCGGCCGGTCTGTTGAAAAGGTCAAAGAAGAATCATACTTTTTTAGAATGAGTAAGTATGTTGACAGGCTTTTGCAATATTACGAGGAAAATCCAGAGTTTATACAGCCGGAATCCCGTAAAAATGAAATGATTAATAACTTCATAAAGCCTGGACTTGAGGATTTAGCAGTATCAAGAACAACTTTTGATTGGGGAATTAAAGTCCCCGGAAATCCTAAACATGTCATCTACGTATGGATTGATGCGCTTTCCAATTATATTACCGCGCTTGGTTACGGAACAGAGGATGATACCAAATATAAAAATTATTGGCCTGCGGATGTTCATCTAGTTGGTAAGGAAATTGTCCGTTTCCACACGATTTATTGGCCAATCATGTTAATGGCCTTGGATTTACCACTGCCAAAGAAGGTATTTGCGCACGGCTGGTTGTTGATGAAAGACGGAAAAATGTCGAAATCAAAAGGCAATGTAGTGGATCCAGTTACCTTAATTGACCGCTATGGCCTAGATGCCCTTCGCTACTATTTATTACGGGAAGTACCTTTTGGGGCTGATGGTGTGTTTACACCAGAAGGATTTGTTGAAAGAATTAATTTTGACCTGGCTAATGACCTAGGCAATTTACTAAACCGGACAGTGGCGATGATTGAAAAGTATTTTGCCGGGGTGATTCCTGATTATGCTGGTTCAGTTGGTGAATTTGATGAATCGCTGCTCCAGGTAAATCGTGAAACAGTTGCAAAATACGAAGAGGCAATGGAAAAAATGGAATTCTCCGTGGCATTAACTTCCATCTGGCAATTAGTCAGTCGGACAAATAAGTACATTGATGAAACAAAACCATGGACATTGGCTAAAAATGAAGACCAAAAAGGAGAGCTTGCTAGTGTAATGGTTCACTTGGCAGAATCCTTACGCCGTATTGCGGTCCTATTAAAGCCATTTTTAACTCGCACGCCTAATGGGATTTTCACACAATTAGGCATTAAAGATGAGGAATTAAAAACATGGGAGAGTCTTGGAGGCTTTGGCAAGATTCCAAGTGGAGTTAAGGTACAAAAGGATGCTCCGTTATTCCCAAGATTGGATATTGCTGAGGAAGTAGAATTCATCAAAACAAAAATGCAAGGAAGCACACCGGTTATCGAAGAAAAGAAAGAAGAAGAAAAACCAGACGAGCTTGAGGAAATTTCCATCGAGGATTTCATGAAGGTGGATTTACGTGTTGCTGAGGTTATTCAAGCAGAGCCGGTAAAAAAGGCAGATAAACTGCTAAAGCTTCAATTAGATTTAGGTTATGAAAAGCGGCAAGTTGTATCGGGTATTGCCCAATATTATAAGCCTGAAGAGCTTGTTGGCCGGAAGGTAATTTGTATTACCAACTTAAAGCCTGTTAAACTTCGCGGTGAATTATCACAAGGAATGATTTTAGCAGGGTCACAAGATGGTCAGCTTTCAATCGCTACCGTCGATCAAACCTTGCCAAATGGGTCGAAGGTAAAATAATTATAGACAAAAGCGCCCAAATCGGGCGCTTTTTACTTAGAAAAATGTCACGATTTGCTTTAAAATGTTTCACGTGGAACATTTATCCTGTTAATTAGTTGTCTTTAGACAATGGAATACTAGAAACACAAAATAATGAGAAATAACAAGAAAAGAGGAGTATTGATTCGTATGTTATTCGACACACATGCACATTTAAATGACACGCAATATAATGAAGACCTAGAAGAGGTTATTGAACGGGCCCAAACGGAGGGAGTTTCCGAGATGGTCATCGTAGGATTTGACCGTCCGACCATTCAAAGGGCAATGGAATTAGTCGAACGCTATGACTTTATGTTTGCCTGCGTTGGCTGGCACCCAGTAGACGCAATCGACATGACAGATGAGGACTTAACATGGATCGAGGAATTGACCTCACATCCTAAAGTAGTTGCTATAGGTGAGATGGGCCTGGATTATCACTGGGACAAATCACCAAAGGATGTCCAGAAAGAAGTGTTTCGCAGGCAAATCCGCTTAGCAAAAAAGGTTAAATTGCCGATTGTTATCCATAACCGTGAAGCCACAGCCGATATCGTGGAAATATTAAAAGAAGAGAAAGCGGAAGAAGTAGGAGGCATTATGCATTGTTTTAGCGGCAGCCCTGAGGTTGCAAAGGAATGTGTAAATATGAATTTTTATATTTCTTTGGGCGGCCCCGTTACCTTTAAAAATGCAAAAAAACCAAAAGAGGTAGCAGCGGAAATTCCTCTTGAAAAGCTGTTAATTGAAACAGATTGCCCTTATTTAGCTCCTCATCCCTATCGGGGAAAACGGAATGAACCAGGATATGTGAAGCTAGTTGCTGAACAAATTGCCGAAATTAAGGGCTTGACATTTGAAGAAGTAGCAGAGGCTACGACACAAAATGCTAAGAAATTATTCGGCATAAAATGATAAGGGAATTTGTCGAAACGATAAGAAGCTTGTCCTAATTTTTTATGATAACAAAAAGTTCTACATGTCTCCTTTTCAACATAGGATGAACGTGTCGATAAGTTTTTCTTTGCAAAGCTTTTAAGGTTGTGCATAATTAGAACTACCTTAACAGGATTAGCAAGGATTGACAGCCGGCGTATGGTTCTCTATAATCTCTCCAAAGAAAAGGAGGCGTTTTTCATCGTATTCCAAAACATGAAAAACCTGTTTCCAGAGTCTTTGAGCGGGAGGTCATGGACCATCATATTTGCTAGTTTTGTAGTTTTGCTTACAACTCTTTCGATTTTCTTTTTTGAAGGCTCAAAGAATACTGTGGCAATGACACTCAATGGCAAACAGATGGTTGTGAACACACATGCAGATACCATCAAGGAATTATTAGATGAACTGGATGTAACCCTCTCTTCAAAAGACTACCTGTATCCAAAAGCAACTGCAAAGGTTAAGGATGACCTGAAGGTTGTGTGGAAGCGGGCGAACATGGTTCACATTGTCAAAGACAGCGAGAAGAAAACGATCTGGACTACGGCCGATACTGTGGCTGAGCTCCTAAAAGAGCAGAAGATTTTTTTAAAGGAACATGATTACATTTCAGCAAATCCACAAGCGGCAATTAAAAATAAGATGAATTTGAAGATTAATATGGCGTTTCATCTTACATATGTGGACGGCGGTAAGACGCAAAAGGTTTGGACCACTTCGACTACGGTCGCTGACTTTTTAACACAACAGGGCATTAAACTAAATGAATTAGACCGAGTTGAACCACCATTATCTGCAAATATACCAGAGAATGGTGTAGTAAACGTTATTCGAGTAGAAAAAGTCACCGATGTAGTGGAAGAACCCGTTCAATTTGCCGTGGTAACGAAAAAGGATAGTAATTTGCAAAAAGGGCAAGAAAAGGTCATTGCTCCTGGTAAGCATGGACGTGTTTCAAGGCAGTACGAAGTCATGCTTGAAAATGGTAAAGAAGTGTCTAGAAAATTGATTAACGAGCAGAATATCTTACAAAAACAGGATAAAATTGTGGCTGTCGGTACGAAGGATTTGGCGTTACAAGTTTCCCGCGGTGAGTCTCCGAAAGGCAAGGAGTTTTATGTGACAGCAACGGCGTATACTGCCTATTGTAATGGCTGCTCTGGCCGTACTGCTACGGGTCTTAATCTTCGTGCTAATCCAAATATGAGAGTAATTGCTGTTGATCCAAGTATTATTCCGCTTGGTTCAAAAGTGTATGTAGAAGGCTACGGATACGCTGTAGCTGCTGATACAGGCGGAGCCATTAAAGGGTATATTATTGATTTATTAATGCCGTCACATGCGGATGCATACCGCTGGGGACGTAAGAAGGTAAAGATTACAGTCCTAAACTGATTTTCGGAGATGCAGAGGGTTTCATTCCTCTGCATTTTGCTTTTTCCCTAAAATTCTTTATACTAACAACGAATACTAGCTTTTATTTTCTATCAGGGTGGATACTTCATTGTATGAAATCACTCAAAAATATAGACGAGGGACATTACAAAAATGTTTCAAATTTTTCATTATTAATTTTATTATTACGGAGGCTTTTATTCTTAACATGAAAATCAAAGAAATCATCGTCGTTGAGGGAAAAGACGATACAAGAACAATAAGACGAGCTGTTGATGCCGATACGATCGAAACAAACGGTTCGGCTGTCAACCAAACTACAATTGAAAAAATCAAACGTGCCCAATCAACACGAGGGGTGATTATATTTACCGATCCAGATTTTCCAGGTGAAAAAATCAGAAAAATGATTGCAGCGGCCGTTCCTGGCTGTAAACATGCCTTTTTGCCAAAAGAAAAAGCGATTGCCAAAGGCGGCAAGGGTCTTGGGGTAGAACATGCCAGCTTGGAGGATATAAGAGAAGCGTTAAAGGATGCACAAATCATGCACGAGGTGATATCGGAGGAAATTACCCAGGAGGATTTAATTATGGCCGGCCTAATCGGCGGTGAGGGCTCGAAGGAGCGAAGAATTTCGTTAGGCAAGCTGTTGAAAATTGGTTATACAAACGGAAAACAACTGCATAAGCGATTGATGATGTTCCGCATTAGCAAACAAGAATTTGCAGAAGCATTAAGCGTTATACGTCAGGAGGAACAGAATGAATAAGGATATTGCTACACCAGTCAGAACGAGAGCAATACTTGAAAAATACGGTTTTTCTTTTAAGAAAAGCCTTGGGCAGAACTTCCTAATTGATACAAATATATTAAAAAAGATAGTCAACTTTGCTGATTTAACGGAGAACTCAGGTGCCATTGAAATTGGCCCTGGGATTGGTGCGCTCACGGAACAGCTGGCACGTTCAAGTAAAAAGGTGATTGCATTTGAAATTGATCAACGATTGCTGCCTATTTTGCAGGATACATTATCACCCTATGAAAATGTCAGGGTTATACATAAGGACGTATTAGAAGCAGATGTTCGAATTGTGATGGAAGAGGAGTTTCAAGGGATTCATGATATTATGGTAGTGGCCAATCTGCCTTATTATGTTACGACTCCGATCATTATGAAGCTCCTTGAGGACCGCCTGCCGATCCGTGGGATTGTTTGTATGCTGCAAAAAGAGGTAGCAGACCGAATTTCTGCCAAGCCTGGCACAAAGGAATATGGTTCGCTCTCAATTGCCGTTCAATATTACACCGAAGCAGAGACCGTCATGATTGTGCCAAAAACGGTTTTTGTCCCGCAGCCTAATGTGGACTCTGCTGTGATTAGATTAATTAAACGTGAGAAGCCTGCAGTTGTGGTAAAGGATGAGGCCTTCTTTTTCCAGGTGACAAAGGCGAGCTTTGCTCAGCGAAGAAAAACATTATTAAATAATTTAACTAGTCAGCTGCCTGATGGGAAACAGAAGAAGGAAGAGATTCTTGCAGCTTTAAGTACAAGCGGAATCGATCCTGTTCGCCGAGGAGAAACACTTTTCTTAGAAGAATTTGGCCGGTTAGCTGATGAACTTTATTCATACTTTCATTAACATTTTATCCTCATGATGGATTCATGAGGATATTTTTTTTATCCCAACGAATACCTCCTCCTTATGTATCATTTTTCTTAAATTTTTAACAAGGACAACATTCCCTGCATAGCCTATGAGAGAACCCATAATTTAAAGTCCTAAGAGGGTCTTATTGGAGTGACGGCAGTGGATATAAAGGTAATGGATATTGTCGGAAGAAAATCGTATAACTGTGATCTCTTGTTCCGCGTTATCGATATTCAAAATATAAACAACCAGAAGGTAGCCATCCTCTATGGGGAGGATTTCCGCCTAGTAGCAGATGCACCATACACTGATTTGGTCATCCCTAATCAAGATGAACGGGTAAAGCTGCAGCAAGAATACAGAACACTTGAAGAACAGTCACTTAAATTATTTAGACAGGATGTTGATTTGATTAAACATCGTCGGGAATATGAAGCGACTGGCGGTTATGCGAAACCGAGCAATTATTTTCAAATTCCTGGAAAGGTTCTTCACTTGGACGGTGATCCCACATATTTAAAAAAATGCATGGCCGTATACGAAAAAATCGGTATCCCCGTGTTAGGGATACACTGCAATGAAAAAGAAATGCCGGAACGAATTGGCGGCTTAATGGACCAATATCGTCCAGATATCTTGGTTATTACAGGCCACGATGCCTATTCCAAAGCAAAGGGGAAGATGACTGATATTAATGCCTATCGCCATTCAAGGCATTTTGTCCAGGCAGTCAGAGAGGCCCGAAGAAAGGTTCCACATTTAGATCAACTCGTTATCTTTGCTGGTGCCTGCCAATCTCATTTTGAATCACTGATCCACGCAGGAGCAAACTATGCCAGTTCCCCAGCAAGAATTAATATTCACGCACTCGACCCCGTCTATATTGTGGCCAAAATTAGTTTTACTCCGTTTATGGAACGAATCAATGTATGGGATGTATTAAGAAATACCCTAACAGGTGATAAAGGACTCGGAGGGATTGAAACAAGAGGAGTATTACGGACTGGAATGCCTTATCGACCCATCACCGAGGAGGATGAATAAGCCTATTAGAAAGGTGGAGCTGAAGATACTTATTAATTGGCTCCCCTTTAATCTAATAGCGATTCATTTTTAAAAATGAATACATATTAAATAACTATTAAGGCAACGATAACATTGTTGAAAATTAGAAGAAAAAGTAGAACAAAAAATATTGACAATCATTTTGTTGGACTGATATAATTTATATTTTTGTTTGACAGAACCTATGTCAGTGTGTTATACTTTACACAGTGAGGTGGACCGAATGCCAAAAACCTTAGCCGATATTAAAAAGGCTCTTGACACGAATTTGGGAAAAAGATTATTGCTGAAAGCCAATGGTGGACGCAGGAAAACAATTGAACGTTCTGGAGTTCTAGCAGAAACTTACCCATCTGTTTTTGTTATTGAGTTAGATCAAGATGAAAATTCGTTCGAACGTGTTTCATACAGCTATGCGGATGTTTTAACGGAAACAGTTCAAATTACTTTCTATGATGATGCAGCAGGACATGTAGCTTTAAGCTAGTATATAAGCAATGGGTGGCAGTAAACGAAAGTTTACTGCTTTTTGCTGTATATAAATTCAAAAACCTTCATGAAAATGGATACTCTTTTACATACTAAGAATGCTGTGGTATGAAAGGGGTTGTTTAGATGGGCCGAAGAAAAGGGATTATGTCTCATCGCTTTAAAGAGGAGCTAGCAAAGGAACTTGGTTTTTATGATGTGGTTCAGAAAGAAGGCTGGGGCGGTATCCGAGCAAAGGATGCAGGGAATATGGTGAAGCGTGCCATTGAACTCGCGCAACAGCAGCTAGTCGATCAAAATCGCCAATCTTAACTAACACCACAGCTTGGTCAGTGCAAGGAATTTGTGCACTGGCCCTTTTTTTGTCCAAAAAGTGGCTTTTTTCGACGTAAAACGACTGATATAATAATAAAATTGGATAGATATCTCATATCTGACGTCTTACATTTATCTTTTTGTGGTAAAATAGGACAAAATGTGGATTTTTGGAATCGTATGCAGAAGCACCCCTTGGGTACTTATTGGACAAAACAAAAGTAGGTGACGTAGTGAAGCTTTTAGTCAAAGCACCGGCTAAAATAAATTTAGCATTAGATGTTTTACATAAACGCCCTGATGGCTATCATGAGGTTGAAATGATCATGACGACGATTGATTTGGCCGACCGGGTAGAACTATCCTTACTAGAAAAAGATAAAATACATATTCTTTCTCATAATCGCTATGTGCCGGATGATCAGCGTAATTTAGCTTATCAGGCGGCACAGTTGTTAAAGGATCGTTTTGATGTAAAGAAGGGTGTATTGATTTCGATCGAAAAAACAATTCCTGTAGCGGCCGGTTTAGCAGGAGGCAGCAGTGATGCTGCAGCAACCTTAAGGGGTTTAAATAAGCTCTGGGGTCTTGGCTTAAGTTTGGATGAACTAGCCACGCTCGGCAGCGAAATCGGCTCAGATGTTTCCTTTTGTGTCTACGGAGGCACAGCCCTGGCAAAAGGCCGAGGTGAAATCATTAAAGAACTTCCGCCGCCGCCAACATGTTGGGTTATTTTAGCCAAACCTTTTATTGGGGTTTCAACCGCCGAAGTTTATCGCCGGCTTGAACTGAATGGAACAAAACACCCGGATATCTATGAGATGATCCAGGCCATAAAGGAACATAACTACCAACGTGTTTGTGATAACGTCGGAAACGTGCTTGAAGGTGTGACTCTGAATTTACACCCGGAAGTGGCCCAAATTAAAGAGCAAATGAAGCGCTTTGGTGCGGATGCAGTGCTAATGAGCGGAAGCGGCCCAACCGTATTTGGAATTGTTCAGCATGATTCAAGAATGCATCGAATCTATAATGGATTAAGAGGTTTTTGCGACCAAGTTTTTGCAGTTCGAATGCTGGGAGAACGACATTCGCTTGATTAAAGGCGTACAATAATGGTATCCTTTAATTAAAACATTCGGATTCTGGGAGGGTAGATATGAAATTTCGTCGCAGTGAACGTTTGATTGATATGACAAATTATTTACTAGATCATCCTCGCCAGCTTGTTCCGCTCACCTTTTTTGCGGATCGATATGATTCAGCAAAGTCTTCGATTAGTGAAGATTTAGCGATCGTGAAGGAGACCTTTGAGCAACGAGGAATTGGAACTTTGCAAACAGTACCGGGAGCTGCCGGTGGTGTGAAATTTTTTGTAAAGGTAAGCCGGGAAAAAGCGGAACCTTTTGTAAATGAACTTTGTCAGTTAATTGCCAATCCCGAACGGCTATTACCTGGCGGTTATTTGTATTTAACTGATATTTTGGGGGACCCACAAATTGTTCAAAAGGCCGGACGAATTATCGCGTCTGCTTATGCTGACACTAAAATTGATGTGGTCATGACAGTAGCGACGAAGGGGATTCCTTTAGCATATGCAGTTGCAAGCCAATTAAATGTTCCGGTTGTGATTGTTCGCAGAGACAGTAAAGTGACAGAGGGACCAACGGTTAGTATTAATTATGTTTCAGGTTCTGCAAAAAGGATTCAAACAATGGTACTTTCTAAAAAAAGCATGAGACAAGATTCCCGTGTCCTCATTGTGGATGATTTTATGAAAGCAGGCGGAACGGTAATGGGAATGATCAGTATGCTTGAGGAATTTAATTCCCAGCTTGCTGGAATTGCTGTATTAGTCGAAGATGAGAAAATACAGGAACGGTTAGTGGATGAATATTTATCGCTGGTACAATTAGCAGATGTAGATGTAAAAGAAAAAAAGATTAGTGTACAAGCGGGGAATTATTTTAATATATGGAGGGGTTAACATGAAAGTAGTTCAAACCAATCAAGCACCGGCAGCAATTGGGCCGTATTCCCAAGGAATTGTTGTCAATAATTTATTTTACAGCTCTGGGCAAATCCCATTGACGGCTGAAGGGATTATGGTAACAGGTGATGTGAAGGAACAGACCCATCAAGTATTTAAGAACCTACAGGCTGTATTAGCTGAAGCAGGAGCATCGCTTGAAACGGTAGTGAAGGCAACTGTTTTTATTAAAAATATGGATGAATTTGCTGCAGTGAATGAAGTCTATGGTGAGTATTTTTCCAAACATAAACCGGCCCGTTCTTGTGTAGAGGTGGCCCGTTTACCAAAAGATGCACTAGTTGAAATCGAAGTTGTAGCGCTCGTGAAGTAATCCGAGTGCTTTTTTTTATTTAATCGTCCAGCGCCAGCACCCAGCCCCTCGATGGTCTACAGCTTATCCAGTTGCCGCTCCTTGGGACGCAAGTCCAGCAATCCCATGAAGAAGGCAAAAAACGCCTTCTTACAGGGTGCGTCTTGGCCTAGAGTCCCTGAACAGTCGCCTCTACATTTAGATCAATCCGTCCCAAAGGTTAAAAAGCCACCTTTCGGCCAGCTCGTCTTATGCTTGTTGGGGCTGACCAAGGCGCTTGCGCTTTTCTTATAATGCGAAAGGCTTATTTCACCGACTATTTTCTATGATTTACGTGTTGAAAACGTTTATTCCTACAAATGTTCACGATTTTGCCCTAACTTTTCAAAAAAAAATAAAAATTAAAGAAGGATAATACAATTAATTGTTGAATTTATTTAACTAGCATTTTATATAACCAAAAAGGGTGTGAGCACATGGAAGTAACTGACGTAAGATTACGCCGGGTTAATACGGATGGAAGAATGAGAGCGATTGCATCAATCACATTGGATAATGAATTTGTCGTTCATGACATCCGTGTTATTGACGGAAACAACGGTTTATTTGTAGCTATGCCAAGTAAACGTACTCCAGATGGAGAATTTCGTGACATTGCGCATCCAATCAATTCAGGAACACGTGGTAAAATCCAAGAAGCCGTCTTGGCAGAGTATCACCGATTAGGTGAATTGGAAGTAGAATTTGAAGAAGCCGGAGCTTCCTAAGGATTTTAACAACTAGGGCCTTTCTTCTGTGAAGGCTCTTTTTATTGTATTATACCCCCAGAAACAAACCCCTCCAATCATTTTCTATTCTAGTTTTCATTCTACATAATATGACAAAATTAGACACTTTCCCATCATTCCTTGAAAAGCGAGCTCATTTACGTTAATATTTTTAATGGATAAAAAGGTAAATTGGAGGATTGAACATGCCTAATCGTTATGCTGTGATTTTGGCTGCAGGGCAAGGAACGCGGATGAAATCTAAGCTTTATAAAGTTTTACACCCAGTGTGCGGTAAACCTATGGTACAACATGTAGTTGATCAAATAACAAAGCTTAATATTAAAGAAATGGTCACAATCATCGGCCACGGAGCTGAATTGGTTCAAGCGCAATTAGGTGATAGAAGTTTCTATGCATTACAAAAAGAACAGCTGGGCACTGCCCATGCGGTTATGCAAGCTCAAGAAAGCTTAGAGGGAAAAGAAGGTATAACGATCGTTGTTTGTGGTGATACCCCGTTAATTAAAGCCGAAACAATGGAGTCTCTATTTAAACACCATGAACAATTATCGGCAAAAGCAACCATCCTCACTGCTAAAATTGATAACCCAACAGGATACGGACGCATTATCCGCAATCAAGAGGGGCTGGTCGAAAAGATTGTCGAGCATAAAGATGCTACCGAAGAAGAGCGGGAAATTAATGAAATTAACACAGGTACCTATTGTTTTGACAACCGGGCATTGTTTGAGGCTTTAAAAAATGTTTCAAACGATAATGTACAAGGGGAATACTACTTACCAGATGTGATTGAGATTTTGAAGAAACAAGGTGAAGTAGTTACTGCCTATCAAACTGATGAATTTGAAGAAACCTTAGGTGTAAATGACCGAGTTGCCTTAGCAGAAGCGGAAAAGATTATGCGTTCAAGAATTAATGAATCCCATATGCGTAATGGGGTAACGATTATTGACCCTGCAAATACTTACATAGAAGCAGATGTCGAAATTGGGCAAGATACGGTTATCTATCCAGGAACCATCATTAAAGGTCAATCAAAAATAGGTACAGAATGTATAATAGGGCCAAACTCTGAAATTGATACATGTGAAATCGGGAATGAAACGGTTATTCGTCAATCAGCCGCTTTTAAAAGCTCCATTGGTTCTCATGTTAACATTGGGCCATTTGCACACATTCGTCCTGATTCCACCATCTTAGATGAAGTCAAAATTGGCAACTTTGTCGAGATTAAAAAGGCGGTCTTTGGAAAAGGAAGTAAAGCCTCACATCTAAGCTATATTGGGGATGCCGAGGTGGGCAGTGATGTAAACATTGGCTGCGGCTCCATAACAGTTAATTACGATGGAAAAAATAAATACTTAACAAAAATTGAAGATGGTGTCTTTATTGGCTGTAATTCTAATTTAGTTGCCCCAGTCACCATTAAAAAAGGCTCTTATGTTGCTGCGGGTTCGACGATCACAAAGAATGTGCCAGAAGAGGCTTTAGCGATTGCTCGTGCAAAACAAGTTAATAAAGAGGGTTACGTTCAGAAACTTAATCTTAAGAAATAAAGCTATTACAATTGGAGGGCAATCATGTCTAATCAGTATTTAGATCCGAATTTAAAAGTATTTAGTTTGAACTCAAATATGCCTTTGGCAAGAGAAATTGCAAAATTCATTGGCGTTGAGCTTGGAAAATGCTCTGTAACCAGATTTAGTGACGGTGAGATTCAAATCAATATTGAAGAAAGTATCCGCGGTTGTGATGTCTATGTTATTCAATCAACGAGCCAGCCTGTTAATGAGCATATCATGGAATTACTTATCATGATTGATGCCTTAAAGCGAGCTTCTGCAAAAACCATCAACATTGTTATGCCTTATTATGGCTATGCGCGTCAAGATCGTAAAGCACGTGCTCGTGAGCCAATCACAGCTAAATTAGTGGCGAACCTGCTTGAAACTGCTGGAGCAACCAGAGTAATCTGTCTGGACCTTCATGCGCCGCAAATTCAAGGCTTCTTTGAAATCCCAACTGACCATCTTATGGGTGTGCCGATTTTAGCAGAGTATTTTAAAAGCCGTCAATTCAATGGTGACGTGGTCATTGTTTCCCCAGACCATGGCGGTGTAACAAGAGCACGTAAATTGGCAGAGCGTTTAAAGGCTCCAATTGCTATTATCGATAAACGCCGTCCAAGACCAAATGTTGCAGAAGTTATGAATATAGTTGGTAACATTGAAGGTAAGATCGCGATCTTAATCGATGATATTATTGATACAGCAGGTACGATTACCCTTGCAGCTAATGCCTTAGTGGAAAATGGAGCACAAGAAGTATACGCCTGCTGTACACACCCTGTGTTGAGTGGTCCAGCAATTGACAGAATTCAAAATTCAAAAATAAAAGAATTAGTGATCACCAACTCGATTGAGCTTCCTGAAGAGAAAAATATGGATAAAATTATTCATCTCTCTGTTGCGCCATTACTTGGCGAAGCAATTATCCGCGTTCACGAAGAACAGTCAGTTTCGACATTATTTGATTAATAAAGAAATGTTTAGACCTTCCTATTTTAGGGCATTTTTATATAGACAGCCTTAAAAAATAGGAGGGTATCTAACATATGAGTACTGTTTTACAAGCAAAAGAACGGAAGGAACTCCGTCATTCGGCAACGAAACAACTCCGTAATAATGGAAATATCCCCGCAGTGGTATATGGAGCAAATGTTGAAAGTAAACCGGTATTTGTGAGTTCTGCAGATTTAACCAAAACCATCCGGACAGTCGGCAGGAACGGTGTCATTTCTCTTGATGTCGATGGCAATAAGTACGATGTCATTTTATCGGATTATCAAGAGGATTCGTTTAAAAAGGAAATCCTTCATGTTGATTTCTTAGCAGTAGACAAATCCTCCAAAATTAATGTGGAAGTCAGGCTTGCACTTGTTGGCGAAGCGATTGGCGTGAAAGATGGCGGTGTCTTGCAGCAATCTATCCACCAATTATCGATTACATCCACTCCGGATAATATCCCCCAGCAAATTGAAGTGGATATCAGCAACCTTCAAGTTGGCGAAACTATTCTAGTAGGGAATATCCCAACCGGCGGCGGCTTTACTATTAATCATGAGGATGAGGAAGTGGTTGCTTCCATCTTACCTCCAAGACAGGAAGAAGAAATTAACTCAGGTGAGCAGCAGCAGGAAGGTCATCCTGACAACGAAGAAGGCAGAGAAACTACTCCAGAATAGAAAAGCTAAAAGCATCCATTTAGCGAAGGACACTAGCTTCTAGGCAGTAATCAAAGTTTAAGAGTTCGAGACGTAACCTATTTAAGGTTACGTCTTTTAACGCATAATTAAGGAAATCATGTTATTATGGGAGAATGGCGATGTTCCGAAAAATTTTTAGAAGGATGACTAAACCGGAAGAGGTGGGAACACAGATGAAATTAATCGTAGGTTTAGGAAACCCTGGAAAACAATACGATCAAACTAGACATAATATTGGCTTTGAGGTAATCGACACGCTCTCTGATCAATTCTCTATTCCGTTAAATCAATCAAAATTTAAGGGCGTATATGGGATTGGCCTACATAACGGGGAAAAGGTGTTACTTTTAAAACCATTAACCTATATGAACTTATCAGGGGAATCGATCCGGGCGGTCATGGATTACTATCAAATAGAGTTAGAGGATTTATTAATCATTTATGATGACCTGGATCTGCCTGTTGGCAAAATAAGACTTCGCCAAAAAGGGAGTCCAGGAGGGCATAACGGAATTAAGTCTACTGTTGCCCATCTGGGGACGCAGGAGTTTAACCGGATTCGGATAGGAATTAACCGGCCAGCTCCAGGAATGAGCGTACCTGATTATGTCCTAGGACGTTTTCGCCAGGAGGAAAGACCTTTTACTGAGGAAGCGGTAAAAAGAAGCGCAGATGCATGTGCTGCTTGGCTAAAGAAGCCATTTCTACAGGTTATGAATGAATTTAATCAATAATTGTTCATGATACAAGTCTTTCATTCATACATTGAAGAAAAACAATGTTAACCCTCCACAAAGTAATCTTGTTGAATAACTTCCATTTATCAGGTTAATACTAGTAATGGAATCCTAGATTAGGGAGGGACAGGCGTGGCCATCCATTATTATTGCCGTCATTGTGGTACAAAACTTGGTTCTATTGAACAAACATCGATCCATGCAGAAACTCTAGGCCTTCATAAATTATCGGATCTGGAAAGACAGGAAATGGTCTCGTATGAACCATCTGGTGACATTCATATCAAAGCCATTTGCGAGGATTGTCAGGAAGCATTAGAGCGAAATCCAGATTACCATCAATATGATTTTCTTATTCATTAAAATAATGGGTAAAACAATCTACTTAGATAATAGTCTAGCTTAGCGGCTAGTGTGCGCCGCTAAAAAGGGCGGTTCCGCTATTCTAATCAGCTTTGGAAGCTCTCCAAAGCGTTTTTCTGTTTAAAAATTTACTAATATAAATATTGTATTAATATAATTATTTCTTAAGGAGGGAGGAGAAACCTTGAACGGTTTAAAATCACTATTTTTAAAGCAAGAAGATGTTCACTCCATCATTGCCGGGGTGGAAGAGGGATTAAAAGAACAACTGGTTGCAGGCCTATCCGGATCATCGCGGACCGTCCTAACTGCTTCTGTCTATGAAAAGATGAAAAGGCCGATCATGCTTGTCACCCATAATCTACTACAAGCCCAAAAACTCTATGATGATCTCGTCAATCTATTAAGT
The DNA here is from genome assembly GCF_023715505.1 of Neobacillus cucumis. The sequence goes on along the minus strand of NZ_JAMBOH010000034.1, from coordinate 27,653 downwards.
GAAAAAGAAGTCTTCCTTTTTCCAGCTAATGAATTAATAGCTGCCGAGCTAAGCATTGCAAGCCCGGAATTAAAAGCCCAGCGAATTGAGGCGTTAAACTATTGGAGCAGGCAAAGTAAAGGGGTATTAATTGTCCCAATTGCCGGATTAAAAAAGATTGTTCCTCCAAAAGCACTATGGAAACAATACCAGCTGTCGTTAAAACTAGGAGAAGATATTAATATAGATAAGATGTTAACGACCTTTGTTAAGATGGGTTACGTCCGGTCTGAGATGGTATCGACTCCTGGGGAATTTAGTGTACGGGGTGGCATTATTGATATTTACCCGCTTACCGAGGCAGACCCATTAAGGATAGAATTGTTTGATACTGAAATTGATTCGATCCGATATTTCTCCCTTGATGATCAGAGGTCAAAAGAAAAAGTGAAAGAAGTTTTAATTGGACCAGCTACGGAAGTCATCCTCGAAGCGGAGGATTATAGCCGAATGATCGGCAAGATTGAAGAAGGCTTGGCACTGTCTTTAAGAAAATTAAAAGATGATAAAGCAAAAATGCAGTTAAGCCAAAATATCAGTTATGAGCTCGAGCAGTTGAAAAATGGCCAAAAACCAGACCAAGTCTATAAATACTTATCATTAGCCTACGACAGGCCTAATAGTTTACTAGACTATCTGCCAAGCGATGGACTTGTATTTGTAGATGAAATTAGCAGAGTTCAAGAGATGAATGATTCCCTCGTAAAGGAAGAAGCTGAATGGTATACAGGTTTACTAGCAGAGGGGCAGATTATTCATGACCTGCATATTTCTCATGACCTGGGGGCTATGCTGCAAAGAAAGGAATTTCCGCTTCTCTATATGTCTTTATTTCTACGACATGTAGCCAATACAAGTCCACAAAATATTATCAATATTACGTGTAAACAAATGCAAAATTTCCATGGCCAGATGCATTTATTAAAAGCAGAAATCGACAGGTGGAAAAAAGGAAATTATTCTATCCTATTTTTAGGGCCGGATGAAGAAAGGGTAAAGAAATTAGAGCGGGTCTTAGAGGATTATGAAATAAATGCCAGCATCATGAAAGGTGATCAACAGCTCGTACCAGGTAAAGTTCAGATAATGCGGGGAAATCTTCATGCAGGATTTGAACTTTCCATTCAAAAAATTGCTGTCATCACTGAGGAAGAATTATTTAATAAGCGCGTCAAAAAATCAGCCAGCAGGCAAAAATTATCGAATGCCGAACGGATTAAGAGTTACTCTGAGTTGAAAATTGGTGATTATGTTGTTCATGTTAATCATGGGATCGGTAAATACTTGGGGATTGAAACGTTAGTTATAAATGGTATTCATAAAGATTACTTGCATATCCGCTATCAAGGTTCAGATAAACTGTACGTTCCAGTGGAGCAAATCGACCTTGTTCAAAAGTATGTAGGATCTGAAGGAAAAGAGCCGAAGGTATATAAGCTCGGCGGCAGCGATTGGAAGAAGGTCAAGAAGAAAGTTGAATCATCTGTACAAGATATTGCGGATGACCTCATTAAGCTGTATGCAGAGCGGGAAGCGGCGGTTGGGTATGCCTTTTCGCCTGATGGGGATATGCAACGTGAATTTGAAACTTCTTTTGCTTATCAAGAAACCGAAGACCAGCTGCGCTCGATCCATGAAATTAAAAAGGATATGGAAAGATCGCGTCCAATGGACCGCCTTTTATGTGGTGACGTTGGTTACGGTAAAACAGAAGTGGCCATCCGTGCGGCATTCAAATCGATTGCTGATGGAAAACAGGTAGCCTTCTTAGTTCCAACAACAATCTTAGCGCAGCAGCACTTTGAGACATTGAGAGAACGTTTTCAAGATTATCCGATTAATATTGGCTTATTAAGCCGGTTCCGAACAAAAAAACAGCAGACTGAAACGATTAAAGGATTAAAAGCAGGTACGGTTGATATTGTTGTAGGTACCCACCGCCTGCTATCAAAAGACATTATTTACCATGACTTAGGATTATTGATTGTCGATGAAGAACAGAGATTTGGTGTTACACATAAGGAAAAAATTAAGAAGTTAAAAACAAATGTCGACGTGTTAACCTTAACGGCAACACCAATTCCAAGGACACTTCATATGTCAATGCTTGGCGTACGGGACTTATCGGTCATCGAAACACCGCCGGAAAATCGTTTTCCTGTGCAAACATATGTTATGGAGTACAATGGTTCATTGGTAAGAGAAGCAATTGAACGTGAGCTTGCCAGGGACGGACAAGTATTCTTTTTATATAACCGGGTCGAAGATATTGAACGTAAGGCTGAAGAAATTTCCATGCTTGTTCCGGACGCCCGCGTAACCTGTGCACATGGGCAAATGACGGAAAATGAACTGGAATCTGTTATGATCGGTTTCTTAGCAGGGGAATTCGATGTGCTCGTGAGCACCACGATTATCGAAACGGGTGTTGATATCCCGAATGTAAATACCTTAATTGTGTTCGATGCAGATCGAATGGGACTTTCCACACTTTATCAGCTCCGCGGCCGGGTAGGCAGATCCAATCGTGTTGCTTATGCCTATTTTACGTACCGAAAAGATAAAGTCTTAACGGAGGTTGCAGAAAAGCGCCTTCAAGCGATTAAGGAATTTACGGAACTAGGGTCCGGATTTAAAATTGCCATGCGGGATTTATCGATTCGTGGAGCAGGGAATTTATTAGGTGCTCAACAGCACGGATTTATTGATTCGGTTGGATTTGATCTTTATTCACAAATGCTGAAGGAAGCCATTGAAGAGCGGAAGGGCGATCTTGGCGGTGAAGTGAAAAAATCTGTTGAAATTGATTTAGAAATTGATGCCTATATCCCTGATACCTATATTAAAGATGGACATCAGAAGATTGAAATGTACAAACGGTTTAGAGGGGCCGAGAGTCTTGAGGATATCGAAGAGCTTCAAGCAGAAATGCTCGACCGGTTTGGTGAATATCCGGAGGAAGTGGATTACCTCTTCCAAATTGCTGAAATTAAGGTTTACGCCTTGTTAAACGGTGTTGAGCAAATTAAACAAGTAAAACAAGAGGTCACCATTTTAGTTAATGAACAGGTTACCGGTGATATTGATGGAAGTAAGATTTTCCATATAGGAAACCAATTTGGCCGAAACATTATTCCTGGGATGGAAGGCTCAAAATTAAAAATCATCATTAAGACAAAAGAGTATGATACAGCTGGGTGGCTTCATATTGTCCGAGAAATGGTCAAGGGGGTATCATTGGCTAAAAAGGGTCAAGGCAATCCGGTAAACTAGTCATCAAGGGGACATTTCAGTTATCCTTTTAAGCCAGCTATTATTATCCATTTATGTGATATTTCGCTTAAATGTGAAAAAATATTATGTTTGTGAATAGAACTTTCCAGATGAAAGATACTAATTTCAAAGCTGGTGATGATTAACATCATTGCCAAGTTAGTAAAATCATCAGATGAAAGTGAGGCAACATTGGATGAAAGCAACTGGAATTGTTCGTCGAATCGATGATTTGGGTCGTGTTGTTATTCCTAAAGAAATACGCAGAACCTTGCGTATACGTGAAGGGGATCCGTTAGAGATTTTTGTGGATCGAGACGGAGAAGTCATTTTAAAAAAATATTCACCAATCAGCGAGTTAAGCGATTTTGCCAAAGAATATGCAGAAGCCCTATTTGATAGCCTCGGTAATCCGGTTTTAATTTGTGATAGAGATACCTATATTGCAGTCGCTGGCGGTTCCAAAAAGGATTATTTAAATAAGAACATCAGCGAATTAGTCGAAAAAACAATGGAAGAACGAAACTCCGTTCTACATACCCAGCAAGGTGAAATGGCGTTAATTGAAGGAAATAATGAAACTGTCTCATCGTACACCATTGGACCTATCATTGCAAACGGAGACCCCATTGGTGGCGTTATTATCTTTTCAAAAGAAGGAACCCTTGGTGAAGTAGAGCAAAAAGCAGTAGAAACAGCTGCTGGGTTCCTAGCTCGACAAATGGAGTCATAATAAGAAAAGCGGAAGAACCCGTTTAGCGCACGACAGGACAGGGGCCCGGTCCGACTGAGATAAAGGAAACACGAAGAGCGTAAGCAATTTGATGTCGACTTATCGTAGGGAGGATTGGGATGACCGCTACTCGCTGGGTGCTGTAGCTGAACAATTATCAAATAATAACGAAAAAGACAGCAGATGCTGTCTTTTTTATATGTCAGCTCCGGCGTCAAGCGACAAGGAACTTCGCTAAACGGCGCTTCCGCTTTTCTTTTATGCTATAATACCTTGGAGATTTTATAAGCAGGTGAAGAAATGCAAAAGTCCATCCATCAATCAAAAGCCGTCTTTAAAGGGGCGATTATTTTAACGATTGCGGCTATCGTAACCAAAATCTTAAGTGCCTTTTACCGGATTCCTTTTCAAAATATTGTCGGTGATGTCGGCTTTTACATATATCAGCAAGTGTACCCGTTCTATGGAATGGCCGTGGTTTTGTCGACCACTGGCTTTCCAGTTGTCATCTCTAAGCTTTATGCAGAGCAGAAGGAAAGAGGAGATGATGTACGTTCTCGTTTAATGCTGTTTGCCTCGTTTCTCTTTTTGCAAGCATTTGGATTCATCTGTTTTCTGATTCTTTATATAGGTGCAGATGGAATTGCCCGTTGGATGGATGATTCGCATTTAGCTATTTTATTAAGGGTGGTTGCAATTGTTTTTCTCACTTTTCCGATCAGTTCTTTATTAAGAGGGTATTATCAAGCGATCGGGGATATGGTCCCAACTGCCATATCACAAGTTGGGGAACAATCAATCCGCGTGCTGACGATCATCTTTTTGTCTTCTCTTTTTATGGCAAAAGGTTATTCGTTGTATTTAGTCGGAGGAGGGGCGATGTTTGGTTCCATCACCGGAAGTATTATATCCGCGAACATTCTGTTTATGTTCTTAAGGATTCGTAAAGAATGGAAAATAATCATGCCTGTTAGAGGGATGTTTCAAAACTATAAAAAGGAAGTTGGAGCTATTTGGCGAGCACTCTTTTTCCAAGGATTGATGATTTGTTTAAGTGGAATGCTGATGATCTTCACCCAAATGGCAGACTCTTTAAACCTTTATTCTCTGCTTGTTGAAAATGGAATGGAAGCAGAACTAGCCAAAGGGATAAAAGGGATTTTTGACCGTGGCCAGCCCTTAATCCAATTAGGGACCGTTGCTGCCACATCCATGTCACTAACCCTTGTCCCGTTGATCACTAGGGCACGATTAGCATCTAATCCAGTGGAATTGTATAAACACACCCAATTAGCATTAAAGGTTAGTATTGTAGTTGGTGTTGGGGCGTCTGCAGGCCTCTGGTCCATTATCGAGCCTACAAATATTATGCTGTTTGAGAATCGATCAGGTTCCTCTGTCTTGGGTCTCCTTAGTTTTATCATTTTCTTTACATCGATCATCTCAACGGTTATTGCCATTATGCAGGGAATGGGAAAAGTGTTGTTTCCAGCCTTTGCCGTCATGATTGTTTTCCCGTTGAAATATCTATTAAATATTATCCTTATTCCGTTATTAGGAATCATGGGGGCTGCAGTTTCTTCGCTTGTTTCACTAGCAATCGTTACACTAGTCTTAATGATCGGATTTAGAAAAATGTCCGGAGGGCCAATATTAGTAAATCGATTTTTAAAAACAGTTCTAGCAGCCACGCTGAGTATGGTGTTACTTTTAAAGGGCTATTTATACATAACAAATTATTTCTTTGCTTCTTTTGGAATGGAGCGGCTAGGGGCCGCTTTACAGGCAATAAGCGCTGTAGTATGTGGAGGCCTCCTGTTTTTATCAATTATTATCCGCGGCCGAGTTTTTCGCGAGGAGGAATTGGCTTTATTTCCGCTAGGCAGCAAACTTATTCATTTAATAGGAAGAAAGGAAAGGGGTTAACATGGGTAAAAAAATTGAGGTACTCGGACTGGGTGCAGGTGACTTAGAACAGCTGCCTGTCGGGGTATATAAGAAGTTATTGAAGGCAAACCATCTTTTCTTACGGACTAAAGAGCATTCTGTTGTATCAGAGTTAGAAAAAGAGGGATTGACCTATATCTCGTTTGACAATGTCTATGAAAAACATGATCAGTTTGACGACGTCTATGAGGAAATCGCCCGAACCCTATTAGACGAGTCGCAAACCGGGACCGTCATTTATGCCGTTCCAGGTCATCCCCTTGTGGCGGAGCGGACAGTTCAACTTCTTTTAGAATATGGGCCAAGAGAAGGGGTTGCCATTTCTATTGGAGGAGGACAAAGCTTTTTGGATGCCATCTTTGCAGCATTAAAAATTGATCCGGTTGAAGGGTTTCAGCTGCTCGATGGCACAGCACTGTTTGCCAGCCAGCTTCAGCTGGAACAGCATATGTTTATAAGTCAGGTATACGATCAATTTGTTGCCTCGGAGGTTAAACTTACTCTAATGGAGAAGCTGCCTGATGATTACGAGGTTTATATTGTAACGGCTGCCGGCAGCAGTCAGGAGTCAATTGAAAAAGTAGCTTTGTACGAGCTGGACCGAAACGTTTCGATTAACAATTTAACCTCCGTTTATGTTCCGCCTGTTAAGGACGAACAAATCCTATTGAAAAATTTTGCGAAGCTTCGTGAGATTATTGCGATTTTACGAGGGCCAAATGGCTGCCCATGGGATAAGGAACAAACTCATGAGTCTTTAAAAAGGTACTTAATTGAAGAAACGTATGAAGTAATTGAGGCAATTAATAGCGATGATATTGACCATTTGGTTGAAGAACTGGGGGATGTACTGCTTCAGGTCATGCTCCATGCCCAAATTGGAGAAGATGATGGGTATTTTTCCATCGATGATATTATCGAGGCGCTATCAGAAAAAATGATTCGCAGGCATCCGCATGTATTTGGTCATACGAAGGCAGATAATGCAGAACAAGTGATTCGGAACTGGCAGGAAATCAAGCAGAAGGAAAAAGGAGAACAGCCACCTGCTTCTTTGTTAGAAGGTGTTTCAACAGCACAGCCCAACCTGCTGCGAGCCTATGAACTGCAAAAGAAGGCGGCAAAGGTTGGTTTTGATTGGCAGGAGATTACCCCGGCGATCGCGAAAGTGAAAGAAGAGCTGGATGAATTTGTGAATGAGCTTGATGGAACAGAGGAAGGACTTATCCTTGCTAAAAAAGAATTTGGCGACCTGCTGTTTGCCTTTGTGAATGTAGCGAGATTTTTAAAAATTCATCCAGAGGAAGCCTTGTTTGAAACAAATGAAAAGTTCATTCGCAGGTTTCAGTATGTTGAAAAAAAGGTAAAGAATAGTGGGCGATCATTTGAAGAGCATACACTGGAACAGCTCGACCTATATTGGGACGAAGCGAAGCAAAAGGGATTATAGAAAAAGGGGGAAGTGCAAATGCGTTTAGATAAGTTTTTAAAGGTTTCAAGAATTATTAAAAGAAGGACGCTGGCAAAGGAAGTCTCCGATCAAGGCAGAATCGAAATCAATGGAAAAGAGGCAAAGGCTAGTTCCACAGTTAAGGCAGGCGATGAGTTAACGATTCGCTTCGGACAACGGAAAATTACCGCCCGAATCGATCGAATCCAGGAAACATCACGTAAGGAAGAAGCCGCCGAAATGTATACCATTTTAAAAGAAGAGAAGCTGGGCTCTCCCGACCCTTTTTAAAAGATTGTGAAGGTATCAAGAAGCAAGCTCCCCTAGGGGCTCGGGGTCATAAGCTTATCTCCACATTTAGGTCAATCCGTTAAGAAGGCAAAAGCGCAGCCTTCTCGCCGGCTCGTCTAATGCCTGTCGCCCCCGTTCAAGGCGCTTCCGCTTTTCTTAGTAAGATTGTTCTAATTAAGATTCCCCTCACATAAAAATGTACAAAAGGGTTGTACAAATGATTGTGAGGGATGAAGGATGAGCCAATACTATGATAATAATCCACAAAAGAGCAGTGTTCCAGATCATGATGTGATTATGAGGGGAAGAAAGCTGCTCGATATTACTGGAGTTAAACAAGTAGAAAGCTTTGATAATGAGGAATTCTTATTAGAAACCGTAATGGGCTTTTTAGCCATCAAAGGACAAAACCTGCAAATGAAAAACCTTGATGTCGAAAAAGGAATTGTCTCCATTAAAGGAAAGATTTTTGACTTAGTTTATCTTGATGAACAGCATGGGGAGAAAGCTAAAGGGTTCTTTAGCAAGTTATTCAAATGACCCTTTCAACGCAATTTCTTACCATGCTTTCCATGATTGGCATGGGATCGTTGTTCGGCGCCATGTTTGATACGTATCAACGGTTTTTAAATCGTCCAAAACAAAAAGCTTGGATTGTCTTCATAAATGATATCTTATTTTGGGTTATTCAAGCTTTAATTATTTTCTACACCTTATTCATAGTAAATAGCGGAGAATTGCGGTTTTATATCTTTATTGCACTTCTTTGCGGATTCGCCGCATACCAGGCCTTGTTTAAAGGTATTTACCTTCGTCTCTTAGAGCTTTTAATCCAGTCCGTTATCGCCATTTATAATTTTATAAGAAAAATGATACAACTCCTGATTTATAAGCCAATTGTTGGTCTTATTCAACTAGTGATTATAATTATACTCGCACTCGGCAGGGGACTATTAACCCTTGTCAAATTTGTTTATAAGGTTTTACTATTTATTCTGAAAACCATCATGTTTCCATTGCAAAAAATAGTGTTATTATTTTGGAAACTTTTGCCGAAAAGTCTTAAAAATACCGTCGAGAAGTTATATAATAAAACGGCAGGAAATTTAAAGAGAATAATGAATTATATTAATAAATGGCGAGATAAATGGAAAAGGAAAAAAGAGTAAGGAGGTTTTTGGGAATGGGTGCGGAAACAAAACGAAATGTATCAACAATTCAGACAACCTATGTGGAGCAGCAACAATATGCCGAGATTGCCTCAAGCCGAAAAAGAAAATTAGTGCGAAGACGGTTATCGGTGTTTTTTGTTTTTGCTAGCTTGCTAACCTATTTGATGATTTCAAATCACATTTCCCAAACAGCTAAACTCGAGACGAAACTGGCGCAAAAGAAAAAGCTTGATCACCAGCTTGCAGATATGAAAAAGCAGGAATCCATTCTTAAAGAGGATATTATTAAGTTAAATGATGATGATTATATCGGAAAGTTAGCGAGGAAAGAGTACTTCTTCTCAGAAAAGAATGAAGTAATTTTTAATATTCCTGAAGACAATAAAGAAAATTGACCCAGCTGTGCGAGTTATTGACACTGATTTTTTAGTTTCTGTATAATATATAGAAATATTGATTTAACATTTTAAGGAGGAACATTCTTTTTATGTCAATTGAAGTAGGCAGCAAGTTACAAGGAAAGGTAACAGGGATAACAAATTTCGGAGCGTTTGTGGAGCTGCCGGGTGGATCAACAGGACTTGTACACATCAGTGAGGTTGCTGACAATTACGTAAAAGATATTAACGATCATTTAAAGGTTGGCGATCAGGTTGAAGTAAAAGTCATAAATGTTGAGAATAATGGAAAGATTGGTTTGTCGATTAAAAAGGCAAAGGATCGACCAGAGCCGGAAAAAAAGCAATATTCACAATCGCAACGCCCTCGTCAAAACCGTTCAAACGATCGTAATAACAATAAAGGGGAAACCTTTGAGTCTAAAATGGCCAAATTCCTAAAAGATAGTGAGGATCGTTTAACTTCCTTAAAGCGCAACACGGAATCCAAGCGTGGAGGAAGAGGAGCTAGACGGGGTTAACTTGCTGCATGCTTAATGGAATCAGGCAGGTTTCACTTTAACATACAAAGACAGGTCAACAGCGGCTTGTCTTATTTTTATTGTCTTCAGAATTGTCCAGCTACTGCGACCAGCGGCTAGTGTATTAGCCCTCTCCTCCTTGCGATAAGTCAACATCGAATCGCTTATCGCTCTTCGTGTTTCCTTTATCTCATACGGAGCGGATCCAAACCATACGCCGCTAAACGGTCGCTTCCGCTTTTCTTTGTGACAGGCACCATGTGAAGAATTCACATGGTGCCTGTCACCTTTTCTACTTTAAACGACATAAATATATTATTTGAATGATTATAGTGAAAACCGTCGAACGATTATTTGAACTTGTTCACTATTTTGACAAACTTTTAAATCTATTAATTTTATAATTGTTTCCAACGATGAAAGAACAAGGGAGTGTGATTTATGGAAAAGACTAACGTAAGTTTCATAGAACCAGTCGGAGAAGTCAACCTTCATTCACCTAAATGGGATATAGGAAAAGGGATACGGAAATTTCAATTGATGCTTGAATCCTTTTTTATAAAAAAAGGTTATTTATTAATATTAATAGGATTCTTACTTGGACGGGCCTTGATCTTAGCGAAGTTAACACCATTTTGCCTGCCATTCTTCGCATCAGTCTATTTAATTAAAAGAGATCGGGCACCGCTTGCTCTGATCGGGCTGATCGTCGGGGCTGCCACAATTTCTTTAGGGAATGCCGCCTTTACCTTTGCTGTGACAGTTCTATTTTTAACCATCTATCGAATTAGTGAAAAGTGGCTGACGAATGAAGTTCGATCCCTGCCATTTTTTGTCGCAATTATCCTAGGGCTGGGGAAATTGATAGAGTCGTTTATTCTATCAAGACAATTAACCCTCTATGATTTAATGATGGCTGGGGTTCAGTCCACTCTTGCTTTTATCCTGACACTTATTTTTCTGCAAAGTATTCCATTACTCACTTTAAATAAACGAAGACAGCTGTTAAAAACGGAAGAGATAGTTTGTTTAATTATCATGCTTGCCTCAATCTTGTCAGGGACGATCGGCTGGAAGGTATATGATATGTCGGTTGAACATATCATGTCGAGATATCTGGTATTGGTCTTTTCATTTATTGCCGGGGCAACAGTGGGTTCCACGGTTGGGGTAGTGACCGGGCTGATTTTTAGTCTTGCAAGTGTATCGAGCTTCTATCATATGAGTCTACTAGCGTTTTCAGGGGTGCTTGGCGGCCTGCTAAAAGAAGGGAAAAAAATCGGAGTTTCCATCGGTTTATTTATTGCCACCCTGCTGATTGGCATGTATGGGGAGGGCGAGGGCTCCATCTTACAAACAGTATTGGAGACTTTATCGGCTATTTTCTTATTCCTCTTAACTCCGCAGGTATTTACTTCAAGGCTAGCAAAATATATACCGGGTACACCGGAACACACGGCAGAGCAGCAAAAATACATGCGCAAAATGCGCGATGTTACCGCACAAAGAGTGTCCCAATTTTCAGGTGTCTTTCATGCTCTATCCAAAAGCTTCTCTCAAATGGAAGTCATGCAGGAAGAAGAAGAAAATGACCGCGAAATGGATTATTTCATGAGCAATGTGACGGAACGAACCTGTCAAACTTGCTTTAAAAAGGAGCAATGCTGGGCAAAGAATTTTAATACAACCTATGCGGCGATGGAAGAGATTATTCATGAAATGGACCAAAATGACGGTAATGTGCCGCCAAGACTAGCAAGGGAATGGGATAAACTTTGTTCTCGCCCCAAAAAGGTATACGAAACGATCGGGCAGCAGTTAACCTTCTATCAAGCTAATTTAAAACTAAAGAAGCAGGTGCGGGAAAGCCGTAAGCTGGTGGCAGAACAATTGTTAGGTGTATCTGAGGTCATGGATAACTTTGCAAAGGAAATTCAGCGTGAAAGAGAGAATCATCATAAACAAGAAGAACAAATTATGGAGGCAATTCAGGATTTTGGTATTCAGATTGAACAGGTTGAAATTTATAGCCTCGAACAAGGTAATGTCGATATTGAGATGACAGTACCGTTTGGAAACAGTCACGGAGAGTGTGAAAAGTTAATTGCACCGATGCTGTCAGATATTCTTGGGGAAACCATTATCGTGAACAAGGAAGAATATGGAGGCTTCCCTGAGGAATTATGTAATGTAAACTTCCGATCATCGAAGGCTTATACGGTAGATACAGGTGTGGCCCATGCAGCGAAAGACGGCGGCTTAGTATCGGGCGACAGCTATTCAACGATTGAGCTTGGATTGGGTAAATTCGCCATCGCTATTAGTGACGGTATGGGAAATGGAGAAAGAGCTCATTATGAAAGTAAAGAAACATTGCAGCTCTTACAAAAGATATTACAATCAGGAATAGAAGAAAAGGTCGCGATAAAATCCGTTAACAGCATCCTATCACTTCGGACTACAGATGAAATTTTTTCTACATTAGATTTAGCAATGATTGACTTGAAAAATGCGTCTGCCAAGTTTCTTAAAATTGGCTCGACACCAAGTTTTATAAAAAGAGGAAATAAAGTCATTAAGATTCAGGCAAGTAATTTACCAATGGGCATCCTTCAGGAATTTGAGGTGGATGTTGTCAGTGAACAATTAAAAGCTGGAGATCTGCTAATTATGATGAGTGATGGAGTATTTGAAGGACCAAAGCATGTAGAAAATTATGATTTGTGGATGAAACGAAAGGTACAAGAACTTGAGACCGATGATCCGCAAGAGGTGGCAGATCTAATAATGGAAGAGGTTATTCGCTCCAGATCTGGTTTGATTGATGATGATATGACTGTGACTGTAGCAAAAATTAAACATAATACACCGAAGTGGGCGTCGATTCCTCTTCATAAAGTAAAACGCCATGCCTAACCAATTAATTTATCTACTCCTTCAGTTAAATATGTATAAATCAACCTAATCCCGTCGAAAATGGTAGCAATACTGAAAGTGGAGGGAGAAGGTTATGTACACAGGGAAGATTCGGCAAATTTTACTGATTACAGATGGATGCTCTAATCATGGGGAAGACCCGATAGCGATGTCAGCTCTTGCTAATGAACAAGGAATTACTGTGAATGTCATTGGTGTCATGGAGCAGGATGTGATTGATGAAAAGGGAATTACCGAAATTGAAGGGATCGCCATGTCAGGCGGTGGAGTCAGTCAGATTGTTTATGCCGAAAGGCTTTCGCAAACGGTGCAGATGGTTACCCGTAAAGCAATGAATCAAACCATTCAAGGTGTAGTCAACCGTCAGCTTCAGGAAATATTGGGAGGTTCACAAACGATGGAGGATCTCCCGCCTGAAAAACGCGGTGAGGTGATGGAGGTTGTCGATGAATTGGGGGAAACTGTCGAATTAGAGGTGTTGATTCTTGTCGATACTAGCGCAAGTATGAAACACAAGCTTCCTACAGTAAAAGAGGCGCTCCTTGACCTTTCTCTAAGCTTGAATGCAAGGACTGGAGATAATCTGTTTTCTGTGTATGTATTTCCCGGGAAAAAGAATGATGTCGAAAAATTGCTTGATTGGACACCAAAGTTACAAGTATTGACAAGTGTTTTTTCCCAGCTGTCAACCGGGGGCATCACGCCAACGGGGCCGGCTTTAAGGACTGCCTTATCTGCTTTTACAGAAAAAAAACAATCATTAAGGAGCCTGCTGTCTCGTGATGATGAATCATACTTTGAAGAATCAATGTAAGGTAAGCCCCGGGACCATTATTACAGGAAAGTGGCATTTGCGAGAATATACAATTATTAAGGAACTAGGATTTGGTGCAAATGGGGTGGTTTACCTAGCCAAGTATAAAGGCACTCATGTTGCTTTAAAAATGAGTGATAATGGTATGTCAATCACTTCAGAGGTTAATGTTTTAAAATCCTTTGCAAAGGTCCAGGGACATTCCCTCGGACCTTGTTTGCTTGATGTCGATGATTGGCAGTGGAATAACAGCAGGATTTCTTTTTATGTGATGGAGTATATTCAGGGGCCAGATTTTCTATCCTTTTTACAAACGAAAGGACCCTCTTGGACAAGTGTATTATTTTTGCAGCTGCTGAAGGATTTAGAACAGCTTCATCAAAACAGCTGGGTCTTTGGAGATTTAAAACCTGAAAATTTAATTGTAACCGGCCCGCCTCCAAAAATCAGATGTATAGATGTGGGCGGTACGACCATTAAGGGCCGGGCCATTAAAGAATTTACTGAGTTTTATGACCGCGGCTATTGGGGATTAGGCTCCCGAAAGGCTGAGCCATCCTATGATTTATTTGCCGTTGCGATGATCATGATTAATACAGCTTATCCAAAGAGATTTACGAAATCAACGGGCGGGCTCCCACAGCTAAAGGATGCTATTCGGCAAAAACAAGAGTTAATAAAATTTGAACCTGTTATCTTAAAGGCACTCCAAGGAAAATATAGTCAAGCTAATCAAATGCGGGAAGATTTATTAGATTTAATGGTCGAAAAAAATAATTTTGCTGCTCCTTCAAAACCACGAGTAAATAAGCAAAAAACTGCCCAGAGTAAGCAAGCTGGGGTAAAAGATACTCAATCCGTCCCACTTTCAAGACAGAGCTACAGGCGGAAAAGGAAAAAAAGCGGCCTAATGGAATATTTATTTATCGCAATCGTTCTAGGTGTCTTATATGCTTGGTATACTTTTAATAATTTACCGTAATAAAATGAAACCAATTTTACTTTCATCCGTATAGATAGAAAACCTAATTTTCATTACATTAATTTTTGATAGTTCATAATCAAAAGTGGTAAGCTAAAATGAAAAGCGGAAGCGCACATTTAGCGGCGTATGGATTGGATCCACTCCGAAAGAGATAAAGAAAAAACCGAAAAGCGGAAGCGTGATATGCGGCTTCCAAATTTGCTAAGAAAGTGTGCAATTTATATGTTCGAATCTAAAGTTGAGTCCTTTTTGCAGCGCCATTCCTTTTCCTTGGACAACAAACGGATTGTAGTGGGAGTCTCGGGTGGACCCGATTCTTTAGCACTTCTTCACTACTTATTAAAGGAACGAGAAAAAAGAAATCTGTTTTTGGTAGTCGCTCACGTGGATCATATGTTCCGTGGAGAAGAATCCTTCCTGGATGCCATGTTTGTAAAAGACTTTTGCGCAAAGTACAACATCCCTTTTGAAATGGTTCAAGTTAATGTAACCAAAATCATGAAAGAGACAGGAAAGAGTTCGCAAATTGCAGGAAGAGAAGTAAGATATGAGTTTTATCATACAATAATGAAACAGTACCAATCCTCGTATTTAGCATTAGGACATCATGGTGATGACCAAATAGAGACTATGTTGATGCGGCTTACAAGAGGGAGCAGCGGAAAAGCCAGAGCGGGTATTCCATTCTCACGTCCGTTTTATGAAGGATATATTTTTCGCCCCTTCTTATGTTTAACGAAAGTGGAACTTCAACACTATTGTGACAGACATAAGCTTATTCCAAGGGTAGACCCAAGCAATGCGAAGGGTATTTATAGCAGGAATCGTTATCGTAAAGAGGTTCTGCCTTTTCTTAAAGCAGAAAACAGCCATGTACATGAACATTTTCAGCGTTTTAGCGAAGAGCTGCAAAGTGATGAGGAGTTTTTACTGGAATTGACAGTTGAACGATTGAATACCGTATTGACAAAAAGAGAAGAAGACAAAATGACTATTGACATAAATCATTTTCTTGAAATGCCTTTACCTTTACAAAGGAGAGGGATTCAACTAATATTAAACTATCTTTACAAGGAAAAACCTGCATCTCTTTCTGCGATACATATCGATCAAGTATTTTCCTTAATACACCATCACGAGCCTTCAGGAACACTTGATCTTCCGTATGGTTTAAAGGTTATTCGCTCTTATTTTCAACTTTCATTCCAATATGGGCAAATAAAGGCTGAACCCTATTATTTTGAAATCAATGAACCTGGTACGATCATGCTTCCTAATGGAGGGAGTATAATTATCGATTATATAACCGGGGGAATACCTGATGCGTCATGGAATAGTGCCATATTTAATGCAGCCTCGCTTCGATTTCCTTTGATTATACGCAACAGAAAAAAAGGTGACCGGATGACATTAAAGGGTATACAAGGGTCAAAAAAGTTAAAGGATATTTTTATTGATCAAAAAGTTCCACGGCAGGACCGCGAGGTGTGGCCGGTCATTACAGACAGAGAGGGATTAATTATTTGGCTTCCAAATATAAAAAGGTCTTCTTTTGAAGGTGTTGATCCAACTGCAGAACAGCATATTAAACTAACATACAATACGTAATGATCTTCTAGGGGGCACATTTTATGATGAAAGATGATATTGAAAAAGTATTAGTTTCAGAAGAAGAAATTCAAGAGAAGATTAAGGAATTAGCAGCAAAATTAACGGAAGAGTATCATGATCGTTTCCCACTTGCAATTGGTGTTTTAAAAGGTGCAATGCCATTTATGTCAGACCTATTAAAGCACATGGATTGCTACCTTGAAATGGATTTTATGGATGTTTCCAGCTATGGTACAGCCCTTGTATCTTCCGGAGAGGTTAAAATTTTAAAGGATTTAGATACTTCTGTGGAAGGAAGGGACATATTAATTATAGAGGATATTATTGATAGTGGTTTAACACTTAGCTATTTAGTCGATTTGTTCCGTTATCGTAAAGCGAAATCGATTAAAATTGTTACTTTGCTTGATAAGCCAACAGGAAGAAAAAGTGACATACAAGCAGATTATGCAGGCTTTATTGTTCCGGATGAATTTGTTGTTGGATATGGTTTAGATTATATTGAAAAGTACCGAAATCTTCCTTACATTGGTGTTTTAAAACCGGAAGTTTATAGTAATAAGTAATAAGAAATAAACGTGTTAGACTGGTTTGTGACAGTCCTAAATTCTGAGAGTAATTCCTTGAATTAGCAAGATTTTCTATGATACTATTTAATTTAGTTTTTATCCGCGGGAGGAGGTAAGAGATGAATCGGATTTTCCGTAATACCATCTTTTATTTATTAATATTTTTAGTCATTATTGGTGTAGTTAGTTTCTTTAATGGAAGCAGTGAGCCAACAGATAAAATCTCATATGATAAATTTGTAACGCAACTAGAAAGTGGTAAAGTTAAATCATTTTCCATGCAGCCTGAACGAGGTGTCTATGAGGTTCAGGGTGTATTAGAATCCGGTAATAAGAAGTTTATTACCTATATTCCTAATAGTGAAAAGATTCTCGACCGTATTGATAAGGCGGATTCAAAAGTGGAAGTTATGCCGGCTAAGGAAACAAGCGGCTGGGTTACTTTCTTTACTTCCATTATTCCGTTCGTGATCATTTTTATTTTATTTTTCTTTTTGTTAAACCAAGCTCAAGGCGGCGGAAGCCGTGTCATGAACTTTGGCAAATCTAAGGCAAAACTTTATAACGACGATAAGAAAAAGGTTCGTTTTAGAGATGTTGCTGGTGCAGATGAAGAAAAAGCAGAATTAGTCGAAGTGGTTGAGTTTTTAAAGGACCCGCGTAAATTTGCTGAACTTGGTGCGCGTATTCCCAAAGGAGTACTACTTGTAGGACCTCCTGGTACTGGTAAAACATTGCTTGCCCGTGCTACAGCTGGTGAAGCTGGTGTACCGTTCTTCTCTATCAGTGGTTCTGATTTCGTTGAAATGTTTGTCGGTGTTGGTGCATCCCGTGTTCGAGATTTATTTGAAAATGCGAAGAAAAATGCTCCTTGTATTATTTTTATTGATGAAATTGACGCGGTTGGACGTCAACGTGGTGCTGGTCTTGGCGGTGGTCACGATGAGCGTGAGCAAACCTTGAATCAATTGCTGGTTGAAATGGATGGATTTGGTGCAAATGAAGGCATTATCATTATTGCGGCAACCAACCGTGCAGATATTCTCGACCCTGCTTTATTACGACCAGGACGCTTTGACCGTCAGATTACCGTTGACCGTCCAGATGTTGTGGGACGTGAGGCAGTTTTAAAAGTACACGCTCGTAATAAACCATTAGATGAATCTGTTAATTTAAAAAATATTGCAATGCGAACACCTGGTTTTTCTGGTGCTGATTTGGAAAATTTACTGAATGAAGCAGCATTAGTTGCTGCCCGCAGCAGTAAGAAGAAAATTGACATGGAAGATATTGATGAAGCGACTGACCGCGTTATTGCGGGTCCTGCAAAGAAAAGCAGGGTTATATCAGAAAAAGAACGAAAAATTGTTGCTTTCCATGAGGGCGGCCATACAGTCATTGGTTTAGTACTCGATGAAGCGGATATGGTTCACAAAGTTACCATCGTCCCACGTGGGCAAGCTGGCGGATATGCCGTTATGCTTCCTAGAGAAGACCGTTACTTTATGACTAAGCCGGAATTGCTTGATAAGATTGTTGGTTTGTTAGGCGGCCGTGTCGCGGAGGAAATCGTCTTTGGTGAAGTAAGTACTGGTGCACATAATGACTTCCAACGTGCAACTGGTATTGCTCGTAAAATGGTTACCGAATATGGTATGAGTGATAAGCTCGGACCGCTGCAATTCGGTCAAGCATCAGGTGGTCAGGTTTTCTTGGGCCGTGACATTCATAATGAACAAAACTATTCCGATGCAATTGCCTATGAGATTGATCTTGAAATTCAAAGTATAATTAAAGAGTGTTATGAAAGAGCTAGAAAAATTCTTACTGAGAACCGTGATAAGCTTAATCTTATTGCTACCACTCTTCTCGAAGTAGAAACGCTTGTTGCTGAACAAATCAAATATTTGGTTGAGCATGGTCACATGCCAGATCCATCTGAACACTTAGAATCTGTGAGGATTGGACCCAAAAAAACAGATGATGTGAAGGTAACCATCAATACCAAAAAAGATGAGGCAGTAAAAGAGGAAAAATCCTTTTTAGATACCCCATCTGACGAAATCGATAATAAATAATTTAGGAAAGAGTGCTTCAGTGAAGCGCTCTTTTTTTCACGCATAAACTATTTATGATATGATGTTGCTTATGAGGAAAAGAATAAAAATAAAGCGAGTGATAGAATTGATTTTCGTATTTGATGTGGGAAATACCAATATAGTCTTAGGTGTTTATGATGGAGAAGAACTTAAGTATCATTGGCGTGTTGAAACGAACCGCAACCGTACCGAAGATGAATTTGGAATGAATATAAAGGCCTTATTTGACTTTTCGGGTCTTACGTTTTCTGATATTGATGGCATAATTATTTCTTCCGTTGTGCCGCCAATCATGCTTGCCTTAGAAAGAATGTGTCAAAAGTACTTTCATATAAAGCCTCTTGTCGTCGGACCTGGCATTAAAACAGGACTCAATATTAAATACGAAAATCCAAGAGAAGTCGGTGCCGACCGAATTGTGAATGCTGTAGCCGCTATTCATGAATATGGAAGCCCGCTTATCATAGTGGATTTTGGTACAGCGACCACGTATTGTTATGTGAATGAGGAGCGTCAATATATGGGTGGTGCAATTGCACCTGGAATTGGCATTTCAACGGAGGCCCTTTATTCTAGAGCAGCAAAATTACCACGGATTGAAATTGCTAGACCAGAAGGGGTAATTGGAAAGAATACCGTGTCGGCTATGCAGGCTGGGATTGTTTATGGCTATGTTGGACAAGTGGAGGGGATTGTGAAAAGGATGATGGACCAAAGTCCGAAAAAGCCTACAGTAATAGCAACAGGAGGACTTGCGGGTTTAATTTCACAAGAATCAACTATTATTGATATAATCGATCCTTTTTTAACTTTAAAGGGTCTTTCACTTATCTATAAACGAAACATAGGATAACCTAATGTTATTCAGTAAGAAGGGAGTTATACTTTTGAAGGATTATCTTGTAAAGGCACTAGCCTATGATGGAAATATACGTGCATATGCAGTCCGCACTACTGATACAATTAGTGAAGCACAACGCCGTCATCAAACTTGGCGCACAGCGTCTGCTGCGCTTGGCCGCACGATGACCGCAGCGGTCATGATGGGGGCAATGCTCAAAGGTGAGGATAAACTTACAGTAAAAATTAATGGCAACGGTCCACTAGGTCCAATTGTTGTCGATAGCAATGCTAAGGGTGAGGTACGCGGATATGTGACCAATCCAGAGGTTGATTTTGAATCAAATGAGCATGGTAAGCTTGACGTCCGCCGTGCGGTCGGGACCGAGGGTATGTTAGCTGTTGTAAAGGATATCGGACTACGTGACTTTTTTTCTGGACAAGTACCGCTTGTATCAGGAGAACTGGGCGAGGACTTTACCTATTACTTTGCCACCTCAGAACAAGTACCTTCCTCTGTGGGAGTTGGTGTTTTAGTAAACCCCGATGACTCGATTTTAGCTGCAGGAGGGTTTATTTTTCAATTAATGCCAGGGACGCCTGATGCACTTATTTCTCAATTAGAAGAACGGTTAAAGACAATTGAACCAATTTCTAAATTAGTTGAGCGAGGACTTACTCCAGAGCAAATCCTTGCAGAATTGTTCGGAAAAGAGAATCTGAAGATTTTAGAAACAATGCCGGTCCGTTTTGAATGTAATTGCTCCAAAGAGCGTTTTGCCAATGCGATTATTGGCTTAGGCACGGCTGAGATCACCGCGATGATTGAAGAAGACGGACAGGCAGAGGCCCACTGTCACTTCTGTAATGAAAAATATCAATATTCTAAGGAAGAGCTAGAAGCTTTAAGAGAAGAAGCAAAATAGTCATTCGTTAGTCAAAAATGTCCAGTGCAAGCGCCGGCGGTTAGTATACATCGCTAAAAAGCGCTTGCGCTTTTCAGAAGAAGTAAGAAAGAAGAAAAATCTTAGAGAATTGTCCAGCCCAAGCGGCTAGTGTTCTTCGCACTCCGCCCTACGATAAGTCAACATCGAATTTCAGTGGGAAAAGCTATAAGTATGATGAGGTCAAAGACCAAATCCGCCGGCAAATTGCTCTTGAGAAAATGAATACCCCAGCCTCAGCCTCTATCCTTTGGAAGGAAGCTAAGGTCAATTGGTTTTATGGGGATAAACCCCCTAATTAAAGACACAGTTGTAATTCTGTGTTTTTTTGTTTTATAAGGGAATAATAATATAAGGCTGCATTACAGGGGGGCTAGGATAAACGACTTATAATTAGTACAAATTTACTAATCATATTTTCAATTTATTTGAAATTTTTCAATCAAAACAATTGACAAAGTTGCTTAATAACTGGTAAATTTAATAATATAATCCCAATAAAAATACTCGGAATAGAGGTGCTCTAATGGTTCGTGTTGCAAATTCAGTGGCTGAGTTAGTCGGCCAAACACCAATTGTTAAATTAAACAGATTAGTAGATGAAAATAGTGCAGATGTTTATTTAAAGCTTGAGTACTTTAACCCAGGCAGCAGTGTTAAGGACCGTATCGGTCTTGCAATGATTGAAGCTGCAGAAGAGCAAGGTTTAATTAAACCAGGTGATACAATTATTGAACCAACTAGTGGTAATACAGGTATTGGACTGGCGATGATTGCTGCAGCAAAAGGTTATAAAGCTATCTTCGTTATGCCTGAGACGATGAGCTTAGAAAGAAGAAACCTTCTTCGTGCTTATGGTGCAGAGCTTGTTTTAACTCCTGGGCCAGCAGGGATGAAAGGTGCTATTGCTAAAGCAGAAGAGCTAGTAAAGGAACACGGTTATTTCTTACCACAACAATTTAAAAACCAAGCAAACCCTGAAGTACATAGAAGAACTACAGGTAGAGAAATTGTTGAACAAATGGATCAACTAGACGCTTTTGTATCCGGAATCGGAACAGGCGGTACTATTACAGGTGCTGGAAGTGTCATTCGTGAAAAATTCCCAGAAGCGAAAATTATTGCGGTTGAACCGAAAGATTCACCAGTGCTATCAGGCGGAAACCCTGGACCGCACAAACTTCAAGGACTTGGTGCAGGCTTTATACCAGATACTTTAAATACAAACATCTATGATGAAGTTATTCAAATCAGTACTGAAGAAGCATTCGAAGCATCTCGCCGTGCTGCTAGAGAAGAAGGTATTCTAGGTGGTATTTCTTCTGGTGCAGCGATTTCTGCAGCCCTAAAGGTAGCGAAAGAACTAGGTAAAGGTAAAAAGGTACTTGCGATTATTCCTGATAACGGAGAGCGTTATTTAAGTACACCACTTTACCAATATGATGCTGAATAAAAAAGATTGGAGGCGTTGGCGAGATTTTGCCGAAGCCTCTTTTTTTTGTTGAAAATATGATAAAATGTGAAAAAACAGGCTAGGGGGATATGGAATGAGAACAACTCAAGAACAAATCAAGTGTGGGCCATATACCTTGGATTATTCCAAAAAGACCATTGTAATGGGAATCTTAAATGTGACCCCTGATTCCTTCTCAGATGGAGGGGAATATAATCAAATCGAACGCGCGGTTGAACATGCAAGGGAAATGGTGACAAATGGTGCGGATATTATTGATATTGGTGGTGAATCCACTAGGCCGGGTTATACTGTTATTTCCGATGAGGAAGAAATTGAACGGGTTGTCCCAGTCATAAAAGCCATTTCGGAACAGGTTCCAATCCCAATATCGATTGACACCTATAAAGCGGAGGTCGCCAAGCAGGCAATTGAGGCGGGGGCACACATCATTAATGATATATGGGGAGCTAAAGCTGACGAAAAGATGGCAAAGGTAGCTGCCGACTACAATGTTCCTATCATCCTAATGCACAATCGTCATGAACGGAACTACAACTCATTTTTGAGAGATGTCTTAAATGACCTATTTGAAAGTATTGCAATTGTAAAAAACGCCGGGGTAAGAGATGAAAATATTATCCTCGATCCTGGTATTGGTTTTGCACGTGACTATCAGGAAAACTTGCTAACCATGCAAAACTTAGAAAAGTTTGTAATGCTAGGCTATCCTATTCTTTTAGGAACATCAAGAAAGTCAATGATTGGACAAGCATTAAATCTGCCCGTTGGTGAAAGAATGGAAGGGACAGGAGCGACCGTTTGTTATGGCATCCAAAAAGGCTGTCAAATGATCCGGGTTCACGACGTAAAAGAAATGAGCAGAATGGCTAGAATGATGGATATATTGATGGGGAAGGATGCTGTCATTGGATAAAATATATGTAAATATGATGGAGTTTTATGGTTATCATGGCGTGTTTCCTGAGGAGAATCGATTAGGCCAGCGATTTATTGTGGATTTATCTGTATCCATTGATTTAAAGAAGGCCGGGGAATCAGATGAACTTAAGTTCTCCGTAAATTACGGCGAATTGTATCAAGTTTGTAAGGAAGTGGTTGAGGGGAAACCCTATAAGCTGCTTGAAGCGGTTGCTGAAGAAATTGCTGCAAGTGTCATAAGAGCGTTTCCGCTTGTACTGGATGTTACCGTTAAGGTCATTAAACCAGACCCACCAATACCTGGGCATTACAAATCAGTTGGCGTAGAAATTACGAGGAGAAGATAATAGTGGAAAATACAGCATTTATTGCCCTTGGATCAAATATTGGAAACCGTTATGATAATATAGTTAATGCTATTAATCGGTTAAAGAGTTGTCCTAAAATCCAATTGGTAAATTTATCATCTGTGTACGAAACAGACCCTGTTGGATATGAGGACCAAGATCTATTCTTGAACATGGTAATCAAGGTACGAACAAATCTAAGTGCGATGGAATTATTAGATACATGTTTAAAAATCGAATTAGAACTTGGGAGAAAAAGGGAAATAAAGTGGGGTCCGCGGACGTTAGACCTTGACATCTTAACCTTTAACCAAGAAAATATTGAATCAGAGAAACTTAATATACCGCACCCAAGAATGTTAGAGCGGGCGTTTGTTTTAGTCCCATTAGTAGAAATTGATCAAGACCTTAGATTAACTGGGGTGGATAAACCTCTTAACATACTACTGAATGAACTACCAGATAAAGAAGGAGTCCGAATATGGAAGCGGAAAAATGGGGAAGACGTATTCGTGCCTATCGGAAGCTAAAGGGTTATACACAAGAAGGCTTTTCGAGGGAACTAGGTGTATCAGTATCTATTTTAGGTGAAATTGAAAGAGGAAATCGCCTGCCTGCAGAAGATTTACTTGAGAAAATTACTCATTCCTTAAAGATTAGTATAGAAGACTTAAAACCAAAAGAATAGAGAAGAGGAGGTTACCGAATGTTAAAAATAGGTGATATTGAAATAAAAAATCCTGTTGTATTAGCACCAATGGCAGGTGTATGTAATTCAGCCTTCCGTTTAACTGTTAAAGAGTTTGGGGCAGGTTTAGTTTGTGCTGAGATGGTCAGTGACAAAGGGATTGTTTTTAAAAATGAAAAGACCATGAATATGCTTTATATTGATGAGCGTGAAAAACCGCTCAGCCTGCAAATTTTTGGCGGTGAAAAAGAAACACTTGTAGAAGCGGCTAAATTTGTTGATAAAAACACGAATGCCGACATCATTGATATCAATATGGGCTGCCCTGTTCCGAAGATTACAAAGTGTGATGCCGGAGCAAGATGGCTATTAGACCCTAATAAAATTTATGAAATGGTTTCGGCTGTTGTGGATGCGGTAGAGAAGCCTGTGACTGTAAAAATGCGAATGGGCTGGGATGATGAGCATATTTTTGCTGTGAAAAATGCTCAAATGGTTGAACGAGCAGGCGGAAAGGCTGTGGCGCTTCACGGTCGTACTCGTGTGCAAATGTATGAAGGAAAAGCAAATTGGGATATTATTCGTGAAGTAAAACAGTCTGTTAACATCCCAGTCATTGGTAACGGGGACGTGCAAACGCCTCAGGATGCGAAAAGAATGCTTGAAGAAACAGGTGTTGATGGGGTAATGATCGGCAGAGCCGCACTAGGAAACCCTTGGATGATTTACCGTACCGTTCAGTATTTAGAAACTGGTAAACTCTTAGGTGAGCCGTCTGTGAGAGAAAAAATCGACGTATGTATCCTTCACTTAGATCGATTAATTGCCTTAAAAAATGAAAATATTGCTGTTCGTGAAATGCGTAAGCATACGGCATGGTATTTAAAAGGCGTCCGCGGTAATGCAAGGGTGCGTAATGCAATTAACGAATGCAATACGAGAGAAGACTTAGTTACCTTATTAAATGGTTTAGTAGCAGATGTAGAAGAAATGGAAAAAAGTGAGTTAATTGTAGGTTAATTTGACAGTAGTCGCCCTATTTTCTATAATATCTTTGTTTACTGATTAGAGCTGCCAGTAGCGTTACTGGCAGTTTTTATGCATTTACGAACTTTTTTGATGTCTGAATTGCCATGTTTGTGTAAAATAATATAGTATGCAAAAAAAGTGGAAGGGCTTAGACCAACTGATTGACCTATTAGAGTAGCGTTTTGCCAGAGGTGTAAGTGCTAAAGCTAGACAAGTTAATTGGCCAGTATTCTTTGAGCTTTACATAAAATAGAAAGTTATGGAGTTGAAGTAATTATGAGTCAGGAAGAATTAAACGACCAATTTTTGGTCAGACGCGAAAAAATGAATTCAATGCGAGAAAACGGATTAGATCCATTTGGCAAGCGTTTTGATCGTTCTCACAGTACAAAGGAATTAATTGAACAATACACTGATTTAGAAAAAGAAGAAATTGAGGCTAAAAATGTTTCTGTTACACTTGCCGGACGGATCATGACAAAGCGCGGTAAAGGTAAGGCTGGATTTGCCAATATACAAGACTTAACAGGACAAATTCAAGTCTATGTGCGTCAAGATGCTGTTGGTGAAGAGTCATATAAGGTATTTGATTCAGCTGACCTTGGGGATATCATTGGGGTAACAGGCACCCTTTTCAAAACAAAAGTAGGTGAATTGTCTGTAAAAGTAAAGAACTTTGTGTTCCTTACGAAGGCACTTCGTCCGCTTCCTGATAAGTTCCATGGTTTAAAGGACGTAGAGCAGCGTTACCGTCAACGTTATTTAGATTTAATCATGAGTCAGGAAAGTAAGGAAACTTTTATTACTAGAAGCCGAATCATCCAATCGATGCGCCGTTATCTAGATGACCATGGTTATTTAGAGGTTGAAACACCGATGATGCATGCGATAGCGGGTGGTGCTTCCGCACGGCCATTTATTACACATCACAATGCTCTTGATATGCCGTTATTTATGAGGATTGCTATTGAACTTCACCTTAAGAGATTGATTGTTGGTGGACTCGAAAAGGTATATGAAATTGGACGTGTTTTCAGAAATGAGGGTGTTTCTACTCGTCATAACCCTGAATTTACAATGATTGAACTTTACGAGGCTTATGCAGATTACCGGGATATTATGAGTCTTACTGAGAACCTAATTGCACATATCGCTCAAGAGGTTTTAGGAACAACCACTGTTCAATACGGAGACTATGAAGTAGATCTTAAACCTGAATGGAAAAGACTTCACATGGTTGATGCCATAAAAGAATATACGGGAGTCGATTTCTGGAAAGAGATGAGTGTTGAAGAAGCTCGTGCGCTTGCTAAAGAACACAATATTGAAATAACAGAACATATGCTCTATGGGCATATTGTTAATGAGTTTTTTGAGCAGCGAGTTGAGGAAAAATTAATTCAGCCTACTTTCATTTACGGACATCCTGTTGAGATTTCGCCACTTGCGAAGAAAAATGAAGAGGATCCACGGTTCACTGATCGTTTTGAGTTGTTTATTGTTGCTCGCGAACACGCAAATGCCTTTACTGAACTTAATGACCCGATTGATCAAAGAGAGCGTTTTGAGGCACAATTAAAAGAACGTGAGCAAGGGAATGATGAAGCCCATCAAATGGACGAGGACTTTGTCGAGGCATTAGAATATGGTATGCCGCCAACAGGTGGATTAGGAATTGGCATCGACCGCTTAGTTATGCTGTTGACCAATTCACCATCCATTCGAGATGTACTATTATTTCCGTTAATGCGTCATAAATAAAGGTTTAAAAGCGCCAGAGCCATCTGGCGCTTTTTTCTTGAAAGAAAAGAAAGTATAAAAGTTTTTGACTTTGAGAATTGTCTAGCTCCAGCGCCTAGCCCCTCGATGGTCATAAGCTTATCCAGTTGCGGCTCCTTGGGACGCAAGTCTAGCCATCCCCTGAAGAAGGGCAAAAACGCCTTCTTGCAGGGGCCGTCTTACCTAGAGTCCCAGGACAGTCGCCTCCACCTTTAGGTCAATCCGTCCAAAAGGTTAAAAAGCAACCTTTCGGCCGTCTCGTCTTATGACTGTCGGGGTTGACCAAGGCACTTGCGCTTTTCTTACGAGATTAGAGTAGATAGAATATTTTTACTTTAAAAAAAGGTATTGCATCCAATGATTAATGGTGGTATATTATTATCTGTTGCTGCAAGACAGTAACACGAAAGAAAAAAAGTTAGTAAAAAGTTGTTGACATTACGTTAATAACTTGGTAAGATAATAAAGTCGCCTTTGAGCGATAAAGTAATTGCTCTTTGAAAACTAAACAAACAAGAACGTCAACAAACAATAATATTAGTTTCTACTATAGAAACTAAGCCAACGTAACTTTTATGAGCTAATCAACTTTCATGGAGAGTTTGATCCTGGCTCAGGACGAACGCTGGCGGCGTGCCTAATACATGCAAGTCGAGCGAATCAATAGGAGCTTGCTCCTGTTGGTTAGCGGCGGACGGGTGAGTAACACGTGGGCAACCTGCCTGTAAGACTGGGATAACACCGGGAAACCGGTGCTAATACCGGATAATCCTTTTCCTCTCATGAGGAAAA
>NZ_JAMBOH010000033.1 GCF_023715505.1 Neobacillus cucumis | reverse complement strand
GGACAGTCGAATACATGAACACACAAAACAGAGAAGATTTAAAAAGGATCCAGATGCATATTTAATCAATATTGAAAGCAAATGGAATCGGCACAACTAATTCATTGTGTTAGTTGTGCCGTGTAAGAAAAAAAAAAGTTAGTAAGATTTTATTTATCGTAATTATCATCAGAATCTAAAGCCGGAAACCCTTGATGGTTTATTTAATTATAATAGAAACGCATAAAAATTAATGAGGAAAGTTAGCATGGGGAACAAACGGTGGGTGATAAAAAATCCACTGTTTTTTGAATTTTCTTAAAGGTAATTCCTTTTATTGTTTATTACGTTTTCTGAGCCAGCCACTCTGAAACAATCTTTGCTTGATCAGGGGAAATGACGCCAGAAGGCATCACATTTCTTCCGTGGTTAAGATATATCACACTTTGTGAATACTAAGAGCCTATTTTTGTTAAAGTTGGACCTGCAGCGCCTTAAAGGTTTTGACCATGACAGGAAAAACAATTGCTTCTCACAATTTGCCTGCCCTATCAGCTGAAGAGGTGCCATTTTTCATGAGTTGCATTTGTTGCCTCGCCAATAAGAGTCAGATGCTTTATTTCACCTTATAGAAAAGTTTATCTTTAATATATGTTATTTTCGCATAAATTATTGTTCTTGTGTAAAGTACACACCAGTTGCAAAGGAACAATTAAGAAACAAAGGTTAAATTAAATAGACAAGTTTGATATCTCTAGGACTTGAATGAAAGGGGCAAAACTTCCTTGAATGAGAAAAAAGCAGTCGGAGAAAAAGCGGCCGATTATGTAAAAGATGGAATGGTCGTTGGACTTGGGACGGGTTCAACTGTATTTTATACGATCACTAAACTAGGAAGATTAGTTCAACAAGGTCTCACTATAAAAGGCATTCCAACTTCCATCCAGACGGAAAAATTAGCTAGAGAGTTAGGTATTCCATTGGCATCGTTTAAAGAAATAGACCATATTGATGTGGCGATAGATGGAGCCGACGAAGTAAACCCTGATTTAGACCTTATTAAAGGCGGCGGAGGTGCCCTTTTAAGAGAGAAAATCATCGCCAAAGCAGCTAAAACATTTATTGTTGTCGCCGACTCACACAAGCTGGTCAATACATTAGGAGTTTTCCCACTTCCCGTAGAAGTGGTGCCTTTTGGCATGGAAATGACACGAAAATATTTGGAAACACTTGGCGGTTCACCAAAGCTGCGGCAAAACAATGGCGGTCTATATCAAACAGATAATGGGAATTATATTTTTGATTGCAGCTTCCAAAAGATTACCCATCCTGGAGAGATAGAGAGAGATCTAAATCTCATACCTGGTGTTGTGGATAATGGATTATTTGTTGGAATGGCCGACATTGTTATTACTTTGGATAGGCAAAGGGAAATTGACATTAATATACGAAAATAAATAGGATTAAATTAGGAAAAATAAATCAGTAGCACAATTTATAGATAATTTTTTCAATTAAGAGGAGAAGCAAACCCTGGAATCAATGACTATTATTTGGAGTAACGGGATTTAGCAAAGAGAAAAATATCCTGGTGGTTCGATAATAGTCTAAAAAGTGAAAAGAGATAGCACATCAGAATTAAAGAAGCTCTAGGAGGAAAATGATATGACACAAAACATTGATAACTTAGCGGTAACAACGATTCGGACATTGTCCATCGATGCGGTCAATGCGGCCAATTCTGGCCATCCGGGTCTCCCGATGGGGGCAGCACCGATGTCCTATGCACTCTGGGCCAATCATTTGAACCACAATCCAAAAAATCCACACTGGTTTAACCGTGATCGATTCGTTTTGTCTGCCGGGCATGGTTCTAGCTTATTATACAGCATGCTTCATGTATTCGGGTATGATGTATCGATGGATGATTTGAAAAACTTCCGAAAATTAAACAGCAAAACTCCAGGTCATCCTGAATTCGGTCATACTCCTGGTGTTGAAGCAACGACAGGTCCATTAGGACAAGGGATTGCGAATGCTGTAGGAATGGCAATGGCTGAAGCCCATCTAGCAGCCAAGTTTAATAAAGAAGGATTTCCTGTTGTCGACCATTATACCTATGCTTTAGTCGGCGATGGTGATCTAATGGAGGGTATCTCCTACGAGGCAATGTCTATGGCAGGCCATATGAAGCTAGGAAAGCTGGTTGTTTTATATGATTCAAATGATATCTCTCTTGATGGGGAATTAAACGTTTCATTCTCCGAGGATGTCAAAAAAAGAGCAGAAGCTGCCCATTGGGATTATTTAAGAGTGGAAGATGGCAACGATATTGAGGCCATTACAAAGGCAATCCAAACGGCAAAACAAAATACGGACCAGCCAAGTTTGATTGAAATCAGAACCATCATTGGTTTCGGTAGTCCGAAAGTAGCGGGAACCAATAAGGCCCATGGTGCGCCGCTTGGAGCAGAAGAAGGCAAAGTAACGAAACAAGCTTATAATTGGCTTTATGAAGAGGATTTCTACGTTCCTGAAGAAGTTAAAGCCCATTTTGAACAATTACAGCGCAAGGGAATCGAAACAGAACAAAGCTGGAACCGATTATTTGATTCTTATCAAAAAGAGAATCCAGAATTGGCAGAACAGTTATCGAATGCGATTTCCGGAAAAGTCCTCATAGATGCCAAAGATATTTTAACGTTTGATAGCGGCAAAGCGGTATCAACTCGTGTTGCCAGCGGGGATGCCATTAACCATTTTGTGAAATCCGTGCCATCTATTTTTGGAGGCAGCGCAGACCTTTCTCACTCTACGATGACGGAGATTAAAGGGGAACAAATTTACGCAGTTGAATCTTACGGTGCTCGGAATGTTTATTTCGGTGTCCGCGAGCATGCAATGGGTGCCGCAGCAAACGGGATTGCTTATCATGGCGGATTAAAGCCTTTTGTAAGTACATTCTTTGTGTTCAATGATTATCTTCGTCCTTCTATTCGCTTAGCGGCTTTATCAAAACTTCCGGTTATCTATGTGTTTACACACGATTCCATTGCTGTTGGGGAAGATGGGCCAACACACGAGCCAGTGGAACATCTGGCTGCTCTTCGTGCGATCCCAGGCCTAACTGTGATTAGACCAACAGATGCAAATGAAACTGCAAGTGCTTGGGCCTATGCTCTTCAACAAACAGAGGGACCAGTCGCCTTGGTTCTAAGCCGTCAAAACTTACCGGTATATAATGAAACGAAGGCCAATTTAGAAAATGTATCTAAGGGTGCTTATGTATTGACAGAAACTAATTCGAACCCCAATGTAATCTTATTGGCCACAGGCTCAGAGGTTTCATTAGCTGTCAATGCAAAAACTGAGCTGGAAAAAGAAGATATCTCTGTTCGAATTGTCGCAATGCCGAGCTGGGAATTGTTTAACAAGCAATCAGCTGATTACAAAGAGGCTGTGCTTCCTTCTTCGGTGACAAAACGTGTGGCAATCGAAATGGGGATTCGATTAGGATGGGAACGCTATGTTGGATTTGAAGGAAAAGTCCTTTCGATTGAGTCATTCGGTGCCTCAGGAGATGGTGCAGCCGTCATGAAACATTTTGGATTTACGACTGAAAATGTCGTTCATATCACCAAAACTGTTTTAAATAAGTAAAAAAATTTGGGAGAATATTTCATGAAAGTTGGGTTAATTGGTCAAGATTAGAAATCAATTTTGTGGACATGTTGTCGAAAAAGAGTCAAAATAAGAGAGATAATATGAATTGGAGGAAAGAACATGAAATTTTTTATCGATACTGCGAATTTAGACGACATTAAAAAGGCTTATAAAATCGGGGTTTTATCAGGTGTTACAACAAATCCTTCTTTGGTTGCTAAAGAGGGAGTTAAATTTGAAGATCGCATCGCTGAAATCTTAAATGCCGTTCCAGAGGTAGAATCTGTATCTGCTGAAGTAACTCCAAACGCTTTAACAGCGGATCAAATGATTGCGGAAGCAAACGAACTCATTAAAATTAATGGCGGGGATAAAAATATCACCATTAAGCTTCCAATGACGTTAGATGGTTTAGAGGCTTGCCGCTACCTTACTAAAAAAGGTGTGAAAACAAATGTTACACTTATCTTTACTGTCAACCAAGCGTTATTGGCAGCACGTGCCGGTGCTACCTATGTTTCCCCATTCTTGGGCCGTTTAGATGACATTAGCGAAGACGGTGTTCAACTTGTTGCAAAAATTGCTGAATTGTTCCGTGTTCATAAATTAGATTCACAAATTATTGCTGCATCCGTTCGTCACCCAGACCATGTTACTCGTGTAGCATTGGCTGGAGCTCATATCGCAACAATTCCATTTAATGTAATTGAGCAATTATCTAAACACCCATTAACTGATCAAGGTATTGAAAAGTTTGCTGCTGATTGGAAAAATGCTCTTTAATTATTATTAAACAGTCAAAAGGGTTAGAGACTTTTTCAAAAAATCTCTAACCCTTTTGCTTTTTCTTGTTATTACACATATCCAGTTTTTTTCTCATGATAGCTCAATCAAAAAGAGACAAAACGAGACATCTGTCTCGTTTTGTCTCTTTTTTTGTTCGTTGATTTTTGTTGAATGTTGATTTTGTCCCGTTTAAATTTTTGGCATGGTTCTTGCAACTATGAAGATTGTAATCAATTTTTTCAGGGAGGTTGAAATAATGAGAACGGTGGAAAGCAAAAATGTAGCTTTAACTAAGGAAAAAGCACAGTGGATGTATCAAAAAATGCTAGAAATCCGTAAATTTGAGGACAGGGTCCATGAGTTATTTGCCCAAGGAATCCTGCCTGGATTTGTTCACTTATATGCTGGAGAAGAGGCAGTAGCCGTTGGGGTTTGTGCCCATTTAAATGATAAGGATAGTATTACAAGCACCCATCGCGGACATGGGCATTGTATTGCAAAGGGCTGCGATTTAAACGGTATGATGGCTGAAATTTATGGGAAAGTTACCGGGTTATGTAAAGGAAAAGGTGGATCCATGCATATTGCGGACCTTGATAAAGGGATGCTTGGGGCAAATGGAATTGTTGGCGGCGGATTTCCACTCGTATGCGGTTCAGCTTTAACTGCCAAGTATAAAAGGACAGATAATGTAAGCGTTTGCTTCTTTGGTGACGGTGCTCAAAACCACGGGACATTCCATGAAGGAATAAATCTGGCTGCCATTTGGAAGCTTCCAGTTGTTTTCGTTGCGGAAAATAATGGTTATGCAGAAGCAACACCATTTTCATATGCATCCAGCTGTAAATCCATTGTGGACCGTGCGATCGGTTATAACATTCCTGGAATTAAGGTTGATGGAAAGGATGTTTTGGCTGTTTATCAGGCGGCGGAAGAAGCGGTTCAAAGAGCGCGGCGCGGCGAGGGCCCAACCTTAATTGAATGTGTGACTTATCGTAATTACGGACACTTTGAGGGCGATGCCCAGAAATACAAAACAGAGCATGAAAAAACAGAGCATAAGCAAGAAAAAGACGCCATTCTTTTATTCAGAAATCATTTATTAACTGAGCAGCTTTTGGCTGAAAAAGAAATAATCTCGTTAGAAGAATCTGTCCAAGAAGCTGTTAACCAAGCGGTGAAATTTAGTGAAGAGAGTCCGTATCCAAGTCCATCCGAATTGTTAACCGATGTCTACGTTTCCTATTAATTAATGAAAACTTGCCAAAGGGGAACAAAAAATAATTTCTGGATTTTTAATAAAAAGGAGGATTCAATCATGACAAGAAAATTGAGTATGTCAGCCGCCATAAATGAGGCGATGAAACTTGCAATGCGTAAGGATGAGAATGTCATTCTAATGGGTGAGGATGTTGCTGGTGGAGCTCAGGTCGATCACTTGCAAGATGAAGATGCATGGGGAGGTGTACTTGGGGTCACCAAAGGGCTTGTTCAGGAATTTGGCCGTGAGAGAATACTAGATACTCCGATTACTGAAGCGGGTTATATGGGTGCAGCAATGGCCGCAGCATCTACTGGACTGCGACCAATTGCAGAGTTAATGTTTAATGATTTTATCGGAAGCTGTTTAGATGAAGTATTAAATCAGGGAGCAAAGTTCCGCTATATGTTTGGCGGCAAGGCACAGGTTCCAGTTACTATTCGGACAATGCACGGAGCTGGATTTAGAGCGGCTGCCCAGCATTCACAAAGTCTATATGCATTGTTTACGGCCATTCCTGGTGTGAAAGTGGTTGTTCCATCCACGCCATATGAGGCAAAAGGATTATTACTTGCTTCGATTGAAGACAACGACCCGGTCATCTTTTTTGAAGATAAGACTCTTTATAATATGACAGGTGATGTTCCGGAAGATTATTATACAATCCCATTAGGAAAAGCAGATATCAAGCGGGAGGGAACGGATGTCACAATAGTAGCTATCGGTAAACAGGTTCATACCGCATTAGAGGCGGCTTCACAACTATCTGCTAAAGGAATTGAAGTAGAAATTGTGGACCCTCGCAGTTTATCACCATTGGATGAAGGAACAATACTTACCTCTGTAGAAAAAACAAACCGTTTAATCGTCATTGATGAAGCTAATCCAAGATGCAGTATCGCTACGGATATTGCGGCACTTGTGGCGGATAAAGGTTTCGATTATCTAGATGCACCAATTAAACGCATTACCGCACCACATACTCCAGTGCCATTCTCTCCTGCACTAGAAGATCTATATTTGCCTACACCAGAGAGAGTAGTTAGGGTAGTTTCAGAGCTAGTAGGTGCACCATTAGAAGTATAAAGGGGGAGATTAAAAATGGCAGTAGAAGTCGTCATGCCGAAACTGGGAATGGCCATGAAAGAAGGAACGGTTTCCTTATGGAACAAGGGAGTCGGGGATACAGTTGAAAAGGGAGAACCTATTGCGAGTGTCAATTCAGAGAAAATTGAAATTGACGTAGAATCTCCAGCAGAGGGAACGCTATTGAAAATTACTGTTCCCGAGGGAGAAGGGGTACCGCCTGGAACTGTCATTTGTTTTATTGGGAAACCTGGCGAAGAAGTAGCTGTGGGGCAGGCTCTAGTCCCTGATCAAAAGCCTGAAGTGGAAAATGAGGCTTCTGCAAACAAACCTGCGGAATCAACCATACCAGCCAGAAAAGCAGGGGAACGGGTGAAAATTTCTCCAATTGCTAAAAAGATGGCTGAGGCAGCAAACCTTGATATTGAGGAAATCCAGGGTTCGGGACCTGGAGGAAGGATTACCAAAGAGGACGTTCAGGAAGCATTAAAGATGTCATCTATTCAGAAAAAAGAAAAAAGCGAAGAAAAACCGGTGGAATTGCAAGAAGAGACACAACAAGTAACTGTCAGCGGAATCCGTAAGGTTATTGCAACACGTATGTACGATAGTTTACAAAAAACCGCTCAGTTAACCATAAATATGAAAATAAATGTAACTGATCTCATTGCTTTACAAAAACAAACAGCAGAAACCATTAAAAATCGTTACGAACAAAAATTAACATTGACCGACTATATCGCACGAGCAGTTGTCCTTTCACTACAGCAGCATCAGCAAATGAACAGTGCTTTGATCGACGATAAAATTCATTTGTTTAAGCCCGTTCATCTTGGTATGGCCGTTGCGCTGGAAAGAGGCTTGGTTGTTCCGGTTATTCGCAATGCAGATACGTACAAGTTGATTGATTTATCACAAACGATTAAAGAGCTGGCACAAAAGGCAAGACAAGGGCAGCTTTCGAATGAAGAGATGCAAGGTTCTACGTTTACGATTAGTAATTTGGGTTCCTATGGTGTCGAGCACTTTACACCTGTCTTAAATCCACCTGAAACAGGAATTCTAGGAGTGGGGGCTGTTTATGACACTCCAAGTTTTGTAGGTGATAAGGTAGAAAGAAGAAGCATTCTTCCGCTCAGTCTGACCTTTGACCACCGTGTGCTGGATGGTGCCCCGGCGGCAGCGTTTTTACAAACGGTGAAACAGTACTTAGAAGAGCCAATAACCATGCTTTTATAGAAAGAAGGGATTGCCTTGGCATCGATTGCCATTATTGGTGGTGGTCCTGCTGGATATGTGGCTGCAATTACTGCAGCCCAGCAGGGGCAAGAAGTAACAATCATTAATCAAGGACCGCTAGGAGGAACTTGCTTAAATGAAGGATGTATGCCAACAAAGTCACTGTTAGAAAGTGCTGAGATATACAGTAAGGTTAAACATGCGGGTGATTTTGGAATACGGCTTCCGTCTGGTCAATTAGAGATTGATTGGAAGACTGTCCTGCTTCGTAAAAATAATATTGTTTCCACACTTGTACACGGGATTCAATATTTAATGAGGAAAAATAAAGTAAAAGTTATTAAAGGTGCTGGTTCTTTTGTCACTGATCATGTTATAAGTGTTGATACTGGCGGGAAACAAGTAGAGGTAACAGCGGACAAGGTAATCATTGCTGCAGGTTCTGACCCCATTTCATTACCATATGCTCCCTTTGACGGGAATTGGGTCATTCATAGTAGTCAGGCGATGTCGCTTTCGTCGATCCCATCCTCTTTACTGATCGTCGGCGGAGGTGTAATAGGCTGCGAGTTTGCTAGCATTTATAGCAGATTGGGAACAAAAGTCACGATGGTTGAGATGGCTGATCAGCTGCTTCCAGGAGAGGATGAAGATGTCGCCTTGATCTTACATAAGCAGTTGGAAAGTGATGGTGTAACAATTTATCCTTCCACCGGACTAAAGGAATTGAATTCCGAACAAAAGTCAGCCTATTTTGAAAATGAAAATGGTTTGCATGAGGTTCAGGCAGATTACGTCCTTGTGGCGATCGGTCGTAAGCCGCGAGTGAATTATTTAGGTCTTGAAAAAATCGGAATTGATTTTTCAAGTAAAGGCATTACGGTTAATCATCAAATGCAAACGAATATTCCAACTATATATGCGTGCGGAGATATCATCGGTGGTATACAACTTGCCCATGTTGCCTTTCATGAAGGAGCAGTGGCTGCTTTAAATGCTTGCGAACTACAATCTCAGGTGAATTATCGTGCTGTTCCCCGCTGTATCTATACATCTCCTGAAATTGCAGGGGTAGGGT
This sequence comes from Neobacillus cucumis, assembly GCF_023715505.1. The sequence goes on along the minus strand of NZ_JAMBOH010000033.1, from coordinate 44,887 downwards.
TAACAGAAAAACAGGCAAGTGAACAGTATGGCGATATAAGGGTAGGAGAATTTCCGTTTTCGGCTAACGGAAAGGCACTTATTGCTAACGAACGGAACGGGAAAGTTAAGGTGTTAATAGAACCACAATTTGGGGAAATCCTTGGGGTCTCCATTGTCGGTCCCCACGCTACGGAACTAATTGGACAAGGTACTGTCATGCTCCATGCTGAATTAACAACAGAAACAATGGAAAATTTCATTGCTGCCCATCCAAGTCTTTCTGAAGCAGTCCATGAAGCATTACTAAATGCAGTTGGCCACGCAGTACATGTTTAAAAAAAGTTTCTCGGAAAATTCTACGAATTTTGCTAAACTTCGCGTTTGTTGCGCGAAGTTTATTTTTTTAAATTTTCTTTACAGTCTTAGTTATTTGTTGAAAGCGAATTCATGATTTACTATAATTAAATTGTTCTTTATACCTCAATCTATAAAACTACTTCATATACTCCTATCACCTTCGCTAGATGTAAAAACAAGAAATCTATCTCAAATCGATGTAGAAATTTTTGGCTATGATTAGAGGAGGTTCTATGAATACTACCTTATATTTAGATGCGTGGAAGCGTTTCGTTAAAGAGGACGTTCTTGATACAGCTCGGATAAACAAACTAATTTTAGAATCTTGGTACCGCTGTAAGGAAGAAAAGGTAAACCCCTATTTAAATAGAGGCCGGAATTTATTAACTGAAAAGCAATTACATACTTTAAAAAATAAAAATTCCATGTTGATAGATATAGCATCTCCATATTTAAAAAAGATAGATCAAGCCATAAAAGAATCAGGAATGATGGCATTATTGGTGGATCCAGATGGCTATGTACTATCATTAACCGGAAATGAAAAAACCTTAAATGATGCCAGGAAAATTAATTTTGTTGAAGGGGTGCGATGGACTGAGTGTGAAGTAGGTACCAACGCGATTGGGACGGCTATACAAACTAGAGAAGCCGTTATTATTAATGGTGCTGAGCATTATTCCGTAGCTTCCCATCAATGGAGCTGTTCAGCAACACCTATCTTTGATGATAGTCGGAACTTAATGGGGGTTATTGATGTATCATGCCCGATTGATTATTCCCATCCTTTTATGCTTGGAATGGTTACCTCGGTTGCTTATGCAATTGAAAAAGAAATAAGCAGGAGGTACTATCAAAAAGAATTAGAACTTATTCAACAGGCGACTCAATTATCTGAGACACATCCAAATCAGCTCTTCATCGTGTGTAATCAAAAACAAATGATAGTAGCGGCTAGCAAATCCTTTCGCGATAGAAGCCTGCAGTCCATTGGCATGAATCTCATTGACATTATACAAGACGGGTACCAGGTTGATTTTGAAATGCCTTTCCGATCAAAAGATGACAACAGCTTATTAGGAAGCTGCTTTTATTTATCAGAATTACCTGCTTCTAATCGACAGACTTTATTTACTTCCTCTTCCCCATCAACCCCCTTTGTATTTAAAGGTGAATCTGGGACAAGTGAAGCTTTTCAGAACACACTAAAAAAGGTAAAACTTGTCGCTCCAACAGATGCGACCGTGTTTATTTCTGGTGAAACTGGGTCGGGGAAAGAACTGATTGCACGGGCAATCCATGACAACAGCCCGCGAAAGAATGGTCCTTTTATCTCGTTAAATTGTGGTGCCATTCCCAAGGACTTAATGGAAAGTGAGCTATTTGGCTACGTAGAGGGAGCATTTACCGGGGCAAGACGGAAGGGCTATAAAGGAAAATTCGAACAGGCCCATAAGGGAACTATTTTTCTAGATGAAATTGGTGAAATCCCTCATACGATGCAAGTTGCTTTATTGAGAGTGCTTCAGGAAAGAAAGATTACTCCTCTAGGCAGTACGAAGGAAGTACCATTGGATGTACGTGTTATAACAGCTACCCACCGCAACATATTGGAACTTGTAAAAGACGGAGATTTTCGAGAGGATCTATATTATCGCTTGAACGTGTACCCGATTAATGTCCCTCCATTAAGAAACAGAAAAGAAGATATCCCCTATCTTATAAGGCATATTTGTCAAAAGAATAACTGGAACAATGTTCACATAGACGATGTATTAACTAGATTAAGGGATTATGAATGGCCAGGAAACATTAGAGAATTAACGAATATTCTCGAGAGATTGAACATCATGTTACATGATAATCAAGGTGTTATGGACATTTTAGGTAACTCTATCGAGGTATTAAAGATAAATTATCCTTCCATTCCTCCAACTATGGAACAAAAGGATATCGAGGACGATGAGAAACAATTAACCGCACGTGAGAAAATACAAAGAGATATAATGTTAGATGCATTAAAAAAGACAAAAGGAAATGTGACTGCAGCAGCAAAATTAGTCGACATCCCAAGGAGTACTTTTTATAAAAGACTTCAAAAGTTTGGAATGTAAGGTGAAAAATAGCACAATAGTGTGTGCTATTTTTTAGAGTTGAAGATTTAGATTGACCAAATAATTTTTTAATTAGAAAGTAGTTATATAGGTTCAAAATTTGAGTGGAGGGAAGTACTAAATGTATCTTGACACAAAACTATGCGAAATACTCGGTATTACCAATCCTATTATCCAAGCGGGAATGGCTGGAGGTCCGACGACAATAGAGCTTGTTGCAAGTGTTTCGAACGCTGGCGGCCTAGGAACCTTGGGTGCTGCCTATATGAAGCCGGAAGAGATCAGGGCAGCTATTCGGAAAATAAAGGAGCAAACTTCAAAACCATTTGCTGTAAATTTGTTTTGTACGGATTGGCAAGATCAATATGACGGAGTGGAAGAGTCTCAGAGAGTTCTAAATGTGATTCGAGAAAAGCTAGGGATGGAGTATTTGGACAATCAAGTGGAAACCAACAACTTTTTTGAGGAACAGTTTGAAGTCCTAATTGAAGAAAAAGTACCCGTCATATCTACTGCTTTTGGTATACTTCCTCGAGACAAAATGGCAAAAGTTAAGGAGCAAGGAATGAAGGTTACATCAATGGTCACGACGGTTCGGGAGGCACAGCTGGCCGAAAAAGAGGGGGCAGATATCATTATTGCCCAGGGAAGTGATGCTGGTGGGCATCGAGGTACTTTTGAAATTGAAAAAAACACACTTGGTGCCACAATCGGAACGTTTTCTCTTGTCCCGCAGGTAGTTGATGCAATTTCGGTCCCAGTGGTCGCGGCCGGAGGAATCATGGATAGCCGAGGCCTTGTTGCTGCATTAGCCTTAGGGGCACAAGGAGTTCAGATGGGAACAGCGTTTTTAACGACGGTAGAGTCGGGAGCGCATCCAGTTTATAAGGAAGCACTTGTCAATAGTACGGAAGAAAGTACGGTTATTACTAAAGTTTTTTCGGGTCGTCCAGCGAGGGGAATTAAGAATGCTTTTATTCAAGCATACCAAGATGCGAAAGTTAGTCCTGCTGATTTTCCAACTCAAAATACGCTGTCGAGTGATATTCGTAAGGAAGCTGCTTTACAAAATAATCCAGAATTTATGTCGTTATGGGCGGGCCAGGGGACAAGACTGTTACAAAATGAGATACCTGCGGAGAAACTGATAAGTGACTTGGTGGCAGGGGCAAAAAGGATACTTTCATAAAGCAGTAGGGGACCTCAATATAAATTTTGAGGTTCTCTTTTTTCTTCTAACAAGAAATTATACGGTTAATTGAGGAATTTTCCTTTTTAACTTAAGTGGATTTTATAAGAAAATTAATAAATTTGGGTCCTGTAGGAGGAATTCAACAAATTAGGAACTAAATTCTACGAAGTTGGGGAGTAATTCTACCATTAATAATTTTTTTCTACAAAACAAAGCTTGAATTCAAAAAAATTGGAAATTATTTACCACTTTAATAATTAAAAGGTCTTAATTCAACGTAATTCAAGATTTATTCTACAAAATCCAACGCTTATTCTACAATAAATGGAAATAAGTGTTACCGGGTATGGTTCCGTCTGGAGGAATTGAAGTAAAAAAACTAATTGACAAACCGACCGTCGGTTTGTAAAATAAAAATTGTAAAATATGGAAATTAAAAAGGGGTGTTCGGAACGTGAAAGTTTCGTCCAAAAGGAAATTAATCCAAATGATTGCTGTCAGTTTGATTGTCAATGGTGCCATACCTGTAATAGTCTATAATCTTCTCACAGACTATTATTCAAGCTTTGTCTCCTTGTTAATTGCAACCTTAATTCCACTAGGGGATAATCTATACCATATCGTGAAATATAAAAAAGCTGATGCCTTTGGGCTATTTATGCTAACCGGCTTCATCTTAAGCTTACTGGCATTTGTCCTCGGTGGAAACGAAAGGCTCATTTTATTAAGGGAATCAATGGTCACCGGTTTATTAGGACTCATTTTTATTGCATCCCTATTCTTTTCTAAACCATTAATTTATCACTTTGCGATAAAATTCACCTCAGAAGATGCATCTCAACAGAAAGGCAAATTCGAGAGAAACTGGGAAATCCCCTATTTCCGCACTGTACTAAGAATCATGACAGCCATTTGGGGCATCGCTTTAGTGGGCGAGGCCATCGTTAAGACCATCCTTGTCTATGAACTTTCAATAACCGCCTTTTTAGCCATCTCACAACTTGTTTTTTATAGTATCATTGGGGCCGCCATTATATTTACCATTGTGTACCGCCGATATGCGAAAGTACGGTTAGATAAATTGACTCATATTCAGTAAATACTCCTAGATTTAGTAAAGAAGGTAATCATATGACGAATTCAGCCATCTACATTAATCAAAGCTTTCAACACATCCTGGCCATCACCGAAGAAATCATACTTGAAAAAGGCTGCCGTAATACCACCTTGAAGGACATTATCGAAAGATCCGGGTTGTCAAAAGGGGCCATTTACCATTATGTCGAGAGTAAGGATGAATTATTTGGGCTCATTCTAAAATCCAAGATTGAAGAAATGAATGAAACCTTTCACCAGGCCATTACGCAATCCATTAAAGACGAAACCACTGAGAATAAAAGTTTTAGTGTGGTCAGTCAATTTTTTAACTCCAGGCAAGATCCATATGATACAGGAAACTTAATTTTTATCTATTTATTAAGCCAGGATAACGAAAAGGTTAAAAAGATCCTCCAGGATATTTTTCAATATACGAAAGAAATAGGAACCAAATGGATCAAAATGGGGCAGGAGAATGGAGTAATACCTGCAAATATTGACGCTGAAAAAATGTCTACTTTGATGATGACATTTTCATATGGAATACGGGTCACCCAAATCTTATCCGCAGATGAAAAGGATAAGGTGAATATGAATGATATTTTTAAAGTGATAAGTAAGAGTTTAACCTAATCCCCTAGTGATGGGGACTTATTCTTACAAATATACCGACGGTCGGTTTTTATAATTATTGAGGTGACATTTATGGTCATTCAAGAAATGGGACTGAAAGAGTTGAAAGAAGTCCTTCAATTTTATCGAGAGATTTCATCTGATTTAAGGAAAAAGCGCATTCATCAGTGGGACAGATACTACCCTAACCGTTTTATTATTAAAGAAGATTTAAAGAAAGGAAATCTGTATGGCATCCTATCAGACAAAAAATTAATCGGTGCTGTTGTCGTAGATACAAACCAAAGCAAAAAATATCAAGAACTTAACTGGGAGGATAGGGAGGGGAACCCTTTGGTTATTCATCGTTTAGCCGTTCATCCTTTAAACCAAGGCAAGGGATATGGAAAACAGCTGCTCCAATTTGCCGAAGAATATGCCGTTATAAATGGATATACCAGTATTCGTCTTGATGTCTTTAGTGTAAATGATGGGGCCGTCAAGATGTATGAACAAGCAGGTTATCAAGAAAGAGGAAATGTCCGCTATCCATTCCGATCAGCTCCGTATAAATGCTATGAAAAAATGATAGGGGGAGTATAGAACATGAAAAATGGAAGGTTTACTGTAGGATCGATGTATGGTGTGATTGGTTTGTTTATGATTTATATTTTTTGGATGTTCCTCCTTAATGGGGTTGAGCATGCCCCAATGGTCAAAGGGAAGATGGAAGACCCCCATTTCTCTGTGTCGACGTGGAAATGGTTTTTCTATCCTCATATTCTATTAGGGACGATTTCACTTGCGATTGGACCGTTGCAAATGACAAAGTTAAGTAGGAAAAAACCAGGGCTTCATAAAGTGTTTGGTAAAGTGTATGCGGTGGCTATTTTTATTAATATTCTAATGGTTCCCTATCTTACCCTATCTGCAACTGGCGGCCTGGGGTCATCAATTGCCTTTCTTGTTCTTAACTTCTTCTGGCTGTGGACGACTTCAATAGGGGTTATCAAAGCAGCTCAGCGGAAAATAAGTGACCATAAGGAATGGATTCTCCGCAGTTATGCGATTACATGGGTGTTTGTCACCTTTCGGATTGTCATAATTCCACTTTCAATCTTTCTAGGTCCATCTTTATCTTTTCCTCTTGCAGTCTACATTGGGATTAGTATTAACCTATTTTTTGTGGAATGGCGAAACCGGAGAAATAAAGACTTACCAAAAAACAGGAAAATCCGAACGGCCGACCCACTTGTTAAATGAATCTTTAATCTTTTAGCCAAAAACACAAAAATTTTTTCAATAAAAGAAGAGTTGCAGAGTAAACTTTTTCTTATAGTATTTTAATATACTCTTTGCCAATTAAGGTGTTTAAAAATAAACTTGAATCCCTATGAACAATTCCATAGGGATTTTTTATGTTCTTTTAACCAGAAATATAATAAAACCCTAATTAAAAGCTGGTTCCCTGTTTAGTCCTAGAAAAATAGTTGTGTTAGAAAATATGACGTTAAAAATAAGAAGATATATATCAGATTTGTTCGGTCAGTTTATTATTTTAGTATAAAGATTATTTGTAAGAAATTCTAACAAAGTATTGAAAAGTAAACGTTTTATTTGGAGATTTGTAAATGTTTTCGATGTAAAAGTGATTGTAAAAAAATATTTTTTTATCATTTCCCTATTTACGAAAGAAAAGACGAGGTATATAATCTGTATTAAATTAACATTAAGTGGAACGGATGGAAGAAAAAATCAACTAAACCTAACGTTAATGTTAAAATATCTTACATACCTCCTGGAAATTACATAATCTGCAGAACCAGCTTAACAAGACCGATTTCACCCCTATGAACGAACGAACACACTCTTTTAATCCCAGTAACAAGATCTAACAACGGTTTTTAACTTCTACTAATTAATTGGTAGAAGATCTTTGTAAATATCAATCCACTTAAGGGGGTGAGAGGTAAAAGATACTTTTTTTATCTCTATATATCTGAATATTAAGTAAATTAAAAAACAAGGGGGCAATGTGATGAGAGGAATTGGAAGTATTTTTAAAAGTTTAGTAGCGATGTTGGTATTAATTTTAGTATTAAGTGCCTGCAGCAGTGAATCTAGTACGACCACTTCAACTGAAGAAGCCTCTACAAAGGAAACGGGAAAGCCTACATACGGTGGGACGTTAGTCAGAGCAGATATATATGGTGATCCACAAAACTTGGATCCGGCTATTCGCTCACATGGAACGAATACTTCAATGATTACCTGGAACATATTTGAACCTCTTGTTCGCTACGATGCGGTAAAAGGTAAGTTCCTTCCAGCGAATGCGGAAAGCTGGGACATTAGCTCAGATGGAAAGGTCTATTCCTTTACCTTAAGAAAGGGAGTGAAATTCCACAACGGACGAGAAGTTACAGCTGAAGATTTTAAATACACATTAGAAAGAGTGCTTGCTCCCAAAACAGCTTCGCCAAATGCCGGTAGTCTAACAGGAATTGCCGGCAGCCAAGAATTTATGGCTGGAACCAGTAAAGAAGTAACAGGGATTAAAGTGGTTGATCCTACAAAGTTAGAAATTACTCTTTCAAAACCAGATAACACCTTCTTAACGATCATGTCCTTACCATTTACAGGTGCTGTGCCAAAAGAAGTAGTCGAAGAAAAAGGAGAGAAATTTGGTCAGGATCCAGTTGGCGCAGGACCATTCAAATTCTCGAAGTGGGTAAGAGATAGCGAGATAGATTTAGTAGCAAACGAGGACTATTACGCTGGAAAGCCTTACTTAGAAAAAGTTGTTTATAAAATCATGATGGATCAAACGGCCCGCGACAACGCGTTTGCTTCCAACCAAATTGATATGATGGTTTTAGGTGATGCACAGTATAAGCGTTATGCGACAGACCCGACATTTAAGTCCCAAATTGTCGAAGTGCCAGAATTATTTACTCGAAATATGAAATTTAATCTTGAGAAAAAGGGACCATGGCAAGATGTTCGTGTCCGTCAAGCTATTAACTATGCGATTGATCGTGACACGATTATCGGTTCTGTTATCCAGGGCAAAGCCTATTCTGCTCTTGGAGTACTTCCAACTTCGATTCAAGGCTTTAACAAAGGGGTTACAACTTATAAATATAATCCTGCCAAGGCCAAAAAATTGCTTGCAGACGCTGGCTACTCTGGTGGTTTCACATTAAATATCTTAACCACTTCACATCCAGCTTTTGGATTACCAGCTGTTGAAGCATTAAGCGGATATCTAGAAAAAGTAGGAATTAAAGTGAAGACAGAGCAAGTTGATTTTGCTACATTAACCGATCGATTAAATAGCGGTGATTATGAAGTGGCGATGTCCTCAAACGGCGGTTCTACCAATCCAGTTGAATATTTAAGCCGCTATTTCCATTCGAAAAATGATGGAGCCTCTGGAAATACGAGTCATTATAACAACCCTACGGTAGATGTTTTACTGGATAAAGCTAGTGAGACGACTGACGACAAGGAAATGATTACCGACATCCAAAAGGCGGAGGATTTAATCGTCAAGGATGCGCCGTGGTGGTTCTTTAACTACAATAAAGCCGTTATTGTGCATCAGAAGTGGATTAAGGGCTTGCAGCCTGTACCGACCGATATCGATTATCAAGATCTGACAAAGGTGTGGGTAGATGAAAGCCAAGAATAATTGAGGGAGGAAGCAAAATGCTGGGATACACGGTTCGCCGCTTACTAGAAGCCATTCCAATCTGGATTGCGATTACGCTGATTGTATTTATCTTAATGAATATTATCCCCGGCGACCCGGTGGCGCAATTAATGGATGCACGCTCAGGTGCCTTGGATAAACATGTGATTGAACAAATAAGGGAAGAGTGGGGTCTGAATGACCCTCTCGCCCTTCAATATCTGAATTTTCTAAAAGGAGCAGTTGTTGGGGATTTCGGTACCTCCTATCAAACACGCAGTGGAGTTACTGAGTTATTGTTGGAACGTATTCCTGTAACAGTCAGTATTACGGTATTGGGTTTACTCATGGCGATTGGAGTAGGAATAACGATTGGAGTGATTGGTGCATATAAACGCGGTACTTGGGTTGATTCTCTTGTGAGTTCTTTCTCGGTTTCGGGAGTATCTATTCCTTCCTTCTTTTTAGGATTGATCTTAATGTATATCTTTGCCGTAAAGTTTAAGATCCTACCGTCTTCGGGGTACCAAGCAGGAGAATTAAAATTTTTAATCCTTCCGGCTGCGACCCTTGGATTGGCAGTAAGTGGTGTGATTGCTCGCATTACCCGATCGTCGATGATTGATGTATTGAAGCATGACTTTATCACCACAGCTTATTCCAAAGGAATCTCCTCACTAAGAATTACGGTGTTACATGCGTTGAAAAATGCACTGCCGCCCATCATGACGATTATCGGTGTTCAAATGGGACTTTTGCTATCAGGTGCCGTGATTACCGAAACTATTTTCGGTCTCCCAGGGGTTGGACGGCTGATGATTGACAGCATTTTGCAACGGGATTTGCCGACCGTCCAAGGCTGCGTTGTCTTTATTGCCACTGTCTTTTTACTAGTAAACTTATTGACAGACCTTTGTTGCCGCTGGATTGATCCGAGAATTAAGATTGAAGCTTAACTCCACATGACCTCCATCACTCATTAGTAGAGATGGAGGACTAAAACAAGACTAAAGGAGATGATTGTATGGAAACTGTTGAAACAACGGTTTTAGAGCAAACGTCCACTTTTCCAAGGCAGAAAGCAAATAAGAGAAGCATGAGGCTTTCGTTTTCTATGGTCGGGATTGGTTTTGCCGGAATTATCTTATTAGGTACAATAACCGCTCCTCTTATTACACACTATAATCCGAATACCAATGACCTGACGCAGGTTTTACAGGCCCCAAGTGCAGCTCACTGGTTTGGTACCGATCATTTAGGGCGGGATTTGTTTACCCGAGTATTGTATGGCGGTCAAAAATCATTACTTATTGCCATTGCTGTGCAGCTAATGGCCGTGCTGATTGGAACGCTGTTGGGCCTGTTTTCCGGTTATTTTGGCGGGAAAACCGATAAGGTGATTATGGCCATTACAAATATCATATTTAGTTTCCCAGGACTATTGTTCGCCATTGCGATTATGGCAGCGCTTGGACCAAGTGTATTTAATCTGATTCTTGCTTTGGGGTTTGTCAGCTGGCCAGAAATATGCCGGTTAGTTCGCTCACAAACACTTTCGTTAAAGGAACGGGAATTTGTTGAGGGAGGTCACGCCCTTGGTGCAAGTGTAAGCCGGATTCTTTTTCGTTATATCCTGCCAAACTGTTACGGAAATATAGCGGTGCTCATGACACTTGGGATGGCGACAACCATTCTTGCTGAATCTAGTCTAAGCTTTCTTGGGCTAGGAGTACAGCCTCCAGATCCTAGCTGGGGTTCCATGGTCAATCAAGGAAAAGATTATATGTTCTTTGCCCCATGGTATTTGTTTACTCCAGGCATTGTGATGTTTGTCACGATTTTAGGGATTAATTTACTTGGCGATGTTCTTCGCGATTATTTTGATCCGAAAATGAAATCATCTAAATAAGAAAGGGGTCGGATCTACTATGTCTACTCTCTTAGATGTCCGAGATTTACGTGTCGGTTTTCAGAAAAATGGTGAAATCACTGATGTATTAAAAGGTGTTAATTTTTCACTTAAAAAAGGGGAAAGTCTTGGAATCGTAGGAGAGTCGGGCTGCGGTAAAAGCATGACTTCCTTGGCAATCATGGGCTTGTTAAAAAACAAGGGTTTGATTGCAACAAAAGGCGAAATTTTATGGGAAGGAGATAATCTGTTAACTAATACAAATCAAGACTGGAGGCGTCTGCGCGGGAATGATATCGCGATGATTTTTCAAGAACCGATGACAGCTCTAAACCCGCTAATAACGATTGGCAAGCAAATTACCGAACAAATTGTTGCTCATCAATCGATCAGTAAAAAGGAGGCGAACGAGAAAGCCATCGAGATGTTGAAGCTTGTTGGGATTCCATCTCCTGAACAGAGAATGAAAGCCTATCCGCATGAATTATCTGGTGGGATGAGGCAGAGGGCTATGATTGCGATGGCGTTATCCTGTGAACCAAGGTTACTGATTGCGGATGAACCAACTACCGCCCTCGATGTAACGATACAGGCACAAATATTGGACCTTTTATCTGTGGTCATGAAAAAAATGGATATGTCGTTGATTTTGATTACACACGATTTAGGAGTGGTCGCCAATTATTGTGAAAAAGTCATTGTGATGTACGCTGGAAAGGTAATGGAAGAAGCGACTAAGGATCAATTATTTGCTGAACCGCTTCACCCGTATACCAAAGGCCTTCTTCAATCGGTTACGTCCATTGAAGAACAAAGTGAACGGATTTATTCGATTCCAGGCCGGGTTCCATTACCGGATGAGCAGGTAAAAGGCTGTGTGTTTCATGATCGCTGTACATACGCGATCCATCAATGTTCTAGCCAAGAACCACCGCTGATGAGCTTAGAAGATGGACGAAAGGTCAGTTGTTTCCGCCATAAAGAAATCCTGGAAGGGGGAGGCGTGTAATGTTGACAGTTGTAGCTGAAAAAGAGCCTTTAATGGAAATTAGTCATCTTAAAAAATACTTTCCTATTAAACAAGGATTATTTAATCGCATCAAGGGTCAGGCACCTCCGGTTGTGAAGGCCGTAGATGATGTGAACTTTACCATTTATAAAGGAGAAACTCTGGCACTTGTTGGGGAGTCCGGCTGTGGAAAAAGTACAACAGGGCGCTCCTTATTGCGGTTAATTGAACCAACCGATGGCAAAGTGCTTTTTGAAGGGAAAAATATTCTTGAGCATTCAAGTCAGGAACTAAAGAAAGCCAGAAGGGAGATGCAAATTGTCTTTCAAGATCCTTATGCTTCCCTTCATCCTCGGATGACAGTGGCTGAAATCATCGCTGAACCCCTCCATATACATAAGGTTGGGACAATGGCGGAACGGGGGAAAAGAGTCGAGAGTTTAATGGAAACCGTGGGTCTTTCTTCCAGAATGAAGAATCGGTATCCACATGAATTTTCAGGCGGACAAAGGCAGCGAATAGGCATCGCCAAGGCCCTGGCACTTAATCCCAAGCTTGTCATTTGTGATGAGCCAGTATCTGCTCTTGATGTATCCGTCCAAGCACAGGTCATTAACTTGTTTAAAGACCTCCAGAAGGAATTCCATTTAACGTACTTATTTATTTCTCACGATCTAAGTGTTGTAAAGCACATTTCTGATCGTGTGGGCGTCATGTATCTAGGGAAGTTGGTAGAAATCGCTAAAACAGAGGATCTTTTTAATCGGCCTAAACATCCTTATACCAAAGCGCTATTATCGGCAAGACCTATGATTCATGATAAGGATCAAATGGAGCGGATTGTACTTGAAGGGGAGCTGCCAACCCCTCTGAATCCCCCAAGTGGCTGCCGTTTCCATACACGTTGTCCTTTTAAAACGGAAAGATGTGTGGTTGAGGAGCCTAACATTAAAGATATTGGAGACGGTCATCAACTTGCTTGTCATTTAATATAAGAAGAGAATTTTTTTAGGTTAATAGTACACTTTCAGGAGGTCTAAAGGTATATATCGGCGGTTCTTTAACGGGTATCGGTTATTTTAAACGGGATATCAGCGAAAATAAGAATTTATCAGTGATTTCGGCAAAAAGCAGGCTTAATAAGAAAGGATCAACTATGACCAGAAAGTCGTTTTATTTATTATCTTTCATTATGTTCCTATCAATGACAGGGTATGGTGTCGTTCTTCCAGCATTGCCATATTTGGCCGACAACTTGGGTCTGAGTTCCTTTCAAATGGGAAGTTTGATTACTGGCTGGGCGTTAACTCAATTCCTTGTGGTACCGTTTTGGGGGAGGCTTATTGACCGTATCGGCCGAAAACCTGTATTGCTGATTGGATTGTTTGGATTTGGGATAGCCTTTTTATTGATGGTTTTTGCTGAATCTTACGGGCAGCTCCTTGTTATTCGGATCATTGGTGCGATGTTGTCGAGCGGAACACAGCCTGCTGCCCTGGCATTGGTAATTGATTCAAATGAAAAGGAAAAAAGGAGCAAGGCCCTTGCCAACATGGGAGCTGCTAATGCCCTTGGTTTCCTTTGCGGTCCAACCGTAGGCGGGATTTTTTCCCCGATGGGATTGCATGCGCCCTTTATTGCAGCCGGAATACTTAGTCTGAGTACCATTCCATTTGTACATTTTCTCTTGAGTGAGCCGGATCAGAAAAATCAAAAGCTAAAGGAGGTTTCCTTTAAGGATACGTTAAAGCATATGGTGAAGCCGGGCTATCGTAATCTGCTGCTGATTACCTTTGGTTTAGCCGTTTCAACTTCTAGTTTGTTTGGGGTCTTAGGCTACTTTATGATTGACCGATTTCAATCCTCTGCCAGCGAAACAGGGCTTGCCTTTAGTGCTCAATCACTGTCATCTGTCGTTATTCAATTGTTATTCATGGGTTTCATTCTATCGAAACTTCATGAAGTGTCTATTACGAAAATAGGGTTACTAATAGAGATTATCGGGTTTGCCTGTATCGCATTTTCTGTTATCACTTGGATGGTTTTCGCGGGCTGTTTATTGGTTGGGGCAGGGCAGGCCATCGCAAGACCAACGATTATCTCGCTCATATCAAAGTTGGAATCTGTTGGGCAAGGGACGGTGATGGGATTTCAGCAATCCATGGATAGCCTCGGAAGAAGTGTTGGACCGCTTTTTGCCGGCTGGATCTTCTTGTTCCACCCTTCAGCACCGTTTGTCATTTCATCTTGTATTTGTTTGTTCCTCTTTGTGTTTATCGTATTCAATCTCAAAAAAGAAAGTCATTCTTATATACGAGAAAAGGAGACGGGAAATGAATATCTTGCTAAACAATAAGATCGTTCCAAGAGAAAGCTTTACAGTAGACTTAGAGGATCGAGGCTTTCAATTTGGCGATGGGATCTACGAGGTTATTCAAATCTATGATGGAGTCTTCTTCGAATGGGAGGCACATCTTGAAAGGTTAGTACGGAGTGCCAAAGAACTGATGCTCCCATTGCCGGCAGCCATTAATACACTCTATCAAAATCTTCAGCTGCTTGTGAAAGACAATAAAGTTACCAATGGTACTGTCTATATCCAAGTGACCCGCGGTACAGCGCCCAGGTTACATGCCTTTCCGCAAAAAACAGAGCCAACGTTAGTGGCGTATGTACGCGAAATGGAGCGGCCACTCGAACAAATGAGAAGCGGTATAAAAGTCGTTACTGCTGAGGATATCCGTTGGTTGAGAGTAGATATCAAGAGTCTTAATTTGCTAGGCAATGTTTTGGCTAAACAAAAAGCAGTTGAGCAGGGTGGAGCGGAAGCGATTCTAATCCGGGACGGGATTGTGACAGAAGGAAGCAGCTCGAATCTATTTGCAATCAAAGGCAAGCAATGCTTTACACACCCTGCCAATCACTTGATTTTAAATGGAATCACTCGGCAAGTGGTGCTTCGTTTGCTGAAAAAGACCGATTTAATTTTACAAGAAACTCCATTTACTTTCGATGAATTATTAGAAATGGATGAGGTGTTCATAACAAATACGGGCCAGGAAATATGCCCTGTTATTCAAGTTGACGAGTATAAAATTGGTAAAGGAACACCTGGGGTCTATACCCGTCTGTTACAATCCGCCTTTGAAGCATTGTTAGGTTCTGTAATCTCTATCTAAAAGGAAGATTAACTTGAATAAGTATTTGAAATCGATAACTTACTTTTAGGAGGTATTATTTTGACAACCTTAAAAGAATTTACCTATTCAAAACGATTTCCCAAGCTGCCTTTAATCGCGGCTGCGTTTGCGGATCAGCACCCTGACTTAATTCCCCTCGCTTTTGGTTTGCCTGCGAAAGAATCTTTTAATCTATCGCTTATGGAGGAGTCTTCTGTTGTGGCCATCCAAAAAGGGGGCGTAAAACCGCTTGAATATGGAGGTGGAAATGGTCCTAAGATGGTTGCCGAATGGATTAAACAAAGATCGCTGTTACGTTCGGTTCGTGCGGAGACGAATGAAATACTCGTTACAGCCGGCTCGAGTCAGGCTATTGATATCGCTACTAGGACATTAACAGACCCTGGAGACCATGTATGGGTGGAAGGGCCATCTTTTTTCGGAGCCATTCGGCAGTTTTTATTGGCAGAAACAAAATTAACTTCATTTCCGATCGACGAAGATGGCATAAGGGTAGATTTAGTTGAGGATCAGCTGAAGGAAGCTAGAAAAAATGGCGGTCCAATGCCAAAAGTGCTTTATGTTATGCCAAACTACCATAATCCGACAGGGGTTAGTCTTTCGCTTGAAAGAAGAAAAAAACTGGCGGAATTGGCTTATGAATATAACTTTTATGTGCTTGAGGATGACGCTTATGTAGAGTTAAGCTTTACAGGAAAATACGTCCCTTCCATTTATTCCTTTGGACCTGACCGTGTGATTTATTTAAGTACCTTTTCTAAAATAGTTGCCCCGGGCATCCGCATGGGCTGGGCCGTTGCGAGCGAACCGTTAATTAATAAAATGCGGATGTTAAAATCGGACGGTTCGACAAGTGTGTTTGTTCAAGAAATCGTTTCGCAATTTTTAACAACGATTGATTTTGATCAGCATGTGGATTTCCTGAACTCTATCTATCGTTCAAGGATGGAAGCCATGGTGGTGGCGATCGAGGAAGCATTTGATAGAGACGTCTCTTATATTATGCCAGAAGGGGGTTTTTTCCTTTGGTTAACCTTCCCAGAAGGTACTGATACGAGTCAGTTTATGCAGCAATCACTACAAAAGGGTGTCAGCTATTTAGACGGGGCACATTTTTATTTGAATGCAGATGAAAAGAATCATATCCGCCTCGGTTTTACCTACTGCAACGAGGAAGAAATTAAACGGGGAATTGAGCGTTTGGCGGAGTCCTATCAAGAACACAAGCAAAAAAACTTCGTCTTAGAGGGGGTAAGTGAATGAAGGTAATGACCCCAAAAGTTTCACCTTCTATATATATCCGCTACAACCTTCCGGAGGTGTACCTTAAACAATTTAAGGAGATTTGCCCTAATATTGTGGTGGAACCATGGAATTTTGATGAACCTGAACCAGAGGTAACCGCCGATTTATCTGAATGCGAGATTCTTTTAACCTTAGGCATGCGTGATAACCTGAATATTCTCAAAAAGGCTAAAAACGTAAAATGGGTTCATTCCATTAGTGCTGGGTTGGATGCGATGCTCACCGATGTGGTGAAAAACAGTGATGTCATCATTACCAATGCCAAAGGATGTACCTCTGTTCCAATCGCAGAACACACGATTGCGTTAATCTCAGCATTTTCTAGGGATATACCGACGATGGTAAAAAAACAAAGAGCGCAGGAATGGTGCAAAATGCTGCCAGTTAGAACCCTCGCAGGCTCTACAGTGGGGATTATTGGCTACGGAGAAATCGGCTATGAAATTGCCAAACGTTGTAAAGGTTTAGAAATGAAGGTGATTGGCTGCCGCAGAAACCCTGATAAGAAAAACAAGAAACATGAACCAGCAGATGTTGTCGTCGGTATGGACCAAGTAGATGAAGTGCTCGCGAAATCAGATTATGTCGTAGTGGCCCTTCCCTCCACAAAAGATACCATCCATTTTATGAATAAAGAGCGTTTTAGCAAAATGAAAAAAGATAGTTACTTAATCAATGTCGGACGTGGGAATACAGTTGCCGAAAAGGATTTAGTCGATTGCCTGCGAAATGGCAAAATCGCTGGGGCTGGGCTTGATGTGTTTGAGGTCGAGCCGTTACCTAAAGATCATCCGTTTTGGTATATGGACAATGTGATTGTCTCACCGCATAATGCCTATAACTCGAGTAATCATTCAGAACGGGTTATGAAGTTGATTTTAGAAAACCTTACGCGTTTCTATGAGGGGGTCCCACTTCTTAACGTCGTTGATAAAAAATTAGGTTACTAGGATAGTTTTTTCTGAAAAATAGTATGAGATCAAAGTGCCAGGTTCAAAGTGGAACCTGGTATTTTTACTATATTAGAGAATTTTCAAATAATTATTAACTAATAAGTGTTTTTCATGTATAATGTTTCAAACAAGATAGTGAGGTTTTAGATATGAATGCATTTATTAAAGAGCAAATTGAATTATTTCAAGAACAAAATAAAAATCGTGGACGTCTTCTAGTTAGTTGTCCGGACCAACCAGGAATTGTTTCGGCGATATCAAAGTTTTTATTCTCCTATAACGCAAATATTATCGAATCCAGTCAGTATTCTACCAATCCTGAGGGAGGCATCTTTTTCATTCGGATTGAATTTGAATGCCCAGGCCTAAAGGATAAAGCAAAAGATATGGATACACAGTTTTCTGATATTGCTGAGAATTTTTCAATGGAATGGAAATTTACGCATGTTTACAATCTTAAGAAAGCTGCCATCTTTGTCTCTAAAGAACTACACTGCTTGCTCGAACTTTTATGGGAGTGGCAAAGCGGAGATTTAATGGCTGATATTGCCTTTGTCATCAGTAACCATGAAAACGCGAGAGAGGTTGTTGAAGGACTTAATATTCCGTTTTACTATATTCCGGCAAATAAGGATATTCGTCAACAAGCAGAAGCCGAGCAGCTTAAGCTTTTAAAAGAGTATGATATTGATTTCATCGTATTGGCACGTTATATGCAGATCTTAACGCCGAATTTTATAAAGGAAAATCCTAATAAAATTATTAATATTCACCATTCGTTTTTACCTGCCTTTGTGGGGGCAAGACCGTATGAACGTGCCTTTGACCGCGGGGTGAAATTAATCGGTGCGACTTCACATTATGTAACCAATGATCTTGATGAAGGACCGATTATCGAACAGGATATTAGCAGGGTAGGTCATCATGATAATGTTGATAGTCTTAAAAAGATTGGCCGGAGAATTGAACGAAGCGTGTTGGCTCGTGCAGTAAAATGGCATATCCAGGACCGAATTATCGTCCATCAGAATAAGACGATCGTTTTCTAATAAACAAAGAAACAAAGCCGTTATTCAGGATTACTGATTACGGCTTTGTTTCTTTTTAAGTTTAAATTAAGAAAGTCATACTATACTCTTACTCGTTAGTCATTTAGAATTTCAATGCCAGTCAACCTCAAATTTGAATAGAAGAGAGGGGATCCAATGAGTAAGAGATTAGATTGGTTAGATATCGGGAAGGGATTAGGAATGCTGCTAGTGATGTTAGGGCATGCAGATATCCCAACTCCACTTAAAACATATATCTATACATTTCATATGCCGTTATTCTTTTTCCTATCGGGATATTTATATAATAAAGATAAGTTTCCAAGCCTAAAGGTGTTTTTTAAAAAAAGGACAAAGTCATTAATCCTCCCGTACTTGTCTTTTTCATTTATGGCATACCTATGGTTTTTACTATTAAATCATTTTGGACTGGTGAATTATAAAAACAATCTATTAACCCCGTTATTAGGTTCTGTCATAGCTGAAAGAAAAACAATCTGGACCGTTCATACCGGTGCTTTATGGTTTGTTGCCTGTTTATTCTGTACGGAATTACTTTTTTATTTTATTACAAAAATAGGACAAACGAAAAAGGCAATCGGATTCTTTCTACTAGTCACTTCAGTTTTTGGATGTTTTTATAACAAGATGGTTGGACAACCGCTGCCTTGGAATATAGACGTGGCCATGATTAGCGTTGGTTTTTATGGAGCGGGTTATTTATTCAAAGAAAATAATAAGAATTTGGAACGGTTTAACCATCTAAAAGCTCTTATCCTTTTATTAATCGTTAATCTTTTCACAGGTTACCTTAATTATCTACTTACAGGAGAAAGAGTAGATTTTTATAATAGCAGCTTAGGAAATATTATTCTTTTCTATCTATCAGGATTTTCTGGAATTGGAGCCTTTGTTATTTTAATTAAACATATGAAGAAAAATAAGGTTCTCCAGTATATTGGAAAGAATTCATTCATCTATTTAGCTTTCCACCAAAAAATCGCGTTTTTTGTCTTTAATTTACTGATTCAAAAATCGATTCTTAATTTTGAAAGCATAATCAATCATCCGATAGTTGAAGGGGTACTATACACAATTATAACGGTCGTTATTTTGATACCCGCCGTTTATACCATTAATCATTACTTCCCGTTTATGTTGGGAAAAACAACAAGAAAGACTATGAGAGAAGTTTCACTGAATGCATATTAATTTAACAATTTGTTCAAAATTTGGTCATAATTCATGGGCATCCTACCATCTGTAAAACTAAAACCATTTTTTGGGAGGAAGTTACAAGATGAGAAAGATGCTGATGAATTATTTTTTTGCCTTTGCATTACTGATTGGAGTTTTTGGGCCAATTCAAGCGTTCGCAGCTGCACAGCCAAATGAACAAAATCAATCCTCAGAGGTCCATGGCCATGGTCATGGTCACTTCAGACAAAATCCTGAATTTATTAAAAAACAGGCAGAATCGCTGGGAATAAAAACAAATGGTAAAGATACAGAGGCGATTGCAAAAGAAGTTAGGGAAGCCATGATTAAAAAGAGAGCGGAGGAACTTGGGATTAGTACGAAAGGGAAAGAGATTGATTCACTAGCGAAAGAGGTCTTTGAAGCTACCATTAAAAATGAGGCCAAAAAGTTGGGGATTTCAACAGTAGGAAAAGACCTTCGTGATGTAGCTCAGGAAATACAAGAAACCCAAATAAAAAAAGCGGCGAAAGAGCTGGGAATTTCGACGGATGGGAAGGACCTCCGTGATGTAGCCAGGGAAGTCCGTGAGACCCAAATAAAGAAAGATGCTAAAGAACTAGGGATTTCAACTGCCAATAAGGATTTTCATCAAATAGCCCATGAAGTCCGAGATAAAAAGATCTTCCAAGCAGCAGAAAAGTTGGGAATAAACACAAAAGATAAATCTGCGGACGAGCTTTTCAATGAGATGATGACTAACCATGCAGATAAGGTGAAGGAATTAGATCTGTTTCCTCATAAAGGACGCGGAATGCATTTTTTCTATAAAGAACCAAAAACAGAATAACACTAGTAAGAGAAACAAATAGAGAGGCTTGTCAATTTGGGAGACAGCCTCTCTTTTGTGCGAAAAACATTGATAAAAATTGTGTTTTATTCCATATTTATAATAAAATTAAGGGACAAACTGGAAGTTAACGTCTTAGATAAGATTAATTATAAAATTGGAGGTAATCATGGGAAGATTAGTACATTTCGAAATTCATGTGAGTGATATGGATCGGGCAAAAAAGTTTTATGGTGAGGTATTCGGCTGGTCTTTTCAAGATTGGAGTGATTATGCAGGGATGCCTTACTTTGGAGCCGTAACTGGTAATGAAGATGAGCCTGGAATCAATGGTGCTTTGATGCAGCGTCAAAGTGCTCCGCCAGAAACAAATCAACCTTTAAATGGATATGCTTGTACAATGGGTGTGGAAAACTATGATGTAACGGAAGCGAAAATTATTGAGAATGGCGGCAAGGTGGCATTGGCCAAATACGCCCTGCCTGGAATGGCGTGGCAAGGATACTATCAGGATCCAGAGGGCAATATTTTCGGAATTCATCAACCTGATGTAAATGCAAAATAGAATCCATGAATAAAAACATGAAATTACAAGAGTCGGCAGAAATGCTTGAAAAAGTCCGCGCCATTTGTCTTGCCCTGCCCGAGGCTGTTGAACTTATCGACGGTTTCGGTCATAATACTTTTAAAATTAATGGAAAATCCTTCGTGATATCAGGTGAAAGCGAGAAAGGGTTCAGCTTGTCGTTCAAGTCAGATAGGGAAACCCAAGAATTATTGCTGCAAAAAGAATATTTTTTCAAAACTCCGTATATAGGACATCACGGCTGGGTATCGATTCAAAATCCGGCTAAGGAAAATTGGGATGAATTGACCGACCTAATTCAAGAAGCCTATTTACGTGCAGCACCAAAGCGTTTGGTTAAGAAATGGAATGAGGAGTTTATCAATGGAAGAAAGGCGGAATAATCTGCCTTTTTTTGTTTGAAGAAAAAAGAGTATAATGAAGGTGATCTATTCTATAACCAATCAAGCTTCGTTTCTATAACTATAAATGTCTATTAATATAAAAATAGTTTAAATCCATACCAAGAAGCTAAGTTAAGGCCTTGATATTTGTGTGTTCCTACGACTTGTGGAGGGAATTATTACTTTTTACTATATTTTAATACAATTTATAATTATAATATAATAGTAGATATTTTAATTTTATAAATAATTGTAATAGATTTATTATTGAGACAGAATGGTGTTTGATTAGGTCATCCCTATGTTTGTGTGAGACCTACATCTATTCTGCAAATTTTAGGGGAAAAGGTTGGTAAAAATGAACAACAGTGAAACTAAAACAGACGTCATTTTAATTGGTGCCGGAATCATGAGTGCGACGTTAGGGACACTCTTGAAGGAATTAGTTCCGGAATGGGAAATTACAGTGTTTGAGAAGCTAAGTAGCGCAGGTGAGGAAAGTTCTAACGAATGGAATAATGCGGGGACGGGACATGCCGCACTGTGCGAGCTTAACTACACAGTCGAAAAACCAGATGGATCTGTAGATATTAGTAAAGCGATAACAATTAATGAACAGTTTCAGCTTTCAATGCAGTTTTGGTCTTATCTTGTAAACAGCAAGCTGATAGATCATCCACAGGATTTCATCATGCCATTACCTCATATGAGTTTAGTACAAGGGGAACAAAATATAACTTTTTTAAAGAAGCGTTTTGAAGCATTGTCAAACAACCCACTCTTTCAAGGGATGGAATTTTCCGATGACGCGGAAAAATTGATGGAATGGATTCCACTTATCATGGAAGGCCGCAAATGGAATGAACCAATAGCGGCAACAAAAATCGACTCTGGAACGGATGTCAACTTTGGTGCTTTAACGCGCATGTTGTTTGACCACTTAAAGAGTAAAAACGTCGAGCTAAACTTCAAGCATAGTGTTGAGGATATCAAACGAAAAAGCGATGGCTCGTGGGAAGTAAAAGTACGGAATCTCGATAGTGGTACGGTCGAACGCCATACTGCAAAATTCGTCTTCATCGGAGGCGGAGGAGGAAGCTTGCATTTACTACAAAAATCTGGTATTCCTGAAGGAAAACATATTGGTGGATTTCCTGTAAGCGGTCTATTTATGGTATGTAATAATCCGGATGTAGTAGAGCAGCATCATGCAAAAGTATATGGCAAAGCTAAGGTTGGTGCTCCGCCAATGTCTGTTCCACATCTTGACACAAGATTTATCGACAATAAAAAATCGTTGCTATTTGGACCATTTGCCGGCTTCTCACCTAAGTTCTTAAAAAATGGTTCTATGTTAGATTTAATAACTTCCGTAAAACCGGATAATCTTGTCACGATGTTGGCAGCAGGCGCAAAAAATATGTCATTGACTAAATACTTAATTGAGCAAGTGAGGTTATCGAAAGAACAGCGCATGGAAGAGTTACGTGAGTTTATCCCTAACGCTAAGAGTGAGGAATGGGATTTAGTAGTAGCGGGCCAACGTGTGCAAGTGATCAAGGATACTGAAGCGGGCGGAAGAGGAACTCTTCAATTTGGTACGGAAGTAATTACTGCAGCTGATGGTTCAATTGCAGCCTTACTTGGCGCATCTCCAGGTGCTTCTACCGCCGTTCATGTTATGCTTGAGGTATTCAAAAAATGCTTCCCGCAGAATATGAAGGAGTGGGAACCGAAAATTAAAGAAATGATTCCTTCTTTTGGTGTGTCACTAATGGAAAACCCAGAACTTCTGAAGGAAATTCATGCTTCAACAGCACAGACGCTTGGCCTTCGCGAAAAAGAGCTGGTCTTTAATTAAATTTGATGGATGCGAAACCAGGGTATTAGTGGTATTAGTTGGGAAAACAAGTTCAAAATATTTTTTAAGGAATTGAGTAATAATTGAATATGAATGGAAACAAAACACAGAACCTTGATCTAGCTTTGGATTAAAGGTTCTTTTTTTAAAATTAGCAGAATGATAAAATAGAGAGAGTTAATTAAATTAAAGGAAGTAACAAATGGATTGGAAACCTGATCGAAAATCAAAGACACCGATTTATAAACAGCTTGCTATATTTATCGAGAACGGAATTGCCGATGGGACTTTTCCGCCTGATAAACCTTTGCCTTCGGAAAGAGGCTTGGCGAAAGAACTTGGAATCAACAGAAGTACGATAATAGCTGCCTATGATGAGCTGGAATCAAATGGACTCATTAATCGAAATAGGGGCAGTGGAACCACCGTCAGTAAAGACATCTGGGGAATAACTAAGAAACGGATTCCAAGTTGGAACCGGTATATTGAGGCCGGTTCGTTTTTACCAAATCTTCCTGTAACACAAAGAATCCATAAAGAAATGGCAGAACATAAACTCATCAATCTAGCCAGTGGGGAATTGTCTCAGGATTTATTTCCATTGACCTCGCTTAGAGAAATTACATCGAATAGGTCTTTTATTGGATCGTTAGGGTATGACCATCCGCAGGGAAATGCGATTCTCCGGGATACACTTACCAAACATGTTAAACAGTATCGCGAAATAGAAACGGACCCATCATCAATCTTAGTTACGTCAGGGGCACAGCAGGCATTGCATCTTGTCGTTCAATGTTTGTTAAAACCAGGAGATTCAGTGGCGATTGAAAATCCTTCCTATCATTACAATCTGCCAGTTTTTAAATCTGCTGGAATTAAACCTTATTTTTTAAAAGTGGATAATGACGGAATAAACCCTGAGGAAATTACCGCTTTATATAAAAAACATAGAATTAAAATGATTTTTTTGAGTCCCATTTTTCAAAATCCTACTGGTACTCTATTGGACTTGGACAAGCGGAAAAAGGTACTTGAAATATCATCTGAATATGGCATTCCTCTAGTGGAAGACGATCCGTACAGTTTAACATCTTTTAGTGGAGAAAAGATGAAGACGCTTAAATCACTAGATCATAATGGGAATGTTTTATATATTAGCTCATTAACAAAAATAGTGGCTTCCGGATTAAGGATAGGCTGGATTATAGGACCAAGAGCGGTGATTGAAAGGTTATCTGATGCAAAGCAGCAAGTTGATTTTGGACATGCCAGTTATAGTCAATGGGTTGCAAATGACTTTTTAGAATCATGTGATTTTACATCACATATCAAGGGTTTGGCTAAACAGTTAGAAAGCAGAAGAAATCAAATTGTTGTTAGTCTTCAGTCCTTTTTAAAGGAAGAGGTTGAATTTACGATTCCAAATGGAGGCATTCATATCTGGTGCAGGATAAAAAAAGCGGTGAATGAAATTCAATTATTAGAAGAGTCCATTAAAAGAGGCGTGATTTTTGTCCCGGGTTCCACAATGGGCTCAGAGAAGGGATTTGTCCGATTTACCTTTTCTAGGGAGAATGAAGGAAATATTCATGAAGGAATCAAAAGATTTGCCGATGCCCTGCTTTCTGTTAAATAAAAGGTTAAATAAGAAAAGGATAGCTGTAACAGGCAGCTATCCTTTTCTATTATAAAGTTTGAGTGATTTTCCTTGCTGAATCTATCCCGTTTTGGATACAGTCTGGGATACCGACTCCATAATAGGAACAACCAGCCAGGATGATTCCTGGATAATCGGCTTCCATTTTGCTTTCAAG
This sequence comes from Neobacillus cucumis, assembly GCF_023715505.1. The sequence goes on along the minus strand of NZ_JAMBOH010000033.1, from coordinate 19,723 downwards.
CGTCTCTACACTTTTAGGATGAGAAATTAAATAATTGGGCATTTGATCGGCCCATTTCGTGACCTCACTTGCAACTGGGGTGGCACTAATCCCAAGACTTTTATAAATATCGCCAAGTGCAATCTCAAGCAGTTCCTCTTTATCCATTTTCTCTAACAAAGCGTAGGAAGGATGGCTATTCTTATAAAAGAGTCTAACAAGCAAGTTGCCAGATTTTGAGGTATGCTCCCATTTCCGGCTTGTCCATGTACAGGCGTTGCAGGACAATTCATCCGTACCCGCCGTGATAAACCCCGTTCCATCTGCGGGAAGGATGCTGTCAGGCACATCAAAGCCCACATAAACACTAATTAGTGAACTGTTTTTGAATCTTGAAAATTCGTTTTTAAGGTCCGGATCATCGATTAGATTTTCGGCAGCTGTATTCGGAATACTAAGTACTACGAAATCTGCTTCGATGATTTCCTGATTGTTAAGAAACACTTGATATCCACTGTTGTTTTTTTCAATTTTAATCACTTTTGTATTTTTTAAGATTTCAGTTTCATCAAGCTTTTCTTCCAACGCGTCAATCACAGAGCCTAAGCCATTTTGAAAGGAAAGAAACTTTTTATCTCTGCCTTTGAATTTCTGTTTATTCGCTTCGAGCCCTTTTATGATGCTTCCGTATTGCTCCTTATAATCGATCAAATATGGTAGGGTTGATGCCAGTGTTAAGTCACTAAGTTTCCCTGAATAGACGCCGGAAAGGACAGGGGCAATTTGCTTTTCCACCAATTCTGTTCCAAGAAAATACTCAAGAAAGGAACCGATGGAATCATGTTTGGTGAACGTCTCATTTTGTGTATAAAAATCCTGCAGTGCGGCCACTTTTCCCTCTGCAGACACGAGTGTACTTTTCGCCAACGATTCAATGCTTGCAGGGATTCCGAAGACAGAATCCTCAGGAATCAGTTTCAATTCACCATCTGTGTAGATAAAGGAACGGCCAGTCGCATTGTAAACGACTTCCTTTCCTAGACCAAGTTCTTCAAATAATGTCATTTCTTCCATTTTACGGGCAACAATCGAATCCGCTCCGGCTTCCATGATAAAATCATCTTGTGCTAGGGTTCGAATTTTCCCTCCGAGTTGATTGGATGCTTCTGCCAGAACCAGCCTGATATCTATTCCATTGGAATACTTCCATTTTTGTAACTCATACATGGCAGATAATCCTGTAATACCGCCGCCAATCACTACAACTGTTTTCACGCTTGCCACCTCTTATGTAATCTGATACTTTGTACCTTCTAGTGTACCATACCATGGAAGTTGAAATCATATAGATAATAAAAAGCATGAAAGTATAAGAAAAGGCTCAGTAAACTGAACTGAGCCTTTTTTCTTCTGATAGATATTGAACCGTTTACCATCTTTGGGCTTTCGATTACATAGAGAACTTTTGAAGACTCTCAGACATAAGACTATATGCAACCAATTTCTTTTTAAACTGTTTTACTACATCAACGTGATCTTTGTATCGGTACACAAATAACTTCACCTCTTTATTGCCTCTTTTAGTTTCAATCACAATAGGACTGTCACTGTTTTCAGGATTTAAATATAATTCCTCGGTGCCTGGAAATATATAGTGTTTCTTTAGAAATATTGCTTCGTTAAAGTCATTAATCACCTTCGTTTTGTCTTCACCTTCGAGACGTCTTCCGTCAATGCTCAAGGTGATATTCTTGTCACCAAGTTTTGAATGGGTTTCGAATTTCCTGATTAACCATTCTACTGGACCGGTTGGGAGGCAGGTAATTAATATTTTTAATAGACTAATGAGGATTATTGAAATAATTGTCCATGTCATATCTAATCATCTCCGTTTAACATCATATTAAATTATTATTCACTAGGTTAACCAAATGTAGATTCCTAGTGAAATTAATGCTAGAAAAATGATGACAACATATATTAAAGTCAGGTTCATCGTATTTCTTTTTGTGGAACTGCTGTAGTTTTCATCTGACTTCCCAGTTAATAGTATAGTAGAAACTACAGCGAAAATTAAAATAAGCGTAACCAAAGCAAGCATTATATTCATGATACACCTCGATACAGTAAATTTATTAAATCAATATAGTTTATATTAATAATAACAAAACACCACCCTTAAATAACCATCCAATTAACCTAAAATAATACCATCCACTTTAAAGTTTTTTGTTTAGAGGTTGGATGGACAATCTCTTTTTTTTACGGTTGAATATGTTATTCAGATTCCTGATTTCATTTTATGTGAATTTATTCACATAATGTTCAAAAATGATCCGGTTACGGGACTATTTTATCATGTATATTAACATTATATTCATATTGTTTATGTTACCAAGGGGGATTTACTGATGAAAAAAATATTTCAGATTTTATTAATGTTAGGCCTTATTATGACTCCTTTTTTTGCCGAAGCTCATGTGAAATGGTTCACGAATGTTGAGCCGCATAAGGAGTCAATTGAACATATCGTATCACCGGCGTTTATATTTTTAGCCATAGTGGCAGCGGTTGTGTTAGCTTCATTGACGCTAATTATTCCGAAAATGGCTGACTGGGGACCGATGAAAAAGTGGGAAGACCGTCTCTCTAGTTTAAGAAAGTATTCCCGCTATATCCTAAAATATGGAACAGCTATAGCGCTGATCATCCAGATGGTCAATGGAACATTATTTGCTCCTGAGATTCATATTCATAACACTGTGGCTGTGATCTTAACATGGATTACGATTGGATTTTTATTAATCCCACACCATATCTCGACCAAAATGGGTGCAACTTTATTATTAGGATTATTTATTTATGTAACCATTCACCATGGTATTTTCTATATGTTAGACTACGGCTTCTATGTTGCCATCATTGGTGTCTTATTAGTAGGAAATACTAAGCTGGAAAAAGTAGGTTTTCCGTTCTTATATTTAGGAACTGGTTTATCGCTTAGCTGGGTAGCGGTTGAAAAATGGGTTTACCCAGATATGGCCTTAGATATTGTTATTCACCATCATGTACCTACGTTTGGTTTTGCACCAGATTTATTTGTAGTCATGGCTGCGTTTATAGAATTTGTCGTAGGTTATTTATTAGTGGTGGGTATTTTAAATAGAGTATTAGGATTTGTTGTAACAGGTATTTTTATCTCTACCACCATGTTATTTGGTATGACTGAAGTGATTGGTCATTTTATGATTCATATTGTGTTATTAATCTTCATCATTGAAGGTGTATCATTCTACAACCCGCCAATTAAAATGCACAAAACAAAAATAGATCAGTTTATCTTTGTTTTCTTGAATTTTATTTTTGTCCTTGCGACTTTTTTATTAATTTATTATCGATTCGCTTAAATCATTATTTACTAAAGCAATCCACCGTTGAATTACGGTGGATTGTTTTGTGTTTAGATTTAGAACGGATATAGATAATAGGTAACCATACCAATGATGATGCCTGTTATGGCTCCACCAAAAACCTCTATTGGCTGGTGACCTAATAATTCTTTTAACTTCTCTCGAGACTCGGGCATTTTTATGTTCGGGTTCTTTAATGCCTCGATTAGTTTATTGAAATCAACTAAAAGCGTGTTTAAAATTTCCGCATGGTAGCCTGCATGTCTGCGAACACCAGTCGCATCATGCATAACAATCGCAGACACAACAACACAAATCGCAAATTCATTTGATTTGAAGCCAGCAATTAATCCAATCGCTGTCGTTAAGGAGATTATGGTAGATGTATGGGAGCTCGGCATTCCGCCGGTGCTAAACATCAAATTCCATTTCCACTCCCTTGTTGAGATAAAATGGATCGGTATTTTTACAAATTGCGCAATCAGCATCCCTAAAAGTGCAGCCAAAATGGGACAGGATAAAAACATAGATGATCCTCCTTATCCTCTTATTAAATTTATTACAAGCCCTTTTTACATCCATATAGAGAAGTGAGCTTATGTATCCACTATTTTATTACCCTTCATTTTATTAATATAGACCATTTAAAACAAGAGGTGGTATTTTTTTTGAAAAATATGACTTTTGTTCATGGTGTTTTGCCATTTGAAATCAGATAATAATTATCTGAAGGAATTCATATAGATAAGAGCAGTGTTTCATTCTTTGGATTTGTTTTTAGTTTACAAATATAAATATTAAAAAATACAATAACAAAAAAATCCCTTATCTCTTCCATAATTAGTGCTATAATAGTCCATATTAATTTGACTATTATGATTGAATACATATTAAACGAAAAGAAGTGTAGCGTATGAATAAACTCGCAGTGAGAATAAAACCTAGAACTGTTTTTTTGTTGGATAAGTATTTTACTGGGGAATCGATTGATTACAAAAAATTATTTGCGATCATCATGCCGATTTTTGTTGACCAGGCATTCTTGATCATTATGAGTCTGTTAAATACAGCTATGATTAGCTCGGCAGGGGTTGCTGCAGTTAGTGCTGTTAGTATGGTAGATTCATTGAATATCTTCCTAGTGAACGTCTTTATTGCGGTCGCAACAGGTGGTACCGTAATGGTTGCCCAATATAAGGGCAGTGGAAATGCGGAGATGGTGTCCAAAACAGCGACACAAGCTATAACAGCCGTTACTTTATTTTCAGTTGTTCTTAGTGCACTGGTAATTAGTTTTCATACACCAACATTAAACCTTTTATTTGGTAAAGCAGATGCAGATGTTTTTCATAATGCCCGAATTTATTTAATCGGCAGTTGTCTCTCTTATCCGCTTATTGCCATATTCCAAGCTGTAACGGGGGCATTAAGAGGAGTCGGCGAGACCAAACCATGCTTGAATTTATCCTTATTAATGAATTTAACCAATACCATTCTCAATGTTTTACTCATTACCATTTTTGATATGGGCGTAGAAGGGCTTGTGATTTCCACTATTTTTGCAAGATTACTAGGTGTAGTGGCTTCTTTAATCTATATCATTAAATACAACGATACGATCCGATTTAAGTTGAAGAATGCGGTACATATTGATATTGCTATTTTAAAGAAGGTAATGTTTATAGGGCTTCCATTCGCGGCGGAACAGTTATTTTTCAATGGTGGTAAGCTGTTAACTCAAACATTTATTGTGCAATTAGGAACCCTTGCTTTGACGTCTTATGCCATTGGGAATTCGATTGCCTTGCTATTTCAAATAGGACCCAATTCATTAAGTATTGCCATTGTAACAGTTGTGGGACAATGTATTGGAAGAAGGAACGTCCAGGATGCAAGGAAATTTATTATGTCCATGATTGGACTTGGCACGATTCTGTTTGTGCTGGCGGATGCCGTGTTACTACCTTTGTTTCCATTATTAGTCAAACTGTTCAGTCCCCCGGCTGAGATTGTCCCAACCATTTTTATGCTGATTTTAATCTCTGCAGTCGGTCATCCATTGTTATGGCCAGCAAGCTTCATTATGCCCTCAGCTTTAAGGGCAGCAGGGGATTCCACCTTTACATCGATTGCATCCTTGCTATCGATGTGGCTATTGAGGGTCGTCCTAGGATATTTATTGGGGATTGCTTTTGGTTATGGAATCATCGGTGTTTGGGTGGCGATGAATATTGAATGGGGGATGCGGACACTGATCTTTGTTTGGCGATTTAAAGGGAAGAAGTGGTATGCGCATAAGCTCGTGTGACGGTAGGGGAATATTTTTGAAAAAGACTCCTGAATTTTGGTTAAGGGTTCCGTAATCTTTTGCATTTTTTTTAATGGTATAGGACATGACGTGTGAATTGGAACACGTCATTTTCTATATTTACCAAGGGTTTTGGAGTTACACTTGACATCATATTTAATTATGAAATAAGTGCTCTACAATTTGGGAATATTGCCAAAATTAGCTGGCAATATTCACTTTACTAACGTCTTTATCATAATTTGTTAGATAATTCTTTTTGCATTAATATATGTGGGATTCCATCTTCCATAAATATATTAGATGAAGTCCGATAGCCAAGTTTTTTATAGAAGCCCTCTGCCTGTGTTTGTCCATGCAATTTAACCTTAGATGCTCCGCGTTCTTCAGCAATTTCTTCTAAAGCTTTTATAATTATTTTGCCAAGACCAAATTTACGATAAGGTTCCAGGATGCAAATTCTTTCCAATTTACCTGAGCCATCAACAAACCTAATCCTTCCCGTTCCTACCGGTTGTTCATTGTAATGGACTAATATGTGTTCGCAAAATCCATTCAGTATATCGAATTGATCAAATTCATCTTCTAGTGGTACTCCTTGTTCCTCCACAAATACTTCTTTTCGTATCAGAAAGGCTGCCCTTAAATCTTCATCAAAGCTAATTCTTTTTGCATTCATTTTTGTCAGTCCTTTAGATTTAATTGTTCAGTAAGAATTAGTGTGATAATTTTATTGTAATTGCAACAAAATCAGTTTACTTTTAATTTATGGCTGTGTTAATCTTGGATGTTGATTTCCGCTCCGGTCGCTTCGCTTTCCGCGGGCGGTCAGGGGAGCCTCCTCGGCGCCACAGCGCCTGCGGGGTCTCCCCTGTTCCGTACTCCCGCAGGAGTCTACGCGCCTTCCTCTCCAATCAACATCGTTACAAAATCAAAAATAAACTTTAACACAGTCTAATTTATAACAATTTTATTGCAAATACAATAAAAAATATGCATTATGGAGTTAAATTTGAAGGGAAATTTAGTTGGAATTGGGCTGACAGCTAGGGCATTAGATTCTATAAGCAAAATAGAATTTAAAGAAAAAGAGCTAACAAAAGAACAGTTACATTATGTTAATGCCTTGTTTGATATATTTGGTTACAATGAAATGGATATGTTATAAAGGAAGTGCAAAACGATGGATTTCGAAATGGTTATGCAAGAACTGGAAGCGCTCGGCAAGGAACGAATAAAGAAGACTTACTTACGTAATGGTGCACACGAGCCGCTTTTTGGGGTAGCAACAGGCGCAATGAAGCCGCTTGCAAAGAAAATCAAGAAAAATCAGCCTTTAGCCGAGCAGCTTTATGCCACTGGGAACTACGATGCCATGTATTTTGCCGGCATCATTGCAGACCCAAAGACAATGACTGAGGCTGATTTTGAGCGTTGGATGGATGCGGCGTATTTTTATATGCTGTCCGATTTTGTGGTTGCAGTAACTTTGGCTGAAACCGATATAGCCCAAGGTGTTGCTGATAAATGGATCTCTAGCGGTGAAGAACTTAGAATGTCGGCTGGCTGGAGCTGTTACTGCTGGCTTTTGGGGAATCGTCCTGACAGTGAATTTAGTGCAAACAAGATTTCCGGTATGCTTGATCAGGTAGAAAACACGATACATAATTCTCCTGATCGAACAAAATCCGCTATGAATAATTTTATTTACACGGTTGGGATTTCCTATTTGCCGCTCCATGATAAGGCGGTTGAAACCGCAAGGGCAGTTGGTCCAGTCGAAATCAGGAGGGACAAGAAAAAAAGCAGTATTCTACTTGCTTCCGAAAATATTCAAAAGGAAATAGATAGAGGAGGGAGGCTGGGTTTCAAACGAAAATATGTCAGGTGTTAGCACATTAATAGTGTAACTAAATTAACTGAAACGAGAACTTCATCCATCAATCGAAGGTTGCTGACAAGTAAGGATTAGTGGCTATTCAATAGGAATTCATAACCCCCGAAGGAGAAAAAAGTAAAGTCGTTCGAAGGATAAGAGGGGTTCATAACCCCCGAAGAAGAGAAAAGAAGAGTCGTTCGAAGGATAAGAGGGGTTCATAACCCCCGAAGGAGAAAAAAGTAAAGTCGTTCGAAGGATAAGAGGGGTTCATAACCCCCGAAGAAGAGAAAAGAAGAGTCGTTCGAAGGATAAGAAGGGTTCATAACCCCCGAAGGGAAAAAAGTAAAGTCGTTGTTTTAATGGAGTACAGAAAAAGTGCCTAATTTCTCAAATATAAGAGGAATTAGGCCTTTTATATTTATTGTTGCACATTTTGCTATGCAACTTTCATAGGTTTCTTACCCTTTACAAAATTAATGAATAAATACCGAACAACTGGTCCCATAATTAAAAATTGTAGAGGGAAAGCAACTATAAAATTCTTAACTACTATGGATAAGTAGTCTGAAATAACGCTTGAGCTTAGTTCGTTTTCCAGATAGGCAGTTGCTAATCCATATAGGGACATAAACAGAACCATTCCTACTACCATGCTAAATGAGATTACTAAAATCACATTGAATTTTTTAGATTTGTCATAAGGAAGTATGAAGGCCACTTTTTTAGCTACTGGACCTACAATAAATAGATCTAACAACAAGGCAATGATAAACCCAATGATCCCTTCGACAACCATTTCACCTAATGGGAGTTCACCAAACAATCCATTTAAAAATAAATTATAAATCGTCATCACTAAAACCATTCCAAAAAACATTATTGTACCAAATAAAATACTTTCTTTCCTAGTTGATGGCAATACACGATCATCCTTTCCATTTTATCTTACGTATTATAGCGGAAGCGTTTATTTTCTCGTAAGTGAAAATTTTGTGAACATTGCTTCGAATCTCGAATTTTTATTATTGATAAATTTATTATTTATGTAATAATTAAGAATAATCAGCTAGTTTTGTAGAACAAGGAGAGATTTGTATGACTAATATCAAATCAGCCATGATAGTTGGCGGTGGTATTGGCGGGCTAGTGACCGCCCTGAAACTTCACCGCATTGGCGTGTCAGTGCGTGTCTTTGAAAGCGTGGAAACGATTAAAGCTCTAGGTGTTGGGATTAATCTTTTACCACATGCAGTAAGAGTTTTAACCGAACTAGGTTTAGCGAGTGAACTAGAAAAGATTGGCTTGCCTACAGCCGAACTTATTTATGTTAACAAATTCGGTCAAAATATTTGGCGGGAGCCGCGGGGAGTTGAAGCGGGGTACCACTGGGCGCAATATTCCATCCATCGCGGAAGGCTGCAAATGCTGCTATTAGAAGCGGTCAAAAAAGAACTTGGGGAGAAGTCGGTGTTTACTGGACACCATTTGAAATCTTTCCAAACCTTTGGTGAAATAGTGGTAGCCCAGTTTGAAAACCGAAAAACGGGCGAGAGTCTTGGGACTCACCATGCAGACATCATGATCGCTGCGGATGGTATTCATTCCGTTGTGAGAAAATTTTATTATCCGGATGAAGGATTACCTAAATTTAGCGGCCGTATATTATGGCGTGGTATTACAGAATCTACACCTTTCCTTTCAGGAAGATCGATGATTATGGCAGGCTACCAGGATCAAAAATTTGTCGCCTATCCCGTTTGCCCTGATACCGCTGCGAAAGGTAAATCGCTTGTTAACTGGATTGCGGAACTAGCGGTCGGTGATGAAATGCCTTCAAGGGCAGATTGGAATCGGAAAATCGATAAGGAGATTTTTGCACCAGCCTTTGCTTCTTGGGATTTTGGCTGGCTGAATGTTCCAAAGCTGATTGAAACTACAGATGCTGTATATGAATTCCCAATGGTTGACCGTGATCCCCTGCCACAATGGACCTTTGGGCGGGTAACCTTATTAGGTGATGCGGCACACCCAATGTATCCAATTGGATCGAATGGTGCTTCACAAGCGATACTTGATGCTGATGCTTTGGGAGAAGCAATTTTGGAATATCGTGATGCTGAGCTAGCATTGAAGGTTTATGAAGAGTCTAGGTTAGAACCAACTGCAAATATTGTTCTGTTAAATCGGAAGAATGGTCCAGAAGTGGTGATGCAAATTGTCGAAGAACGTGCCCCTAATGGTTTTACCGATTTAGAAGATGTGGTTTCCTATCAGGAACTGGAGGAAATTTCTAATCGATACAAGCAAATCGCCGGTTTTGATAAGGAGAAGTTGAATCAGAAACTAGGAGTCACATCATGATTGAGCATATTGTCTTACTAAAGTTTTTAGCAAAAACGACTGAAAAACAAAAAGACGAATTAATTCGCCGGACGTTATTATTAAAAAATGTGATCCCTGGGATTATAGACATTCAGCAGGGGGCCAATTTTTCAAACCGTAGTCAGGGTTATGAAATGGGCTTGACGGTCCGCTTTGAGGACAAAACTTCCTTAGCAAACTATGGGCCGCATCCAGCACATCAAGAAGTTTTTAGCTACTTGAGGGAGATTGGCTTGGAAGATAGTATTATTGTCGATTTTGAAATCTAGTTATATTTTTTTGAATAAGCACTTTGACACTGTAAAACGTTTTTGCTTTTTAGTAATAGGGGAAATCAGTAAATCGCACTGATTTTCTCCTATTTTTTTTATGCCGAGATTATAAATGGTGACAGGCACCATTTGTTTAAGGGGAATAGCAATTATCTAGTTAATACATCCTACGATTAGGTGAACTTCGATGTTAAATAATTTACATTCAAATTCAAAGTGGTATTATAGTATGTATATAATTTTTAAAGGCTTGTACTATTACTAGGTACTAATTCTCAAAATGCACAAAATTTTAATTAACCATATGTGTGTTTTAATTTAACTGATTGGAGATTGACAACCGTGGATTTAAAATCATTAATTGCACCAGAACACTTTAATTTAGCAAGTGAAATCTCAAAGCATGTATCCGATAAAATTGCTCTGAAATGGGTAAATGAATCCGGTGATACTCAAACAATTACATATGATGAACTTAATAAGAAAGCAAATAAGCTGGCAAATGGATTAACGAAATTAGGACTAGAGAAAGGCGATCGTGTAGTTGTCATGACGACTCGTTTAATTGAGTCCTATGTGATTTATTTAGCTTGTTTAAAAGCAGGGATTGTCATAAGTCCATCTTCTGAATTGCTGCGGGCAAAGGATTTATTATATCGCTTGAATCACTCAGAGGCAAAAGCTGTTATTTCTTATTATAATTTGGTTAAAGAATTTGAAAATATAACAGAGGAAACACCATTCCTTCAATTTAAGATTGCCTTCGGTGAGGAAGTACCTAACTGGCTTTCTATGGAATCACTAACTGAGGATGAATCAGAAACCTTTACCGATGCCGATACCTTGAAAGAAGATGTAGCCTTCCTGGCCTATACATCTGGAACAACCGGGCAGCCAAAAGGTGTTGTTCACAGTCATGGATGGGGTTATGCACATGTACGAATTGCTGCCTCAAAATGGCTGAATATTAGTGCAGAAGATCTTGTTTGGGCAACAGCTGCACCAGGCTGGCAAAAATGGGTTTGGAGTCCGTTTTTATCAATTTTAGGTTCCGGTGCAACAGGCTTTGTCTATAATGGCAGATTCCAACCTCATAAATATTTACAGCTTCTTCAGGACAATAAGGTCAATGTATTATGTTGTACACCTACCGAATATCGGATGATGGCAAAATTAGATGATCTTTCAACTTTCGATTTAGCAGCTTTACATACTGCTGTTTCCGCTGGTGAGGCACTGAACCGTGAAGTCATTGACGTTTTTAAAAATGAATTTAACATCCTTATCCGTGACGGGTATGGCCAGACCGAAAGCACTTTATTGATAGCTAATTTAAATATTGATGAGAGTAAATTAGGTTCAATGGGCCAGCCATTAATGCCAAATTATATTGAAGTTGTTAACGAAGAAGGCCAGCCTGCTCCTGTAAAGGAAGTTGGGACCATTGCGATTAAAAAGGATTTCCCTGCCCTTTTTCAACACTATTACAAAAATCCAGAATCCACTGCAGCATCCTATCTTGGTGAATATTTTCTAACAGGAGATAGGGCATATAAAGATGAGGAAAACTATTATTGGTTCCAAGGAAGAAAAGATGATGTCATCATCAGCTCCGGTTATACGATTGGACCTTTTGAAGTGGAAGATGCATTAATGAAACATAAAACGGTAAAAGAGTGCGCTGTCGTCGCATCCCCGGATCCTGTTAGAGGTAATGTTGTAAAAGCCTGTGTGGTATTAAAAGATGGAATTGACGGTACACCTGAGTTAACAAAAGAATTGCAAAGCTTTGTAAAAAACTTAACTGCTCCATACAAGTATCCACGTGTTATTGAATATATGGAAGCACTGCCTAAAACCGATTCAGGAAAAATTCGCCGTGTGGCATTAAGAGCGCAGCAATAGAGTTATAAATATGATAAAGGATGCTATAGCCTTATTGGGTTATAGCATTTTTTGTCGTTAAGGAAATTACAGGAAATTTAAAATTTTCGCTTGTGGATAACTATTAAAAACGGACTATCGTCGTCCAGCTCCAGCGCCTAGCCCCTCGATGGTCTACAGCCACTCAGGGAATGAAGGTAAAGAATGCCTTCTTTTCCTGAGCGTCTTATGCTTGTCGGGGCTGTTCAAGCGCTTGCGCGGTTCCCTTATCAACTTTTAAAACACTTCACATCAAACGAGCTTTAATAAGAAATATTTAAAAAATTCTGTGACATAAGTAATTTGGTTGTTGATTAATATAAAAAAGAATTGTATAATATAAAATTAATCCTACCTGAATAGTATGAATTGAAGTTTCGGAACATTGCGAGATTTATTCTACTAGATAGATAGACATACATAAGGAGAGATTGATATGTTTTGGACGTATTTAGCTTTTATCATAGCATTCTTCTTCGCGATGAACATTGGAGCTAGCGGAACAGCCGCATCAATGGGGTCGGCCTATGGTGCAGATGCGATCAAGAATAAATGGCTTGCAATGGTGTTAGTAGCCATCGCCGCTTTTTTAGGTGCCGTTCTTGGAGGCGGAGAGGTCGTAAAGACGATTGGAAGTGGAATCATTCCTTCAAAAATACTTACAATTGAACTAGTGGTTCTTATTCTGTCAGGGGCAACCCTAACATTGTTTATAGCAAATCTAATGGGAATTCCATTATCGACTAGCGAAGTTACTGTTGGTGCCATTGTAGGTGCCGGAATTGCGTTTAAAAGTTTATTCATTAATAGTCTAATCGTTATTATTGCATTTTGGGTCATTGTTCCAGTTATTTCATTCATCATTACATTTATTTTTGGGAAGATCATTGCCAAATCCGAAAAGCGCTGGCCAAGTTTGACAAAGCAAGGGACATGGAAAAAATGGCTGGGAAGAATCCTTGTCTTAGGGGGCTGCTTTGAAGCCTTTTCTGCAGGGATGAATAATGTGGCCAATGCGGTGGGACCATTAGTTGGAGCAGGAATGCTTTCTACATCTAAAGGGATTTGGATCGGCGGACTATTTGTTGCATTAGGTGCAATTCTTTTGGGGGGCAGGGTGATCGAAACCAATGGAAAGAAAATCACAAAGCTATCCTTATTAGAGGGTAGTGCTGTTTCTTTTACAGGTGGAGCATTAGTTACGATTGCCTCTATTTTTGGACTGCCGATTCCTTTAACTCAAGTCACCACATGTGGGATCTTAGGAATTGGGGCATCACAAAATGGGATTGGTTTTTGGCAAAAAGCAGTAATTAGAAAGATTTTGAAGGTATGGCTGATTTCACCATTAGCGTCATTGGTAATTTCTTATACATTGATTAACCTATTGATCAAGACTAATTTTTACAATATCATTGTGATCTTAAGTACTTTAATCGCTGCTTTAGGGACATTAAGCCTATATGCCAACATCCGTAAAGAAAACAGCACGATTCATGACGAGGGTGGCGGGATATAATCGGTTCCAATTACACGAAAAAAAAGCTCCAGACTTCATCCAATGAATGATGATGTCTGGAGCTTCTTCATTTAATAGGACTTGGTGGGATTCAAACCCACAAGATACGTTACAGTCTTCATAGATGACTGCAAGTTGCTCTATCATTGAGCTACAAGTCCTATTTATAAAATGCCCTTAATAAGATATTTTATACAGTACCCACGCTCGCACTTCAATTTTTTTCTTTCAAATTCATAAATCGCTCTTAAAGTAAAAAAGTGAGCAAATATTACTATTATATAATGTTATATAATAGAAATATATGTAATCATTTTTACAAATCTAAAATCAACTACATTAAATAAAAATACAAGATCGTATCTTTTTGGAGGAGGGTATAGATGAACTTTCAGTCTAATCAGCAAGCAATGGAATTAGAAAAACTGCGTTCACAAGTCGCGGAACTTGAACGGCAAAACCATGAGCTTTCAAAGCAAATACGCGTAAATGAATCCTTATATCTTAGTATACTCGATGCTTTACCCATTAATATCTTTTTAGAAGATCCAGAAGGGCGCACCATCTATGCTAACAAGGAAGTTTGCCTTTCGAATGGGGTAAGTTTAGATAAAATCGTTGGAAAAACAATCTTTGATTACTTTCCCCTTGAAATCGCCAAACTTAATCGAGCTTATGACCTTGAGGTTTGGAAGAAGCGGCGGCTGATCACCAGGGAATTTCCAAGTGGATACAAAGGTGAGGAACATCATATGTTTTCTGGAAAAACGATCATCCACATTGATGAATCTGATGAGGACTTTTTACTGGGTTTTGCTTTAGAGATAACCGATCGTGTCAGAGCTGAAAATCGCTTAAAAGAAAGTGAAGAGAAGTTCAGAAGCTTAACTGAGCAAGCAGCAGATAGTTTTTTCTTAATTGGAACAGATGGAATGTTTACGGAAGTCAATCCAACTGCTTGTGAAGTATTAAACTTTTCCAAGGAAGAACTACTTAGAATGAGTACGGAAATGGTTTTTTCCAAACTTCCTGAAAAAATAAAACATTTAAAAATTGATTCCAAAGAGAAGGCCTCCAGCAATTTCGAGGATTTAATGACGGGGAAAGACAATACTCAAATTCCGGTTGATATCAATATTCGCCTGATACATATTGGTGAAAATCAAATGTATTTTGCTTTATGCCGAGATATTCGTGATAAAAAAAGAACTGAAGCACAAATCAAACATATGGCCTTTCATGATGCCTTAACGAATCTGCCTAATCGATGGGCAATCCAGTCCATTTTAGAGGAGCATATCACCGAAAAGAACGGACACTCTAGCATATTGGGTTTTATTTTACTGGACTTAGACTATTTCAAGGTCGTAAATGATAGCTTGGGGCACGAAGCGGGCGATTTGCTGCTAAAGGAAGTTTCAAAAAGGCTGCACGCCGCGACAGATCATAGAGAGGTAAAACTCGCCCGGTTTGGCGGGGATGAATTTATCATTCTTATCCCGCAATTATCTAGTGAGAAAGAAATAACTGAGATATGCGATCGAATTATGGAAGTGATGGCAGCCCCTTTCTTGATAAATGGACAAAAGCTCAATATCTCAACAAGCATGGGGATTAGTTTTTATCCAAAAGATGGGACAGACCTTAATTCGCTTATTAAAAATGCTGACCTCGCGATGTATGGTTCGAAGGAACTCGGAAGAAACTGCTATAGTTTATACCATCCTGATATGAAACATCATGCTAATAAACGGATGGACCTAGAGATTTTGTTAAGAAAAGCATTGGATGATAATGAATTTATCCTTTATTATCAGCCCAAAGTAAACTTACATACAGGTGAAATAAACGGGATGGAGGCTTTAATTCGATGGAAAAATAAACTGGATCAAATTATTCTTCCAGATGCCTTTATCCCTATCGCCGAAGAAACGGGCCTCATTAATCCAATTGGTGAATGGGTATTACGGGAAGCCTGTAGGCAGTGTAAAGAATGGCAGGATTCAGGCTTCGGCGATTTAACAATTAGTGTTAATTTATCACCAAAACAATTTCAAAGACAGAACTTGGTTGGAATCATCATCTCTCTTCTTAAAGAGACAGGATTGTCACCTAACTCGCTGGAATTGGAGGTGACAGAGGGAATTGTCATGAAGAATCCGGAAGAAGCAGTGCTTGTTTTACAAGAATTAAAACAACTAGGGATTAAGATATCGATTGACGATTTTGGCACCGGGTTTTCTTCACTTAGCTATTTGAAATTTTTCCCAATTGATACACTGAAGATTGACCGCTCCTTTATGGCTAATATCGAGAGGGACGACGCAGATGCAAAGATTGCCTCCGCTGTTATCTCCTTAGCCCATAGTTTAAAAATTAATGTCGTTGCCGAAGGCGTGGAAAATTGGGAACAGTATGATTTCCTTGTTAATAGATCTTGCGACTATGCTCAAGGGAACTATATTAGCAAACCTGTTGAGCCCCAGGAAGTAAAAGGTCTGCTTGTGAACAATAAAACCTTTATTATCTCTAAAATTTAAATAGACTTCTTAATAGAAAAGGAGAGCGGGCTTTTTTGACCACTCTCCTTTTGGGTGTATAAAATTAATCCTTTCTAGTATTTTGATGCTGAACACTTTCCGCAAAGTCTATGACACCCCAATTCATCGGACTTTTCTTTTTAATATCATCTAATGTTTTTTTGTGCTGTCCCGTTGTATTGTCATCATTACTTTGATTATTTTTTTCGTTTACCATCAGTAAACACTCCTTTTTTAGTTATGATTTAGTTTTTACTCCCTTATTCACATTTATCCAGACCATTTTTCATCCTCAAAAAGCTCATTTGGTGTTATGATGATAGATAATCCAATACATATTTATTACTATTTACGAAGAAACAACTTTTTGGGGGAACCATTATGGCAGTAGTTAAATCAGTAAAAATTGATGGGGAAAACATCCACGTATTTAAAAGTGCAATCTATGTTTTTGCAGCAAGTTCAGGATTCACTTTAGAGTTGGACCTCATCGTCAGTGAGGTTGTCGTAAAGAAATATAAAAAGGAAGATCATCTCATTATTGAAATAGAATTAGAAGATGGCAGAGTGCTTCATTCGATTATGCATGTAAAAGTCTTAGCAGGGGGCTTGCCGCAGTTGAATTTATTTAGTGAGCTTGATGACCCTGGTGACTATTATTTTTTGGACCAGGTGAATGAGAATGATCCTTGGTTTCCGAATATCGAAGAAGGCATCACTTTAGAAGAAATTAGAAAAGTTGAGATGCCGGATGAAGATATTCAATTAAAACTAAAACTGCCGATTGATCAGGTAGAATGGTTGAAAAAACAAAAAAAGGCGCGAATCAATCAATTGTTTAAGGAATTCATTTATAATCATTGGAAAAAGGTGGATGAATGATGGGGGGACTAGATGAAAATTGTTATCGCTGGCGGTTCAGGATTTATCGGCCAAAAATTGACCAACTTCCTTTTAAAAAAAGGGCATGAAATAGTTATTTTAACAAGAACGGCACATAGACCATCTAGAAAAGCTACCTATGTGAATTGGCTGACCGAAGGGGCATCACCTGAGGATGAAATAAGGAGTGCAGATGCATTTATTAATTTAGCAGGTGTTTCGATCAATCAGGGAAGATGGAATATGAGTCATCAAAAGCAAATATATGAGAGCCGTATGAAGGCTACAAAGGAACTGATTCGGATTATCAACAGATTGGAAAAAAGGCCCAGCGTTCTTGTCAATGCAAGTGCCATCGGAGTATACCCAGCATCCCAAAATACTGTATATACGGAAGAATCTAGAGAAATTGCCGATGATTTTTTAGGTAGAACGGTTCATGACTGGGAAAAGCTAGCGGGGCAAGTTGGAGCAGCTGGTATTCGGGCAGTTTTAATGAGATTTGGAGTCGTGCTTGGCCAAGAAGGCGGGGCACTTCCATTAATGGTAATGCCATATAAATTGTTTGCGGGAGGGACCGTTGGTTCAGGTGAGCAATGGGTTTCTTGGGTTCATGTGATGGATGTTATTCGGGCGATTCATTTTGTTTTAGAAAAACCATTACATGGTCCGGTCAATGTCACAGCACCTGCTCCAGTTAGAATGAAGGAGTTTGGTGAAACGATTGGATCCGTATTACACCGCCCGCATTGGCTGCGGGTACCAACCTTAGTAATGAAATGGGTACTTGGGCAAAAGAGTGCACTTGTCTTAGAAGGACAGCATGTTGTTCCGGAAGTTTTGAAACGAGAAGGCTTTGAATTCTCCTACCCTTCTCTCCAACCCGCTTTAGAGGATTTACTGGTCAAATAATCATAGTAATAGCATCCAATAACTAAGATTTATTGGATGCTAAATCGGATCGATCCGCCGCTTTAGGGGGCTCCTCCATCCAGCCATTCTCAATCAATATATTTGCTCCATCCTCAACGTATACCAACATTTCTGCCAGTGAGCGCATATACATGGACCCAATATCTCTTCTTCCATTTACCGCTATTGAATTTCCAAACGACCTTATCTTCATCGAGAACATATCCACCTTGTGAAAGACCATTAATTTATCTGAAAATGGTGAGAAGGTAGATTCTGTTACTAAATGATCTAACTGAGTGGGAAAAGGTAAATTATCCTTTTGTAATTTTTCACTATATTGCTTGACGGATCGATCTGTTATTTCACGGCCGCGCATGAAAAATTGTTTGACCTCTTCATCTTTTGCAATCTGGCAAAATGCAATTAATAAGGCTTTACTTGTCGTGTTATTTTCAATGTTATCGTAAAGATGTGTGATTTCCAGTGCGTGGAGTGGACGAACTTCTCCCAAAAATCCTTTTAAGTAGTTTTGTTTTTTAACAAAATCTACTTTTTCGGGTATGGGAAGCATTGGAGGTTTGATGATAAGACCTTTCATCATCAAAACATCGTTCAGCTGACCGAGAAAAGTAATCGTAGAGACATTACAATAAACAAAAAAGTCTCTGATATCTTCTCTTAGCACTAAAGGAATTGCCACATTATATAAACTTAACCCTGCTTTTGCTACATACTTTAGATAGTGAACGTAAAATTCATCTTGGAATAAGCGGGGAGCTCCAAGATTCACATCATCTTTTGTAAAACCAATGGGAACAGGAAAGTTCTCTTTTGAAAGAATTTGCTCGATTCTCTGCATAAAATCCTCAGATAAACTTAAGCCGTTTTCCAGTAATAATGTAATATCCTCATCGTCCACATGTTTAAGAAAGTACCTTAATATCCAGGATGACATACTATTGCCAACATATGTCGCCCAGAGTTTTCCCATTTCTGGTGCGGTTAATTTTGCATCCGGTTTTAGCTTATTTGGGCTTAATTTTAACGGTTTAAGGACCTTATTGGTTTGCATTTAAAAATACCCCTTAACTAATTTTTTCTTATCTTTTTCTAACTATAGAAATTTATTCAATTGAAGAGGTTTAGGGTTAAGTGTGTATATTAACCATTTTTCTGAGGAAAATAGCTTTGTACTTTACTGAACAGGAGTGATTATTCATGGAAGATAGTCTTTATGAAAAGATTGGCGGGGAAGAGGCAATTGGAAAAGTGGTCGACTATTTTTATAATGAACTAGTGTTAAAGGATGAGACTGTTAATCAATTTTTTGAACATACCAATATGGAAAAACAAAAGAGTCACCAAACCAAATTTATCAGCTTTGCTCTCGGTGGTCCAAAACAATATTCTGGTCAATCCATGGCGAAAGCTCATCAAGGGATGAATTTGCAGCCAGAACATTTTAATGCAATTGTCAACCATTTACATAAGGCCCTTGCTCATTATGGTGTGAGTGAAGCTGATATTGATCAAGCTTTAACAAGAGTAGCATCCTTAAGAGATGATATCATTTACCAGTAAGATTATAAAGAGGCTGGGACATAACTAGCTTCAAATAGTAAGAAAGGTGAATTTGAACGTCCTCAAATTCACCTTTCTCTATTTTTGGGCTTTAATTCTTTTATTATCTTAGTTGTTGGCAGTGAATTTTCTT